>JABFQV010000011.1 GCA_013141495.1 Methylotenera sp. | reverse complement strand
CACCCCAACCCTCCCCCTAGAATGGGGAGGGGGTAGAAAGTGGCTATTTACCGCCAACCAAAGACTTTACCGCGCCTACTAAATCACCTGGCATCACAATAATTTTACTGTTTTCTGAAGATGACATTTTTTGCAGTGCAGTAATGTAGCGGTCACCCAGCAAGAACATGGCGGATGCGTTGTTCTCTTTGACGGCTTCTGTAATAAATTTAATCGATTCAGCAGAAGCTTTTGCGGCCACCATTTGGGCTTCGGCATCTTTGCGAGCAGCTTCTAAGCGTGCTTCAGCATTCAAGATGAGTGATTGCTTGGCGCCTTCTGCTTCGGTTACTACAGCTACGCGCTCACGCTCGGCAGCGGCTTGTCTTTCCATTGCATCTTGCATGTTAGGCGACGGTTTGATGTCTTGAATCTCAACGGATTTAACGGTTAAGCCCCAGTCTAGCGCTTCGTCTGCAATTGCGGTTTTAAGCTCTGCCTTAATGCGGTCGCGTGAGGTAAGCGCTTGATTTAAATCCATGCCGCCAATGATGGAACGCAAACTGGTTTGCACCATGTTACGCATCGCCTCACGGAAGTTTTCAATGCCGTAAACAGCACGCTCAATGTTTGAAACTTTAATAAACGCAATGGCGTTGGCTAAAATTACCGCGTTGTCACGGGTAATCACTTCTTGCTCTGGCACATCTAAAATAATGTCTTTGGTGGTGACTTTGTAGCTTACTTTGGTAAAAATCGGGTTAATGACGTGTAAGCCTGGTGTGAGTACGCCAGCAAATTTACCCAGGCGTTCTACTACCCACTCTTCACCCTGCGGCACAATGCGTACGCCCTTAATAATGGCGACGATTACCAAAAATATCAGTACGAAACTAAATTCGGTCATTTTTATTTCCTTTTATATGAGGTTAAAACATTAATTATTTATGAAATTTAACTGGATTTTGAAATTCTTAAGGCATTGCCTTCAACCGCAACCACAGTTGCCTGGCTTCCGGCCTCAATGGTTTCATCTGACACCGCCGCCCACTCACGGCTACCCATTAAGCCCTGCGTAAAGCGAATGACACCGTTTTGTGCTGGGCTGGTTGCTTCAATCACGATGCCGGTTCTACCAATCTCTTCACCCTGTGCTTGGCCAACGCGCGAGTGTGTTTCTGTTTTTTTGTAGTTAAATCGCCAAATTGCTAGGGCACTTAAAGACGTGATGGCAAATAATGCAAACTGGACGCCAACCGCTGTATTAGGCCATATCCACATGGTAATGGCCACACAAAAAGCAGCAATACCAAACCACATGGCATAAAAGGTTGCAGTGGTCATCTCAAGGGCAAGTAGTATTAAGCCGAGGGCACCCCAAGCCCACATAGGTTCTATCATGATATTCCTTTACCAACACTTCGTTTGAATCCAACACTTAAGGGTACCTCTATTAACTCAATTTCCTTCGCGATACTGCGTTGCTCATAAAAAATTATTCCTTACATATCGACCATATGCTGCGTCATAATTTTTTACTCGCGCCTTGTCTAGCTTATCGCACCAATCTTGTCGCTTTAGCGACTTAGATTGGTGGTGATGACCTTTACGGTTACAAATTGAATTAATAGAGGTGCCCTTAATTCGAGTGCTTATTATGGCACGTTATTTAGATGTTTTTGGACAAAAATCTCATGGGTAAATATCCCACGCACCGTGATTAAAAAATAGTACACTAACTGAAAAATGTAGGAGAATTGACGTATGAGTCCGGCACAAAGATTACATATTCCTGCTGATCGTGTTGAACGACTGCATTATATTAAGCGCATATTTGTTGACGCAGAAGGCGCTGGCTTGGAGTCGAGCTGGGTGGGTGGGCGCTTGAGTGCGCAAAAAAAACTCAATAGCATTGATATTGTTGCCTATGCAAAAAACCGAAATTTTCTTAATGGCGCCGTTACACACCTGTCTCCGTATTTACGCCATGGCTGCGTTACCTTAAATGAAGCATTCTTTTCAATTAAAAATCGCTTTGGTTTAGAGGCTGAAAAGCTCTTAACCGAGCTAGCCTGGCGAGACTATTGGCGGCAAGTTTGGTATGAAAAAGGCGATGCAATTTATAGTGAGATTGAGCCGCCAAAAGTTGCTATTGGTTATGCGCCGTTAAGTGATGCCATTGTGCAGGGCAAAACAGGTTTGCCTTGCATGGATGCTTTTGTTAATGATTTGCTTGCTACCGGTTATGTGCATAACCATGCGCGCATGTGGCTTGCCAGTTATATTGTGCATCATTTAAAAATGGATTGGCGCGCTGCCGCTGATTGGTTTGAGCAACATTTATTAGATGGTGATATTGCCAGTAATCATCTGTCTTGGCAGTGGGTGACGTCAACCTTTAGCTCCAAACCTTATTACTTTAACAAAGAGAATATAAGCCGCTATACCGGTGAAAGGTATTGTGCTAACTGCAAGGCAATATGCCCGTTTGATGACAGCTATGAAGCTTTAAATGAGCGCTTGTTTAATAAGGCGCCAGCGTCTAGTGCAAAACAATACCCCATTAAACTTTTACCGATGACGGTGCCCTCCAGCTTTAAAGCGATTGCTATTTATGTGCATGATGAAATGCTATCTGCCGCGCACGATTTATTTAAAAGACCGTTTCCTAAATTTTTTGTGTTTGATCCGCAGCTTTATGGACATTGGTCACTGAATAGATTGCAGTTTTTAGCAGATTGTTTGAGTGAGATGGATGGCGTTGAGGTGTGGTTTGGTGACACCTATGAAGTGTTGATCAGCCGCGGTGTGGGCCAAGTGATTACGCAGGATACGCCCAATAGAAAAATCAAAGCATTATTAGCACCCTTTGCACCTAAATGGCAGCCAGAAGCGCAATTTGTCGATGTGAAAATCAGCAGTAAACGGCTGAAACGGTTTTCACGCTATTGGGAGAAGGTTGCTCCTTTAGCATTGGGCGATTAACACTGCATTTTACAGTCAGAACCTAGCGATTGTGCCTTCATTAACGATGAGTTATTTGGCGACATGTCACAGCGCATAGCCTATGTTAAAATGTTCGGCTATGACAACTGAACATTCTTCTAAAAACATGCCTGAAAATAATGCGCTAGCCAAATCCTTTGACCCCAAAACTATTGAAAGCAAATGGTACGAATTTTGGGAGGGCAAAGGCTATTACGCCGCAGGGTTAGACCCATCCAAGCAAGATAACTTTTGTATTTTACTGCCGCCGCCTAATGTCACCGGCACGCTACACATGGGGCACGGTTTTAACCAGACCTTGATGGATACGTTAACGCGCTACCATCGCATGCGTGGCGATAACACGCTGTGGCAGCCGGGCACAGACCATGCCGGCATTGCAACGCAGATTGTAGTGGAGCGTCAGCTCGATGCGCAAGGCGTGTCGCGCCATGCGCTTGGCCGTGAAAAATTTCTAGAAAAAGTATGGGAGTGGAAAGAGCATTCCGGCTCTACCATCACCCGCCAAATGCGCCGGTTGGGCACTTCGCCTGATTGGTCACGTGAGCGCTTTACCATGGATGCCGGCCTGAATAAAACCGTCACTGAGACTTTTGTCCGTTTGTATAACGAAGGTTTGATTTATCGCGGTAAACGCTTGGTAAATTGGGATGTGAAATTAGGCACAGCGGTTTCAGATTTAGAAGTAGTGCAGGAGGAAGAAGATGGCTTTATGTGGCACATCAACTATCCGCTTGCTAGGGGTGATGGCTTATTAACCGTTGCTACAACGCGTCCAGAAACCATGCTGGGTGACGTGGCGGTAATGGTGCATCCTGAAGATGAGCGTTATGCACATTTGATTGGTCAACACGTAAAGTTGCCGTTATGTGACCGTGAAATCCCGATTATTGCCGATGACTATGTAGATAAAGAATTCGGCACGGGCGTGGTAAAAGTGACGCCCGCACATGATTTTAACGACTATGCGGTGGGTCAGCGTCATCAGTTGCCGATGATAGGCATTTTAAATTTACAAGGTTTTGTGAATGACGCCGCACCGGTGCAATATCAAGGTTTAGAGCGCTTTGCAGCACGTAAGCAAGTAGTGGCTGACTTAGATGCCCAAGGCTATTTAGTAAAAGCCGATAAACACAAACTTAAAGTGCCGCGCGGTGATCGTACCGGTGTGGTGATTGAGCCGATGCTGACTGATCAATGGTTTGTTGCCATGAGCAAGCCAGCCGCTGATGGTAAAAGCATTACGCAAAAAGCGTTAGATGTTGTTGCGAGCGGTGAAATCAAGTTCTACCCTGAAAACTGGGTCAATACCTATAATCAGTGGCTCAATAACATTCAGGACTGGTGTATTTCACGCCAGTTATGGTGGGGGCATCAAATCCCTGCCTGGTATGGCCAAGATGAAAATGGGCACGCTAAAGTTTACGTTGCACATGATGAAGCTGAGGCAAAAGCACTTGCAGAAAAAGATGGCTATTCAGGAGAATTAACCCGTGATAATGACGTGTTGGATACCTGGTATTCATCTGCGCTTTGGCCGTTCTCAACGCTGGATTGGACTGGCGATGAAGCGCTTGACGCTCAAAACCAAGCCTTGCAGCAATATCTGCCGTCGTCAGTGCTGGTAACAGGCTTTGATATTATTTTCTTCTGGGTGGCGCGTATGGTGATGATGACCACGCACATCACCGGCAAAATTCCGTTTAAACATGTGTATGTGCACGGGTTGATTCGCGATGCCGAAGGCCAAAAGATGAGTAAATCTAAAGGCAACGTGCTTGACCCGATTGACTTGATTGACGGTATTTCGCTTGATGACTTAATTAAAAAACGCACCACGGGCTTAATGAACCCGAAAGATGCGCCAAAAATCGAGAAGCATACGCGTAAAGAGTTTCCCGAAGGCATTAATGCTTATGGAACCGACGCACTTAGATTTACTTTTGCAGCACTCGCTTCGCCTGGGCGTGACATTAAATTTGATTTGCAGCGTTGCGATGGCTACCGCAATTTTTGCAATAAATTATGGAATGCAACGCGCTTCGTGTTGATGAACACCGAAGGCCAAGACAATGGTTTTGATGCTGCCAGCTGCCATGCCGGCGGGCGCAAGTTCTCACAAGCGGATCGCTGGATCGTCAGCAAATTGCAACGCACAGAAGCTGAAGTGGAGCGCGCATTTGCAGATTACCGCTTTGATTTGGCAGCAAAAGCGATTTATGAGTTTGTGTGGGATGAATACTGCGATTGGTATTTAGAGTTAGCCAAAGTGCAAATTCAGAACGGAAGCGATGCAGAGAAGCGCGCGACTCGCCGCACTTTGCTGAGGGTTTTGGAGACAATCTTACGCTTAGCGCACCCAATCATGCCATTTATTACCGAAGAAATTTGGCAAACCATTGCACCGATGACCGAGAAGCACGGTGCCAGCATCATGCTGGAAGCTTACCCAAGTGCGCAGCCTGATAAGCTTGATGAAGTCGCTGAAGTCTGGGTGGCACAATTAAAGCAAATGGTAGATACCTGCCGTAGCCTGCGTGGTGAAATGAGTATTTCACCAGCCGCACGCGTGCCTTTAATTGCATCAGGTGATGCTGAAAAGTTAGCGCTTTATGCGCCCTACCTGAAAGCCTTGGCTAAGTTAGAAGAGGTTGCGATTGTGGCTGAGCTGCCGGAAGCTGATGCGCCCGTGATGTTAGTGGATGACTTTAAGCTCATGTTAAAAGTTGAAATTGACGTTGCGGCTGAAAAAGAGCGTTTAGGTAAAGAAATAGCCCGTTTAGAAAGCGAAATTAACAAAGCCAATGCAAAGCTCAATAATGAAAGCTTTGTAGCGCGTGCACCGGCAGCAGTAGTGGAGCAAGAAAAAGCGCGCGTGGCCGAATTTAGTAGCAGTTTAGGCAAGCTACAGAGTCAGTTGGCTAAGTTAAAGTAAATAAAGGGCTTTAAGTCGGTAGAGTCAAACAACTGCTATGTTGTGAGACGGTATTTATAAGTAGAAAAGGTGCTTAAAAGCACCTTTTCTACTGTTCCTCTCTTATGTGTAATACCTTTACGCTAACCGGCACGTTTTTTAATATAAAACGTGAAAGACGTGTCATCTTCATCCAATTGTAAAAGTGCATGGCCCGTTTGCACGCAAAAAGCGTTAAAATCTTTGACAGAGCCAGGGTCGGTAGAGATGATCTTTAACACTTGCGCCGGCGCCATATCGCTTAAGCCTTTTTTACAGCGCAAAATAGGCAAAGGGCAGTTCAGGCCCGTGGCATCAACTTCTTTATCAAATTCCATTGTTTTTTAGTTACCCTTCATTTTTTTGCGTGTGGCTAGGCTACACAAAAGAAAACCCTGCTTTATTCCAAGCTAAAACGCCGCCAGCCAAGTTATAAACGTTTTTACAGCCCTTGTTGGCCGCAAAAGCGGCGGCGTGTGCAGAACGCATGCCACTGTGGCAATAAAACACAACATTTTCAACTTTAGTCAGCGAGTCATACTGCACAGGCAACATGGCCAGCGGGATGTGTATAGCGCCTTGGATAATGCCACGTGCTACTTCATCATCATTACGAACATCCACTAATAACAGTGGGCGTGATGCCATCATGGCAAATAAGTCATGCGCTTGAATTTCACTATAAGTACTCATTAAAATAAACCTAAATTAACCAATGCAAATCATAGCAATTATGTAAGCATACTGCACTAGTTGAAGTATAAAGAATTGCAGGAGCATCAAGGAGATGTCGTAAAATTTAATGGTTATTGGAAATAAATCTTTAATTACACTGTACAGCGAATTTCCCAACAGCTGTGCTACCCCCTTCAATCTTCTTGGCACCTAGAAAATTGAGGGAGCATTTCTTCCCACTTTCATTAGTAAATGACATTCCTTGCCCTACCTTGATGTTTTTTTCTATTAAATTTTCCTCAGGATTCTTTGATGTAAGGGTAAAAGATCCTTGGGCGTTGCCGTAATATTTATTACCAAAGGTAACTGCGCTATCTAATTTATAGCCTTGTTTTTCGGGAAGAAGAATATCAAAACCACCATCAATACCCTTTTCCTTTTTCAGAACTTTTCTTAAGGAGTCATTTTCATCCTTTAAGATTTGATAGCTTGTTGCTAGGACTTCACTCGCTTTAAATGCGGATTGATAAGAATCCTTCAATGAATTAAATGTTTCGCGATCTTTACCTGACAAAGCTCCTTGTAGTTTTGCGAGATTTTCTTTCACATCGTTAAACTGCTTGTTTTGATTCTCTATAATCTGGGTAGTATCATCCATAGAGGGAAAAAAAGACTTCATGAAAGTTTCGACACCAGTTGAAATGAATGTGCCGGCAATGGCAGATATTAGGAAGAAAGCAAATGCAATCTTCGTCATATTATTTTCTGCCATAAGGGTTTTAAAATTTTTGTACTTTTGTGAAAATGAAGCTATAGCCATGCTTAACCTTTCTTATTAGTTTTATTTTTACTGCGACGGGCATTTTGCAACAAATCTTTTGTTTTGTCCGTTAAATATGCAGTTGTCCAAGTGCAAGAACGTGTAAAGGTCGCTGTGAAAGCCATATTATTGACCATGTAGTGCCGCAAAACGTGGTGGTGCAGATGCCGTATGCAGTGGCAGACTGCTTGAAGAGAGCAAGGCGAAGGATGTTGTGGAGTAAAACCAAGCTGTCGATGGTTATGCTGAAATAAATTATCCCGCTTCAATAGGCGGGATTTTTACTTTTAAGGATGCAAGCGTTGATGGGAAAATCCTACATAGCCCCTAATATGAAGCTAAATCCTTCGGATGTAAAAAAAGCCCACATCACTGTGAGCTATATTTTATATTGGTGGCCGAGACTGGAATCGAACCAGTGACACGCGGATTTTCAATCCCCGCATAATGGTATTTATTGGTGTTGATAACAATTTCTTAAATTAAAATAATCGATTAAAAACATGTAATTATATAAATTACTAATTTTATTGTGTTGATTAACATTCCATAGTGTAGCTATAATTCCCCTACATAGCCCCTACATGGAATCGCTGATGGTTAAGAAAAATTTTACTATAGGTTTTATATCTACTTTGGAGTGCGCCTCAGGTAAGCAGCAAAGCTTCTACTGGGATGGTAAGACGCCCGGGCTAGGTTTACGTGTTACTGCTTCAGGTGCCAAGTCTTTTATTTTTGAAACATCATTAAATAATAAGACGCTACGAATAACCATAGGTGATACGCGCACGTGGACAATAGGTCAGGCTCAGGCTGAAGCGACCCGCCTCAAGACCTTGACCGACCAAGGCGTTGACCCGCGTCAAGTAAGAGCGGATAAAGAAGCAGCCCTCGCAGCCGCTATACAAGCTAAGAAAGCAGAAGAAGCTGAATTAATACTGCGGAATCAAAAAGAATCGATCGCGCTTGGTAATGTATGGCTTGAATATATCGCCGAGCGAAAAGAAGCTAAAGAAGGCAAAGAAAATTCATGGTCAGACCGCCATTACAAAGACCACGTCAAAATGATTCATGCTGGTGGTGTGCAAAGAAAGCGAAGCGATAAATTAACGGAACCTGCACCACTAGCCTCACTTGCAGATTTAAGGCTTGTTGATTTAACCGCCGAAGTGGTTACAGAATGGGCAAATACTGAAGCCGAAAAAAGACCTACACAGGCGCGACTTGCATTTAGATTATTGAGAGCATTTTTATCATGGTGCGAGACGCACAAAGTTTATGGTCAAATAGTTACAGGTAACGCGGCAAAAAATGAAATTGCACGAAAAAGATTGGGGAAGCCACAAACTAAAAATGACGTTCTTCAACGGGAGCAATTGCCAGCATGGTTTGCCGCTGTTAAACAAATTGGCAATCCAGTTATTAGCGCTTACCTGCAAACATTATTACTGACAGGTCGCCGTCGCGAGCAAGTTGCTGAACTTAAATGGACTGACATAGATTTTCAGTGGAAAAAAATCACAATGAAAGACAAGACTGAAAAAAATCCATCCATCCCACTAACCCCTTATGTAGAAAGCTTGCTGCAATCACTACCACGTCGCAATAAGTTTGTTTTTAGTAGTCCTGCCGCAAAGTCCGGCTATTTAGCTGACCCATCTGACGCACATCGTAGAGCCTGCTCCGAAGCCGGCGTGGAGCTAACGCTGCACGGATTACGCCGTAGTTTTGCAACGTTATGTGAATGGATAGAGACGCCTGCTGGTATTGCTGCACAAATACAAGGTCACGCCCCACAAGGCGTAAGAGAGCAAAATTATATTCGCCGTCCATTGGATTTGTTAAGAATGTGGCATATTAAGATTGAAACATGGATGCTAGAGCAAGCTAACATTAAGTTTAAGCCTGTAAAAGCTGAGATTCATATTATTAAAACGGCATAGCCATTTTAATAATTCATCTAAAGCATGGTATTAATACTGTTTATTTACGTTGATACCTGCCTAAAGGAGTAGATATGGACAAGACAACAAGAAAAGTCGGCAGTTTCAGCATAAGCCGTAAGCAACAAATAAATATTCTTGCATACATGAACTCATCCGGGACGCTTGATGATGAACAATTACAAGCAAATTGGGATGTTTGGGAAAGAATCCCACAATGCGCTGTTTGGAAAGCGGTAGCGCTATCGCTAGACCTAGAGCCTCCAAAACGATGGTACTTTGTGAGAAACTGGCCTAACGAGTATGAGCTACGACTGGATGTAGCTACTAAGCATTTTGAATGTAAAAATATAACTCAAAGTAAAATTGATTCCGACAGCGTTGATTTAACTGCATTTGGAACATGGGCCGAGTCTCTATGCTGGAGCCTTCCAGATAGGTTCCCGCGTGGTGTAAAGTTGCAAGCCAAGGCGCTAATTGAAGCATTGCCAACAACTCAAGCTCGTAGTGTGCCTAACGCCATGATTGGTGAACCAAAAAGGGTAATAATGCGTACCTTCAAAGGCTTATATTTTGATTATGACCAATGGGGGCGTAATTTGGCTGATGTACCACGCTGGTTAGTGCCCTGCCGAGTATCAAGAGGAAGCAAAGGGAGGCGAGTATCACACACATGGAATCCTGTTTTAATTGGACTTGCACTAATGGATAAGGGCATAACGAAAAAAGAGCTCAATTTAGCGTTTATGAATTTGAAGGATTGGTCGAAAGAGTGGCAGGAAAAAACAGATTTAATGGATTAAATACGGCACACCCTTACGGCGAACATACAGCACAACACCGCTGTAAGCCTTATAAAACCTAGCTATAACATACGGCGGTATGAGTTAAAAAAATGCCGTAAGCCATGCTGAAGCCTCGAAAATACAAAACGAGGTTTCAAAATGACAACAGCAATAATTCAACAGATACAACAAGCAGTGGAAGCAAGACTCTCCGTGCTACACGTGCAACCTGCACGGCTGATTCAATTCACACCATTGGCAGAAGTTAGTAATCCAACAGTACCAACCGATGCAGCCGCATACTACTTAAATCGTAAGAGCCAAACATTAAGGGCTTGGGCTTGCTTAGAGAACGGTCCGATACGACCAGTACGAATCAATGGCAGACTTGCATGGTCAGTTGCTGACATTAAACGTCTATTAGTAGGTGGCCTATAATGAAAAACCCGAATAGCCGCCAAGCATTATCCGGGTTTGAACTACACACTCGATCCAATTTTACCACCTTAAAAGCTTCAATCAAAGCTAAGTTGCTGGATGGCAATACCATTTCAGTGATTGACTATCCAGCCAACCAACGACAGGAACTCATTGGCGTTTTGGCGTGTTTACAAGACGAGTTACCAATCGTGGCTTACTGGGAAACATTGCGACAATCCTATCTGTCCCAAACCAGAACCCGCTGCCTACGCTATCGTATTCCATCAAGGTTTTTAGGTGTGGGAGGTGTGCTATGAGCAACTTAAATACATTGCTATCACGCCTAGATAAAGTACAACGAATCGGCAATAACCGTTACAAAGCATGCTGCCCAGCACATGGCGATAGAAGCCCCAGTCTAGCTATTAAAGATGATGGTGGCAGGTTATTGCTTCATTGCTTCAGCGGTTGCCAAACCATTGATGTGCTCGGTGCGATTGGTTTAGATTTCTCAGACATCATGCCAGAAATGGCTGAAGGTAATTTCAAGAAAGATCGAAAGCCCTTCTATGCAATGGACATACTCAGCATCATAAAATTTGAGACAACACTTGTCTTCATTTACGCTTCCGATATGGCAAAAGGGTTGATACTTAGCAGTCCAGATAGGGATCGATTGTTACTCGCATCGTCACGCATAAATCATGCTTATGAGGTGGTTAAAAATGGCATCTAATAATGTGATAAATGCTTTTGATGTTGATATCAGTAAACAGCGTTTTAAGATGCTTACTGCTGCTGACCTATACAATCTACCACCAATGCGCTGGATGGTGCGTGGAGTGCTTCCTATGGAGGGGTTGGCGGCACTTTATGGTGCTAGTGGAAGTGGTAAAAGCTTCTTAACTTTAGACTTAGGATGCGCAATTGCTAGTGGTGAATATGAATGGTTTGGAAGACGCATTAAACGATCACCAGTTACCTACGTTTGCCTCGAAGGTGAAAGTGGACTAGGTAAGCGAGTTAAAGCATGGAGCTTGTATTACGATAAGCCCGTTCCAAACAAACTCCGTTTCATGTTGCAACCTTTTGACCTGCTTAGCAATGATGTCTCAGAACTAGCAAAAGAGGTGATTGCGTGTGGTGGCGCAAATGGCTTAGTCATACTTGATACATTGAATCGCGCGGCGTCTGGTGCAGATGAAAACTCATCCGTAGACATGGGCAACCTAATCGCCGCATCTAAGCGCTTACAGAGTCTTACTGGTGGTTTAGTGTTGTTAGTTCACCATACAGGTAAAGATACCTCTAAGGGCTTACGTGGACATTCCAGCCTATATGCCGCACTTGATGGTGCTATTGAAGTCATCAAAACTGATAATCGTAGTGAGTGGAATGTCTCTAAATCAAAAGATGATGTTACGGGTAAGGCGCATCCATTTTGCCTTGAAGTCGTCAATGTTGGTACTGATGATGAAGGCGAGGAAATCACATCATGTGTCGCAATACCTAATGACAGTTTAGATGGAGAAATGCGTCGTGTATTGCCTCCAAAATCAGGAAACCAAAAGTTGATATGGGAAGCAATGCAAGATGTATTTAAGAAGTCGCCCACTACAGGTAAAGCAGGCGCTCCAATAGGTAGACCATGCATTACGTTAGATGACGCTATTGATAAAACTCGCCAATCATTATTAGTAGAAACCAAGCGTCAAACTGAACGTACTAGAAGCGCAATACAAGGTTTAGTTAGTCGTGGATTACTTGCTCATAAGGAGGGTTGGCTATGGATTATTTAACTAACCCAATCCCGTTCCCGAATTCCCTTCCCCTCATAGGGGTGGCGGGAATCGCGGAAAAGTCTGGGCAGTCCTGTTTTGTCCCGTTTCGGGAATCGCGGGTGATATCGCCGCATGTGTGCCGTATGCTTTTTTTTGCACTTGTCCAAGATATTCGAGCGTTATTTACTGCTCGAATGTTCTGGTTTTAACTATCTGGTCGTGACATCAACATGGTTATGTTGGTTGAGGCTAGGATTTGCCTCTGAATTTCGCTTGGCATTAAGCGGAGCGCCTCGACCACATTCCCTTAATGCCGAGGAGCCTGTTATGAATTTAGTCCGCAGCCAGAACTTAACCGTTGCTGGCGTTGTTGTTCACCAAGACGCCGAAGGGCGTTATAGCCTCAATGATTTGCATCGTGCTGCAGGAGGTGATAAGGCGTTTCAGCCGTCAAACTTCATGCGTATGGATTTTGTTGGCGGCCTAATTGACGCCATTTCTAATTCCTCACATATGAGTAATATAAATCCTGTTGAATCTCGCACTGGTCGCTATGGTGGAACGTATGTGTGCTGGGAGCTTGTCTACGCTTACGCCAATTGGATCAGCCCATCTTTTTATTTGAATGTTATCCGCACGTATGATGCTTTGGTAACGAGTAGCTATCATCCGTTTCAGCCATCCGATGAGTTATTGCCGCAACCGGTGATGCAGCAGGTCGGAGGCATGGTAAATGCCGTCTCTCGCAAGCAGATGGACGAAGCGCTTACTGATGCTCTGGTTCGTGTTCTGCCTGCTATGCTACGCGCTGAAATGGCAAGCACCCACATGAGCGTTCGTCGCGGGCTTACTGCAGGCGAGTGTTGGAAGATTCATGGCTTACCGACTAAGGGCTTACGTGGTTACTCCAAGTGGTTTGGTCATCGATTAACCGAGATTGGCTGCTGCATTTCAAATGGTCCTAGCAAGCATGCATCTAATGTGACTCTTTTATTTGACCCTGATCGAGTGTCGGCACTTATGCGCTTGGGCTTTAAGGCTACTTGCGAGAGGTATGTTCGTAAACGCTTGGTCAGAACAATATATTTTTTATCGCCAAATAATTCACAAAGCGTAACCTAAATTGGGACAGAGCAGTCATTCAGTTTTTTAACACCAATGAGTACTTTCAGCACAAAGCCGCCGCTCCAAATTAGCTTCAATTCTCATTAACGGGAGCAGGCAAATATCTGTGGTATATTTCAAAATCCTTACTCGACCACTAAATAAGATTTAAGCCTAAGAATCTAGTGATGTAAGTTAAGGCTTTATTGAATGGATGGATTTCATGGATTTAGTTTTGCAATATTTCTTAGATGTTACTGGCGTTGTTCAGATTGTTATTGTTCTTCTATTTCTAACCACCTGCTTCTTCTTTGTACAATTCTTTTGGCCATCACTACGTCTTCATATGCAGCTTCGGGCTGCCATTCTCAAACTAGGTGAGGTCAAAAAAAAGTTGGCTGGTACTCCAATTATTGATCTTCATGAAATTCAAGAGGTAATGGTCACAGATGAATTGCAGCACTTATGGAATGAGTTTTCCGAAACGCTTCATCCGCAAAAAAAGCAGGATACTTCTGGGCAGTTAAAAGTCACTTGTTACCGTGCAACGGCAATGGCGGAGGTTTTTTTCTCTGAACAGGCCTTAGTGGAGACGCCGCTTAAGACCGCATTCTATAAGCACCTGCCTGGGATTCTGACTGGCTTAGGCATCATCGGAACATTCTCTGGATTAATTTACGGATTGAGTGATTTTCAGGTCGGTGCTGATGATCCAAAAATAATAAAAAAATCGCTTGAGGTGCTCATTCAAGGAGTAGCTCACGCCTTTATTGTTTCAGCCATTGCCATTGGGTTGGCAATGCTAACTACTTGGTGGACAAATCGTGAGCTAACATTACGCTATAGACAGGTAGAACGGTTATGTCAACTAATTGACAGTTTTTTTGATGCAGGTGCGGGAGAGGAGTACTTAGCGCGATTGGTGGAGGCATCCGAGACCTCGGCAACGCAGGCAACCCAACTTAAGGATGCTTTAGTAACTGACTTAAAAGTTATATTGACAGAATTGACTGAGAGGCAAATCAGGGAAATGTCTTCTGGTATCGGGCAAAGCTTTGCGGATAGTTTACGTGAGCCAATGGAACGCATTTCCAAAGCTGTTGAGGGAGTTGGAGCGAGCCAGGGCGATGCCGTAAATAGAATGTTGACTGATGTGCTGAGTGACTTTTCAGCGCGAATGGAAAAAATGTTTGGTGGTCAATTGAGTGGCATGAGTGATTTGCTGGCGCAGACGGCGCAAGCGATGCAGGTTAGCGCAGCCAACTTCGATAAACTAGCTGCCAATATAAGTACAGCAGGGCAAAATGCTACTGAAGCAATGGCTGAGCGTCTTAATCATGCTATCACATCAATGGAAGCTCGTCAGAGTGTACTGAATAAGCAGATGGGGGAATTTGTCGAACAGATTCGTGCGTCCGTAAGCCAGTCACAAACCGAATCTGCGCAAAAATTACAAGAAACATTGGGTAAGCTTGGCGAGCAAGTAGCGGGTGTAATCGGACAAATTCAAGATCAATCTCGCGAGAATTCAACAGCACAAGCTTCTGCTGCAAGCAATCTTTCCAATCACGTAGAAACTCTCATTGCACAGTTGGTGAAAACGAGTGGAGATTTACAAACCAGTGTTTCGGCATTATCTTCCGCGACCACAAGCTCCATTGAACGCATGAATTCCGGTGCGGAGGTGCTGGCGATTGCTGCGGATGATTTCGCTAAGGCGGGTCAGAGCGTGGCTGGAACTATGAACGCCACCGCCGATGCGACTGGAAAGATACAGTCTTCCGCACAATCTCTAAGCTCTGCTACAGCATCCGTTCAACAGATGTTTGCCGACTATCAGCGCACCAGCGATGCTTTAGCTGCTATGTTGGCTGACCTTAAGTCAACGGTGGAAACGGCCAAAAAAGAAGCGGGCTTAACGACTCAACTTGTCAGCCAACTTAAGGCCGCCGCCGACCAGCTTGGACATGCTCAGCAGTTGGCCGATTCTTATCTACAAGGTATTAATAAAGTGCTCACTGAGTCGCATCAGAGTTTTGCTAACGAGATCACTAACACCTTACGGCAGGGTAATTCCCAGTTTCAGCAGGAATTATCACAGGCCGTAGGTTTGTTGCGCAATGGTATTCAGGAGCTAGGGGATACTCTTGATGATCTGCCAAGTAGAAAAGGCTGATAGATCGTGATTGGACTTAAGCTACCCGCTAGAAAACGCGCCCGCGATGAAGCGGAAAAGCCTTTTTGGATTTCATTCGCAGACTTGATGACAGCTTTAATGGTACTGTTTCTTGTTGCTGTTACTGTGGCTTTGTTTGCAGTGACGCAGAAACCGGATGAGCTTGCACAAAAGCAAGCAGAACGAGAGCGGGAAATTCAAAAATTATTGAATTAAATTACCGGTGCGGCAAAAGAATACCCTGGAATTGTCGTGCGCGGCCACTCAATTGATTTTCAAGAACAAGCTCGTTTCCCCACAAACGGGCACAAATTCCTTATCGACAAAGAACATCCTTCTCCCGATTCAAAATTACGGAGCTTCGTATCCAAAGTTATATTAACTAAAGCAAATGACCCGCTCGGCCAAAAATGGCTCAAGCGCATTGTGGCCGAGGGGTTCGCCGATCAGCGTGGAAGTTACATTTACAACCTCAATCTGAGCCTGCAACGCTCCGAGCGCGTGCTTTGCGTATTACTGGCATCGCCAAAATCGGTGCCCGATGCTTTGACTGATGCTGATCGAATACTGGTGCGAGACTTGTTCTTGGTGGGCGGGTCTTCTTTTAATGCCTTGAAGAAAAGTGATGAAGAGAGTCGCCGAATTGAACTAAGGTTGGAATTTATGGAGATTGGCGAAAAACGTCATACATCGCGGTTTGCACCACTAGACGATGCAACTTGCCCACTGGACTTGTGATGAATGAGCTTATCCAACTCCAATCATCACTGACGCGGACTTTTCGTGAGGCTTTTCCAGCCTCGTTGAGTTGGGAAAATTCGAACGCAATCAAAAACCTGCAAAAAATCAACCAGCAATTGGATGGCGTATCATCTGCGCCACCTAGCGCATCCATAGCCCAAGTCATTGCGACATACCGTCAGTCCCATTTAGTGGCGAACTTTCGTGACAGGAAATATATCTGCTACGGCGCTGCAATGCGAATGCAGGATGGTTGGTGTATGTTGGGCGATGATAGGTTGCGTAGCGAGTTACTTGCCGATGTTGACCACATAGAAGATTGCAAACGAAGGTTCAGATGCTTTCAAGCCTTATTAAGCAGCTATTTCGCCTTTGCACGTTACGATGAGCAGACATCCGAAGTAGCGCAAGCTGGATGGGGAATATTACGCGACTGGTTGGCGAGGCAAAAAGTACAATTCCAGCGCGATGGCGAGAATAAGAAACTACGTTTGCCAAGCTGGTTCGCCATATTAACTAAGCATGAAAACCTGCTGACCAATAAACCTTGTGACCGTTATGGGGCAGATATGCTACGAGGTGATAACTCCAACCTTGAAGATGCAAGGCAAGGTTTGGGTATCCCTAGCGGCTCTTGGATCATTGAAGAAACGATACTTTCGCAGATTAGGACAGCAGAGGTATTGGGCGACGAGCCATTCAAAGAACACATTGACCAGTTGCTCAAGTCGGTCCTAGGGCAAACAGAAGTGAAGGTATCCGTGATTCTAATGCGTCGAGCGATTGCACTATTGGTTAGCCGCTATACGCGCTGTGCGAACAAACCAGAGCATCCAGCGTTACGTGATGCGGCGGTGTCCATTATTGGCAACCCTTGGTTGAAGCGCACGTCTTGGGATGCGTGGGTAAAGCGGGCTAGTAACCAGCCAGATGATGAAGCACGAGAAATGATCAACGGTTGGCTCAAGAGGAGGTTAATTACAGACTTTTTCGCGGTGCTAAGTGAAGATGGACAGGTGGATCAACGCCGTCTAAAGTATTGGCTGCGCTTTGAAACAGTAATTGAGGATATTTGGTTAGTGCTTGGGCCAGATGCTATGTGGAACAATAGTGAGCCGTATAAAGAGTTACGCAAAAGAGCCTTTGGACGTTTACAGCGTCTCGAAAATGCCGGCCAATCAAATAACAATGCCTTCATTATGCGTATTGGGGATTGGTTGATTGTTGAGTTTGGCGTAACAGGAAACGCTTGCTATATTTATCCGCTCAATCCAGTCCCTTTTGATTTACATGGAAAGTCTATTTCTTTACATGACTTAAAGAACAAATATTTAGGAAAACCTCACAACCATGTTGCTAATGGATGGGAATCTAATTTCGATCGGGCTATTTGCCCTAAAGTGGGTTATTACCCTCAAGGTGCAGTAACGCCTCGTCTAGTTAAGCAGAATGACAATAGTGACCATATCCCAATATTTGGCACTTCGTCAAAAGCCACCTCATCACCTTTACTAGTCAATAATAGCAGTCATAATTTATCTTATGTTGAGCAGTATGTTAATAAGTTTGGTCTACAAACTAAAGATAATAGAGATTCTGACGGAGCATTTTGGGTGTATACGCAAAAAGGTGATCATCCTGAAGTTGATCGGAATCTGGAGTCATGGAAATTTAAATACAAACAAGGACGAGGTTGGTGGAGGGAATGAAAATGGTCTGGCCTTTCAAGTCTTCAAGCAAGAACAAAAATATCTCATCAGGACAAATGGAGCTTCAAGCTCAATATTGCGAAGCAGGCATTGTATTTTCCAGTTCGTTCTCAAAATTATCAGGGACTTCATCTAGTTTTGTCGGGCAAGCTGAATGCTGGGCTTTACTTGAACAACTTGAGGAAGAGGGGTTTGCCGAGCTAGACGGTGATAGTCTTCGATTGCGATGGGATTCGCTTTATCAGCTTTTGAAATCGGAGGATTACCAAGCCTCTATTTTTCTGCTTGACCTACCCCCACTCGAAGATTGGCGGCCGAAGTTGGAGAGCTGTGGCGGACTGACAGACACTGGCTTTTCAATCCTGTTGGCAGGATGGATTGACTTGAATAACAGTCCAGTCCAAGGTAATGCCGATATTAAAGGGGCGGTTCTGAAGAGCGGGCAGAGAGAAATCTTGCTACCTGAAGCTGCATGGAAAACTGTGTGCGCATTGGGAGAGTTCCACCAGAGGCCACAGGAACAGCGTAGCGTCGATAGCAATCGACATGCCTGGGCTGACATTCGACGTCATGCTCTATCGGCTAACGCTGATTTATCCAACTATCTACATAACACCGTGGTTATTACACCAGATAATTTGAACCTTGAATTACGTAAAACTCAATTCTCAGACAGTAAAACTGTTGAGATTATTCCTGGCTTTGATGGACAACCTACAAGATGGCTGGAGTTGTTTGATCGTTTTAAAACAGTACAAGAGCGTTATGAGATCCCTGATGGCGTAGGTTTAGTACATATTTTGCTGTCACCAGAAGCACAAACGGTACTGCGTGAGATTAAGCGCATGCCAGGTCGGCGAATTGCGGGCGAACGAGCCGAAGCGTTTTTGCGTAACCCTATAGCTGTCTTAGGGCCTGATGCCGCTAAGGTACTTACTCCTGAGGAGTTTGAGCAGGCTAAGGAAGCGGCCGGGATTTCTTATGCTAGATTTACGGCAAACGTGACCCGTGATTCTGGGGGATTCCCTGTCGAATGTACGTTATTGGTGGAAGAGTCCATTGCTGGCAACATAAGTAGCGAAACTTTGCCATTATCAGTTGATGGTGATTTACAAAAGTTCATTGATAAACTTAAGTCGCGGATTGAGCATGGTGCGCAGTGTTGCTTCTGGGTAGGCTACGATCTGGAAATATTGGGTGATACGCCAGACCAACTTGCATTGTTAGAGTCTGCACTAAGTGATTTGCACAGGAAGCAGTGGTTTAGTACTGCCGAAGTGTTTGATCTATCACGGTATGCCGATGGAAAGATCGAAGGGATTGGCGAAGAGCAACCCTATTATTCAGCATTCATTGCGCGTAAGAACGATGAGTCAAGCTGGTTCCCCGACAATATTGTGTATGGCTTTAGTTTTTTGCCTGATAATGAAACAGCGTCTGTTGATTTGCCGCTTACCGAGGAAGGGTTAAAAAAACTCCAGCGTGAGTGTGATCAGGCGAAATCTGAAGGGCTGGCAAGCTTTGAATTCCCTGGCTGCCCAAAACCAATACCTGTCGCAGAAGCGGAAGTGATGATTTCTATCATCGGTGATGCAAAACAAGATATTGGTAAAGGCAAGAGACCAAAGGCTCTGGATAAAAAAACTCGTACGGGGTTAATTCTCAAGCCCAATATCGTAAAGGTGGATTATGAAGAGCGGCGTGGGATGCTTACTATGCCAGCAGGCAATCAAGCCAAGTTACCTAACTCACTAAAAGATGGGATTACGCTAAAGGCTCATCAACTGTCGGGTGTTGCATGGTTGCAGCATTTGTGGACTCTGTCTCCACATGAATGCCGTGGGGCACTGTTAGCTGATGATATGGGTCTGGGTAAGACACTTCAATTGTTGACTTTTATTGCCAAATGCTTAGAAGAAGATCCTGCTGCAGAGCCATTTTTAATTGTTGCCCCTGTGTCGCTACTTGAAAATTGGCAGGAGGAGATGGATAAATTCTTCAATCCAAATACTTTTCCGTTACTAACTCTTTACGGCGTGGACCTTGCCCGTCTACGCACCCCAAAAGATACTATGGATGATGGTTTGGCTGGAATTAACCTGCTGTGCCGTAATTGGTTAGGTAACGCAAAGGTGGTTCTGACGACATACGAAACGTTACGTGACTTAGAGTTTACGATGGCAGCTCAGAAATGGTCGTCGGTGATATGTGACGAAGCGCAGAAAATAAAAAATCCGAATGCGATGATGACGCGGGCAGCAAAAAAGCAAAATGTCCGATTCAAAATCGCCTGTACGGGTACGCCAGTTGAAAATAGTCTAGCTGATCTTTGGTGCTTATTTGATTTTGTGCAGCCAGGGTTACTAGGAGCACTAAACGAGTTTGGGTCGACCTACCGCAAGCCTATTGAAGCTGAAACTGAAGAACAGAAGCAGCGCATAGAAGAGTTAAGATCGATCATTGAGCCGCAAAAGCTGCGCCGTCTCAAAGCAGATGTTGCCAAAGATTTGCCATGTAAAACTATTGTTGAAACTTGTCGGAATTTACCGCTTTCTCAGCGGCAACGCACCTATTATGCCCATGCGATAGCACAGCACCGCCAACAATCGGCTGAAGGTGTTGGACTAAAGAATCATCTTGGACTTTTGCAGTACCTGCGCCGCGTCTGCGCCGATCCTCAACCAATGGGACAACTTTCTAATTTGGCTATGCCTTTAGTTGAAATTGAAGAGCACTCTCCGAAAATGAAATGGTTATTGGCTGAGCTACTGAAAATTAAGTCGCAAAATGAAAAAGTGATTATTTTTTGCGAGCTACGGGACGTGCAGCGTTTACTGCAACGATCAATATTAGAACGGTTTGGATTTTCGGCAGCCATTATCAATGGTGACACTTCGACAAATAGTAAAAGTATGGAAAGTCGCCAGAAGCAGATTGGTGGCTTTCAGGGAAATGCAGGCTTTGGAGCAATTATCTTATCGCCTCTAGCAGCAGGATTTGGCCTCAATATTCAGGCTGCAAATCATGTTATTCACTATACGCGCACATGGAA
Organism: Methylotenera sp.; assembly: GCA_013141495.1. Taxonomy (GTDB): domain Bacteria; phylum Pseudomonadota; class Gammaproteobacteria; order Burkholderiales; family Methylophilaceae; genus Methylotenera. The sequence goes on along the minus strand of JABFQV010000011.1, from coordinate 94,582 downwards.
TCCTGCAAAGGAAAATCAGGCGACCGACAGGGCATATCGTATTGGTCAGAGTAAGGAGGTTTTCGTTTATTGCCCGTTGGTCGTGGCAGAAGACTTCACTACTTTCGACGCTAAACTAAATATTCTGCTCAAGTGGAAAGATGAGCTGTCGGGTGACATGCTCAATGGTGTTGGCGATTTGTCTGGCAATGATTTCGGCGATTTGGAGGCTCCGGGTGGTAAAGTTGTATTTGACAAGGAGCCCTTTGTAGCTTCAGACCTACCCTTTATGACTCCCAACGTTTTTGAGAAGTTCTGCGCTGCATTGTGGAGTAAACAGGGATATAAAACCTATCTGACGCCAGGCACTGGTGATGGTGGTGTAGATGTGGTGGGGTTTAAAGGGGGAGTTGGAGTGTTGATTCAGTGCAAGAGCTCGTCCATTCATGGGCAGGCTCTTGGATGGGAAGCCGTAAAGGATGTAATCGCTGGGGCGGCAGCATATGAGATGAAGCACTCTGGAGTAGTTTTTCAGAAAGTTGCGGTAACGAATCAGCTTTTTAATAGTTCTGCAAAAGGACAGGCAAATCTAAATGGTGTTGAATTGATTGATTGTTACGCTCTTGAGGGTTTGCTGAAAAAATATCCTGTATACAAGAGTCTTGTTGTGTAATGGAGTATCTCTGCCATCATTGTGGTTTCTAAGTTGTGATTTGATCGTCCCGTAAGGGTCGATAGCGGAAGTAGATCCCTCGCAACCGAGTGTCCGCTAAGTAGAATTACAGACCGACATCATTAATTGGCGCATGACTGGTTCGCGCTGACTCAAGATTATTATTTAATTAAAAGTTGCAACTTCTGAGTGTCAGCTTTTGCAAATAAATCCAATAGTCACAAGTTGAGTGTTGGAATTTGTTAACTAGCCACTAATCATCCGAGCCTTCCTGATATGAATACATCGCACTCCAAACCTTCATGTATGCATCATGCTTGTCGTGCTCTTTAACGGTTGATTTGAAGTTTGGATATTTGATATTGCGAACCGCATCCGCCATTTTTAGCGCAACTTCCTCGCGCTCAACTCTGGTGCGGAATCGGTAGTCGGTTCCCGCACCCTCAATCACTTTCGCTGATGGAAAAGCTCTTTCAATGTCTCCCTTCTTACGCCCACGAACAAGCAGCGTTTTACCTGTATGGTCACCTTTATCAACAATACTCAAAAAACTATCAGACATGAATATCCACATATTTAATTTACTCCTGCTTTTGATAATTGTTCAGCCATCTCACCAATCTCTCTAGCCATAACCACCTTATCCAACCAGTCTTGTGGGATACCCATCTCACCATAATAAGCACCAGCAATCTGTCCCGTAATTGCTGCCGTGGTATCAGCATCATCTCCAAGATTTGCGGCGGTTAACACCGCATCTTTAAAATTGTCAGTAATGTAAAAACACCACAGTGCAGCTTCCAAACTATCCACCACGTAACCCGTGCCTTTAATCCTTAGACTATCATATTCAAAATACCCACCGTCAGCGATGGATTGAATGCGAACTGAAGAATACGGAATGGTATTCTTTATCTCAGGGTTGAGAATCTGATTTTTATCATAAGTGCCTTCTAATGCACGTACTAGGATTTCACCGAATAGCTGACTTGCTTCAATGCACTCGGTTGCACCATGCGTGGTTTTGGATTGTTCAGCTGATAATTGTGCTGCTTTCACTGGATGGTCAACATACATGATAGGGACTGGTGCCAAGCGCATGATACAACCGTTGCCAGCGCTTCTAGGATTGATTGACCCTGACTCAGGGTTGCCGCTTGCATTAAAACGGTTCAAAGCTTCACGCGTTGCGATTCCGATATCAAAGCATCTGCCAGTGCTGCTCATGTAACCTTCACGGTACCACTTCACATATTTGGTAATTTGATCATGTAGGTCAAAACCTTTTTCTAGCAGACTGGCACCAAGGCATAAGGCCATTGAAGTATCGTCTGTCCATTCACCTGCTTTCAACTGAAATGGCCCACCACCGACCATGTCGGTCATTGGAGTAAAACTTCCTCGGGGCTTAAACTCTACTGTGGTACCTATGGCATCTCCGATGGCCAAACCTAACAAGCAACCACGAGCACGGTCAATACGTTCAGATTTCATGCTTTCTCCTTCAGCAGTAGTTTTAATAATGGCAGATCACTGGGGTGGGTAAGGTATTGCTGCAGCTGATTTCTTGGGACTAAATGGATGGCTTGTGATTCCCACCCCATGTCAGCTGGATTGCCACCAATACGCTTTGCTCGGTAATAGCGTGTATAGCTGGTGGTTCTATCGGTATCGATTAAAAACTCAATGAGGGCTACATGCAGCCCTGATTCTTCAAAGGCTTCTTTTATAGCGGTGGCTTGCAGGCTTGCACCCGAATCCACCTGACCCTTGGGTAAGGTGTTGATATAGCCGCCATGGCTGTTGGATGGTGACATGAGCCAGATTCTGCCGTCGGATTCCTCAATGACAACGCCGGCAGCATGTTTCTTATGGGGCGGTGGAGTAAAGGTTGGTTCGCTGATATTGGATTGTGCAGCCAATGCTTCCCATTCTTTATGGCTGGTGGGAGCCTCTGACCAATTTGTTAAGGCAATGCCATTGAGCTCGTTTGGTAATGTGCCATTTGGAATTACTGTGGCTACTTCTGATGAATTATTCCATGCTGACAATAGCGAAGGATGATTAGGGTTTTTAAGGGCAACCGGTTTGCCATGCTCATCTAATTTTGGGTGGTAAGTTGTCATAGCTTTTCCATTCATTGTTTTTATAAGCTATCAGAAATTTAGTTCAATAAGCTAGAGAGAGCAACCCTAACCCGTTCATCTGCCCAACCTTGAACAATCAAGTATTAGGGGGTGAACACCTTTACCAGACATCCTGACTTGTTAGTCTTCGGTGGGCCACACCGTCTGCCTCACCGTCTCGATCATGGTTGCATGGTGACAATCATGCCGTCGAGCCAACACTTCTGGCGTGGTGAATTTGGGCATAGGCCGGTTATTATCCGGCTAGTCTGTATATCCTTACGGGGAGCGGGTCACTCCGGTCATTCGTCGTTGTTTTGTTCCGCGCAGCCCAACTTGTGGCTCTTATTGCGTACGGAGTACGACCAGCTTTACTGGCTGGCCTGACAACAATGGCATTAAGTTGATGAGATAGCTACTCTTATGCTAACAAGCTCTTTAGTGTAATTTTGGGGTGAGTCACTGTGTGGGTGCCAAGCAATACTGAGGTTGTGAACTGGTGAATTTGCAACAGCAATTGCTGAATAGACTCAATGTTGCCATGAGTCTTGCCAGAACCGATGGATTGTTTTGCCGCTAATGCCACTCCAGCAAAACCTTCACTGAGGATGCAATACATGTTTTCGTCGGCATAATAGTCAGGATCTAAGTTAAAGCATTTAATGATTACCTGCCCCAATTCCTTCTCAGAATTCCAACTGCCAACAGGGTTATAGCCGGGGTGTGAGCCTCTAAAGATCTCGCATATTTGGTGGATTTCATCATTTACTTGTTTTGATGTGACAGCCATGCTTCCGTCGTCGAAATTAGCTTGTAGCTTTTTATACACTGCCTCAAAGAATGGCATAAGCGCATTCGATACGACTTCTGGGTTGCCCAAATAATTGGGCTTTAAAGCCAGTTCCAAGCTCGTTTCAAGGCCACTTTGATACTCTGCATGGTCTTGAACAAGGTAATAGTCTATCAACTCAAAGATAATGCGTTCATCTTCAGCATTGTCGGTTCCGCCATACTGCTCAGGATCACGATTGACATCAGCAGACGTTAAGACCCATTCGCCATCGTCACCTTCGTAAATATAGACTTTGTAGATTAAGTTACCAGTCCAGCTACGATGAAAATAGATATATTCATCCGTACAGTAGATAAACCATTTTTGCTCCATCTCTTTAGGGATGAATCCACGCTTCATCCGTACTACATCTTCCGGATCGTAAAAATGCGGCTCTAAATCAATATGCACTGACTTAGCAGGCATTTCAAGAAGGTCATGCCAGTCACGAGGGGTGGCGGCCTTCAACTCAAGGTTTTCTTGTGTCATTTTTCTTCCTGAGGGCATCGTTTTTATTGATTCTTTACCAACTAACTTAAAGTTACTATGTACTATGCAAGACTGAAACAAACTACTCAGCCATTAACTCGTCCAACTCCTTTACAGCATCAAACTTATGCTTGGTAACAAAACTATTTTCACTAACAGACAACCTTACGTTGATTAAAAACTCCTGAAAATCAGGGTTATGTTCAGCTAATTTTGTGACAGTTTCCCAATCAATATCTTCTCGATATTTTGCCTGTGTGTGAATGGAACTTTCACTAGGGTTGTTGATATTGAGTTCTATAATTCCAACACCAAATCGACTTGCAAGGCGTTTAAGTTCTTTTTCAAATTCATTCGTTTTTTTCATCTCAGCGGTGACTAACCAAGCCTCGTTTGCCCATGATGAATTTGATACGCACTGAAAAAATGACTCCCTCAAATTCCCTTCACTTAGTTGTCGCTTTAATTCAAATGAGTAAAGCCGAGTGATGTTGCCGCCACAGGACTGAGCAATTTCTCTAGCTCCTTTTGCCCATGACTTAGAAAGTAGTTTTACTCCGACAATGTCAGGATGCAACCATTCTCCAAAAGGTAGTTTTTTAGACTTTTCATGATAAATGGTTTTGACGGTCACATCCTCCATCATCCCCTGAGCAAAATAAGCTAGATATGGGTGCATGTCACGCTCGTGTTCGATTTTACTTTTAATCGTAACTGATAAGACTTCCGGTTCTTGTGCATATCCACTCAATGACATCCCTTCGTGTTTTCCCACAAGACCAAATCTAGTGGGACTACCATCAGCGCGAAAAAACAACTCACCCGGCTTTGCTTTTACAAATGTATATAAACGGGCGCTTAGAGTTTGCCATGGCGTTTTGCCACTGGAATTAAGTTTGCTGCTAATGCCCGTGTTACTGGCATATTGCCATATTTCATCAGGAGTCAAAGGTGTAGCCGATTGTTGCAACACTTCATTAGCCAAGTTGAGAAATGAGAATGGCTTTTTGAATTTATTAGAGGTGTCTTCCATGGGTCACTTTTCCAAACAATATGCCTGATAGGCATAAATTGATAAGTGTAATGCCTGTCAGACTTTGTCTGCAAGGCATCTTTTGGCAGACAATTTGTCTATGAAGCTTGGACAAGTAATCTGCGCTCTCCGAAGGGAGCGCCAAATGACTCAGGAAGAAGTCGCACTTGCTGCGGGGACTGATGCGGGCTATCTGTCACGTATTGAACGAGGTGAGCGACAACCGTCACTTCCTCTGCTTGAAAGTATAGCGTCTGCTTTGGAGGTTAAACCATCAGCCATCTTTGTTGCCGCTGAAGGCTTAGAACATTCCTTAGCTACAGAAGATTCATCTCAAGTTAATTTTGGAACTGATTTCTCTGAAGACGCCATTAAATTACGCCTAACATTTCGTGAGCTATCTAAAGTGAATCAGCGTGTGGCAGTGGATTTGTTACAAGCACTTCGCAAGAATCAAACACAACCCTAGTAACTCCAATCCTCATGCCCCAACGCTGAGCTATTAAGCTCTTCACGGTGCAGTCGCCATTGCGGCATAAACTGATTCATCAGCTCAATGAAATTGTCATTGTGGTGTCGTTCCAGCAGATGCACCATTTCATGCACCACGATGTACTCAAGGCATTGCTTGGATTTTTTTGCAAGTTCAAGGTTAAGCCAGATACGCTGCGCTTCGATGTTGCACGTACCCCATTTGGTCTTCATCTGCTTCACGTGCCATTCGGCAACCTTCACCCCGATGATAGGTTCCCACTGGGCTATTAGCGCTGGAATCAGCTCTTTAAGTTGCTGGCGAACCCATGTCAGCAATACCTTTTCGCGCTGTTCTCTTTCGCTACCATCTCGCACATATAGGTCGATGCTGGATTTGTTGCGAATAGCCACATGCGGTGTACCGCTCTGGTAAATCACATTCAGACGGTAGCGCCGACCTTGGAAGTAATGGCTTTCACCAGACACATACTCGCGCATGGATTGTCGCGCTTGGGTGGTGAATTTGGTTTTCTGGCGTTTAATCCAAGATAGTCTGGAGATAACTGCCAAGCGCACTGCCTCGTCGCTCACACGTAGCGGCACGGCTACGCGCACTCGGCCCATCGGCGGGTAAACACCTAGATGCAGGTTTTTAATATCTTTACGTACAACATCTACTACTAACCCGCTAATTTTGATTTGATGCGTTTCAGTAATCACTTTGGTTCTTTACCAACTCGAATATTGTATCGGTCAGTTGCTCGTCATTCAGTATGCGTCTTAAAGCGTAGCGCACTTCTTTCTCTTTCATTTTGTGACCTCGCCAACCATCTTTCTTGCTTGATAACACAGCATGGTCGACTGCCAGCGCTAAGTCCACATCTTTACCCAAGTTATCGTACAGGGCGCGTTTGGCGCCTGTATTCAATGCGCTAGGATAGTCAGTTCCGCCATTGGGGCTTTTCACCTTACCTGCCAGTGCAATCATCTCAGCAAGATATTTTTCATACTCCAATGCCTGCTCTCTGCGCTGTAGTATCAGGCTGTCCAACAACTCGGACATTTTCTCGTAGTATTTCGGGTTGATGGGCTGCTCGTCGATGATGAGCTTACGCATGTTGTTCTCTATGGTTTCAGCAACAGCTTCATTGCTTTCGCGTATACCTTTTGGCAGCAGTTCCAGCGCATCCACGCCGCGCTCAACGATTAACTGCACCAAGCTTACATCGTCAAACGTAGAGATTTTTTCACTTTCTTCAGCGCGAATGTAGTTATCAATCAGGTGGCGCATGGCTGGCTCAAACATCTTCATGTCGATGTAATCACCGCTGGCTATTTTCACCTCGCTACGCACCTTTTCAAAGTGGTCAACTTCCTGTTTCACTTGCTCGGTCTGCGCTGCGTTATAGCCTGCCTCGGTCATTTCACTGGCAAGGTCAGCGTAAGCGCGGATAAGCGATACAGTCAGTTTGTACAGCGTTACGCGTTTAGATTCGTTATCTTTAAGCTGCGATTTATTGGTGGTATCAATGGCGCAAAAGTAGCGCAAGTAAGCTGCCGTATCCTTGGGTGTTTCAACTGGCTCACACAAGGCTTTAATGGCCTCCCGCGCTTCTTCCAGCCGTTGTTTAGCCATTTGTAGGCGGTCAACTAGCAAGCCAGCTACGTCTTCTTTGTCATAGCCATCCAGCGCACCTGAGGTGTAATCGTGAATGGCCGTGCCTAAGCTCTTGAACAAATCTTTGTAGTCAACGATGTAACCATATTCTTTATCGTCGCCATCTAACCTATTCACGCGACAAATAGCTTGAAACAAGCCGTGGTCGCGCATTTGCTTGTCTATGTATAGGTAGGTGGCTGAAGGCGCGTCAAAGCCTGTCAAAAGCTTGTCAACGACGATAAGCAGGCGCATCTGCCCCGGCTGTTCAATGAATTTCTTTTTAACCTCGTCTTCAAACACTTCAGCAGGCTTATCGCCTAGCATCCGGTTGTAGATTTCGTACTTTCTCAGTCGCTCGGTTAAGCCTTCGCCAGTCTCTTCGCCCTTAATGTCAGCAGGTGACGGTGCGTATGAAGTCACAATCGCGCACTTACCTGCCAGTTCCGATTGCTCGAACAGCTCATAGCACTTGCAGGCTTCATAAATGCTGCTCGTCACCAACATGGCATTGCCGCGTCCACTTTGCAGGCGGTCTTTGGTTTCAAAGTCCATCAAGATGTCAGCGACGATTTTTTCTAAGCGTGATTTTGAGCTAAGCACTTTCTGCATGCTGCCCCATTTTTTCTTGAGCTGGGCGAGGGCAATGTCATTCAGCCCCTTGGTTTTAGAATCAAACCATTGGTCGATTTTAGTGGGCGAACTGATGCTCTGGTCGATGTCACGTGCTTCATAGCGTAAATCCAGCACTACTTTATCGCGCACCGCTTCATCAAACTTGTAGGTGTGAATGTACTTACCGAATATCTCAATACTCTTTTGCTTATCGGCATGAAGTAAAGGTGTACCCGTAAAGCCGATAAACATGGCATTGGGCAATATTGCTTTCATGGCCTTATGCAGCTCACCACTTTGGGTGCGATGGCACTCATCCACAAACACGTAAATATCGCCTTTGGCTCTAAAGTCCGCAGGCAGGTTGCGCTTCATCTCATCGATAAAAGCTTGAATGTCACCTTCGGACATGCCCTCAACTTCGCCTTCTTCTTTACCCACAAACTTATGAATCAGTGACGCAATCAACCACGGGTTAGTGGCATTGAGTTTGCTAATCAGGTCAGCACCGCTGGTAGTGCGGACGATTTGTTCACTAACGCCGATGAACACTTTCTCAATTTGCTTATCCAACTCGGTGCGGTCAGTGATAATCAGCACCCGCGCATCTTTCACGTTCTCGCGTATCCACTTTGCCAGCCATACCATCACCAAGCTTTTACCGCTGCCTTGGGTGTGCCAGATAATGCCACCTTCACGGCGGCGGATATGGTCTTGCGCGGCTTTCACGCCGAAGTATTGATTATGGCGGCAGAGCTTTTTGATGCCAGCATCAAACACCACAAAATCATGAATGAGTTCTAAGAAGTGCGCTTTATCGCAAAGCTGACTGACGTGCCTATCTAGCAGATTTTCAACAGAACTATCTTGTTTCCAGCTCAGGTAGTATTTCTCTGGCGTTTCTATGGTGCCGTAGCGTACACCTTCAGTGTCGTTGCCCGCCATCACCAACTGCATAGTGGTGAAGAATGGCTGAATAAACAGCTTTTTCTGGTTGTCTAGGTTTTGGCGTATGCCTTCAGACACAGACACAATAGAACGCTTCAACTCCAACACGCCAAGCGCCAAGCCATTCACATAAATCACAATGTCCGGGCGTTTAGTATTCGCCTTGGCATCCGCACCTTTAACCGTCACTTCCTCGGCAATAGCAAAGTGATTATTTTGCGGATTCTTCCAGTCAATCAGCCATACTGTTTGCGTGTTCTCGCCAACATCGGCTTTAACCTTCACGCCATAGCGCAGCAACTCATACACGGCATTATTGCAGTCATACAAGCTCTTGGTCTGGTCGCCTGCTACTTTGCTGAGTTGGTGCAATGCCTTGGTGATAAGCGCATCGTCGTAACCGTGGTTTTTCAAAAAAATGTGTGATAAATCCATATCGACATTGCGAGTGCCTACACGGTCACTCCAGTTGCCCAGATAATCATAGCCCAGTGTTTCGCTGAACAGTTTTACCACGCGCTGCTGGGTGGCACGTTCAATTTGTCCGACAGTACTCATACGAGACGTATCCTTCCTGTAAGTAGCTCCTGCATCATGCCCTGCTTGAGGGCGCGGGTTTTATCGTGTTGTTGCTCTAGTGTAGTGAGGTCTGCGTCCATGTCGGAGAGGATGGTGGCAATGGCGGCTTGCTCCTCAACTGGAGGCACTTGAACCGTCATGCTCTTAAATTTCCCCTGTGAAATTACATATCGTGTACCACTGCCATCACATAGCATTTCGGCTTGGTCGAAAAATGTCCGTGTTTTGAAAGCATAGGTGCGAAATCGCAAGTTCCAATCATCCCGCAAACGAAGTCTGGTGACGTGGTAGCTATATGCTGCATCTGGAATATCTTCCATTGCAACAGCAGATTTACATATATCATCGCGGGTCTCCGAAGATGGAGTAAAAAATATGTCACCTTTTTTTACCGCGCAGCGTATTAGTTGATGTTTTGGCGCAGTAACCCAATGATTTAAGTCCTCTGAATAGATGAAGTCTTTTCGATAGGCATCAAGGTAATTGACAAGGCGCACTGCTGTTTCATCTGCACGCAATTTTTTATCTACACCCGCACTTGATATATCTCCAATTTCTCCCAACCGCTTCACCTCCCACTCCCCAGTAAACCCCGGCAGGCGCTGCTTGCCCGTAAGGAGTTGTTGCATGACGGCTTGCTTGATGTCGCGCTTTTTGGCGATGAGCTTGTCCTGCGCCGCCAGCAACGCATCCACATCCGATAGCGCGGTGGCGATGGAGCGTTGTTCGGTTGAAGTTGGTGGGGTTGGAACAAGCAGTTCTTTGATATTTTTTAGAGATAGAGACTTGTATCCTGAACCATACGAACCATCATCAATTTGTTGCCTCACGCCTCTTGAGTTCAAAACGTAATATAAGTATCGGGCTGGAACGATGGACTGAATAACTACTGTATTTTGCCCCATACAAAACTGCTCGTCTGTTTCAACAAAACTACTTACCCCATAACTACCAACCCGACTTAAAACTATGTCATCTCTTTTTGGTTTGTAGTTTTTCGTAAACTCTACAAACACTTTTGCATTAACTCTTAAAGCCGAATTAAGATTTAAGTTGCCAGTTTTTATGTCAGTGACCCTCACCATCGGATAACCTTCTGCTGAAAAACTCGGCGTTTGGTGAAGTGAATCAACAACCTTCGCAACTTCTTCAACCTTGGACACCCCCCAATTCTCAGGAATCACCCCCACCTCAGTCTGCTTGTAGCCCAGCCTGACGCGCGGCGTATCCAGCATCACTTGATAAATGGCTGGTGCTTCCTGAACGGTGAATGACTCATTCATTTTCGTCACCTGCTTGCGGCATATCCAGCAATTTATCAAAGTCCGATGCGAACAATCGGTCTTGCACGATGCGATATTGTTCGAACTCGCTTTCGGCATGGGCTTTGGCAATTTCGGCGGTAATTTTTCCGGCGTCTTGCAAAATATTGCGTTCGTCAAATTCTAAAAAGCTATCTAGGCGTGTTGCCCAGTCTTGCATGGTCATGGGAATGTTGCGTTTAGCGCGTTCTTCTGCCAAGTCTAGGTAGGCATTGACGATACGGCCTAGCGATTCTAGCTCTGCTTGTGTGAGGTAGTTTTTAGCCACCACCACATCGGTTTTAACAATCTTACCTTCGGGTGCATTGGCCCAGCTGGTTAAGCCCATGTGGGGCTGCTGATTATCTGCACGTTTAACAATGAGTTCAGCGGCAGTGTGGCCATGTATGGCAAAGTGCAGTTTGTTTTGCACCTTGGCAAAAAAAGCTTGGGTAGTGACTGCGTCTTTGCTGTAATCAAGGCTGGTGGCGTAAATGTCGGTGATTTTTTGGTAAAACTTGCGCTCGCTGAGGCGGATTTCTCTAATTTCAGCCAGTAGCTGCTCAAAGTAGTCTTCACCCAAATAGCTGCCATTTTCCAACCGTTTTTTATCTAACACAAAGCCTTTGATGGCAAACTGCTTAAGCACTTGCGTTGCCCATTGGCGAAACTGGGTAGCACGTTTGGAATTGACGCGGTAGCCGATGGCGATAATCATGTCCAGATTGTAAAAATCTATCATGCGACGCACCGACCTTGCACCTTCCTGTTGAACTACTTCCATTTTGGAAGTAGTTGCCTCGGTCAGCTCAGCTTCCGACAAGATGTTAGCGATGTGCTTGATAATGGCAGGTACTTCAACTTCAAACAACTGCGCCATCATTTTTTGCGTCAGCCAAACGGTTTCACCTTCAACTCGCACTTCAATGCTGTTTTCTCCCGCTTGGCTGGTGAAGATTAAAAACTCAGCGGTTGAATTGCGGATGAGCTTAGTCATAGTGCAAACCCCATTTTTAGCAAATGCGCTTCTACTTTAGCATTTAGCGCAGCTACATCTGATGCAAGTTGCGGCAGCGGCTCTGCATAACGCTCGGCGAGTTGTTTGATGCGCCCAGTCAGCGCCTGCGATACGCGGTCCAGTTCGGTCTGCACATCGGCGGCAAGGGTGGTGAGCCATTTGTCTTCTACCACTAAGGTCTTGATTTCATCTGCGCTCAGCTTGGCATATTGCGCAGCGACTTTGGCATCAAGAAGCTTTTGTGCATCTTTTACTTTTTTGCTGGCGATGGATTCCTGCTCGATTAAAGCAAGGTAAGCGTTGAGCTGTTTGCGCTCATCAACTGCATCAGTGTCATTCTTAATGTCTTTAAGTCGTGCGCTGACGCTCACTTTGGTGAGCTTGCCTTTATCGTTCTTAGCTTCTGCCAGCAAGCCATCTTCGCCACCATGCTCTTCATCCAGCTCTTCCATTTGGCGACTAATCGCGTCACGCTCAGATTCCAGTTGTTCAATTGCATCGCGTTCAGCGGCAAAGTAGCGGGCGATAATCAGCTGTGGCGGTATCAAGCCGTTACTGGCGTCATTGCCTGCTTGCCAACCATCGGCTGTAATCAGGTAAGCGTCATCTTGCATAATATCTGACCAGTAGCTCATCAAGTGCTGATACACATCGTATTGGTCAATCAGCTTCACCGTATCAAAGGTGTGCAACAAATCTTCGGATAGCTGCTCAATCAGTTGCTTAGGGTGTGACTCTTGGCTAATGCCTTTTAGCTGGGCAATGTTGTTGGCTTTCCAGCCTTGGAATAGCTTGCTGACCGATTGCGTGTAGCTCACAAATTCTGGGTGGGCAAAGATGGTGGGCTTAACTTGTGCTGCGGCTACTTTCATTGCGCTATATCCCGCCCGTGCGCCAATATCAAACAGTTGCTTTTGCAGCGTAGGGAACACTTGCCAATAAGCTGTCATGCTATCTACATCTGCGTTAGGAATGCCGCCTTTAAGATGCGCTGCGATGTCTTGCAGGTCTTCGGACTCAGAGCTATCAATGTAGCGTGGGATATTGAGGTTGTAGTCGTTGGCTTCAATTTCTGCCACGCTGACCATGCGCGAATACTTGGCTATTTCGACCTGCTTGTTGAACACATCCACAATTTTATGAATGTCTTGATGACGCAGGCGGTTTTTGTTGCCGTCTTTAACAAAGCCCTTGCTGGCATCAATCATAAATAGGCCTGTGCGACCTGCGGCGTTTTCTTTATCCACCACGATAATGCAGGCAGGGATGCCAGTACCATAGAACAAGTTAGCCGGCAGGCCGATGATGCCTTTGATGTAACCCTTGCGGATGATGCTCTTACGGATGCCACCTTCGGCATTGCCACGAAACAACACGCCATGCGGCAGAATCACTGCGCCTTTACCTGTGCTTTTCAGTGAACGGATGATGTGCAGCAAGAAGGCGTAATCGCCATTCTTGGCAGGTGGAATGCCATCGGCAAAACGCTCGTATAAATCATTGGCTGGGTCAAAGCCGTTGCTCCATGCCTTGGTTGAGAATGGCGGATTAGCCACCACATAGTCATGTTGCTTGAGGTTGCCGCCATTATCTTTAAAGTGTGGGCTGGAGAGCGTATTGTCTTGCCAGATTTCTGCCGTTGGGTTGTTATGCAGAATCATGTTCATCTTGGCTAACGCGGCAGTGGCGTTGTCCATTTCCTGACCATAGATAGTGACGCCAGTTTTGGATTCATCAGCGGCTTTTAAAAGTAGCGAACCAGAACCACAGGTTGGGTCATAGATGGTTTGGCTTTGGCTCTTGGTCGCGTTGATGCCGATGACTTTGGCCATGATGCGTGATACTTCTGCAGGCGTGTAGAATTGCCCCTTACTTTTGCCGGACTCGGTAGCGAAGTGACGCATCAGGTATTCATAGGCGTCACCCAGAATATCGTCACCCTCGGCGCGGTTGTTACTGAAATTTAGACCGGGTGAATCGAAGATGCTGACTAGGTTAGACAAGCGGTCTTGCATGTCTTTGCCTTTGCCCAGCTTATCGGCATCGTTAAAGTCGGCAACGTCAATCACGCCTTTAAGGTCATTGGCTTCAGCAAGGCGGGCGATAATCTTATTTATCTTGTCACCAATTTCCTTGTCGCCCTTGAGTGCCAGCATGTCCTGAAAACTGCCGCCCTCAGGTACTTCAATCAGCGCATCAGGCTGACCTGCATACTTGTCTGACACATACTTAACAAACAACAGCACCAGCACGTAGTCTTTATACTGGCTGGCATCCATACCGCCACGCAGTTCATCACAGCCTTTCCACAGTGAGCTATAGAGTTCAGATTTTTTGATTGCCATGCGTTTTACCTTATTCTTATTGTGACCACTTTAAAGCTGTGGTTTAATTGTTACTAATTAAGCGTAAGAATATACCACTTTAACCACTCTAACAGACCCCTCCGTTGTGACGCTACACTGAATTTCTCAATAAATTTCGGAGAAATAAATTATGGGCGGATTTGGGTCTGGTCGCTGGACACGCAATGAGCGCAAATGGCTGGTGAATGAATGCCATTCGATTGACGTGCGCACATGGAAGAAGCAAGGCTGGCTTGAGCCTAGAACAACAATCACCTACGGTCATGGCCTGCATATTAAGGTGGACAAAGGTGGGGTTGAGCTGCAATTCACGTCAGCTGACGGGGTGACTGACGCTGACGGACGTCAACATAGCTACACCGAATACGTCAATATTCATCGACAAGATTGTCATTTCGGTGGGAAGCGTCAGGCTTTCATTTGTCCGTCATGCAGACGACACTCATTCATACTCTATCAACGCAATAGTTACTATCGCTGCAGGTCATGTTGCAACCTTGCACATGCCAGCCAATTAGAGAGCAGCCATTACCGAATGATAAATCGGGCCTACAAACTTCTTAGGCGAATCGATAAAGACCCCTGCCTGATGTTGCCTATTCCTGAAAAGCCGAAAGGGATGCATAAATACACCTACCGACGCCTTGTCAGAGAGATTGAACATATCAGAGGTAATGTAAGCCCCATTTTAAATATACGAGAAAGGTTTGCCGAGTTATTCTCAAATATTCCTGAGTTTAATCAGATTGATGATTTGCAGCTGGAGATGCCTGAGTTGGTTATGCCGGATATTAAGTTAATTTGTAATCAATGAATTCGATTAGTTTTCGCTAAATAGGCATGTAGTTTCGTAAAAATCCTACACAGCCCCTACATTGACGAAAAACATGTAGACGTAAAAAAAGCCCACATCGCTGTGAGCCCTTTAGATATTGGTGGCCGAGACTGGAATCGAACCAGTGACACGCGGATTTTCAATCCGCTGCTCTACCGACTGAGCTACTCGGCCATTAAATCAACTTGTGCAAACTAGAGGTAAATGTTTGCAAGCCGCGCATTATAGCAAACTTCATAACAATCTGACAAAACTATTTTTAAATTTTTGTCGGATTGTCGATGAAGTATGTATTAGCTACTGGTGTTAAGTCGTGCGCTCTGATGTAAAATCTGTGATTATGAAATTTAATATCTCCCCGCTCCGCTCCGCTCCCCATGATTCGACGCTTAAAAATGCGTTGCTTAATAAAATTAACACCAAAACTAAACCGCTAGGATCTTTGGGAGGGTTGGAAACTATCGCGCTACAGATTGGCCTGATACAGCAAACGCTAAGTCCGCGTTTAAGCCAGCCGACCATGCTGGTGTTTGCAGGAGACCACGGTATTGTAGAGGCGGGTGTTAGCCCTTATCCGCAAGCGGTGACCGCACAGATGGTGCTCAATTTTTTGCAAGGCGGTGCAGCAATTAACGTATTTGCACGCCAAAACAATATGCAGCTGCGTGTGGTGGATGCTGGTGTCAATTATCATTTTGAAGTGCATCCAGATTTAACGCATGCCAAAGTTGCGTTGGGTACACGTAACTTTTTGACCGAACCTGCAATGTCGTTAACACAATGCGAGCAAGCGCTTGTTGCTGGTGGGGCAATGAGTGGCAAAGAAATAAATGCAGGCTGTAATGTATTCGGCTTTGGTGAAATGGGCATTGGCAATACGTCCTCTGCCAGTTGCTTAATGAGCGTGTTGTGTTGTCTGCCAATCGAACAATGTGTTGGACGTGGCACGGGTTTGGATGATGCAGGCTTAGCTCAAAAAGTAACGGTTTTAACACAGGCACTCAATTTTCATCAAGTGAATAGTGCGGATGCATTGCAAGTGCTGACCACATTTGGTGGTTTTGAAATTGCGATGATGGTGGGCGCAATGCTCGGCGCAGCAGAACAAAAGTCGCTATTGCTGATTGATGGGTTTATCGCGACGGCGGCTTTGTTAGTGGCTTACAAATTGCAGCCAAATATATTGCACTACTGTGTGTTTACGCATTGCTCCGGTGAGTCCGGGCATCGTAAATTGTTGGAATATTTAGGCGTAAAACCGCTGCTGGATATTGGGTTGCGCTTAGGCGAAGGCACCGGTGCAGTGTTAGCCTACCCTCTGGTGTTGGCTGCGGTTAATTTTTTAAACGAAATGGCCTCGTTTGAAAGTGCTGGCGTGAGCGCTAAAGTGGATGAAGCATGCTGAGTTACCTGCGCCGTGAGCGACGACACTTTTTGTTAGCGGTGGGGTTTTTTACCCGGTTGCCTGTGCCGAGTTTTACTGATTTTCATGATGATGACCTTAATTATTCTGCCAAATATTTCCCTTTGGTAGGGGTTCTTGTCGGCATGGTGGGGGCAGGTGCTTTTATACTTGCTGCCAAAGTTTTACCAAGTAGTATTGCGGTATTAGTCAGTATGGCGATCACTATTTATATCACCGGAGCATTCCATGAGGATGGCTTGGCGGACAGTGCTGATGGCTTAGGTGGAGGGTACGATAAAGAGCGAATACTCACTATTATGCAGGATTCACGCCTTGGCACTTATGGCGCCGTTGCATTGTTTCTGATGTTGTTTGCAAAGTTTCAAGTATTGAATGCGCTCCCCGTTTATTTTTTACCTTTTATATTAATCGTCGGTCATGCTTTCAGCCGTTTGTGTGCACTGTATGTGATGGCCGATTTAAGCTATGTGAAGGCGATTGGTAAAGCAAAACCTTTAGCCACAAAGCTAGGTGTAGCAGATTTAACGGTGGCCACTTTATTAGGTATTTTGCCGATTCCATTTATTTACTTAAATTTCTCACCGTTTATTTTGAATATAAATGATTGGTTATGGCTAGGGGTTTATTGCTTGCTTCCCGTTGCCGCAGTTTGGATTTGGTGGCGTAATAAAATCAAACATTGGCTAGGTGGTTATACTGGGGATTGTTTAGGTGCCATGCAGCAAATCACTGAGCTGGCGTTTTATTTTGGCTTATTAGCGTGGTGTCAGCAGCTATGAATTTACATCTGATTCGCCACACTTCATTAAGTATTCCAGCAGGTGTTTGCTACGGTCAAAGTGATGTAGATGCTTCATTAAACTTTGATGTTGAGCGCGATATCTTGGCAAAGAAGCTGGCGGCTATTTCGTTTGATGCCGTGTATGCTAGCCCGCTACAGCGATGCACTAAATTAGCACACGCGCTTAATTTAGGACAGATCCAGACTGATGAGCGCTTGAAAGAACTGCATTTTGGTGATTGGGAAATGCAGACCTGGGATAGCATTCCGCGTGACGTATTTGATATTTGGGCAAACGACTATGCCAATTTATCGCCGCCCAATGGTGAAAGTTTTTCACAGCTGCATGCTCGCACTAAAGCATTTGTGGCAGATGTGAGTAAGCACTCACATGGTAAAAACATTGCTGTGGTCACGCATGGTGGCGTTATTCGTGCCATGCTGGCAGAGGTGCTGAATATGCCGCTCAAAGGTTTGTTTAGAATAGTGATTGATCATGCGAGTGTGACGCAGATTTCGTTTAATGACGCAGTGCCTAGAATTCACTTTGTGAATCGTTGATTTTACTGGCAAAGCTTAGCCAGCTAAAATGTTTTAAGTGCGTTTTCTAACCTATCCCAGCCATTTTCAGTGGGTAAGCCAAACCTCAGCGCTGGCGTTTCAGTAAACAGTCTGACCCAAATACCTTGTTTGGCTAAATGCTGTTGCCAAGCATTAGCCGCGTTTGTCGGCACATGTTGAAATAATGCGGTGCCTGCTTGCGGCGTTAAGTTGTAGCGATTTAGCAAAACCGCTAGGCGCTGACTGTTTTCTGTGAGCTGTTGGCGGGTATTTTGTTGCCAGACTTTATCATTCAAGGCTTGTTTGGCAACAAAGCGACTTGTCCCTGATATAGTCCAAGGCCCAAGTTCCTCTTGTATTTTGTTAAGCTGCGTTTTTTCTGCGATTAAAAAGCCCACTCTGGCACCAGCTAAACCAAAAAACTTGCCCAAAGAGCGCAGTACAAATAACCCGTCTAAATGTGCATGC
Organism: Methylotenera sp.; assembly: GCA_013141495.1. GTDB lineage: Bacteria > Pseudomonadota > Gammaproteobacteria > Burkholderiales > Methylophilaceae > Methylotenera. The sequence continues at coordinate 76,421 of JABFQV010000011.1, read as the reverse complement.
TGAGCAATGCTATGTTGTGGTGTGGCATCCATAAAGGCTTCATCTACAACTAACCAGCCACCACGGCTTGTGAGTTTGGCGTGTAAATTGAGCAAAGCTTCTACTGAAAATCGTGTCGCGGTCGGATTATTAGGATTACAAAGCAGCACTACGTCAGCAGCATTGATGGCTTCCTCATCGTCTAAACCAGCAAAAGTATTCACTTGATGACCGTGCCGTTGCCAGGCACGTGCGTGCTCTTTATACATGGGATCTAGCATTGCCACTTTGCAAGGTGGCCGTAACTTGGGCAAAACTTGCAATGCAGCTTGAGAGCCTGCTGTTGGGAGCGCAAACTGACTGCGGTAATAAGCGCACGCCGCCTCGGCTAGGCCATCGTTATCATCTGGTAGCTTTTGCCAAACACTGGCCGGGATTTCTGCAATAGGATAGTTGTTTGGATTGATGCCGGTAGATAAATCCAGCCAGCTTTCAAGTGGAATGCCGTATTGCGCTGCCGCTAAGCTTAAATTTCCGCCGTGTTCAAGCAAAATGTGCGTTCCTTAAAATTTCTGCGAGGGCAATCACTGCACACCATAACACTAGGCTGCGTTTCACCAAGCTTATTGCACTCAAAATATGGCTGGTATTGGCAAGTTCACCCATACCCAATACAGGGCGCTGTTTTGTCGTGCCGTGATAGACGGCCGCCCCGCCCAGCTTTACTTGCAGCGCCCCTGCGCCAGCTGCCATCACAGGTCCGGCATTAGGGCTGTACCATGTGCCAGCTTGTGTAGCCCAGCATTTTATGGCGTTTCGCGTGTTGCCACAGAGTGCATAACTTAAAGCGGTTAATCGTGCGGGAATTAAATTGAGTAAATCGTCCAAGCGCGCCGCCGCCCAACCAAAGTAGTTAAAGCGTGGTGTGCGGTATCCCCACATTGCATCTAAAGTGTTGGCTAATCTAAATAGTAACGCACCTGTACCACCTAACAGTACAAACCAAAAGATTGCCCCAAAGATCGCATCATTGCCGTTCTCAAGTACTGATTCAACCGTAGCGGTAGCAATTTCAGTTTCATTCAGTTGTGAAGTATCGCGGCTGACTATCATGCTGATTGCATGCCGCGCCTCATCAAGATTATGTTGAGAAAGTGGCGCATAAATTTGCTGTGCATGTTGCATCAGGCTACGCGCTCCGATGGCAAAATAGAGCAACAAGACATCTGCTAACCAGCCTAAGATACTGTGCGTTGCAAAATAGCCGGTTGCAACCAATGGCGCTAATAATAACATCCAGGATAGTAGCCCAATCATGCGTGCGGCAAGTGGTTGCATGTGCCGATTTAACCTGTACTCTATCCAATTTGCCAGCCAGCCAAAGCCGACTAAGGGATGCCAGCGTTTTGGTTCACCAAGGAGTGCGTCTAGCAACACTGCGGCAATGATCGCTAAAGCTGTGCTGTATGTGTACAAGGCTGTGATATATACACTTAAAATGGGATAATAATCGAATGACATTTACATCACTTATGGTTCAAGGGACGACGTCTGATGCGGGTAAAAGCACCCTCGTTGCGGCGTTGTGCCGTGTATTGTATCGCAGAGGCGTACGAGTTGCGCCGTTCAAACCACAAAATATGGCGTTAAATTCTGCTGTTACGGTGGATGGCGGCGAAATCGGCCGTGCGCAAGCAGTGCAGGCACAAGCGTGCGGCTTGCTGCCGCATACTGATATGAACCCTGTACTACTCAAACCCAATTCAGATACTGGATGCCAAGTCATTATTCACGGCAAGGCAGTTTGCAATTTGGAGGCTACTGGCTACCATGCCTATAAACCTACAGCAATGCGTGCCGTTTTGGAATCTTGGCAGCGGTTAACAACGCAATACGATTGCGTGATTGTAGAAGGCGCAGGTAGCCCAGCTGAAATCAATCTGCGTGAAAATGATATTGCCAATATGGGCTTTGCTGAAGCGGTGGATTGCCCGGTCATACTAATTGCTGATATTGACCGGGGCGGAGTCTTCGCACATATCGTAGGCACGATGGCCTTGTTATCTGAAAGTGAAAGAGCTCGCGTGATTGGTTTTGTTATCAACCGTTTTCGCGGTGACATTGCTTTATTACAGTCAGGTTTGGATTGGCTAGAACAAGAAACAGGTAAACCTGTGTTGGGGGTGTTGCCTTATTTGCATGGACTACATATAGAAGCAGAGGATGCCGTACCCAAAACACCTTCCCTCTCCTCTGAAAAGGCGGGAGAATTGCAGCGATTGCGTATCGTGGTGCCTATTTTGCCACATCTATCTAATCACACCGATTTTGACGCACTGCGCTTGCATCCGCAGGTAGATTTTCAGTTCATTAAATTGAACGAGGCGATTCCAAGTGCGGACCTAGTTATTTTACCTGGGAGCAAAAATGTACGTGGCGACCTTGAGTATTTGAGGGCCCATGGCTGGGAGCAAGCACTTACTCATCACTTACGTTATGGTGGAAAAGTATTAGGTGTCTGCGGTGGTTTTCAAATGCTAGGGTGTGCGATACACGACCCCCATGCAACTGAGGGTGAAGCTGGTTCGAGCGCTGGATTTGGTTGGCTGGAGATGGAGACGACCTTAGAACAGGTGAAGCAGCTGAAGCAGGTAACAGGGCGATTAGCCTTTGCAGAAGCTGTAGTTACTGGCTATGAAATTCATATGGGCGTAACCACCGGGTTTGCCTTACAAAAGCCGGCGCTAACGATAGATGATAAACCTGAAGGCGCCCTTTCTGCAGATGATCAAATCGCCGGCACTTATGTGCATGGCTTATTTGACTCCCCGGATGCCTGTACCGCTTGGCTAAAATGGGCGGGATTACAAACAGCACAGCATTTTGATTATGTAAAACTTAGAGAGTCTGAGCTAGACCGACTGGCTGATTGTGTGGAGCAACATTTGGATTGGAAAAAACTAGCTCAATATTTATAGCTTGGCGGATTCAAAAACCAACTGTAACAGCTAATGTTTTTAGACCTTGAAATTCAACATTTAGCAATGCCACTAAAGCCGTTCCCTGAGCCTGTCGAAGGGATCTGCATTGTAAAATCAAAATGTTAATAGCACGCATCCCTTCGACAGGCTCAGGGAACGGCGCAAGTTAAGTTACACTACTTTAATTGTTTGACCCAAGCATTCTACCACCTGCCCCACGCGGATTTTTGCGGTTTTTCGCAGTTCTAGTTCACCATCCACCGTCACCAAGCCATCCGCGACAAATGCTTTACCTTGGCCGCCGCTATCGGCAATGCCTTCTGTTTTGAGTAAATCGCAAAGGGCAATATATTCGCCTTTTAATTTAAATTCTGTTGTTTCCATGATTATCCTTTTAATGTTAACGGTAAGCCGGCCGCAATAAAGCTTACGCAGTCTGCCAATTGTGCGATGGCCTGGTTTAGTCTGCCTTGTTCATCTTGAAACTGGCGGTTGATTTCACCCAGCGGCACAATGCCCATGCCGACTTCATTGCTAACTAGTAGAATTGTGCCGGCTAGTGTTGGCAATGTTTCTAATAAAGCGGCGCGCTCTTCTGCCCAATCTACACCTTCTGGCGGTGCACAATCAGGGCAAATGCACTGTGCTAGCCAAAGTGTAAGGCAATCTACAATCACAAGCTGATTAGCTTTGGCGTGAGTTTGCAATGCTTCAGCTAGGTTAAATGGTTGTTCAATGGTTTGCCAGTGTTCAGGGCGACGTAGTTTGTGGTGATCTACGCGTTGGCCAAATTCCGCATCATAAACTTGTGCGGTAGCAATATAAATCACATTTAAGCCACTTTCTATGGCTAACTTTTCCGCAAAAGCGCTTTTTCCAGAGCGCGCACCACCTAAAATTAAGTGTGTAGTCATTTAATTTACTCCCATTTTTCTATGTGTTTGTACTGCGCTCCACTCCTGAACAAGCGCTTGCACCTGCTTTAAGCCATGCGTAATGAGTGATGGCCCGGGTTGCAAAATATCAACCGATTTTATTTCACGTACAAAACCATGTTTAACCGCTGGAATGTCTGCCCAGCCCGCGCGCGCCATCACTTGGTTGGGTTGAAATTTTTTGCCGCACCACGAGCCGATAATGATGTCTGGTTGCCGCGCGATGACTTGATCGGCTTGAATAACGCGATCTTTTGCGCTGTGAAAATGGCTGAGTTCAGGAAAGCAATCCACGCCGCCTGCAATTTCAATGAGCTCCATCGCCCAGCGGATGCTGCAAATAATGGGCTCATCCCACTCTTCAAAATATATTTTTGGTTTGGTCATTAAATTGCGCGCTGTTTCGCGTGCATCATTCAGGGCATCTTCTAACTCAACTATCAGCTTGGCAGCCTTGTCTGATGCGCCTACCAGACTACCCATTGTGGCAATCATGTTTAATACCTGTGCAATAGATCGTTGATTAAAGATATGCACTTCAACCCCGGCGCGAATCAGTGATGCGGCAATATCAGCTTGCAAGTTAGAAAAGCCAATGACTAAATCAGGCTTTAATTCTAGAATTTTATCAATTTTTGCACTGGTAAAAGCGGCCACTTTTGGCTTCTCGCGGCGTGCAATTGCAGGGCGTGTGGTAAACCCTGAAATACCCACAATACGTTTCTGCTCACCAAGCAGGTAAAGCACTTCTGTCGGCTCGGTGGTTAGGCAGACAATGCGTTGGGGATATCTCATTTAGAACTATCCCAGCTATTCTCCATCACCATATCGGCCAATGGCCTTGCTGTTTTCCAGCCAGTTTCCACCAGCATGGGTTCTTTGTAAAAGCTATTAACATGACCTAAACACAATACGGCGATGGGTTTGGCCTCACTTGGCATATTGAGTAATTGCCCTAATGCAACAGGGTCGAAAATTGAAACCCAACCCATGCCCAAACCTTCAGCCCGCGCGGCCAGCCACATGTTTTGAATGGCGCAGCTGACTGAGGCCAAGTCCATTTCCGGTAAGGTTCTGCGTCCAAAAATGTGGCGCTCGCGGTCATTACACAGTGCTGCGACTAATAACTCACCGCAGTCTAAAATACCTTCTACTTTAAGCCGTAAAAACTCCGCCATGCGCGCGGTAGTTTCAAACTCACCAATCGCTTGTGCGGTTTTAGCACGTTCGGCATCCACCAGTTGGTGTATGTTTTTACGCGTAGTGGTGTCAATTATTCGAATAAAGCGCCAAGGTTGCATTAAGCCCACGCTAGGCGCTTGATGCGCGGCTTGCAAAACTTTAGTGAGCAATTCAGGTGCTACGGGTGTTGGCACAAAGTGCCGCATGTCGCGGCGCTCGGCTATCACGCGATAAACTGCGGCTATTTCAGCATCCGTATAGCGGTGTGGGCGTAATGTTTCACTCATGGCAAAAACAAGCTTGCAGCAGCTTGTGGGTTAGAGGCAAAGTAAAAGTGTAAAAAGCTTGCAGTGATACTGCCGTGTTGGTAAATGGCCTCGCCTTTACCTCGCTTGGCTTCTGCTTGAAAAGCTACCGCAAGCGGCGTAGTGAATGAGCCGTAATGAAAAGTATGCGCGCCAATTTTTCCTGTTGGCAGCGTGGCATGCTGCGTGCCCAAGCCCTGAAAACGCGCTTCAATTTGACAATTGCCTGTCAGCAAGCCGAAAGTAGATGCGCCGTTAATTGATTCTGATAACGCCATCATGCCGCCACACTCGGCAAGAATGGGTTTGTTTGCATTAAAAGCCGCGTGTAGAGCTGCGCGCATTGCGCTATTTTCATTTATTTGTTTAAGGTGCAGCTCAGGGTAGCCGCCGGGTAGCCAGTAGGCATCGGCTTCGGGCAGGGTTTCATCGTTTAGCGGTGAGAAAAACTTAACGGTCGCACCCAGATCACTCAGGCAATCTAAATTAGCTGGGTAAATAAAACAAAACGCTTCATCACGTGCAATGGCAATGGTTTTGCCTGCCAACAACGCTGGCATGGTTGAAGCGAACGGCGCATGGAATGTAACTGGTGGTGGCAAAGGCAGCTCGCCAGAATTAGCTAAGGCAATGGCTGCGGCTTCAATTCGAGTTTCTATGTCATCAATTTCACTCGCGCGAAATAAGCCTAAATGCCGTTCCGGCAAGGCAATGGCTTCGTTTCTTTGTAGCGCGCCAAACCAGCTTAAATGGGCTGGCAAGCTTTCACGTAGCATGCTGGCATGGCCAATACTGCCCACTTTATTGGCTAACACACCTGCTGGCGTTAATTCGGGCTTGTAAGCTAATAACCCTGAAGCAACTGCGCCAAAAGTTTGCGCCATACCGCTGGCATCAATGGTAACGATGACAGGCAAACCAAAACGCACCGCAATATCTGCGCTAGAAGGCGTGCCATCATATAACCCCATGACACCTTCAACGATAATCACATCGGCCGTTTGTGCCGCGCTATATAAACGCGCCAAGCCATCTTGCTCGCCACACATACCTAGGTCTAAGTTGTAAACGGGTTGCCCTGTGGCTTTTTCTAACACCATCGGGTCAAGAAAGTCAGGCCCGCATTTGAAGGCGCGAACGTTAAGCCCACGGTTTTTCCAAGCTCTGGCTAACGCGGCGGTTGACAGGGTTTTTCCTTGGCCGGAAGAGATGGCGGAAACTAGTACTGCAGGGCAGGTGATTGGGGTCATGATTGACGTTTCATTGATATAGTAAATCGCGATGTAAACATCGCTCCTACAAAGTTTATACCATTGTACGAGCGCAATTTATTAACAGCAGTTGCCTGCAAACCGGCTTGGTGTTTGTTATCAGTTTTTTCTGGCTGTGCAAAAATTTTTTCGTAATCGCTGATAAATTATTTCAGGCGTTACCACTCAACCCCAGGCATGGCTTGCACACCATCTTTGAAGGCATGCTTCACCAAATTAATTTCACTTACCGTATCAGCGATTGCAATTAAACCTTCAGGCGCGCCACGTCCGGTAATCACCACATGTTGCATGGGCGGGCGGGCTTGTAATGCAGCACATACTTCTTCTATCGTTAGCCAGCCATATTTGAGTGTGTAGGTAAATTCATCCAGAATCACTACGTTAATAGATTCATCCTGCAAATAGCCACACACCAGCTCCCAAGCTTTTCGTGCAGAAGCTAAATCGCGTGCGGCATCTTGCGTTTCCCAGGTGAAGCCATCGCCCATTACATGCCAGGTAAGATTCTGGTTGCCGCGAAAAAACGCTTCTTCACCCGTGTCAGAACGACCCTTGATAAACTGCACCACGGTGGCCTTCATGCCGTGACCTAGGGCGCGGGCAAGCAGGCCAAAAGCCGCAGTAGATTTACCTTTGCCGTTACCTGTGTGAATTAACAATAGGCCTTTGGCAATGCTGGCAGATTCAATTTTTGCATCAACCACCACTTTTTTACGCTGCATGCGCGCATTGTGGCGGGTGACTTTGTCGCTATCGTTCAAAATTAAACTTTAGCGCGCTGCTGTTTATTTGCCAATGCAAACGCAACATGCACGATGAGTGCAACACCTAGCCAGAAGCTAATATTTTCTAACTGGTGCGGAAAATACTTCATCAAGCGTTCACCAAATACGGCTAAGGTCGGGTCTGGGTAACGGCCGCCAAAGAAATAAAAACCGCCGCTAGAAAATAACTCACTGACCGTTGCCGCGATTGCCACACTGCCGACTAAAGGTAAAAGCGCCTTTATGCTAAAGCTGACACGCTTAGCAAACCAGCGACCTGCTAACCACATTACACCGTAAGCGGGCAATAAAAAGCCGTAAGCTGGAGTGACGCAAAAGCTGCTTGTGCCAGCGAAAGTAATTGAATAAAAATCTAAACCTGCACACAACGCAAGCAGTGATGGGAAAACCCAAGTTGGGCGCAAATATAAGCCCGCTAAGAAAAACACTGCAAGTGATGCGCTTGGCAGACTATTAATTGAAGCAAAGTGGTGTCCGCGTGTAGCGATGATTAGCCCAGTAAGTACGGCACCTATGATAATTTGATTGGTTTTAGAAAGGGTTAACATTGTAGTTAGCCTCCGTTGAGTTGATAAAATAGTTGTGTGTGATTTTAGCTTAAATAGTGAGATTACAACTCAGAATTTAATCTGTCATTGCGCGGCTGGCACGCAATCTAGTTAGTCTTAAACAAGATGCCAGAATAAATTCTAGCATGACAGAATTCTTTCATTACTTATGGTTTCATATCATAGCGTAACCCTACAAATAGATTACTACCAGCGGTGTTGTAAGGCACTGAACTAGGAGAGTTGCCCGTGTAAGCCAATACATAATTTTTATCCAATATGTTATTTGCTCGGGTTTCCAACTTCCATTCGGGTGTGAGTTTATAGTTGGCTGTTAAATTGACGAGTGAGTAACCACTTATTTTTTTAATATTAGCTGGGTCATTGTAACGAGTAGATGCTCCTGTGATCTCAGCGCCCCACTGCAACTCTCCCCACTTATGCAATAGATTGACTGCGCCATAGCGATTACCACGACGAGCAAGTAGGTGATCGGTTTGGTCATCACGTGGTGATTGCGCAGTGATGTTGCCATTCAGTACTAAGTTGTCCGTAATATTCCATCTACCATCAAATGTAGCTCCCAGTATCTCGGCTTTATTGATGTTGACTGGAGTAGGGGCAAAAGCGATTAAGTTGTCGATTTTGTTATCGAATAACGTAGTTCCTATATGAAATTTAAATGTTTCATAGCGAACACTAGCTTCAATATTTTTAGATTTCTCAGCCTGTACGTTTGGGTTGCCAAATCCAGGAAAGTATAGCTGGTTGAATGTAGGTGCTTTAAATGCTTTACCGTAGTTTGCTGTTACACGCCATTCTGGTGTGATCCGATAGCCGTAACCTACTCCCCCTGTGGCGTAATTGCCAAATTGTGAGTTATTATCCTTGCGAATAGAAAGCTGTAGCGCATGGTTCCCGATATTTGCCAAATAACTGGCTAAATAGCCGTTATTGTTTCTAGTATCTTTTTTGTAAAGTGTAGTGCTATCAATCTTTTGCTCTAAGCGATCATAAGCCAATGTGAGCATTCCAACAGGCAGTGAGAGGTCATGTTGCCACGTAAGTTGGCGTTGTTCTGTACGATATTCGCTGTAAGAAACTGCTCCCGTTTTACTTCTACCGCTAAAATCCTCAGAGTTGTCAGTGCCCATCCCGATTTTTAAAGTATTTTTCCATACGGGAGTGAGTTGATTGCGGCTATATATGCCATAGCTTCGCAACGTTTGCTTAATTTCACACACGCGACCATCTTTGGTAACTACGCCCTTAGTGGTTTTGCTATAGCAATCGTAGTCACTATCACCTTCACTTTGGAGAAGCTGCGCGCCAATTTCATTATTTTCATTAAAGTTGTGGTTAATGTTAGCAGTTAAGCCTAGGTTTCTATAAGCATCGTTGTCTTTATCAAAAACAACCCCATTGCGTTTGGCAGAAAACCCATCAGTATTAAAACTGTTAATGTTGATCCCATAGTGCGTTTCGCCAAATCCACCACCAATGCCAGCCTCAGCAGTTGTCGTATTGTAACCACCAAAACCAATGGCGGCATGAATAAGTGGCTTATCTGTCTCAGATTTCCGGGTGAAAATTTGAATTACGCCACCAATTGCATCTGATCCATATAAGCTAGAAGCTGGGCCCCGTAAAATTTCAATTCTTTCAATTTGTGCAAGCGGTATATTTTCAAAGGCTGTGGTGCCACTAGTCGCTGAATTAATGCGTAAGCCATCCACCAATACAATTAGATGGTCAGCATTGGTGCCGCGGAGATAAATACTTGATGTTTTGCCTGCGCCACCGTTGGTGCTAATTTGCACACCGGGTTGCGATTGTAATAAATCGGTTATTGAGCTTGCGCCTGCGCGTTCGATTTCTTCACGCCCTATCACTGTCACATCGCCCACTACATTTGTATGTGCCTGTTGCGTACGACTGGCAGTGACTACAACATCGTCTAAATTGATATTTTCAGCTGCAACAATGGGGCTGGTAAATGCCAGGCTAATAGCGCTGGCAATGATGGTTTTTTTCATTATTTTTTCCCTAATTACATGCGACCCCGCATGTAGATTCTTAAGAACCAGGGAATACAGAAGAATTGAAATAAAAAAGAAAGCGCGGTCGAGCGAACGACGCAAAAGCGCAGCCTTTGTTTACCGTCACCCCGCGGTATTTCCTAGCGTGCCTTGAAATAAGGCGTTGTTGCGAGGCCGGTCTCCGGGCTTGTGAGGAGATGTTTTGCGCCTTCCCAAATCTCGCCTTATTCAAGGCTTTGACTCAGTGACCTATTGCAAAACTACACTCACTTACCGTTGCGGGGGCAGCATAGGGTTTGTCTATGTTTTTAATTAAAACAAAAACGCACCTATTTCCCAGTTTCACCTTGTTTGAAAGAAAACAAACATGGCACCTAACAACAAGTGCGCATTATAACGTTTAAATTTCTGGTGATAGTAACTATTTCTAGTTGGGTTAACTTTGTGATGTCTTGTAATACTTTTAAAAATCCACGTTAACTATTGACTATAATCATTTTTTTCAATTATAGTGGTGGCATGGATGACGACTTAAAAGCGCTTGAAAGAAAACTATCACACTTAATTTCGCTGTGTGGTGAGTTGCGCAATGAAAACGCGCAACTGCGTCTTGATTTGGGCGCAATGGAGTCTGACACTGCCTTATTAAAAGCCAATATGGCGCAGGCCGGTGAGCGTATCGAGGCGCTGATGCAGCGCTTGCCCTAAGGCATTGGCGTATCAAATTTTGAGTATAAAACAATGAGTGAAATTAAAGGCGTAGATGTCAATATCATGGGGCGTGACTTCACTGTGTCATGCACAGATGAGGAGCGCCCTGGCTTAATTAATGCGGTTAATTTTTTAGATAAAAAAATGCGTGATATTCGTGACAGCGGCAAAGTCATTGGCGTTGAGCGCATTGCAATGATGGCAGCGCTTAATTTATCGCATGAGCTACTCAATAGTAAAAGTGGCAATGTTGATGTGGGAGACATCAAACGTAGGCTCACGTTAATGCAAGATCAAATTGATCAGGCCTGTGCTGAAAAATAAATATTTAAGCATCACAACAAGTATGAGTAAGATAGCGTAGAATTATTTCAATGGTTTTGTCGTAATGATAAAACGTCAAGTTTCAAAGTTTGTTCTCTGCGGTGCGGTTTAGGCTAATAATTCCTTGAACTAGTTTATAGCATCGGTTTTGGTCATTCGAGTTGTTGTGTGCGCGCCCTAAATTGAGTGTTCTTTTAAGAGCCTCTTGGCGGGTGTACCTAATGCGCTCTAGGCTATTACCACTTGAGCCTTTTTGGTTCAGGATGCTGGCTTAGGCTTTATCCGTAGAGAACTCCCCATCTCATGAGTACTGCTTTTTTTAATCATCTTAATTCGTGATATTTTAAATCAGCCAAACTAACAATCGCCAGGCACTGTTCATGGCATGCTTCTAAAATAACCGGCGGGGCGAAACCTGCTTCTGAAGCCTCTAGCCAGCGACTTGCACATAGGCACCAGCGGTCTCCTGCTTGTAAGCCTTCAAAACCAAACTCCAACCGGGGCGTACTTAAGTCGTTACCTCGCGAAATTGAAAAAGCTAAAAACTCTTCAGTCATCTGCGCACACACTGTGTGGCTAGCTTTGTCTTCCACCCCAGTTTCGCAACAACCCGTTCGAGTAAACCCTGTGATGGGATCAAGGCTACAAACTTGTAATGCCGTGCCCAGTACGTTTTTAATCTGTAGTTTTGCCATGATGCCTCTTTGTTAAATTTCAGTAATAATCATCTGTTAATAGATTATCATAAGCAATCATTTTTAACAGGGTAAACCAATGCGTTATTGGCTAATGAAATCTGAGCCGACAGATGTTTCTATTGATGATTTAGCAGGTTTTGTAAATCAATCGGTTGATTGGTACGGCATACGTAATTATCAGGCAAGAAACTTTATGCGCGACCAAATGCAGGTGGGTGATGGCGTGCTGTTTTATCATTCTAATTGCGCAGTGCCTGGCATCGTTGGCATTGCCGAGGTGAGTACACTGGCTTATCCGGATCGTTTACAGTTTATAAAAGATCACAAGTATTTTGACCCAAAATCTACCCCAGAGAACCCGCGCTGGCTCAACGTAGATGTGAAACTGGTGCGAAAAACGCGGTTACTAAGCTTGAAGGAGTTGCGTGAAACGCCGGAGTTGGCAAATATGCGCATATTGCAGCGTGGCAACCGATTATCTATTACTCCAGTTGACCCCAAGGACTGGCAGATTATTTTAGATAAATTAAAATAACAATAAAAAAGCCCCGCAGGAGCGGGGCTTAATAAAAACAGCTTCTTTATTGAGTAGGTTACTTTTTGGTGTCTAGACTACCCATGGATTTAGGGTAGGTGACCAAGCCCCAAGGCATATTTTTCACCTCAATTTGTTTGGTCACTTCCAGTTTTTCTGCGTCAATCACAAATACAGCATCTGATTTACCGCAAGCTAGCAAAATCTGTTTGTCATCTGGGGTAAAGCTAAAGTGCCAGCAACGATTACCGGTAGGGATATCTTTCACTTTTTCGTATGTTTTAGCATCAAAAACTTGTAAGGCTTTTTGTTTGTTGGTTGCAACAAAGATATGTTTACCTGTGTGGTCGTAAGCAATCCCATAAGGTGTTTCGCCTGTTTCAACGGTGCGTACAAAGTTAAAATCTTTGTCTAACACCATAAATTTATTGCCGTATTCGAGCGTGGCAACGTAGGTGTTGCCGTCAGGTGAAACTTTGATGCCACGTGGGCGGTCGCCATATTCGTGGGTATGAATTGTTTTTACCAGGTTGCCATTTTCTATATTGTGTACGGTAACAGTATTGTCAGCCTCGTTGGTAATCACAAGGTTTTTGCCGTCAGCCGAGAATTCAATGCCTTCAGTTTCTGGACCGCCAATAATTTCACGTACTTTTTCACCTTTCGTCAAGTCCACCACGGCAATACGTGCTGGTTCTGCATCGTCGTCGTCATCTTCTTCTTCAGCTTTGTCTCCAGGTTTTGGTGGAGGACCGCCTTTGGAGCTAGGTTCAGAAGAAATAAAAGCGTAATTGCCGCTAATACGAACAAACTCAGGATTTTTACCTACAGCGATTTGCTGCAATACTTCTCCAGTTGCTGTGTCTATGACTGAGATACTTTCGTTTTCACGTGTGGCGACAATGAGTTTTTTCCCATCATCTGTTATTCCTATGCCACGAGGTCCTTCAGCTTTGACATCAAATTGTTTTACCACTTCCATGGTGGCAAGGTCGATGACACTCACGCCGGCATCTTGGCTGGTGACATAGGCAAATCCGCTTGTTGTTGCATTTGCGCCTGCAGCGGCTGGTATATCTTCAGATTTTTCTTTACTGCAACCGCCAATGCTTGTGATTAATGCTAATAATACCAAGCTGATACGTACTTTATTAAAATTAGGTGTGAACTTCATTATTCATAATCTCCAAAGCGATCTAGTTTAAAGTGATCTAGTTATAGGTACATTTTATAGTCGGTTAACATCATATTGATGCGACGAGCCGAAGTGCAATTGCTTATGCAAGAATCATACTCAGCAATGAGTTCTATTTTTATCTTAATAGAACAGTTGGTTAGTAATATCTTTTAACCATCATGGTTGTTTTTAACCAATTAAGGCGGCTGAAAACCACCGTAATGGCTTAAAACAACCGAAAATTAGCCCAAAAATAATTTGTAGGCTGGGTTTTGTGTTTCATCCCAATACGGATAACCCAAATTACTTAAGAAGTCAGAAAACGCAGATAGTTCATTTGGCGGAACTTGCATCCCCACTAACACGCGTCCAAAATCTGCGCCATGATTGCGGTAATGAAATAAGCTAATGTTCCAGTCGTGCCCCATCGTCTCTAAAAACTTCATTAGTGCGCCTGGCCTTTCAGGGAACTCAAATCTGAACACCTTTTCATTTTTAGCTTGCGGCGCATGGCCACCCACCAGATGGCGCAGATGCAACTTGGCAACTTCATTATCAGTTAAATCTAGCGTTGGCAAACCTTGTTGCTGCAAGGCATCTACCAGTTTGACAGATTCTGCAGGGTCTGCAATGGCAACGCCGACAAAAATATGTGCATTTTTGGGGTCAGAATATCGATAATTAAATTCGGTAATGTTGCGGTCGCCTAATAGACGACAAAAAGCTTTAAACGCACCTGGTTTTTCAGGAATAGTGACGGCTAATACTGCCTCGCGCTTTTCGCCAATTTCAGCGCGCTCGGCAATAAAGCGTAAGCGGTCAAAATTCATGTTGGCACCAGAGGCAATCCCAATCAGCGTTTCATTATGTAAATTTTCTCGCTTAGCGTAAGCTTTAAGCCCTGCAACAGCTAGCGCACCAGCAGGCTCTAAAATGCTACGCGTATCTTCAAATACATCTTTAATGGCGGCGCATATGGCATCATTATCCACCACAATCATTTCATCAACATATTGCTGGCACAGTGCGAATGTATGTTCGCCTACTTGTTTAACCGCAGCGCCATCAGCAAACAAACCCACTTGATCAAGTGTGATGCGCTCACCTTTTTTTAGCGATTCAGTCATGGCTTCAGCATCTTTTGCTTCAACACCGATGATTTTTATTTCAGGGCGCAATGCCTTAACGTACGCTGCAATGCCTGCGATTAAGCCGCCACCGCCAACGCAACAGAATATAGCGTGAATTGGTCCGGGATGTTTGTCCAGTATTTCCATGGCAATTGTGCCTTGCCCCGCGATGACGTCTGGGTCGTCATAAGGGTGCACAAAAGTGAGTTGCTCAGATTTTTCTAGTTCAAGTGCTTTTACGTAAGCATCCGAGTAGCTGTCACCGAACAACACCACCTCAGCCCCGCGCGCTTTTACTGCATTTATTTTAATCAGCGGCGTGGTCGTTGGCATGACAATGACAGCTCTACAGCCCAACTTTTGAGCGCTCATCGCTACGCCTTGCGCGTGGTTGCCCGCGCTAGCTGCAATTACACCGCGCTTCAGGGTTTCGGTAGGCAAACTTGCCATTTTGTTATACGCCCCACGTAGCTTAAACGAGAACACAGGCTGCATATCCTCACGTTTAAGTAATACGCGGTTGTTGATACGGGCGGATAGGTTAGATTGAAATTCTAGAGGTGTTTTTTTAGCAACATCGTAAACATGCGAATGTTCTATTTTGTCGCGATAATTTATAGTTGAGTTTGTAGTCATGCGTTATTTTTAAAAATGCCTGTGCGGTGTATTATGTTGAATTGTTTGTATTATAAAGAATTTATTAAGGATTTACGAAAATGGCAGAAAACGAAAACAAGTTATCGCAAGACGAATTAAAACAACAAGTTGCAAAAGCGGCCGTTGAATATGTTAAAAGCGGCATTATTGGCGTAGGTACTGGGTCAACAGCTAATTTTTTTATTGAAGAACTCGCCAAAGTAAAGCATAAAATTGACGGCGCCGTAGCCAGCTCAGAGGCGACAGCACAACGTTTACGTGGGCATGGTATTGAAGTGTTTGACCTTAACAGCGTTGATAGCCTGGATATTTATGTGGATGGCGCGGATGAAATTACCGAGCACCTGCACATGCTTAAGGGTGGCGGCGGTGCGTTAACGCGCGAAAAGATCGTGGCGGCAGTTGCCAAACAGTTTATCTGCATTTGTGATGAGACTAAATACGTGCCTGTCCTTGGTAAGTTTCCATTACCAGTTGAAGTGTTACCCATGGCAAAAAGCCATGTAGCGCGCGAGTTGGTTAAATTGGGCGGACAGCCGCAACTGCGCGATTTTACGACCGATAACGGCAATTTGATTTTAGACGTACATGGTTTGACGATTAGCGACCCCGTAGCCATGGAAGCTAAAATCAACCAAATAGTTGGCGTGGTGACTAACGGCTTGTTTGCTGCCCGTCCGGCTAACGTGCTGTTGTTGGCGACAGCCGATGGTGTAAAGACTTATAAAAAATAATGACTTAATCGTTTATTGTAATAATTTTGTCATATTGTGTGGCTAATATAAGCGTTGAATAAAATTGGGAATCGATATGCAATCTGAACATACCTTTAAGCAATATGATGCTGAGTTAGAGGCTGTGCGTGGAAAAGTGCTTGAAATGGGCGGCTTAGTTGAGCAGCAAATTGTACAAGCATTAGAGGCGCTGGTGAAGCTGGATATCAATCTAGCCAAAGAAGTCATGGCAAACGATCATCGCGTGAATGCGCTGGAAGTGCAAATAGATGAAGATTGCAGTCATATTATTGCGCGCCGCCAGCCTGCAGCTGGCGATCTACGCATGGTGATGATGATGGTGAAAACCATTACAGATCTAGAGCGTATCGGTGATGAAGCCACTAAAATTGCGCGTA
Organism: Methylotenera sp.; assembly: GCA_013141495.1. Lineage (GTDB taxonomy): Bacteria > Pseudomonadota > Gammaproteobacteria > Burkholderiales > Methylophilaceae > Methylotenera. The sequence continues at coordinate 60,029 of JABFQV010000011.1, read as the reverse complement.
CTGCACAAAAAATCTTTGATGAAGACCGCATGTATAAACCACGCTTTAATGAAATTAAAGCCATGGTGGCGTTGGTGCGTGAAATGTTACGCACCGCTTTAGACGGCTTTGCACGTTTAGATATCAGTAAAACGGTTGAGGTAGCGAAGCAGGATGAGCTGGTGGATGAGCAATTCCGCGCCGCAATGCGTCAGCTCATTACATTTATGTTAGAAGACCCGCGCACTATTTCAATGTCGCTCGAGGTATTGTTTGTTGCAAAAGCCATTGAGCGCATTGGTGACCATGCCAAAAATATCGCGGAGTACGTGGTGTATATGGTTAAAGGCAAGGATGTACGCCATATTTCAGTGCAAGAGATGGAACGTGAAACGATGTAGTTTTGATTAGTGAAGTGACATTAAAAAAGCGCCGATACTGGCGCTTTTTTAATGGTTGAAGACTTTTGCAAAAGTACTTATTGTGGATGAAGTGCAAGGCGCACGGAACGCAGAAGCCGAGATAGTACGCGGTGTACAGCGAGGTTGCGAGTACCGCGCAACGCAGAAATTCGCCGCAATAAGGACTTTTGCAAAGGTCTGAGTTGGATTAGTTAACCCTTTGGTGGTACATACCCGCTTGCAGTATCAGCGCCATCACCAAAAAAGTATTTTTCAGTTTGCTCACTCAAATATTTACGCGATGAGGGGTCGGCTAGGCTCAGGCGATTTTCATTCACCAGCATGGTTTGCTGCTTAAGCCAGGTTGCCCAAGCCTCTTTTGAAACATTTGAATAAATGCGTTTGCCAAGTTCGCCTGGGTATGGAGGAAAGTCCAAACCGTCGGCTTCTTTGCCTAATTTAATACAATTGACTGTACGTGCCATGGTTACCCTTTAATTTAATCTGCGAGTTTTTACGCTAAAACGTTATGATAACGCATGTTAAAATTTAAAAGATAAACCTAGAACTTAAACTTGGAAATTTAACCAAGAAATTAAATCTGGCACTACTTATTATTTAGAAAGTCCGTGATGCAAAGCCCTCAACATGAGTCACCTAACAATTCCCAATCACATCCTGCCTCAAAGCATATTGGCGCGAGCCCTTTTAAAGGTAAAACCGGTATCCGTCGTTTAATTAACGCCTTCGGTTACTCTATTGAAGGCTTTAAAGCCGCATTTGTGCATGAGGATGCGTTTCGGCAAGAGGTGTTTTTAGCCGTGGTGCTGATTCCACTTGCGATTTATTTAGGCAACAGCCCCGTTGAGCAAGCGTTGATGATTGCAAGTGTGCTGTTGGTATTGATTGTGGAGTTATTGAACTCTGCGATTGAAGCAGCGGTAGATCATACGTCAACAGAGCACCATGCGCTGGCGAAGCAAGCCAAAGATATTGGCAGCTCAGCCGTGTTTATTGCATTGGTGATTGTGGCTGTGGTTTGGGGTTTTGTGCTACTCGGTTAAATCAATGTTGCAGGGGCGGTTATCTAACCGCCCCTGCAAACAATATACTTGCTAAAACTCAGCGCGTAATCCTAGTAGTACAGACCTTTCTCCTGCGGGTGAAATATCTTTCAAGAATGACGCATGCTCGCGAATTTCTTGATTGAGCAAGTTGTTGGCCTTAGCAAAAAGCTCAAGATTGACCTTGGTCGGCAGTTTGTAGCTGACCAAAGCGCTTACATCGGTGTAGCCATCTGTTGCCAGCTCACCGGGGGCGGTGCGGCTTTGATTAAAAGCATGGAGTACATCGATGCGCGCACCTAAACTATTTTTTTGATAATGTAAGCCTGCACCTAAACGTAGCGGTGTAATGCGGGGAAGTGCATCATGATTATCTCGATTAGTTGCATGCACATAATCGCCGCGCAGTTTTAAGTTTAAGTTTTCGCTTAAATTAAATTTCCCTTCCATTTCAATGCCTTTGAAAGTGGCTGCAAACGCACTAAATTGCGCTTCTGGCAAAATATTTTCACCAGAGCCATCTGCTATGCCATTATTATCGGCATCAATCGGATTGAGCTCTCCATCTATGCCGCGCGTATTGCCGCTATCAAGCAAGCCTAAAAAGCGGCTAAATCTAGTGTAATACGCGCCGATGCTGAATGAATGGTTGCCATCCTTCCAGCGTATCTGCGCATCCAAGCCGTTAGAGCGCTCTTTATCAAAACTAGTGTTGCCTACTTCGTATTGCCCAGTGGCTAAGTGCGCGCCATTGGCATAGAGCTCAAAGTAACTCGGTGCGCGCTCGTTGTGCGATAGGTTGGTAGCAAGTGACCAGTTTGGGTTGAGGGTATAAACGCCGCCAAGCGCATAGCTGTTGGGGTTAAAGCTATTGTTTTGGCCTGCGCCAAATTTTGCGTTATTGCTTGAATCAACGGCAGTGTGTTCTACGCGACCACCAAAACTGAGTTTTAATTTTTGCTCATCAAATAAATTGAGCGGTAGTTCCTCATACAAATAGAGTGCCTTACTCTGGGTATTCACTCCCGGAACAAATGCCTCGTCACCCAATGCCTCAAAATTAGTATTTTGAAACTGAAAGCCTAGCACGCCTTCTAAAGTACCGATTTTTGCGTGTCCTGCTTCTAAACTGCCTTCGACGCCGCGGTTTTTAAACGTAGTGCCGACAATGCTATTATCAAGTTCTTGATGTCGGTAGTCGGTATAAGCCATACGCACTTTTACTCGATTTACAATGCTACCTAACGCTTTGAACTCACTGGCAACATCCCAACGGTCGCTTTTCATATCAGCGCGCACAGTGGGTTCTGCCACAGTGCCGTAGTTGCTTCTAAAGCCTGAATAGGACGTGCCAAGATAACCGTTATCAAACGTTAGGGATGCGCCAATTGCACCACCTTCTGCATCTGCACTGCTATTGACCAATTTGCCTCGGTTTTCACGAAGTGTGCCGTCCGCGCGACTTTTTCGGCTAGATACTGCATAGCCTTTAATGTCTAAATCGCTGGTTTTGCGTGTGTAAGCATCACCATGAATCGCAATTTTTCCATTACCTACATCCACGACGCCTGCCAGATTATTTTGGCTATCTGCACCACCAACACGCGCCTCAGCGCGCCCGATTATGCCTTCAACTTTTTCAGTAGGAATGCGGTGGTCGATTGCGTTAACGACGCCGCCAACAGCACTGCCGCCATAAAGCAAAGCGGCGGGGCCGCGTACAACATCAATTTGTTCAATAATCAGCGGATCAATGGTAACTGCATGGTCAAAACTTAAAGATGAGGCATCTAAAACACCGATGCCATTTTGCATAATGCGTACTCGTTCCGCATCTAGGCCACGAATGACTGGGCGTGAAGCGTTGGGTCCAAAGTGCGTGGCTGAAACGCCAGGAATACCATTAATGGTATCGCCCAGCGTGCTTTCGCGCTTGAGTGATAACTCGCGACCGTTTAAAACAGACACAGGGATGACCATTTCGTCCGAGCCCACACCGAGCGGATTGCCAGTGACTGGTACGGAAGGTAAATCTATCGCCGTATTCGGCTCTTGGGCAAGTGCGTGATTGGCAAATGATGTTGCCAAAATGAATAACATCGGTTTAAGCGCAAACGCTTTAAGCATTTGCGGGTTTTGGGGGTAATTCATGGGAGTGACCTCAAAAAATAAAAGCAAACAACCAGCAAAATTTTTACAAAAATTGCTGGAATAGTGAGATTAAATGTTTAGTTTTTGAGGTGGGCCGCGGGCTGTGTAAGCGGTAGTGGGGTAAGATTGAACGCTAAAATAATCATTGGCTATTTGTGTTGAGTCTGCGCTGATGGCAGGCACCACAAAGGCAGATAATTGTAGTCCGCTTGCTACTTTGGCATAGCTGATACATTGTTCGCATTGTTCAGCAGGCGTGTGCTTGGATTGCGGATTTTGGTCTTGCTGGCCATGTTTGGCAGTATTGGTTAAATGGCTGATTTCATGCGTAGCAACGCCCATTTGCGTGAAAGCAAATAAAAAAACCAAGGCGATATGAATAGTTAAACGTTGCAGCATGGGTTTGATTTTAACAGATTCTGATGGTGTGATTTTTGAATTTAAATATTTGAATTTAAATAAAAGTGGCCGCATATGCGGCCACTTTCGGTAATGCCAGGTGGGAAGCAAAGCTAGCCTTTAAGCAAAATTAGCTGATGCAAAATCCCAGTTGGCTAGAGAAGCTAAAAATATTTCAACATATTTTGCGCGCGCATTGCGGTAATCGATGTAGTACGCATGCTCCCAAACATCAACGGTAAGCAAGGCTTTGTCACCGGTTGTTAGCGGCGTGCCAGCAGCACCCATGTTAACAATATCCACAGCGCCGTCAGCTTTTTTAACCAGCCATGTCCAGCCAGAGCCGAAATTGCCGACTGCCGATGCTTGAAATGCTTTTTTAAACTCGTCAAATGAGCCCCATTTTGCATTGATGGCATCTGCTAGTGCGCCTGTAGGAGCGCCGCCGCCATTTGGCTTCATGCTGTTCCAAAAGAAGGTGTGGTTCCAAACTTGTGCAGAGTTATTGTAAATACCAGCAGAAGATTTTTTGATGATGTCTTCTAAGCTTGCGTTCTCAAACTCAGTACCTTTGATGAGGTTGTTTAAGTTGGTGACGTAGGTTTGGTGATGCTTGCCGTAGTGAAAGTCTAATGTTTCTTCAGAAATATGTGGTGCAAGTGCGTTTTTCGCATAAGGTAGAGCAGGTAGTTGATGTTCCATGATAATTCCTTTGTTCGTGAAAAAGTCTGAACCCTTATTTTGCCATAATAACAGGGTAATTTAGTAGGGTATTATTGCAATTTCTTATTTTTTCTTAGCTCTCGGGTGTGCTGCGTCATAAATTTTAGCTAAATGCTGGAAGTCTAGATGCGTATAAACCTGCGTGGTGCTAATGTTGGCGTGGCCCAGCATTTCTTGCACCGCACGTAAATCTCCGCTTGATTGTAATACATGGGTTGCAAAGCTGTGGCGTAATAAATGCGGGTGCATATCGCTATTAGCACCTTGTTTGACTGCCCACGTTTTCATGCGGTATTGCACGGCACGTGGCGTGATTCTTCGTCCTTGTTGCGTAATAAATAACGCTTTTGGGTTTTTATCGTCAATTTTAATTTGTACACGTTGCTGCATCCAAGTTTGGATGGCCTTTGCTGCATGGCTACCTAGCGGCACAATGCGGGTCTTATTGCCTTTACCGGTCACGGTCACGGTGCCTTCAGTAAAATCCAGACGATCAATGTCCAAGTTTACGAGTTCTGCTAAACGCAAACCGGATGAATAAAATAGTTCGAATATGGCGTGATCGCGGAGTTCCAACAAACTGTCGCCTTGAATGTCGACAAAATTAACCGCTTGATCGACTGAAAGTGCCTGAGGTAGCGTCTTGGCTGATTTGGGTGCACGTAACCCGGTAACAGGGTTTTGCGTAAAGCCTTTATGCCCAATTAAATAATCATAAAATCCACGCCAGGCAGAGAGGGCGCGCGCGATACTTTTGCTGCTTAAGCCGCGGCCATGCAGTGTGGCAATAAAGCGTCGAATCTGAGGATTTTTGATTTCTTCTAGCGTTGTGTTCTCGGCTAGGTTTGCTAACAGCTCAATATCTCGTGTGTAGTTTTTACAAGTGAGTGTGCTGAGTCCGCGCTCAAAGGTGAGGTGCTGCAGATAATCGTTTAGATACAGCATGTTTACCTATTGCCAATGCTCAAGCCTTAGAGGTGTAGTGCGAATAAGTGGTTTAGCAGCGCGGCACTTACTAGCTCACCAATGCGCTCCAAATAAAGTGTGCCCATGTCAGCTTTGAAGCGCTGCTGATCTTCTGCACCTAAAATTAACACGCCAAAGGGACGTTGATTAAGCGCTTTTTTGCTGAGCGGAATAAACGCGAATGATTGTAGGTTGTCATCTAATAAGTGGTCTGCAATATCAGGTTTTGCGCCACAGTGGGCAAGGTCTAGTGTCATGACCCAGTCACTGAGGGCCTCAGATACTGGGGTGAAAACCGCATCTTGCGCAATAGTGTTATTGCTTGGTTTAATCCAAATGCGGATGAGTGATTGCGTTACGGCAAAGTCCAATTGTAAGGTTTCTGCAATCAGATGTTGCAGGGCGCTAAAACTTTGTCCATTGAGTAAATTGAGGCTAAATTGGTGCACTTTTTCACTGGTGGCGTCGTTTTCTTCAGCATGCTTAATCATCTGCGCCATCATGGCTTCTAATACGCGAATTTTATCGCGTTGGGCCAGTTGCTGGCGTTCTGCCAGCGAGATAACACCGCTACCGTGTGGGCTCGGTAATGAAATTTCGGCCAGCAGGCTTGCGTTTTCTTCAAAAAAATTGGGGTGCGTGTGTAAAAAGCGTTTAATTTGCTCGGTTGAGATCTCGGTATTTTGTGTTTGAATATTTGTCATTGAGTCATGTTTCCTAATAATTGCTAGAGCTTATGCTAAATTTATTTCGCCTGTAAATACGGTTACTGCTGGGCCAGTCATCATGACAGCACTATTGCCACCTTGCCATGCAATGTATAGCTCGCCGCCGCGCGCTGAAACGTGAACAGGCGATTGTAATCGTCCTAGTTGAATGCCCGCGACTACGGCCGCGCATGCACCTGTGCCGCAAGCAAGTGTTTCGCCGCTACCACGCTCGAACACTCTGAGTTTAATGTGGTGCGCATCTACAATTTGCATAAATCCTGCGTTTACACGTTCAGGAAAGCGTGGATGGATTTCGATTTTTCTGCCAAGTGCCAATACCGGCGCGGTTTCAATATTATCTACAATTTGCACTGCATGCGGGTTACCCATGGAAAGCACAGCAACTTCAACGGGTTGATCGTTTACATCAAGTTTGTAGGTTGGGGCGATGGCTTCAGCCGTAAATGGAATTTCGCTCAGTGCAAATCTAGGTGCGCCCATATTCACGGTCACTAAACCATCGTCTTCTAATTTCGGTGTAATGATGCCACTGGCAGTTTCAACGCTGATTTCACGTTTTTGGGTGAGTTGCTGGTCAACCACAAAACGTACAAAGCAACGCGCACCGTTGCCGCATTGCGCTACTTCACTGCCATCTGCATTAAAAATACGATATTTAAAATCAGCAATGCTAGAAGTTTCAACCAGTAACAGCTGGTCAAAGCCAATGCCAAACTGACGATGCGCGAGTTGTTTGATTTGCTCTGCAGACAAGTTGATAGATTGGTTGATGCCGTCAATGACCATGAAGTCATTGCCAGCGCCCTGCATTTTGGTAAAGCGTATGGAGTGTGTCATGTGATTATTGTATGAGAATGGCGATTGGTGTTGTTAAGTTATTGGGGTTTAATTATTGTGTGTGTTTAATGCGTTTTTCTCGAGCTGGTTGCGGCTGTTTAAAGCGTCGATAGCTCCAAAGATATTGTTCAGGTTTTTTACGGACTAATTGTTCAATCGCATTATTAATGTCTTGTGCGGAAGTGCCTGTATTTAAGGGTTCAACATAAATAGTAAAGCCGCGCCCCCAAGATAAACGCTCGCCATAAGTAAGCAGCACCTTGGCTCCCGTTGCTTCAGCGAGCTTTCCCACCAGATTCATGGTGTAGGCAGGCTGGCCAAAATAGGTGGCCCAAACGCCATCGCCTAAATCGGGGACTTGGTCTGGCAAAATGCCCACGGCCTCGCCGCGTTTTAGCGTTTTTAATAAGTTGCGTACACCACTTAAATTGGCGGGTGCGAGTGAGGTGTTGCTTCTCTGGCGACCTTGTTCCATAAGGTTGCTTAACCAGCCTTGTCTTGTAGGGCTGTAGAGTACTGTCATTGGGTGTTTTGCAGTGTAGTACCTAGCGGCTATTTCATAGCAACCTAAATGCGGTGTTAGAAAGATAATGCCTTTATTTGTGGCAAGTGCATCCTCAACATGCTGCCAACCCTCACAGTTTTTAACCCACTTTAATACGCTACGCTCAGATTTTAGCCAAATCGCTAAGGTTTCCAGTATGCCTTTACCTGTTTCGTTTACAGTTAAGTGTACTAGGCGCGCATGTGCTTTTAAGTCTGGGCAAAATTTAATGTTATGCAGATTATTGCGGATTCTGCGCGAGAACTTTACATCGCTCCAATATGAGCCCCAGCCGACTATAATCCCTAAGCCGTGAATAATAGGCAGCGGCAGCATGGCGATGATTTTAAGGATGAATTTAGGCATGCATCATGAATGGTGAATTGATTTGAATGCTATTTTAGCAAGTTAAGTTTTGGGCGTGTGGTTTACTTCTTTTGAGGGCGCTATTTCGGGTATAATTTACACTCTTTAATGCTGGCTTCAGCCTTTAGTCAGTATTTTTTTAAACTTTAACTTCTTCCAAGGCAGGCCATGAACTCATATTTATTTACCTCAGAATCCGTTTCTGAAGGTCATCCAGACAAGCTCGCAGACCAAGTGTCCGACAGCATTTTAGATGCTATTTTAACCCAAGACCCTACCGCACGTGTAGCCGCTGAAACTTTAGCCAACACAGGTTTAATTGTATTAGCGGGTGAAATCACCACAACTGCCAATGTTGATTACATTAAAGTAGCGCGCGATGCGATCAAGCGAATTGGTTACGACAATACAGAATACGGCATTGATTACAAAGGTTGCGCTGTTTTAGTGGCGTATGACAAACAATCCCCAGACATTGCGCAAGGCGTTGATGGCGCGCTTGATGACCCACTAGACCAAGGCGCAGGCGATCAAGGTTTGATGTTCGGCTATGCAGTCGATGAAACCCCGCAATTGATGCCATTACCAATTTGGCTGAGTCACCGTTTAATGGAGCGCCAGGCGCAATTGCGTAAAGATGGCCGTTTGCCATGGTTGCGCCCAGATGCAAAATCACAAGTCACCGTGCAGTATGTGGATGGCAAGCCTTACAAAATTGACACAGTGGTGCTTTCTACACAGCACGCGCCAGAGATGAGCCTAGAGGCGATTCGTGAAGCAACGATTGAAGAAATTATCAAGCCAATGTTGCCTAAAGAGTTGATTAAAGGTGAGATCAAATACTTGGTAAACCCGACAGGGCGCTTTGTAATTGGCGGTCCACAAGGTGATTGTGGCTTAACCGGCCGTAAAATCATTGTGGATACTTATGGCGGTGCAGCCCCTCACGGCGGCGGCGCATTTTCAGGTAAAGATCCTTCAAAAGTTGACCGTAGTGCGGCTTATGCTGCGCGTTATGTGGCTAAAAATATTGTGGCAGCCGGTTTAGCCTCGCGTTGTTTGGTGCAAGTAAGTTATGCCATTGGTGTGGCACGCCCGACATCAGTAATGGTAGAAACCTATGGTACAGGTAAAGTATCAAATGAAGTGTTAACGCAATTGGTATTAGACCATTTTGATTTGCGCCCCAAAGGCATTGTCAAAATGTTGGATTTACTGCGTCCGATTTATGCCAAAACTGCTGCTTATGGCCATTTTGGCCGTGATGAGCCGGAGTTTACCTGGGAAGCGACCGATAAAGCGGCAACACTACGCGCGGCAGCAGGCTTGTAATTACCTGCAATAGCCGCCATACATGGCGACTATTGTGGTTATTTTTTGATACACACAGGTGCGTTAAATGTTAAAAACGGTTTCAACAAAACAAGTGCGTTTAGGAATGTTTATCCAAGAGCTTAAAGGCGCTTGGATAGACCACCCGTTTTGGAAAAAAGCATTTAAGTTGGAAGACGCTGCTGATTTAACCAAGCTACAAAAAAGCGTCATTAAAGAAGTTGTGATTGATATTTGTAAGGGGTTGGATGTTGCCGAGCCTGAGGTGGTTGTAGATGCGCCCCCCATGCCTAAGGCTGAAGTACCTGCCGAGGTTGCCCTAGCCGAGCCTGCGCCAAAGCCAACCGCAAGCCCTAAACCAAAGCGTGTGACCGCAAATGAAGAGCGCGCGCGCGCCAAGCAAATTATTAACGCCTCTAAACAAGCTGTAACCTCAATGTTCAGTGATGCGCGTATGGGTAAGGCAATTAAAGCTGAAGCAGCCATGCAGCTTGTGGATGATATTGCAGCCTCTGTTTCTCGCAATGAAGGGGCTTTGCTTAGTTTGGTGCGGCTTAAAAATAAAGACGATTATACCTACATGCACTCGGTTGCGGTCTGTGCTTTGATGGTGGCGCTCTCTAACGAACTTGGTTTGTCGGAAGCGGAAACCAAGCAGGCTGGCTTAGCAGGGTTGTTACACGACATAGGCAAAGCCGCTATTTCTATGGACGTGCTTAATAAGCCCGGTGCGCTCACAGACGATGAATTTGCGTTAGTGAAGCTACATCCTGAACGTGGTCATGCGCTGTTAATTCAGGCGAATATCACAGATGAAGTAGTGCTGGATGTATGTTTGCATCACCACGAGAAAGTCAGTGGCATGGGCTATCCGCACCAATTAAAAGCGGATGAAATTAGCCAGTTTGCAAAAATGGGGGCAGTTTGCGATGTTTATGATGCCATTACTTCTAATCGCCCCTATAAAGCCGGCTGGGAGCCTGGAGTATCTCTGCAGCGCATGGCGCAATGGGCAGACCATTTTGATGATCGTGTATTTAAAGCTTTTGTGAAAAGTGTCGGTATTTATCCAATAGGCTCTATGGTGAAGTTAAAGTCTGGTCGTTTAGCAGTTGTAGTTGACCAAAGCCCCAAGTCTTTATTAACGCCTATTTTAAAAGTATTTTTTTCAACAAAGTCCAAAACGCGCTTGCCGGTAGAAGTGTTGGATTTATCTAGCCCAAGTGCGCAAGATTCAATTATTGGACATGAAAGTCCGGCGCTTTGGGGTATCACAGACGTTGATAAATTATGGGCGCAATAATTATTACCCCAATAATTTATCTAGATTTCCTTTAACTTTACTATAGCGATATTTGTGCTTAAAAAAATATCGCGTATAATCCAGATCATTCTGAGGAGCGTTGCGAGAGCTGCTGGTTTTATACAGCCTCCTAGGCTCAGAACAATGCAACAAACGACGCTCACCTATATTAACCGTGCCCGGCACGGGATAAGGGTGAGATAAGCGTTAAGTCTCTTAGTATTAACACCCCTTCCCCCCCGGTCACACACATTCGAGGAATGAATATTGTGACTGATTTTAAAGATTATGTAATTGCCGATATCAACTTAGCGGCATTTGGCCGCAAAGAAATTGCCATTGCTGAAACAGAAATGCCGGGTTTAATGGCTATTCGTGAAGAGTTCGCCAAAGCACAACCGCTCAAGGGCGCACGCATTACTGGCAGTCTGCACATGACGATTCAAACTGCGGTATTGATTGAAACGCTCAAAGATTTAGGCGCCGATGTACGTTGGGCGTCATGCAACATCTACTCAACGCAAGACCATGCCGCCGCCGCGATTGCGGCTGGCGACACGCCGGTTTTTGCCATTAAAGGCGAAACGCTGACTGAATACTGGGATTATACGCACCGTATTTTTGAATGGGCGAATGATCAAGCTGGGCAACCCGTATTCACCAATATGATTTTGGATGATGGCGGCGATGCAACCTTGTTATTACACCTTGGCACACGCGCAGAAAAAGATTTATCTGTGATTGCAAACCCAACAAGCGAGGAAGAAATCTGTTTATTCGACGCCATTAAAGCCAAATTAAAAACAGATCCAACTTGGTATTCAGTACGCTTGGCGCAAATTATCGGTGTGACTGAAGAAACCACCACTGGCGTGCATCGTTTGTATCAAATGCATAAAGAAGGTAAATTGGCTTTTCCGGCAATCAACGTGAATGATTCAGTTACTAAGTCTAAATTTGATAATTTATATGGTTGCCGTGAGAGTTTAGTGGATGCGATTAAACGCGCAACTGACGTTATGATCGCTGGTAAAGTGGCCATCGTTGCAGGTTACGGCGATGTTGGTAAAGGCTCTGCACAAGCTTTGCGCGCGCTTTCTGCCCAAGTTTGGGTGACTGAAATCGACCCAATCTGCGCATTGCAGGCAGCGATGGAAGGCTACCGTGTCGTGACGATGGACTATGCGGCAGAATATGGCGATATTTTTGTGACTTGTACCGGTAATTATCACGTGATTACACATGACCACATGGCCAAAATGAAAGATCAGGCGATTGTATGTAATATCGGCCATTTTGATAATGAGATTGACGTTGCATCACTAGAGAAATATGAGTGGGATGAAATTAAACCACAAGTAGATCACGTGATTTTCCCTAATGGCAAAAAGATTATCTTGTTGGCAAAAGGCCGTTTAGTGAATTTAGGTTGCGGCACCGGTCACCCAAGTTATGTGATGAGTTCATCGTTTGCTAATCAAACCATTGCGCAAATCGAGTTGTTTACGCAAACTGCAAACTATCCAGTGGGCGTTTATACTTTACCTAAACATTTGGATGAAAAAGTGGCTGTATTGCAATTGAAAAAACTCAATGCGCAATTATCGACGCTTACCGATGAGCAGGCAGCTTATATTGGCGTATCGAAGCAAGGCCCTTATAAGCCAGATACTTATCGTTACTAGTTTATTTTAAAGTAAAAGAGGTCACATGAAATTATTGCTGGTTTGGTTGTTAAACGCGCTAGCGCTGTTTGCAGTGGCGTACTTTGTGCCAAACATTCATGTGGCCGGTTTTACTGCAGCTTTGGTAGCCGCATTGGTTATCGGTTTGGTTAATATGTTGATTAGGCCGATCCTTGTTATATTAACCTTGCCGATAACGATATTAACGTTGGGGCTTTTTATTTTGGTGATTAACGGCGTATTGTTTTATACGGTTGGTCATTGGCTGCAAGGTTTTGAGGTTAGAACGCTGATGGCAGGGATTATTGGTGCAATAGTTTATAGCGTGTTTTCCTGGCTGTTAACCGCGATTTTTATTGAAGATAAATAGACCATGACAGAAAAAGAATTACAAATGGAAACGTCGCCTAATAAACTTGGGCTGAGCTTTGAGTTTTTTCCGCCTAAAACCGCAGAAGGCATGGATAAACTGCGCGAAACACGGACGCAATTATCCAAGTTTAACCCTGAGTTTTATTCCGTGACGTTTGGCGCGGGTGGTTCAACCCGTGATAGAACCATGGACACCGTGCTGGAAATTCAGCGTGAAGGCTTTCAGGCCGCGCCGCATATTTCTTGTATATCATCCAGTAAAGACGAAATACGCGATTTGTTACATGCCTACCAAGCGCAAGGCATCAAGCGTTTGGTGGCTTTACGTGGCGATATCCCGTCAGGTGAGGTAAGTGCGGGTGATTTTCGCTATGCTTCTGAGTTGGTGCAGTTTATCCGTGGCGAGACAGGTAATCATTTTCATATTGAAGTGGCGGCGTACCCAGAGTTTCATCCTGAAGCCAGAACGCCAGCGGCAGATCTACAAAATTTAAAACGCAAGGTGGATGCGGGGGCTAACTCAGCCATTACCCAATATTTTTATAATGCTGATGCATATTTCAGGTTTGTGGAGCAATGTGACGCATTAGGGATTGCGATTCCGATTGTGCCTGGCATTATGCCGATTTATAACATCACCCAATTGGCACGTTTTTCTAGTATTTGCGGTGCGGAAATTCCGCGCTGGCTGAAAATGCGCCTTGAAGAGTATGGTGATGACATGGCGTCATTACGCGCTTTTGGTATAGATGTGGTGAGCGAACTGTGTGACACATTGTTAGCTTGGGGTGCACCAAGCCTGCACTTTTATACCTTAAACCAAGCGGGCACCATTAGTAATATCATTCACAATATCAGTGAGTGATAAACGGTTGTTTATCAACGACCCTACCACCTTTTTTTGATCAACAACAAACCTACCCACATACTTAATGTAGGGTAGGTTTTTGTTTGTTAAGCAACACATCCTCAATAAATAAATATTCTTTGGTCTTATCCGGGCCAGATTTGCTCGCACCCCAAGTGGTCATCAGTACAATCCAGCGCATTTCATCGATACTGATTTCCAGTTGCGGTAAATTCATAGCCAGCTCTAATACCAGCTCGCGCTCTGCGGTGTTGAGTATGTTGGCTTGTACTAAAAACAGAATAAAACCGATGCTCTCGCCAGAGATCTTTTTAAGCTCAGTCTCGGTAAAAATACGGGTATTGGCGTGATGAGCAGCTTCAAACAATTCTGGCTTGTCGGTCATCAGTTCAAGTTGATTAAACCAATCAAATGCACCGTTAATGTCTTCTTCATCAAAACCTGCGGCAAACAGCTCTTTAGATAAGGTGTTTTCGTCAGGTCTAAATTGCGTATCAATGTAGTTTTCAAACATATAAACCAATACTTCAAACATGATTTTTGTCCTTTAAATTATTTTTAACTTAAGTGAGATGGTTTATGCAAACTTCTAAAATTACAAATTACACAATTTTCTGGTATTGACCTCCTGCTAGGCTGGCTAGCTTTCCTTCAAGTTCTAGTAACATAAGCATGGATGAAACTTCACTTACCGTCAAGCCGCTTATCGTCACAATTTGCTCTAAAGTCATGGCTTCAAACCCCATTATTTTGACGATTAAGTTACTAGAGTTTTCCTCTTTGCTGCTATCGGGCCTATTGGCTTTGGCAACAGTTTCATTTTCTAACTGATTTAATTTTTCATTAAGTTTAAGTTCTTCAGCGATGTCTTGTAAACAATCGACTAACTTAGCCCCTTGCTTAATCAGCTGGTGGCATCCTTTAGACATTGGTGAATGTATCGAGCCGGGAATAGCGAAAATTTCACGACCTTGTTCAGCTGCCATTCGTGCTGTAATTTGTGAGCCACTTTGTAAATTAGCTTCTACTACTAAACAGCCTAAACTAAGCCCGCTGATAATACGATTACGTTTAGGAAAATTTTGCGGTTTTGATGGTGTACCTAATGCGAACTCAGAAACAACAAGCCCGCGTTCTACAATCTGGTGCGCTAAATCACGATGTTTAGCGGGGTAAACAATATCAAGTCCAGTGCCCACAACGGCAATGGTAGCGCCGCCCGCCTTGAGCGCGCCACGGTGTGCTGCGCCATCAATGCCTAGCGCTAGGCCACTTACTATGCATAAGCCATAGCCACATAAATCATGGGCGAAAGCCTCGGCATTTTTTTCGCCCTGCACAGAAGCATTGCGACTACCAACGATGGCGATACTAGGTTGATTGAGTAGTGCGAGGTTGCCTTTTGCATACAGGAAAGGCGGAGGATCGGCAATTTCAAGTAAAGCTTGCGGATACTCGGCATCCGCAAGTGTAACGAGGTGATTGCTGGCAAGAGAAAGCCAGTGTAGAGAATCAGCCAAGGCATCGTGATTAACACCTTGATTGATTTCGCAAGCAATTTGATCTGAAACGACTTCTTTTAATTGCTTAAGGCTTGCCGCATAAATATGGCTGGGGCTACCAAAAACATTAAGTAACTGACAAAACGTTTGTGGCCCTACGCCGCGAATATTACCAAGGCTAATCCACAGCGACTTTTCTACGAGCGTCTGGTCGTAGTGGACTTCGCTACCGTTAGCCATTAAAAAATTACGGTGTTTTTACGGTATCTAAGGTATTGACTGGCTCAGATGCCTGCATAATCAAGCCATAAGATACACGGTCAAATACGCGGAATACCATGAGTAAGCCTACACGCTCATCTGGTAATTTAATCATGCCGGGTTCAAGTACTAATCCACTTGTATTTTCAGATTTTTTCTCAAAATTAACGACAGGCTTGCCGTCTGCATCACGTGACACGTCAAAGTTTAATTCTTTGAGTTTTGGCTTTGCATTGGCCTTTGCCTGTTTTTGTTCATCGGATTCTTTTTGTGGCTCAGGGTCTTTAATCACGCGACCATAACGGCTGATTGCCAACACATGTCCCACTTCAATACCATCGGCGCTACCGCGACTGATAGACACAATGCTTTGTGGCCCGGCCTCTGCTACGCCGCCATAAATTTTAATAATGCGGCCGGTAATTTCTGTGTCAGGGGCGTGGGGAACGAAATTAGCAATGACTTCATCGCCGCTAGGGACTAATCTATCTTTGGTGAAAATTTCTTCTTTAGCTTTTGTGATGTCGGCACTTGCCGGCTCACCATATTTTGTGACTCTAGCATCACCCAGGTAAGTGGCTTCAACGCCTAGAACTTCTTTACTATCAGGGTCAACTAAGTCATTGCCTGGCCGATAAACAAACCAATTGAGTCCATCGCCTTCTTCAATTTTATTGATATAAACACGTGTGCCAGGGCTTAAAACAACGCGATTATCTTGTCCTGCAATGATTCTTGGTGACTCTGCCAATTGGTCTTTTTCAATAATCAGTGGCTGACTCAAAAATGGTGCAATGACATTGAGGGGGATGGTTGAGATAGCCGTTTTTTCTAAGGGTTCTATCACAGCGCCTGGTTGTAACGTAATGGTTTCGCGTAGCAGTTTTAATTCTGGCTTACCACTACTCATATCGAGAAAAACCACATCACCGGGATAAATTAAGTGAGGATTTTTAATTTGGGCGCGATTTAACTGCCAAACTTTTGGCCACAACCATGGATCTTTTAGAAACTTGCCTGAAATACCCCATAAAGTATCACCTTTAACAACAACATGACGATCAGGATGGTTAGGTTTAAGCGCAACTTCTTGCGCATTGAGACGGAAGCTTAAGCAACAAAACATCAGCAGCGTTATAATAATGCGGAACATAGATTGATGACCTCAGTCAAAAATGCATTGAGAGGATATGCGGTTGAAGCAAATAATACACGCGCGCATACCGTGAATTTACGTTAAATTTAGCACGTAATTCATTCAACAATCAAGCTTTTATGGAAAAAGCCGTGGATTTATAATAGATTTGAATTTTTACAGACAGATAAATAGATAAATATAATGAGTTTTTATGGCAATTTTAGATATTCTTAACTATCCAGACCCGCGCTTACACACCGTAGCCAAGCCAGTGAAAGATGTGGATGCCACATTACGTCGTTTGATTGATGATATGGCAGAGACGATGTATGCCGCACCTGGAATAGGGTTGGCGGCAACACAGGTGAATCGGCATATACAGTTGCTGATTATTGACACCAGCGAAACTAAAGATCAACTGCAAGTGTTTATCAATCCTAAAATCACTTCAAAAGATGGTGAGCAACAGTATGAGGAAGGTTGCTTGTCGGTGCCTGGTGTGTATGAAAATGTGACACGGGCAGAAAAAGTGACAGTGGAAGCGTTGGATGCAACAGGCAAGCTATTTACATTAGAAGCACACGGCCTGTTGAGCGTTTGTATTCAGCATGAAATTGACCACTTACTAGGCAAGGTATTTGTTGAGTATTTGTCTCCGCTTAAGCGTAGCCGCATTAAAAATAAAATGCTGAAGCATCACCGCGCTATTTAATTTATTGCCATGTCATTTACAGCCACGTCATTTGTATAAAGGTCACAACATTGAACATAATTTTTGCGGGTACCCCTGAATTTGCTGTCCCTGCTTTAGCCGCGCTTATTGACGCAGGCCATCAAATCGTAATGGTGCTTACCCAGCCAGACCGTCCCGCAGGACGTGGAATGAAGTTAAAGGCGAGTCCAGTTAAAGTGCTAGCAACACAACATGCTTTGCCTGTGTTTCAGCCAGAAACGCTAAAAGATGCAGCAGTGCAGGCGCAAATTGAACAAGTGAATGCCGATGTGATGATTGTTGCCGCTTATGGCTTGATTATTCCGACTGTTATTTTAAATATGCCGCGCTTTGGTTGCTATAACATTCATGCCTCGTTGTTGCCGCGTTGGCGCGGCGCAGCACCGATTCATCGCTCAATATTGGCGGGTGACGCAGAAACCGGCGTGACTATTATGGAGGTCGTTCCGGCCTTAGATGCGGGCGCGATGGTTTGTAAAGGTGTGGTGCCGATTACAGATACCGATACTACACAAACTTTGCATGATGTTCTCAGTAAAATGGGCGCAGAACTAATGGTCGCAGCGATGGCAACCTTAGCAACAAACGCTGCGCTGCCGGCCACGCCGCAAGATGAAGCCTTGGTGACGTATGCACATAAGCTTGAAAAATCTGAGGCTGCCATTGATTGGCAAAAGAGTGTGCATGAAATATCGCGGCAAATACGCGCTTTTAACCCGTTTCCAGTGGCGCAAAGCTATTTGCGTGGCGAGGTGTGCCGTATCTGGATGGCAACCGCTGATGTAGCGCCAACCAATTCGGTTCACGCCAAGGCGGGCGAAATTGTTAGTGTGCATGATGGCGTGCGGGTGGCGTGCGGCGAGGGTGTATTACATATTACCGAACTGCAAGCGCCGGGAGGCAAGCGTTTAAGTGCACCTGCTTTTGTACAGGGCCATCACTTACAGGCAGGTGAAGTGTTCACTGACGTTGTTGAGTAGGATTGATTTTTTGTAGATTGTCGCCATCTTAAGCTTGTCGATTAGTTTCGAAGGATGAAACATGTTAGGTAACTGGTTAAAAACAACCATTTTAATGGCGGCGATTGTTGCTTTATTTGGTACGGTAGGCGCAGCGTTGGGTGGCGGAAATGGCATGATGATTGCGTTAATGTTTGCTGCCGCAATGAACGCCTATGCTTACTGGTTTTCAGACAAAGCGGTGCTGAAAATGTACGGTGCGCAGGAGGTTGGCGCTGACAATAGTCAATTTCACCATTACTACCAAACGGTTAAACAACTGGCCGAAAATGCACAACTGCCGATGCCTAAGGTGTATGTGATTAACGAAAGTCAACCGAATGCATTTGCAACGGGGCGCGACCCGGAACATGCTGCGGTGGCAGCCACGGTAGGCATTATGCAGCTTTTAAGTGAGCGCGAATTGCGCGGGGTCATGGCGCATGAGTTAGCCCATGTAAAAAACCGTGACACTTTAATTTCAACGATTTCAGCAACGATGGCGGGTGCCATTGCGTCGATTGCCCAATTTGGCATGCTGTTTGGTGGCGGCCGTAATGGTAGCGGCGAACGTAACGTAAATCCAATTATTGGCATATTGCTCATGTTTTTAGCCCCATTAGCCGCGTCGCTAATTCAAATGGCAATTTCACGTGCCCGAGAATTTGAGGCGGATAAAGCCGGCGCTGAAATAAGCCGTGATCCGAACGCGTTAGCGAGCGCACTAGAGAAAATTCATCATTATGCGCATCAAATTACCAATCAAACTGCAGAAGCGCATCCGGAAACAGGGCAAATGATGATTATCAATCCGTTGTCAGGCGTTTCGTTCGATAGCTTGTTTAGTACGCATCCTAAGACAGCGGAACGGGTGGCGCGGTTGAGGGCGATGGTCGTTTAGACCCGGGTGAAAATTAAGCGACCGCAATCAACTTAATCAAGTGGCCGCATTCAAACTGGCATAGACGTTCAGATCGCCTCCCCCTCATATAACTTAAATTGACGAACCATCTCTGGCACGGTAGCTTGCGATTGTAAAAGCGCCAAGTTTCACTGACGTAATAAGCACCCACCGCGGCGTTTATCAAGTAAAATCAAGGCTTAATCAATATCTTTAAATTAAGAAAGTCTTATTTGTATATTTCTCAACTTATCGCCGCTGATGCTGTGCATCAAGTGTTTTCAGGTCGCAACCTTACCTTAGCTTTGCCTGCTGCATTGTCGTTATTTCCAGCGGCTACGCCACAACAAAAAGGGGCTGCCGCAGATTTGAGCTATGGCACTTTGCGCTTTTATGGCGAGATTGATACCTATTTAAAACAGTTGCTAGAAAAACCGCTCACCGATGAGCGTCTTCACGCCGTGTTATTAGTGGCGATTTATCAGTTGCTGCATGACAAAGCGGATGCATTTACCGTGGTCAATCAGGCGGTGCACGCGGTTAGCCAGCTTAAAAGGCCAATGGCAAAAAGTTGGGCCAAGGGCTTGGTGAATGCAATTTTGCGTAATTTTTTACGGCAAAAAGAAGTGCTGAATGTGCAATCTAAAACCAATGAAGTGGCGACTTATTCTTATCCGCAGTGGTGGATAAACAAGCTCAAAACCCAATATTCTGAGCACTGGCAAAACATCTTGGCGATTGGTAACCAGCATCCGCCGATGACACTTCGTGTAAATACCAAAAAAATCAGTGTACATGACTATTTGCAATTATTAGCGCGTCAGGAATTTGAGGCTAGCCACCTTGGTGCGCAAGCCGTGGAGCTTAAAAAACCGATTGCCGTTGATAAAATTCCAGGCTTTACCGATGGTGTGGTTTCTGTGCAAGATTATGGTGCGCAGTTGGCAGCGCAGTTGTTAGATGTGCAAGCTGATATGCGCGTGTTAGATGCCTGTTGCGCACCCGGTGGAAAAACTGGGCATATTCTGGAGTTGGCCGAGGTACAGATGACCGCTTTGGATAGCGATGAAACCCGTTTGCAACGGGTGCAAAGTAATCTTGATCGGTTGAATTTAAAAGCCGCGCTGTTGGTGGGAGATGCCGCAGCCACTGACTGGTATGATGGCAAACCATTCGATAGAATTTTGGCTGATGTGCCGTGTACTGCATCTGGCATTGTGCGGCGCCATGTAGATATTAAATGGTTACGCCGAGAGTCGGATGTGGCTTCTTTTGTCGCACAACAGGCTAAAATATTACCAAATTTATGGCAGATGTTGGCACAAGGTGGGCAATTGCTTTATGTAACGTGTTCTGTTTTTGATGAAGAAAACCAAAGGCAGATTGATCAGTTTTTAAAAAATCATACAGATGCTAGCCAGTTGCCTTTGGATACCGCACTTAACAATCCACAGGCAAATATCACGCATATCAATGGTCAGCTTATTCCATCAAACGCACATGACGGCTTTTTTTATGCGCTATTGCAAAAGAATTAAACAGCTATTTAGCATTGTAGGTTTGGTGTTATTTGCGCATTTGTCGTTTGCGGCTGGCAATAGCCTGCATATTAGAAGCGCCAATTTAATTGTGTATGAAGATGACTATTTACTGAATGCGGACGCTGAAATCAATTTTAGCCCAGAGATGGAAAAAGCGATTCTTAAAGGATTTACTTTTAATTTTTTGATAGAGTTTCAATTGCGCTCGCCTCGCCAGTACTGGTTTGATGATGAGATTGTCACCACAGTGCAGGAGGTGAGCTTGAGTTATCATGCGCTGACGCGACAATATATTATTGCTCGCAATGAGCAACAAAGAAGTTACGCGAGTCTGGATGAGGCCATCGAGGATTTATCAGTTATCCAGGATTTAAAAGTATTTCAAAAAGCACACGTCGATAAGGGCGAACGCTACCAGGCGCTATTGTTGATGCGCCTAGACCATAAAAAACTACCCAAAGCTTTGCAGGCAGAGGCGATGGGTGCTGAGGATTGGGAAATGACTTCGCAGCGTTTTGCATGGTCACCCAACTTGTTTAAATGAAATACATCGTACTCGCCAGTGCTGTGCTAGGCACGTTGTTGCTGTATTTGCTATCAAATGCGAGCGCAAGTACTGCGGCATCAGGTGAGTATTACACGCTGTTAGTCGCATTAAACATCACATTAGCGGTATTGCTGATTACGCTGATTGCGGTTCAGCTTTTTAATTTATATCGCAATATCCGCGAGCGCGTCATGGGTAGCCGTTTTACGCTACGTCTGTTAGGCTCATTCGCGCTGATGGCATTTATTCCGGGTTTAATCGTTTACGTGGTCTCGGTAAATTTCTTAACGCGCTCAATTGAGTCATGGTTTAACGTCAAAGTGGAGTCGGCACTTGAAGGCGGGTTAAATCTGGGCCGAACCGCTTTAGATATTATGCTGGCGGATGTAAAAGAAAAAGGTGAAAGCATGGCTACTAGCCTCGCCTTTCAGCCGGCAGATACGCACTTTTCCATGTTGAATGATTTACGTGAAAAAAGCGGTATTCAAGACGTAACCTTGCTGACGCCACAAGGTAGAATTTTAGCGGTTTCCAGCAGTGATTCTACGAGCTTTTTGCCGGAGCTACCCAGCGTGACGCAGTTAAGGCAAGCGCGTTTGCGCATTTACGGCAACATTGAGCCAATTGCGGGCAAGGGATTGTTTTTGCGCGTATTAGCGCCCATCAGTGTGCAGGCTATTGCAGGTGAAACGCGAATTTTACAGTTATTGCAACCAGTGCCTAAGTCTTTGGCAACCACTGCAGAGGCGGTGCAAGATGTGTATCAAGAGTACCAGCAGTTATCATACAGTCGTACCGCCTTAAGGGAGGTGTTCGCGCTCACGCTAACTTTAGTGATGATGTTGGCGATGCTAACAGCGGTGGCGATTGCTTTTGTGTTAAGTCGCAGGTTATCTGCGCCGCTAACGGTATTAGCTGAAGGTACTAAAGCGATTGCCAGTGGTGATTACAGCACCATGTTGCCGGCACATGGTAAAGATGAGCTAGGCGTGTTGGTGCAGTCTTTTAATAGCATGACACAGCAATTAGGCGATGCGACCAAAGCGGCAGATAGAAACCGTGCGCGGGTTGAGGCGGCACGTGGTTATTTAGAAACCATCTTGGCGCATTTGTCTTCCGGTGTGTTGGCATTAAACGAGCGCGGGGAGTTGCGTACTTTTAATGAAGCCACAGTGAATATACTGGGCGTTTCGTTAGAAGGGTACGTGGGTTTTACGCCGGATAAAATTATCGCTAAGCAGGCGCAGTTGGCTAACTTTTTTGAAGCGATTGCCATCAATAGCCAGCAAGATGCGAGTGTTAAGAATGGGCAAAAAGACGATGCGCAAACGCAAATTGAATTAGCGACTGCGCAAGGTAAGCAAATTATTACATTGCGTGGCACCCGTCTTCCGGATGGCGGTTATGTCGCCGTATTTGACGATGCGACTGCCATGGTGCAGGCGCAACGTGACGCCGCGTGGGGAGAGGTGGCAAGGCGTTTGGCGCATGAAATCAAAAATCCGCTCACACCGATACAATTATCGGCAGAGCGCATGGCGCATAAATTGGTTAGTAAATTAGATGTGGCCGATGCTGAAATGTTAAAACGTTCAACGGCCACCATTGTGAATCAAGTTGATGCCTTAAAGAAAATGGTGAACGAATTTAGTGAGTATGCGCGTTCGCCAGCACCGCATTTAGATAAACTGGATTTAAACGCCTTGATTCGTGAGGTGGTGTCACTTTATGATTTGCCAAAAATTAAAATAGAATTGTCACTGGCAACGCAAGCTTGTACGATTAGAGGAGATGGCACCATGTTGCGCCAAGTACTGCATAACTTGCTGCAAAATGCACAAGATGCGCTTGCAACAGCATTATCTCCCGTGATTGTTGTAAAAACCGCACTAGTGGATCACTTAATGGTGCTAACCGTGCAAGATAATGGTACTGGTTTTTCTGCCGACATGATGTCGCATATTTTTGAACCTTACATGACCACGAAACCTCATGGCACCGGGCTAGGTTTGGCGATTGTAAAAAAAATAATTGAAGAACATAAAGGCAGTATTAAAATTGAAAATGCATCGCCTGTTTCATTGGCAACAACAAGCGATGCCAATGAAACCGGTGCAATTGTAACCATTAGCATTCCACTGTTAAGTTGAGCAAGGCTTCCAAGACTACATTGATAGATTGAAAAACAGCATGGCATCAAAACATATATTAGTCGTTGACGATGAAATAGGCATACGCGAATTATTAAGCGACATTTTGCATGATGAAGGCTATCGTGTTGATTTAGCTGAGAATGCTGCCGCTGCCCGTGCATTACGTTTGCAGGAGCGCCCAGACGTGGTGTTGCTCGATATCTGGATGCCCGATTGTGATGGCATTAGCTTACTGAAAGAGTGGGCCAATGCCGGCCTACTGACCATGCCGGTAGTGATGATGTCGGGCCATGGCACGATTGATACTGCGGTTGAGGCAACGCGTATTGGTGCCTTTGATTTTTTAGAAAAACCAATCGCGCTACAAAAACTATTAAAAACGGTGGCCGCTGCATTAAAGCATAGTGAGCAGCTACCAAAATCTGAAATGAGCTTGGCTAACTTGGGCAAAAGCCCAATCATATTAGTGTTAAAAGAGCGTTTAGATAAAATAGCCACCAGCGCAAACGATAGCCCCAGCCCGGTATTATTTATCGGCCCCAAAGGCGGTGGTGCTGAGTTATGCGCACGCTTTTTGCATAACGCTGATACACCATGGCTGCAACTCACTGAGTTAGGTAAATTAGTTAACGCACCCTTGGATATTTTAGAGCAGGGTCGAGAGGGTGTGGTCTATATTGCAGAAATAGCTGAGCTCAATAAGACTGAGCAAAAAGGCTTACTGTTGTTGATTACAAAGGCAGATAAATACAATGTGCGCGTAGTGTGCGGCACTAGCCAAAACCTACCTAAATTACAGGCTGAAGGCTTATTTGACCATAATCTATTACAAATTTTGTCGGCGGTTTCATTACGTGTACCAGCGCTGGAAGAGCATAAAGAAGACATTCCAGAGTTGGCCATTGCCATTGCCAACTTGCAATTTGAGCTGGCAGATATCCCTTATCGAGAGTTTGATATTGCGGCATTAAATGCATTGCGCAATGCAAGCTGGCCTGGAGATTTAGCGCAGTTGGATGCAGTGGTCCGCAACTTGATTCAAACCAGCTTGGGTGAAAAAATCACATTAGAAGACGTCAAGAGAGTGTTGCATCAGTTTGACGATGCGACGCAGGCGGACCCTAAGGTACAAAGCGTTGAAATTTCAAGTACGACGGATACGAATGCAGAAGGGCTTACGCATTATAATCAGCCGTTACGAGAGGCGCGTGACGATTTTGAGCGACGTTATTTTGCTTATCACATTAAAAATGTAACGGGCAATATGAGTAAGTTAGCTGAAATAGCGGGCTTGGAGCGTACGCATTTATATCGAAAATTAAAACAGTTAGATATTAAAATTAAGGGTTAGCTTAAACTCGGATTTGGACGCCTCTTTCTAATTAAGTGGTTTATAGAACCGTTACTTTGGCACTTTGATGCCGTTTTAGGACGTGGGCGTCCATTCCATTATTAGGCGCGTTTAATTTTCTAATGTTGTGCATTTATCTCGGATGGTGGGCATCAGGCGCTTCGTTACCCTATTTCTTCTTTATTCACAAAAAATGTCAAAAGAAAACTTACAGCACTTGCGGCAACTGGTCGCACAACAAGCCGCCCGCATGATGGCTGAAGACGGTATTTCTGACTTTGCCTATGCTAAAAAGAAAGCTGGGCGCCAACTTGGTGCCATTGATAACAGCGTATTGCCCTCAAATGCAGAGATTGAACACGAGCTCAAACTGTACAGCTCGCTTTTTTTAAGTGACGAGCAACCAGAAAATTTACGTGAATTACGTAAAAATGCGCTGTTTACCATGCAGCTGCTAGACAGGTTCAATCCACATTTAACTGGATCGGTGTTAGATGGCACTGCGGGGCTACTTTCCGAGACGCATATTCATCTATTTGCAGATAGCATCAAAGACGTGGAAATGTTTTTGCTTAATCAGAAAATTCCGTTTGATGTGAATGAAAAATCTTATCGCGTTTTGAATGACGGCAAGCGTGATAAAAAAGGCGATTTTCGAAAAACAGTGCCTGTTTTTACACTGGAGACCGTTGCTGGTTTAATTAAGCTGAGCGTGTTTGAAGTTGATGATATTAGAGTTGCAACTAAACGCTCGGCGGATGGAAGTAATGCCGAGCGGCTCAATACCGAAGGCGTAAAATCATTGCTTGCAGAGGCTAAATCGGTCTAATAAACCGAGGGTAGCGATTTATTCCACACCACAATTTGGTTTCTACCCGCATATTTGGCCGCGTATAACGCTTGGTCAGCTGCACGTATTAAATCAGCGTGATGCTCAAAGCGTTGGCCGCCATCCATATTAGAAACTACGCCGATCGATACCGTGACTTTGATAATGCTACCATCTTCATGTTCGTGAGCAATGTTAGCGACGCTATCTTTAAGCCGCACTAATAATTTGGCTGAGGACAGCAGTGATGTACCCGGTAAAATAACGGCGAACTCCTCACCGCCATAGCGCGCAAAGATGTCATCTTGGCGAATCTGCCCAAAAATCTCGCGCACTACGGCAACCAAAATGGCGTCTCCAGCTGGGTGACCATATTTATCATTGACTTGCTTGAAGTGGTCAATATCAATCATCGCTACCGTGAATGGCAGACCCTGCCTGTTTGATAAATCAAACTCGCGTTGCAATGCGTTATCAAAATAACCACGATTATAGGCGCCGGTGAGCGCATCACGTTGGGATTCTTCTTCGAGGTCACGCATCTTGATAAACGTATGCATCTCTAGTAACTCTTTGGCCTCAGCGATAATACCATTGAGCTCAGAAGGATGAATGATGCTGATTTCAAATAGCTCTTCTACCGGATGTAGGCCTATTTTTATAATCTCGATGATTTCTGTTAATGCGGCACTGTCTAGCCCCAGCCAATTTTCAGCCGCATTAGCCGCAGCGGCAACAGCACCTTCAGCTTTTGGGTTCAAAAAACAGTCGGCAATATAGCCCGATGCAGCAACACAGCCAGTGATAATGGATTCAGAATCGTTGGGCCCCGGTTTACCATGGCTGGCAAGGCATGCGACTGTAATATAATCCGGCAGACCCCAGCGCTTAAGCAACGCATAACCTACTTCATCATGTCCGGCACCAAAAGTGGCTCTCTCTGCTTGCAATAGTGCATCATGGCTGGTGGCGGCAGTAAAAACAGGGGCATACTCTTCTGGCATCATCGCGTCAAAAGCAAGAATGCCAATATCCTGCAATAAGGCGGCTAAAAATAAATCATCAGGTGTTTTGTAACCCAGTTTCTCACCAAGTGCGCGGCTGGCGAGCGCAGATAAAATAGTACGGCGCCAAAAAGCATTGCTATTGGCACCGTTATTGCCAACATGTTTCATCAACGAGCTTGTTAATGAAAATGATAATGCAATCATAATTGCCGCATGGGTACCTAACATGCTGACAGCTTGGCGAACGTTATCTGGCGCGCGGCGTGATTTATATAAAGGAGAGTTAGCCGCTTTAATTATTTTAATGGAGAGTGCAGGATCATAGGCGATTTGATTGCAAATCTGAATCATATCCGTATATGGGTCATTGGCGAGTTCCATTACTTTGATCGCAACCGCAGGAATGCTAGGTAATGTCGTGCAAAAGCGAAAGCGCTTGGCTAGATTTTCATCCACGATATTTCCAATACTTTATTTTTTGACTGTTTCATCATAGGCTTTGTTTAAGCCGCTTTCAACCAGCGCGCTACATCCATGGCAAAATAGGTCAAGATACCATCGGCACCTGCACGTTTAAATGCCAGCAGGCTTTCTAACACGCAAGATTTTTCATCCAGCCAGCCATTTTGTGCTGCCGCTTTTAGCATGGCATATTCACCGCTTACTTGATAAGCATAGGTGGGCACGCCGAACTCATCTTTCACGCGGCGCACAATGTCCAAATATGGCAGGCCTGGTTTTACCATTACCATATCCGCACCTTCTGAAATATCCAAGGCGACTTCTTGCATGGCTTCATCGCTATTGGCTGGATCCATTTGGTAGGTGTATTTATTACCTTTGCCTAAATTGCCTGCTGAGCCGACTGCATCGCGAAATGGCCCATAAAAGGCTGAGGCGTATTTAGCTGAGTACGCCAATATTTTTGTGTGGATGTTACGGGTGCTTTCCAGTGCTTCTCTAATTTGTCCAATGCGGCCATCCATCATGTCGCTTGGGGCAACAATATCGGCGCCTGCATTGGCGTGCGAGATAGCCTGCTTTACCAGTACCTCTATCGTTTCATCATTCAATACATAGCCAGAGTCGTCTATCAAACCATCTTGACCATGGGTGGTGTAAGGGTCTAATGCCACGTCGGTAATCACGCCCAGTTCAGGATAGGCGGCTTTGAGCGCGGCCACAGTGCGTTGTACCAATCCTTCAGGGTTGAAAGCTTCTGCGGCATCCAAGCTTTTATATTGATTATCAATTACTGGAAATAAAGCGATGGCAGGGATACCAAGCGCTACACATTCGGCTGCAGTTTTAAGCAACACGTCAATGCTTTGGCGTTTTACCCCAGGCATGGAGGCGACTTCTTCTACGCGATTTTCGCCCTCTAAAACAAATACGGGATAAATCAAATCGTTGGTGGTGAGTACGTTTTCACGCATCAAACGGCGTGAGAATTCATCTTTACGCATGCGACGTGGGCGAGAATAAGGGTAGCTCATGATTGATTCCTGATATTTAGTAGCGGTAGAGTGCTTAAGCAAATACTTTTGCCAATTCTGTTCCAGGCTCAGGCTGGCGCATAAAAGCTTCACCTACCAAGAAGGTATGCACGTTATTTTTTCGCATCAACCTAACATCATCATGGGTGAAAATGCCGGATTCCGTCACCACGATTTTATGCGCGGGGATGCGTGCAAGCAGCCCCAGCGTAGTATCTAAAGTGACTTCAAATGTACGCAAGTTGCGGTTATTGATGCCTAATAATGGGGTATCTAATTGCAGTGCAAGGTCCAGTTCTTCGCCATTATGCACTTCAACCAATACCGCCATGCCCAAACTGTGGGCAATAGTTTCTAATTCGCGCATTTTAGCTAAATCAATGGCAGCTGCAATCAGCAAAATACAATCTGCACCCATCGCACGTGCTTCATATACCTGGTAAGCATCAATCATAAAATCTTTGCGTAACACTGGCAGCTTACATGCGGCGCGCGCTTGCTTCAGGTACTCTGCCGAACCTTGAAAGTAGTCAACGTCAGTAAGCACTGACAAACATGCTGCGCCGCCTTGTTCATAGCTCTTTGCAATTTCTGCAGGTTTAAAATCTGCACGAATAATGCCTTTAGACGGGCTGGCTTTTTTAATTTCCGCAATCACAGCAGATTGGCCGTTAGCGACTTTGGCGCGAATACTGGCGACAAAATCGCGCACAGGGCTGGCCGTGGAGGCTTCAGCTTGTACAGTAGCCAGCGGCTTTTGTGCTTTTGCGGTAGCCACTTCAATTTTTTTGGTGGCAATGATTTTATTCAGGATGTCTGACATATTGGTTTCGCTACTTTAATTTATAACTTATTGATATTTTTGGCCATTCAACATGACCCATCCAGCTTCATGGTCACCTTGCGGGGCATGGTGGGTCCAATGCATAACGCCACCCTTCGGATTGTATACATACTCACCGTTAAATGTAATTTCATCGCCGATTTGCAGTGGCACTCTCGGCGCCAAGTCAATATTATGCGCGAATAAAAGGGTTTGTTTGGCGTTGATTTTTACCAGAAACTTTTGGTGCCGTGAACCTTTGTTATCATCCGCTAAAAGCTTGATAACAGTACCCTTGCCGCTGACTTGTACATCACTACGCTTTGCAGAAAAAGCTTGTTCAACCGCTGAGTTAATAGTGTCAGTAGTAGCTGTGACACTAATTTCTAGCGGTTGTGCATTGCCGTCAGGTTGTTTGCAAGCGCCTAAAGCAAGCGCTAAAAACAGGGCAAATAAAAGTCGCGTGATCACACTCATGCGTTTGTTTTTGCGATGAGCTGCTGCAACTTTTGCATGGCTTTGCCGTTATCGAGCATATCAGCCGCGATTGCGATGCCAGCTTGCAGGCTGGCTGCAATGCCGGAAACATAAATAGCGGCGCCTGCATTGAGCAATACGATATCTCTCGCGGCACCTGTTTTGCCAGACAGTACGTCTAAGATCATGGCTTTCGATGCATGGGCATCATTGACTTGTATGCTGGCTAATTCGTGCAAGCCTAACCCAAATTGTTTTGGATTAAGTGTGTATTCACTTACCTTCCCATCTTTAAGTTCTGCCACATAGGTGTCGCCGGTAAATGAAATTTCATCCATACCATCAGCGCCGCAAACAACCAGTACATGCTCGTTGCCAAGTTGCTTTAACACGTGTGCTAATTTGCCAGTGAGTGCAGCAGAAAACACCCCCATGACTTGGCGTTTAGCATTGGCAGGGTTAGTGAGTGGACCCAGTAAATTGAATAAGGTGCGCACACCGAGCTCACGCCGTACTGGGGCTGAGTGCTTCATTGCGCTATGATGATTCGGCGCAAACATGAATCCTAAGCCGATGTCATTGACGCAATTCGCTACTTGCTCAGGTGTTTGGTTTACATTGACCCCTAAAACTTCCAGTACGTCGGCACTGCCGCAGGTGGAGGAAACTGAGCGGCCGCCATGCTTGGCGACTTTTGCGCCAGCGGCGGCGGCAACAAAGGCGCTTACGGTAGAGACATTAAAAGTTTGTATGCCGTCACCACCCGTACCGCAGGTGTCTATTAAATGGGTTGCGTCCTGAATGCTCACCTTGGCTGAGAGTTCTCGCATCACGCTTGCCGCAGCGGCGATTTCATCTACAGTTTCACCTTTAATGCGAAGCGCCACCAGTATGCCGGCGATTTGTACCGCGGTTAGCTCGCCCGCCATCACTTGATGCATCAGGTTTTGCATTGCATCAAAGCTTAAATCTTGACCGTTGATGACATGATTAAGTGTTTGCGAATAGTTCACAGCTTCAGGCTTTCAAAAAGTTATTCAAAAGCGCATGGCCGTGTTCAGTGAGGATAGACTCTGGGTGAAACTGCACGCCTTCAACCGCTAATGTTTTGTGGCGCACGCCCATAATCTCGCCGTCATCAGTCCAGGCGGTGATTTCTAAACAGTCAGGCAGTGTTTCTTTTTCTATGACTAATGAGTGATAGCGCGTTGCGGTGTATGGATTAGGCAAGCCTTTGAACACGCCGATGTTTTTATGATGGATGAGTGAAGTTTTGCCATGCATCAATTGTTTGGCATGAACAATGTTGCCGCCAAATGCCTGACCGATACTTTGATGACCTAAACATACGCCCAGCAAAGGAATTTTGCCTGCAAATTCTTTAATCAGCGGCACACTGATGCCAGCCTCATTTGGAGTGCAGGGCCCCGGTGAAATAACGATATGATCAGGTTTAAGTGCGGCTACTTTGGCTAAATCGATTTCATCATTGCGATACACCAACACATCTGCACCAAGCTCTCCCAAATACTGGACCAAGTTGTAGGTGAACGAGTCATAGTTATCTATCATTAACAGCATGCGGCATCCTAATGTATTGAAATTATTAAACCAAACATTTAATCGCTAATTTGCAGGCTAATCTCAAACGTCAAAACGCCTGCGTAGCAGGCTATTTTACCAATGCTTAAAAACTACGTACAGGTAAATGCGCAAAAATGGTAAAAAGAAGTGAGCGGTTTTGTAGCTAGCTTAATATGGTAGTTCTGCGTGTAGAATCATAAAAGCGTTGTTAGTGTGATTATCAGGCTGGCAACATTTGAAAACAGAGGAGAAGGCATTGGCTAAATTCTGGTTATTCTGTGCGTTAAGCTTACTTTCGTTAAGCGCCTGCGAGCAACAAAAACAAGCATCCGCCGAAGTTGGTGCGGTACCTAAACAAATCCTTGATAAGGTCACTAGTGACATTAACGCAGCATCAGCGATTGCTGAAGAGCGGTTAAAAGCCGTCGAGAGTTTAGATTCGCCAGCAGCAAAAAATGAGCAAAAGTAGGTTTGTTGTTTAAGTATTTATTTTTTTTGGATATTAAATGATTAAAGCTAGCGGCTAAGGTTCGAGCCCCCTATCCGGAGGGGGTAAATCATGATTAGAAGATTTAGGTAGCTGATACGGACTATTTTTTTCGGCGACAGTTTTTGCGTGTGCCTCAACATCATTTAACACGGCTTGATCTTTTATTCCTGATATTCTTGCTGTGAGAACTACATCCCCAGCACTACTATTGACATAATATTCATGATATTTCTCCCGAGCAAGTTCTAGCGCCGCAAAATCAGTTGCAGTTAAAAAGTGACCTTCTCTGATTTCTTTAAGGGTTTCTGCTAACTTAGCGGGATCAAGTTCTCCGTTGGTTGAAATAGAATCTATTATGTCCACGGTCACTCGATGCTGGCGATCATAGGCTTCGAATATTCTGCCCGGTTGCTCGAACTCTTTTTTCAGCGTGTCAATTGATTTAGCACTGCCAAGTTCGGCAATAGTTTTAGCATCCTTGCCGCTATACTGCTCCATGAGTACCGCAAGTCTGCCAGTATCATATTTCCCAACAGAACTCTCTTTTCCAGCCTGATACCAATCCAGAATGGGTTTAACCTCTTGTGCATTGGGGATAGTCTGCATGACATTTTTCATGAGATTGCTGGTTGCGGTTTGTGGGGTATGCGGAGTACTTTCAGCAGGTTTAGCTTGGGGTTCCTGATGAACCTGATCTTTTGCATGTATTGCTACTAATTCAACTTTAGGTTCAATCACACCACGTGCATTGCTAGTGCGCCCAGCGCCGCTCAGGCTTTTAGCCCCCGCGATGTTGAAGCCTATCTGCAACAGGTCGCTAACAGTTTCAGTTGGTGCGCCTAACTCCTTGGCCAGTATTGCTGGGCTAGCCATCGGCCCCAGTAAAGCAATCCCAAGATTGTTGGCATCACGTTTGTGATTGGCGCTTTGCTCTGCTAGATAAGCTTTCTCGGCTGAAGAGTATTCAGGCCACATTGCTTGAGTGCCTGGTTCTATCATCTCCGTGATTTTGGAGATATTGGAGCGTAATGATAGTGATTGCTCTGGGGGCAGCGGCATTTTACCTGCGGTATGTTCATTGAAACGCTGCAACATGACTTCACGGAACTGTCGCAGTTTTTCGGTAATTTCCGCATCGAGGTTTGGATGTTCTTTTTTAATTGGGCTGTCTGTAGATTGGCTCATGATGTGCTTGTTTCTGCTTATCTAAAATTAGCTGTTAACATAAAATTTCTCACAAAAAATCCTCAACTAAACAGCGCTTTATATTGCGCATTTATATGGCTGAGCGTCTATTTCAGTGGGTTCATCTAGTATCAGTGACGTCACTAATTTGGCACTGGCAGGCGCCATGGTCAAGCCGTACCTGAAATGACCAGTGTTTAGATACAGGTTTTTAATGCTAGGGTGCGCGCTGATGGTCGGCAGGTTCTCTGGTGTTCCAGGCCGTAAGCCGCTCCAATGTTTGATAATAGGCTGGTTTTTTAGCTCGGGCATAATAGCCTCTGCTTTTAAGCGTAATTCATCACGTATGGTTGTCGTAACGCCATTATCAAAGCCTACATCTTCGAGCGTGCTACCGGCAAGCAGGTAGCCATCAAGGCGCGGAATCATGTAAAAGCCTTCTCGATATACCATTTGCTCAAGGTTTTTGTCAGGCTGATAGAGCAGTATTTGCCCGCGCATTGGTTTGATGTTGAGTTTAGCGCTAGTTTCTTTGAGTAAATCAAAGCTCCATGCGCCTGAGGTGACCACAAATTTATCTGCACTTAATTTTTCACCGTTAACAGTTCGCCACTCGTTGAGCTGCTGTGTTTCTTGCAGTGGCGCCAGTTGTGTATGTTCTAACATGGTCACATTGTGCTGTTCTAACCATTTGCGCATGGCTTGCATCAGGTAGGGCGGGCGAACTTGGCAAATACTGGGTAGCCACAGCGCATCTTCACCACTTAACGACTGCACATTAAAAGCAGCGGCCTTAACAGCCTGTACCGGCACCTGGTTTTTATCACACCAGGACACGGCTGTATGTTTGTCAAACGCGGGTAGCAGTAAAAAACCTGATTGTGTAAAGTCTGCATCTACGCCTGTTTCAAGTTGCAAGCGTTGGCTAAGTTCTCGATAAAAGCTTGCGCCATCGCGGGTCAGGTTGTTCACAGCCTGAGAGTACTGCCAAGGCAACAGCGGAAAAATAATGCCACCACCTGCCCATGAAGATTCGCCTGAGGTTTGGCTGGCAATTTGGTTGCGTTCTACTATGGTGACGCGACAGCCTCTGTTGACCAACTCCATCGCGGTCATACAGCCCACGATGCCGCCACCGATAATCATTACATGTGTCATAAGGGTACCTCTATAAATACAATTTTCGTCATTATACTGCGTTGCTCACAAAAAATAATTCCTTATATATCAAACATATACCGCGTCATTACTTTTTGTTCGCGCCTTGTCTAATTTAGAAACTAGTATTTATAGAGGTGCCCATAAGCGAATGGTTTGTTTCCTATTTAGTGGCTACACGCCCAGTAAGTAATGCATTTTGGGCGTTGGTTAGCCCGGCAGGTTGACCAAGCAACACAATAACATCGCCTTCTGCGAGCGGGCTTTCGAGTGAAAGTTGGGCGCCGTTAGAGTTGGGACGGCGGATGGATTTGATTTCAACCTCAAAGCTATCTAATGGTATTTCGCCAAGATGCCGACCAATCGCATAAGCCCCCGCTGAAATAATGACAGAGTGCAGACGTACTTGTCGGTTCTCTAGCGCTTCTTCTTCTACATCTGAAATACCATGAAAATAACCTTTAAATAATTTATAGCGCTCTTCACGAAATAAACGAATACGTTTAACCACACGGTTAAGCGGCACGCCAAGTAGCATGAGCGCATGCGAAGCTAGCATCAGGCTACCTTCTAAAATCTCAGGCACCACTTCTGCGGCACCTGCTGCACGCAGGGTTTCCATATTGGAGTCATCCACCGTGCGCACAATCACAGGCAACTGCGGGTAGCTTTCTTGCACGATATGTAGAATTTTCATCGCGGCACGGTTATCTGCATAACTGATTACTAAAGCTTTGGCGCGTGCGCCGCCTGCGGCTTCAAGTACTACACGCCGTGCAGCATCGCCAAACATAACCATTTCACCCGCCGCTGCAGCTTCTAAAACGCGTGTGGGGTCAATATCCAGTGCAATGTAAGGAATGTTTTCTTCTCTCAGAAACCGCCCTAAGTACTGGCCGCTACGCCCATAACCGCAGATAATGACGTGGTCATGTAGCTGCTTGCCAGCATCTTCAATCTCTTGCACTACCTGACCGCTATTTCGGCTGTAGCTGCTTGCCAGTTTTCTGGCAATGCGTCCGTTGTATTGAATTAAGATGGGTGCAAGTACCATAGACAATAGCGAGGCTGCGAGGACTAGTTGTAATGCCTGACCGCTAATTAGTTTTTGTTCAGCCCCTAAAGCCAGAATCACAAAGCTAAATTCACCAGCTTGCGCCAGTATCACGCCAGTGCGAATGGCTACGCCAGCTTCGTATTTTACAAAACGTACCACCATAGCCACAATAGCGGCTTTAAAAAAGATAAATGCCGCTAAAATTAACAAAACCAAGCCGATGTTGTTAATAATTTGCTGTATGTTTAACAGCATGCCTACGCTGATAAAAAACAGCCCAAGCAGAATATCGCGGAACGGCGAAATATCTGATTCCACCTGATAGCGATATTTTGTTTCTGAAATCAGCATCCCTGCAATGAATGCGCCTAGCGCGTAGGATAAGCCTGCCATTTTGGTGGCGAACGCTAATAATAATGTCACCATCAGTACGTTCATTACAAAGAGCTCGCGTGAGCGTTGGCTAGCCACTAAATTAAACCAAGGGTTAATCAGCCATTTGCCAATAGTAAATAAAAATAGCAACATGGCGACAGCTTTAAGCATGGCCAGCCCCAGCACATCTGCCAAGTTGGCATTAGCGATACCCAGCGCCGGAATCATCACCAAAATTGGCACTACGGCAATGTCTTGAAATAACAGCACGCCGATGCTCAGGCGACCATGTCGCGAGTTTAAATCAATCCGCTCAGCCAGAATTTTAGAAACAATCGCTGTGGATGACATGGTTAATGCCGTACCAACGACAAAGGCGGCCGGCCAATTTAGCCCCGCAAGCTTGGCTACCCCCATAGTCAGAGCCAGTGTGATGATGACCTGCGCGCCACCTAAGCCTAATACTTTTTTACGCATGGCGTAAAGCTGTGGCAAACTAAATTCCAAGCCGATACTAAACATCAAAAACACAATGCCGAATTCTGCAATCTCCCTGTTGGCTTCAGTGTCAGGAAGTAAGCCAAAAGTATGCGGACCTAATGCCAATCCCACTAAAAAGTAAGCCAACATGGCAGGTAATCTAAATGCACGAAACAGTGCAACCGCGAGTACGGAACTGATCAGTAGAATTAAAATTAAAGGCAGTGTGTCGAACATAGTTAAGTATGGATTTATTGAGTGTTGTTTAGCTGTCATTGTTTCATATATGCGCTAAATATGGTGAGTGGCTTTAAATTTTTTATTTTAGCAGTGCGGCTTAATTTTGATACGTGCGTGGTGCTGGCGGAAAATACAGCAAAATCTGTGCCTAATATGCAATTTTTTGATAAACTTCGTTAAAACTTAGACAATTCATCATGCATTAGGCTTTATCGGCAGGGCATTCCCTTTTATACTAGGCTTACTAAATGTTTCAATTATCAAATCGGCTACCATTGAGTGTATAAATTTAATCGCAATGACTTCATCTTTTAATCAACAATCGGTTATCAAAAATCAGCCTGTATTGGCTAATTCGCAACGAACATTATCGTTAGCGCAAGAGGTTTTACAGCTCGAAGCAGGTGAAATACACGCGCTTGCTCAGCGGCTTGACCATCATTTTAGCGATGCGGTTGCGCTCATTTTGCAGTGCAAGGGCCGTGTCGTCGTGAGCGGCATGGGTAAGTCTGGCCATATTGGCGGTAAAATTGCCTCTACGCTTGCAAGTACCGGCACCCCTGCGTTCTTTATGCACCCTGCTGAAGCGAGTCATGGCGATTTAGGCATGATTACCGCCGGTGATATAGTGATTGCACTTTCCAACTCGGGTGAAAGTGATGAGATTTTAGCGATTGTTCCGCCGCTTAAAAGGCTCGGTGCAAATATTATTGCAATTACTGGCAACGATGCTTCCAGCCTGGCTAAGGCTGCAGATGTTCATTTAAGTGCGCACGTCACAAAAGAAGCCTGTCCGTTGGGTTTGGCGCCGACTTCAAGCACCACGGTTGCGTTAGCGCTGGGTGATGCCCTGGCTTTATGTGTGCTGGATTTGCGCGATTTTACCGCAGAGGATTTTGCGCGCTCCCACCCGGGAGGCAGTTTGGGGCGGCGTTTATTAGTGCATGTGAGTGATTTAATGCGTACAGGCGATGCCACGCCGCAAGTGACCGCTGATGCGATGCTTGCTGAAGGTCTGCTTGAAATGTCGCGCAAGGGTTTAGGTTTAACCGCAATTGTTGACGCTATGCATAAACCGATTGGCGTTTTTACTGATGGCGACTTACGCCGCACATTTGAGCGCAATATCAACGTGATGAATGCCAAAATTTTCGACGTGATGCACGCCAACCCAACCACTATTCATCAAGATGCGTTGGCGATAGTGGCGGTTGAAGTCATGGAGCAGCATAAAATCAATGGCTTGCTAGTCATCAACGATGAAGGGGTGTTGGTGGGCGCGTTAAACATGCACGATTTGTTATTGGCGAAGGTGGTTTAAGTGAATTTAGACAGTGTTAACAACGCGTTAATGATCAATGAAGACTTAGTGAAGCGCTTAAAAAATATCAAATTACTGATATTGGACGTAGATGGCGTGATGACCGACGGCGGACTGACCATTGGCGATGATGGGTTGGAATATAAAACTTTTCATGCGCACGATGGTTTAGGGATGAAGCTATTAAAAGCCACAGGCGTATCGCTGGCTATAATCACTGGACGCACCTCTAATGTGGTGAAGCAGCGTGCAGAAAGCACCGGTGTTGCGCATTTTTACCAAGGCGCGGAAGATAAACTGGAAGCCTTTCGTGATTTGATGCAGTCTAGCGGTTTGCGCGCTGAGCAATGCGCCTTTATGGGCGATGATGTCGTGGATTTACCGCCCATGTTGCAATGTGGTTTGGCGATTGCTGTGCCGGATTCGCCACGTTTATTGTTAGATCGTGCGCATTATGTGACGCGTAAAGCAGGTGGTCGTGGTGCCGTGAGAGAGGTGTGTGAATTAATTATGCAAGCACAAGGGACATTTGATGCGCAAATGGCACAATTTTTAACGCAAGCCCGTATTGCTAATTAGGCAAATTGACGTTAATGGTTGATGCAATGCATAACGCGATGAACCCCCAAGTATGGAGTAGCCACGCATGCATGTAGGCGCGCGGTCTATTATTGGATTTCCTTTGGCGCTACTTTTGTTGCTTGCCTTGCTTAGTTTTTGGATTGATAAAAGCGTGCAACCATCTGCGACCAAAATAGATGGCAGTAGCCGACATGATCCGGATTATATTGTGAGTAATTTTGTAACCACGCAAACCGACATTAACGGTGATTTACGCTATAAACTAGCGGCGGAGGAGATGCGGCATTTTCCTGATGACGATACCACGCAATTACAAAAGCCACGCTATACCCAGTTTGCCGTGGGTAAAGCTTATACCCAAGCAGAAGGCTTGCGTGGCTATGTATCTGGTGATGGCGAAGAAGTTGAACTCGTTGATAATGTAACGGTGACACGGCAGGCCTTTGCGGGTAAGGGTGAAATGACGATAGAAACGGATTACCTGAAAATTCGTCCCAATGAAGAATTGGTGACGACGGAAAGTCCTGTAATTATCAGACAAGCCCCTAAAACGGTGATTTACGCCACAGGGATGATTTATGAAAAGAAAAATCGTACCGTGACTTTGCTACATAAAGTACGGGCGCATTATGAGCGGCCAATCACAGCAACTAGTAAGGCTAGCGGTAATGGTAAAATCAAGGCTGATGATAGCGCTGGCGACAAGTCTGGTAGTCGCACGGGCGCTAATAAAGTCAAGCCAGAAGCCAAGTCGGTAGCAACCGACCAACCAGTAAAATCCAGCAGTACAGATACGCGCATTCGGAGACGCTATGAATAAGCAAGGAATCACCGCCAAACCTCATTTAATCATCAGCGTGATGCTGCTTAGCTTGTCGATGTTGAGTTTTTCTCATCAGGCATTAGCTGAGGCGGCTGATCGCGATAAGCCGATTGATTTGGAGGCGGATTCAGTCAAAGTAGATGATGCCAAGCAAATCAGCACTTACTCCGGCAATGTCATTTTAACGCAAGGGACGTTGATTATTCGTGCCGATAAGCTCATTGTGCGCGAAGATAAAGAAGGCTTTCAGCACAGCACTTCGCTGGGTAACCCCACCACGTTTAAACAAAAGCGTGAAGGTAAAAATGAATACATGGAAGGTAGTGCGCAGCGCATAGAGTACGATGGGCGTATGGATAAAGTGCAGCTTTATACTAAAGCCTGGGTAAAGCGCGGCGAGGATATCGTACACGGTGATTACATTATGTATGACGCCAACGCAGAGTACGCTGAAGTGCTTGGTGGCGGCTCCGCTACGCCAGGCGCGCCAAGTGGCCGCGTGCGTGCAATTATTCAGCCAAAAAATAAAAAAGCACCGGCAACTGATGCGCCGCCGGTTAAACCCGCAGAGCCTGCTGGTGCCATCAAGCCATCTAACCCGGTCAACACTAAAGATGTGGTGCCAACAGTAAAAAATATGCGGTTTAGTCGTAGCTTAGAAGTTAGTCCTCAGCCCAAATAAAGATATAAAAACATGAGTGAACTCGTTGTAGAAAATTTGCGTAAATCTTACAAAGCACGCACCGTGGTGCAGGATATTTCGTTGACCATTAACAGCGGTGAGGTCATTGGCTTACTCGGCCCGAATGGCGCGGGAAAAACCACAAGTTTTTACATGATGGTGGGTTTGGTCGCGTTAGATGCAGGTAAAATTTTATTGGATGGCAAAGATTTAAGCCATATGCCGATTCATATGCGCGCAAGGTTAGGTCTATCTTATTTGCCACAAGAGCCTTCTATTTTTCGTAAATTAACGGTGTCTGAAAACATTCTGGCGATATTGCAACTACAAGATATTTCTGAAGAAGCTGTGGATGAAAAGCTGGAGTCTTTACTCGAAGAGTTACATATTACGCATATTCGTGACAGTGCTGCCGTAAGTTTATCTGGTGGCGAGCGCCGCCGTGTTGAAATAGCACGTTGCCTAGCTTCAGACCCAAGTTTTATTTTATTAGACGAGCCATTTGCCGGCATTGATCCGATTGCGGTGATTGACATTCAACAAATTATTCGTTTTTTAAGCGCGCGTAATATTGGCGTGCTGATTACCGACCACAATGTGCGCGAAACTTTAGGTATTTGCGATCGTGCTTATATTGTGAACGAAGGTCACGTATTTGCCTCTGGCATTCCAAGTGAAATTGTTGCGAATGAGAGCGTGCGTGAAGTTTATTTGGGTAAAGATTTCCGCCTATGAAGCAAGGGCTACAACTTAGATTTTCGCAAAATTTATCGCTGACGCCACAGCTGCAGCAGGCGATACGTTTATTGCAGCTTTCAACATTAGAGTTAAATCAAGAAATTGATGTACTCATGCAAACGAATCCGTTGCTGGAAAGAGGCGATGACAATGAGGATGAATATGGCAATCCGACAGAAAGTGCTAGCGAGAGCGACTCATTAGCTGCAGATACTAGTGCAGTAGATGCGACACAAGATAATCGCAACAAGCAAGAGGACCATGCTGCTGATCTTGACGCTCCAACCGCTGAATTTGAATTCAACGCAGCTGAGTCAGCGATATCTGCTTCAAACCCGCTAGAGTCAAGCCAGCCTAATGAGGCTCCAGAGTTTGAAGCAAGTACGGAGTTTCCCGATACATTTTCAGCTGAATTCAATGATGAATTTGACGAGTTTTCAAACGGTAGTCGCTGGGATGAAAATACTTCGCCAGCTGATGATGATAGCGATTATAAGCCACAAGAAACATTGCAAATCAGCTTGCGTGAACACTTGCTATCACAGTTAAAGCTGATGCCGTTATCAGCGCGCGATCAATCCCTCACCATGTTGCTGGTGGATAGCATCAATGAAGACGGCTATTTAGAAGCGTCGCTCGAATCGCTCGCCGAGCAAATGCCACTGGAGCTTGAAATTGATGCGCTAGAGTTACAAACCGCCTTGCATCACGTGCAGCATTTAGATCCGTTAGGGGTCGGTGCGCGTAACTTAAGTGAGTGCTTGCTATTGCAGCTGCAGGCACTGCCGGCAGAAACACCGCATTTAGCTTTGGCGCAATTAGTAGCTAAGCACTATTTGCCAGCGCTCGGTGCGCGCGATTTTGCAAAGCTACGTAAAGAGTTGGGATGTGATGAGGCGACACTCAAGCAAGTGCAGCAGTTGATTACCAGTTTAAACCCAAGGCCAGGTAGCGCGTTTACCTTAATAGGTTCTGAGCATTATATTCAACATGAAGTGATTGTTAAAAAGGTTAAAGGCATTTGGATTGCCAGTCTGAATGACGGCGTGATTCCTAAACTTAAAATCAATCAGCTATACGCGGGTATTTTAAAGCGAAATCGCGATAGTTCCAGCCAGTATTTGCAAAGCCAGATGCAAGAAGCTAAATGGATGATTAAAAACATTCAACAGCGATTTTCAACAATTTTGCGTGTGTCGCAAGCCATTGTTGACCGCCAGCGAAACTTTTTAGAATATGGCGAGGTGGCCATGCGGCCATTGGTGCTGCGCGAAATTGCAGATGAGCTGGATTTGCATGAATCTACCATTTCGCGGGTGACAACCAGTAAGTATATGCTTACTCCGCGCGGTTTGTTCGAGCTTAAATATTTTTTTGGCAGTTCTGTCGCCACCGATAGTGGCGGCACTTGTTCGGCCACGGCGATACGTGCCCTGATTAAGCAATTGGTCGAGCAGGAAAATCCTAAAAAGCCGTATTCAGATAATCAAATTACAGCTTTATTAAGCAAGCAAGGCATCGTGGTGGCACGCCGCACTATTGCAAAATATCGAGAGTCACTCAATATTGCGCCAGCAAGTTTAAGAAAGTCACTCTAGGGTAATTTTAAGCATCCAAGCTTTAATAAAGCCTGCAAAAATTTCTCGTTTTCCTTAGCACAGGGGCGATTTAACGTAGTAAACTGAAACTGTTCGACAAGCTTTGAATTTAAGCAATTTGATTCAAATTTGAAGAATACTTAACAAAAGGAGCAAGTCATGAATTTACAATTAACTGGTCATCATTTAGAAGTAACCCCT
This sequence comes from Methylotenera sp., assembly GCA_013141495.1. GTDB lineage: Bacteria > Pseudomonadota > Gammaproteobacteria > Burkholderiales > Methylophilaceae > Methylotenera. The sequence goes on along the minus strand of JABFQV010000011.1, from coordinate 18,037 downwards.
GCTTTGCGCGATTATGTCACAAGCAAATTAGCCAGAATTAGCAACCACTTTGACCATGTAATCGATGTCAAAGTCACGTTGAGTGTTGAAAAACTCGCCCAAAAGGTTGAGGCAACATTGCACGTGCCTGGTAATGACTTACACGCTGAATGCCAAGATGAAAATATGTACAGCGCGATTGATATGTTAACCGACAAACTTGACCGTCAAGTGGTGAAACATAAAGAGAAAAATGCAGATCATCACAAAACAAATGGCGCAGTTAAACATCAGCAAGTTGATTAAGTAATAATTTTTATCTAGTATTTTGTCAAATTATGGCTCAAATAAACGTCGCTGAGCTATTCAAACAAACCCGCCGTAAGCTCAAACTAAGTTGGGTTGCCGGGCTTAACGGCGGGTCTAATACCCTCACTAGCGAAACCGTCACCAAACCTTCTTTGGCGCTCATCGGCCATCTTAATTTTGTACACCCTAACCGCGTGCAGGTGTTAGGCTGTGCTGAAATGGACTACTTACGCAGTTTGCCGCCAGATGAAGCGATCACTGCGATTGAAAATCTGTACTCGACCGATTTAGCCGCAGTGATTGTGGCAAATGGCGAAAAAGTACCTAAATCGCTGACAGTAGCGGCAAACAAGCATGCCGCGCCACTTTTTACCTCCACCTTGCGCAGTCCTGAGTTAATGGAGATACTCAGCCACTTTTTGGCGCAAGCCATGGCTGACTCGATAAGCTTGCATGGCGTTTTTATGGAAGTGCAGGGCTTTGGTGTCTTGGTTAAAGGTGAGGCGGCCATTGGTAAAAGCGAGCTTGCACTAGAGTTAATTACGCGTGGGCATCGACTCATTGCAGATGATATTGTTGATTTTTACCGAATATCTCCAGATCGCGTTGAGGGTCGTTGCCCGCCGTTGTTGCAAGATTTTTTAGAGGTGCGTGGCTTAGGCATTTTAAATATCCGCGCGTTATTTGGTGATAATTCAGTGAAGCCCACCAAGCCGCTGGACTTGATTATTCAGCTTGAAATGGCAGATAAACTGGCACCACAAAATCTTGATAGATTGAGCATTAAAACGCTACATGAAGAAGTGCTGGGGCTTAAAGTATCCAAAGTGCATATTCCTATTGCAGCAGGCCGCAATATTGCCGTATTGGTTGAGGTGGCGATTCGCAATCACATGCTATTGTTGCGTGGAATTAATGCCACTAAGCAATTTACGCAGCGTCAGCAGCGTGAGATGAAAAAGAACAGAGCTTAATTCAACATGAAACAATTAGTGATTGTCACGGGCCTTTCAGGCTCAGGTAAAAGTATCGCGTTACGGGCGCTTGAAGATAGCGGCTACTATTGTATTGATAATTTGCCGGCCACGATGCTGCCGCAGATTGCAGACCATTTGCAATCAAAAAATCAGGGTGCTACACAGCTAAATACCGAGAACCATGATCGCGTGGCAATTAGCATTGATAGCCGCACCGCTGCAATTGAGACCTTGCCAGCCCATATTGCGCAGTTAAAAATTCAGCATATTGATACCAAAGTATTGTTTCTTGAATCCAATGTTGAAACCTTGGTAAAAAGATTCAGTGAAACACGACGTAAACATCCTTTAAGTAAAGATTCAACCACGCTTGCTGAAAGTATAGCCTCTGAACGTGAGCTGTTAAGTGGTTTGGGCAGTTTAGGGCATGTGATTGATACTAGCTACCTCAGCGCCAACACCTTGCGTGGTTGGGTAAAAGACGTGGTTGCAAGCGAGCACAACGGCCTAACGTTGTTATTTACCTCTTTTGGATTTAAGCATGGCATCCCGCTTGATGCTGACTTTGTGTTTGATGTCCGCTGCTTGCCAAACCCGCATTATGACCCCCTATTACGTGATCTCACCGGGCGTGATGCACCGGTAAAGGCTTTTTTGCAAGACCATGCCATTGTCAGTGAAATGCTTACCGATATCCGTCATTATGTAGAAAAATGGCTACCTTGTTTTGTGATGGATAATCGTAGCTACGTCACGGTAGCCATTGGCTGTACTGGCGGGCAACATCGCTCGGTCTATTTTGTTGAGCAGCTAAGCCAATACTTTAGATCGCAACAAGAGGTATTGACTCGACACCGGGAATTAAAATAAAGGGTATATCAAAAGTAGTATTGCGGCATTGGTGACGGGTATTTAACTAGTATTTAAGTTTTTTAAAGTAGAGAAAATAATGATCGGAATTTTAATCATCGCACACGGCGGTTTAGGCGAGAGCTTGATGAATTGCGCAAAGCATGTCATAGGCAATACACCTAGGCAGGTGGCTTTTATTGGCGTGAACACTCAAGATGACCCCGGCGTTATCTTGCCAAAGGCAGAAGCTTTGGTGGCTGAGCTTAATAGTGGAGAGGGCGTTTTAGTGCTTTCAGACATGTATGGCGCAACCCCTTGCAACATTGTTAGTAAACTATTAAAACCAGGTGTGGTAGAGGGCGTTGCCGGTGTAAATATGCCCATGATCGTGCGCACCATGACCTATCGGCATGAGTCGCTGCTGGCGTTAGTAGAAAAAGCGGTGAGTGGCGGGCGCGAAGGCGTGGTGCATTTTGACCAGGATCATTGCGACAGGTATGAGGCGTGAAATAAGGGCGGTTGTCAGTTCGGTAACTGGGTTAACTATAAATGACTGGGTTAAATCTAAATGATTAGCAAAGAACTAGAAATTATCAATAAATTGGGGTTGCACGCGCGCGCCTCCACCAAGCTTACGCAAACGGCTAGTAAATTTTCCAGTGAGATATGGATTACGCGTAATGGTCGGCGTGTGAACGCTAAAAGCATTATGGGGGTAATGATGTTAGCGGCGGCTAAAGGCGCTGTAATCACCTTAGAGGCAAATGGGGCTGATGAAGCGGCGGCAATGGATGCACTAACGGCATTGATTGCCGGTTACTTTGGCGAGGGTGAGTAATCCCTCATGAGTGAAAATTTAAAATGACCAGCTTTAGTATTCACGGCGTAGGGGTTTCTAGCGGCGTTGCTATTGGGCAAGCGCATTTGGTTTCTAACGCACTGTTAGAAGTCGTGCATTACCAATTGCCTGCGCATTTAATTGATGATGAAATTAAACGTTTTAGTGATGCAGTTGCCACCGTTAAGGCTGACTTGGAGCAAATTAACAGCAGTTTGCGTAAAAATGCACCCGCTGAAATAAGCGCATTTATTGGCACACATTTGATGATGCTAGAAGATAAGTCTTTATCAGAAATACCTAAAGATATTATCAAAAATGAACAATGCAATGCCGAGTGGGCGATCAAACTGCAAATGGACGACATTGTTGAGCAATTTGAGCAAATTGAAGATGAGTATCTGCGTGAGCGTAAGCAAGATGTCATTCAAGTGGTTGAGCGTATTATCAAAGTATTATTGGGGCATCAAAACCAATTAACTTCAGCGCAGCAGGCTAGTGTTCTACATCAGGAACGCAAACTTATTCTAGTCGCGCACGACATTTCACCGGCCGATGCCATTCAATTCAAGCAGCATCAGTTTGCCGCATTTATTACCGATGTAGGCGGCGCAACCTCACACACGGCTATTCTGGCGCGTAGCCTTAATATCCCCTCTATTGTTGCGTTACAGCGTGCGCGCGATTTAATCAATGATGGTGAGTTGATTATTGTGGATGGCGACTTAGGTGTTGTCATTGTTAGCCCGTCCAAAGAGATTTTGGCAGAATACAAGTTGCGTCAGGAGCAGTGGGAGCTTGAGCAACAAAAGCTGCAGCGCATTAAAGCCACCAAAGCCATCACGATAGATGGCACGGTTATTGAGCTGTTTGCCAATATTGAAGTGCCTGAAGACGTTGCTGCAGCCAGAGCAGCCGGGGCTACGGGCGTGGGCTTATACCGTACCGAATTCTTATTTATGAATCGGCGTGATATGCCCGATGAAGAAGAGCAGTTTCTAGCTTATAAGGCCGTAGCACAGGCCATGAAGGGCGCGCCAGTCACTATTCGCACCTTGGATTTAGGCGCAGATAAGCAAATGAACCCCGATAGCGTGGTGAACTGCGCTAATCCAGCGTTAGGCTTACGTGCTATTCGTTTATGTTTAGCGGAGCCGCAGATTTTTCATACACAGTTGCGGGCTTTATTACGCGCCTCGCATTTTGGCAATGTTAAAATTTTAATCCCCATGCTGTGTACGCTGGCAGAGTTACGCCAAACTAAATTGCTATTAGAACGCGCTAAACAAAGTTTACGTAAAGACAACATGCTGTTTGATGAAAATATTGCGCTGGGCGGTATGATAGAAATCCCTGCTGCCGCCATCAATGCTGAAGCCTTTGCCAATGAGCTAGACTTTTTATCCATTGGTACTAACGATTTAATTCAATATACTCTGGCGATTGATCGTACGGATGATGCCGTTGCACATTTGTATAATCCATTGCATCCCTCCGTGCTGAAATTGATTTCGATAACGATTAAAGCCAGCGCCAAGCTCGAAAAACCAGTGTCGATATGTGGTGAAATGGCAGGGGATGCCAAGCTGACTAAGCTCCTCATCGGTATGGGCTTACGACAGTTTTCTATGCACCCTTCGCATATTCTTAGTATTAAACAGCAGGTTTTACACAGCCAATTAGACACGCTAGATACGCAGGCGCGTAAAGTGCTTGGGTTAACCGACATAGAAAAAATTGAACCACTTGTGGCTAAGTTTAATCAACTGTAAATCAGACTATTTTGAAAGCAACCCCATGACGACTGAAACCAATAATCAAATGATAGTCACGCCCAGTAGCGATGATAAAAATATCGCCACCATCACCCACTTATGCGGCGTGTTGTTTTCATTGATACCGGCCTTGATTGTTTGGATTCTCAAAAAAGACGACAGCGCTTACATCGCAGATCAAGCCAAAGAAGCTTTAAATTTTCAAATTACCGTGCTGCTGGCGCAATTTGTTGCGGGTGTTTTAGTGTTTATATTAATTGGCTTTTTATTCATATTTATTATTTGGGTGATTAACATTGTTTTCTGCATTATTGCCGCCATCTCTACTAGCAAGGGTGAAAATTATCGCTATCCGCTCACTTTACGTTTGATTAACTAATAGAGAGTTTTGCATCACAAGGGTACTCCGATCAGAATAAACTGATAAGCAGCACTAAAGCCAGTAAACTGGCAAGTGCTGCTAAATACGTTAATTCTGTCATTCTGAGTGTAGCGAAGAATCCAGTATCATCAATGAGTTGCATGGATTCTTCGCTACACTCAGAATGACGGGGTTTGATTTTTTTGTTAAAAAATAGCACTATTTTTAATTTCGTGCAAAGCTCTCCAACAAAAATAACTTAAGGATTTACAGCTGTGACTATCAATGCATTACAAAACAACCCGTTATTACATTTTTCTGGATTACCTAAATTTAACGAAGTGAAAGCCGAGCACGTTTCCCCTGCGGTTGATTATTTGCTCAATGAAGCTAGAGCCACGGTCAGCGCACTCGCCACCAGTGAAAACGCAGTTAGCTGGGATAGTTTTGCCGAGAAACTTGAAGACATGGAAGAAAAACTGTCACGTGCCTGGTCGCAAGTCGGCCACATGAATGCAGTGGTCAATAGCCCTGAGTTACGGGAGGCGTATAACGATAACTTATCTAAACTAACTGATTTTTATGCAGATTTAGGTCAGGATGAACGGCTGTACGCCAAATTTCGTGCCTTGCGCGCCAGTGGTGAGTTTAATGGCCTTACCCTCGCGCAGAAAAAAATCATAGAAAACGAATTGCGTGATTTCCGTCTAGGCGGTGCTGAATTGCCTGCCGAGCAAAAAGCGCGCTTTAAAGTTATTCAAGAAGAGCTCTCAAAACTTTCATCCAAATTTGAAGAAAACGTACTCGATACAACCAATGAATACGCGCTGTATGTAGAAGATGCAGGTACCTTGCAAGGGATTCCAGAAGACGTGTTGCAGGCGGCATTGGATGCGGCAAAAACTGATGGTAAAAGCGGTTGGAAATTCACCCTGCACTTTCCTTCATATTTACCTGTGTTGCAATACGCCCAAAATCGCCCATTGCGTGAAACGCTTTACCGCGCTTATGCCACGCGTGCCTCCGAGTTTGGCAAGCCTGAGTGGGATAACACGCCGATTATTGAGAAAATCCTCAAATTACGCTTGGAGGCGGCACAGTTACTAGGCTTTAAAAACTATGCTGAACTTTCAATCGCCACTAAAATGGCCGAATCCGCTCAGCATGTTGAAGATTTTTTGCAAGATTTAGCTAAGCGCGCTAAACCCTATGCCCTTAAAGATAAAACGGAGCTTGATGAGTACGCAACAAAACTCGGCATTTCTGACATGCAGGCGTGGGATGTCGCCTATGTGTCAGAGAAACTACGTGAAGAAAAATATGCGTTTTCTGACTTGGAAGTAAAGCAGTACTTCCCTGAAAGTAAAGTATTGGCAGGCTTATTCAAAGTGGTAGAAACCATATTTGGCATCCACGTGAGCCAAACCCAAGCGCCGGTGTGGCATGAAACAGCAAGTTTTTATGATATTAAAGACCATGCCGGAAAATTAATCGGTCAATTTTATCTGGATTTGTACGCACGCAACAATAAGCGTGGCGGCGCCTGGATGGATGAAGCCATTACCCGTCGCAAAGTAGCGGGTGAACTCACCACCCCTGTGGCGTATTTAACCTGTAACTTTTCTGCGCCAGTCGGTGACAAGCCAGCGCTGTTTACGCACGATGAAGTGCTCACCATGTTCCACGAATTTGGTCACGGCCTGCATCACATGCTAACCGAGGTTGATTACTACAGCGTATCCGGTATCAAAGGTGTGGAATGGGATGCAGTTGAGCTCCCTAGCCAATTCATGGAAAATTTTTGCTGGGAGTGGGAAGTGTTACGTAATATGACTGCCCACGTAGAAACCGGCGCACAATTACCACGTACGCTATTTGATAAAATGGTTGCTGCCAAAAACTTCCAGGCTGGCATGCAAACCATGCGTCAAATTGAATTTTCATTGTTTGATATTCGCCTGCATAGCGAGTTTGACCCACACAGCTCAGCCACCGCATTAGATTTAATTGAATCAATACGCGATGAAGTGGCTGTGGTGCGCCCCCCAAAGTGGAATCGCTTTCCAAATAACTTTACCCATGTTTTTGCGGGTGGCTATGCCGCTGGCTATTACAGCTACAAATGGGCAGAAGTGTTATCTGCCGATGCCTACAGTATGTTTGAGGAAGACGGCGTGCTATCAAGAGAAGCCGGTCAACGCTATTGGCAAGAGATTTTAGCGCAAGGCGGCTCACGCACAGCGATGGCGTCATTCACTGCATTCCGTGGGCGTGAGCCGAATATCGATGCACTGTTACGCCATAACGGCATGGTTTAAGGTAAAACCGTGAAATTTGCCACTTGGAATGTAAATTCTCTAAATGTACGCTTACCGCATGTGCTGGATTGGCTACGTGACAATCAGCCAGATGTGCTTTGCCTGCAAGAAACCAAACAGGAAGACAGTAAGTTTCCCTACGAGGCATTTAAGCTGGCAGGTTATCAGGCAGTGCATATCGGGCAAAAAACCTACAACGGCGTGGCAATTTTAAGCCGTCATGAGATGACTGACATTCAGTGCAATATCCCCAACTTTGATGACGATCAACAGCGCATCATCGCAGCGAATATCGGCGATATTCGCGTTGTTTGTGCTTATGTTCCAAATGGCCAAGCAGTGGATTCTGATAAATATCAATACAAACTGCGCTGGCTGAGTGCGCTGGCAGATTGGCTTAAAACAGAGCTGGTAGCGCATCCTAAGCTACTGATATTGGGTGACTACAATATTGCGCCAGAAGATCGAGATTGCCATGACCCGGCAGCGTGGGTAGGTCAAGTGTTGGTATCTCCGCCCGAGCGCGATGCTTTTCAAAAACTGATTGCATTAGGCTTACATGATAGCTTTAGATTATTTGAGCAACCGGAAAAAAGCTTTAGTTGGTGGGATTACCGCATGATGGGATTTAGGCGTAATTTTGGTATGCGCATCGATCATATATTAGTGAGCAACGCACTTAAAGCCTTTTGCAAATCAGCACACATAGATAAGGCGCCGCGTAAACTGGAGCGCCCCTCAGATCACACGCCGGTTGTATTGGACTTGATTTTACCTAACCCGTGATTTGATCGTTTAATGCGGGTTTAGAAACTTCTCGGCAGGATTTGTTGTTGATTTTTGCACTCCTTTTTGCGGTTGGGGTTCAGGCGGTTTGGGGCTGCCAGGTTTAGGGCTTAAAGTGATATCGGGCTGTAACATCCTTTGCGCCTGGCTGAGTGGCGATTCAACAGAATCTTCTGCATCTTCCAGCATCGATGGTAAAGGCACTTCAACTTCAGGCGGCGGATTTTCATGATAAAAGTATTCGTAAATACCATTCTCATCATTATCGGCACGTATGCCGGTGGTCGGGTCAATTCTTAATGACATCACACCATCAGGCACAGGAAAATCGCTCATTGGCAAGCTCTTTAATGCCGTTGCCATGTATTTAATCCAAATAGGCAATGCAGCCGAGCCGCCTGTTTCACTCCCGCCAAGGCGCCGAGGTTTATCGAATCCTATCCAGGTAATGGCAACCTGCTTCGGACTGTACCCGGCGAACCAAGCATCAAAATAATCATTGGTTGTACCGGTTTTACCCGCGATATCGCTACGCCCGAGTTGCAGTGCCCTCATGGCAGTGCCGTGTTTAATCACATCCTGCATCATTGAATTCATGATAAAAGCGTTACGCGCATCAATCACGCGTGGCGCACCGGCCTTTGCCCGTATAACCTTCGTTTCTGAAATCACCTTGCCGTTTTGATCTACAATTTTGGCAATTAAATTTGGTTTGACCCGATAACCACCATTTGCAAAAACAGCGTAAGCAGTGGCCATTTGCCATGGCGTGGTAGAGCCGGCACCAAGCGCCATAGTGAGGTAAGCCGGATGGTCTTTTGCGGCAAAGCCAAAGCGGGTAATGTAGTCTTGTGCATAGTTAGGATCTATCGCCTGCAATACACGAATAGACACCATGTTTTTAGATTTAATAAGCGCCTGTCTTAAGCGGATAGGCCCATCAAAATTATTGTCGTAGTTTTGTGGCGACCAAGCTTTATTGCCGGTTTCTCCGGCAGAAAAACTTAACGGTGCATCTTCAACCATTGTGGCGGCTGTGAATCCTTTTTCTAACGCGGCAGAATAAACAAAAGGCTTAAAACTGGAGCCTGGCTGGCGTCGTGCCTGTGTCACATGGTTAAATTTATTGCGATTAAAATCAAAGCCGCCAACCAAGGCGCGGATGGCGCCTGTTTCAGGGTCCATTGCCACCAGCGCAGATTCTACCTGTGGTAATTGAGCAATACGCCAGCCATTGTCGTCTTTGGCTGAGGCGCTTTTAAAAACACGAATAATTGCACCTGGCTTTAATTTACGTTTTGCTGGGTCTTTTTCATTCAGCGCCTTTTCTACCAATGCCAAACCCTTGCCAGCGACCTCAATGTCATCCCCGTTCTTGGTACGTACGTGAACAGATTTTTGCGACACAGCGGTAATCACTGCCGGAACTAATCCATTAGAAACATCAATATCATCTAATGCATCATTGATGGCTTTGGTTTTGTCCTCATTGCCAAGCGCTTCGATGCTTAGTATTTTTTCAGGCCCACGATAACCGTGGCGTATGTCATAGTCCAAAACACCTTCTCTTATTGCCGCGTTTGCTGCTTCTTGATTCGCTTTGAGAATCGTGGTGTAAACATTCAAGCCGCTACTGTAGATATCCTCTTGATATTGCGCATATAAATTGTCTCGCACAATTTCAGCCACGTAATCCGCAGCCAGATCACGCGACTGTTTAGAAGTTTTAAAGCGCAACGGCTGTTTTAGCGCATCCTGATAGATTGGCTCTTTAATAAAGCCGAAGCGGTACATGTCGTGCAATACCTCACGTTGGCGAACAAGCGCTCGCTTAGGGTTAGTAAATGGATTGTAACTAGACGGCGCTTTGGGCAAGCCCGCTAATAAGGCAGATTCAGCTAAATTTAATTTGGCTAACGGCTTGCCATAATATACCTGAGAGGCAGCGGCAAACCCGTAAGAACGTTGCCCAAGATAAATTTGGTTAATGTAGAGCTCAAGTATCTTATTTTTACTTAAATTATTTTCAATCTTGATAGCGAGTAGCGCCTCATTGATTTTGGTGATGAGTGTGCGTTTACCATTAGGCGGGGTGAAAAAGTTTTTAGCCACTTGCATGGTGATGGTGCTGGCACCCTCATGACTTACGCCGGTTACATTGTTTTTAATTGCACGCAATATTCCTTTAACATCAACACCGCTATGCTGATAAAAGCGACGGTCTTCGATGGCGAGCACAGCGTCCGTCATATTCTTTGGCACGTCTTCAATTTTAATATAGGCGCGGCGCTCTTCGCCAAACTCACCGATTAAATAACGATCTTCAGAGTAAACGCGCAAAGGCAGTTTAGGGTGATAATCTGTTAGCGCCTCAAGCGAAGGCAGTGCCGGGTAAATAAGCGCTACGGCGATACCCACCAATGCCAATATGGATAAGCCGCCAACTACAAACGTTAAAAAAAGATACTGCAACCATTTATTGAGTGTCATGGATAATATATTTTCTGATTAATTGACCTATAGTGTGCCATTATAAATGCTCTGGCAAACCCTGCGAATAAACTATGTAATAAAGACTTAAAATAGTAGAGTTGATAAAAATTGCTTTACAGGGGTTAAACTTGTTGCTAGGATTTAATGTAGTTTATTAGAAATGTGCGTAACTAACGAAATTAGAAAAGGAATTTCAATTTGAAATTCAGTCTTTTTACAGAATCAACACCGCCACTTATTGGTATAGACATTAGCTCTACTTCCGTCAAGATGGTAGAGCTCGCCAACGATGGACGTGGTGGCTATAAGCTAGAAGGCTACTCAATTTCACCGTTGGCTAAAGACGCCATGACTGATGGTAATGTGAGTGATCTTGAAAAAGTGGCCGATGCCATTAAGCTCGCTTGGAAATTGCTTGGTTCACGTGAAAAACGAGTGGCGTTAGCATTGCCGTCTTCAGCGGTTATCAGTAAAAAAGTCATCATGTCGGCTGACCTGCGTGAAGAAGACATGGAAGTTCAAGTCGAGGCTGAGGCCAATCAATATATTCCATTCTCGCTGGATGAAGTCAATATAGATTTTCAGGTATTAGGTCCCGCACCTAATAGTCCAGATGAAGTTGAAGTGCTGATTGCCGCCGCCCGCAAAGAGAAAATTGAAGATCGCGTGGCAGCAGCAGAAGGCGCTGGACTCAAGGTGACGGTAATGGATGTTGAATCCTACGCTACCGAGGCCGCCTACACCTTGGTCTCTGGGCAACTGCCTAATGCAGGCCGTGAGCAAACTGTCATGATCATTGATATCGGTGCCACCATGATGCACACCAATGTGTTACATGATAATAAACCGGTTTATGCACGCGAGCAAAACTTTGGTGGTGGTCAGTTAACGCAAGAGATTCAACGCCGCTTTGGCTTATCATTAGAAGAGGCCGAAATCGCCAAGCGTAAGGGTGGCTTACCAGAAAGCTACGACAGTGAAGTGTTACAGCCATTCGTTCAGTTGCTAGCGATGGAAGTCGCCAGAGCGCTCCAGTTTTTTACCAGCTCAACACAATACAACCGCGTTGATCATATTATACTGGCTGGCGGATGCGCGACAATTCCTGAAATTGATATTACAGTTCAAGATCGCACCCAGGTCAATACGCTGGTTGCAAACCCCTTTCACAGCATGGCGGTCGGTACCAGGGTTAGGCAGCAGCAAGCAACAACAGACGCGCCGGCATTGTTAATTGCTTGTGGGCTGGCCATGCGAGGTTTAGCGATATGATACGTGTCAATCTACTCCCTCATCGTCAAATCAGAAGAGAAGCCAAGCAGCGTGAATTTGGGCTGATGGCATTATTTGCCGCCATTGCTGCTGGCGCAATTGTTTTTATGGGTTACACCGTGATCAATGGTCAAGTTGAAACACAATTAGAGCGTAACCAACGTTTAGATGCCGCGATTGTTAAGCTCGATAAAGAAATTGCCGATATCAAAGATTTAAAAGATCAAATCAGTGCCATGCTTGAGCGCAAGCAGGTGGTTGAAAATTTACAAACCAACCGCAGTCAAGCTGTGGTTGTGTTTGATGAACTGAGCCGCCAACTGCCAGAAGGCATGTATTTAAAAAGCGTTAAGCAACAGGGCAATGTCATTAATGTTGAGGGCGTAGCCGACACCAATGCCAGAGTAGCAACGCTGGTACGTAACTTTAACACCTCAAACTGGCTGGAATCCCCCATTTTAATTGAGATTAAAGCGGTTACAGTGAATGGCGTAAAACAAAATATGTTTACCTTGCAAGTGAATCTTAAAGCACCCAAGGTTGACGCTGAAGAAGCTAAGCCTAAAAATGGACTTCAATCATGAAATTAGATGATTTCAATAATATAGACATCAATAATGCCGGTAGCTTACCTGCACCAGTGAAGGCGGTGTTGTTGACAGGTGTTTTTTTGGTATTGGTAGCACTTGGGTATTATTTTTTATGGAGCCCGGAACTAGAAGCGCTAGATACTGAAAAGAATAAAGAGCAAGAGTTGAGAAAAGTATTTTTAGAAAAAAAAAGCCAGGCTATTAGCTTAGAAGCTTACAAAACGCAAATGGTAGAAATTGAAAAAACCTTTGGGGCGTTGTTAAAACAGTTGCCAGACAGATCTCAAATTGATGGCTTGCTGACAGACATTAACCAGGCCGGGTTAAGTCGAGGCTTGGAGTTTGAGCTATTTAAGCCAGGCCAAGAATCGCAGGCAGATTTTTATGCTGAAATGCCAATCAGCATCAAATTGCTAGGTACCTACCATGACTTAGGTGCATTTGCGACAGACATCTCAAAACTATCGCGTATCGTAACTTTGGGCGATATTGCCGTTACCAATCAAAGCAAAGACGTTAAACCATCCTCTACTGATGCAGTGCTGGTGATGGAGGCGGTCGCTAAAACTTATCGCTATTTAGATGCTGATGAAGTTGCCGCAAAACGCAAAGCGGCTAAAGATCAAGCTGCGAAGAAAGGTCAATAATTGCCGTGAGTGATAGCCTAAAACATAAATCAACATCAAGTAATCGCTTCAAGCTTGGCTTAAGCGGCTTTTTAACATTAGCCTTAGTTGCATGCGGTGGTAATGATGGCGATGACCTTGATCAATATATGCGTGATGCCGCTAAAGATGTCGTGCCTAAAATTAAGCCGTTGCCAGAAGTTAAGCCTTATTTGGCACTACAATATAATGCGGACGGCCTTTTGATCGACCCGTTTCGGGCACGTAAGGCGGTGAGTAGTAAATCAAGTGTGCTACAGCCAAACTTAAACAGGCCCAAAGAGCCAATGGAGGCTTACCCGTTAGAAAGCCTGAAATACGTTGGCTTGTTATCAAAAAGTAAACTGACTTATGCGCTACTTAAAACTCCGGATAACGCCGTGCAACAAGTAAAGCTTGGCAACTATGTAGGCCAAAACTTTGGAAGAGTCACGCAAGTGACAGACAGTGAAGTGGTGCTTAAAGAAATAGTGCAAGATGATCTTTCTGGTGATTGGGTAGAGCGCACCTCAACTTTGGCACTACAAGAGTAAGTGCTACGAGTAATTAAATAATGAGGCCCCATGGCATTAGTAGTATTTGGGGTTAGACGTTAATAGCGTTAAGTGTCCGTGGAGTTAAGGGCCGGTGAAATCAAGAAACCCCATGAAATTAAGAAACCCCATGAAATTAAGAATCAAGGTGAAATAATGAAAACAACTATGTGGATGTCTAAAACTTTACAAACAGCACTGCTGTTGGGGTTAACCCTGTTTTCTGGGTTGCTCTTGGCTGAAGACCAGGCTGAGTTAGGCAATAAAATAGAAAGCATCGATTATTCCACCTTGCCTGGTGGCCGAGTCAGTATTCGCGTAAAAACAACGCTCCCACTTAAAAATCCACCTGCTGGATTTACGCTTAACAGCCCACCACGTGTTGCCTTAGATTTTCCGCAAGTGGGGAACGGCTTAGCAAAAAACAATGTTGTAGCTGATCAGGGTGCACTTAAAAGCATCACTTTAGCGCAAGGCAAAGAGCGTACGCGTCTAGTGCTAAATTTATCTAAAAATGTAGGCTATAGCACCTCAGTCAGCGGTAATGAAGTCAGCATTTTGCTACAAGGCAATGAAGTGAGCGCCAACAGTGTAGTAGAAACCAAGTTTGCAGAGCCAACCTTGGGCGCGCAGTCAGTTACCCTCAACAACGTAGATTTTGCACGCGGTAAAAATGGAGAAGGCCGTATTATTGTTGATTTATCTGACGCATCAGCAGGCATTAACATCAAACAAAAAGGTAAAACCATTGTTGTCGATTTTATCAATACAGATGTACCTGCCAACTTACAGCGTCGTTTAAATGTCACCAACTTCAACACACCGGTGATTTATGTTGATACCATGAAGCAAGGTAAAAATGGCCGCATGATTATTGAGCCTAAAGGTAACTGGGAACAATCAGCGTATCAGGCTGATAAAAAATTCATTATTGACGTGCGCCAAGTGGTAGAAGACCCAAACAAGTTAGTACGTGGTTCTAAACCTGGTTATGCAGGCGAAAAGCTATCATTAAACTTCCAGAATATTGAGGTGCGCTCAGTATTGCAAGTCATTGCAGACTTTACCGGGTTAAACATTATTACCAGCGACACCGTGACTGGTAATTTAACCTTGCGCCTAAAAGATGTACCATGGGATCAGGCGCTTGAAATTATTTTGCAAAGTAAGGGTTTGGATAAGCGCAAAACTGGTAACGTCATTTTGGTGGCCCCTGCTGATGAGTTAGCGGCAAAAGAAAAACAGGCGTTTGAAAGTCAGCAGCAAATTGATGACGTAGAAACAATGAGAACAGAGGTGTTCACATTAAATTACATGAAGGCTGAGTCACTTAAAGAAATTTTGAGTGACCCTAAGCAAAAACTACTCTCAAAACGCGGTAGCGCGGTACTTGATCCGCGCACCAATACGGTGTTTGTGCAAGATATTCCTAAATATCTAGAACAAGTACAGGCCATTATTAACAAAACAGACATTCCAGTAAAACAGGTGATGATTGAATCAAGATTAGTCATAGCGGATGAAAAGTTTGGTAAAGAACTGGGTGCGCGTTTTGGTGTAACGCAAACCGGTGTTCCAGGCACAAGTGTTGCGACAATTGGTGGAACATTGGGCAACAGGCCAACGGCAGTTACCTCTACAGGTATTACACAAGGTACGCACAACGGTACGATACAAACTGGATTGACTAATGCAATTTTTAAAAATCCAACTAACAATACTAATAGCACTTTAACCAGTAGTGATGGTTTACCGGATTTAATGTCCAACTTGCCTGTAGCTAACCCTGCTGGTAGTTTCGCATTTAGTTTGTTTAAGCTATCTGCAGGTTTGTTACTCAATTTGGAGTTATCTGCGTTAGAGAGGGATAACCGTGGTAAGGTGGTTTCCAGTCCGCGTGTTACTACTGCGAACCAACAGAAAGCAAGAATATCGCAAGGTACAGAGATTGCGTATCTACAGGCTTCAAGCAGTGGTGCGGCAAACGTAGCGTTTAAAGAGGCAGCACTAAGCTTGGAAGTGACACCGCAAATTACACCAGACGATAAAATCATTATGGATTTAGAGGTTAAAAAAGATAAAATCAACGAACGTATTGTGTCAGGTGGCGCACCCTCAATTGATACTCAACGAGTATCAACCAAGATACTGGTAGCGAATGGTGAAACGGCTGTACTTGGTGGTATCTATGAATTAACTGAGCGTAATGATGTGACTAAAGTACCTTTCTTTGGTGACTTGCCAATCATGGGTAATTTATTTAAACGTAAAACTTTACAATCAGACAAAACCGAATTGCTGATATTTATCACGCCAAAAATCATGGATGATGGATTAGCCTTGAAATAAGCAAAGATTGGCAAAATCTGACAGATAGTTAAGATTGTCATAAAATGCCCATCACAGCTTGATGGGCATTTTGTTTTGCAGAGTGTCGGTTGTTAATGGGGTCAGATTCGATTTCGTACTATCTAATCTGTTAATGGGGTCAGATTCGATTTGGTTCTATCTAATCGAGTCTGACCCCATTAAGTCTCCCCATTAAACCTCCGTTCTATTTTTAGGGGTAAGGGTTTTTTAATTGGACAACATTTATTTTATTGGCCTGATGGGTGCTGGTAAAACGACGATTGGTCGTTTGCTGGCAAAACAATTGGGGCGTGTTTTTTACGATTCTGACGTTGAAATTGAGCGGAAAACAGGGGTAAAAATCCCTTTAATTTTTGAATTAGAGGGTGAAGATGGCTTTCGTAAGCGCGAAACCGCAGCGATTGAAGAATTGACCCAGCTAAACAACATTGTGTTGGCCACTGGCGGTGGCGCGATATTGTTGCCAGAAAATAGAGCGCTACTTAAACAAAATGGCAAGATAATCTATTTGCGCGGCAAGGTAAATGATTTATACCAGCGTACGCGTCATGATAAAACGCGCCCCTTATTGCAAGGTGGCAATTTGCGGCAAAAACTTGAGCGGCTATATATCCAGCGTGACCCAATATACACCAGCCTGGCGGATTACATTGTAGATACTGGCGCGCAATCAGCCACAGAAATCACCCATACCATTGAACAATTATTAACCAAATAAATTATCATTAACTCAACATGCAAACACTCAAAGTAGAATTAGCCAATAGAAGCTACCCAATACATATTGGGCGCAATTTAATTGCAGATGCCAGCCTCATATTACCCCACCTCAAACGTAAACACGTCGCCATTGTCACTAACACCACAGTGGCACCGTTATATTTAGATAAATTAACGCAAACATTACTAGCTGCGGGTGTTTCGGTCACCCCAATTATTCTGCCAGATGGCGAGGCCTATAAAAACACAGAAACACTCAATAAAATTTACGACGCCTTGTTACAAAATCGCTGCGAGCGCAGTACAACGTTGATAGCACTAGGTGGCGGCGTGATTGGTGACTTAACAGGCTATGCTGCGGCCACTTATTTGCGCGGTGTACCCTTTATTCAAATCCCTACTACGCTACTTTCTCAGGTGGATTCATCCGTTGGCGGTAAAACTGGCATCAACCACCCGCTAGGTAAAAACATGATCGGCGCTTTTTATCAGCCGCAACTGGTACTGGCCGATATCGACACCCTGCAAACGTTACCCGCCAGAGAATTTTCTGCTGGCATGGCAGAGGTCATCAAATATGGCTTAATCCGCGATGCCGAATTTTTGGATTGGCTAGAACTCAATATTGCCAAACTCATGACATTAGATGAAGCCGCATTGAGCTATGCTATTTACCGCTCATGCCAAAACAAAGCCGAAGTGGTGGCGATAGATGAACACGAAAACGGCGAGCGCGCACTGCTAAACTTGGGCCATACCTTTGGCCATGCTATTGAAAACGCTATGGGCTATGGCGTATGGCTACATGGCGAGGCCGTGGCAGCGGGTACCATGATGGCGGCAGACTTATCGCAACGCATGGGCTGGCTAACAGGCGATGAAGTAAAACGCATATTTTTGCTATTAACAGCGGCTAATTTACCATTAGATGCACCCAAACTGGGGTTGGAGAAATATCTTGATCTAATGCAGTTAGATAAAAAAGTAGCGGATGGGAAAGTCAGGCTAGTATTGCAACAAGGCATTGGTAAAGCCGTGATTACCGGCGACTATGATGCTGAAAAATTAAAACAGACCTTGGCGTTATGACAGCCCAATCTAACCTGACAACACCAAACAAGTTCCTTCCCCCTAGCATGGGGAAGGTTAGATTGGGGTAGAGTGGTTGCTAAGTAAGGTTTCCACCCCCACCCTAACCC
>JABFQV010000005.1 GCA_013141495.1 Methylotenera sp. | reverse complement strand
CCTAACCCTCCCCCTAAAAAGGTGAGGGTATATAGTTGGTAAATTAAAGAGCCCTCATGAACCCACTCGCCCCCTACGCCGCCAATCCTGCACTATCCATAGGTCGCCAATTTAACGAGCCGCCATCCACCACCCGCAACGCCTTTCAGCGCGACCGTGACCGCATTATTCACTCCACCGCTTTTCGCCGCCTTGAATACAAAACGCAAGTATTTGTAAACCACGAAGGTGATTTATTCCGTACGCGCTTAACGCACAGCTTAGAAGTCGCCCAAATGGCGCGTGGCATCGCGCGCACACTCAACCTGCATGAAGACCTCACCGAGGCCATCGCATTGGCGCATGATTTAGGACACACGCCCTTTGGTCACGCCGGGCAAGATGCACTCAATGAATGTATGCGCGACTTTGGTGGCTTTGAACACAACCTGCAATCATTACGCGTGGTAGAACAACTTGAACAGCGTTATGCTGAGTTTGATGGGCTAAACTTAACCTTTGAAGTGCGTGAAGGCATTCTCAAGCACTGCTCCATTAAAAACGCCAGACAACTAGGTGACGTAGGTCAACGCTTCATCGATAAAACCAGCCCCAGTTTAGAAGCGCAACTCACCAACTACGCCGATGAAATCGCCTATAACAACCATGATATAGATGATGGCTTACGCTCAGGCTTAATCACCATTGAGCAATTGTCAAAAGTAGAGCTGTTTGCGCAAAATCTAGCCGAGGTAAAAACCAAGTACCCAAAACTAGAACAAAAACGCCTGATACACGAAACCGTACGGCGCATGATCAACACCTTAGTGGTGGATTTATGCACGCAAAGCGCACACAACATTGCACAACAACAGCCACAAAGCATCGCCGATATTCGCCAGCTACCGCCACTGGTTAATTTTAGTGATGAAATCGCCGCACAAAATCAAAAACTCAAACAATTTTTACGCAAAAATCTGTATCACCATTACAAAGTCAACCGCATGAGCGCAAAAGCCGCCCGCATCGTGCGCGAGCTATTTGCCGTGTTTTTTGAAAATACAGGGCTATTACCCAACGAATTTCAAACCTACGCTGAAATCGACAAACCGCGCGCGGTGGCCGACTACATTGCCGGCATGACCGACCGCTATGCAATACGCGAGCATCGTAAGTTATTTACAGTAGAAGAATATTTGTAAACCACGAAGCGTAAAAAGGGGTCTGAGCCCTTTTTATCATGCAGCTCAGCTCTGTTTTATTGTTAACTATACTTTTTAAGAGTATACTGAATATATGTTTACCGTTATTGAAACAAGCGTTTTTATTAAATATGCAAACCAAATATGGGCGGAAGATGAACGTATTGCATTTATTAATTGGATAGCAGTTAATCCATTGGCAGGCGATGTCATACCGAACAGCGGCGGTTGCCGTAAGGTGCGTTGGTCACGTCAAGGGATGGGTAAGCGTGGTGGCGTGAGAGTGATTTATTCTAATCAACTTGAACTGGGCAAGATTGGCTTATTGATTGTTTATGCAAAATCAAAATTTGATAACTTACCCGCTGAATTTTTTGCACAACTTAAAGAGGAGTTTTATCATGATTAAAGATATTGAATTGGAGCAATTCAAAGCTGACTTATTAGCCTCTGCGCGTGAGTTAAAATCTGGCAAGGTTGCACGCTCCACCATTGTTGAAATACCTGAAGTTGTGAGTGTTCGTCACAACACAGGGCTTTCTCAAAGTCAATTTGCTAGCCTATTGGGTGTGTCTGTACGCACTTTACAAGGCTGGGAGCAAGGAAGAATTACACCATCTGGTGCTGCTAGAACATTAATTACCGTTGCGACTAAACATCCTGAAGTGTTGCGTGAATTACTGGCTGCTTAATGCTTAAGCGTTAAATCGAGTCTGATCCTTATGGCACTCGAAAATCGGAGTGCCCGTGGTACATAACAGCCTACCCCCCCCAATGTTGTAAATTTACAACAAATGTAAACAAATGTGACAAAAATGCTAATTTTAGGTTGTGCCAGCCAAATCACTTGGGTATATTAGCAACACCTTCTTGATGAAACTGCTTGTTAGCTAGCCTTGCAAAGTAGTGAAAGTCGAGAGAGTTTGCAAACTTTTACATTCGCCTTAGTGCTTTAGCACTTAGTAAGAATGGGAAAACCAGTACTGGCTTCCTACTCCGCACTAGCTAAAGTAAGTTTAGGTAATCAAGTAATACAAACGCAATATATTTTTATGGAGATTTATATGAAAACAACAATTAAATTAGCAGTTGCTTCAGCTTTAATCGCTGCAGCTTCAAGCGCTAATGCTGGTATTTCAATTCCAGCTGGCGATTGGACTTTAGACATTGGCGGTAACGTTAATGCTTACTACAGCTACAACAAAGCAGAAACACGTGCTAACTCAGCTGCTACAGCTGGTGGTGCATTAGCTGGTGCTGAAAATGCAGCTGGTGAAGATGCGCAAACAACAATCACTACAGGTTTGTTGCCATCATTCTTATCAGTATCTGGTAAAACACGTCAAAACGACTTAGATGTTGGTTTCACAATCAGCATTCAACCAGGTATTGCTTCAGCCAACTCATTAAGTACAGCTGGTCAAGAAAACCGTCAATCATTCTTGACATTCGGTGATAAATCTTGGGGTACTATCAAAGCTGGTCGTGATTTAGGTATTTTTGGTTCTACAGCGATTCTGTCTGACATTACATTGTTAGGCGTTGGCGCAGCTGGTACTAACACTACAGGTACAACTACTTTAGGTGGTATCGGATCAGGTTACTTGTACGCTGATTGGAAAGCGCAAATTTCTTACGCTTCACCAAACTTCAATGGCTTTAGCTTTGCTGTTGGTGTAACACAACCATGGAATGCAACAACTGCAAAAGCAGGCTCAGGTTTTACTGCAGGTGCAGTAAACCAAAGCACAAGTACTCCTGGCTTTGAAGGTCAAGCAACTTACGAGTGGGCTGGCGATGTAGCTGGTAAAGTGTGGGCTGGTTTCATTACTCAAAAAGTTGAAGATTTAGGTACTGGTGCTGGTGTTCTTAACTATGGTAACGAAACTGCACGTGGCTTAGATATCGGTGCTACTGTAAACGTTGCTGGTTTTGCTTTAACTGGTTACTACTATGATGGTAAAGGTTTAGGTACAACTGGTTTCTTAGCAAACGCATTTGATGCTAAAGGTAACAGTCGTGATTCAAACGGTGGCTACGTACAAGCTGCTTACACAATTCCAGGTGTAGGTACTAAACTTGGTGTTGCTTACGGTATTTCTAGTTTAGATCAAACACGTCTTGATAAAACTTCAGGTAACAACTTAGTTGAAGATAACGAGCGTTGGACAGTTGGTGCTTACCACCCATTGACTAAACACTTGAACTTGGTTGCTGAATACAACCAAATTTCATCATCTTCACACAAAGCTGGTGTTAAAGATGCTGACAATGACAACTTCTCATTGGGCGCTATCTTATTCTTCTAGGATAACGCAGGGTTTACCCTGCTGTAGTTTAGAAGCATAAACAAAAACGGCATCTTCGGATGCCGTTTTTTTACGTTGAATAAATGGGGTCATGAATAAATGGGGTCAGACACGATTTATTCTAAATTTTCACCCCCTTACATTATTAGCGTATGATTAACGTATGTATAGCAATAGATTTCTGTTGGAAGTTAGAATGAGTCACCATGCAAAATTGCGTATGGCGGAACGCGACGTTACCGAAGAAATTATTATCGACTTAGTCGAGACTGGTATGACTCAATATAAAGATGAAACACACTTGTGGATTTATAAAGCCTATGCGGATAGAAATGATAATTTATTGTGCGTAGCTGTTGTTATAGAGTCTGTTTTGGTAATTAAAACGATAATGCACCATTTTGAATTGGAGTAAATATGAAAACAATTTATTACCCTGAAGATGACATTTTAGAGCTTATTTTTAATGACAAGCCAATCACGCGTGAAACCTCACAAGACTGGAATGTGAACGTCAGTTATGCGGCTGATGGGAGCATCGTTCAAATGGTTATTTTAGATGCCGTTGCTGCCGGCTTAATTCCTTTTCATAGTGAGCAGTCTAAGTTGGCCGCTTAAAATTTAACTGAATCTATTTATTTGGAATATTGCAATGCCAACCATTAGCACAGCGTAAATAGGGTCAGACACGATTTATGCTAAACTTACATACTTCTTAGTCATTAAATTTAATTATAAAAATCATGGCACGTCTTCCAAGATACGTTGTACCAGGTCAGCCGCAGCATATTATTCAACGTGGTAATAATAGGCAGGTAATTTTTGCAACTGAAGCTGATTACCAGTTCTTTAGGGATGCATTGATTGAAGCTGCAAAGCAATATGGGCTAATGATTCACGCCTATGTTTGGATGACCAACCATATACATCTATTAGCAACACCGCTATTTGAAAATAGTGTTAGCAAAGTGTTTCAATCTGTCGGTAGGAAATATGTGCAATATTTTAACTTTACCTATAAACGAAGCGGCACGCTATGGGAGGGGCGCTATCGCGCAACGGTGGTGGATAGTGAGCGTTATTTGTTGACGGTAATGCGTTATATCGAACTCAACCCAGTGCGCGCTGGCATGTGTCAGCACCCTGCGGAGTATCCATGGTCTAGCTACGCTTTTAATGCATTAGGTGTTGTAGGGCTAAATACGGAGTGGTTGCAACCGCATGAGGAGTATTTAAGGCTGGGACTAAATTTAGCTGAGCGGCAGACTGGCTATCAGGCACTGTTTAATGCTGAAATTGAGAAAGATGATTTAATCAATATACGTGAGAGTGTGCATAAAGGATGGGCATTAGGCGGTGATAAATTTAAGGCAACAATAGCTTTGTTAAGTAATCGGCCGGCAGTATCTAAGGGGGTGGGCAGACCAAAAATGAGTGAGCAATAATCGTGTCTGACCCCATTTAACCATTTAAATAGCGCTGTTTTTAGTTTCGTGCAAAGCTCTCATTAAATAATAAAAAATTCATAGAAGAGCAGCTTCTTAATAAGGGCAAGTTGTGTGTGCAAATTTATTCGAGGTACCCTTAAGAATGGTCTCGTAACATCGGTTGCTGTTTTTTAAGTTGCTCTCTACATTAATTACTCTTCTATCCCCAACTCCTGTATTTTCCTTGTCAATGTATTGCGCCCCATGCCTAGCTGATTTGCGGCTTCAATACGGCGGCCGTGGGTATGTGCCAAGGCTTTCTCAATTAAGATGCGTTCAAATATGTGCGTGCGCGTTTCAAGCACGTTTTTCTCCCCACGGTTAAGCGCGTCTGTAACTTCAGCGGCAAGGGCTTCTTGCCATGAGCTAGTTGCGTTAGCTTTGGTGTTATCTTCTTTTAGTTCTGGCGGCAGGTCGGCAATGTCAATATTTTGACCTGGTGCCATCACGGTTAGCCAGTGGCATACGTTTTCTAATTGGCGCACATTGCCGCTCCAGTTAACGGCGCTTAGGTATTTAAGTGCGGCTACTGAGGGTTGTTTGGTTTCTACGCCGAGCTCGGTGGCGCTGTGTTGTAGAAAATGTTTTATTAGTAATGGAATATCTTCACGGCGTTCACGTAGTGCAGGTAGCCGGAGCCTAATGACATTCAGGCGGTGAAACAAGTCTTCTCGAAACAATCCGGTTTTAACGCGTTCTTCTAGATCTTGGTGGGTAGCGGCAATGATGCGTACGTTGACTTTAATCGGTTGGTGGCCGCCTACGCGGTAAAACTGGCCGTCACTGAGTACGCGTAGCAGCCGTGTTTGCAGGTCGGCTGGCATGTCGCCGATTTCATCTAAAAACAAGGTGCCGGTGTCGGCTTGTTCAAAGCGTCCGCGACGCGAGGCGGCGGCGCCTGTAAATGCACCGCGCTCATGACCAAAGAGTTCTGATTCGAGCAAGTCTTTTGGAATAGCCGCAGTGTTAATGGCAATAAAAGGTTTGTCTGCACGTGGGCTATGGCGGTGCAGCGCGCGCGCGACCAGCTCTTTACCGCTACCGGATTCGCCATTGAGGAGTACGGTGGCGTGCGAGCGGCTTAACCGCCCAATGGCTCTAAACACTTCTTGCATTGATGGCGCTTGGCCGATGATTTCAGGCGTTTCTTCTGTGCTGATATTGTTTGCGGTTTCAGAGGCTTGCCTTGTGCTTTCATCAACCGCGCGTTTGATAATATCAATGGCTTGATCAACGTCGAATGGTTTTGCCAGGTATTCAAATGCACCGCCTTGAAATGCTGCCACTGCGCTTTCAAGGTCTGAATATGCGGTCATGATGATGACGGGAATATCAGGGTATTGGCGTTTGATTTCGCTTAAGAAATCTAAACCAGAACCGTTGGGCATGCGGATGTCGCTGACCACGACTTGCGGTTGTTCGCGCTCAAGTGCGTTTAGCGCCTCAGCCACAGATGAGAAGGTTTTAAATTCTAAATCTGTGCGCGCAAGGGCTTTTTCAAATACCCAGCGGATAGATTTGTCGTCGTCGATGATCCAGATTGGTTTCATTTGGTTCTCAAAATAATAATTAAAATATGCATGGAGAGCTTTGCACGAAGCTGCTTTATTGCTAAAAACGTTAATTTTGTCATTCTGAGCGTAGCGAAGAATCCAGGCAACTAATTGATTATATTGGATTCTTCGCTACGCTCAGAATGACGGGCTTGATATTTTGGTTAAAAAATAGTGCTATTTTTAGCTTCATGCAAAGCTCTCGCATGGAAGTTATCGCGAATAAATTCGCGCTTACTTCATCATCGCTGCAGGTTTAACGGCCGTGGTTTCTATGGGCAACAAAATCGTAAAGCAGGTATTGCCTGGTTCACTTTCACATTCAATCATGCCGTGATGTTGCGTAATAAAAGTTTGCGCCAAGGTTAAACCTAAGCCTGAGCCACCCTCAGAACCTGAGACTAAGGGGTAAAAAATGCGGTCGCGAATGTCGGCTGGGATACCAGGCCCGTTATCAATAATTTCTAACTTAATAGCGACACGGTAACGCTTTCTTGCCAGCGTGACTTGTCGCTCAGCACGGGTTCTAAAGGTAATCTGACTGGCTGGTGTTTTATGCGCTTGCATGGCTTGCACGGCGTTGCGCGCAATGTTTAAAACGGCCTGGATCAGTTTTTCGCGGTCACCGATTAGCTCTGGCAAGCTTAAATCATAATCACGTTTGATGAGTATCGTTTGCGGGGACTCTGCAAGTAGCAGGCTTCTTACGCGCTCTAGTACTTCATGGATATTGGTCGGCTGGTATTTTGGCACGCGATGCGGAATCAGTAGCCTATCCATCAGCATTTGCAGTCTGTCGGCCTCTTTAATAATCACTTGCGTATATTCACGTAGGCCGGGTGACGGTAGCTCGTGCTCAAGCAGTTGCGCGGCACCGCGCAAACCACCTAGCGGATTGCGGATTTCATGCGCTAAATTGCGTAGTAGCTCGGCATTGGCTTGTTGCTGAATTAGCATGCGTTCTTCACGCGCGATACGCAGTTGCGCATCCATCGGCTGAAACTCTAAAATCAAACTGGCGGCAGGAGATTCGATCGGCGTGACGGTGCAGGTGACAGCGAAGGAATGATGCCGATGGGTGCTAATGGTAAATTCATGCTCGCGAAACGGGCTTTGCTGTTGAATGGCGTTATTGATGGCGAGCATGAGGATGTCGCAGTCTGGAAACACCTCATTCATCTTTAGCCCAATAACTTGGTTAGCGCTAAAGGCAAAAATAATTTCAGCGCCTGGGTTCATGTAAACCACGCGCTGGCGATCATCAAGCAAGATAATTGCGGTAGCTAAATGCTCTAGCCCCGCAAAGTGGTCAGGCGATGATTGCACCATAGTAGTATTGAACCCATCATTATTAGTAATAATACTATGAACAAAGCAAAAGTTGAGCCAACTAAAAGACGGTAGAAAATTAACTGGTATGGCTATTTTAGAGCGTCGAGTTCTTTTTGCAGGAGCTGTATATTTTTTTGATGGTTATCAACATCAGCTTGCAAGTTTTTCATTTTTTCTTCAAACTTTGGCACATTGCGAAAAGTTTTGCCCTCTGCCGTTCTGTAAACTTCAGGGTTGGATTCGCCCTCAGCATATGCTTTTTTGGCTTGTTCTAAAGCGGATCTTTCGGCCGCGAGTTCGCTTTGTAGAATTTCTTTACGTTTGTCATCGCGCTGGTTTTGCGTATTTTTATCTACGCGAGGAAAGCCATCTGGCGTTGGTGTGCGTCTATTTGCGGTGCTGTTACTCGGAGTTCTGGCGCGATCATTGGAGATTACGTTGGCGTCCGGGTCTAGCTCGAGGCGGGTTGAGCCTTTTGATTTCATGTTAGAGTAGGTAACGCGACCCTCTGCATCTACATGCTTGTAAATTTCAGCAAAGGCTTGTCCTGAGAGCGTAAGTGTTATCGCAAGCGTAAGAACTTGAGCAATCGTTGATAAAAATAAGTATTTTTTCATGGGCTTAGTTTAGTAGAGTTGATCAAATTAGGCAACATGTCATCAGTTACCACAAGTGCAGAACGGCTACTATGTCGCATCAGTTGACAGGGTGTCAGTTGGTGATAGCCAATAAAAAAGCACGCAATATGCGTGCTTTTTTATTATTTGCCAGTTGTTAACAACACATTAGCATGGCGTTTAGCATGAGTAGTACAAACCAAACTCAGCTGGGTGTGGTGTCATACGCATTTTGTTTACTTCTTCCATTTTCAGGTTGATGTACGCATCAATCCAGTCGTCAGTAAATACGCCGCCACGGGTTAAGAACTCGCGGTCATTATTTAAAGCCTCAAGTGCTTCTTCTAATGAAGCGCATACGGTTGGAATTTGCGCATCTTCTTCTGCCGGTAAATGGTACAAATCTTTAGTGGCAGGCTCACCTGGATGAATTTTGTTCTGTACGCCATCTAAACCTGCCATTAACAAGGCTGAGAAGGCTAAATATGGGTTAGCGATCGGGTCTGGAAAGCGCGCTTCAACACGGCGGCCTTTGTCAGAATGCACAAAAGGAATGCGAATAGAAGCTGAACGGTTTTTAGCAGAGTAAGCTAATTTTACCGGTGCTTCAAAGTGTGGCACTAAACGTTTGTATGAGTTGGTGCCTGGGTTGGTAATTGCGTTTAAAGCACGGGCATGTTTGATAATGCCGCCGATGTAGTAAAGCGCAAATTCGCTCAAACCAGCGTAGCCGTTACCTGCAAACAGGTTTTTGCCGTCTTTCCATACAGATTGGTGCACGTGCATGCCGCTGCCGTTATCACCTGCGAATGGTTTAGGCATAAATGTTGCAGTTTTGCCGTATGCGTGAGCTGTGTTCAAAATCACGTATTTTTGGATTTGAGTCCAGTCAGCACGTTGCGTTAAGGTGCTGAATTTAGTGCCGATTTCACATTGGCCAGCAGTTGCAACTTCATGGTGATGTACTTCAACTGGTACGCCCATCGCTTCTAAGGTCATACACATGGCTGAGCGGATGTCGTGTAATGAATCGACTGGTGGCACTGGGAAGTAGCCGCCTTTAACGCCTGGACGGTGACCAGTGTTGCCGCCTTCAAATTTCTCGTTTGATGACCAAGCGCCTTCTTCTGAGTTGATGCGCACTGAGCAGCCGCTCATTGAAACATCCCATTGGATGCTATCAAAAATGAAGAACTCTGGCTCTGGACCAAAATAAGCGGTGTCGCCTAAGCCGGTTGACTTTAAGTAGGCTTCAGCACGTTTTGCTAAAGAACGTGGATCACGTTCGTAGCCTTTGCCATCGGTTGGGTCAACCACGTCGCAAGTTAAAATGAGGGTTGGCTCATCCATGAAGGGGTCGATGTTTGCGGTTGATGGATCTGGCATCAATTGCATGTCTGATGCTTGGATGCCTTTCCAGCCGGCGATTGAAGAGCCATCAAATGCGTGGCCTTCAGTAAATTTAGTCTCGTCAAAGTGAGATACCGGCACTGTTACGTGTTGCTCTTTACCGCGGGTATCGGTAAATCGAAAATCGACGAACTTAATGTCGTTATCGATGACCAATTTCATTACATTTTCCACTGACATTAAAATCTCCTATGATGGTGTGGGTTAAAATAAAACAGTTTAAAATTCAACTCAGTAGATTAGCAGGAAACGTGCCAGTCTGAAAAGGTCAAATCCCTATTATTTTATTAGCTTCTGAAAACTGACATTGTTGGATTGCACCAAATAAGTGCTAATTGTGGTTTTTTGCACCAATAGTGTGCGGTGCAGGTGGTGGGTGTTTTGCAGGTTTTAAGGCTATACTTAAAAACCCGCCAGAAAAATGTAAAAGTAAGCATAAAAATTGTAAATTTTAAGAGGACGATAGTCATGATTCATCAACAAGAAATTTTAGCAGTGGCACAACAGCGTGCCGCAGAAAATAATCTACCTTATGCTGGGGCATTAACGCCGCAAGAGGCTTTTGTTGTGTTGCAAGAAAATCCAAAGGCGTTATTGGTTGATGTGCGTACCCAAGCTGAGTTGGCGTTGGTTGGGCGTGTGCCGGCAGCGTTGAATGTAGAGTGGGCATTTTACCCGGGGATGGTCGCGAACGCTGACTTTGCCGAGCAATTATTGGCTGAACTTAACAGGCGTCGTTTTGATAGAGATTCAGTGTTGATCTTTTTATGCCGAACTGGTGGCCGTTCAAATAATGCGGCAACGGTAGCGGCTTCGCTTGGGTTTACACAGGCTTATAACACGCTAGAGGGTTTTGAAGGCGAAGCGAATAGTTATCAACAACGCACGCTGATTAACGGTTGGAAGCATGCCGGTTTGCCTTGGGCTAACTAGAATAATGGTTGATACGTACGTAGAGCCTTTGGCTGTTGCTGCACATGATATTGACCGCTACGCAGTGGTGGGCAACCCCATCGCACACAGTAAATCGCCGTTCATTCATACTGCGTTTGCAAAACAAACGCAGCAAAATATAAGTTATGAGCGCGTGCTTGCGCCTCTGGATGGTTTTGAAGCGACGATTAGAAGTTTGATGCAGCAAGGCTTTAAGGGCGTGAATGTGACGGTGCCATTTAAGTTTGAGGCGTATGCGCTGTGCGATCACCATACTGAGCAAGCTAAATTAGCGGGTGCTGTGAACACCATCAAATTTACCGAGCATGGAATATGGGGC
This sequence comes from Methylotenera sp., assembly GCA_013141495.1. GTDB lineage: Bacteria > Pseudomonadota > Gammaproteobacteria > Burkholderiales > Methylophilaceae > Methylotenera. Next base: position 111,183 of record JABFQV010000005.1, on the reverse strand, counting down.
GATAACACGGATGGTGATGGTTTGATTGCTGATATTACACATAACCTTAATACACCTATTAAAGGTAAGCGCGTGCTGTTGCTGGGCGCAGGCGGCGCGGCAGAGGGCGTTTTTCAGCCGTTGCTGGCGCAACATCCTGCAAAGCTGGTGGTGGCTAATCGCACCTTGGATAAAGCCGAGAAAATGGTGAGCAAATCATTTGATGCTGCAATTAAAAGCGTTGCCTGCACTTTTGAGGACTTAAAAAATCAGCAGTTTGATATTGTAATCAACGCCACCTCGGCTGGCTTGAGCGATATGGCGCTGCCTATTCCAAGCAGTGTGTTTGCAGAAAACTGCCTGGCTTATGACATGATGTATGGCCGTGAAACCCCTTTTATGGTGCAAGCGCGTGCCAGTGGCGCGCAAGTTGCAGATGGCTTGGGCATGTTGATTGAGCAGGCGGCGGAAGCTTTTAGTGGCTGGCGCGGTGTGCGGCCAGAGACGAAGTCTGTGATGGAAATGGTCGGTGCGTTATAAATGCTTAGCTGGTTAACGAATCGAAATTCAACAGCGCCATTAACCTTGGGCGGCTATTTAAAACGTGGCATCGTGCTGTTTATTGCTTTTGTGCTGTTGTATCAAGTTTGGATATTCTTGCATATTTGCTGGTGGATTAAATTTAATCCGCACTCTAGCGCCTTTATGGAGGATCGCTTAGAAATTATTCAGGAAAAATCTCCCGATGCTGAACTTAAGCATAAGTGGGTTGAGTATTCTAAAATTTCTAACCATTTAAAGCGCGCGGTGATTGCGTCAGAGGATGCGAAATTTTTAGACCATGAAGGTTTTGATTGGGACGGTATTCAAAAGGCTTATAAAAAAAATCTTAAAAAGGGCAAGATTGTGGCGGGTGGTTCTACCATTAGCCAGCAGCTTGCCAAAAATTTATTTTTATCTACCAAGCGCACGCCTTGGCGCAAAGCGCAAGAGGCTATCATTACGGTGATGCTGGAAAATATGCTGACCAAGCGCAGAATTTTGGAGATATATTTGAATGTGATTGAGTGGGGTAATGGCGTGTTTGGTGCCGAGGCGGCAGCAAGACATTATTATAAAACCAGTGCCGCCAAACTAAGTGCCGGTCAGGCGGCAAGGCTGGCTGCAATGATCCCTAATCCGCGCTTTTATGATGCACATAAATCTACGCGTTACTTGAGTCGGCGTACAGCGACTATTCAAGCCAGAATGAGGATGGTTGAAGTGCCGTAGGTTATGACTGGATTGGCAAGTAAGCGGTATAACAATTAAGTAAGCGTGCAGTTGTTGTGAAACATACAATCAAGAAAACGAGGTTGCGATGGCGGATGTAGAAGCTTTTTTAAATTCGATAGTCACGTTACCCAGCTTGCCAAAAGTGGTGCAAGAGGTGATGCAAATGCTTGATAGTGAAGATTTGGCGGTCAATGCGCTGGCGCGAAAGGTTGAGCATGATGCTGCGATTTCTGCCAAGGTACTCAAACTGGCAAACTCATCTTATTATGGGGTGACGCGGGCAATTAAAAATATGGATGATGCGATTGCAATCCTTGGCTTGTCCAAGCTTAGAACCTTGGTAATTGCAAGCGGCGTGACAAGTGCTGTGACTCAATTGCCAGGCTTGGATTTAAAGGCGTTTTGGCGCCATAGCTTGGTAACGGCGAGTGTCAGTCGAGAAATCGCTAAAGTGACCGGCCGTGATGCTGAGCTTGCTTATATTGCGGGCTTGTTGAGTAACATTGGTCTGCTGCTCATGCATTTGGTGTTTGCTAAAGCTGCGGTAGAGATTGACGCCATATGTCATGGTTCGACCGTAGATGAACGTCAAGTCGTTGAGCAGGCGCGCGTCGGCGTAGATCATGGTCAGTTGGGAGAGGCGCTGGCTAATCGTTGGAACTTTCCTGGCGAAATTTCGCGCGTGCTGCGATATTATGCAACGCCACTTGATAAAAACGCATGCGACATGGCAACGATTGTTTACATTGCCGTACATATTGCCTCAGGTTTAGAACAAGGCGAAGCTGCCACGCATATTGCAGAAACGCTGAGAGCCGATGTGGCTAAGGTAATTAAGTGGAGTGAGGTTGAATGGATAGACCGTATCGAATCTTATCGTGGGTTAGTTGGTGAAGCTGAGGCTTTTATATAATTCCAATTCGCAATAGAAACGATTGCTGTGTTGGCTTCGTTTCTATTGCAAATTGGAATAAGGGGTTCAGCACCAAGACTAAAGTCTTAAATTCTAATTTACTCGGTGACCAAGCCCACTATTTTTTTGACGATGGGCGCAATGATTAACACTGCAGGAAACGCAATTGGCCAAGCATGAATAAAGGCGCGTAACCAATGTGAAATAAATTGATGGTCAATACCAGCAAATAATGCCGTTAATACACCAGACATGATGAGCGCCATCAGCAATGACATAGTAAAAGCAAATACTAGGTTTGCGTATTTATTAGGAATTTTCATTGCTAATTTGCTTTTCTTTTTTCAGTGCGATTAAAGCACAATGTTTTTACATCACAGCATTGTTTTTAAGTATTTAGCTGTGTAACTTTCATTGCTGAGAGCAACTTGCTCAGGTGAGCCTTCGGCAATGATAGTGCCACCACCATCGCCACCTTCTGGGCCCATATCAACAATCCAGTCAGCCGTTTTAATCACGTCCAGGTTATGTTCAATAATCACAATAGTGTTGCCTGCATCGCGTAAACGATGAATCACATCGAGCAGTAATTGAATATCGGCAAAGTGTAAGCCGGTGGTGGGTTCATCCAGAATGTACAAGGTGCGGCCAGTGTCACGTTTGCTGAGCTCTAACGCTAGTTTAACGCGTTGCGCTTCGCCGCCTGACAGTGTTGTCGCGCTTTGCCCGAGGGTGATGTAACCCAAGCCTACATCTAGCAAAGTTTGCAGTTTGCGGGCAATCACCGGTTGTGCGCTAAAAAAGGCACGCGCTTGCTCAACGGTCATGCCTAAAATCTCGTGAATATTTTTACCTTTGAACTGAATCTCTAGCGTTTCACGGTTATAACGATGCCCTTTGCACACATCGCAAGGCACATAAACATCGGGTAAAAAGTGCATTTCAACGCGGATGACACCGTCGCCCTGACAGGCTTCGCAACGCCCACCTTTAACGTTGAATGAGTAGCGGCCTGGTCCGTAGCCACGTGCTCGGCTTTCAGGCACGCCTGCAAATAAATCACGAATCGGCGTGAAAAGCCCAGTGTAAGTCGCAGGATTAGAGCGCGGTGTGCGTCCGATAGGGCTTTGATCGACATCGACAACTTTATCAAAAAATTCCAAGCCGTTAATTTCAGTATAGGCGGCGGGTTCGGTGCTACTGCCATATAAGTGCTGCGCTACGATGCGATAAAGCGTGTCGTTAATCAGTGTGGATTTGCCGCTGCCGGATACGCCGGTGATGCAGCTAAGTAAGCCGACCGGCAGATTTAGCGTCACATTTTTTAAGTTATTACCAGTGGCGCCGCTCATTTTGAGCCAGCGTGCGGGGTCAGGTTGCGTACGTTTTTTGTTGTAAGTGATCTGGCGCTTGCCGCTCAGGTATTCACCGGTGAGTGAATTTACATTGTCTTTAATTTGATTAGGCGACCCTTCTGCCACAATGTGTCCGCCATGTTCACCCGCGCCTGGGCCAATATCTACCACGTAGTCAGCCGCCATAATCGCATCATGGTCATGTTCCACTACAATCACGCTATTGCCAATGTCACGCAGGCGTTTGAGCGTATCAAGCAAGCGGTCGTTATCGCGCTGGTGTAAGCCAATAGAGGGTTCATCCAGCACATACATCACGCCAGTTAAGCCGCTGCCGATTTGTGAGGCGAGGCGAATGCGCTGCGCTTCGCCGCCGGATAACGTTTCAGCCGAGCGTGACAGCGATAAATACTCTAAACCAACATTGGTTAAAAATTTAAGGCGGTTACTGATCTCTTTAACGATTTTGTCTGCAATGGCAAGTTTTGCACCTGTTAATTCAAGTGTATCAAAGAAAGTAAGTGCTAACTTTAAAGGCACTTGGCAGACTTCGTGAATGTTCTTGTTGCCAACTTTGACATGGCGCGCTTCTTTGCGCAAACGTGTGCCGGCGCAGTCTGGACAGCTTTGCGAATTTAAGTATTTTGCTAGTTCTTCGCGTACGGTTTGCGAATCAGTTTCGTGATAACGGCGTTGCAGGTTATTTAAAATGCCTTCAAACGTATGTGTTTTTTGATAAAACACCCCACGCTCGTTCAGGTATTTAAATCCAATTTCTTCTTTACCGCTGCCGTTAAGCAATAATTTTTGTACGTGTTCAGGCAGTTTTTCAAAGGTGGTATCAAGATCAAAATTATAGTGCGCCGCCAAGCTTGATAACATCTGAAAGTAAAACTGGTTGCGTCTGTCCCAGCCTTTAATTGCGCCTGCCGCTAATGATAAATGCGGAAAAGCCACCACACGTTTCGGATCAAAAAAGTTAATGTTGCCTAAACCGTCACAGGTTGGACAGGCGCCCATCGGATTGTTAAATGAGAATAGGCGCGGCTCTAGCTCTGCAAGTGAATAGTCACACACCGGGCATGAAAACTTGGCGGAGAATAAGTGCTCTTTATCGGTATCCATCTCAACCGCAATGGCTTTGCCTTCTGCTAAACGTAGCGCAGTTTCAAAGGACTCAGCAATGCGCTGCTTCATATCGGCTTTAACTTTGATGCGGTCAACCACCACATCTACACTATGTTTGGTGGTTTTTGCGAGCTGGGGCAGGGCATCGACCTCATAAATTTTGCCATCGACACGTAGCCTGACAAAACCCTGCGCTTTAAGCTCTTCAAACAAGTCAATTTGCTCACCCTTGCGGTTAGATACAACTGGCGCCAGTATCATGAGTTTGGTGTCTTCAGGTAGCGCTAATACGCTATCGACCATCTGGCTCACAGTTTGCGCTTCAAGCTTAATGCCGTGTTCTGGGCATTCCGGGTCGCCAGCGCGGGCATAAAGCAGGCGCAGATAATCGTGAATTTCAGTCACGGTACCCACAGTTGAGCGCGGGTTGTGCGAAGTGGATTTTTGTTCAATAGAAATAGCCGGAGATAAGCCTTCAATCAAATCAACATCGGGTTTATCCATGCGCGCCAGAAATTGTCTGGCATAAGCAGAAAGTGATTCGACATAACGCCGTTGACCTTCTGCATACAGCGTATCAAAGGCCAGTGACGACTTGCCAGAGCCTGATAAGCCAGTAATGACCACGAGCTTATTACGCGGAATATCCAGTGAAATGTTTTTTAAATTGTGGGTGCGTGCACCGCGAATACGGATTGAATCAATCATGCTTTTACTAAAGTTAGGTCAACCTGCTAATATACCTACTTTTCTGCGTTTAGCTCAATTATTTTTCATGTCAACATCGAATCATCAATCTAGTCATGTTACCTCTGAGGCAATGGCCTCGTTAGAAATTTCATCAGAAAAAATGACGCCTGTAGAAACGCGCGCCACCATGAGCTTAGCCGCTATTTATGGTTTGCGCATGTTCGGCATGTTTTCTATTTTGCCGATTTTTGCTATTTACGCCTCAAGTCTGCCAGAAAATCCAAGCCAGCTAATGATCGGTTTAGCTTTGGGTGCGTATGGCCTGACGCAAGCTTTGTTTCAATTGCCTTTCGGCATGGCTTCAGATAAATTTGGTCGTAAACCAATGATTTATCTAGGCTTGGCTATTTTTGCGATAGGCAGCATGGTGGCCGCATTAGCCCCCAGTATTGAGGTGATTATACTCGGGCGCGTTATTCAAGGTGCAGGCGCAGTTTCTGCCGTGGTGACTGCTTTGTTGGCGGACTTAACACGCGATGAGCATCGCACCAAAGCAATGGCTGGCATAGGCGCAACCATCGGCGTCGCGTTTGCGCTTTCGCTGGTTGGTGGGCCAATACTCAATCAATGGATAGGCGTGCCAGGCATATTTGCCATGACCGCACTATTAACCTTAGCTGCCATTGCCATGGTGAAGTTTGTGGTGCCAGACCCAGTGCACAGCCACTACCATTCTGATGCCAGTGCCGCGCCCGCCAAGCTCAAAGATGTGCTAAAAAACGCACAATTATTACGTTTAAATTATGGTATTTTTGCCTTGCATGCTGCGCAAATGGCTATGTTTGTGGTGGTACCGTTCGCTATTACGCAATCTAGCGACTTAGGCGTTAACCAGCACTGGCATATTTATTTACCCGTATTATTGGCCTCGTTTGTTTTAATGGTGCCGGCAATTATTTATGCCGAAAAACAATCTAAAATAAAACGCGTGTTTGTTGTTGCCGTTGCCATGATGCTACTTGCACAATTGATGTTTGCGGTGTCAATTGATTATTTTTGGGGCATCGTGGCATCACTGACTATTTACTTTATTGCATTTAATGTACTTGAAGCCTCGTTGCCGTCAATTATTAGTAAAATTGCACCGGCAGCAGCCAAAGGCACAGCAATCGGCGTTTATAATACCGCGCAGTCGTTAGGTGTTTTTGTCGGCGGTGCTTTAGGCGGTTATTTGGCGCATGTGTATGGATTTTCCAGTGTGTTTGTATTTTGTGGCGTGATGATGTTTTTATGGCTATTATTGGCGTTTTCAATGCAATCGCCACCTGCGGTTAGAACCAAAATGGTCAGCATGGATGAGGCCGCTGAGCTAATGACGAGCGAGCAAGCCCTTGTACTTAAAACCGAGCTGGTAAAACTGGCTGGCGTGATTGAAGCGGCGGTATTGCCACAAGAGCGCACCGTGATATTGAAGTTAGATAAATCGCATGATTGGGACGGCTCCAATTTGCAAATGCAAGTGTATCAATTGTTGAGGGGATAAAAATGGCATCAGTAAATAAAGTGATCTTGGTAGGTAACCTCGGGCGTGACCCAGAAGTACGTTTTATGCCTAACGGTGAGGCGGTGTGTAACTTTAGTATCGCCACCACCGATAGCTGGAAAGATAAAGCTGGCGCAAAGCAAGAGCGCACCGAATGGCACAACATTGTGATGTATCGCAAGCTGGCTGAAATTGCAGGTGAATACCTTAAAAAAGGCCGTCCGGTGTATGTAGAAGGTCGCTTGCAAACACGCAAGTGGGAAAAAGACGGCGTTACACGCTACACCACTGAAATTATTGCAGACCAAATGCAAATGTTAGGCGGGCGTGATGGTGCGAGCTCAAATGCAAGCTACGATGGTGGCATGGATCAAAGCAGTGGTGGCAATGACTACAATCAAGCGCCGCCTAGCCAAGGTCAGGCTAAACAAGCCCCTGCGCAATCTGCGGCAAAACCAGCGGCCAGCGGCTCAGGCTTTGATGATTTTGAGGACGATATACCTTTCTAGAATTTACCAAGAGCAATACTGTAAACAAACCCCTGTAGACTAATAATCTACGGGGGTTTTTCTTTGTTTACATATTGTTTTTAGTTTGTTAGTATTAAAGATTAAAGTATACCTTTTAAAAATGTAAACAATGAATCCAAAATATCGAGTAAAAATGATTGTCACTTCATCTGGAGAGCGTCTTCCCATTTTGCTCGGTCGTGACGGTTTGCCGATTTTTGAACCGACAGTTTTTTCTTTATCTGAAGTGCGCTCAAAAAATAGAGCATCCAACACCATCGACAGTTATCTTAGATCGGTCATGGTATTTTTGTTATTTCTTGATTTAAGAAATATTAATTTAGAAGAGCGTTTGATAGTTGGCCAGTTACTTTCTTTGGGTGAGATTGAAGAGTTGGTTAGAATATGTAGATTGCCTGTTGAGAAAATTCATTCCATGTTGGATGAAGTTCAGGTCGTATCAAAGCAAACAATCTCGTCAGTCGTTTCGTTAGAGAAATTGAGAAAACGCTCGTCTAATAATGACGAAATGAGAATCGACGGCAGTTCTGCGGCAACTAGGTTGAGAAATATCCGTGACTATTTAAAATGGCTTTGTTTGTCTCGTATATCGAAACACGGGATTGATGCATCACTTCGATCGTCTTTGGAATCATCAATCCAATATACATCAAATGCTATTGAAGCTCGATTACCATCTGGCGCATACAATCACTCAAGAATTGATCAGCGTGAAGGATTGGAATCAGAAGTGGTTAGTCTAATTCTTAAGGTGATAAATCCTCAATCACAAGAAACCCCGTGGTCTGATGAGCACTCAAAATATCGAAATGAATTAATTATCTTGTGGTTATTAAACTGTGGTTTGAGGCGTGGGGAGTTACTCAATATTAGAATAAGTGACCTGAATTTTAGAGAATCTACAGTAGTTGTAGTACGTCGAGCTGATGATCTCAGTGATCCACGAGCTAACCAGCCCAAGGTTAAAACGAGAGGAAGAGAAATTCCGCTCTCAACAGGACTTTTAGATAAAACCAGCGCTTACATCATGAGTCATCGTTCAGCGATAAGAGGTGCAAGGAAGCACGATTTTCTTTTTGTTGCCTCAGGTTCAGGTCTTCCATTATCAACTCCTTCTTTAAACAAGATATTTACTGTACTTAAGAAAAAATTTCCAGAACTTGCAAATCAATTATTTCCGCACATATTGCGCCACACTTGGAATGATATTTTCTCTGAAGAAATGGATAAAAATAGGGTTGGGGAGGAGCAAGAAAAGAAAGCTCGATCCTATTTGATGGGTTGGTCTGAAACGTCAGGAACTGCGGCAACTTATACGCGTCGGCATATTCGTAAGAAGGCTCAGGCTGCATCATTACAGCTACAAAAAAATATAATGGAAAGAAATGATGATTAATGATTTGATGCCATTAACTCAATTAAATAATGCTCCGCAAGATTTGCCTGAAGAGGTGACCACGCGCAATGGCGCAAGGTTTAATCCAAGGTTGGATAGATGGTCATATCGGGATAGTACGGTAACAGTTAGTTTAGATTTTTTAAGTTTAAGAGCTACAAATGAACTTATCAAATCTACCAAAAAGATTTTGATTTGGTATGCAGAAAATAAGTCGCCCGATCATTTGATGAATATGTTTGAACGATTTCAACACTTGTTAAAGTGCAGCGAACTTGATTTAGATGAAGTTTCACATATCACTAGTAATGTCTTAATAAATTACAGGGCAAGCTTATCTAGCAAAAACTCTTGGTATCTCGGAAACTTATCTGGGTTTCTGAAAAAATGGCATAGTCTCGGCGTGGTTGGAGTGTCTGAAGATGCAATAGCATTACTTAAGCAATTGCGCCTCAAAGGTAACCGGAAAGGCGAAGCTGTTTCGACAATGGATCCTTTGGAAGGACCTTTTACTGATTTTGAGGTGGAAGCAATTCACACAGCAGTTGATAGTGGATATAAAGCGGGCGATATAAACCTGGATGATTATCTTCTGGTTTGGTTGTTCTTAGCGTTAGGTCAGCGCCCAATTCAATATGCCTCATTGAAGGTATATGATTTTGGAACAAGTGTTGCGAAAGATGGGGCAACTATATATTCGCTAAATGTACCGCGAGCGAAGCAACGAGAAAAATTATCACGTTCAGAATTTAGTCAGCGGGTATTGGTACCACAAATCGGTGAGAAATTTGTTCAATATATAAAAGAAGTAAGAGCAAGGTTCACTGGTATTCTCGTTGATACAAGTGTGGCACCATTATTTCCTTCTAAGCGGTCCAGCAAAAATGAGCCAAACGGTTTTGAATACCATCGCACATCTAAATCCTTGTCAGTTGATCTCAAAAATGCATTAAACAGATTAAATGTTATATCAGAACGTACTGGAGAGCCGTTACATATTACAGCTACAAGATTTCGCCGTACTTTGGGCACGCGTGCTGCCATGGAAGGTCATGGCGAACTTGTTATTGCAGAGCTTTTAGATCATACCGACACTCAGAATGTCGGTGTTTACGTGCAATCAACACCAGAAATTGTCGAGCGAATTGATAGAGCGATGGCATTACACCTTGCGCCACTTGCACAGGCATTTGCAGGCGTAATTATTAAAACTGAATCTGAGGCGCGACGTAAAGGAGATCCAACGAGTCGTATTTGCGATCCAAGATTTGAACCTTCTATGAAGCCGATGGGCAACTGTGGTCAGCATGGTTTCTGTGGGGAGTTAGCGCCAATTTCATGTTATACCTGTCGTAGCTTTCAACCTTGGTTAGATGGACCGCATGAGGCCGTTCTAAATCACCTTATTTCAGAACGTGAGCGTTTGATGGTGGAAAGTGACTCGAGAATTGCTTCAATCAATGATAGAACAATTTTGGCCGTTGCTGAAGTGGTTAGGCGTTGTGACGAGATTAAAGGTGGTATGAGTGAGGAAATTAATGGCTGATCTAATCTTATTTCAACCAAAAGCCGAGCTTGATGCTGCTGGAAATTTACGTGGATTTATCGACTCTTGCCGAAATGAGTTGACGGTGTTTGGGGCAGATTTACCCTTTGATGAAAATACATGGGATATTTCTGACTCCATTAATTTAAAAGGCCATGGTAATAAACGGCATAGATTGGTTTTCAGTAATCTTGAGACTGTTAATGATAATTCACCAGCTCCTATGGTTGAACCATATCTATCTTTTGCCAAAGCCTATTTTCGCTACATGCAAGGATTTAGACCAATCAATGGCACGGGCGCAAGGCTTGTTGCATTGCGAGCTTTGGAGGCTGCTTTGAGAGAGTCTGGCGGCGATGCTAATCCAATTCGATCTGACGTACTTATCTTTAATCGTGCTGCTCAGATGATCGTAGAGAAATATTCTGCCGCTGCCGCCTATAGACATGGTGGTCAATTAGAAATGCTTTCTGAATTTTTATGTGATAACAAGCTTACAACAGTTTCAGTTCGCTGGAGGAATTTTATAAAGCGTCCAGGAGATGCAGTTAGGGTTGGCAAAGAGTTTGATAAACGCCGTAACGATAAAATGCCAACTCAAGCGGCTTTAGATGCATTGCCGGAAATATTTTTAAGAGCTGCTGAGCCTATCGATGTGATTGTGAGTTCGGTTGCGGCTTTGCTATGTGCTTCTCCAGACCGAATAAGTGAGGTGCTGTCACTACCTCTTGATTGTGAGGTCAGGCAAGAAAATAGTAAGACAGGCGTTGAGGCTTATGGACTCAGGTGGTGGCCAGCAAAAGGCGCAGACCCAATGATTAAGTGGGTTGTTCCCTCAATGGCGAGTGTTGTACAAGAAGCTATTGCGAAAATCCGTAAAGTGACAGATGAATCACGCCGCATTGCTAAATGGTATGAGGGTCACCCTGAGAAAATTTATTTGGCAGATGGTTTTGAGTATTTGAGATGTCAGGAGACCATATCAATGCAAGAACTTGCCAATGTAATTGGTTTGATTGATGCAGGATCAGCATCGGCTTGGTGTAAAGGTAAATTAATTCCGACTATCGGACGTGCAAGGTCGAAAACAGTTAGGTTTGACGATGTGCAAAAAGCAGTTGTTAGTATGCTACCAAGTGGCTTCCCAGTAATGGATAAAGACACTGGCTATAAATACAGTGAAGCTTTGTTTGTTGTTCGCACAAATGAGCTAGGTGCTCAGCGCGGCACTTACAGTTGCATGATTGAGTCAATAAGCATAAATCAGATCAATACAGCCCTTGGAGGTAGAGTAGAGCATGGCCATCAATCAGCATTTACTCGATTTGGATATGTAGAACCTGATGGAAGCAATATCAATATTTCAACACACCAATTTAGGCATTACCTCAATACGCTGGCTCAGGCTGGTGGTCTAAGTCAGCTTGACATCGCTAAATGGTCTGGTCGTAAAGACATCAAGCAGAATGCTGCTTATGACCATGTAACACCAGGTCAAATGGTACAGAAAATACGTGATGCAGTTGGTGATGAAAGTATTATGTTTGGACCTTTAGCTGAGTTAGCTAAAAAAACATTGATACCAAGAAATGAATTTGCGCGGTTAGTAGTGCCTACTGCACATACTACTGATTTAGGGTATTGCATTCATGACTATACGATGTCGCCTTGTCAGATTCACATGGACTGCATCAATTGTACCGATTTGATTTGCATAAAAGGCGACGCAGAAAAAGAGCGTAGATTGCGCATTCAGCTTGATGAGGCGCAAAGCTTAATGTTGCAAGCAGAACAAGCAAGCAAAGAGCAGTATTTTGGTAGTGATAGATGGCTGGATCATCATACAAATACCGTAGCTCGGCTTTCAGAGCTGCTATCAATAATGGATGACCCTAAAGTACCAAAAGGCGCAGTTATTCAATTATCGCCACCCAAATCTTCAACCCAGAAAATCAGTATGCCAAAGAAACTAAATAAGTTGGCTCGAGATATTAGCAATCCAACTATGGAACTCGGGCTAGATAGCCCTACGGAGAGATAGAATGAAACAGCGAAGGGCAAAAAATCTTGATGATGCTGGCATTAAAGAAATAGTAGAAATCTTAGATGGCTGGTCAGAAAAATTGACTTGGGATTTATTGATCGACGCTATTAATTTCCGCACACATAATGAATACACTCGCCAAACACTTCATAAGCATGAACGTATTAGAAATGCTTTTGATCTTCGGAAGTTAGCTCTTGCCGATGGAGATGCAACAATACGAACTGTTCGTTCGCCTGAGTTGCAAAAAGCATTAGAACGCATAGCAAGGCTAGAAGTTGAGGCCAAGAGAATTGAGTCAGAAAATACGCAGTTATTAGAACAGTTTGTGCGGTGGGCATATAACGCACATACACGGGGCTTAGACTCTAATTTCTTAAATAGACCATTGCCGCCTGTTAGTCGAGGTTAGAAGTAAGTTGTCAAACCAGATTATTTTGAAATGCCGCTAACTATATCGGAGTTATTGCATACTCAAATATGTTCTTATGCTTCATAATGCATTTGAATAAGGGGAGTTATAACAAAAATACAAAATGACATCGAAAAAAGAATTATCAGAACGTGACATTTGTACTAAATACATTCAGCCCGCTATAGAAAAAGCAGGCTGGGATAAGCTCACTCAAATTCGTGAAGAAGTTAGCTTTACTGATGGACGCATTTATGTAAAAGGCAATCTTACTTCACGGGGTAAAGGTAAGCGGGCAGATTACATCCTGTATTACAAACCCAATATTCCTATTGCGATTATTGAAGCTAAAGATAATAAACAAACTGTCAAAGCAGGCATCCAGCAGGCCTTAGACTATGCCAACATTCTTGATATTCCCTCAGTTTTCAGCAGCAATGGCGATGGTTTTTACCAGCACGACCGCACCTGCACAGATGGCGATATTGAAAAAGAGCTAGGTCTTGATCAGTTCCCTACGCCAGCCGAACTTTGGGAGCGTTATAAAAAATTCAAAGGTATTGTTACCGAAGAGCAAGAGCGCATTAGTGCGCAGGATTATTTCTTTGATGGCTCTAATCGCAAACCTCGCTATTATCAACAAATTGCCATTAACCGCACTGTTGAAGCCATTGCTAAAGGCCAGCAACGCATTTTACTTACGATGGCGACAGGCACAGGCAAAACCTATACTGCCTTTCAGATTATTCACAGACTATGGAAAAGTGGCACTAAGAAACGCATCTTATTTTTAGCTGACCGTAACGCGCTCATAGACCAGACTAGGCGAGGTGACTTTCGTCATTTTAAAGACAAAATGACCGTCATTAAGCAAAAGAAAATAGATAAATCCTACGAAATCTATCTCGCGCTTTATCAGGGTTTGACCAACTACGACGAAGACAAAGATGCTTATCGTGAGTTCAGCCCAGACTTTTTCGACCTCATTGTGATTGATGAGTGTCACCGTGGGAGCGCTTCTGAAGACAGTGCTTGGCGCGAAATTTTAAGTTATTTCAAAAGTGCCACCCATATTGGTTTAACAGCAACACCAAAAGAAACTGAAACAATTTCTAGCACTGAATATTTTGGCGATCCTATCTATACCTATTCGCTTAAACAAGGCATACAGGACGGTTTTCTAGCGCCGTATAAAGTGGTTCGAATTGGCCTAAATGTTGATCTTGAAGGCTGGCGGCCAGAAGTTGGCAAAACTGATAAGCAAGGCTTGCTGGTTGATGACCGTATATATAATCGTAAGGATTTTGACAAAAGCCTTGTGATTGATGAGCGCACCGAAAGCGTTGCCAAAAAAGTCACTGACTTTCTCAAGAAAACTAATCGTTTCGATAAAACTATTATTTTTTGCGTGGATATTGACCATGCTCAGCGTATGCGCACCGCAATTGCCAATGCAAATAGCGACTTAATGGCTCAAAACAGCAAATACGTTATGCAAATCACTGGCGATAACGATGAAGGCAAGCGAGAGCTAGATAATTTCATCAATCCTGAAGAGAAATACCCTGTCATCGCAACTACATCTAAGCTGATGACCACAGGCGTTGATGCGCAAACTTGCAAACTCATTGTGCTAGATAGCAATATTGCCTCAATGACCGAATTTAAACAAATCATTGGTCGTGGCACGCGCATCAATGAAGAATTTGGTAAAACCTTTTTCACCATTATGGATTTTAGGAATATTACGGATTTATTTGCCGACTCTGATTTTGATGGAGACCCAGTGCGTCTTAAAGAAATGGATGAGGATGACGAGTTTGAATCACCAGAAGATGAGATTATTAGTGACGAAACAGTGGTTGATGAAAACGGTGATGAAGTTATCTTCGATACACCTTACACCCCGCCAGACATCATAGGTGGTGGCGACATCATTAGCGAGCCACGTCCAAAATACTATGTGAATGGCGTTAATGTTGCGGTGCTTAATGAGCGCATTCAGTACATGGACGGCAACGGCAAGCTCATTACGGGCAGCTTAAAAGATTACACGCGTCAAAAGGTTCGAGAACAATATCAGTCATTAGATGAATTTCTCAATAAGTGGAATAAAGCAGATAAAAAGCAGGCCATTATTGATGAGTTAATTGAGCAAGGCGTTGTGTTTGAAAATCTTAAAGAAGCTATCAGTAAAGAGATGGATATTTTTGATTTAATCTGCCATACAGCCTTTGACCAGCCGCCGCTTACTCGTAGCGAGCGCGTTAATAATGTGAAAAAACGTGACTACTTTACAAGATATGGCGAACAAGCACGTAAAGTGCTAGAGGCATTACTTGATAAATATGCGGACGAAGGCATAGAAAATATCGAAGACATGAAAGTTCTACAAGTTAATCCGTTTGATGCGTTCGGCTCACCAATCGAAATCGTTAAGCTATTTGGCGGCAAGCGCCAATATCAACAAGCACTCATAGCGCTTGAACAAGAAATTTATAAGGCAGCATAAGCAATATATGACAAATGTTAGTGGAATCGTAAAATCTGCCAGAAAAATCATGCGGCAAGATACAGGAACAGGTAGCGACGAGTTGCGTATTTTGCAACTAGGTTGGATGTTGTTTTTAAAAATATTTAGCGATAAAGACAAAGAGCTAGAGCTATTACAAGACGATTACACTTCACCCATTCCCGAAGAATTGCATTGGGATGCTTGGGCTGGTAATGATGAGGGTATGACGGGTGATGAGTTATTGCAGTTTGTTGACCGCAAGCTGTTTCCTACACTTTCAAATATTGACCTTTCAACAGGTAACAAGCGTGCGTTACTTGTGCATGAAGTATTCGACAACAATTACAACTACATGAAGTCTGGCATACACTTGCGCCAAGTTATTAACAAGCTCAATGAAATCGACTTTAATAACAGTAAAGACAAACACGTTTTTGGTCAGATTTACGAGAGCTTTCTAGGTGAGCTACAAAGTGCAGGCACATTGGGTGAATTCTATACACCAAGAGCCATTACAGAGCTAATGACGGAGCTAATTGACCCTAAGGCTGGTGAGCAAGTGTTAGACCCTGCCTGCGGCACGGGCGGCTTCTTAACGGCCGTCATTGAGCATCTAAAGGCTAAGGCGAGTAGTGTTGCAGAACGTGAAGCCATTCAACATAATGTGAACGGCTGGGAATACAAGCCCTTGCCTTACATGCTCGCCAATACTAATCTGATATTGCACGACATTAACCTACCTAATATACGATATGGCGATTCATTAGAGCGTCCTTTAAGCGAATATCGGCAATCAGACCGTGTAGATGTAATTATCGCTAACCCGCCATTTGGTGGCGTAGTTTCGAATAATAACGAGAATAACTTTCCGCAAACTTATCGAACTAAAGAGTCGGCTGATTTGTTTCTCATACTGATGATTCATTTGCTAAAAGATGGTGGCCGTGCCGCAATTGTATTGCCCGATGGTTCACTCACTGGCGATGGTGTTAAACAGCGTATCCGACAAAAGTTGCTAGAAGATTGCAACCTTCACACTATTATTCGCTTGCCCAATTCAGTATTTCAGCCTTATGCATCGGTTGCTACCAATCTGCTTTTTTTCACCAAGGGCGAACCAACTAAGAATATTTGGTATTGTGAACACACATTACCTGAAGGTCAAAAAAGCTACTCTAAAACTAAGCAGATTAAATTATCTGAGTTTGATAGCTTAAAACTATGGTGGCATGAGCGTGAGGCAAGCGAACAGGCTTGGCAAGTAAGCATCGAAACTATAGCTGCCAATGGTTATAACTTAGATATTAAAAATCCTCATAAAGCAGAAGAGGAAGAGCAGTTCACAAGCACTCAATTACTAAATTTGATGCACTCATCATTTCAAAAAAGTGATGTGCTATTAGCACAGCTTCGCAAGGAGCTAGTTTAGTGAGTAAAGGAAAAACCACTCAAATTGGTCAGTTTCTTTTTGAGCGTGAGGGCAAATACAAACCCAATGCAATTGAACTCGACGGACTAAAGCGAGTAGATAAAATTGATTTTTCTGGCAATTTCCACATTGCCCAGAAACCCAGCAATACCAATATGATTTTAATTAAGTCAGGTGATTTGGTGATCTCTGGCATCAATGTTGCCAAAGGCGCTATGGCGATTTATCAAGGTCATGAAGATGTTACAGCGACAATACATTATTCTTCATATACTTTTGATGAGACTCAGATAGAGGTTGAGTATTTTAAGCGTTTTCTAAAAAGCCCAGAATTTGTCAGGTTGTTAAAAGAGCAAGTCAAAGGTGGCATCAAAACAGAAATTAAACCAAAGCACCTTTTAGCGCTCGAAATTCCATTGCCGACCTTGAAAGAGCAAAAAAGTATTGTGGCTCATTTCCTCCGTTTTGAATCGGAGCAGAGGGAATTAAATTGCGAGATTACCCATCAAAAAAATTTGCTGAATAAACTTCGTCGACGGATTTTGCAGGAAGCGATAGAGGGAAAGCTTACTGGGTGGTGGCGCTCGCAAAACCCTGATGTAGAGACTGCTAGTAAATTACTAGAGCGCATCACCGTAGAAAAATCTTATCTCGTTAAAGATAAAAAAATCAAACCCCAAAAGCCGCTAACACCAATTACTGATAACGAAAAACCATTTGAATTACCTGAAGGGTGGATTTGGTGTCATTTAAGTTCTCTTATATTAGAAGATCCTAGAAATGGATATTCGCCAAAATCGGTAGATTTTCCTACAAACACTAAAACGCTAAAATTAGGTGCAACTACTTCAGGTTCATTTGATAGCTCTGAGTATAAATACGTTAATGAAGAAATCGACCTTAGCTCCTTCTTGTGGTTGAAGAACGGGGACATTTTAATTCAGCGAAGCAATTCTTTGGATCATGTGGGTGTTTCAGCAATTTACGATGAAGATGATGACAAATATATTTATCCAGATTTGATGATGAAGTTAAGGTTAGTGAAATTTATTTCTTGTACTTATTTACATCAAATTTTGCTCAGTCCTTTTTGTCGAGAATATTTTCGAGCCAATGCATCTGGCGCTCAAAAAAGTATGCCTAAAATTAACCAAGGGATTGTCTCTCGAACACCGATACCACTTTGCTCAATAGCGGAGCAGCAAGCCATTGTCACCAAGGTTGAAAGTTTATTTGCTCTTTGCGATCAATTAGAAGCTGAAATTGCTAACAACCAAAGCCATGCCAAACAACTTATTCAAGTCGTATTAAAAGAAGCTTTCAGTCACGAAGTTCAGACCCCGGAACTTGCTTATGCATAATAATCCTGTGCAGTTATGGTTTGAAATGCCCGAAATTCGCCGCAAGCCCATTGCGAATGGGGTCTGGATACCTTTGCGTCAATCAGAAACCATTTCATATGCTGAAAATCAAGAAGAGGTTATATGTGTCGGTACAGTAGCTATTGCTAATGAGCATCTTGACATTGGTAATAAGCTTGATTGGGATGATATAGGGCTGATTCATGACCCTGAGCCTTATGCTTTTAGTGATGGGCGATATAAGCCTGCTGACGTATATTTACATAACGAAAAGGATGCAATAGGTGTAGAGCTTGTCCTTAAGCAGCACGTGAATAGCGCACACAAGAGCATTTGGAGAGTTAACCAAGACTTGATAATGGCTCTTGGTCTTATAGAGGATGGCGATGCTTGGGTGAGGCCTGATGAGGGCTATATTGATGTAATTCGATGTCGACATGATAGTGAAGGTCAATTCGTTGCGATTGAGATAAGAGCGGAGTTCTTGCGAGACTATCTAAGTGCACGGGGATTGGCCTTAAGAATTGCATCATACAGACAGCGAATGGCAAAGGTTGATGACTCGACCTACTTAGAGTGGTCAGCAACTCCCATAGAAATTAATACTGAAAACGAGAGATTTTCTACGCGGGTATTCGAAATCGATGCAGACGGCGGTCTTTTCGGTAGTGTTGCCGTTATGAAAGTCTGGCGTACTGATGTTGATGATAATGAAGATGTTCCTGTATTTGGAGATGAGACTGATCAAAACACAGCCTATGAATCTCACCGGTATGAGCGAACTGGGCCTAAACTGTTTCGCGTTGAGGGGGAGTTGTGGCGAACTGAATGGGTTGAGCCAGCAACAATTAGTGAACGGGTTAGAAGAGATAAACCGACAGAAGAGTTTTTTTATTTGGTAGGTGCGGCTGGAGAAAAGCTGCCAAGCTCTGCTTTAAATAATGAGGATGTAGGTAGATGGCTATGGTTCAGGCCTCAGGTTGTCGAGACATTACTTGAACACAAAGGCAGCGACCTTGGTTGGTATACGTTTGACACAGGGATGGTTAAATGCTCACCTGATTACGGAACACACTTTGGAGTTAATAAAGTTGGTTTAATTAATGTTTATGCATATGATATTGCGAAGCTACCACAATGGCAGCAGAGATTGTGGGTTGGACATAACGTGGCTCCTGATGGGCAAGTATCCTCAGAACTTCTAGACTCACAAATGCGAGCTAACCCTGCTGCTACGCGAGCGCCTGAAGCTGATTTTGAAAAACTTCTTAATATGCTTAATCAGATTTTCATAAAACGATATGGGGGTGCCCTATTTCGTTCCCATGATAGTAAAGCTGAAATTCAATCTAGAATTCACCGCTTTCGCGCCACTTCATCAAAAGCTGGTTTACTAGAATTAGCAAAAGATATCGCACGTTTAACAGCAGACTCAATAGATGAGAGCCTGTTACGAGAAATTGTTAAACCAGACAAAGATCAAAAATTAGGAACGTTAAAACTAATGGAACGTTTACTTGCAATGTCAGAGGGAGATGAAGTCGCAAAAGGTATTATGACTTCGTTAGTGGGTATCTATGATTTGCGATTAGGTGATGCTCATTTACCATCAAGCAAAATAAATGAGGCCTATATGCTTCTAAAGATAGATGTTAATTCGCATCCAATTAGTCAAGCAACTCAGATGTTAACTCAAGCAGTAAATAGTCTGCATGAAATACTAAGGGTATTAAGTAAGTAAAGTTGGTAAACACCAGTCTTGCTAGACATGTAATATTGTTTAACAAGAACGGAAAAATAGTAATTAAGAAAATAAGAAAATAAAAAACTGGGGAAATTTAAATATGGAAATCCAGCCAGATAAGCAAAATATTGATCAAATGGATACGGTTCTTGCGCAAGCATTGGGATTAAGCGAGAGCCAATTAGATTTTATTATTAACTATGGTATTAAATATCGTATGGGGCAAGGAGCATCTGATGATGATTGACTTCACTCCAGAGCAAGTCGCTGCACGCATCACCAATCTCCTAATCGAGAACGAAAGTCGAACATTGGAGTTTAAGCGCGTCTCTGGACAAATGGTGAGTAAAGCATTGATTGCCATCAGTGCGTTTGCAAATAGCGATGGTGGGATATTGGTATTAGGCCTTGCCGATCAAAAACCAGAAATAGGTAAAGCGCGACTTTATGGCATAGAAGAAAATGCAGAAGCGGTTGATGACTTAACCCGCAAACTACGCACACTTATCACACCAACTATTGAAGGATTAAGGTTTTTGCGTTGGCCTTGCACCTTACGTGATGGTAACGCTGGTCATCTAGTGCTTGTGCAGGTAAGTAAGAGTGACAAAGTACACTCAGTGGTGGATAACGGTACGTGGAAACGGATGGATGCTAGTAATCGACAAATGTCGGCCGCTGAGGTCACTGAACTATCTTATCAGCGAGGTGTGCGTTCGGCTGAAAACGATCTATTGCCAATTGATTTTACTCTATTGCAGACTAATACTTGGTTATCATTTTTATCGGCTCGTGGATTAAAAGCAGGAACTTTTATTGAACAACTTGAACGTATAGGCTTGGCCGTTCGCGATGAAGGGAAAATGTTGCCTACACGTGCAGCTGTTCTATTATTTGCAGACGAGCCTGGTAGTTTGCTTGCTGCATACGGCTCTAGAGCAGATATTCGTTTGATGATTTACGATGGAAAACAAGCTATCCCAGGAGCTACGCCAAATTTACGCAAAACACCAAAAACGATACGGGGACCATTAATAGAGCAAATTGATAGCGCTGTAAAAATGGTACTTGATGAGCTGTCGCAGGGACTAACACTTGCAAGTAGTGGCTTTAAAGCCAAGCATAGCTACCCTGAACGCGTAGTAAAAGAAGCTATAGTTAACGCAGTGATTCACCGTGATTACAGATTAAACCGTGATATTTTCATCCGAATTTTTGATGATCGTATTGAAGTTGAAAGTCCAGGCGTTTTTCCAGGGGCGATTACGCCAGCAAATATCAGTAAGCTTGGTTCAAAAGCAAGAAATCCCCTGATAGCACAAAATATGCGAGAGTTTCCTTTGCCCCCGAATATTGATGCTGGAGAAGGCGTAAAAATGATGTTTGCTGAGATGGCACAAGCAATGCTCTATCCCCCACAATATCGTCAAAATACTGAAGCTGCAGTAGAGAGCGTAACGCTAATACTTTTAAACGCAGAGCGTCCTACTATGTGGGATGAGGTTAGCCACTGGATTGATAGTCACGGTGAAATTGCTAATGCAGATTTGTGTAAAATTGCTAAGGTAGATACGCTATCTGCTTCAAGAATGCTCAAAGCATGGGTAGAGCAAAGTGTGCTTGTTCCACTACCTGACCGCGGCAAACGGAATATGGCTTACTCTAAACCAATGCTGCCAGAAGAATCAAGTTTATTATCAGAGCCTAATGATAACAACTTGGAAATAGAATAATTTTTATTATAATTCAGTATGTTAGGATATTTTTTATTATCACTTTTAATAATTTTTAGTTAAATTAAGTTGTCTTTGCCAGATTTAGGTGTAATTCAACACTTAGTTGTTAGTATGTATTGAGCTAAGTAATATGTTTCTTATTTAGTAGGATTGCCCTTAGATTCCTCTGTTTAGAGAGCTTTACTAGTTACAACCTTGTAACCTTGAGAAAGTTTTATGTTTATTATCATAGGTTCTTGATAATAATCTTCATATTTAATAATTATTTATATTAATCAATTGGATGAAATTTAATTTATTATCAATACGCGCTACCTTTTGGTGGTCACGTGTCAGAGACTGATGTTCAATAGGAAGGACTTCAAAGGGTACAAGCAATTATTGAGGGTGGCTGCATTGATCTTTTGGTGAAGTCCATATCATCAGTAATATGCGGTGGCAAACTTTAGAGGAATCAAAAGCTAAAGATGCTATAGAGTAACCAAATAAGTAAAATATAGATTAATATTTATTCAACGTTTCTAGCGCCGGGGGAGAAAAGTTTTGAGTCAATGGGATACTAGAGTTAGAGATAATGTAGTCTGGGCAGAACTGCAGCAAACTGGCACCGCTATCGATAACGCCCTCAATAGAGATGACGTTGATACCGAATCTATAGCAGGACTTGAACGCTTGCGACTGGTGCTTTCAGTAATTGGAAGGCGATTGGCCTCTACAGACCCATTACTAGTTACTCCTACTGCGCTTTCCAATTTATCCGCATCAGTAAATAAGATGAGGAGCGAACTTGAATCCTTTACTGCCAATGGAAGTGTTGGCCACATAACAAACGCAAACAGCCATGCCGATGACGCTATTGCCTACCTTGGGCAGATTCCAGGACCAGTCACGGCAGAAGATATTGCAATAATTAGTGCCGCCGCTTCGAACTATAGAACAACTATTGCTCGCTACCTTAAGAACGCACAACAAACGCAAACGGTACTCGAAGATGCAAGTAAGGTTAATGCAGAAAAAATAGCAGCCCTAGAAGCAGTCATAACCGCGGAGCAAATTAGACTCACATCTATTCTTACTGAACAACAATCTCAATTCTCGGCTGCTCAAGATGCTAGAGCGAGCACTTTTTCAATTGCGACCGCAGAACAGAAGAGTTTGTTCTCTGCCGATCAGGACTCACGTAAATCATCATTTTTAGAATCTCAGCTTGAGAATCAGAAGAACTTTACTGCAGTTTTAACTGATTATTCAAACAAAATCAAAGAACATGAAGTTGATATGGCAGCGCGCTTGGAGGTGGCTGAAGAAACACACATAGAAAGCCTTGAGGAATTGAGAGTCAAGTATGATAAATCTGCTGCTGACATTTTGGTGGAGATAAATAAACACAAGGATGCCGTAGAAAGCCTAGTTGGAGTTATAGGAAACTTAGGTGTTACATCTGGCTACCAGAAGGTTGCTAACTATGCCAGAAAGATGCTCTGGATTTGGCAGGGGTTAACGGTCGCTGCATTAGTCGGTCTGATATGGGTTGCGTATATGGTTGCTTTTCCTCCTTTAGTGCTTCAAACATCATCACCAACTATTGTAGGTTCTCTACAGTTAGCGGCAGCCAAGGACGAAAGTTCTGAGAGCATTAAAAGTAAGCAGGATGTAACAATATCCGCACCAGTACAAGTCAAGCAAGATGGGTCTAGTGAGTTTGCCTTTTTTCAGGGTTTAGCTACAAGGATATTCTTGTCTATCACCTTCGGTATATTTGCTGCTTATGCCGCGAGGCAAGCAGGTCGTTTCTTTGAGATGGAACAGCAAAACAGAAGGCGCGCTTTAGAACTTGAAGCTCTCGGCCCTTTTATTGAGCCACTCGAAAAGATAGATAGAGACAAGTTTAGAGTTCAAATTGGAGAGAGATCTTTCGCTGTGCCTAACAAAGACTCACCTGAATACAAAGAGAACGATCCTGTAACGGCTCTTTCATTACTCAAACCTAAAGAGTGGGTAGAAGGTGTTGTATCAATCATTAAGGCTTCTAAGAATTAGTGTTTAGTGAAATTTTCTCCGCGTTGCGGTGGTCAAATGCACCTAAAACCTACTCGTGATGGCGGGGTGTTCTGGAGTTGTATGTCTTACCCAAGATGCAAAGGATCACGTAGTGTTGATGAAACAGAAGACGCTCACTTTAAAAGAGTTTTAAAAGCTGTTCCATATAATAACGATACTTTTATAAATAATACACATCAGAATTTTAGGGAGCTTGCCGAATTAGGGCTGAGAGAGTTAGGTCATCAAAAAGAATTTGAAAATTGGTTGACCAAGCCGAAAATTGCTTTAAATGGAAAAAGGCCAATTGAAGTAATCAATTCAGATGAGGGGTATAACAAAGTTATGGATTTACTGAGAAAAGTTAACCTATAAAATGTAATTACATATGTGAGGCTGATAAACTGTAATCAGTCCAGTCAGGCTTCAAAGTGATTATTGCATTTTAGTCAATTTGGAATGTATTAGCGTGGCGCTTAGTTGTTTGTTATGAGGCTAGCTTTTAAGTGCCTAAAGTTGGATAATGTGCTGATATGAAATATATTAAGTCATGGATTTTTTAGCGATATTTTGTATCATTTCCATGAAATTTTGTTAATAAAAAACTCTTAAAATGAGACTTTGTTTACTCTTTTAAAGTTTTAAATTGGTTTATTAGCTGTAGTGCCTTGATAGAATTGGTTGGTGTTTTGTTTACACTCCATATGGTATACACAACCATTTTGATTGCTATCGCAGTATAATGAAGCCATTATTACAACAAAGCCCGCTATATACGGGCTTTGTTTTTTGCGTTCAATAAGTTACGAATATGAGCCCCAGCCAAAAAATCATTACCGATGATGTACGCATCATCGAAATTAAAGAATTAACGCCACCATCAGTGCTGTTGGAGCGGCTTGAGCCTAGCCAGGCGACTACAGACCGCATCGTAAAAACGCGCGCAGAGATCCATCGTATTTTGCATAGCGCGAATGATCGCCTGCTAGTGGTGATTGGCCCGTGTTCTATTCATGATTACGCGGCGGGGATTGAGTACGCAAAACGTTTGCAGGTGCAATATCAAAAATACAGCAATGAACTGTTGATAGTGATGCGGGTTTACTTTGAAAAACCACGTACCACTGTGGGTTGGAAGGGTTTAATCAACGACCCGCATTTAGATGGCAGTTTTGACATCAATGCCGGTTTGGATTTGGCGCGACGCTTTTTGCTTGAAGTCAATGAGTTAGGCTTGCCTGCGGCAACAGAATTTTTAGATACCATTACCCCGCAATACACCGCTGACTTAGTGAGCTGGGGTGCTATTGGCGCGCGCACTACGGAGTCGCAAATACATCGCGAGCTAGCCTCAGGGTTGTCTTGTCCGGTAGGTTTTAAAAATGGCACTGATGGCAATATTCGAATTGCGGTGGATGCAATAAAAGCGGCTGCGAGCCCGCACCACTTTTTATCGGTGACTAAAGAAGGCCATTCCGCCATCATCTCAACTTCGGGTAATGAAGATTGTCATGTGATTTTACGCGGCGGTAAAACGCCTAACTATGATGCGGCAAGTATCGATGCGGCCGCCAATGAGCTGGCGCAATCTGGCCTTAATGCTAAAGTAATGGTGGATTGCTCGCATGCAAATTGTCAGCGCCAGTACCAATTACAACTGCAAGTGGCGGCAGATGTGGCTAATCAGTTGCGTAGCGGTGATGACCGAATTATGGGTTTGATGATTGAATCTCATCTTACAGAGGGGCGTCAGGACCATACGCCAGGTTGCGAGTTAACCTATGGGCAATCTATTACCGATGCCTGTTTGGGCTGGGAAGATACTTTGTTGATATTAGATACGCTGGCTGAGAGCGTGAAAGCAAGGCGCTTTAAAAATCAGCAAGATGACGATGATGCCGAGTAATGTAGCCACGCATTTTGTGGCGATTAGCACAAGCGGTAGCCTCGAATAATTTTGGTTTGGTTTAAGGTATA
The DNA here is from genome assembly GCA_013141495.1 of Methylotenera sp. Lineage (GTDB taxonomy): Bacteria > Pseudomonadota > Gammaproteobacteria > Burkholderiales > Methylophilaceae > Methylotenera. The sequence goes on along the minus strand of JABFQV010000005.1, from coordinate 85,570 downwards.
ATCTCGCCTTATTTAACCTCAAGTGTAGCGGTGATTTTGTATGCCAATTTACGATTATCAATGCAGTAGTTGCGGCCATAAAGCCGAAGTGATGCGCAAAATGAGCGCTGCCAGCATAGAGGCTTGCCCCGAGTGTGGTAAAGAAGCTTTTGCTAAACAAGTTTCAGCGCCCAGTTTTCAGCTTACTGGTAGCGGTTGGTATGCCACTGATTTTAAAGGTGGTCAAAAGCCGACGTCCAAAGCAGCAGAACCCGCAAGCGAGTTAACGAGTTCTGCGCCAGCTGCCTGTGCTACCGGTTGCGCTTGCCATTAAATCTACTTCAAGCTTAACTCAATGAAAAAATATTTTATTACCGGCTTGCTTGTATTGGTGCCATTGGTGATTACCATTTGGGTACTTAAATCCCTTATTGGTGCCATGGATCAAAGCTTGCTGCTGTTGCCGGAGGCTTGGCATCCGCACACCTTGTTTGGGCGCGACATTCCTGGTGTGGGCGCAATTCTTACTGTTGTCATCGTGCTCACTACCGGCATTATTGCTACCAACTTCTTTGGACGACATCTTATTATTTTATGGGAAAAGCTGCTCAGCCGCGTGCCGGTAGTCAAGTCAGTTTACTCTAGTGTTAAGCAAGTTTCAGATACCTTATTTTCGGATTCTGGCAATGCGTTTCGTAAAGCGGTACTGGTGCAGTTTCCACGCGAGGGCGCTTGGACGATTGCATTTGTGACCGGTACGCCAGGTGGCGATGTGGCTAATCATTTGCATGGTGATTATGTGAGTGTTTTTGTGCCGACAACCCCCAACCCGACTGGCGGTTATTTTTTAATGATGCCCAAAGCCGATGTCATTGAACTGGAAATGAGCGTTGATGAAGCGCTTAAATATATTATCTCTATGGGCGTAGTGGCACCGGCGAATAGACCTCCTAAACTTTTAACTGAATATCCGAATAAATAATTATGATGCGTACACATTACTGCGGACACTTAAACCGCGAACATATTGGTCAAACTGTTACCCTGTGTGGTTGGGCGCATCGTCGCCGTGACCACGGCGGTGTTATTTTTATTGATTTACGCGACCGTGAAGGCATGGCACAAGTGGTGGTAAACCCTGATGCGCAAGCCGCGTTTGCCATTGCTGAAAGTGTGCGTAGTGAATACGTGCTGAAAGTAGTGTGTGAAGTGCGTGCAAGACCAGATGGCGCAGTGAACACTAACTTATCAACCGGTGAAGTTGAAATGATTGCCACTGAGATTGAAGTTCTCAACGCCTCACTTACGCCGCCATTCCAGTTAGATGACGAAACCCTCACTGAAACGGTGCGTCTGCAACATCGCTACATTGATTTACGCCGCCCTGCGATGCAAAAAAACATGATGTTGCGTTACCGCGTGTCTAAAACCTTGCGTGATTATTTAGATACCAACGGCTTTATTGAAGTTGAAACACCCATGCTCACGCGCTCAACCCCTGAAGGCGCACGTGATTACCTCGTGCCGAGCCGCGTTCATGCCGGTCAGTTCTTTGCGTTGCCACAATCACCGCAGCTATTCAAACAGTTGTTGATGGTGTCAGGTTTTGATCGTTACTTCCAAATTACCAAATGCTTCCGCGATGAAGATTTGCGTGCTGACCGTCAGCCAGAATTCACACAAGTGGATATTGAAACCTCGTTTATGGAAGAAAATGACATTATGGATTTGGTCGAAGAAATGATTCGCCAAATGCTTAAAAAAGTACAAAACGTAGATTTACCAGCAGCATTTCCACGCATGAGTTTTGCTGAAGCCATGACGCGTTACGGTTCAGATAAACCTGATATGCGCGTGACGTTAGAAATCACTGAACTTTCAGACGTCATGAAAGATGTGGATTTTAAAGTGTTTGCAGGTGCCGCTAATATGGCTGGTGGTCGTGTTGCCGCTTTGCGTGTACCAAACGGCGCAGCCATGGCCCGTAGTGAAATTGACGCTTACACTGAATTTGTAAAAATTTACGGCGCCAAAGGCTTGGCGTACATCAAGATTAACGATGTGACTAAATTGAATGAAGAAGGCCTGCAAAGCCCAATCGTTAAAAACATTCATGTGACTGCATTGCAAGCGATTATTGACCGCACCGGTGCGCAAAATGGCGACATCATTTTCTTTGGCGCAGATAAAACTAAAGTGGTGAACGAAGCACTAGGTGCGCTACGCCTTAAAGTTGGTCACGATAAAGGCCATGTGGATGGTCGCGCTTGGGCGCCATTGTGGGTGGTTGATTTCCCAATGTTTGAGCACGATGAAGAAGCTGATCGTTGGGTTGCATTGCACCATCCGTTCACAGCGCCCAAAGATGGCCACGAAGATCTGCTCACCACCAACCCAGGTGCTGCACTTTCAAAAGCCTACGACATGGTGCTAAACGGCTGGGAAGTGGGCGGCGGTTCTGTGCGTATTCACAAGCAAGATGTGCAGTCTAAAGTGTTCGATGCGCTGAAAATTGCACCTGAAGAAGCGCAAGAAAAATTCGGCTTCCTGCTGGATGCGTTGCAATATGGCGCGCCTCCACACGGCGGCCTAGCGTTTGGTTTAGACCGCTTAGTTACATTGATGACAGGTGCGGAATCTATCCGTGACGTGATTGCTTTCCCCAAAACCCAGCGTGCACAGTGCTTGCTGACCAATGCACCGAATGAAGTGGATGAGAAGCAGTTGCGTGAGTTGCATATACGCGTTCGCTCACAAACGCCAGCGGCGTAGAATGCACTCGTCACTAACGAAAGTTACATCCGCTTGCCGTACTATTCGTACTGTCTACGCGGATGTGCCTAGTTCTCGCATCGCGAATTGCATTTTAGGGAGTTAAATATGGCAATTCCAGATTTTCAGACGCTAATGTTGCCTACCTTAAAAGCGCTTGATGACGGCTATGAGCATCCGTTTAAGGATGTGGTCGAGGTCTTAGCAAATGAATTCAAGCTAACTCAAGAAGAGTTAAGTGAGATGCTCCCAAGTAGAAGGGCGCGTACTTTTTATAACAGGGTTGCATGGGCCAAATTTTATTTAAAAAAAGCAGGTTTAGTCTCTCAAACTAAAAGAAGTTATTTGAGCATTACAAAACTTGGCCTAGAAACTATTAAATCTGAACTTAATTCTATTAGTGTCAAATTTCTTGAGCAGTTTCCAGACTACATTAAATTCAAGGAAGCTGATGATTTAACAGAGGTTTCAAGTCTAGCGCAACCTTCCGAAAGTGTTATCAAAAATACACCTGAAGAGGTTTTAGAAGAAAATTATACTAAATTAAATTTGGCTTTAGCTATTGATTTGCTTGATATAGTTAAATCCAGCTCACCAACTTTTTTTGAAAGACTGGTTGTTAACCTCTTGGTCAGAATGGGTTACGGCGGAACCTTGGCCAACGCAGCGCGTGTCACTAAACGAAGTGGAGACGAGGGAATTGATGGTGTGATTGATGAAGACCGATTAGGTTTGGATTCAATTTATATTCAAGCAAAACGGTGGGAAGGTGTTGTTGGCCGACCTGAAATTCAAAAGTTCGTTGGCGCCCTTTCTGGGCAGAGAGCTACAAAGGGTGTATTTATTACGACATCGGACTTCACTAAAGAGGCATTGGACTTTGTTAAAAACAACAATCACTATAAAGTTGTTTTAATTAACGGGTATACGCTAGCAAAGTTAATGATTGAAAATAATGTAGGTGTTTCTGTTGCAACTACCTATGAAGTTAAAGGTATTGATTCTGATTTTTTTGTGGATGAATAGCCAAGTAGGGTGGGTTCTTGAACCCACGTGTAGCGCACTAGCAATATTCACCGCGTGGGGTTAAAACCCCACCCTACATTTTAACTAATGGTAATCTGCGTAAAATTTAAGTGCTACATTTATGCCTATCAAATCCCTAATACGCACTATCCCGCATTACCCTAAGAAAGACATTCAGTTTCGTGACATTACCACTTTGCTGAAAGACCCTATCGGCTTTCGCATGGCGATAGATGCACTTGCGCACCATTACGCAAATCAAAGAATCAATAAAATCGCAGGGATTGAGGCGCGTGGATTTATCATCGGTGCGGCGCTGGCATATAAGCTGGGTTTAGGCTTTGTGCCGATTCGAAAATCTGGTAAGTTGCCTGCTGAGACGATAGGGCATGATTACGCTTTAGAGTATGGCGCTGACCGCGTGGAGATTCACACCGATGCCATTGCCGATGGCGAGCAGGTATTGCTGGTGGATGATTTGATTGCAACTGGTGGCACGGCTGAGGCTGCTGTGACTTTGATACAAAAACTGGGTGGCGTGGTGATGGGTTGTGCTTTTGTGATTGATTTGCCCGATTTAGGCGGTTCAAAGCGATTAACTGAAGGTGGGCTCACGCCTTTTTCACTGTGTGAGTTTGAAGGCGATTGATCTGCCATTTCATCTGTTTGCGCTAGTTACTCGAGGCAGCAAAGGTGCTAAAGTGCATGGGTTGATGTTGCCAAAACCTTGTAGGATTACCAAGAGATAATATTATGCCAGTCACCCAACTAAATCACGTTAACCTCCGCACGCCATATGACACGATGCTCAAACTCAAAGACTTCTACTGTGATGTGGTCGGTTTAAAGGTTGGGCCGCGTGAGGGGTTTACCAGCCGCGGGTTTTGGCTATACATTGGTGATACGCATGTGATGCACTTGGCCGAATACCGCGGAGAAGGTGAACCACTTATGAACGTACTCACGACCATTGACCATATTTCATTTACCTGCACCGATATGCCAGCAACCGAAGCACATTTAACAGCGCACAATGTGAGTTATACCATCCGTGACTTGCCAGTATTGAATGTAAAACAAATTAACTTTAAAGACCCTGTTGGTAATGGCATAGAGCTGTTCTTTTACATGGCGAATGAATCTGTGTGATGCGAGTCACATACAAGGCTTGGCATAAAACTAAAATAGCATCTCGTAGTCATAATTTCGATAAATGCATTTTTGTAAGATGAGTGGTGCAATTTTTTTAAACGTGGAGATTTAAGATGAAACTGAGCCGATTGTTATTGAGTGCTTTTATGGCAACTAGTTTGTTGCCTATGATGGTTGAGACTGCGCATGCAGAGGCTGACCCTAAATTATGGCCAGTGATGAAAGAAGCATTTTTTGCAAAGCGTGATATGCAAGAGGTGGATTTTATTAAAATTGATGCGCCGCGCCGCGCCGAGAGTGGTGCGCAAGTACCTGTGACTTACAGTATTGATAATGTTGCCGCTAATGGGGTGGTGATTAAAAAGCTTTATGCTTTTGTGGATGCTAACCCGATTCCGCTGACTGCAACTTACCATTTAACTGAATCGTTAGGTAATTTTCAGTTAGCAACACGTATCCGTTTTGAAACTGATGCCTTTGTTCGTCTGGTAGGCGAAACGGCTGATGGCAAGCTTTACTTAGCCTCGCGTGTAATTCGTGCCGCGGGCGGCTGTGGCGGCATGGTGGAAAATGATGAAGCTGCGATTAGAACTGCCGCAGGGAAAATCAAGTTAAAAGTAGATGAGCCTGTTAAATTTGGCAGTGCAACCTCAGCTACATTTAACATTAAACACATTATGCGTACAGGCTTGCAACGTGATTTAGTTTCGCAAGGCTATGTACCGGCTTTCTATATCAACAAAACAGAGTTCGTGTATAACGGCAAACCGGTGATGACCGTTGATGTGGGCGTAGGCACGGCAGAAGATCCGTATTTTAAATTTGATTTTGTGCCCGATGCGCCAGGTAAGCTAGAAGTGACCGCTACCGACAATGAAGGTAAAGTATTTACGCATGCGATTGATGTAAAAGGGTAATTAAATTACCTGTCGCAGATAAAGGCCTCCGTTTGGAGGTCTTTTTGTTCTAGCGGTGCTAAAATCACCTTAGGGCGCCTCTATTAATTCAATTTCCGTTACTATACTGCGTTGCTCATAAAAAATTATTCCTTACATATCAACCATATGCTGCGTCACAATTTTTTACTCGCGCCTTGTCTAGCTTAGCAACTTGAACTAATAGAGGTGCCCTTTATTGAACATTCAGGAGTGTGATGTGAAAAGTTATCGTAAAGAACTTTGGTTTAATCCACCAACCCGTGTGGCGTTTATTCGCATTACTGAGCAGGTGCGTGAGTGTTTGCGCGAAAGCGGAGTAAAAGAAGGTTTTGTATTGGTGAATGCGATGCACATCACCGCCAGTGTGTTTATTAACGATGATGAGCGCGGTTTGCATCATGATTACACGCAGTGGCTGGAACGCCTTGCACCACATGAGCCTGTGAGTAGTTATCGCCATAACGATACCGGTGAAGATAATGCCGATGCGCACATGAAGCGCCAGGTGATGGGGCGTGAAGTAGTCGTGGCAATTACTGAGGGCCAACTGGATTTTGGTCCGTGGGAGCAGATTTTTTATGGTGAGTTTGATGGCCGCCGTAAAAAGCGTGTGTTAGTGAAAATTATTGGTGAGTGATTAAGTGAATAAAAAATTGAGAATGCCGGAGCTTTTAGCGCCAGCGGGTGACTTGGATCGTATGCGTACCGCTTTTGATTACGGTGCAGATGCCATCTATGCGGGGCAGCCGCGATACAGTCTGCGAGCGCGTAATAATGATTTTACGATGGCTAATCTTGAGATTGGCATTAACGAGGCGCATGCGCGCGGTAAAAAGTTTTTTGTAGCTAGCAACATCTCGCCGCACAACGCCAAAGTTAAAACTTATATGGCGGATATGGCGCCAGTGATTGCGATGCAGCCTGATGCCTTGATTATGTCTGACCCAGGCTTGATTATGATGGTGCGTGAAAAATGGCCAGAGGTGCCAGTGCATTTATCAGTGCAGGCGAATACAGTTAATTTTGCCACGGTGAAGTTTTGGCAAAGCTTAGGGCTGACACGTGTGATTTTATCGCGTGAACTTTCATTGGATGAAATTGAAGAGATTCGCCAGCAGTGCCCAGAAATGGAATTAGAAGTATTTGTGCACGGTGCATTATGTATCGCCTATTCAGGTCGTTGCCTGCTTTCAGGCTATTTTAACCAGCGCGACCCGAACCAAGGCACTTGCACCAATAGCTGCCGCTGGGATTATAAAGTGCATGATGCCGCAGAAGATGCGGCTGGGGTGATACGCTTAGATGAATTTGACTTTAAAGCCGAGATGGAAAAATCGAGCCTCTCGGGTTGCGGAAGCCTGCCGCGCCATCCATTGGCTGATAAGGTTTATCTGATTGAAGAAAAAGGTCGCCCGGGTGAATTGTTGCCGATTGAAGAAGATGAGCACGGCACCTACATTATGAACAGCAAAGATTTGCGTGCAATCGAACACGTGGAACGTTTGATTAAAATGGGCGTGGATTCATTGAAGATTGAAGGCCGCACAAAGTCGCGCTATTACGTTGCACGCACTTGCCAAAATTATCGTAAAGCCATTGATGATGCAGTGGCCGGACGTCCGTTTGACTGGAGCCTGCTGGGCGATTTAGAAAACCTCGCTAATCGTGGTTATACCGATGGATTCTATCAACGGCATCACACTGCCGAGCATCAAAATTATAAACAAGGATATTCAAGCTCAAGCCGTAGTTTGTATGTGGGCGATGTGGTGGCTTATGATGCCAAAACAGGCTTGGCAGATATTGAGGCACGCAACAAGTTTGCAGTGGGTGACCGTCTGCAGGTGATTCACCCTAGCGGCAATCAGGCGTTGGTTGTTGAAGCCATGTTTAACAAAAAAGGTGAGCCAATCCAAGAAGCCTCTGGTAGTGGCTACTATGTGCGGGTGCCAATCACGGCGAGTGATTTAAGCAACGCAATGGTGGTTAAATATCTTTAACTTGAACGAGCATTTTATTTAAATTAAAAAGGGAGTTGATCAGCTCCCTTTTTGCATTTTGAATCATAGAATTACTATTCAACTTACCTGCTACAGGGCATGGTGCACTTACATGTGTTTGCGGTAACGCTTGTATCTAAGTTACAAAGCCAAAATCTAATCCGCGCGATGATTCGCGGCAAGTAAATACGGTTGCGTAAAGTAAAGCGTATAGCGGTTCTATTAAACAATCCGATGTTACAACCAATTTCTCGCAATTGTCATACCGACGAAAGTCGGTATCTAGAGTCTTTAAGTCACTAGATTCCGTGTCAAGCACGGAATGACGGGTTGTTTAGTGGAATAGCTATAAAACGGTTAGCTGTTAATGTAAATCTGTAATTGCTTAATCAGTTCTTGTTGATAGGTAATGGTTTCTTTCACCAAGTCGCCAATCGAAAGCACGCCGATCACTTTGCCATTTTCAATGACAGGTAAATGGCGAATACGTTTTTCTGACATGAGCGACATAGCCTCTTCCACAGTGTCGGTGGGTTTGGCCAAAAGCACTTTATCGGTCATCACCTCCTGAATAGAAGTTGTTTTAGAAGATCTTCCTTTTAGAATCACTTCACGTGCGTAATCGCGTTCTGAAAAAATGCCTACCAGTTTCTCGCCTTCCAGCACCACCAAAGCGCCGATTTTATATTCGGCCAAAACGACTAATGCATCAAATACTGGACGATGTGGGGCAATTGAAATAACTTCTTTATATTTTTTGCTGTCTAGTAATTGTTGTAATGTTTTCATGGCAGTCTCCTAAATAACGGCTGAAGTAACGTAAGAAAGGTTTAAATATACACTAATTAACATTTTAGCCAATCACTCAACCCCAAGTTAGGCATCTCTTGACATAGTTAGCCAGCTAACTATAATGCACCTAATCATGTTGCAATTAAGAGACCTCCCCACTACAGAAGTGTTAACCAAGTTCGCCGACCGTTATCCAGATGCGGATATTACGGCGGTATCCAGTTTTTTGCATTTACTGCGCGTAGCTACCGATTTATCAACAGCGCTAGATACTTGCTTAAGTAAACACGGCTTATTGCAAGGGCGTTGGTGGGTATTGATTTTACTTATGCGTGAAGATTCAAGGACTTCTAAACCTTCCGCGTTGGCAGATAAAGCTGGCGTTACGCGTGCCACCATGACGGGGCTTATTGACGGATTAGAGCAAAGTGGCTTGGTAGTACGTGTGTACACCAAAGATGACAGGCGCAGTGTATTGATCAGCCTTACCGATGCGGGGCAAGCTAAGCTCGATGTTGTAATGCCCGACTATTACCGTAGATTAAGGCAGTGTATGCAAGCCTTGAACGAAGAAAAACGTATGCAATTGCAGCAAATATTAGGGTTGATCAATTCAGGCATTGGGGCATTTATTGAGTAACCATTTTTGCAAGATAACTTTAAAAAAGGATTTAACGATGTCAACGATTCAAACACAAATTACCGCCATCAATGCAGCATTTGATCAGGCTTTTAACACAAAAAATGCAACAGCCATTGGCCAGCTTTACGCCGACAATGCTGTGGTGATGCCAGCCCCCGCAGGTGAACCTGTATTAGGATCTGCAGCGATTCAAACATTCTTTGCAGGATTGATTGCCGCTGGTGTGATTGACCACCAGTTAACATTGGTTGAGGCGGTGGAAGACGGCAACCTGGCTTATCAACGCGGCAACTGGGCGGGTGCGATGGTGAATGAAAAAGGTGAAAAGCAAACATTTGGCGGCAATGTGCATCTGGTGTATCGTAAACAAGCTGACGGCAACTGGAAAGCAGTGACGCACATTTGGAATTAACGCATCTTTAGTAAATCTGAAAGATTTAAGGCGGGTATAGTGATGAAATTAAGCAATAACAAGAGCTTTTAAAACGTATGCAAAACAGCAGAAAAATCACCATTCGCGCATTTGCCGCACTCTTGTTGCTGACCATTATCTGGGGCTATAACTGGGTGGTGATGAAAAGCGCATTGGCTTACGCGGGTGCATTTCAGTTTGCAGCATTACGCACGGTGATCGGTGCGCTTTGCCTGTTTACGGTGTTGATACTGATGCATAAGCCGCTACGCGTTAAAGAAATACCCACACTGATTTTGCTAGGGGTTTTACAAACAAGCGGTTTTACCGGATTGTTAATCTGGGCGTTGGTAGAAGGTGGTGCAGGAAAAACCGCGGTTTTAACCTACACCATGCCTTTTTGGGTGATGGTGCTGGCCTGGCCAATGCTAGGCGAGAAGTTACGCGGTTTGCAATGGCCAGCGGCCATATTATCAACCATGGGTATGCTGTTTATACTGGATCCGCTACATTTGGGCACCGACACTTTTAGCATGTTTCTAGCGGTGTTGTCGGGTGTATTTTGGGCATTGTCGGTCATCGTTGCCAAAAAATTGCACCAACGTTCACCGAGTCTGGATTTATTATCACTCACTGCTTGGCAGATGCTGTTTGGTTCCATTCCATTGGTGGTTGCTGCGTTAATCATCCCGGCACAGCCCATTCAGTGGACACCCTACTTTATCGGCGCAGTTATTTTTAACTCAGTATTTTGTAATGCGCTGGCTTGGGTATTGTGGCTATATGCCCTGCAACGTTTAAGCGCTGGCGTTGCCAGCATGTCTTCTATGCTTGCGCCAGTCATTGGCGTCATGGCGGCCTGGGTGCAGCTCAATGAAGTTCCAGTTTTAACAGAATCTATCGGGATGGCCCTGATTGCCGCATCGCTAGTGATTATTTCCATCATCAGTATCCGCAAACATATCCCTATTGACCCTGCCATGGCTCAGGATTAAAAAATCCGCGTCTTGTTTTCTTAAATTGCATAATTTGGCGTTTACTTAAGCCCGCGTTAAAGCCTGTGATAAAATCAAGCTTATTTGATTGTATTAAGGGTTAGGGACATGGCTGGTCATAGTAAGTGGGCAAATATTCAACACCGTAAGGGTCGTCAAGACGCAAAACGCGGTAAAATTTTCACCAAAATCATTAAAGAAATTACGGTATCAGCGCGCTTAGGCGGTGGTGATGCCGATATGAACCCACGCTTACGTGCTGCGGTTGCATTGGCAAAAGAAGAGAACATGCCTTCTGACAACATCACACGTGCCATTAAAAAAGGGACGGGTGAGCTTGAAGGCGTGAACTATGAAGAAATCCGTTACGAAGGTTACGGCATTAACGGCGCGGCCATTATTATTGACTGCTTAACCGATAACAAGCAGCGCGCGGTGGCAGATGTACGTCATGCGCTGACCAAGTTTGGCGGCAATTTAGGCACCGATGGCTCGGTTGCTTTTATGTTTAAACACTGCGGTAGCCTAGTGTATGAGCCAGGAGTTGATGAAGATAAAGTGATGGAAGCCGCGCTTGAAGCTGGCGCTGAAGACGTGGTGACAAACGACGATGGCAGTATTGAAGTGATTACACCGCCTAGTGACTTTGTTGCGGTTAAAGAAGCATTAGAGGCGGCTGGTTTAAAAGCCGTGCTGGCGGAAGTGACCATGAAAGCACTCAACGAAGTAGAGTTTACTGGTGATGACGCCGTGAAAATGCAAAAAATCTTGGATGCGCTGGAAGATTTAGATGACGTGCAGGACGTTTATACTACAGCTGTGATGGAAGATTGAAGTGACCAGCTTACCAGCAAGATGTTCAGTGACAAATTGTGAAAGTACAGTTACTAAAGCAGGATACACGCTTTGCTATAAACATTGGTTGGAAGAAAATAAGCGTAAGGTTGAAAAAAAAGTTAAAGAGGTAGAACCTGACAACGCCAAAAAAAATAACCTTCTAACCTCAACGACTTTAGGTGAGAAGCTGGGAATTGGAAGCCGAAAGTTAAATCAAGTATTGTCGGAGTTGGGATGGATTGAGCGTTCAAAAAAAGGCTGGATTCCAACTACTCAAGGCAAAAAACTTCACGCAGAAAGCCGAGAAAGTCACCAGTCTGGTATTCCTTTCGTTATGTGGCCTGAAGCGATTATCACCTCGAAGATTTTAACCAATTCTGTTCAAGAGTTGCTAGGCGGTAAAGGTGCAGAAATAAAAGTTAAGCTAGACGATACTCATGCCGAAGTTAAAAACGAGAAACAGGCAGGGTTAAGAGAAAAGTTAGATAAATTTAAACCAACACATAGAGCGACTGATGGTCATTGGGTTCGTTCAAGGGCGGAGGTGCTGATTGATAATTGGTTATATTTTTCAAGAAAAGTACATGCTTATGAGCGATTGCTACCCGTAGAAGAAGAGCTTTATTGCGATTTTTATGTACTTGAGGGTAATGTATATATTGAATATTGGGGGTTAGATAATGACCCGAAATATAGAGAGCGCAAAGAGAGAAAAAAAGAAATATACAAAAAATATGGATTTAACTTGATTGAGTTAAATGATGAGCATATACAGAATTTAGATGATTATCTGCCAAAAATGTTACTTAAATTTAACGTGATTGTGGATTAGGATTTGAGCGTCATCAGAATCCTCGGCATTGACCCCGGCTTGCGCCTTACTGGCTTTGGGGTAATTGAAAAAGTCGGTGAAAAAATCACCTACATTGCCAGCGGCACGATTAAAACGGCGAGTGGCAAAAAAAGTAAAATTGAAGGCGAGGCAGAGCGTGAAGAGCTACCTGCGCGTCTTAAAATTATTTTAGACGGTTTGTTTGAGGTGATTGATACATACCAGCCGAACCAAGTGGCTGTTGAGAAGGTGTTTGTGAATGTGAATCCGCAATCTACGTTGTTGCTGGGGCAGGCACGTGGTGCGGCGATTAGTGCGGCGGTAATCCGACATTTATCCGTGGCTGAATACACAGCGTTACAAGTCAAGCAGGCAGTGGTGGGTAACGGGCATGCGCAAAAAGAACAAGTGCAGGAAATGGTAAAGCGCTTACTTAAATTGCCTGCAACGCCTAAGCCTGATTCAGCCGATGCACTAGCCTGTGCAATCTGCCATGCACATGGCGGGCAGGGGCTGGGTCGAATGGCTACGGCAGGTTATCGCGTTAAAGGCGGGCGCCTTGTAGGATGAGTCGTTCAGTATTCGAGCCAACACTGGCGAATTTCTCTAATCCATTTTTACGTTATTTTACCGCTACCCGACCGGCATTTTTAGTGGCAACTTTAGCCGCATGCTTATTAGGGCAAGCCGGCGCAATTTATTCTGGCATCCAAATTCAACCGTTAACAGCAGTCTTGACTGTGTTGCTTGCATTGACAGTACATGCAGGGGTGAATGTAATTAACGATTATTTTGATGCACTCAATGGCACAGATGCTGCCAATACTGAGCGTTTATATCCGTTTACTGGCGGCAGTCGCTTTATTCAGAACGGAATACTCACGCCAAAGCAAATAGCGCATTTTGGTTATTTGTTACTGGGCGCCGCGACTGTCGGCGGACTATGGTTATCGTGGCAGGTTGGCTCGGGTTTATTGATAGTCGGCGTTGTTGGAACGTTTCTTGGCTGGGCGTACTCTGCAGTTCCGTTGCGACTAAATAGTCGAGGGTTAGGTGAGTTGTGTGTTTTGCTTGGTTTTTTGGCGATTGCTGTCGGTGCAGACTACGTGCAGCGGCAGGCATTCTCGTTTCAGCCGTATATTGTTGGAATGCCCTACGCTTTATTGGTGACTAGTTTACTCTACATCAATCAGTTTCCTGATCGAAAAGCAGATGCGATGGCAGGAAAGCACAATCTCGTTGTTAGGTTGCCTTCAGCATCAGCTGTTTGGGGATATTTATTACTAATCGGCGCAGCTATGATTTGGCTGGTAGCGATGGTTCAACTTGGTAAATTGCCTGTGTTGGCGCTACTTTCTGCATTGCCACTGGTATTTTCTTTGTGTGCATTCTGGGTTTTGCGGCAATTTTTTGCGCAGCCAGCGCAATTATTGCCCGCAATCAAGTGGACGCTTGCCAGTATGTTAAGTCATGCGCTATTGTTAGTCATTATCTTATTATGGAAGTCGCAATGATTGGTCGCCTAAACGGAACGCTACTTGAAAAAACCCCGCCTTTAGTTTTAATAGATTGCAATGGTGTGGGTTATGAATGTGAAGTGCCGATGAGCACTTTTTATAATTTGCCCGCAGTGGGTGAAAAAGTGGTGATGTTGACGCATTTTGTGGTGCGTGAAGACGCTCAGTTGCTATACGGCTTTGGCAGTCACCAAGAGCGTGCCACGTTTAGGCAATTACTTAAAGTGAACGGCATTGGTGCTAAATCCGCACTTTCTATATTAAGCGGCTTATCTATTGATGAGTTAGTGCAGGCAGTTGCCCTGCAAGAAACTACGATGCTCACCCGTGTGCCAGGCGTGGGCAAAAAAACGGCGGAGCGTTTATTGTTGGAATTAAAAGATAAGTTCACGATTGACGGCATAGCTGCGATGAGTTCGAATCAGCCGAAATCAGCCAGCAGCGATGTGCTTAATGCGTTATTGGCATTAGGTTACAATGAGCGCGAAGCGCTGGTTGCAGTTAAGCAGTTACCATCCGACGTGATGGTGGCTGATGGCATTCGCCAGGCATTAAAATTATTGTCAAAGGCGTAAAAAATCATGATTAATACCAACCAAATATCGCGTATTGCCTTAATTGCGTTACTGATTATTGGTTGTATTTTTGTACTGTATCCATTCATGGCTGCGGTACTATTTGCGGCCGTTATTTGCGTATTTACCTGGCCACTTTATCAACGCGTATGGCGGCAACTTGGCAGGCGAGATACTTTGGCGGCCATCACCATGACGTTGTTGCTGTTAGTTGCTTTGATATTGCCTATGGCGTACCTCGTGATGAATCTTGCAGATTCAGCCACAATTTTGCTCGATGAAGCACAAGCCACCATGCGGAATTTGCAACCCATTGCACCGGAATGGATAAAGAATTTACCCTTGGTTGGTGCTCAGTTGGCTGAGTTTTGGCAACGTGCCGCTGTTAGTCATGAAGAGCTGATGCGCCTGCTCAGCCAATATTCAGAGCCTATGCGCAAGTTTATGCTGCAAGGTGTACAGCTAGTAATGGGCGGATTTTTGCAATTATTGCTGGTAGTATTTGTTGCCTTCTTTTTCTACCGAGACGGAGCCTATCTGGCTAAAATTGTTGTGGCAATTTTGCGTAGGTTAGGCGGCGAGCTAGGCGAAGAAATGCTGCAACTCTCTTGCAACACTGTTAAAGGGGTAATGTTGGGTATTTTTGGTACAGCGTTGGCGCAGGCTGCCGTAGCGTTATTTGGCTTTTGGCTTGCAGGCGCACCACTGCCGCTGTTGTTGGCGCTAGCCACTTTTTTCTTATCCGTAGTGCCAGTTGGTCCGCCACTGATTTGGGGTGGCTCCGCGCTTTGGCTTTATAATCATGGCGACCATGGCTGGGCGATTTTCTTAGCACTTTATGGCTTGCTGGCGATTAGCAGTGTCGATAACTTAGTAAAGCCGATTTTAATTAGCCACTCCTCTCACTTACCATTATTGTTAGTGGTGCTGGGTGTGTTAGGTGGCGCCCTAGCCTTTGGCTTTATCGGTATTTTTTTAGGGCCAACATTGTTAGCGGTTGGCTTAACGCTCATTACCCACTGGGTCGCGTTACAAAATAAGAGGTTGGATGAAGGTTTATGATAGAAACGGATCGTTTAATTGCACCTGATAGCGTCAGCCCGCAAGAAGAAGCATTGGAGCGCGCGCTGCGTCCCAAAGTGCTGGATGAATATATCGGACAAGAAAAAGCACGCGCGCAGCTGGAAATATTCATCAACGCCGCACGTGGCCGTAGCGAGGCGCTGGATCATGTATTGTTATTTGGCCCGCCTGGATTAGGTAAAACAACATTAGCGCATATTATTGCCAAAGAAATGGGCGTGAACATGCGCCAGACTTCGGGCCCAGTGTTAGAGCGCGCGGGTGATTTAGCCGCGTTACTCACTAACCTTGAGCCGAATGATGTACTGTTTATTGATGAAATTCACCGGCTTTCACCCGTAGTTGAAGAAATTTTATATCCCGCGATGGAAGATTACCGTCTGGACATCATGATCGGTGAAGGGCCCGCTGCAAGATCGGTGCGACTTGATTTACCACCTTTTACTTTAGTCGGTGCCACCACGCGTGCCGGCATGCTGACTAATCCACTGCGTGACCGTTTTGGCATTGTGTCGCGTCTGGAATTTTATACCTCAGAAGAGCTCGGCCGTATCGTACAGCGCTCTGCAGGCTTACTGGAAGTAGAAATGGTGGATACGGGTGCGCTGGAAATTGCAAGACGATCGCGCGGCACTCCGCGAATTGCCAACCGTTTATTACGTCGCGTGCGCGACTACGCCCAAGTGAAAGCCGATGGAAGAGTTAGCGCTGAGATTGCTGATGCTGCGCTTAAAATGTTGGATGTTGATAGCTTGGGCTTTGATGTGATGGATAGAAAATTACTGCTTGCCGTGCTGGAGAAATTTGGCGGCGGCCCTGTTGGGTTGGATAACCTGGCTGCAGCCATTGGCGAAGAGCGCGACACCATTGAAGATGTGCTGGAGCCGTATTTAATTCAGCAGGGTTACTTAATGCGTACCCCACGCGGACGTGTGGCAACCAGTCAATCGTATCAGCATTTTGGCTTGCCTATTCCTAAGGCTTTGGCAACTGGCGAGTTGTGGCAGGGTTGAATTAATAGAGGTGCCCGTATGTCTTTAGATCAATTTCACTGGCCAGTCCGCGTCTATTACGAAGATACCGATGCAGGTGGCGTGGTTTATCACTCAAATTACTTAAACTTTATGGAGCGCGCGCGTACTGAATGGTTGCGTGCTTTGGGGTTTGAGCAAACCGTCGTTAAAGAGTCGCTAGGCGTCATTATTGTGGTGCATAGCTTATCTATCGCGTTTAAAAGCCCCGCGTATTTTAATGATTTACTTGAAATACATTGCAATGTCGCTAAAATCGGGCGTGGTAGTATTGAGTTAGCGCAAACCATTACGCGTAATGGCGTACTGCTAATTAACGCGCATGTGAAGGCCGCTTTTGTGAATGCGGCGACCTTTAAGCCGGTGGGGATTCCGTCTGATATTAAACAGGCGATGTTGCAAGAATTTAAGCGCGATTAAATTGAGTGCGCTGGAAATATCAATAGAGAAGTCTATAAGCGCAGTATGAAATTGTCGTGTAGTAGATTAAAGGTGCAGTAGATTAAAAGTGGAGAAGTTATGAACGCAAGCAGTGATATGTCGTTTTTTACGTTAATTATGGGCGCTAGCCTGCCGGTGCAACTGGTGATGCTGATTTTAATCATCACATCTTTGTTTTCATGGTGGTACATTTTTATTAAAGTGGCCACTATCAAGCGCGCTGAACGCGATGCTGAAGATTTTGAGAACACCTTTTGGACTGGTGGCGATTTAAATAAACTGTACGATGGCATTGCTGCTAATCGGCGTAAACCACAGGGGATGGCCAGCATATTCGAAGCAGGGTTTAAAGAGTGCGCACGTCACAAACAACAGGGTCGTATGGAAGTTTCAGACGTCATGGAAGGTGCGCGTCGCGCCATGCGTGCAACTTACAACCGCGAGATGGATGAGCTGGACGCACATCTGCCATTTTTAGCGTCAGTTGGTTCGGTAAGCCCGTACATCGGCTTGTTTGGCACGGTGTGGGGCATCATGAACGCGTTTAGAGGCTTGTCTAACGTAGCGCAAGCCACGCTTAGCCAAGTGGCGCCTGGTATTGCCGAGGCTTTAGTCGCCACCGCCATCGGCTTGTTCGCGGCGATTCCCGCGGTTATTGCTTACAACCGTTTTGCGAGCTCAGTTGATCGGCTATCAGTGCGCTATGAAAGCTTTATGGAAGAGTTTACCAATATTTTGCAACGTAAATCATAAAGGCAGAACGCGATGTCACGTACTCGTAAACGCCGCCTGATGAACCAGATCAATGTCGTGCCTTATATTGATGTTACTTTGGTGCTGCTGGTTATTTTTATGGTAACCGCGCCGATGACAAACCCAGGCGTGGTGGACTTGCCTAGCGCCGGACAAGGTGTGTTGAAGCAACCGCAGTTGCCACCTATTGTACTCACGGTTAAAAAAAATGGCAGTATCGAATTTGAGAGCAAAAGTTTGCAGCGTGATGCGTTGTTATTAACTGTGCGTACAATGCTTACTCAATCACCTGAACGCTCAGTGGTAATTGCGGCAGATAAAAATGTGAAATACGATGATGTGATTGGTGTGATGGATTTATTAAAACGTAATAAAGTAGATAAAGTGGGGCTTTTGTTAAAGCCCGCGCCATAAAGTTTTTATTCAGCATTCATAGTTAATTTAATGTTACGACAACGCGAAAATCCAGATTCCTTCAAAGCGGGTGCACTCTCTATCAGCGTGCATGTAGTGTTGTTGGGCGCGTTGCTAATTTCATTCAATTGGAAAACGACACATCCAGTCAGTGTTGCGAACGTTGAGTTGTGGGATAGTTTGCCAACAGCAGTGCAAAAAACTTCACCCATACCTGAGCCAGTAGAACAACCGGTGGTGCAACCCAAACCAGTAGTGAAAGAGATTGTAAAACCTGAGCCGGTAATAGAGCCTGAGCCAAAAGCTCAGGTGGATATTGTGATTAAGAAAACGCCGGTTGAGAAACCAGTTAAAAAAGAAAACCCGAAAGAAGTTAAAAAGCCGGACGATGCTATTGAGGCAATGAAAAAAGCATTAAGAGAAGAGGCGTTGCAACGACCTCAAAAACAACCTAGTGATGACGCATTAAAAAAACTGCAACAAGAGAGCCTCCGTGAAGATAAAGCGGAAGGTGACCAAAAAAACTTAGCGGTAAAAGCTGCCGCTAATGCAGGTGTAATCGGTGAATTTACCAATAAAATTAAAGCTAAGATTCGTGGCAATGTGAACAAAACCCTATGCGGCGATGGTAATCCTGAGCTGAAATTTGAAATCGGCTTGCTTCCTGGAGGTGGGTTATCTGGCAATCCTAAACTGGTTAAATCAAGTGGCAATGCCGCCTGTGATGATGCGGTAGGGCGCGCCATTATGGCTTCGGAACCGTTACCAGTGCCGACCGACACATCGTTGTTTTCGCAGTTTAGGAACCTAAAACTAACATTTCGCCCTAACGATTAAACTCATGTTAATGTGGTGGGTGAGCCTTTGCTTGCTGATTGATTTGTAATTAATTGTAATTACTATGGCATATACGTGAGTTTTCAGTAGAATTCACGCAATGCTTTGTAAAATTAAATCTCATGTTTAAAGGCATCAAGTCACTTATGAATAAATTTCTCAACAAATTACGGCCAATCTTACTTTTTATTATTTCGTTATTTACGTCGCTGGCAATTTGCCCTGCAAATGCAGCGTTGGAAATTGAAATTAGCGGCGGTAGTGCACAGCAAATCCCGATTGCGGTTGTTCCTTTCGGTGGTTCGGTAGCAGGTCAATCTAGCAGTTCCGCGCAAATAGACAACATTATTGGTGCAGATTTGCGCCGTAGCGGGTTGTTCCGCGTGTTAGAAACTGGTGGTGTCGTTAACCGCCCTACGGATATTAACCAAGTTAAATATGCAGAATGGGCAGCGTTGCAAGCACAGGCTTTGGTCGTGGGTCGTATTGAGTCGTTACCGGGCAATCGCTTAAAAGTAAGTTTTAAGTTGGCCGATGTGTTGAAGCAAACGCAACTCGCGGGCATGGAATACAACATTGCACCAAATCAATTAAGAATGACCGCACATAAAATTGCCGATGTCATTTATCAAAAACTCACAGGTGAAGCGGGTATTTTTGCTAGCCGTATCGCTTATATCAACAAATCTAAAGGGCGTTATACTTTACAGGTGGCAGATGCTGATGGCGAAAATCCACAAACGGTGGTGTCATCCAACGAGCCGATTATTTCACCTGCTTGGTCGCCTGACGGCAGCAAACTTGCCTATGTTTCGTTTGAAAAGAAAAAGCCGATTATTTTTGTGCAGTCACTCATGACTGGTCAACGGTTGACACTGGCTAATTTTAAGGGCAACAATAGTGCGCCAGCGTGGTCACCCGATGGTAGCAAGTTAGCGATTGTACTTACACATGCCGCCAATTCTCAGGTTTACATTATCAATGCCGACGGCACCGGACTTAAACAGCTGACTAAAAGTAGCGCGATTGATACCGAGCCGACCTGGTCACCTGATGCAAAATGGATTTACTTTAGTTCAGACCGTGGCGGTCGCCCGCAAATTTATAAAGTATCCTCTATCGGTGGTGAGGCACAACGCGTCACCTTTGAAGGTGCTGGTAATTTAAGCCCGCGTTTTTCACCTGATGGAAAGTTGTTAGCGATGATCCGCAATGATGGTGGCAAATACCGTGTGGCACTGCAAGATTTAAGCAGTGGGCAAGTGCAGTTGCTGAGCGATGGCGGGCAGGATGAGTCGCCAAGTTTTGCACCTAATGGTCGTGTGTTACTATATGCAACTCGCGTAGGTGGACGTGGCGCCTTGGCGGCAGTGTCGTCAGATGGCCGAGTTAAGCAACGCTTGAGTGAGTCCGGCGGCGATGTGCGCGAGCCCGCATGGGGACCATTATTGAATTAGATGTATGATTGACCGCAGTAAAAAAATTTTTTAAAAAGGAGAAAGACGATGAGCAAGGGAATGTTTAATAAAAAACTAGTAGGTAGCTTGGTGCTTGCTGTATTGCTATCTGCGTGTAAAAGTACGCCGATGGTAGATAAGCCGGCTGGTGTGGAGGATAAAAGTCCGAGTTCATCAAGTGTTAAGCAAGCTGACGGCAATGCAGATACTTCAGGCGTGAAAGAAGTCGTCATTGATAGTAATGCAAATAATGGTAACAACCCACTCAATGACCCGAACAATATTTTATCAAAACGTAACATTTATTTTGATTTTGATAGCGATGCTGTTAAGGCTGAGTTCCGCCCATTGATTGAAGCGCATGCTAAATACTTGGTTGCCAATGGCAATGCGAAATTGATTTTGCAAGGCAATACTGATGAACGTGGCACACGTGAGTACAACTTGTCATTAGGTCAACGCCGTTCTGTTGCAGTTAAAAAATCATTTAACCTGCTTGGTGTGCAAGATAAGCAAATTGAAACCGTAAGTTTTGGTGAAGAAAAAGTGACGCCAAATTGTGCTGATGAAAATTGTCATCAAGCAAATCGCCGTGTAGATATCGCTTACGCGAACGAGTAATTTAGGGCAGTAAAAACAAAATGATGAAAAAACTGATTCTGGCTGGTTTAATTTTAACGGCACAATTATTTTCTATAAGTAGCCATGCGGCGTTATTTGATGACACTGAGGCGCGTAAGAAAATACTAGAGCTTGAAAAAAATATGCAAAGCCAGAATCAGGCATCACAGGCAGTACAAACCGATTTAAGCCGACGTTTGGGCGCCCTTGAAGCGATTGTGAAAAATGGCTTGGCTGATACGCAAGCCCAAATTGAGGCGTTGAAGCAAGAGAATGCAAGATTAAAAGGCGAGCTAGAGCTGGCAAACCACAATGTGGAAGCTACGCAACAGCGTCAAAAAGATTTATATACCGATATCGATGCGCGTTTGCGTCAACTAGAAGCGGCACCAGTAGCGGTGGCGGCACAACCTGCCTTAGAGGCGGCGGCGCCTGCAACGGTGGATAAAAATTCGCAAGAATATCAATTACTTGAGCTTGCCAATGGTTTGTCAAAAGAATCTAAGCATAAAGATGCTTTTAATGCTTATGATAAATTTGTCAAAGATTACCCCAATAGCGCGTTTTCGGCCGATGCTATTTATGGATTGGGTTATTCGCAATTTGCATTAAAGAATTATAAATCCGCTATTGCTACACAACAAAAATTACTGGATACGCATGCTGAAAGTCCATTAGTACCTGATGCTATGCTGAATATGGCCAATAGCCAAATTCAATTGGGTTTGGTGCCGGGAGCTAAAAAAACGTTGCGTGATTTAATCGCCAAGTTTCCTAATAGTGATGTAACGCCAACGGCGCAAAAGCGGTTAAAAGCATTAGAGGCAATTAGGTAATCTATCAGAGAAACATTAACTTAAGCCTGACGCTAACTTAAATTAGCGCATCTTTTTAAGTTAAAATAGCGCCAATACAAGTTGGCGCTATTTTTTTATACTGCGCAAAATATCAAATGAAGCTTAAAATTCACGAAATCTTTTACTCGCTACAAGGCGAATCTACGCGCGTAGGTTTGCCTACGGTATTTGTGCGCCTCACGGGTTGCCCCATGCGTTGCGTGTATTGCGATACTGCTTATGCTTTCAGCGGTGGTAGCAACATGGAAATTAATGATATTTTGGCCAAAGTGACTGAGTTTGGTACGCAATATGTCACCGTTACCGGTGGTGAGCCACTTGCACAAAAAGATTGCCATGTGTTGCTCAAAGCCTTGTGTGATGCGGGTTATAACGTGTCGCTTGAGACTGGTGGCGCCATTGACATTAGCCCGGTGGATAAGCGTGTTTCAGTGATTTTGGATATAAAAACACCAGATTCAGGTGAGCTGAAAAACAATTTGTGGGGTAATTTAGCGCATCTTAAACCAACCGATGAAGTTAAGTTTGTGCTGTGCAGTCGCACAGATTACGATTGGGCAAAAGAGATATTAGCGGACTATAAAATAAACGAGAAATGTCCGGTGTTATTTTCACCAGTTTATAGTCAAGTGAATCCTGCTGAATTAGCTGAATGGGTGTTGGCAGACAGGTTGCCGGTACGTATGCAATTGCAACTGCACAAAATATTATGGGGTGAGGTGGCAGGTAAATGAAGAAGCGCGCTGTTGTGTTGCTGTCTGGTGGGTTAGACTCTGCCACGGTATTGGCTTTTGCACGTAACCAGGGGTTTGAGTGCTATTGCTTGAGCTTGGATTATCACCAACGGCATATTGCTGAATTAGAGGCGGCTAAAAATGTAGCCAAAGTCATGGGTGCTACTGCGCACAAAACGGCTCAACTGGATCTATCTTTATTTGGCGGCTCAGCATTGACCGATGACGCGATTGCGGTTCCTGAAAGCGCTACGACAGGCATTCCAATTACTTATGTGCCTGCACGTAATACCATCATGTTATCGTTGGCGTTAGCATGGGCGGAGGTGCTGGGGTCGCAAGATATTTTCATTGGTGTAAATGCGTTAGATTATTCAGGGTACCCTGACTGCCGTGGCGAATATGTAACAGCTTTTCAAACAATGGCCAATTTAGCCACCAAAAGTGCGGTGGAAGGTAAAACGATTACGGTTCATGCACCTTTAATTGATATGACCAAGGCGCAGATTGTGCAGCTTGGTACACAATTAGGTGTGGATTATGCCATGACGGCTTCATGCTATCAGGCGGATAATCACGGTGAGGCATGTGGCTTGTGTGATTCGTGCCGCCTGCGCCGTGAAGGCTTTGCAGCTGCGGGTTTGACGGATCCGACGCGCTACAAAGCAAATTGTTAGATTTAACCTGTAGGGCATCTCTAATAATTCAAATTTCGTCGTCATACTGCGTTACTCACAAAAAATCATTCCTTGCATATCAATATATGCGGCGTCATGATTTTTCGTTCGCGCCTTGTCTGACTTAAAAATTTGAATTATTAGAGGCGCCCTGTAATTAATTTTATCAATAAATCAGCACATAGCAGATAAATATAGATAAATAGCTTGCCAAATGAGTTGGAAATGACGTAAAATCCGCGCCTTTCTGCTTTAAATTATTCACAAAGAGAACAAAGATTATGGTTATTATTCGTTTAGCTCGTGGTGGCGCGAAAAAAACTCCTTTCTACAACGTAGTTGTAGCTGATTCACGCAATCGTCGCGATGGCCGTTTTATTGAGCGCGTTGGTTTTTACAACCCATCTGCTAGCGCAGGTGCTGAAGGCTTACGTATTGACTTGGCTCGTGTTACACACTGGCAAAGCAATGGCGCGCAATTGTCAGATACCGTTGCACGCTTGGTTAAGTTCCACGCTAAAGGTCCTGAAGCTGCGATTGCTGCTAAAGTTAAAGATGCTGCTAAGGCAGAAGCTGCTAAAGCTAAAGTTGCCGCAGTAGAAGCAGCTAAAGTTAAAGCTGCCGCTGATGCTGCTAAGGCAGAAGCTGACGCTAAAGCCGCTGCAGAAGCAGCGCAAGCCGCAGAGGCTGCAGCCGCAGCTAAAGCTGCTGAAGCAGAAGCTGCTGTTGAAGCACCAGCTGAAGCTACAGAAACGCCAGCAGCTGACGCTTAATTTTCACACTTGGGTGATGAGTCACCCAACAAAAAATTAAAGTCTGTGAGTTGTTTTGGCGACCAATAATTTAGTAGTCAGTGATATGGTAGTTATGGGGCGCATTGTTGCGCCTTATGGCGTTTTTGGCTGGCTAAAAGTTGTGCCAGATACGGAAGCGTTTGACGGCCTGTTTGACTATGACACGTGGTGGCTTGGTAAAGGTGACGATTGGCGTGAGTTAATCGTTGAAACCGCCAAAGTACACAATGACGTATTGGTAGTTAAGCTTAAAGGTATTGATGATCGAGATGCGGCACTTGCTTGCAAAGGTAAGCAAATAGCCGTACCTAGAGATCAGTTGCCAGAGGCTGAAGACAATGAGTATTACTGGTCTGATTTAATTGGTGTGCGCGTTAAAAACAAGCAAGATGTTGATTTTGGCTTAATTGTAGACGTGTTTGAAACTGGTGCCAATGATGTGATTGCCGTGAGAGCCGACCCGGTTAAGTTAGTAGCTACAGCAGAAACTTCAGCTAAAGCAACGGGTAAAGAAAAGCCGCAAGAAAGATTGCTACCATTTACGGCGGAGGTTGTGCTTGAAGTCGATATAAAAGCAAAAACGATGCTGGTTGATTGGGATGCGGATTTCTAGTGATGGCTCTTAGATTCAATCATGGCGTTTAAGTTTGAGGTTGTCACGCTGTTTCCTGAAATGTTTGATGCTATAACAAAATATGGCATTACTAGCAGAGCGTTGCAGCAAGGTATTTATGAAATGCAGTTTTGGAATCCGCGCGATTTCACCACTGATAACCATAAAACGGTTGATGATCGGCCTTATGGTGGTGGCCCTGGCATGGTGATGCTGGCTGAGCCGTTAGAAAAAGCCATCAATGCCGCGAAAGATAAGCAGGCAGCAGAGAATATTGAAAGTTGGGTCATCCATCTTTCGCCAGCGGGTAAACCGCTGACGCATGAAAAGGTCATGCAGTTAAGTAAGAAACAAGGCTTGGTATTGCTTACTAGTCGGTATGAAGGCGTTGATCAGCGCCTGATAGACGCAGAAGTAGATGAAGAGTTATCCATCGGTGATTACGTATTAAGTGGCGGCGAGTTACCCGCTATGGCGTTAATCGATGCGATTGTTAGGCAGTTGCCAGGCAGTTTGGGCGATAGTGATTCTGCAATTGAAGATTCATTTGTAGATGGTCTATTAGATTGCCCGCACTATACTCGACCAGAACAATATAACGGCGTGAGCGTACCTGAGGTTTTAACCTCGGGTAATCATGCAAAGATTAAACAGTGGCGTTTGAAGATGTCATTGCACAGAACTCGGGATCAACGTCCCGAATTATTGGCCGCAAGGCCGTTGACGAAAGAAGAAGCACGGCTGCTACAAGAAAGTTAGATAGCAGGAACAAGCTCTTCATAATTAAAAGGAACCCGCCAAGGTTAAACCCAAGGCGATATAAAGGATAACAAAATGGCAGATATTATTAAAATGTTAGAAGAGGAAGAAATTGCCCGTTTAGGCAAAACGATTCCTGTTTTTGCACCAGGCGACACTGTAGTAATCGGCGTAAACGTCGTTGAAGGTACACGTAAACGTGTGCAGTCATACGAAGGTGTTGTAATTGCTAAACGTAACCGTGGCTTGAATTCATCATTCATCGTGCGTAAAATTTCATCTGGTGAAGGTGTTGAGCGTACATTCCAAACTTACTCACCGCTAATCGCTAGCATTGAAGTGAAACGTCGCGGTGATGTACGTCGTGCGAAACTGTACTACCTACGTGAGCGTTCAGGTAAATCAGCACGTATTAAAGAAAAATTAGTAGCACGTGAAAGAGAAGTTTTAGCGCCGGTAGAAAAAGCGTAAGACTCGAAAGTCAGTGCGTACGGCACGCAAAGCCCCAATAGATGAAAGTCGTTGGGGCTTTTTTTATTGTGTAAACGTTTGCGGAATATGCTCTTTGGTTTAACATCATCGCATGTCAATAACCACTGTATCTTTTAATGATAATGCTTTAATCAATACACCTTTTGGCGCAGTAGTAATCGCTGTGTACGAAGGGCAGTTAGCGATTGAGCTTTTGCCTGCGTCAGTTCAAATTGAAAAAGAATCTACACATCTTCTAGTGAAGCTTGCCTGCGAGCAGATCAAACAATATTTGCAGCAGCCTAAAGCACGTTTTGAATTACCCCTTGCGCAACAAGGGTCTGCATTTCAGCAGCGTGTGTGGCAGGCGATTGCCGCAATTCCATCTGGACAAACGCGCACTTATGGCGAGTTAGCCGTTCAGATAGGCTCAGGGCCGCGAGCAGTCGCCAACGCCTGCGGTGCAAACCAGTTGCCTTTGGTGGTCCCATGTCATCGTGTCGTGGCAAAGAATGGCATAGGCGGCTTTATGCAAGGCAAGGCTAATGGTTTGGGCATCAAACAGTGGTTGTTGCAGCATGAAGGCGTGAAAGGTTTTGGCAGTGAGTGAGACTGTGTTAATTCCTGCCGATGTGGCCGAGTTAGATGCGTTTATTGACCACCTCTGGCTAGAAGACGGCTTGGCGAAAAATACGTTAGAAAGTTATCGGCTTGATCTAACCACTTTCGCACTTTGGCTACCCAGCCAGAGCAAGCAGCTGCTTACTGTAGAGCAGGCTGACATTCAGCAGTACCTTGCGGTGAAATTTCCACAAAGTAAGCCACGTAGCATTAGTCGCCTAATCGCCAGCCTGCGGCGCTTTTATCGCTACCTGCTGCGTGAAAATAGAATGAATGTAGATCCAACGCTACAGATAGAGTCGCCTAAGCTGCCACGTAGCCTGCCCAAGAGCCTCAATGAAGATGAAGTGGTGGCATTGCTCAATGCGCCAAATTTAAGCGAGCCTGCTGGCCTGCGTGATAGAGCCATGCTGGAGCTGTTATATGCCTGTGGTTTGCGTGTATCTGAGCTGGTTTCAATTAAGACTACTGAGGTGAGCGTGAGTGACAGCGTGGTGCGCGTCACTGGTAAAGGCAGTAAAACACGCTTGGTACCCATGGGTGAAGAAGCCGCAGATTGGATTTCGCGCTATTTAAAAGAAGCCAGAGGCAAGATTTTGCAAAAACGCTTATCAGATGCCTTGTTTGTGACGAATCGCGGGGAGGCGATGACACGACAAGCGTTTTGGTACCTGATTAAGCGGTATGCATTGTTGGCGGGTATCACCAAGCACATGTCACCGCATGTATTGCGACATGCTTTTGCAACACATTTGCTCAATCATGGCGCAGATTTACGGGTGGTTCAGATGTTATTGGGGCATTCAGATATTTCTACTACGCAGATATATACGCATGTGGCGCGGGAGCGGTTGAAGCAGTTGCATAGCATGCATCATCCTCGGGGGTGATGATTGCTCCCTCTCCATTTAAGGGAGAGGGCTGGGGTGAGGGTAAAGTGGTGAAGCTTGCACCATTTCTTTTCGCCTCTAGGCGAGGTGCTTTATTTTGCTTGTCCAAAATAAAGTACCCAAACAAAAAGACACCCCAACCCCACGGGCTCCGCCTTCCCTGCGCTACTCAACATAAAGGGCAGCAATCGGAAACTCGCTACGCTTCACGTGTGAATAATGCGCTTTAGCGCATATATTCCACGGGGAAGACCCTTGCGGTCTCAAACAGCCGCTTGCTGAAAACTCCCTTTATGCCTGCGTTGCTCGGCGTGGTGTAAGGGGGATTTGCTCCGTTGGGAATTTTTGATGAATTTGGAAAATGATTGGCATATGATCACTTAATGAAATCCATTCGTTGAAGGTACCAATTTCTAGGCTTGCAGAAGCTAATAACTTAGATGAAGCAAATGCATAATCTATGTGATAAGGCTTTTCTAAATTTCTATGTAGATAGAATGTTGGTGTAGTTTCTTTGCCTTGCGCTAAGTTATTAGCATGATGATAAATGCTATGAATGTTTATTTTAGCTAAATCATTGACTACATCTGAGTGATTCCACCAACGGTCCCACTTGTCCCAGCAAGTATTGCTATTGAAATCTCCACAGATGATTGAGTTTGCTGAACAAAGCTTTGATTGATGAGCTTGTAGATATTTCCATAACTGTCCAATGTATTGAAATGTTGGCGAATTTGCCTGCTTTGTCCAAACTGCTAACACTGTAAATTCATTGTTTATTACAAAAGGGATAAAAGATTGTAGGCCGGCAGACTCCCAATCAAGTGATTTTAGTAAAATATTTTCTTTAGCGAACACACCTAAGCCTGAATTTTTATTGTTTCCAATCCAAAGATAATTTGACGCCCAGTTTTTATATGGTAGATCTTTACACTTTTCTGGATCTTCACACTCTTGAATAATGTAAATGTCAGCATTTATATGAATTAAATGCTCAAACTTTTTACGAAAAGCACCATTACAATTCCAAGTTACTATTTTCATATTAAGCTAAGGTCTGCTCCGTTCAATCACCACGCCCAAAGCCTTCAACCCCGGCAATATCGCAGGTTTAGCTACTTTAATCTTCACACTCAACGCACAAAATTCCTTCAGAATCAATTGGCAAATATGTTCCGCGAGTGTTTCTACCAATTGAAAGCTATTGTCGCTTAATGTTTCGCGTACGCGGTTTACCACTGCACCGTAGTCTATCGTGTCGTTCACATCATCGCTTTTACAGGCTTTACTTAAATCGTAGCCAATCTCTATGTCTAGGATGATGGTTTGCGGGGTCATGCGCTCCCACTCAGGCACGCCGAGTTTGGTTTGTACTTTGACTTCGCTTAAAAATATGATGTCCATAAATATGATGCCTACAGTTTTGCGATGGTTTAGAATGCGGTAATTGGATTTTAGAGCATATTATTATGAATGAGTTAGGTTTTATACCGGTTACGTTAGTACCAGTAGTTTGGATTGTTGCAGCGTATCTGTTAGGTTCAATTGCTTTTGGAATTTTAGTCAGTAAATTATTTGGCTTGCCTGATCCACGGACAGTGGGTAGTGGCAATATCGGCGCAACTAATGTCGCGCGCAGTGGTAAAAAATCAGCAGCTTTACTTACTTTATTGGGCGATGTGTTTAAAGGATGGTTTCCGGTTTGGTTGGCATTGCAGTCTGGCATGCTTATGTGGGTAGTCAGTGCTGTGGGCTTGGCGGTATTTTTTGGACATTTGTACCCTGTTTATTACCGATTTAAAGGCGGTAAGGGTGTGGCAACTGCCTTGGGTGTGATGTTGGCAATATCGCCTTTATTGGCTTTGGCTGCATTGGTTACTTGGCTATTGGTGTTTGCAGTTTCGCGTTATTCATCATTAGCGGCTATTGCTGCTGCGGCGTTGGCACCAGTGTTTGCGTGGTTCTTGCTACCTTATAAAGATTATGTGATCACAGTTTTAGTGATGTCTATATTCTTAATTTGGCGCCATAGAAGCAATATTCAAAAACTGCTGGCGGGTACAGAGTCTGGGTTTGGCAAAAAATAGATAGCTACAGATGAAATTTATCTGTGTTTGGGTAAATTAAGGTTTTAGCAACTCAGCTAAATTCCACCTTGGCTTTACGCTAAAGCCATAATTTTTATTGCCACCGTGCGTTGCCTTGAGTCTCATTGCCCCCGCAAAGGCAATCATGGCGCCGTTATCTGTACAAAACTCTAAACGCGGATAGCTAACGGTGCATAGCTTGCGTTTAGTAGCGACATTGAGTTTTTCACGTAATTTCGCATTGGCACCCACGCCACCAGAAACAATTAAGTTATCCAAACCTGTTTCGCGCAATGCTTTCATGCATTTTGTTGTGAGCACTTCAGTAACAGCTTCTTGAAACTCGTAGGCAATGTCGGCCTTGGTTTCGTCATCTAAAGGTTGGTGTTGGTTGGTAAGTGTCAATACTGAAGTTTTCAGCCCGCTGAAGCTAAAGTTTAAATCGCAACTGTTAAGCAAAGGGCGCGGTAGCTTAAACCGAGGCTTTCCGCTTAGCGCAAGTTTAGATAACGCAGGGCCGCCTGGATAGCCCAAGCCTAATAATTTCGCTGTTTTATCAAAAGCTTCGCCAGCAGCATCATCTAAGGTGTCGCCAAGCAATTCGTATTCACCTACGCCATCTACGCGCATCAATTGACTATGTCCGCCTGAAACCAATAGTGCCACAAATGGAAAGTCGGGCGGATTTTCTTCTAGTAACGGCGCCAGTAAATGCCCTTCAAGGTGATGTACCTGAATAGTGGGGATTTGCAAGCTAAAGGCGAGCGATTCAGCAAAGCTGGTGCCTACCAGTAGTGCGCCAGATAAGCCGGGTCCTTGCGTGTAGGCGATAGCGTCAATGTCTTGTAAAGTTTTGTTGGCCTCTTTGAGCGCCGTTTCGGTCAGAGGCAACACGCGACGAATATGATCGCGTGAGGCGAGCTCTGGCACTACGCCACCGTATTCCGCATGCATTTCAACCTGTGAATATAGCGCGTGCGCAAGCAAACCGTGTTCGGTATCGTATAATGCAACGCCAGTTTCGTCGCAGGATGATTCAACACCCAAGACTAACATAATTGAAATTCACGCATTTGCTGAAGCTCGCTAGATGTAAAAGTTGAATTATTACGCATTAAACCTAAAAATGCATAAAAGTAATTGAATAAAAACGATTATACGATTAAAATAGTCGGCTTTTCTCAGTTTCTAAACCGTGCGCACTAACTTTTAAGTTGTCGCTTGGGTGGTTGTTAGAAGCTTGAGCATAACTTAAACCCTATAATTTGAACCATATTGTTCCGATAAGAGAGAATGAATGTCTAGTGTACGCGTAAAAGAAAATGAGCCGTTTGACGTTGCCCTTCGCCGTTTTAAACGCTTAATTGAAAAAACAGGTTTATTGAATGATCTTCGCGCTCGCGAATTTTATGAAAAGCCAACTTGGGAACGTAAACGTAAAGCTGCTGCCGCTGTTAAGCGTCAGTATCGTCGTTTGCTGAAACAAACGCTTCCAGCAAAACTATACTAGTTAGCTGGTAGCATGGTCGATAAAAAGCTTACAGAGCCAGCTAATGCAGAAGCTAAGCCGGACGAAGCGTTCTGGGGTGTGGCGGATGCATTTATTGCCAGCGCCAATGAGCAAGCGGCAGCGGTTGATCGCGGTGTGGTAAGCGCAGGTTTTGCCTATGCTTCAGCGCGGTTTAATGCATTTGTTATTGCCTCGCAGTGCGGTAGCAAAGAAGCGTTTGAGGCTGAAAAATCGGCCGCGATTGATTACTTTGTGAATCAATACAAATTAGCGCTGACT
The DNA here is from genome assembly GCA_013141495.1 of Methylotenera sp. Classification (GTDB taxonomy): domain Bacteria; phylum Pseudomonadota; class Gammaproteobacteria; order Burkholderiales; family Methylophilaceae; genus Methylotenera. The sequence goes on along the minus strand of JABFQV010000005.1, from coordinate 54,171 downwards.
GAAAATGTGGCTGACTATCAAGCTAATTTCGATACCTACATCAACACTAACGCCTAATTATTAGAACGCACAAAGTTAAATGAGCCTTAAGTTACAAATTACTGAAGACATGAAAACGGCAATGCGCGCTAAAGATAGTGCGCGTTTAGGTGCGATTCGTTTGTTGCAGGCGGCAATTAAACAGCGTGAAGTAGATGAGCGTATTGAGTTAACCGATGCTGACGTCATCACTGCTATTGAAAAAATGCTGAAGCAACGTCGCGACTCAATTGCGGCGTATGAGTCTGCAAAACGAGATGACCTGGCTGATATTGAAAAATATGAAGTGAGCGTGTTGCAAACTTATTTACCACAGCAACTGACTGAAGCCGAACTGCTTAGCATTTTAGATAAAGTAGTCGTTGATACTGGGGCTACAGGCATTAAAGATATGGGTAAAGTGATGGCGGCAATCAAGCCGCTGGTTGCAGGTAAGGCGGATATGGGGACGATTTCAGGTTTGATTAAAACGCGTTTAGCTTAAAGTTTGCTATAAACCAAGTGTTGTAGATACATGCAGTTGATATTAAAGGAGCGATAAGCTCCTTTTTTGTTTGCGGCAAAAAGTAAGCTAAAATTATCAATAAACCTATAAGTGCAGATTAACTTTGATACCTGAAAGTTTTATTCAAGAGCTCCTCAACCGTGTTGATATTGTTGATGTGGTTGATAAAAGTGTGCCGCTTAAAAAAGCTGGTGCTAATTACTCTGCCTGCTGTCCGTTTCATAATGAAAAATCCCCCAGTTTTACCGTAAGCCCCACCAAGCAGTTTTATCATTGTTTTGGTTGCGGCGCACATGGTACGGCAGTGGGGTTTTTAATGGAGTATCAAGGTTTAAGCTTTGTTGAATCCATCAATGAGCTTGCGCGCATGGTAGGGATGAGTGTTCCTCAAGAAGCGCGTGACCCTGACAAGCCTGCACCTAAAGTGGTGGTTGGTTTGCAAGATGCCTTGCAGCAAGCGGCGCAATATTACAAAGCTGAGCTAAAAAAATCTGATCGTGCTATTGAGTATTTAAAAAGTCGCGGTCTGAGCGGGCAGGTGGCGGCTAAGTTTCAAGTGGGTTATGCGCCGGCGGGCTGGCAGAACCTGCAAAGTGTTTTTCCGAATTATGACAATGAGGTATTAAACATCGCGGGTTTGGTGGTTGAGAATGAGCAAGGCAAACGCTATGATCGTTTTCGTGACCGTATCATGTTTCCAATTCATGACCAAAAAGGACAGGTGATTGGTTTTGGTGGCCGCGTGATTAACGCCGAAGATACGCCAAAATATTACAACTCACCTGAAACACCGTTGTTTCAAAAAGGTCATGAGCTGTACGGTTTATTTTTAGCGCGACGTGCTATTCGTGATGCAGGGCGGGTGCTGGTGGTTGAAGGCTATATGGATGTTGTAGCGTTAGCGCAATATGGCATTGAATATGCAGTGGCGGCGTTGGGCACGGCCACGACCCCATTTCATATCACTAAACTTATGCGCCAAACGGATGAAATTGTATTTTGTTTTGATGGCGATAGCGCAGGGCTTACCGCCGCCTGGCGCGCAGCTATGAATGCATTGCCGGCACTTACGGATGGCTTAAAGCTCTCGTTCTTGTTTCTACCCAAAGCACATGATCCGGATTCTTATATACGTGAGTTTGGGCGTGAAAAATTTGAGGCGGAAATTAAAGCGGCGATGCCACTTTCGCAGTATATCTTGCAACATCTCAGTGAAAATAACACCTTGCAAAGCCAAGAAGACCGTGTGCGCTTTTTGAATGAAGCTGAGCCGATTATGCAACAAATCAATGCGCCGCGCAGCGCCATGTATTTGCGAAAAAAAGTAGCAGAATTAGCACAGTTATCCACCGATGAAATGCAAAGCCTGCTTAAGCTGCCAAATTTAAATAAAGTGCCAGCAAAGGCTAGACCAAAGCTTACACGTACCGCGGTATCATTACAAAAACGTTTTTGTTTAATGTTGCTGATGCATCCGGCGTTGGCAAACCAAGAAGATTTGTTGTGGATTGATGATCATGCTGAAGAAGGTGTTTTGTTGCGGCAGGCTATTGAAATTTGCCTGCAACACCCTCATTCTAAACTGGTGGTTTTATTGCGCGAGCTTGAAAGCCGTGTACAGGCAACGGTGTTGCGCGAGTTGGAGCGTGAGTTGAGTGCTTTAGATGAAACCTTGGATCTTACGCAGGAGTTAATGGGTGCTAGGCAGCAGTTGCAAGACGCCTACTCGCATCGGCAACAAGCATTGTTGTTAGCCCGTATTAGTGAAAAGCCATTAAACAGCCTGACTGAAGATGAAATCACCCTGCTGAGATCGGTGGGCAGTAAACCCAGTCAAAATAGGGCTTAAATCTGTTATAATGTTTGGTTACGGTAATATTATTCACCATGCGTGCTGCACAGCATGGTAGAAGCATCAATTTTAGAGGTAAGTCATGGCTAGACCAAAGAAAAGCGATCAGGTAGCTGAAAAAAAATCAGGTGAACTCGAGTTGGCAAACTCGCAAGAAGTAAGCGCGGAGGAGCGTCGCACTAGACTAAAAACCCTAATTATATTGGGTAAAGAGCGCGGCTACCTTACTTATGCTGAAATTAACGATCACTTGCCTGATGATGTGCAAGGGTCAGAGCAGATAGACGGCATTATCGGCATGATTAACGACATGGGCATTCAGGTGTATGAAGAAGCGCCTGATGCCGAGGCGTTGTTAATGTCTGACGCGCCGGCAGCTGTGACTGATGAAGATGCTGTAGCAGAGGCTGAGCAAGCGCTCGCGACCGTTGACTCTGACTTTGGCCGTACTACCGACCCCGTGCGTATGTATATGCGCGAGATGGGGACCGTTGATTTGCTAACGCGTGAAAGTGAAATTGAAATTGCGCGCCGTATTGAGGATGGTTTAAAGCACATGGTGCAAGCCATTGCTGCTTGCCCAACATCGATTGGCGCCTTGCTGGAGTTGGTTGAAAAAGTAGAAAAAGATGAATTAAGTGTAGATGATTTAGTGGATGGCTTAATTGACTCTGACATCGGTTTAGATGATGCGATAACCGAAGATTCAGAAGAAGATGAAGAAGATGAAGGGTCTGAAGAAGACGAGGATGGCGATGAAGATGGTGCTAAAGCAGCCGCTATTTCTGCAGAGGCATTAGCTAAGCTTAAAGAAGAGTTGCTTAAACGATTTGAAGTTGTGCGCGCTGCGCATCAAAAAATGACGGTAATTCTACCTGCTAAAGGCTCACAAGATCTTGAGTATCAAGCGTTATTGGCTGAAATTTTAGTTGAGCTTGCCGCATTCCGTTTTTCTCCAAAGCAAATTGAAAGCCTGTGCGACCAAGTACGTAAGTTGGTAGAAGACGTGCGCGGTCATGAGCGTAAAGTATTGGATTTCTGTGTAGAGAAGTCAGGCATGCCGCGCTTGCATTTCATTAAGTCGTTCCCGGGTAACGAAAGTAATTTAAATTGGCTGGCTGAAGAACTCAAGGTAGATAAGCCTTATGTTGAAAAACTAGCTCGTTATAATCACTCAGTTTTAGATCAGCAGCAACGTTTAATTGATTTAGAAACTAAAGTTGGCATTTCAACCAAAGAGCTAAAAGAAATCAACAAGCAGATGACGACAGGCGAAGCACGTGCACGTCGGGCCAAACGCGAGATGATTGAAGCTAACTTGCGATTGGTGATTTCAATTGCTAAAAAATACACTAATCGTGGCCTGCAATTTTTGGATCTAATCCAAGAAGGCAATATTGGTTTGATGAAGGCGGTTGATAAATTTGAATATCGTCGTGGCTTCAAGTTTTCAACCTATGCTACATGGTGGATTCGTCAGGCCATTACACGTAGCATTGCTGACCAAGCGCGTACAATCCGTATTCCCGTGCACATGATTGAAACGATTAACAAAATGAATCGTATCAGCCGCCAAATTCTGCAAGAAACAGGTGTGGAGCCAGATCCAGCTTTGCTAGCAGAAAAAATGGAAATGCCTGAAGATAAGATTCGTAAAATCTTAAAAATTAGTAAAGAGCCAATTTCAATGGAAACCCCGATTGGGGATGACGAAGATTCACATTTAGGTGACTTTATTGAAGATAGTGCAACGCTTGCGCCAGTAGATGCAGCTGTTTATGCCAGCCTGCGTGATGCAACCAGTGAAGTATTAGAATCACTGACGCCACGTGAGGCAAAAGTGCTACGTATGCGCTTTGGCATTGAAATGAATACTGACCACACGCTAGAAGAAGTGGGTAAACAATTTGACGTAACACGCGAGCGTATTCGTCAAATCGAAGCGAAGGCATTGCGAAAGTTACGTCATCCTACGCGTTCAGAAAGATTAAGAAGCTTCTTGGAAACTGGTCAAGACTAATCTAAAATAAATGGTTGTTAAAGTTTTGGCCCCTTAGCTCATGCTTGGTTAGAGCAGCGGACTCATAATCCGTTGGTACTGTGTTCGACTCACAGAGGGGCCACCAATACAGAGGCGGCTTGCATGGCTTTGTTCATGTAAGTCGCTTCCATTAGTAACTAATAATGACAAGGATTCATCATGACTCAAACTAAAAAACCTGTAGTAAAAAAGGCTCCGGCCTTAGATACTGGCGTTGAGAAGGCTAAGCCTAAACCGCGCGCAAAGAAAGTGACGCCTGTTTTAAGTAACCAGGAGCGTTACGAAGTAATACAGAAAGCGGCTTACTATATTGCTGAGCATAACGGGTTCGTGGGTGACCCGCATGCATTCTGGGCTGAAGCAGAAGCTCAGATTGATGCAATAAAATCGTGATGTATTCGACCCAAGTTTTACAATATTTGAAGAAGCACGGGCAGCAAGCTGACTGGGAAATAGCCGCAGGCATGGACTTGGAAATTTCTACTGTACGTTCAACTTTAATTAGCCTTTCTGAACGTGGTGAAATTTCTAGTTGCAGTGTGACTAAGTTTATCAATGGAAAGCCTGTTGAAGGCTTATTGTGCCGAATTGCCGGGACGATTCCACCTGCTGCGCCAGGTAGAAAAGCCGCTGTAAAACCATTGCAGTAAATTTTTTAGTGCGTACATTGGTTTGCCATACTGCAACCAATGTATTGTAATTACAGCTTAATTTACGGCACTTCAATCTTAGGAAGATAAATGCCTATGACGCCGCCTGCCCCTCCCAAACAACCTAACAACCCATTGCACGGCATTACGCTTGAGACCTTGGTTAAGGCGCTGGTGGCTTATTATGGCTGGGTAGGCTTGTCTGAACGTATTGCGATACGCTGCTTCACTAATGACCCAAGCGTTGCCTCAAGCTTGAAGTTTCTACGAAAGACGCCGTGGGCTAGAGAAAAGGTAGAGGCGCTTTATGGCGTTATGTTGCGCGATGTTGGTCAGGATAAGGCTACGGCCGATTGACTATCACCCAGACTATTCAGGGTGTATAAGCTTATTAAAGTGGTTTTAGCTGATTAATTCTCAATGATTAACACGCAACCATACAGTTAGTACAAAATATCAGGGTGATTATGAATAGTAGTAACATTAAACTTAAAGTGCCATTTAATGAAAAAGACCAGGCCAAGGCATTAGGCGCTCGATGGAATGCAGAATTAAAGCTATGGTACGTCCCAGAAGGACTCGATTCGGCGCCGTTTGAAAAGTGGTTATTAAATACAGAGGCAACAGTAAAAAGCGCAGCTAAAGCAACGGCACCTCGTACTCCTGCAGTTGATGATCAGCCGATTGATGATATTGATGCGATAAACGCTAGATTCCGCGAGGCTTATGAGTCACGTGAGTATGATGTGTTGTAACACTTTAACGGCCGAGAGGCTATGCGCTACGTTATAAATGGGCTACGAGTTAAAGACCGCATGAACTTTCACACATGCCTTTATGCGCTATTATTTTTTCTGCTTTAACATCGTAGCTAAGTTTGCAAATGGGTTGTGTTTTGCGGCGTTGGTTGGCTCTCTGTTTGTTCTGTTTCGTAACGACTCATCCAAAATGCGTGCATGCTCGTTTTCATGGCAGTACAAACATAGTAACTCCCAGTTGCTACCATCAGGCGGGTTGTTGTCGTGATTGTGGTCTTTGTGGTGAACGGTAAGTTCACGTAGGCGCACACCAGAGAATTTACGCGCGCATCGGCCACAAACCCACGGATAGAGTTTGAGTGCTTGCTCGCGATAACTTGCATCACGTTCAGCGTTGTGGCGGCGCGCATCAGCTACAATGCTGTCCAGATGCGAATTTTTAGGCGTTGTGTGCTTGTCCATGTTTCAACGTGCTATCTAAAAGAACCATTAAACATGAAATATAGACCAAGTTGATTGCTAAAAAGTGCCTGAGTCAATGATTAGTCAAAATCATCCGCGTCGTGCAATGCCAGTGTTTTTGATGCGTCGTTAGAGATGGCATCATATCCAGCATTCTCTAACTTTAGTCTATATTCACACGTTGGAAGATGACCTTCTAAGTTGCCATTGATGGTCGTTGTTTCAACTTTGCAGTAAGCGCAACGATAGCTGTGCAATTGATTTTCTAAGTGTTCCTGTGGAAAATCAATGTAGTATAGTTTTTTCATTGTTCGTGTTCTCCAATATAATGATTACTTCGTCTAGTATAACCATCAACACACAAAGATAAATATGAAAATTTGGCTAAAACGCTTCGCAAATATACTCACAATAAGCGCTACTTTGTTTTTGACTATCGGGCTGGGTTATGTGTTCGTTAACAATCGGCCTGTAGGTGATTTTATTTCAGAGGTAGCACTTTGTTACCTAGCCGTTGCTGCTTTTAATTACATTATGTTTGGTGCTGCTACATTGTGGCATAAAAAAGCCGATATTCTAGCGTGAGTCATTATTCATAAGTCCTGGTGTAAGCGCTCTGAACAAGTAAGAGTAGCCTATTTCAGGGATGTTGGATTGACTTATAAAGTTAAAATTGCATTAAGCTACCTATCAATCACATGAAAATAAAACTATCCATATGAAAGCAATGATACTAGGTGCGGGCAAGGGAACCAGGGTTCAGCCGATTACGCACGAAATACCTAAACCTATGATTCCATTGATAAGAAAGCCTGTCATGGAATACCTGATAGATCTGCTTAAAAAACATGGGGTCAATGAAATCATGGTAAATACCAGCCATTTAGCGCCCGTGATTGAAAATTACTTTAGAGACGGTGAGCAGTTTGGTGTCAGCATCGCCTATTCTTATGAGGGGAAAATATCAGCTGATGGGGTTGTGACGAGCTTGCCCATTGGCTCTGCTGGCGGCATGAAGAAAATTCAGGATTTTTCAGGATTTTTTGATGAAACATTTATCGTGTTATGTGGAGATGCCTGGATTGATTTAGATATTACTAAGGCATTGGAGATTCATCGTCAAAAGCAGGCGATTGCCAGCGTTATTCTTAAGCAAGTGCCGCATGATGAGGTGTTTAAGTATGGCATCGTTGCGTTAGATGAAAATGATCGTATTGTTCAATTTCAAGAAAAACCCACCCCTGAGGATGCCGTTTCTAATTTGGCGAGTACGGGTATTTACATTTTTGAGCCGGAAATTTTTAACTACATTCCATCTGACGTCGCGTATGACATTGGTGGCGAGTTGTTGCCAAAGTTAGTACAAGAGAAGTTGGCTTTTATTGGCATCGACTTGCCGTTTCAGTGGTTAGATATTGGTAATGTCCACGATGTGTGGACGGTCACCAGCAAAATACTCAATGGTGAAGTGATCGGTTTTAAAATGCCAGGTAAGGAAGTGAGGCCAGGTGTGCATGTGGGGATTAATTTAAATATTGATTTAGACCAGGTGCATATTACGCCACCTGTTTACATTGGCGGCAGTACTAAGATTGAAGCGGGTGCCACTATTGTGGGGCCGGCAGTGATAGGTGCCAATTGTGTGGTAGAAAGTGGTGCTGTTATTAAAAATTGTATCGTAGAAGACTATACGCGGGTGGGCAGTTTAGCTAATTTAGAAGGTAAAATTATTTTTGGTAATAAATGTATTGATCCAATTCTCGATACACAAGTTGACATCACTGAAGCCAGGCTTGAATTTATGATAGATGATGCACGCAAGCCTGTGGAAGAGGGTTAATCACATGTTTTGCAAAGGACTAACCCCATTAAGCCCGCTTAGGATTCAATGGCGACGCTAATAATTAGAATGCCTGAAAATATCACCTTCCGGTTTTAAGTCAAAAGCAATACAAATACGCTCCTCATTTGAGTTAAAGGGGATGGTACGGTGAAACAGTGAGGATGGAAACAGCACAATATCACCCACGCTAGGTGTGGCAATACCAACAGGGAAGTTGTTATGTTTTTGTGGGTAATTGTCACCATGTAAGCCGTACTCAAAGCAGCCTTCCAGCGGGTCTTGTTTATCTTTAGGCAACACAAGATACACCGCACCGCTTATCCAGCCGACTTCGTGGATATGTCTATCTACAAAGCCGCCACGACGCAACCGAACATACCATGAGCTGGTGAATTCAAGTTCTTGTGGAAACGATTTCATGAGCTCGCAATCAGCCCCTGCAAAGCGGTTTTTGTAATTAATAAACTCTTGCTTAACCAGTTCGCCTAATTTTCTGAATGATGCTTCCGGGCGTTTAAACAGATTGCCCGCAGATTGCTTGCCATTGATAATCATGCCTTGCGCGCGCACTTCAATCGCAGTGTTGTCGATGTCGTTTAATAAGTCTTGAAGAAACTGACTATTCGGCTCGGCTAATTCTCTGATGCTGTGCTGATAAACGAAATCAAAGCCATTTTTACAGAAGTTATAGGTATCTTCTACACCGAAATTGGTGGCATAGTGTGTTGATAGTGTTGCCAAGAATGGTGCGTCATGCTTTTTATGGGTGCGAACTATTTCATCCAGCTTGGTTTTAAACGTATCAAAATGCTCGGCTTTGTAGGTGCAATATAGTGCGCGTTCTTCCCAGTCATCTAGCTTGGAGCGCTCAAAATGCGTCACTGCTTCATCAAAGCGCCCCGCAAGGTATAAAAATTCACCCATGTTGTAATTGGCACCGGCGTGGTTTGGGTTTAGTTTGAGTGTGTCCAGGTAGCTTTTAATCGCATCCTCCATATTGCCTTGGTCGCGTAGGCACTCACCGAGGTAATTGTGTGCATCTGCGTAGTTAGGAAACATGGCGATTGCAGACTTGAAGTGCGTAATTGCCGCATCGAGCTTGCCTTCGTCGCGTAGTGCGGTGCCTAAGTTAAAATGCCCTCTAGGGTCAGCATGAATGCTAAGCGCGGCGCGGTAGTTTTTAATAGCCTCTTCAAGCATGCCTTGTTTTTGCAACAGAGTGCCTAAGTTGGCATAAGCCTCAAAAAACTTCGGGTTAAGCGCGATGGCTTTATGGTAGCTATTGGCAGCTTGTTCTAATTGCCCGATATTAGTAAGCGCAATTCCCAAATTAAAATGTAGGTCCGGTGTATTGGGTTGTAGCGCTAACGCTTTGGTGTAGCTTGCTACTGCAGCATCAAACTTAGATAAGCCATCTTGAGCAATCCCTAAAATCTGATAAAGGATAAATGTGTTTGGGTAACGTGATACTAACTTTTGGGCGGCATGTTCAGCCTCAGCTAGTTTTCCAGAATTAAACCACTGCAACACTGGTTGCATTTCCAACTGGCTTGGTTGTTGGTCAAAAGATTGAGGTTGCTTTGCCATGTTTAATCCTGCTTAGGTTTTTAACTTCACTTAGATTTAGTTTTGAATTTAATTTTGCTTAATCTGCTTATTTTAAAACAAAACTATTCATTACGCTTTTGTAATCGACCCGCCAGTTGCCGCAGAAATTTCATGGCAACTTGTGGTTCATCCAATAATAGCGTTTCAATATTGTCAGGTTGCATCGATATTACGTCAGCTTGTTCTGAAGATACAACCGCATCGGCAATGGTGGGCGTGTTTGATAGCATCGCCATTTCACCAAAGTAGTTACCCGCCTCAATGGTGCGTAGTCGCTGGCCGTGTTGTAATAGCTGCACTTGCCCGTCCACTAGATAATACATGCAATGGCTAGTATCACCGTGCTTAAAAATGTAATCGCCACGCGCGTAAGTTTTGCCATAGCGTTGCATCAGCTTTTGCACGTAATTGGTTTGGTTGCGCAACGTGGCCGATGTTTTGTCTTCAAATAAACCCTTAAGTAGCAAAACATCTTTTTTTCTTAAAGTAGCGATTAACTCAGTACCTAGTAAAAACACGGCAAAGTTAAAGTAAAGCCAAGTGATTGAGATGAATAAATTTTTCATGCTACCAAATACAGCACCATAAGAAGTATTGACCGATAAAAACAGCGTAAAGGCTGGTCGCATGATTAACCAAAGAAGCGCGGTAAATAAAGCCCCAATAAAAATATGCTTAATAGATAGGCGCACCGGGAAAAATGCAAAGTAAAAAGCAGCAATCAATAGTGTAGTCAGGCTAAGCGAAATAAGCATTGCCAATATGCCAAATTGCATCAGCCAGCTATTGGCACCAATAAATGCAATGCTTTTTTCTAGCAATAGCCCTGCAAAGGTAAACAAAAAAAACAGAAATAACATGCAGATAATAGCCAGCATATCTTTAATTTTTCGGCGTACAAATGAGGGCGCCTCTACCATTGCCGCGATGTGATAAAAGGTAGAGCGCATAGCGCCAGCCAAAGGCGTAACTGCCCAAAGCAATACAAACAAACCCAGCGCCCCCCATGCAGCTTGCTGCTTAGACGCGTTATACACCTCAAGCATAATGGTATTACTTAATTGGGGAACCAAGTTGCCAGTAACAATAGCCAATTTAACGATTGCATAGTCGGAGCTAAACACCAATTGGCTTAACAGGAAAAACATCAGCAATACCAGTGGAATAAGCGCAAACATGGCATAAAAAGAGAGCGAGGCAGACAACCCCAGCACGTTGTGTCGCTGAAAAGCGTTTAACATTTCATGCAATACAAATAAGGGCGTGTTATAGCGTTGTTTAGCATACGCCTCGCGCGGCATGTTAATTGCCTTGCGCAATTCATTTTTTTTAGCAGCGGTAAAGGTTACTTTTTTCATGACATGTTTTAGAAACTATATTGATGATATTTAATTTAACAATCGTTTAGATTACGCCGTTGTAGTAATGATGCTAAGCAATTAAGTATTTAAATTTCTCAGTCGCCGCCACTAAAGCCGAGGTGGTGCCGGCTTCCATTGCAGAATGCCCTGCGTCTTCAATAATATGAAGCTCTGCATGCGGCATTGCGCGGCTAAGCTCCCATGCTGTAATTGGCGGGCACACCATGTCGTAACGTCCCTGCACAATCACAGTTGGCACATGCGCAAGCTTTAATGCGGCTTCAGCTAGTAAATCACGGTCACCAACAAAACAATCATGCTTAATATAATGAATCTGCACTCTAGCGCGTGCAAGTTCTACTTTACCGTCAACTTCATTCGCACTAGCCGGTCTTGGCAATAAGGTCATAATGCTGCTTTCAAAAGCGTTCCATTGAATGGCGGCAGGAATACTTACATTAGTATCATCACTAAAAATAAGCTGCTCGTATGCGTTTAAAGGAATATCTCTCACATTGGCTGGTAAAAATTCACATAAACGCTGCCAAGGTGCTGGGAAGAATGTTTTAACCGTCCCTAAAAACCAAGCTAGCTCACTGGGGTGACTTAAAAATACACCACGCAAAATCAAGCCAGAAACATGCGATGTGTGTTGCGAGGCATAAGCCAACGCCAGCGTACTGCCCCAAGAGCCGCCAAATACAAGCCATTGTTGAATGCCTAACTGCTGACGGATTAAATCTATATCATTGACTAAATCGCTGGTGGTATTTTTGTCAACAGCACCTAAAGGCTTACTACGACCACATCCGCGTTGATCAATAAGAATGATTCTATAATGAGTGGGGTCAAAAAAACGGCGCTGAGTAGGATTGCATCCACCGCCGGGCCCGCCATGTAAAAAAACGATCGGCATGCCATTCGGGTTGCCGCAAACCTCGTAATAAACTTCATGTAAATCATCAGCTTTAAGCGTATGTTGAGCGTGAATTTCCAATTCAGGATACAAGTTGTAAATGGTGTTTTGCATGTTTGACTGTAAGCTTTCTATATGATTATAAACAACATTTTATATTGATTGGTTGCTCCCCACCATAATAATGCATAACAAAATATTTATTTGCACTTAAATGTAAGTAAATTGTAACTAATGTATTGCAATTCGTGATTGACTGGGATATAGTCCCAAATACGCACAGGAACTGTGCTAAAAAATAGTTTTACTAATGAGTTGAGAATTTGAGATTACATCAAAAAACGCCAACTCGTTACGGTGGAATTATTAACAACCTTAGTAGTTTAACTTTGGAGATTAAATATGCAAATCAACAAAATCAAATTGGCTCTTGGCTTAGTTGCTGGTATGGCATTGCCATTAGTGGCATCAGCTGCAGCAGACCAAGAAGCGGCACTTAAAGATTCAAACAACTGGGCTCACCCACGTGGTCAGCACAACAACCAAGGTTACAGTGCTTTAGCACAAGTTAACAAAGGTAACGTTAAAAACCTTAAAGCAGCTTGGACATTCGCTACTGGTGTAAACCGTGGTCACGAAGGTTCACCTGTTGTTGTTGGTAACATGATGTATGTACATACAGCATTCCCAAACAACGTATATGCACTTGACTTAAACGACAACCAAAAAATCTCATGGTCTTATTTCCCAAAACAAGATCCATCAGTACAAGCTGTATTATGTTGCGATAACGTTTCACGTGGTTTAGGCTACGGCGACGGTAAAATCTACTTGCAACAAAATGATGGTAACTTGGTTGCTTTAGACGCTAAAACTGGTGCTAAAGTATGGTCAACATTAGTAAATGATCCAAAAGTTGGTGCTACAAATACTAATGCTCCACACGTAATTAAAGACAAAGTGCTTACAGGTTGTTCAGGTGCTGAGTTTGGTGTACGTTGCTTCTTAGCAGCTTACAACATCAAAGACGGTTCTTTAGCATGGAAAGCTTACTCAACAGGCCCAGACGCTGAAGTGTTAATCGGTGCTGACTTCAACAAAGATACACCTGAGTACAGTGCATTATCAGTTTACCAAGACGTAAACGGTGGTAACAAATTAGGCGGTTCTTTCAAACCAATCCCTAACGACCAATTGAAAATTGGCGAAAAAGATCTTGGTACACGTACATGGTTAAAACCACAAGCAGTTAAAGATGGTTGGCAACATGGTGGTGGTTCTACATGGGGCTGGTGGCCGTATGATGCACGTACAAACTTGGTTTACTACGGAACAGGTAACCCATCAGTTTGGAATCCAGATGTACGTCCAGGCGATAACAAATGGTCTATGACTATTTTTGCTCGTGACTTAGATACTGGCGTTGCAAAATGGGGCATGCAAATGACTCCACATGATGAGTGGGATTACGATGGTATTAACGAAGTAATCTTGTTTGACAAGGGTGGCAAAACATACGCTTGGCATCATGACCGTAACGGCTTTGCATACACATGGCATGCTGGTAACGGTAAATTGGTAGCTGCTGAAAAAGTTCACCCATTTGTTAACTGGGCAACTGGCGTTGATTTGAAAACAGGCGTGCCTAACAAATTAGCTTCAGCTTCAACTCACCAAGATTACAATGCTAAAGGCGTTTGTCCAGCTGCATTGGGTACTAAAGACCAACAACCAGCTGCATACTCACCAAAAACTGGTTTGATCTATTCTCCATTGAACCACGTATGTATGACATACGAGCCAGTTGAGTCTAAATATGTTGCTGGTCAACCTTGGGTTGGTGCTACATTGACTATGTTCCCAGGTCCTGACGGTGTTATGGGTGGCTTCGCTGCTTATGACCCAATGACAAACAAAAAAGTTTGGTACAACAAAGAGAAATTCTCTGCTTGGGGTGGTGCTTTAACAACTGCTACTGATTTAGTGTTCTACGGTACATTAGATCGTTGGTTCAAAGCTGTTGATGCTAAATCAGGTAAAGAACTTTGGAAATTCCAAGTAGGTTCAGGTGTGATTGGTAATGCATTCACATACGGTCAAAAAGGTAAACAATACGTTGGCGTGCTATCAGGTATCGGTGGCTGGGCTGGTGTTGCGATGAACCTTGGTATGACTACTCCAACAGACGCTTTAGGTGCTGCTGGTGGTTATGCTGAACTAGTAAAATACAACGCGGCTCCTGGCGGCGGTGCATTGAACGTATTTAGCCTATAATTAACTGTTGTAAAACAATTTAATTATTAGCTGACTTGTTCAAGTTAGTTCAAATGTAGTAAATAAAAACGCCCCGATTAGTCGGGGCGTTTTTTTTAGGGGTTGGCGTAATTAGTTGTGATAAAGCCCCAGTTTAGCGCTAACCTAAGCTGCAAAATTTAGTTACAATATAGGGTGATATCGTTAAGTTAAAAGAACTTTTAAAGTAAGGAATACTCTCAAGTTAGTTGGCAGAAATCCTGTCGTATTTAAATAAGGAAATAACAATGTTGAAACGTGTGAATAAAGTGTTAGGTTTAATTGCCATGATGGCAGTCTTGCCTAGCGTCAGTTATGCAGCGGACCTGGAAATTCCAACACTCAATGCAGATGAGGGACGTATTGGTGAGGTCAGACGAGTAGTAGATGAATCTGAATTTAAAGTCTGTGCGGATCCTGACAACATGCCATACTCAAATTTAAAACAAGAGGGTTTTGAAGATAAAATCGCCGAAGTGCTTGCTAAAGACTTGGGTAAAAAGCTCAGTTACACATACGCATATAACCGACAAGGTTTTTTAAGAAATACCATTAATGCGATGCGCTGTGATGTCATTATGAGTACATCATCTGACAATGACGCCCTGCGCACCACCAAGCCCTATTATCGTTCTGGCCATGTGTTTATCTACAAAAAAGATAGCGGCTATAACATCACTAATTGGGATAGCCCAGACCTTAAAAGAGCAATCATTGGTGTGGTGGGTCAAAGCCCTGCGACCATCCCTATGGATGCGCATGGTTTGATTGCAAATGCCAGACCTTACCGTATGCAACGTGATTTAAATTTCCCGCCAAGTTATTTAGTGGATGATTTAGTAAAGGGTGAAATTGATGTCGCAGTAGTATGGGGCCCAATTGGTGGTTATTTTGCCAAGCAATCTAAAGTTCCGCTAGAAGTAGTGATGATTCCTGAGTATGAAAATGAAAATGTAAAGGGTAAAGAGTTTTGGAATATATCAGTAGCGGTACGTAAAAAAGACAAAGACCGCATGGCTATGATTGAAGGTGCGCTAGAAAGAAACAAAGACAAAATCAACAAAATTTTAGATGATTATGGCATTCCGCATGTCGCAGTAGTTGATGGTGATAGTGTGATGAAAGTTTATCGTAAGGGTGCAACTAAAGCTAAAGCTGAGCATAGTGACGCTAGCTCGAAATTAGAGTAAGATGACGCCGTTAATTTGAGTGCAATCGTCAACCAAATAAATAATATATACGTTAAGCAGCTACGAGTTCAGTAATGCGCCAGCATGAGGGGAACGTAGCTCATTTTGTGATAAAGATTAGGAGATAGCATGTTAGGCAATAAAACATTAAAGTCAGCATTGTTTGTTAGTTTGTTCGCGTTGGCGGGTTTGGTTTCTGTAAATGCAACAGCGGCAGACATTGTGCTGGTTGCAACTCAGGACGGTTCTCCACTCAACATTAAGCCGGAATCATTTGATACGCCAGTAGCTAAAGAATTTTTGGCGACAGGGAAAAACAAATATGTTGGTAATGAAGATGCAATTAAAGCAGGTAAAAAGAAATTTAATTTATATTCTTGCAATGCCTGTCACGGTGGTCATGGCGAGGGCGCAATTGCCCCAGGCTTAACTGGTTCTACTATGAAGTATGCTAAAAACCTAACCAACAAGGGTATGTTCGAAACTATTTGGCATGGTACAAATGGCGGTATGGGTGCTAAAGGTCTAGGGTTAATGGTGCCAGAAGATCCAACAGAGGGTTTGAAAGCAGATGATGTGTTAAAAGTAATTGCTTTTATTCGCAGTAATTCTAAGATTACGGGTAATGAGTAATTGTTAGATTAAGTAATTAGACTGTAGATAGAAAAAACGGCCACATATGTGGCCGTTTTTTTATTATTTTGTTGTAAAATGTTAATCAGGTTACATTTTATTACAATGAATGGAATATTGATTATGAATAAATATTTACTGTTAGCTGCGCTATTAGCAACATTAGGCGCATGTGGTAAATCTGGTTCTGATGCATCGTCTAATGGCGCTACGCCAGAAGCTTCTGCAGGTAAGGCGATAGATTTTGTAACAACACAAGATGGCGCACCATTAAAAATTGATGTTGTTTTGTTTGACACACCTAGTGCTAAAGAATTTTTGGCGACAGGTAAAAATCCGTATATTGGTAATGAGGAAGCGATTGCCAAGGGTAAAAAAGTATTCCAAATGTATTCATGCGTTGCTTGTCATGGTGGGCACGCTGAAGGTGCAGTAGCGCCTGGTTTAATTGGCCCTAACTTTAAATACGCTAAAAATGCGACTAATAAAGGCATGTTTGAAACGATTTGGCATGGCACTAACGGTGGTATGGGGGCTAAAGGAATTGGTTTGATGGACCCGACCGATCCAAAAAATGGCATTACCCCAGATGAGGCATTGAAAGTCATTGCTTGGATCCGCAGTCAGGGTACAGGAGTTACTGGTAACGAATAGTTGTAAGTCTAGAAAAATAGCGCGCTTACTGTGTCATGCAGTAAGCGCGTTTTTATTTGAAGGTTTGCAATCTCAACTTAATGGTCATGCTAGCAATAGTGAAGCATGGTTTTTAGACTCATTTTTTTGTCATTATTGATTTATAATCACAACCAAGATTGCAGATAAATTAGAATAAGTGAGGGCTTTTGTGAGTATCAATGAACAGCATGATTTGCACCATGTCGTTATTGTTGGCGGCGGTGCTGGCGGACTTGAGTTGGCAACAAAGCTTGGCGACTCACTAGGTCGGCAGGGTAAAGCCTGCATTACGCTCATTGATAAATCTAAAACGCATGTATGGAAGCCACTATTGCATGAAATTGCAGCGGGAAGCATGAACCCGGAAAAGCATGAGTTAGTTTATTTGGCTCAAGCACACTGGCATCATTTCAAATTTCGTTTAGGTAGCATGGATAGTTTGAACCGCGCTAAACGTGAAATATCTATTGCACCAAATTATGATGAAGATGGGGTGGAGGTGATTCCACGCCGTACTTTTAAATATGACACATTAATTATTGCCGTTGGCAGTACTACCAATGATTTTGGTGTGAAGGGTGCTCAGGAGCATTCGATTGCACTCGATACACAAGATCAGGCTGAGCGCTTTCATCGACGTTTGCACAATGCTTTATTGCGTGCTCAAACACAAGCTACTCCTATACAAGCTGGCCAGTTAGAGGTGGTTATTGTGGGTGCTGGTGCGACTGGTGTCGAGTTATCTGCTGAGTTACACAATACTACGCGCGAACTAGCCGCTTACGGTTTGGATAAAATCGACCCAGACCGAGATATACAAATTTCATTGATAGAGGCAAGTGACCGTGTGCTACCTGCACTACCGCCTAAACTCTCTGATTCTGTTGATTTGGAGCTAAGGAAGTTACGTGTACATCTTTATACGGGTGAGCGCGTGACAGAGGTCACTAGCAAGGGTGTACAAACGCACAGTGGGCGCTTTATTCCATCTGCATTAGTCGTTTGGGCGGCCGGTATTAAAGCGCCAGACTTTCTACATGAAATAGCTGGACTTGAAACCAATCGTATCAATCAGCTTGTGGTTAATCGTAATTTACAGACCACGCTGGATGAAAATATTTTTGCTTTTGGTGATTGTGCTGCGTGCCCTTGGGTAGGTCATGGTGATGAAACTGTGCCGCCTCGCGCACAGGCTGCGCATCAGCAGGCTTCGATGTTGTTGAAAACCGTTAAGTATCGGGTAGCTGGCAAAAGTAACTTACCTGAATTTACCTATCGCGATTATGGATCATTGGTAAATTTAGGCAGTTATACCACTGTGGGTAATTTGATGGGCGCGCTTTCTGGCGGTAGCTTGGTAGTAGAAGGCTTGATTGCACGCACGATGTATCAATCGCTATATAAGCTACATTTGATGGCGTTACATGGCTTTTGGAGTATGGCGTTATTCACATTGTCGCGCATTATTTCAAGACGCACTGAGGCGCAGGTAAAGTTACATTGATACCACTTAAAGTTGCAGGCGATTTAATGATGCGATGGTTTTATTTGTTCATGTAACGGTAACGTCTATGGATAATTATCATGCATAAGCTAACAAAAAGCCCAAATGCAATCACGATTGTATTATTTGAGATTTCAGCCTTCACCATGAGCAGATAAGCACCAAGTAGCAACAGTATCCCAATATGCTCATTGAAGTTCTGTACCGCTATGGAATGCCCCGCTCCCACTAACTCGTGCCCTCTGTGCTGTAACAACGCATTTAATGGCACCACAAAGAACCCGGCAAGTGCACCGATAATAAATAACAGCGCTGCCGCTACTTGCCAATGCTGTACAAACGCCATTACTACTACAAGTAAGCCCATGACGATGCCTGCTGGCAACACTTTGGTACTTTGTTCTAACTTGATATAACGTGCGGCGACCACTGAGCCAACCGCAATGCCAACGGCCAGTAGCGCCATAAGTTGCGTGGCCTGCTCAAGGCCAAAGTTAAGTGCACTGGCTGCCCAGGCGATAACGACTAGGCGTAAGGTTGCGCCTGCCCCCCAAAACAGAGTGGTCACTGCGAGTGAAACTTGTCCGCGTGCATCCATCCATAAGGCTTTAAATGAATGCCAAAAATCAATTAGCATAAATACCGGGTTTTTCTTGGGGAGCTTATGATCAATCGGTAACTTTGGAATATAGATGTTAAATATGGCCGCGAGCATATACAGGGCAGTGATCAATATCATTGCCAAGTAAGGGTCATGGCTCGCCAATATTCCACCTATAATTGCCCCTAAAATAATGGCGATTACAGTGGAGCCTTCCATCCAGCCGTTGGCGCTAACAAGTTTTTCTGGGGGTAATAGTTCAGTTAAAATGCCATATTTTGCAGGTGAGTAGGCTGCAGCACCAATGCCAACGATACCGTACGCATATAAAGGTGGCATGCCTAGAACCATTGCAAGGCTACCTGTAAATTTAATAGCGTTGGCAATAAACATGACGCGCCCCTTAGGCAGGGCATCTGCGAATGATCCTACAAAAGGGGCAAGCAAGATATAGGCAATAACAAAAAACTGTTGCAGTAAAGGGGTATGCCAGTCAGGAGAGTTCATTTGTGCAAGTAGTGCAATGGCGGCAAACAGTAACGCATTGTCAGCTAGCGCAGATGTGAATTGCGCTAGCAGTAAGGTGTAAAATCCCTTACACATCTTCATTGGATAAAAACTTTGTGATTACATGGGTTTTTTGCATTGCGTAGTATTGTACCTCTAGTGCATTGCCTTGAATGATGCATATTTAATCTCATCTATAAGGCTTCTGCAGCAAAATCTGCAAGACGTGAACGCTCACCACGTTGCAAGGTGATGTGTCCGTTATGGTTCCAGCCTTTAAAGCGGTCAACCACGTAAGTTAGTCCAGAACTGCCCTCAGTTAAATAGGGCGTATCTATTTGCGCGATATTACCTAAACACACGACTTTGGTGCCAGGGCCTGCGCGAGTAATGAGTGTTTTCATCTGTTTCGGGGTTAAATTTTGCGCTTCATCAATAATTAAAAATTTATTTAAAAAAGTGCGACCGCGCATAAAGTTAAGTGATTTTATTTTAATGCGGGTACGAATTAAATCTTGCGTTGCGGCACGTCCCCAGTCACCTGCATCATCATCACTTTTATTCAGCACATCTAGGTTATCTTCAAGCGCACCCATCCATGGCGTCATTTTTTCTTCTTCAGTGCCAGGTAAAAAGCCAATATCTTCGCCAACAGGCACTGTAACGCGCGTCATGATAATTTCAGTGTAGATTTTTTTATCAAGCACTTGAGTCAGTGCAGCCGCGAGCGTGAGTAATGTTTTACCGGTACCGGCTTGCCCTAATAAACTCACAAAGTCTATTTCTGGGTCTAACAATAAATTGAGGGCAAAGTTCTGTTCACGGTTACGTGCTGTAATGCCCCACACATTATGTTTGGGCAGTAGGTGATCTTTCACCACTTCAAGCACTGCGGTATCGCCATCGATATTACGCACAATCGCATGAAAAGGTTTTTCAAACTCGTAATAAACAAACTCATTGACGAGAAAAGTTTTACATAAAGGCCCTGTGAGCCGGTAAAACATGCGGCCAGATTCTTGCCAGGATTCCATTGCCTTACTGTGCTGATCCCAAAAGTTAGCCGGCAGTTCTGTCATGCCACTGTATAAAATATCGGTATCTTCTAAAACTTTATCGTTAAAGTAGTCTTCTGCCAGCACGCCCATGGCGCGGGCTTTAATGCGCACGTTGATGTCTTTGCTCACTAACACCACTTGGCGGTCGGTGTGTTGTTTTTGTAAGCAAATGACCACGCTAATAATTTGGTTATCGGCCTTACTGCCTGCTAACCCTGGTAGTTCTATATTAAGTTCTTTGGTTTGTAAAAATAAGCGACCCGTTGCTTGCTTGTTGCCATTAAGTGATAAAGGGCTACCAAGCTCTAAATTGGTTAAATCAGTGCCGACGATTTCTTCTAAACTACGGCTGACTTGGCGTGCATTGCGCGCAACTTCAGTGAGGCCTTTTTTATTGTTATCAAGCTCCTCCAATGTGACCATGGGCAGGTAAATGTCATGCTCTTCAAAGCGGAACAGTGAAGAAGGGTCATGCATTAACACATTGGTATCAAGGACAAACAGTTTGGCGCCACCGATGTTTTTGTTAGCCATACATTACTTTCTATGAAGGTGATTAAACAAAATTAAAGTATTTGAATTAAGACGTTTTTAATCAGACTTAAAGCGTTTGAATAAAGTTTAAAACTTCTGCGGCGTGCCCATCTACTTTAACGCCACGCCATTCTTTTACTAGCGTTCCATTTTTATCAACAACAAAAGTGCTACGTTCAATACCGCGTACTTGTTTGCCGTACATATTTTTCATTTTAATCACATTAAATAGCGAGCAGGCAAGCTCTTCAGTATCGGCTAGCAATTCAAACGGAAAGGTGAATTTAGCCTTAAAGTTTTCATGTGACTTTAAACTGTCACGCGATACACCAAAAATTTCTGTGTTGTGTTGCTGAAATTGCGGATAGGCATCTCTGAACTGGATACCTTGTGTGGTGCAGCCTGGCGTTGAGTCTTTAGGATAAAAATAAATGACGACCGTTTTGCCTAAATAATTTGAAAGTTGAAAAGTGTTGCCGCCGGTTGCCGGTAACTGAAAGTCTGGTGCAGGTTGGTTTAGCATTACGGTATCAATCTTCTATGTTTAGAGCCTAAGCATCATTGTTGATAAAAAGCCTTATTAAGGCAAGCGGATATTTCATGAAAACGACATTTTTTCGATGAAAGACGGCAGTTAGCGCTGCTTATAAAATTGCGGGTGATTATTGGTCGGGTAGATGTAAGTTTTTAGGTAGAGAGATAATCACGCTGGTGCCGCCCTCAGGCCTTGCCACAAATTGTAGCTGCCCACCCAGGGCGTCACATACTTTGAAGGCGAACGGAATACCAAGCCCGGTGCCAAATCTTTTAGTCGTAGGGGCGTTCATCGCGCTAGGATCCGGGATGAATGGCATGCCGCTACCATGGTCTGATAATTCTAGAGTAAAAGCGTTAGAGGTGATTTTTAGTTGGATAGCTATTGCGCCCTGATTGCTCGAGGCATCTACTGCATTTAATAGCAGGTTGTAAATCACCTGTTCTAATAGATGCTGATCCGTAAAAATATAATCACTTTTAATAGCATTTGTTTTTGGCCAGATTGGTAGCGTGAGCTGGATGGATTTTTTGGCAATTTTTTGTTGAAGTGGCTCCAATGCACCTTCTACAATATCTTTGATTCTGGTATTGCTAGGCTGAGGTTTTAGCGGGTGCAAATAAGCGAGCAAAGCACCGGTCCAGCGTTCAAGCCGATCTACAGTGTTGATAATGCCTTGTAATGATTCCCGTGTTTCAGCATCATGTTCGGGGTCATCCATCACCTGCGCCGTGGCGCGAATGCTCGCTAAAGGGTTGCGGATGTTGTGCGCCAGCATGGGTACCAGTAAACCTTGCGCGGCTTGCTTTTCGGTACGCACTAAATTCTCTTGGCTGTTGAGTAACTTGTCGGCCATCTCGTTAATCGCTTTTGATAGCGAGGCGAGCTCTTCAATACCTTCATCAGGGGCTTTATGATTAAGGTTGCCGGCACTGATTTCCGCCGTGGCTTTAAGCACACCCTCAATCGGCTTTACAATTGAGCGTTTTAAAAATATGCGAGAGAATATCAGCAATAAAATCGCCAAAATTAACGGTGTAAATAATAAAAAAGTAGATTTGTGTTTACTCTCTTCAAGTTGGGCATCAAGCTCAATTTGCTTTTGGTTGAGTAGTTGTTCAGTACGCGCGAGCAGTGTTTCGTAGCGATTAAAAAGCCCGGCTTCAAGGTCAGTATTGAGTATTTTTTTAAGGTCATCACTGGTGAGCGTTGAGTGCTGGTCAAACAGGGCTGAGGTTTCGCTTACAAAAGCCTGATAGCCGGCATGTAGCTCATTGATGGCGGTTTTTTCGGCATCGCCGACAGCAATTTTTTGCAATTGGTTAAAGTGGTTTTCAACTGAGTGTGTGAAATTGTTATATTCAGTACGCGCTTCAATGTCGTCCAAAAAATAAGCGTCAAATAGCTCTTTCATTTGGCGGTATAAATCACCACGTGTTTGTTGAACTTCTTGCACCACTAAATTGATGCGGTTGGATTCCTGACTAGATTGCTGTTGCAAATGAATGCCAATAGCGCCAACGACAGAGACTAAAAAGATGAGCAAAATAAAAGCGAGCTCATGAATGAGCAGGAGATCTTTAAGCGAATGTTTTTTCTTAGTCACTGCGTGTAGGTAGGCTGACGATAAAGGTGTTATTCAAGCTTAAATGGCACAGGCACAGTAATTGTGAAATTGTTCCCACGTAAGGCTTCAGGTGGCGTGGGAAAAGGCTGTGCTTTTTCAACCATTTCTAAGGCCTGTTTATCCAGCGCCTCGTAACCACTAGATTGGACAATTTTCTTAGACTTTATCTTACCGCTACCATCAAGCAACAGCTCCACCGTTGCCTCGCCTTGCCAACCTCGCATTTGTGCAATTTTAGGGTATTTTTTATGTTTGCTAATCGCGTTCCATAACGCGTTGCCATATCTTCCACGCGCATCGTCGATGTCTGCTTGGTTAACAGTTGGCGGCGTAGGCTCAGGCTTTACTGGCAAAGGTGTCTGCACTATGTGCACAGGAGGAGTAACTTCAGCTTTTGGCGCTACCGCAATGACGTCGGGTAGCGGCGCTTGAGTTGGTTGCTCAACCACAGGCTCAATTTTTTCTACCACAGGCGTCGGTAGCGGCTTTGCAATAGGTTTAGGCAAAGGTTTTGGCTGTATGACTTTTGGTTGCGGCTGAACAGGCTCTGGCGGCACGACGGGCGGAGGAGGCTCTGGTTTTTTAACCAACGCAACTTCTAAGATGTCCGGCGCTTTTGCTTCATCCAGCTTCATGTCCGGTATCACCAATACCAGCAAACCATGCAACAACAATGAGCCGATTATGGCCCAGAGCAGTGTGTTTGTATGCGTGATGGATTGGTGAACTGCGATATTCAAAAGAAAGAAGTGCCTGCGTGATTAAAGTTAAAAGATGAGAAGCAATAAACCAAACGAAAATTATACAACAAGCTTAATCGCTATTTGAAACCTTAATGCAATTGGCTGTATTTAGCCAGATACAATAAGCGGTAAACATGTGAATTAAGGGTGCCTTAAATAAGGCCATCTAACACTTGTACCTGTACCAACGCCCCAGCATCAAGGTTGCCAACGTTTTCATCCAACACAATAAAGCAATTAGCTAACGACATTGAGCTTAACAAGGCAGAACCTTGCGCACCCGTGGGTTTTACGCGCCAGCTACCATCAGTATCGGCAAACAAAATGCCGCGCTGAAACTCAGTACGCCCCGTAAGTTTTTTAATGGCTTGCGTACATTCTACTTTAAACACTGGCAACGGAGCCGGATTGGGTTGCCCCATTAACCGCAACATTGCCTCACGTACAAATTGGTAAAATGTCACCATCACCGCTACTGGGTTGCCTGGTAAGCCAAAGTAATGCGCATTCGCAACTTTGCCATAAGCAAGTGGCCTGCCTGGTTTCATGGCGACTTTCCAAAACATCACCTGCCCATGCTTGGCGAGTAACAGCTTCATATAATCAGCCTCACCTACGGAAACGCCACCGCTGGTAATGACTACATCGGCCTGCTTTGCCGCATTCAACAAAGTAGCTTCAAGTAACGCAGGGTCATCTGCAATCGCGCCAAGGTCAATGATTTCTACACCCAAACGACTTAACATGCCATAAAGCGTGTAACGGTTGCTATCATAAACCTGGCCAATTTCAAGCGGCTTGCCAACGCTCATTAACTCGTCACCGGTTGAAAAAAATGCCACTTTCAACTTGCGATACACGCTCACATCAGCAATGCCTAGCGATGCAATTAAACCTAAATCAGCCGGGCGCATTAAATGCCCTGTAGCGAGTACGGTTTGACCAATACGCAAATCCTCACCCGTGTAGCGCACATTGGCACGCGGCTTTGGCGCATCAAAGAATGTAATGGTGTTAGCGTCTAGCGATACTTTTTCTTGCACAACCACAGTGTCTGCACCTTTTGGCATGGCGGCACCCGTCATAATACGTACACAGTCACCGCTTGCTAAAATGCCATCAAACGCCTTGCCCGCAAAAGCAGTGCCAATCACCTTTAAACGTGTGGGCAACGCTACGTCAATATCAGCCGCATTAAACGCATAACCATCCATCGCCGAGTTATCGTAATTTGGCACATTAGATGGCGACAAAATGTCCGCCGCCAACACGCGCCCCAAACTCTCTCGCAAAGGTAAAAACTCAGCCTCGCATACCGGACTTAAAAACTGCTGAATAAATAACCGCGCTTTGGCGACGGGCATCGAGTTTGGATCGTAGTCATCTAGGCAGCTAGGGTTTGAGATCAATTGTGAAATCGTGGTTGGTTTACTCATTTGAGGAAATTTGTTTTCAAAATAATATTGGTGTCACTTCTATTATCATTTTAATTCTAATTAGCGATGTAGATTAGACTAGTTGCGTAATTTCAATTCTAGCGCTGATAAATCTTCAAGCGTATTGAGGTTGATGAAAGCGTCAACGGCATCACTAAAATCAACCTCTGTATAACGTTGACTTTTTTGCCAGGCACTCACGCGACGCTCACCGTTTGTTATATACGCCGTTAGGCTAGGTAGCACGTTTTTTTTACATAAACTAAATACGGGGTGCACGTTACCTTCACTTGTGGCCACGGCAATATCCGCATTGTTTTCAATTAACCCCTGCATTAAACGTTTTGCTAAATCTGGCGGTAATAACGGTGAATCACATGGTACGGTGAGTAGGTAGTCGTGTTTGGCATGTTTTAAACCTAAGCTAAAGCCTGCCAACGGACCTAAAAAATCAGCGTTTTCATCTTGCAGTACAGGGTAACCCAGAGTTTTGTATTGACTCACTTCACGGTTGGCGTTGATGATGATTTCATCTACTTGTGGTTTTAAGCGTTTGATTACGTGTTGGATCAGTGGTTTTTGTTGTAACTGTACTAAGCCTTTATCTACGCCGCCCATGCGGGTGGCGCGGCCGCCTGCAAGTATGATGGCTGAAATGGGCAATGTTTAGCCGCCTGTGTGTGACATGAAACGGACGATTGAGGGTTCTGCACGGCGTAGGTCAAAGTCGTGCCCTTTGGGTTTAACGGCCATGCTATTTAAAATTGCGCTAATCAAAGGTTGGTCGTCATTGGGGTGTGCGCGTAAAAGTGGCATTAGTTCAATTTTATCTTCTTGCCCTAAACACAAATAAAGCTCGCCTTTGCAGGTGATGCGTACGCGGTTGCAGCTTTCACAAAAGTTGTGGCTGTGCGGTGAGATAAAGCCAATTTTTGTTTGAGTATTGGCTACACGCCAGTAACGTGCAGGCCCGCCAGTTGTTTCGGCGCTGCTGATAAGTGGGTGCTTACTTTGTAGAAATTTCAAAGTGTCCGCATTGCTCACAAAAGTAGATTCACGCGTATGGTTGACATCGCCTAGTGGCATTTCTTCAATGAATGAAATATCAACAGCTTGTTGAATGGCAAAGTCAACTAATGGCAGGATTTCATCGTCGTTAAAACCACGCATCAATACGGTGTTGAGTTTTATGCTGTTAAAGCCTGCAAGTTTGGCGGCTTGTACGCCGCGCAATACTTGATCTAACTCACCGGTGCGCGTGATGTTTTTGAAGCGGGTTGCATCTAGGCTGTCTAAGCTGATGTTGATGCGTTTTACGCCGGCGTTTTTTAAATCTTGAGCTTGTTTTTCCAGTTGGCTGCCGTTGGTAGTAAGCACTAACTCTTTTA
This sequence comes from Methylotenera sp., assembly GCA_013141495.1. Classification (GTDB taxonomy): domain Bacteria; phylum Pseudomonadota; class Gammaproteobacteria; order Burkholderiales; family Methylophilaceae; genus Methylotenera. The sequence continues at coordinate 27,413 of JABFQV010000005.1, read as the reverse complement.
AGTTTTTAAGTTTGCCGATTTCTTCAAATAACCAAAGTGCATTTTTACGCACTAAAGGCTCGCCGCCAGTGATGCGTACTTTACTCACACCTAATGACACAAACACGTTTACCAGTCGTGCGCATTCCTCTAAGCTTAATACTTCGTCGCGCGGCAAAAAAGTCATGTCCTCAGACATGCAATAAACGCAACGGAAGTCACAGCGATCGGTGATGGATAGCCGGATGTAGTCAACTTTCCGACCAAATTGGTCGCTGAGTTGATGGGGGAGGTTTTGCGTAGAATTAGGCACTTTTTCAATCATTACTTGTCGGATTAAATAGCAATTAGCAACTATATTATAGTAGCATTATAAAATCGTAATAATAGTCGTTTTGGAGAGAATAGCTTGCTAGATTCACATTCAACACAAGAGATGGGCGCAACTATCCATGGGTTAATCGTCCTGCACCAGCATAGACCTGGTGCTTTGTTGCCACTGCTACATGCTATTCAGGATAGTATCGGCTTTATTCCAGAGGCCGCTTATGCGCCAATATCTAAAGCGTTGGCGTTATCTGTGGCAGAGGTGCATGGCGTGGTGACGTTTTATCATCATTTTCGCACTCATAAGGCCGGTCAGCATGTGATGCAGATTTGCCGCGCAGAATCTTGCCAAGCCATGGGTTCTGAAGCTTTGGAAGCGCACGCAAAAAAATGTTTGAATGTTGATTATCACCAAACTACCGCAGACGGTGCGATTACGTTAGAGCCGGTTTACTGTTTGGGTAACTGCGCGCTGTCGCCCTCAGTGATGGTGGGTGACGAAATATACGGACGTGTGACGGCGGCAGATTTAGATGCGCTGATTTTGGAAGTACGACATGCGGAGGCTAAAGCGTAATGGTTACTAAAATATATATCCCCCGCGATTCAAGCGCTTTGGCAATGGGCGCTGATAAAGTAGCTATTGCGGTGGTAGCCGAGGCGAAAAATCGTGGTTTAGACGTTGAAGTTATTCGCAATGGTTCTCGTGGTCTTTATTGGCTGGAAACGATGGTGGAAGTTGCAACGGCTAACGGTCGAGTGGCTTACGGCCCGGTAAAAGTAAAAGATGTGCCATCGCTATTTGACGCAGGCTTTATCGATGGTAAGGCGCATGCCTTGAGTTTAGGTTTAACTGAAGAGATTGCTTGGCTTAAAAAGCAGCAACGTTTAACTTTTGCCCGGGTAGGTGTTACAGACCCAGTTTCTTTGGATGATTATATTGCGCACGATGGTTACAACGGCCTGAAAAACGCACTTAAATTATCGGGTGAGGATATTGTAAAAATCGTTACTGACTCGGGTTTGCGTGGTCGCGGTGGCGCGGCTTTCCCTACCGGAATTAAATGGAATACTGTGCTTGGCTGTGAAGCTGAGCAAAAATATATCGTATGTAATGCCGATGAAGGTGACTCAGGCACTTATTCAGATCGCATGATTATGGAGGGTGACCCATTCGTGCTGATTGAAGGCATGACGATTGCAGGTGTGGCCGTTGGTGCTACACGCGGATATATTTATTTGCGCAGTGAGTATCCACATGCGCTTATAGCCCTTAATGAAGCCATCGCTAACGCAGAAAAAGCGGGTTACTTGGGTGACAACGTTTTGGGTAGCGGCAAGGCGTTCCATCTAGAAGTGCGCCGTGCTGCGGGCGCCTATGTCTGTGGTGAAGAAACCTCATTGTTAGAGAGTTTAGAAGGTAAACGTGGTTTGGTTCGTTTTAAACCACCACTACCCGCCATTGAAGGTTTGTTCGGTAAGCCAACGGTAGTGAATAATGTGATTTCTCTCGCTACAGTGCCAATTATTTTAGATAAAGGCGCACAATTTTACGCTGACTATGGCATGGGGCGCTCACGCGGCACATTGCCAATACAGCTTGCAGGTAACCTCAAGCACAGCGGCTTGGTGGAGTTGGCGTTTGGTGCAACTTTACGTGAATTGTTATATGACTTTGGCGGCGGTTCTTTTACTGGTAAACCAATTCGTGCCGTCCAAGTTGGCGGTCCGCTGGGTGCCTATTTGCCAGAAAGCCAATTTGATACCCCGCTGGATTATGAAGAATTTACTAAAATTTGGGCAGTGTTAGGTCATGGCGGCATCGTGGCGTTTGACGACAGCGTGGATATGGCAAAAATGGCGCGTTATGCGTTTGAGTTTTGTGCAATTGAATCCTGCGGTAAATGTACGCCGTGCCGCATAGGTTCTACACGCGGCGTGGAAGTGATTGATAAAATCACCAGCGGTAAAGACCATGCGAAGAACATTGCACTCGTGCGCGATTTAAGCGACACCATGCTCAATGGCTCGCTTTGTGCGTTGGGCGGTATGACGCCTTACCCAGTATTAAGCGCACTCAATCACTTCGGCGAAGATTTTGGTATTGGAGACTTCGGTCTTTCTCAAGAATCTAAAGCGGGTTAGTTGCAGATTAAGGATAACATCATGGATGAAATTAAATACAACCCAAAAGTAGATTACGGCACGCCCGTTAGTCAATCAACAAAACAAATCACGCTGACGGTTGATGATAGACAAGTGACGGTGGCTGATGGTGTATCTATTATGCACGCGGCTGCGTTGGCAGGTGTAATGGTGCCTAAACTTTGCGCAACCGATAGCTTGGAGCCGTTTGGTTCATGCCGTCTGTGTTTGGTAGAAATTGAAGGCCGTCGTGGCTATCCGGCGTCTTGCACTACGCCGGTAGCTGAAGGTTTAGTCGTCCATACGCAAACGCCAAAATTGGCAGATATTCGCCGTGGCACCATGGAGCTTTATATCTCTGATCATCCGCTGGATTGCCTGACTTGCGCCACTAATGGTGATTGCGAATTGCAAGATATGGCTGGCGCAGTAGGTCTGCGCGAAGTACGCTACGGCTATGATGGAGAGAACCATTTAAAAGCGGAAAAAGACGAATCCAACCCGTATTTCACGTTTGACCCGAGCAAATGTATTGTTTGCTCGCGCTGTGTGCGTGCATGTGAAGAAACGCAAGGCACGTTTGCTTTAACTATTTCCGGGCGCGGCTTTGACTCAAAAGTATCCGCTGGCAATAAAGATTTCATGGATTCTGAATGTGTATCCTGTGGCGCCTGCGTACAAGCCTGCCCAACAGCAACACTGATTGAAAAAACCGTCATTGCAGCAGGCACACCTGAGCATAGTGTGACAACGACCTGTGCCTATTGTGGCGTGGGTTGTAGTTTTGACGCTGAAATGAAAGGCGAAGAAGTGGTGCGCATGACGCCAAGTAAGCATGGTGGCGCCAATCATGGTCACTCATGTGTAAAAGGGCGGTTTGCCTGGGGTTATGCAACGCATAAAGACCGTATCACCACACCTATGATACGTAAAAGTATTCAAGACCCATGGCAACAAGTGAGCTGGGATGAAGCGATTAACTACGCTGCTAGTGAGCTTAGTCGTATCAATACCACCTATGGTAAAGATGCAATCGGCGGCATTACCTCATCGCGTTGTACCAATGAAGAGGTCTATGTCACACAGAAACTGATTCGTGCCGTATTCGGTGTGAACAATGTAGATACCTGCGCACGCGTTTGCCATAGCCCAACGGGGTATGGATTAAAGCAAACGTTGGGTGAGTCTGCAGGTACGCAAACCTTTGATTCTGTGATGCAATCAGACGTAATTTTGATTATTGGCGCAAACCCGACAGACGGTCATCCGGTATTTGCATCACAAATGAAGCGTCGCCTGCGTGAAGGTGCAAAATTGATTATTGCTGACCCGCGTGAAATTGATTTAGTCGCTAACTCTCCGCATATACGTGCCGACCATCATTTAAAACTACGCCCAGGCACCAATGTAGCGTTAGTTTCAGCCTTGGCCCACGTGATTGTGACCGAAGGTTTAGTGCAGGAAGATTTTGTTAAAGCGCGTTGTGAGTGGGATTCCTTTGTGGCATGGCGTGATTTTGTGGCACTTGCGGAGAACTCACCGGAAGCTTTATCAAGCGAGCTCGGCATTAAAGCTGAAGATATACGTGCAGCGGCAAGGTTGTATGCAACAGGCGGCAATGCTGCGATTTATTATGGCTTGGGTGTGACTGAGCATAGTCAAGGCTCTACCACCGTTATGGGTATTGCAAACCTTGCCATGGCAACCGCCAATATAGGTCGTGAGGGTGTGGGTGTTAATCCATTACGCGGTCAAAATAACGTGCAAGGTTCATGTGACATGGGCTCTATGCCACACGAGTTTCCAGGCTACCGTCACGTGGCAGATGATGCTACGCGAGCACTGTTTGAATCAGCTTGGGGTCGGCCGCTAAGTAAAGAGCCTGGCTTGCGCATTCCTAACATGTTAGATCAAGCCAGTGAAGGCAGTTTCAAGGCCTTGTACTGCGTAGGTGAAGATATTGTGCAATCAGACCCCAATACCCAGCATGTAACGCATGCGCTGGAAAATATGGAATGTGTGATTGTGCAGGATTTATTCTTGAATGAAACCGCCATGTTCGCGCATGTGTTCTTTCCGGGGGCATCTTTCCTTGAGAAAAGCGGCACCTTCACCAATGCAGAACGCCGTATTTCACCGGTACGTCGCGTGATGGCGCCTAAAAATAGTGGTCTTGACAGCAATGGTAAACAAGAGGCCGGCATGGAAGATTGGCAGGTAACCGCCAAGTTGTCTGCGGCGTTGGGCTACCCTATGGATTACAGCCATGCATCAGAAATTATGGATGAAATTGCACGTTTAACACCGACCTTCAAGGGGGTTAGTTTTAAAAAGTTAGATGAACTGGGTAGTGTGCAATGGCCATGTAACGATGAGCATCCAGAGGGAACGCCGGTGATGCATATCGATGAATTTGTGCGCGGTAAAGGCAAATTCTTTATTACCCAATATGTGCCCACGACTGAAAAAGTAAATGCGAAATTCCCGTTGATACTCACAACAGGACGTATTCTGTCGCAATACAACGTTGGTGCGCAAACACGCAGAACGCAAAACACTGCTTGGCATCCAGAGGATATCTTAGAGATTCATCCACATGATGCCGAAGAGCGTGGTATTAAAGAAGGCGACTGGGTTGGCATTGCCAGCCGTGCCGGTGAAACCGTATTACGCGCTAAAATTACAGAGCGCGTACAGGTGGGTGTGGTTTACACCACGTTCCATCATCCGGAGTCAGGTGCTAATGTTATTACGACAGATAACTCTGATTGGGCGACTAATTGTCCTGAGTTTAAAGTAACGGCAGTGCAGGTGGCGCGGGTAAGCCAGTTATCTGATTGGCAAAAACATTACAAAACCTTTAGCGAAGCACAAATTGCTTTTGCACAAAAAACAGATAAAGCAAAAGCCGAAGCCGTTAAAGTTGGCTAATGCACAGGTTTTAGATGTTCCATTGAGTACGGTTACCGTATTGCAATGGTGTGAAGGTAAGTTGAAGCAAACGCAGGATTGTTTGGCGGAAGAAACGCCTGTTGCCTTGATTTACAATGGTATTTCGCATGCGGTAATGCTCGCCACGGCGCAAGACTTAGAAGACTTTGCGCTGGGGTTTTCACTCAGTGAAGGTATTGTGCATAACGCTAGCGAGCTTTATGGTATTGAGGTGCAAGTACAAAGTAACGGTATTGAGTTGCACTGCGACATCGCCAGTGAACGTTTTGCACAGCTAAAAGAGCGCCGGCGTACGTTGGCTGGTAAAACAGGCTGCGGTTTATGTGGCGCAGAGAATTTAGCGCAGGCGATGCGTTATCCAGAACCGTTAGCCATGCAAAATAAGGTTGAGGTAAGTAGCATCATTAAAGGGTTACGTGCAATACAATCTTGGCAAAGCTTGCAACAAAAAACTGGCGCGACCCACGCCAGTGCCTATGTGCTTGCAGATGGAACGGTAAGCATCGTGCGTGAAGACGTTGGGCGGCATAACGCATTGGATAAGTTAGTTGGCGCATTGGCTAAAATCAAGCGTGAAGCCGGCTTTGTTGTAACCACCAGTCGCGCTAGTTTTGAAATGGTGCAAAAAACGGCTAGCGCAGGTATCAGCTTGTTGGTGGCGGTTTCAGCCCCTACGGGTTTGGCAGTGCGGGTGGCAGAGCAGAGTGGACTAACCCTAGTCGGTTTTGCTAGAGATAATCGGCATGTGGTGTATAGCAACAGTGAGAGAATTCTGTACCAATAAATTGATGTAAACCAGGATTGATGTAAAACTATAAAGTGACAGAAAAACTAGGAAACAAATGGATATTCAACGTTTAATTTCAATGGCCAATCAGATTGGTGATTTTTACGAGTCATACCCAGACCAAAGCCATTCTCAAAAAGATATTGCTGATCATCTTAATAAGTTTTGGGCGTTGCCGATGCGTAAGCAAATTGCGCAATATGTGGCCGAGCAAGCTGGTGTTGGACTACATGCACAAGTGCAAAGTGCTATTAAAGACCATCTGAGCGTGTAGCTAGCAAGGTTATTTTAACTGCAAGAGTTGTATGGTGCGAATCCATAAATTCATTGCTGGCGTTGAAATAACCTGAAACTCTCTTTTCTATCAGCAATTCGCTTTCCTCGCCAGATAAGCGTCCATTCATCGCTCGGTTGCATCTTGCCTACACCTTTTTCGTCTTGTATCAGATATAGATTGCAACTGACTTGATGCGTGGGCTGAACGGGATGCAAATTGATATCAGTGTAATAGTGCAACAATAAATGTTGAGATTGCCCAACGTTTAAACTACTGATGCAATTAAAGTCAGCAGGTAGTGATTTTTGCATTCCCATAAAAACCGGTTGGTAGCTTTTAACCGCATCAATCCAAGGTAGCCAAAGCGTCATTAGTAAACCCCAGCTAAACGTCAAGCCAACAGCCCAGTTAGTTACCGTTGATTTGTTACTTTGTTTTGCACGTAAGCAAGTCAAAACCCAAATGATGGTGATGATGCATGCGATTACAAATGCAACCCAGCTGAAATGCGTTGCATCTGACCCCGATAGAAATTGCATCCGTTCTTTGATTTTAGCGGGGTAGCCAGTGAGCATAGCGAGCCAGCCTAGCCAGACTAAAAAGCCAATTAAGCCAAATAAGGTAATTCCAAACCAGTTCAATGCGGCAGCTGCGCCTCGTTTAAGGTGCTCTACACTGCCGGCGCCTAGCGCGACTAGCGGTAGCAGTAACGGCAATGCGCTAATGTCTTTAGAGTTTGCGCCAAGACCTAGCAATAATAGGCTGCAAATAAAGAATGTAAGGATGAGTTGAAATTTTGGTTTTGTTGCGAGTTGATGGCGGTGGCGCCAAAGTCCCCAAAGTGCCAATGGTAACGCGGGCCAAGCGTACCAAATTAAAATTCGTAAAAAATATAAATGATTAGTTTGATTAAATCCATGCAAATTGGTTTGTAGCCACTGTTCGAATAATATTGGCTGTTGCATATAAAGCAGAACTAGCCAGCTCGCAGCTAAAGGGCTGGCAATAGCAACGGCAGCGCTAACCGTGGTAGCGAAACTTTTAGTGCGCCATGCTTTAAAGAGTATCGGTAGTAATAGTGCTGTTGCTAATAAAATCAATGGAGACATTAAGCCTGTAGATAAAAAGCCAACACCTATGGCGAGCCCAAGTAGGCCGCTGGCGCGCCAAGGCCGCCGTTTTGATAGTGCTAATGCATAAAAGCCCGTGGCAGTACTTGCCAGGCTGGCGACCTCCGCATTTAAGCTGTGAGCGCTCATTACGAGGCCGATTGTGCCTATCATAATAAACGTTGCATGGCGTCCTACGCCTCGCGCCCATAACTCTCGACCGGTCATTCCAACCATCAGCAACACAATGGTCATCCATATGATATTTACGAGCCTAGCACCATCGTGCATATCAAATAATGGGCTAAGTAGTTTAGCGCTTGCAGCTGCAGTTAAATAATAAAGTGGCGGCGACGTGACCGTTGGCTCACCAGCAACTAATGGCGCAATGAAGCTACCACCTTGAGCAATACTTTTAACAATGTTGATGCTAGGGACTTCTAGTGGCTTCCAAGGGGCGTGCCCAGTTAAGCCTAAAATTACCCATATTGCGCATAAAATAAGCAGTAGCTGTGTTTTTGCACTCTCACCCACGCGTGCACGTGGGCTTGCCATATTACCTTGCCAATCGTGATCAAGTTGAAATCGCATTTTTTGAGTGAGTGATATTTAATTAATTTAAGGACTATTTTATACGATACTAATCAACATCAAAATAAAAAGGCAGCCTAAGCTGCCTTTTGTAGATAACAAATTGTGAGCTTGCTCGCAATTTATACTTACATACCGTATTTTTTACGGAATTTATCAACACGACCTGCCGTGTCTAAAATCATTTGTTTGCCAGTATAAAACGGGTGAGATTTTGATGACACCTCGATTTTTACTAGTGGGTATTCTTTACCATCTGTCCATTTAATGGTGGCGCGAGCCGCGATAGTAGAGCGTGTGATAAAACTAAAGTCAGCGCCGACGTCTTGAAATACGACCTCGCGGTATTCTGGATGAATTCCATCTTTCATAATATATAGCCTCAATATTGATTGCCGAATGATACGGCAAAAATTAGATTACGCATTTTCGCGGTAGCCCGCCATTATATTTACTATTAACGGGTGGCGCAAGTTTAAAATGCTTGGGTGAATTATTAGCCTCTGCGCATACTGTCAAAAAAGTCCGCGTTATTTTTTGTAGCCTTGATTTTGTCTAGCAAGAATTCCATTGCTTCCATGTCGTCCATCGGGTAAAGCAGCTTACGTAATACCCAGATTTTTTGCAGTACATCTTTCTCAATCAGGAGCTCTTCACGGCGGGTTCCAGATTTATTAACATTGATAGCTGGGTATTGGCGTTTTTCAGCCATCTTGCGATCAAGATGAATTTCCATATTGCCCGTACCTTTGAATTCTTCATAGATCACATCATCCATGCGTGAGCCAGTATCAACAAGGGCTGTAGCGATAATTGTCAGTGAGCCACCTTCTTCAATGTTTCGTGCCGCACCAAAAAAGCGCTTAGGACGTTGTAATGCATTTGCATCTACACCACCCGTGAGTACCTTGCCAGATGATGGAATCACCGTATTGTAAGCGCGCGCCAGACGAGTTATAGAGTCAAGTAGAATCACGACATCCTTTTTGTGCTCAACTAGGCGTTTTGCCTTTTCAAGGACCATTTCAGCCACTTGTACATGGCGTGTAGCAGGTTCATCAAAGGTAGAGGCGACTACTTCACCTTTGACTGAGCGGGTCATTTCGGTCACTTCTTCAGGACGCTCATCAATGAGCAGCACAATTAGAATTACATCAGGATGGTTAGCGGTAATAGCATGCGCTATATTTTGCATCATGACCGTTTTGCCGCTTTTAGGGCTAGCGACCAGTAAACCACGCTGACCGCGACCAATAGGCGCAATCATGTCAATAACGCGGCTGGTGATGTTTTCTGCACCTTTAATGTCGCGTTCTAAGGTGAGTGGAATTGTTGGGAATAATGGCGTCAGGTTTTCAAACAATATTTTATGCTTGGTATTTTCTGGCGCTTCATCATTCACCATATCTACTTTAACTAAAGCAAAGTAGCGCTCACCGTCTTTTGGAATTCGAATTTCACCTTGAACGCTGTCGCCTGTATGTAGGTTAAAACGTCTGATTTGGGAAGGTGACACGTAAATATCATCGGGCCCGGCAAGGTACGATGTGTCTGGAGAGCGTAGAAAACCAAAGCCATCTTGTAGCACTTCAAGTGTACCATCACCGAAAATGCTTTCACCTTTTTTTGCTTTATTTTTCAAAATAGCAAAAATTAAGTCTTGTTTGCGCATGCGGCTGGCGTTGTCAATTTCATTGGCTATTGCCATTTCAACTAACTCGGTAACGGGAAGGTGCTTAAGGTCTGATAAATGCATGAGGTCTCGCTAAAACAAGATTGGTGTGAAGATGGATAATGCTAAGAGTTTAGTTGCTAGGAGTTATTTAATAGCTGGTGAGAAAATGCTTGGTTTTGAATGATGCTACTTCAGAAAAACCAAGCATTTAAATATAACGCTAAGCGTAAAGGGTTTAGATGTTGCTGTCAATAAACGCTGTTAATTGAGATTTGGATAATGCACCTACTTTGGTTGCTTCTACATTGCCATTTTTAAAAAGCATGAGGGTAGGAATGCCACGAATGCCATATTTAGGTGGTGTTTGTTGATTATCATCAATATTTAACTTACCTACTTTGAGGCGCCCCGCGTACTCTTTTGAAATTTCATCTAAAATTGGCGCAATCATTTTGCATGGACCACACCATTCTGCCCAGTAGTCCACCAAGACTGGAAGTTGTGACTGCAAAACGTCTTGTTCAAAACTTGCATCGCTAAGGTGTGTGATGTGTTCACTCATAGAAAAACCTCAATTGAATATTATTTTGTGAATAAATGTGTATCGTAACGAAAAAAAACAGTTTCGTGAAGCATCAAATGTTAGAAGAGCTGTTATAAATTGATTTTATTCAATCTGGTTAGAAAAATTGTATTAACCAACAATGCTGTATTGGATGCGTTCAGCATAGTGGGATCGCTCTACTAGCCTAGTTAGCATGATTTGTTTGATTTTGTTATTGTACGTCAAAGTTAATTGCCGTGCAGGCTCATACGTGCCTCTTGGTGCAATAATGGTTGTAGCTTGTTTAATAGCTACGATCTCAGATAATAATAACACGCGTTTATCTTGGCTACCCCCGCTCATGGTTGCTATAGCACCGTGTGCTTGTGGTGCGATGAATTGTACGCCTATATCCAATCGATCTCTATTCCCGCAGTTAGCCCAGCGGATGATGCCAATTGACCAGTGGGGTTCGCCTTTACCTTTAATGCCGATTAAATCTCCAATCCGGATGTTTTTCTCAGCTGTATGATGGCGCCTCATGAGTATGCCTGTCGCGCTGATGTTTAGCGTTTTCCAGCGTGAAGAAGTGGCAGGGGAGCTTGGTATCGAGCTGAAGTCTGAAATTGGATGGTTATCTGCATTATTGGTTTTTATGACACCTTGCTCAGAAGCCTGCCAAATGGCGCTAATGCCCACAACCAAGTCAACATCACCATTTTTAAGTGAACGATTGAAAATACGGTGCGGAGTGATGCCCCAATGCTTAATAAGGTAGGTGAGTAGCTCTGCATAATCTTCACGATTGGCATCCGCTGGAATGCTACCATTTTTAGGTAATTGATTGCGTTGTAGCTGGCTTAAATCCAGATGCATCGTGCGCACCAGGTCAATCGTTTGAAATAAAATGTCAGTGAGCGGGTTTGGCTGACTATTTTGCTTGTTGTAAGGCGTTGGCGGTTTGTTTGAACTCAGGTCAATGACAAATGCACCAGAAGTGTTATCCAGTGCCGTGACGGCGCTGATTTGCGTGTGATGAATGTAATGCGCTAAATACTCGGCAATCAGCCTGATGTCTTGTTGTATCAGGTGCTGCGGTTCCGCCAGTGACATGAGTAATGCATGTTTATAGGTGTTTTCGATTGAGTTTACTAGGCATGCAGATGCTAAGTTAGGGTCAATATTTTTTTCAGTCGCCATATAAGCATGTTGAACACTTATATTTTGTATATCGAGTTGTACCGCACAAAAGTAGAGTTGATGAAAATCACTCCAAATATGTTCAGGAGGTGTGACGTAGGTTTGATAATAGACTAAGGCATGCTCTGCAATTGCGTGCATGGCATATTGTATGGCGTGTGCTGAGTTTTTATCTGCGCCTAACTTGATGAGCTGATTTTGCAAATCCACCAAGGCATGTTTGTAGCCGTAGCCCAATTCAAGCCATAATGCGCCTGCTGTGGTTGCGGCTAGATGGGCTTCGTCATGCAAGGGCAGGGCTGATTTTCTGTAACTCTCAGCTAGCGCCAGAGTGGTTCGCATCAGGTGTGGGCGGTAACTGTCCAACGCTTGTAGCCTGCTACTTGCAGAGACTTTTTGTTGATTTAAGGTTTCTAGCTCGGCATGCAAATATGTTGCCATATCCATGGCGGTTTCAGTTTTTAGGTCTGCTAGCGCTTTGTTGATTTTTTGCGGGCGCGTCTCGGCAATAAAAATGGGGTCGTCTTGTAAATCTGGAATGTTGAGGTTTAGTGCCATTTTTAACTTTTTACCAAATCAATCAAAGCATTAGCGTCATTGTATGATATAGCGCTAATTTTCACTAGTAAAATACCGTGATTTGTAATTTTTATGAGCCACTTACCTTGAGGCGAGTTCAAGGTTTAATATGCCAAAATGCGCATTTTTGAAAAAACATCGATGAAAAACCTTATGTTGGGATTGCTGGTGTTAACTTTTAGTCAGGTATCAATCGCCGAGGCTAAAACTACCGCTGATTTTGCTCTAAAAGACATGCTAGGGAATAAGTATCAGTTATCTCAGTATAAAGGTAAGTGGGTGCTGGTTAACTACTGGGCTACTTGGTGCCCGCCGTGCTTGGAAGAGGTGCCGGACCTTGTTAGTCTATACGATAAACGCAGAAAAACGGATTTAATGGTCTTAGGCGTGGTATTTGATTATCAAGATGTAAAAGAGGTTAACGAGTACGTGGAGGATATGTATATTTCATATCCGATAGTTTTGGGTGATGATGAGGTTGTTGCGCAATTAGGCTCAGCTGAGGTGCTACCTACGACTTTTATCTACAACCCTCAAGGTGTGCTGGTTAAAATCAAGCGTGGCTTGATCACTAAACAATACATAGAGAAAATGATTGGTGTCGTTAAAAATTAAATGGCCCATGCCGTTAAGCATGAGCGCAATTTCATGCGCAAATTTACAGCGCTCTCAAATCTTGGTTTGAAGTTTAATTGGGTACTGGAATGCTATTGCCAGAGCCATCTAGCACGTTAAGTTGATTTTCTTCAGCAAAGTGCATCAATTGTGCATAGCCTTCTGGGTTTACGGTTTTCAGTTTTAAATCTACCGCTAAGCAACGAACGCCGTTGACGACTCTGGGCTTAAGGTAAGGTGAGTATTTAAGTTTTCGATCTTCACCAAAAGTGGCATAGGTACTGCACATGCGGTCAACCCAGTCGCTAGGACGAAAAGGCTTGCCCGCGCGCGTGTTGCCCTCAATAATTATTTCGTTATTGGTTTGTGTTGTTGGGTTTGTGCTCATTTATTGTTTACCAGTATTTACGCTGCTTGTAGCTTTTAAAATTGACTGATGATTATAGCATTGTTAAAGCAATTTAAAATCCATCCTCCATGAGGATTTTCCGCCCTCGCCTGCTTGCGCTTGCATGAGGGCGGTACGCTGGTTACGCTTGCGATCGTTATGGTAAATACTCAAAAACTTTAACTACTTTAGTTACGCCGCTGGTATTGCGCGCAATTTCAACTGCATCATCGGCTTCTTTTTGTGTGACAGAACCCATGAGGTAAACCACGCCGTTTTCAGTGACAACTTTAACGTAATTGGCCTGAAAGCGATTTTCTGTAACGAACTGTGCTTTTACTTTTGAGGTTAAATAAGCATCATTAGCACGCGAACTGACAGAGGTTTTAGGCCCAATAGTGATTTCGTTGATGACACTACGCACGCTTTCCGTTGCAATCACGATATCTCCCGCTTTGGTTTTAGCGTTTTCGTCAGGGACTTCACCGGTTAACAATACATTGCCTTTAAAGCTGGTAATGTTGACGTGCGCATTTTCTCCCAGTGTGTCGTGTATGCTTTTTGTGGACTTAAGCTCAATGTTTTCATCTTCCACATAAACGCCAGAAGTACGTCTGTCCGCAGCCATTGCGCCGCCTGCTGCGGCGCCGCCAACTATGACGGGCACGCAAGCGGTAATTTGTGAGGCGAGTGCGAGTGCGGCTAATAATTTGAAAGATAATTTCATGTTTAATATCCTTTGCGTGTGAGTGTTAATAGGTTCGCTTTTTTGCAAGCTATAAGGAGTTTCTAAAAAGCATTTTGTATCCATTCTACTGCGTTTATTCGTGTTGACTGCATTAAAACAACATCAAAGCGGCAGTCTGTATTGCCATGAATTTGTAAATAGCGCTCTGCAGTGCGTGTCAGTTTTTGTTGTTTAGATGGGGTGATGCTCATCGCCGCGCCGCCAAAATTGGCGCTACTACGCAAGCGCACTTCAATAAAGACTAATGTTTTTCCGTCTTGCATGATCAAATCAATTTCACCATGCGGGCAACGAAAATTTTTTTCTATAAGCTTGAGTCCCTTTTGCTGCAAAAAAGTTGCAGCCAATTGCTCGGCAGCATTGCCTTCTACAAGGTGTTTCGCTTGCTGTTTGAATATCATTGCTCTAGTTTGATGCCATTAAAAGTGAATCTGGCCATTGATAACTGACGATTGATGTGGCCTGCTTGATCAAGCGTGAGTTCGCCGGTTAGGCCGTTGATGATCACTTCACTGTTATTAGCCTGCTTGCTGGCGGCAAGCAATTGTAGGGCATCGACGCCTAATGCAAACCAGCGTAATAGTTCATTTGAATTCAGATTGGCACTGGCATCCTTATAGGCGGTAAACGCAACATTGTTTGTCGGCAGCAAAAACGGAATATCGACAAAACGTAGCGCGTTGAGCGTGGTGTCTGAAGATGATGTGTCATTGACGTCAGAAAATGCCAACGTAGGCGTGCTGATGTTGAGGTGCGGTCTTATTGTGCGCACGTCAGAGGCCGACATTGTCAGCACTACCATGTCGTGGCCTATTGCCGCCACTTGCGCCTTAAGGTCGAATAGGTTGAGTTCTTCTGCGGTTACGCCATCAGGTAATGTAATGGCGCTTATTTGATCATTTTGATCGCTAGCACCTAACTCAGCCTGCCAAGCCGCGCGAAAGCTAGTGGTCATTGCTTGCGCTGCTTCGCTGTCAGTGTTAATAATCAAAAGATGCTGCATGGCATGGCTAGCCGCAAATTTTGCCATTCGCGTGGCTTCATGTTTCAGCGGCAAGCCAATGCTTAGAATGTGATGAGCATCTAAATAGCTTGCCATGTCGGCGGGGGTGTCATCATCGGATAGCTGGAGGGCGATAAAGTAAGTAGCACCTTCACTTTTTGCCTGAGCATACTGTTCGATGATGGCTTCTAAGTTGTTTGCGCTGATGTAGGTTTTAATTTCATTGTTTAGACCATGTTTAGTCAATGCGGCTTGTAGCCCTTGCTGAAAAGCTTCGGCTTGCGTGATGTTAGCTTCATCTGTAATGGGTAAAATTAGGGCAATACTGCCTTGTGTAACAGGGCTTATTTTGGAGGCGTTGGCGTTTGATTGAAGTGCGAGGTTTTTCGCCAAGGCTCTGGCGTTGTGGTCAGGATAATAAGTCAGCCAGCTTGCAATGCTGGTTGCCGCATCTTGATTTTTGGCGGCTAGGCTCAAGTCTATCCAGCCTTGAAACTCATTATCGGTATTGTCTCCACGCATGGTGATCAGTTGGTTTTGTGATTGATTGCTTAATAAAGCCCAAATTTCTTGATGTGTGTTTTCAATGTGGCTTACTTTAGCTTCCTGTTCTGCGCTGATCACAGCGGCTTCTGCTTGCATTAAATGCCACAGTGCCTGTTGTGTATCTCCAAGGCTTGCGAAGGCCTTAGCCAGGTGCTGATGTAAACTGATTTTGGCGTCGATAATGAGGAGCTTTTCAGATTGCAGTGGCAGTAATAAAAGTAATGACTCATCAACGCGGCTCTCGCTCCAGGCGATGCTGCCTTTAAGCAGTTTTGCATAAGGCGATAAGCTTGAAATGTTGGCCAAAGCCAATGTCGCACACGCTATTTTTTTTTGCTGCAGGCAACGGGTACCCTCTAAAAAGTAATTTTCAGCGGATTTTTTAACTGGAGGTTTTACTGCTGCAGGCTGAGCGCCATTTGCCTCAGCGGCAAAAGCGGGTAAATATAAACTGCCAAAAAGCAGGCATGTTGCTAAAATGGCGTTAACTAATTTTTTGGTCATCAAATTTTGCATCCTATAGGCATATTATATGTTGTTGCCACGCCAATTGGAAATCTACAAGATATTACCTTGCGTGCGTTGGACGTTCTTAAAACCGTAGATGCTATCGCGGCGGAAGATACGCGCCATACCTCTGGCTTGTTGTCACACTTTGGCATCGCTAAAAAACTCATTGCGGTACATGAGCATAATGAGCATCAATCCGCTGAGAAATTATTATCGCAATTAAATGCGGGGCAAAGCATTGCGCTAGTGACCGATGCAGGCACCCCAGGTATTAGCGACCCGGGCGCGGTGGTGGTTGCTTTGGTGCGTAAGGCTGGTGTTAAAGTGGTGCCAATTCCAGGCGCAAGTGCAGTCATTGCAGCGTTGTCAGCCTCTGGCATTGCGCAAAATGGCTTTCTGTTTCACGGTTTTTTACCCGCCAGTGGTGCGGCGCGGCGCAAAGCACTTGAGGCGCTAAAGCCACAAACGGTGACGCTGGTTTTTTATGAAGCGCCGCATCGCATTATCGAGAGTATCGTGGATATGTCGGCTGTGTTGGGTGCAGAGCGCCGCATTACCTTTGCACGTGAGCTCACTAAAACCTTTGAAACGATTTATAGCTGCAGTTTGGGCGAGGCTGAGGCGTGGCTGCAAGCAGATGCCAACCAGCAGCGTGGCGAGTTTGTGCTGTTGGTAGAAGCGGCCGCTGTTAAAGAGGCCGAAGAGATTTCTGAAGATACCGTAAGGGTTTTGAAATTGTTGCTTGCTGACTTGCCGCTAAAGCAGGCGGTGAAGCTAGCGACTGAAATCACCCATGAAAAGAAAAATGTTTTGTATGAGTTTGCACTACAGTTAAAACAACAACCTGAATAACCATAAGCGATTCGACCATGAATAAAATAGACTCTCTTACCATTACGCGCCCAGATGACTGGCATTTGCATTTAAGAGATGGTGCTGCACTTAGAGCAGTACTGCCAGATACCGCCAGGCAGTTCGCACGCGCCATTGTCATGCCTAACTTGCGCCCACCTGTCACGACAACAGAATTGGCGGTTGCCTACCGTCAACGTATTATTGAGGCGCTACCAGCTGGCATGCAGTTTGAGCCGCTCATGACGTTGTACCTCACCGATAATACAAGTGCTGAGGAAATAGCAAAAGCGAGCGGTCTTATCCATGGCGTTAAGCTTTACCCTGCGGGCGCAACCACCAATAGCGATTCTGGTGTGACCAATCTGGGGCATTGTGTTGACGCTTTGGCGGCGATGGAAAAGTTGGGTGTGCCTTTGTTGGTGCATGCTGAAGTGACTGACAGCGACGTGGATGTGTTTGACCGTGAACGTGTGTTTATTGAACGCAACATGATCCCGTTATTGAAAAAATTTCCAGCGTTAAAAATTGTGTTTGAGCATATCACCACGAAAGATGCGGCTGATTTTGTGATGCAATATCCAAACAATGTTGCGGCTACGATTACTGCGCACCATTTGCTAATGAACCGAAATGACATGTTCAAAGGCGGTATTCAGCCACATCACTACTGTTTACCTATCTTGAAACGTGAGGAGCATCGCTTGGCTTTGGTTAAAGCGGCTATATCTGGTAACCCTAAATTCTTTTTAGGCACTGATAGCGCGCCGCATGCCAAGCATACCAAAGAGGCGGCTTGTGGCTGCGCGGGCATGTACACAGCGCGCACTGCCATGGAGTTATATGCAGAAGTGTTTGCGGCGGCTAACGCGCTGGATAAGTTGGAAGGGTTTGCCAGTTTTTACGGGGCGGACTTTTACGGATTGCCACGTAATACCGAGCGAATTACCTTGGTGAAAGAAAGCTGGAAAGTGCCGGGGAGTTTGCCTTATGACGGGGATGTGTTGGTGCCGTTGAGGGCGGAGCAGATGGTGCATTGGAAGTTTATTTAGTGTATCTATAATGGAATATTTGTCCTTATTCAGAATGCCAACCCCGATGAAGATTACTGGGCGATCTTCAAGTATCACAAACGCATTTATAAATTCTATTATTCCTATAGTTCTTCCTACAGATGAAGATGTTAGAAATGCCCTTGAGTTATTGTCTATGACGCCTCAGTCATTTCAGTGTGTATATTGCGGTGGCGCTGTTTCTGAATGGGATCATCTTCGCCCCTTAGTCAAAAACAAGAAACCCACAGGCTTCATTTCTGAAATTCACAATTTAGTACCTTCTTGCGGGAAATGTAACCAATCTAAGGGTAATAAGGAGTGGAGAGCTTGGATGCTTAGTAATGCGAAGCTTTCGCCGTCAACGCGTGGTATTAAAGACATTTCGGAGCGCATTAAGCGACTGGAAGTTTACGAGTGCTCCAAGGCGCCTACGCAAATAGATTTCGTGGCTATTGTTGGTGAGGATGTTTGGTTGCAGCATCAAAATAATTTGGAGCGGGTGCAGTCGCTCATGCGTGAGTCGCAGCAACTTGCTGCACAGATTAATACTAAGATTGCAAATATTTATAAAGCTATTGCTTCGTAGAGCACGTAGGGTGTAATAACTGGAAGGCATTGCGCCGTATGTAAGTGGTCGCTTTCGCGCGACTGGCGAGTTTCTTTCTTTTGCTTAGCCAAAAGAAAGAAACCAAAGCAACACCCGCAAGGGGCGTCCCCAACCTCGCTAAGTGCTAAAGCACTAAGTCGGTTGTGAAAGGCTACCCCCTACCGCTTGATTTCTGTGTTGCTCAGCCTCATGGGCGGCAATCGGCAACCGTAAAGGTCATCCCCATCATCACGAATTGCTAAAGCAATTGTTCTGATGTGAAAACTCGCCAATAAAACCTTTTGGCTCAAACAGCCGATTGCCGAAAGCTCCCATGAAGCTGAGCAGCACAGGTGCGGTAGCAGGGGATTTAAAGTCAAAACCTTCTCAAGCCCCGTCATTCTGAGCACAGCGAAGAATCTAGCATTTTAGAATGTACGAACTTCTGGATTCTTCGCTGTGCTCAGAATGACGGTGAGGCGTGATAAAATACAATTGAAGCTGGCTAGACAGTCGCCGCTCACGTAAGTGAGGGGAGGAAAGTCCGGGCTGCAAAGAGCGGGATGACGGCTAACGGCCGTACGCTGAAAGCTTGGGAAACCAAGTATAAGGCGCGGAATAGGGCCACAGAGACGAGCGTATTAAGTTACGGTGAAACGCGGTAACCTCCATTCGCAGCAAGACCAAATAGGCTGGCATTGACGTGGCTCGCGTTGCCAGCGGGTAGGTTGCTTGAGCGCATGAGTAATTGTGCGCCTAGATGAATGACTGTTACGTGCAGTAATGCACGACAGAACCCGGCTTATCGGCCAGCTTCGTTTTTTACTCTTTGGCGTGTGAATAATGCGGTTTACCGCATGTATTCCACGGACAAGCCCTTTACGGGCTTTGTATCAAGCTGGTTAAACTTCTCTTTATCATCACATCGATTTTCTCCTGCAATCCACCTGTAATTACAATTCAAATGCTTTCAGAGTTGTTCTAATAATCTACATTCACATAGTTTTGTATGTACTTAATTTATAACGATATTATTTTTATCATGAAAATGCGCTAAGTCATTGACCTATAAAGAAAAAATAGCAAAAAAGCGCTTGCATTGCGCTATTTTTTTATCTATAGTGCAGATTAGTGGGAAAAAGTGGGGTTTTGTGGGGAATTGCTCATTTTTGTAATGTTGGGGATGTAATCTCTAAGTGCATTTTTGTTGCAGTTTGATAACTACTAAGGGTTTGTTAAAAGCGTTAGGCAGTTCCCCCCTTTTTTTAAAGATGGTTTTTAAAGATGGTTGATTAAGATTCGTGTTGTTTGATGGTGTGGGTCTTTAAAGGTAAATAACGAACATATGTTTCGCGGCGCTACACATTTAAGTTTGGATGCTAAAAGCAGGCTCGCTGTGCCAACTAAGCACAGGGAGGCATTGCAGCTTGAGTGCGCCGGTAACTTGGTGTTGACAGCGCATCCGCACCGTTGCTTGCTACTGTATCCACAACCGGCGTGGGAGCCAATTCAGGCCAAGATGATGGCGTTGTCATCATTTGATAAGCAATCCAGTGCGTTGCAACGTTTGTTGGTGGGGTTTGCTGAAGACATTTCACTTGATAGTGCAGGCCGTATGCTGGTGTCGCCTGTGTTGCGTGATTTTGCCGGCTTAGACAAAGAAGTGATGTTGGTGGGTCAGGGTAGCCATTTTGAATTATGGAATATGGAGGCTTGGCGCGCCCAACTGGAACAAGTGATGCAGGACGAAGGCTTTACCATGCCTGCAGAATTAGAGGGCTTCTCGCTGTGACTAAGGGCGTGAACAGCGCGCCCACCAAAGCATTATTGTCTTCAAAAAAAGCGCCTCGACAAACATCGGCTTTGAGTGGCGCTGATAAGTTAGAAAAGTACCCACTAGAAGTGTCAGCATTAAATCCAAATCAGAACCAAAATATAGATGAAGCTTCATCAGCTAATGCGCATATTACTGTGCTGCTGGATGAGGCTGTGCAAGCGCTGGCCATTAAGCCCAATGGTGTCTATGTGGACGGCACGTTTGGTCGTGGCGGGCATTCAAGAAAAATTTTGGCGCAACTGGGTGACGGTGGGCGCTTGATTGCGTTTGATCGCGATTTACATGCGATTGCGTCTGGCAAGTCTGTCAATGATCCGCGCTTTAGTATCGTACATAGTCACTTTGCGGCGATGCAGGCAAAGCTGGCTGAGATGGGGATTAAAAAGGTAGATGGCATTTTGCTGGACTTGGGTATTTCATCTCCGCAGATTGATGAGGCCGAACGTGGTTTCAGTTTTAGATACGATGCGCCGCTGGATATGCGTATGGACCAGAGTGGTGGCAAAACAGCGGCGGAATTTATCGCCAATACAACAGAGCAGCAATTAGCGGAGGTTATAAAAAATTATGGTGAAGAACGGTTTGCTAAGTCGATTGCAAGGGCGATTATTGCGGAGCGCAATGACGGGCGCGCCATCACCACTACAGGGCAACTTGCCCAGATCGTGGCAGGCGCAGTCACGCGGTTTGAGCCAGGGCAGAATCCCGCAACGCGCACATTTCAAGCTTTACGGATTTTCGTCAATCAGGAGCTTGAGGAGTTATCGCTAACCCTGCCACAGTGCCTGGCTTTATTGGCGCCACAAGGTCGGTTGGCGGTGATCAGCTTTCATTCGCTTGAAGATCGCATCGTAAAGCAGTTTATTCGTGATCAGGAAAATCGTGATGATTTGCCTGCTAACTTTCCGGTACGTGCCGCAGATTTGCCGCAGCCTAAATTGAAGAGTGTAGGTAAGACGATTAAGCCCAGCGCAAAAGAAGTGAAGGCTAATCCACGTTCACGCAGTGCGGTATTGCGCGTAGCAGAGCGGACGTTAGTCGTATGACGCGCCTTAACCTCATTTTGTTTTTTGCACTGATGTTCTCGGCATTGGGTTTGGTGAATGCGCAGCACAAGGCGCGCAAGCTTTATATTGAACTTGAGCATTTGAGCGAAGCGGAAAAGCAATTTAAGCAAGAGTACGGGCAATTGCAGCTAGAGCAAAGTACATGGGCAATGCATTCACGTATCGAGCAAGTGGCGACGCAACAGTTGTTAATGCAGGTGCCAGACGCAAAGCGTATTCAAGTGGTTACTGTTGCGGAGGTTGCTTTGCCGCTTAACGTACCTAATAAAACTATAAATGAGGCGGCGCAATAATGGCGATGCCTACACCAATGGTTGTTGTGAAATTGCCCGCATGGCGCCGTCGCCTTTTGTTGGTGTTGGTGTTATTGGGCTTTGCAGCTTTGTTGGGGCGTAGTGTTTATTTACAAAGTTTTCATAAGCGCTTTTTGCAAGAAAAAGGCGATGCACGTTATAACCGTACACTGGCTTTGCCGTCACAACGTGGAAAAATTACCGATAGGTACGGTGAGTTGTTGGCGATTAGTTCACCAGTTGAATCGGTGTGGGCCAATCCATCTGACGTAAAAATCAATGCAAACCAAACCAAAAAAATTGCTGATTTGTTAGGTTTGAAAGTGGCAGTGGTCGATAAAAAGCTTGCAAACAACGAGCGCGAGTTTGTGTATTTAAAGCGTCGGGTTTCACCTGAATTGGCAGCTGAGGTGATGAAGTTGGAGATCCCTGGCGTGTATTTGCAACGTGAATATAAGCGGTATTATCCGGCTGGCGATGTTACAGCGCACTTGGTTGGCTTTACGGGGATTGATGACAAAGGCCAAGAAGGCTTTGAACTGACGATGAACGATACCTTATCAGGTAAAGGTGGTAGTCGCCGTGTGATTAAAGATAGGGCGGGTCACATTATTGAGGATTTGGAAGCCGTTAAAGTGCCGCAAGATGGTCATGATGTTACGTTGTCTATTGATAGGAGAATTCAATATTTAGCGCATCGGGAATTATCAAAGGCGGTGGCAAAATATAACGCGGCGGCAGGTGCGGCGGTTGTGCTGGATGCTAAAACGGGTGAAGTGCTGGCGATGGTAAACGTGCCAACTTACAACCCGAATAACCCAGTAAATATTGCTGGTAAAACGCGTAACCGCGCGATTACAGATACGTTTGAGCCTGGCTCAACCATGAAAACGGTAACAGCGGCGGCGGCTTTGGAGTCCGGTAAATACCAGCCTGATACGCAAATTCAGACAGCACCTGGTTACATGACTATTGGTTCTGCAACGATTCATGATGCGCATCCGCATGGCGTGTTAACAGTGTCTGAGGTGATACAGAAGTCATCCAATGTGGGTGCTGTCAAAATGGCGTTGTCCCTGGAGCCTCAGTATTTGTGGAATATCTATAATCAAATAGGCTTTGGTGCAAAAACACGTATTGGCTTCCCTGGCGAGGCAACCGGGCGGGTGCGCGATTACAAAACATGGCGCCCTATTGAGCAGGCAACGATGTCTTATGGTCACGGTATTAGTGTCACATTGTTGCAGTTGGCGCGGGCTTATACCGTTTTTGCTAATGATGGTGAAATAAAGCCGGTATCACTGCTTAAGTTAAAAGATGTTCCAGTAGGCGCGCAGGTGTTTTCTGCTAAAACTGCGCATGAAGTCAAAGATATGCTGGAGTTGGTTGTGTTGCCTGGTGGTACTGCGTTGAAGGCGCAAGTGTTGGGATACCGTGTGGCGGGTAAAACAGGGACTACGCATAAGTTGGGTGATCACGGCTACGAGAAAAATAAATATGTAGGTTCATTTGTCGGCATGGCGCCAGCGTCCAACCCGCGCTTGATTATGGCGGTGATGATAGACGACCCAAGTAGTGGTGAGTACTACGGTGGTACGGTAGCGGCGCCAGTATTTAGCGCCGTGATGGCAGATGCTTTGCGTATGCTGGCTGTGCCACAAGATGCGCCTAATAATAACGTAGTGATTTCTAGCGATGTTGAAGACGTGAAGGAGAGTATATGACCTTACTTTCATCATTCAATCAACAATTCACTTCAATTACGGCAGATAGCCGTCAAGTGAAGGTCGGCACTTTGTTTTTGGCATATCCAGGTGTGCATAGCGATGGACGCAATTATATTGCGCAGGCCATTCAAGCCGGTGCAACTGGTGTGGCATGGGACGCCAAGAATTTTGTTTGGAACCCTGCGTTTGAAGTAAGCAATATAGCGGTGACTGATTTAAAAAGTCAGGTAGGACAAGTCGCGGCAGAGTTTTATCAGTATCCATCACGTAAGCTGGGCATGATAGGCGTGACGGGTACCAATGGTAAAACCTCGGTGAGTCAGTGGATTGCACAAGCATTGAGTGCATTGGGTCAAAAAACAGCGGTCATTGGCACCATAGGCAATGGCTTTGTTGATGCTCACGGCATGGGCTTGGTCGAGGCGAGTAACACCACGCCCGATGCAATTCTGTTACAAGCCATGCTGGCTGACTATGTGCAGCATGGAGCAGATGCCGTTGCCATGGAGGTTTCATCACATGGCTTGCATCAGGGCCGTGTCAATGGTGTGGAGTTTGACTTAGCTGTGCTGACCAATTTAACGCGTGACCATCTTGATTATCACGAAACCATGCAAGATTACGCGGCTGCCAAGCAGCAATTGTTTGCCTGGCAAGGGCTGGGCATGGCGATACTGAATGCGGATGATGCGTTTGGGCAAGGCGTTGCTGCATCACTCAACATGCAGAGTAAGCCTGTAATGACTTACGGTTTGACGCACGGCGAGGTGCGCGGTGTAGCACTGCAATTGCATCAACATGGTTTAACCATGCAAGTGGCTACGCCGCAAGGCGATGCCGTTGTTAACGCGCCGGTACTGGGGCGCTTTAACGCCTACAACGTATTGGCGGTATTGGCCACTTTATTGGCTTTTGATGTGAGTTTGTCAGATGCGGTGGCGGCGATTGCTAAAATCAAGC
The DNA here is from genome assembly GCA_013141495.1 of Methylotenera sp. GTDB lineage: Bacteria > Pseudomonadota > Gammaproteobacteria > Burkholderiales > Methylophilaceae > Methylotenera. The sequence goes on along the minus strand of JABFQV010000005.1, from coordinate 3,061 downwards.
CGGTGCTTGGGCGTATGCAGCAATTTGGCGGCGGTGAGAAACCTTTGGTCGTGGTTGATTATGCGCATACCCCAGATGCTTTAGAGAATGTATTGTCAACATTGCGCGAACAAGTGCAAGGCAAGTTGATTTGCGTGTTTGGTTGCGGCGGAGACCGCGATGCAGGTAAGCGCCCATTGATGGGCGCAGTAGCCGCTCGGTTAGCTGACCGTGTGATTGTGACATCAGATAACCCGCGCAATGAAAACCCTGACCATATTGTTCAGCAGATAGTACGCGGAATGACAGTTCTACCCGTGATGGAGCCAGACCGCGCCAGTGCTATCGCGCAGGCGATACAACTGGCACGCAAGGGGGACGTTGTTCTGGTGGCTGGTAAAGGGCATGAAAATTATCAGGAAGCCGCAGGCGTTAGAGCGCCATTTAGCGATGCCGCAGTTGCAGAAGAGGTGCTTGCTAATTGGGTGGTGTACGCAGGCCCATACAACAGAAGGGCTTCAGATAATCTGGCAACTAAATCTGACGTAGCCGCAGATGATGTGGCGGTGAAACCATGATGATGCATTTGTCTGAAGCTGCTATTGCGCTCAATGCAAAACGCGTGGGTGCTGATGTGCAGTTTGACTCTGTAGGCAGTGATAGCCGCAATGTCAAAGCGGGTCAACTGTTCGTGGCACTTAAAGGCGAAAATTTTGATGGCAATACATTTGCGGATGAAGCTATTAAAAAAGGTGCGGCAGCGGTGATGGTATCGGACAGCGCAGTTGAGGTTGAGCCGGCATTGCTTGTGCAGGATACGCGCTTGGCTTTAGGTGAATTAGCCAAATACTGGCGTAGCAAGTTTGACGCACCTGTGGTTGCAATCACAGGTAGTAACGGTAAAACCACCACTAAAGAAATGCTTGCTGCAATTTTGAGTGTGGCTGCCAGGGGCAGTGACAAGGTGCATGCCACTTATGGCAACTTGAATAACGATATTGGTGTGCCGCTGACGCTACTCAAAATGCATGCAAGCCACAAGTATGCAGTAGTTGAAATGGGTATGAATCATTTGGGTGAAATTGATTACTTAACACATATTGCTAAACCCAATGTAGCGGTGATTAACAACGTAGGGTCTGCGCATATTGGTGAGCTAGGCTCACGTGCAAATATCGCCCTTGCCAAAGGCGAGATTTTTTCAGGCTTGCAGGCTGACGGTGTGGCAGTAATTAACGCTGATAGCGAATATGCGGCTGATTGGCTCGCGCTTAATACGAATAGGAAAGTAGTCACTTTTGGCTTAAGTCAGCAGGCAGATGTCACGGCTAACTATCAAGAGTTACAAGGCGTTAGTTTAATGAATTTAGATACGCCTAATGGTCGCGTGGAGTTTAAGTTAAAAGTACAAGGCGCACATAACATCAGTAACGCATTGGCTGCGAGTACAGCCGCTTTTGCATTGGGTGTTTCAAATGCAGACATAGCTCAAGGCTTGGAAAATTTTAGCGGTGTGTATGGGCGCTTGGAGCTTAAGGCTGCATGCCATGGTGCGCTGTTGATTGACGACACTTATAACGCAAACCCGGACTCAATGCGCGCCGCGATAGATGTGCTGGCTAAATATGCCGGAGAGAAAATCCTGGTATTGGGTGACATGGGTGAATTAGGCTCTGAAGCTAACAATATGCATGCAGAAATTGGTGCTTATGCCAAGGCGGCTGGGCTAACAACACTCTATTGCCTAGGTAAATTAAGCATTGAAATGGTGAAAAGCTTTGGTGTTGGTGCGCAGCATTTTAGCTCGCCGGAAGAGATTGCTGAGGCGGTGTTGCCTCAGCTCACAAGTAGCACAACGGTACTGGTAAAGGGATCACGCTTTATGCAAATGGAACGTGTGGTGAATTTGTTAGTAGCAAGCAAACAATAAGCGTATTGGGAGAATTTAAAAATGTTACTCGAATTAGCGCAATGGCTGGCAAAAGATATCCGTGGTTTTCACGTGTTTGACTACATCACATTGCGTGCCGTGCTTGCCACGCTTACGGCGTTAACCATTTCATTTGTAGTGGGCCCAACGTTGATTCGTAAGCTTACGTACTACAAAGTCGGCCAATCAGTGCGTGATGATGGCCCGCAAACGCATTTAATTAAAGCGGGTACGCCAACCATGGGCGGTGCTTTGATCTTGGTTTCCATTGCCATATCAACGTTGCTATGGGCAGATTTAAGTAACCGGTTTGTGTGGGTGGTGTTATTCACCACCTTGGGTTTTGGCATTATTGGCTGGGTGGACGATTGGCGCAAAGTTGTACATCGCAATCCTAAAGGGTTGTCTGCTAAAGAAAAATATTTTTGGCAGTCGGTGGTGGGTTTTAGCGTGGCAATATTTTTACAGCAAACCGCCGTAGTGCCTGCCGAAACGACTTTGTTAATTCCGTTTTTTAAAAGTTTGGTCATTCCAATGAGCGGCTTGGCGTTTATCGTGCTGACCTACTTGGTGGTGGTGGGTAGTAGCAATGCGGTGAATCTGACCGATGGTCTTGATGGACTGGCTATTATGCCAACCGTGATGGTGGCGGGTGCTTTGGCCATATTTGCTTATGTCACGGGTCACTTTTATTTTTCCAAGTATTTAAGCATTCCTTATGTGCCTGGGGCGGGCGAGTTGGCTGTGTTCTGTGCGGCGATGGTGGGCGCAGGTTTAGGGTTTTTATGGTTTAACGCTTATCCGGCAGAAGTATTCATGGGTGACGTAGGCGCATTGGCACTGGGGGCGGCGTTAGGGATTGTGGCTGTCATTGTGCGACAAGAAATCATTTTGTTCATTATGGGCGGTGTTTTTGTGATTGAGACTGTTTCAGTGGCGTTGCAGGTGCTGTACTTCAAATACACCAAATACAAAACCGGGACAGGTAGGCGCATCTTCTTGATGGCACCTTTGCATCATCATTATGAGCAAAAAGGTTGGAAAGAAACGCAAGTAGTGGTGCGCTTCTGGATTATCAGCATGATGCTGGTGTTAATTGGTTTGGCTAGTTTGAAAATCAGGTAAATCAGGGGGTAGGGGCTAGGATTTAGG
>JABFQV010000014.1 GCA_013141495.1 Methylotenera sp. | reverse complement strand
GTGTTAATTTAATCGACAAACTTGGAAACATCATCTCTAGCCCCAAGATCCCAGCCCCTAACCCCTAAAAAGGAAGAAAGTTGACAAAACTAAAAGACAAAAAAGTATTAGTGCTAGGCCTTGGCGATACAGGGCTGTCAGCGTTGCGTTGGTTGCAACGCCAAGGCGCACGTTTGTCTGTTGCGGATACCCGCGATAACCCACCAGGGTTAGATCTACTTAAAGCTGAGTTGCCGACTGTGAGTATTTTTACCGGTGCATTTACCGCAGCAATTTTTAGTAATGTTGATCTGGTGGTAGCAAGCCCGGGAGTGTCTTTAAATGAGCCGCAAATTCAAGCAGCAATTGCACGTGGCATTAATGTAGTAGGTGATGTGGAGCTATTTGCGCAGTATCGCCCAAGTAGCGCAAAAGTGATTGCAATTACTGGTGTCAACGGCAAAACCACGGTGACAACTTTAGTCGGTGAAATGTGCAAAGCGGCGGGCTTGAAAACTATCGTCGCTGGCAATATTGGTTTGCCAGTGCTAGATGCGTTAAGCATGGAAACACCGGATGTTTATGTATTAGAGCTTTCAAGCTTTCAATTAGAAACGACCAGTAGCTTGCAAGTTAATGCAGCCACCATGCTGAACCTGTCAGAAGATCACATGGATAGATACGCTAGCATGCAGGATTATGCAATTGCCAAGGCGCGTATTTTTTACAACGCGAAGCTGCAAGTACTTAACCGTGACGACGCGTGGAGCATGATGATGGCGCGTTCTAAGTTGGCGCAAGTGACATTTGGTTTGGATGCGACCGAGGATGAACATAGTTACGGTTTAAGAGATGTTCAGGGTGAAACCTGGTTAAGTTGCGGTGAGCATGATTTGATCAACATGCAAGATTTGAAAATCGCAGGTTTACACAACGCCGCCAACGCTTTGGCGGCGATTGCGCTGTGCCGGGGCATTGGTTTGGATTACGTGCCGATTATTCAAACCCTTTATAACTTTAAAGGGTTGCCGCACCGCGTGGAATGGGTTGCTAACATTGATGACGTTGATTATTACGATGATTCAAAAGGTACCAATGTCGGTGCTACCTGCGCGGCATTGTCAGGGTTGCCACAAAAAGTGGTGTTGATTGCGGGCGGTGATGGTAAAGGCCAGGACTTTTCACCATTAACAGATATTGTTGCAGCGAATGCGCGCGCGGTGGTGCTTATAGGGCGTGATGCGCCATTGATTGAAGCCGAGTTGCTAAAAACAGGCGTGCCTTTATATCAGGCAATAGATTTGCCAGAAGCGGTCAATATTGCAAAAAGACTGGCACAAAAAGACGATGCTGTGTTGCTATCTCCCGCGTGCGCCAGCTTTGATATGTTCAAAAATTATGTGCATCGTGCAGAAGTGTTTGTCAGTGCGGTGCAGCGTTTGAAGGAGGTCGCATGATCGCCACCATGCTCAACCGCGAACGTATCAACACGCCTAATTATGATCAGGGATTACTTTGGGTCACCTTGATTTTATTAGGCTTAGGCTTGGTGATGGTGTATTCATCCTCAATTGCGATTGCTGAGGCAGATAGAGCTGTCGGGCATAACAGTAGTTATTACTTAGTGCGCCAAGCTATCTTTTTGGTCATCAGTTTAAGTGCGGCTTTCGTGGTATTTAACATTCCCGTGGCGTGGTGGCAAAAAATGGCGCCGTATTTGTTCTTACTAGGCTTGGCGTTACTGGTGCTGGTGCTGATTCCAGGCATCGGGCGTGTTGTTGGCGGTAGCCGTCGCTGGCTGTCTTTGTTTGTTATTAACTTGCAGCCTTCTGAGCTGATGAAATTATTTGCCGCCATGTACGTGGCTGATTACACCGTACGTAAAGCTGCCGTGATGGATAGTTTCACCAAAGGCTTTATGCCGATGCTACTGGTGATGTTGCTGGTAGGTGGTTTGTTGCTACGTGAGCCGGATTTTGGCGCATTTGCCGTGATTGCTGCGATTTCTATTTCTATTCTTTGGCTGGGCGGTATCAATGCGCGCATATTTGTGGGGTTGATTATCTTACTGGTAGTGGGGTTTGTGTTTCTGATCTGGAGCTCACCTTACCGCCTTGAACGCGTGATCGGTTTTATGGACCCATGGGCAGATCCGTATGGTAAAGGTTACCAGCTTTCACATGCGCTGATTGCGTTTGGACGCGGCGAGTGGTTTGGCGTTGGGCTGGGTGCAAGTGTAGAAAAATTACTGTATTTACCGGAAGCCCATACGGATTTTTTACTGGCTGTGATTGCAGAGGAGCTTGGCTTTGTGGGCGTAGCTACGGTGGTGGGTTTGTTTACATGGATTGTGATTCGAGCTTTTGGTATTGGCAAAGAAGCTATTGCCAATGAACGCTATTTCGGTGCGTTGTTGGCACAAGGGTTAGGTGTATGGATCGGCGTGCAGGGAATTATCAATATGGGTGTGAATATGGGACTGTTGCCGACCAAAGGCCTGACACTGCCATTGCTCTCGTTTGGCGGTAGCGGCATTTTGGCAAACTGCATCGCAATGGCGATATTGTTGCGTATTGACTTTGAAAACCGCCGGCTACAGAAGGGGTTACCTGTATGAGCCAAGCGCTGACAAAAACTTTAATGGTGATGGCAGGCGGTACTGGTGGTCATGTTTATCCTGCAATGGCAGTGGCAGACCACTTATTGGCGCAGGGCTGGAAAATCGTTTGGCTATGCACCCAAGGCGGCATGGAAAATCGCCTGATAGAGGGCAAGGGTTACGACAAAGCCACAATCACCATGCAAGGTGTGCGCGGTAAAGGCTTATTGGGTTGGGTGTCGTTACCGGTGAAGCTGGTGAAAGCGTTTAGCCAAAGCGTTGAGGCATTAAAAAAACATCAGCCTAACGTGGTATTGGGTATGGGTGGTTTTGCAGCATTCCCAGGTGGCTTGATGGCGAGATTATTAGGTAAGCCATTGGTGATACATGAACAAAATTCGGTAGCCGGCTTAACGAACAAGGTATTAGCTAAAGTTGCTACCCGTGTTTTGGCGGCTTTTCCTGCGGCCTTCGGTGATAAAGCAGTCCTGGTGGGCAATCCGGTGCGGGCTGATATTGCAAATTTAGATGCACCTGAACAGCGTTTTTCAGGACGTGAAGGCACATTGCGACTGTTGGTAGTCGGCGGTAGTTTAGGTGCGCAGGCTTTGAATGAAGTGATTCCGCAAGCGTTAGCAAAACTGCCTGTAGATCAGCGCCCGCAGGTGGTGCATCAGGCAGGTGTGAAACATATTGAAACACTTAAAAATAACTATGCAAAAGCTGGTGTAGCAGTAGATGCGCGTGCATTTATTGATGATATGGCCGCCATGTATGCATGGGCAGATTTTGTGATTTGTCGGTCAGGCGCGCTCACTGTGGCTGAGGTTTCAGCAGTTGGAATAGGATCGCTAATGGTGCCGTTTCCGTTTGCGGTAGATGACCACCAAACGACCAATGCGGCTTATCTGGCCGAGGCAGGCGCCGCTATTGTAGTGCAGCAAAAAGAATTGAGTGTAGAAAAATTGGCAAAGATTTTAGGTGATCTAGACCGTGAGCAATGTCTGAAAATGGCTAAATTTGCACGTGTTTTGGGTAAGCCGGAAGCAACAGCGGATGTGGCAGCTATTTGCCTGGAGGTAGCACAATGAAACATAAAGTAAAAAATATACACTTTGTAGGTATTGGCGGCTCCGGCATGAGCGGCATTGCTGAAGTATTAATCAATCTGGACTTTAATGTCAGTGGTTCAGACTTGGCTAGCAATGTAACGACAAAACGCTTAACTGCGTTTGGTGCAACCGTGTATCAAGGCCATGTGGCAGAAAATGTTAAAGATGCCGATGTGGTTGTAGTGTCATCTGCAGTGAATGAAGAAAACCCGGAAGTAAAAGCAGCGCGTGCTAAAAACATCCCAGTGGTGCCGCGTGCGCTGATGCTGGCAGAGTTAATGCGCTTTAGACAGGGTATCGCTGTTGCCGGTACGCACGGTAAAACCACTACCACTAGCTTAATCGCCAGTATTCTGGCTGAAGCAGGCATGGATCCTACGTTTGTGATTGGTGGCAAATTAGAGGCCGCCAATGCCAATGCAAAACTTGGCTCGGGTGAATATATTGTGGCAGAGGCGGATGAGTCTGATGCTTCATTCTTGCATTTGACGCCGGTGATGGCGGTGGTGACGAACATTGATCATGACCATATGGACACTTATGAGCATAGCTTTGAAAAGCTTAAAAGTGCGTTTGTCGAGTTTTTACAGCAATTGCCGTTTTGGGGCATGGCGGTGGTATGCATTGATGACGCTAACATTCGCGAGATTTTGCCGCGTGTGACTAAGCCGGTAATGACTTACGGTTTGAGTGAAGATGCACGTGTGCGCGCTAAAAATATACGTGCGGATGACGGCAAAATGCACTTCACTGTGCAACGCATTAACGGCGTTACCACCGAGTTTGATGTCACGCTTAATCTCCCCGGCAACCATTATGTGCTAAATGCCTTAGCTGCCATTGCCATTGCCAGTGAGCTTAACGTGCCGGATGCAGCCATCATTAAAGCGTTAAAAGAATTTAAAGGTGTGGGCAGGCGCTTTGAGCGCTATGGTGAAATTCAAGCCACGCCACGTAACGGTAATACAGCAGGTACGTTTACGCTAATTGATGATTACGGTCACCACCCAGTGGAAGTGCAGGCGGTGATTGCTGCCGCGCGCGGGGCCTTCCCTAATCGGCGCTTGGTGATGGCGTTTCAACCGCATCGTTATACCCGTACGCGTGATTGCTTTGAAGATTTTGTAAAAGTGCTTTCAAGCGCAGATGTGGTGTTGCTGACGGAAGTCTATTCTGCAGGTGAAGCGCCCATCGTGGCAGCGGACACACGTTCGCTCATTCGTGCGATTCGGGTGGCGGGTAAGGTTGAGCCTTTATTTGTAGAAACAACAGATGAGTTGCCACAGGCGATTTTAGATGTAGCACAAGCTGATGACGTAGTAATTGTGATGGGAGCCGGCTCTATTGGCCATGTGGCGTTAAAGACTAAAGAGTTGCAACTGAGGGGATTGGCTACAGCATGACCTTGGTGACGCCAAAATTACTATTGAACGAACCTTTGGCACGCTATACCAGTTGGCGTGTGGGCGGTCGTGCAGATCAGCTGTATATCCCGGCTGGGCTGGATGATTTGAGCGCATTTTTACATAACCTAGATGCCGCACAACCAGTTTATTTTATCGGCTTGGGTTCGAATTTGTTGGTGCGAGACGGCGGTGTACGCGGCACGGTGGTGTTGATGCATAACGTACTCACCACATTAAAAATGGAGGGTGAGCTTGTGTATGCCGAGGCAGGCGTGACCTGTGCGAAATTGGCAAAATTTTGCGCTAAAGAGGCAAAACAGGGTGGAGAGTTTTTTGCGGGGATTCCTGGCACATTAGGTGGCGCACTTGCCATGAATGCAGGCTGCTACGGTAGTGAAACCTGGAACGTGGTGAAGCGCGTAACGACCATTAACAGAAGTGGTGAGCTCAATACGCGTGATGCGGCAGCGTTTATTCCAAGCTATCGCCATGTTGAAAAACCGGTGGCTGATGAGTGGTTTGTTGCGGCTTGGCTTGGTTTAGAAAAAGGGGATGCACATGCGTCTGCACAAAAAATTAAAGAATTACTAGCCAAACGCTTGGCGTCACAGCCGCTAAATATGCCAAGTGCAGGATCAACTTTCAGGAACCCGGCAGGTGATTATGCCGCAAGGTTGATAGAGGCGAGCGGATTAAAAGGTTACATCATTGGTGGTGCTCAGGTGTCAGAAAGACATGCCAATTTTATTGTGAACGTCGGTGGTGCAACCGCACTGGATATTGAACTGTTAATTAAGCACATGCGCGATACCGTGCTTGAGCAGCAAGGCGTTTTGTTGCAACAGGAAGTCAAAGTATTGGGCGAGCTTTCATTAAGTGAGCTGGAGGTTAAATAATAATGCGTAATTTTGGAAAAGTAGCTGTGCTGTTAGGTGGTAAGTCCGGTGAGCGTGAAGTGTCGCTTAAGAGCGGCGCGGCCGTACTAGCGGCCTTGCAGCGGCAAGGTGTGGATGCACACGCTTTTGATCCTGCCAGCCGCCCGTTGCATGACTTGGAAAATTTCGATATTGCGATGATTTCTTTGCATGGGCGTTTTGGTGAAGATGGTGCGATGCAAGGTGCATTGGAATTATTGGGTATTCCTTATACCGGTAGCGGTGTGATGGCATCGGCGATTGGCATGGATAAATGGCGTACCAAGATGATTTGGTCAGCCGCGGGCATTAGCACCCCAGCCTTTGAGTTGGTGAAAGCTGATTCAGACTTTGCAGCGATAGAACAAAAGCTAGGGCTGCCGTTATTTGTAAAACCGGCGAATGAAGGGTCTAGCATCGGCATTAGCAAAGTAAAGCAAGCTGGCGACTTGAAAGCAGCTTATGAATTAGCGGCTAAATCTGACCCATTGGTCATCGCCGAACAGTTTGTAGGCGGTGGTGAATACACCGTAGGTATTTTGGGCGACAAGGCGTTGCCGATTGTGCGTATTGTGCCAAAAAATGAATTTTATGATTTTGAGGCCAAATACCTGCGTGATGACACTGAGTATTTATGTCCGTGTGGTTTGAGTAGCGACAAAGAAGCGCAGATTCAGCATGAAGCTTTGCAGGCGTTTAAGGCGATTGGTTGCAGTGGCTGGGGGCGTGTGGATTTTTTAATGGACGCCCAGGGTAATCATTACTTTTTAGAAGTGAATACTAGCCCAGGTATGACAGATCATAGCTTAGTGCCGATGGCAGCAAAGGCGGCAGGGATTAGTTTTGATGCCTTGGTGATACGCATTTTGGAGTTGGCACATGTGGGATAAACCCGCTTTACTTAACTGGATAGCCAACCTCTTGTTTGCGATGAGTGTGGTGGTGATGCTATACGCTGCGCTATATGTGGTGGTGCATTTGCCGATTTTTCCGCTACGCGAGGTGAAAGTTGACGGCCAGTTAACCCATGTAACGCGGGAGCAAGTGAAGCTGATTGCTGCAAAACATTTGAAAGGGAATTTTTTCACCCTAGATTTAATCGCCGCACGCGATGCCTTTGAAAAGCTCCCTTGGGCGCGCAATGTGAGCGTGCGCAGACGCTGGCCAGATAAGTTGGAAGTCATGATTGAAGAGCATCAAGCCTTTGCACGTTGGGGCAGTGTGGCGTTGGTAAATACGCATGGCGAATTATTTCATGCGGCAACCAGTAATGATTTGCCTGTGTTTTATGGCCCGGATGACAGTGTGATAGAGCTTGCATCGCAATATGATGCATTTAATAAAGTATTAAAAACGGCTAACTTAGACATTGCGATATTGGCATTAACACCTAGACGTGCATGGCAAATTAACACAACAGATGGCATGGTTGTTGAGTTAGGCAGGACTGATATGCAGCCACGTTTAGAAAAATTTACCAAAGTTTATGGCAGCACGATTGTCGCGTTGAATAAAAAAATCACGTATGCAGACTTGCGCTATCCCAATGGATTCGCTCTGCGCAGACCAATTGAGGTGATTAAACCCAAAGAGATTAAGCCAACAGACACCGTAAAAAAACAGACAGGAGCCGTGACTTAAGTTCACGGAAGGGGTAAATGATGAGTAGAACCAAAGAAGATAAAAATTTAATTGTAGGCTTGGATATAGGCACATCAAAAATTGTGGCGATTGTTGCTGAGCTACAACCTGAAGGCACACTTAAAGTGATTGGGCTGGGGCAGCATATTTCTCGCGGCTTAAAAAAAGGTGTGGTGGTGAACATAGAGTCAACCATGCAATCGATTCAGCGTGCGTTAGAAGAGGCTGAGTTGATGGCTGATTGCAAAATCAATAATGTTTATACCGGTATTGCCGGTAGCCACATTAAGAGTATTAACTCTCATGGCATGGTGAAAATTAAAGACGCTGAAGTTTCACAAATGGATGTCGATCGTGTGATTGAAACCGCTCGCGCCATTGCCTTGCCTGCGGATCAGCAGATTTTACATATCCTGACGCAAGAATTCATAGTTGACGGCCAGGAAGACGTACGCGAACCACTAGGCATGAGCGGCATGAGGCTGGAAGTAAAAGTACATATCGTGACAGGTGCAGTGGCCGCTGCGCAAAATATTGTGAAGTGCATTAAACGTTGCGGCATAGAAGTGAGCGATTTAATTCTACAGCCCTTGGCATCAAGCTTGGCCGTGCTGACAGATGATGAAAAAGAATTAGGTGTTTGCTTAGTCGATATTGGTGGCGGCACTACTGATATTGCAGTGTTCAAGCAAGGGGCGATTCGCCATACCGCTGTGGTTCCGATTGCCGGTGACCAAATGACTAACGATGTGGCTGTTGCGTTCCGTACGCCGACGCAATCGGCAGAAGACATCAAAATCAAGCACGGTTGCGCATTGCGTCAATTGGCTGACCCGCGTGAAGTGGTTGAAGTGCCGGGTGTGGATGGTCGTGACCCGCGTCAGTTATCAGTGCAAACCTTGGCGGAGGTGCTGGAGCCGCGAGTGGTTGAGCTTTATGAGCTGGTACTCAATGAGTTACGCCGTAGCGGGATGGAAGAAATGATCGCGTCTGGCATTGTGATTACTGGCGGTTCGGCCATGATGCGCGGCATGGTGGAGTTAGGTGAAGAGGTTTTTCACGTGCCGGTGCGCTTAGGCATGCCGCGATATGTGGGCGGCCTGTCAGATGTGGTTGGCAATCCAAGATACGCCACAGGTGTGGGTTTAGTGTTGATGGGTAAGCAACAGCTGGAAAGACATATCAATGGTGAGCTGGAATCGGGCTCATTTGGCAGAATTTTAGAAAAAATGAAGCGCTGGTTTGCAGGAAATTTTTAAGGTGTGATTTGGTAGTTAGATAGGTAAGTGGTAGTTAGTGGGTGGTAGTTGGCAGAGTCTTAGGTCGTTGGTTGCAAGTATCAGCTAACGGTGATGGACTAACAGCTATCCACTATTTTTAAAAAAAGAGGAGGCAGTAAAATGTTTGAGATAATGGAAAGAAATTCACAAGAAGCCGTCATTAAAGTCATCGGTGTAGGTGGTTGCGGTGGCAACGCCGTTGCACATATGATTGAAAAAAACGTCGGTGGCGTGGAATTTATTTGCGCTAATACCGATATGCAAGCTTTGAAAAAAAGCCAGGCCAAAACAGTATTGCAAATGGGTGAAGCCATGACCAGGGGTTTAGGCGCGGGCGCTAAACCTGAAGTAGGCCGCGAAGCCGCATTAGAAGACCGCGATGCGATTGCCGAATTGATTGATGGTGCAGATATGCTGTTTATCACGGCAGGCATGGGTGGCGGTACGGGTACTGGTGCCGCACCGGTGATTGCGCAAATTGCAAAAGAGATGGGTATTTTGACAGTCGCGGTGGTAACAAAACCGTTTTCATTCGAAGGTAAACGCACTAAAGTCGCATCTGATGGTCTAGAAGAATTATCAAAGTACGTTGATTCTTTGATCGTGATTCCTAACGAAAAATTGATGGAAGTATTAGGCGAAGACGTACCGTTTCTGGAAGCGTTTAGAGCTGCTAATGACGTGTTGCACAATGCAGTTTCAGGCATTGCTGAAATTATCAATTGCGCAGGGATGGTCAACGTTGACTTTGCCGATGTGCGCACAGTCATGAGCGAGATGGGCATGGCGATGATGGGTTCTGCTATGGCAACAGGCCCAGAGCGCGCGCGCATTGCAGCTGAGCAAGCAGTGGCTAGTCCGTTACTAGAAGATGTTAATTTGGCGAACGCTCGTGGCGTTTTAGTGAACATTACCACTTCAAGCGCTTTCAAAATGAAAGAGTATTATGATGTGATGAACACTATTAAAGCCTTTACTGCGGAAGATGCAACCGTGATTGTAGGTAACGTATTCGATGAGTCCATGGGTGACAGTTTACGTGTGACGATGGTAGCGACTGGCTTGACTGGCGCACAACGCCGTCAGCAAAAACCTGAGCTCCGTGTAATGACACAAGAAGTAGTACGTAACGGCACAACGGGTCAACCAATGTACGTTGGCGGAGCTGCGGCCGGTAATGGTTTGGTGGTCGAAGATGACGCCCCAGCAGTGTTTGGCTCAAACAGCCGTCGTGCTCAGGTAGATGCGATGAAAAATTCAGGGATGGAAGAGTATGATATTCCTGCATTTTTGCGCAAACAAGCGGACTAAGTAGTTAAGGCTTTTTGTTGATAAGGCGACACAAGCCAGCTTGAGGGTGTTGCACTGAATTATGTTATTATTTGCTTGATTCATAAGGTAAATATGCAGGGCATTATCGAGTGGCGAGTACGTTTTAGAGCAGAAAAGTAGAGAGTTATATGTTAAAGCAACGCACATTAAAACAAGCGATTAGCGCCATAGGCGTTGGTTTGCACAACGGCGAAAAGGTTACTCTTACCCTGCGCCCGGCTGCACCCGACACTGGTATTGTTTTCAAACGGGTTGATCTGCCTCAACCTAATGAAATCTTGGCTACGCCAAGCGCAGTGCACGATACACGCATGTGTTCTGCGCTAGAAGCCAATGGCGCCCGCGTTGCGACGGTTGAACATATCATGTCAGCATTGGCTGGCTTAGGTATCGACAACGTATATGTGGAAGTTGATGCTTCTGAAATCCCGATCATGGATGGGAGTTCAGGACCTTTTGTATTTTTATTGCAGCAAGCGGGTATTGTGGAGCAAGCTGCAGCTAAAAAATTTATACGGGTCAAAAAAATTGTTGAAGTTAAAGAGGCCGATAAATGGGTACGTTTTGAGCCTTATCATGGCTTTAAAATAGACTTTACAATTGATTTCAATCACCCGGTATTTGATCATTCCGGCAAACGTGTCAAAATTGATTTTGCGGTTGATTCTTACATTAAAGAAATTAGTCGTGCACGTACTTTCGGGTTTATGCATGAGGTTGAGTATTTACGCTCTAACGGCTTAGCGCGTGGCGGTAGCTTAGATAACGCGATTGTGCTGGACGAATACCGCGTATTAAATACTGACGGTTTACGCTACGACGATGAATTTGTGAAGCATAAAGTATTGGATGCGATTGGTGATTTATATATGCTGGGTCACCCGATACTCGGTGCTTTTTACGCTTATAAATCTGGCCACGCACTCAATAACCAATTATTGCGCGCATTGCTACAAGATGAAAGCGCTTGGGAATACACAACCTTTGAGCAAGCAGATGACGCACCGGTTGCATTTTTATCACAACCCAAGCAATTAAAGCCGGAACCAATTTACTAGCTTAATTGCTTGCCAAACGCAATGTTCAAGAAAGGGGCGTGCCGTGTTAATGATCCGCCTGATGTTAGTGTTGTTAGGCATTACCGCAATGGTACTGTTTGGCTCATATTTGCTGACAGACGATAGAAAATACCTGCACTATTTCAAACAAACACTCAAATACACGCTGTTTTTAGCGGTTGTGGTGGCGGTTCTGTTTGTATTGCGTCGAATACTCTATGTTTAATGTCATCAAAAAGTTGAGAAAATTCACAGTGTCTTTAAAAAGCCACTATGTATTTTTGATAACCCTTCTTTGCGCGCTGTGCTTATCTGGCGAGGCGTTCGCAGTGTCTGATCAGGCATTGTTTAAACAGGCACGTGAATCTTATGCGGCTAAAAATGAGTTGGCGCTAGCAGAAGATGTAAACCAACTTAAAGCACAGCAATATATATTGGCGCCGTATGCTGATTATTGGCTAATGCTGCTTAAATTAGAGCAAGCACGTGATGAAGAAGTGCAGAATTTTTTAGCCCAATATGCGGATATGCCGTTTGCTGACCGTTTGCGCGGTGAGTGGCTGAAAAAATTAGCCAAGCAACAGAATTGGGCTGCATTTTTTGACGAATATACTTATTTTAAACGTGAAGATACCACGCTACAGTGTTATGCCTTGTTTGGAAAAATGCAGCTTGCCGAGGTTGATGTGGGCGCTGATGCTAGAAATTTATGGTTCACAACGACGGATTTGCCCAGTAGTTGTAATCAATTATTTGATCTTATGCAACAAACAGGGGTGTTAAGTACCGATGATATTTGGGTAAGGTTCAGGTTAGCATTGCAAGGTGGAAAATTAAGTCTTGCCAAAAGCATTACTAAACGTCTGCCTGATTTTGATGAAAAAAATCTTAATCTATTGGATATTGCAAACTTGACGCCACAAGCTTTGCTAGAAAATAAACCAAGCAGCGTTAAATCGGGGACTAAAAAAACGAATGTGACGGTGAGTGTTTCATTCAAAACGCGCACTGGCATTGAGATCAATCTTTATGCGCTGGATCGCTTGGCACGTAACAATATTGAAAGTGCCATTGCAGTATTTAATCGACTACAAACTAATTTTTCAACTGAAAACCGCGCTTTTGGTTGGGGGCGAATCGCTTACCATGCGGCACGTAGCCATCACCCTGATGCGCTTAACTACTACGAATTAGCCAAAGGCATAGACTTAGATAGCGAGCAATTGGCTTGGCAGGTGCGTGCAGCTTTACGTGCGGAAAACTGGGCTGTGGTGAAAGATGCCGTATCAGCAATGCAACCCAAACAGGCTGAAGAAGGTGCATGGCGTTATTGGAAAGCGCGCGCGTTAAAAGCCATGAATGCACAGGCGGAAGCAAATGCTATATTTGGCCCGCTATCTAAAGAGCGCCATTATTATGGCTGGCTGGCGGCTGAGGAGTTAGACAGTGTGATGGGAAATCCACCGCTTCAGTACACCGCAACTGAATTAGAAGTAACGGCCATTGCCAGTCAGCCGGCTATTAAGCGTGCGCTTGAGCTGCAACGCCTTGACCTGCGCTGGGAAGCAAGGGCTGAGTGGGTTTGGGCCACGCGCGGTTTTAATGATAAAGAGTTGCTGGCCGCGGCTGAGTATGCAGCACGCCAACAATGGTATGACGTTGCGATTAGTACGGCAGATAATACCAGGCAAGTGCATGACTTTAATTTACGTTACCCAACCCCTTATCGTGATTTAATGCGCTTTTCGGCCAATCAGCAAAATTTAGATGAAGCCTGGGTGTTCGGTTTGGTGCGTCAAGAAAGCCGTTTTATGCATTATGCAAAATCAGGCGTGGGTGCTGCAGGCCTCATGCAACTTATGCCAACCACGGCAAAATGGGCCGCTAAACGGATGGGTTTAGATGGCTATAGCAATGACATGATTCATGATTTACCCACTAACATTGGCATTGGCACTTACTATATGCGCTACACATTAGAGTTAATGAACGGCCAGGCGGTGATGGCAACCGCCGCTTACAATGCAGGCCCAAGCCGGGCAAGGCGTTGGGTGGCAACTAAACCGTTGGAAGCAGCTATTTATATAGAATCAATTCCATTTAGTGAAACAAGAGGCTATGTGCAAAAAGTGATGGCTAATGCACAGATGTATGCCCCGCGCTTAGGTACTAGCATACAAAGCTTGAAGTCGCGCATGGGTGTAGTGCCTGGCAGCGGCCAGCCGGAAACGATATTAGCGGAGAGTGAATAGCTTTCTGTAAAAATTAAAACAGTCCACGAAAACCACATTAAAGCCAGCCAGCTGGCATACGGCTTTTCAATGGCTTCAGCCATTAGAAAATCGGAGTGCCTGTGTTGCAAGTCTTGCTAACCAGAACAAACTGATAAGCGCGACTAAAACTGGTAAACCAGCAAGTCTTGCTAATCAGAACAAACTGATAAGCACCACTAAAGCCAGCATAGCTGGCAAGTGTTGCTAATTCTGGATAAGGGTGATTTTAGGGTTATATAAAAAACAAAGGTTAAACATGCAAATAAAAAAAGTAGCGATATTAGGCGGTTCAGGTTTTGTAGGTAGTGCGGTAGTGGCTAAGCTGGCGGCAGCAGGTTACTTGGTCACAGTGTTAACACGTCGTTACGACGTGGCAAAGCACTTAATTTTACTACCTAATGTAAGTTTGCTTGAATGCAACATTTTGGACTACCATGCCTTAAATTCAGCTTTAAGGGGCATGGATGCGGTGATCAATTTGGTTGGGATTTTGCATCAAAGCCGGCGTGTAAGTTTTAACACCATGCACCACCAAATGCCGGCACAGCTTGCTAAAATTTGTGCAGATTTAGGCATTAAGCGCCTATTGCACATGAGCAGTTTGCAGGCTGCCAACAGTGCACCTAGCCAGTATTTACGTTCTAAGGCGGCGGGGGAATCAGCGTTGCTGGCATTTAGCAATCAACTTAACCTCACCATTTTTAAACCATCTATTATTTTTGGACGTGGTGATCGTTTTATTAACCTATTTGCCACGCTCATTAAGTTTTTACCCGCTATTCTGCTTGCAAAACCCAAGGCAAAATTTCAACCAATCTGGGTAGAAGATGTTGCCAGTTGTTTTGTTAACAGTCTGGAAAATACGGCTACCTTTGGCCAAAGCTACGAGTTGGCAGGGCCTACCGTATATACCTTCCGCGAGCTGGTACAACAAGTGATGCATACATTAGGTTTGCAACGGCCAATCATCGGTTTAAACGATACGCTCTCGTATGCGCAAGCCTTTATGATGGAATTATTACCCATCAAACTCATGTCGCGTGACAATGTCCGCTCAATGGAAATAGACAGCGTTAGCCAACAACCGATACCTGCGATATTGGGCGTACAACCTACTGCGTTAGAGGCGGTGATTGCTGAATATCTGGTTGACCAAACCCCACGCGGTGCATACGACCGTTTTCGCAGTATTGCAGCTCGGTAACCATTAAGTGAGTGCCGCATCAGATATCGCAAAGCAGGCTTATCTGGTCGGCGGTGCTGTGCGTGACGAGTTGCTAGGCTTTGCAGTAAAAGACAAAGATTACGTGGTGGTTGGCAGCACCCCGGAGGCAATGGTAGCGGCTGGCTTTAGGCCTGTAGGCAAAGACTTCCCTGTTTTTTTACATCCGCAAACGCATGATGAATATGCCTTGGCACGCACCGAAAGAAAAACCGCAAAGGGTTATAAAGGTTTTAGCGTGTATGCCTCAATTGACGTCACCTTGGAACAAGATTTAGCACGCCGTGATTTAACCATCAACGCAATTGCTAAAGGCAATGATGGACAATTAGTTGATCCATTTAACGGGCTGGCTGATCTCAACACTAAAACGCTACGTCATGTGAGCGACGCTTTTGCTGAAGACCCAGTGCGTATTTTACGCGTCGCTCGTTTTTCGGCGCGACTAACAGACTTTAGCATCGCGCCAGAAACCATGATTTTAATGCGGCAAATGGTAGATGCCGGTGAAGTGGATGCACTGGTGGCAGAACGCGTCTGGCAGGAGCTTGCCAAAGGCTTGATGGAAGCAAAACCATCGCGTATGTTTGAGGTGCTACGCGCTTGTGGCGCTTTACAGAAGCTATTGCCAGAACTGGATAAGCTGTGGGGTGTGCCGCAGCCAGCGCAACATCATCCGGAAGTCGATACCGGCGTGCATGTGATGATGGTAATTGATTATGTAGCACAACAAAACTTTAGCTTAGCCATACGCTTTGCCGCTTTGATGCACGACCTAGGCAAAGGCACTACGCCAATGGACGTGCTACCACGTCACATTGGGCATGAAGAGCGTGGTGTTAGCCTGCTCAAAGAAATATGCAAACGTTTACGTGTGCCTAACGATTGTAAAGAACTGGGCGTTATGGTGACCAAGTTTCATGGTAAATTATTTCAGGCACCACAGATGCGTACCAGTACATTGCTGGAGTTTTTAATTCAGCTCGACGCAATTCGTCAACCTGAGCGGTTTAAGGATTTTTTAAAAGCCTGTGAAGCGGATACGCGCGGCAGAACAGGCTTTGAACATAACCCAACGCCAGCCGCAGATTTTATGTTGAAAGTATTAGCGGCAGCATCAAGCGTGGATGCGGGGGCAGTGGCTAAAGCCTATAGTGACACTGAAAAAATTAAAGTAGCAGTATTTGAGGCAAGGCTACAGGCAATTAAATTGGTAATGTAGATTGATCGTTTACAAAATTTAACATTTGCCGTGACTGCCAAGCTTAATTGAGGATTAGACCATGCTGTATGATGAGCGAAACTTTAAAAGTAAAAAGGTCATTACATGTTTGATGCGTTGAAAACTATGATTTTTGGCGGTAAGCCAGCTAAAGAGCGTCGGCGCTTAGTCCGTGCAAGCAAGCGTCCAGCCATTAATGTTTACATTACAAAACAACAAATAGCGATTAAGGTAACGGAGCCTATGACTACGGAGTTGTGGGATTGGTTGGTGCTAATGGGGTGGCGCGAAGTGGATATCAAATCAAACCGCCGTAAAATAAGGCGGTTGCATGATGAGACTTTTTCTAAGCTGGCTAATGCTAAACCTGTGGAAAGAGAAGCGGTTTATCGGGCAATACTAAATCTCTAAATTGATGGTGCCTAAATGTTGTGTAAACGTCGGTTAAATACCCAGTGAGTTCTGAATAAAGTATTTGGCTACAAATCCCACTAACCCAAAGGTTAACCCTAAAAATAAAATAAAAGTGCCAAATTTCCCTACTTTAGCTTCCCAGGCTAAATGTCCGACGATAAAAATCATTAACAACATTAAGCCGCCAACGCCATAAGTCATGCCAAAGTCAGTAATTTGCGTTTCAGTAAAGCCAAAAATTGTGCCGCCCAAGTTGTTCTCCTGCGCAATAAAAAAATACGTAAAAAGTCTATCTTAATCTATGGGTTAAGTTTTAGTTGATTGAATAAATGGATCATCAAAAGCGTGATCATGCGCTTCAAACATATCAGAAAGTTCTTGGTGAAACTGGCGGTATGTTTCAGCTGGATTGTTTGTGCTATCCACTGAAAAGCACGCATCTGTCAGTGCCTGCAACTTATCCATAATCTCAAGATGCGCTTGGCGGTGCGCACGAAAGTATTCGTATTGCTCTGTCACATGCGGTCTGCTTAACATAATTTGTTCTTCATGCTCAAAATGCTTAGCTGCAAGGTCTGAGATATAAAACAAGTATGAAGGCAACCGACCTTGGCACGAGGTCATTTTTTCATGATCGCAGCGCTCGCAATCGGGGTGCTGGTTTAAGCTACTGCAAGCACAGGTGTTACGCAAGTCAATTAAGAACTTATCAAAGAGTAGATGCTCTTTTTCAATGATGAGGTAATCAGCAGGTGATAGGGCTTTTATTGCCTGATTATGCGTGACCATGATTCGCTGCCTTTTTAACGCTGTCTTAACAAAGAATGGAGTTGTAACGCTGGTTGAACCTATCGTCTTAAATTCAGCGTTTACGCCATTAGCTTAATAAGCCCAATTGCTCCTGAGCAAATTCTGTTGGCTTGCGTTTAAAACCGCTCTTGGCAAATTGTTGCCAGCGGCCCACCACAAAGCATACCATTAAATTAGCGCGCGCCTCAGCAACACTTTTGCTTCCGGCCGGCAAGTTAGCGTGTTGCGTATCAGCAATACGCAGGCTTTGTTTGAGTGTTGCCTCTATGCGATCGTACAACTGGTTAATGCGTAGTTGCAACTTTTCATCTTCATTCACAAGCGCGTCACCAATAAGCACGCGCGTCATCCCCGGATTTTTTTCTGCAAATACTAACAGCATGGTCACAATCCGTTGCACTTGTCTTAAGCCGTCAGCTTCTTCCGCGCTAATTTTGTTGATTAAGCCAAAAACCGTTTCTTCAATAAATGCAATCAGGCCTTCAAACATTTGCGCTTTATTGGCAAAGTGACGATAAAGCGCAGCTTCACTGACTTCTAGCTTTGCGGCTAATGAAGCGGTGGTTATTTTTTCCCGTTTGGGCGACTCTAGCATTTTAGCCAGCGTTTCTAAAATTTGTTGTTTGCGTTCGCCTGCCATTTTTATGTTCCTCACAAATGATTATTTAATTATAGCCTAAGGTGAGTGAGTGCTAACACTGTGGATAGCCGATAATCAACAAAATTGGGTTTTTTTAATTGTTTGCTTATCCAGATTGTTTTCATGCCAAGCCGTTTTGCAGTCATCAGTGCCGGCAAGCTATCTTCTAGCATGATACAGTCGCACGCTTTAACTTTAATGGTTTTAAGCAGTTGTTGAAACCCACGCGTTGACGGTTTTGCATGAAATTGGGTAGATTCCACGCTAAATATCAACTCAAAAACATCATCAATCCCCAATAGCTCTAGCACGCGGGTGGCGTAGTTGCGCGGGGCGTTAGTAAATACTAACTTACGTCCAGGCAGGCCTTGCAACATGTGCCGAAGACGTTTTGCTTGAATGATCAGCTCGGGTAAATTCTCGAACCGATGGGTTTCGTTTAAAAAGTGATGCGGGTCAATGTCATGGTGGCGCATCAGTCCTTTGAGGGTGGCGCCATAGATGCGCCAATAATGTTGACGCATCTTGTGCGCAGCAGGCTCGTCTAAATCTAACGCATCCATCATGTACTGAGTCATGGCGTGATTCATCACTGGAAATACGTGCGCGGAGGCGTTGTGGAGCGTGTCGTCTAAGTCAAAAATCCAGATTTTAGTGGTCATGTAAAACCTAAAATTATTTTGCTTTTATTAAAGTCCCCACACCTTCATCAGTCAGAACTTCAAGCAACAGCGCGTGTTCCACACGCCCATCAATAATATGCACGGCTTTAACGCCACTGCGCGCGGCATCTAAAGCGGAGCTGATTTTAGGTAGCATGCCGCCAGATAGCGTACCGTCAGCGACTAAGTCATCAATTTGCTTTGGCGTTAAACCTGTCAGCAACTCACCATTTTTATCCAATACACCCGGTGTATTGGTTAGTAAAATCAATTTTTCTGCATTTAAAATTTCAGCCAGCTTGCCTGCAACCACATCGGCATTGATATTGTAAGTTTCACCATCTTTACCTACACCGATAGGGGCAACAACTGGGATAAAGTCGCCTGTGTCTAAAAAGTTGATAATGCTCGGATCAATTGCGCTGATTTCACCCACTTGCCCAATATCAATCATTTTGCTGGCATCATCTTTATCGGCCATCAACAGCTTATGCGCGTGAATAAAATTACCGTCTTGCCCAGTCAGGCCAACGGCTTTGCCGCCGTGGCGGTTAATGAGATTAACGATTTCTTTATTTACCTGCCCGCCAAGCACCATTTCTACCACATCCATGGTTTCAGCATCAGTCACACGCATGCCTTGAATAAACTCACCTTTTTTGCCAAGCTTATCGAGCATCTCGTTAATTTGCGGTCCACCACCGTGCACCACCACTGGGTTCATGCCAACAAGCTTTAATAACACCACGTCTTGTGCAAAGCACTCTTTAAGATGCTCGTCTGTCATGGCGTTACCGCCGTATTTAATGACAATGGTTTTGTCAAAAAAACGTTTAATGTAAGGTAGCGCCTCAGCGAGGGTTTGTGCTTTTTTTGCGGCTGTAGTTTGGCTTAACATGGGTTTTCCGTTAGCTTAATTTCTGGCAAGTTTAGTTTGCGTCATTGTAACTAAAATTTACTTACAATGTTTTGCTAAACACTTTAGATTTACGCTGAAAATTGTAAAGTTTTTGTTTTTCAGCAGGCAGATTTTCTATAGTTTGCTCTACAAAGCCGCGTTCTAAAAACCAGTGCTCAGTCCGGGTAGTTAAGCAGAAAATGCTTTTAAGACCCTGTTCTTTAGCTAGGCTGGCGCAAAAGTAGAATAACTTATCGCCCCGCCCGCCGCCTCTGTAGGCAGGGTCTATCGCCAGGCATGCAAACTCTGCGGTTTTTTCAGCCATAAACGGGTACAGTGCCGCGCAGCCGATAATGCGATTATCGTGTTCCATCACGTAAAAATGATTAATTTCCATCTCAATACGCTCACGTCCTCGCCGCACTAAAATGCCCTCGGCCTCAAGCGGCTCAATCAGTTTTATGATGCCGCCAACATCGTCAATATTGGCTTGGCGCATGCTTTCCAGGCTCAACTCCGTTACCATGGTGCCAATACCCTCAAGCGTGAATAGCTCTTGAATAATCGCACCGTCAATATGGCGGCTAATCAGATGTGTGCGTGCCACGCCATGCTCACAAGCGCGTACAGCGGCTGGCAGGTAAAAATTAACATCTTCTGAAACATTGATGGCTTGCTCATTCTCTTGCACATTACGCAGAAAGTTCTTTGCTTTTTCGGCGGTCATTTCACGCAGTAATTCACCGCGTAAATTATGTACACCTTCAGAATCCATCAAAAAAATGAGCTTATCCGCATCCAGTGCAATCGCAGCGCTGACGGCTACATCTTCTAGGCTTAAATTAAAAGCCTCACCAGTGGGTGAATAGCCAAGTGGAGATAGCATCACTAATTCGCCATCATCCAAGCGCTTCTGAATGCCTACAGCATCCACCCTGCGCACTTCACCTGTGTGCTGCAAATCAACACCATCGCGCACGCCTAAAGGTTTAGCCGTTACAAAGTTGCCACTCGCCACACGAATGTCGGAGCCTGCCATCGGCGAGTTGGTAATCCCCATTGAAAGCAGTGCTTCAATTTCAACTCTCACTGCACCGTTGGCTTCTTTAACTGCTTCCATGGCTTTGTCATCAGTTGCGCGTAAACCGTTATGAAATATGGGCGTGAGTTTGTCGCGTTTTAAGCGCTGCTCAATTTGCGGGCGTGCACCATGTACCAGTACCAGCCTAACTTCTAGGCTGGCAAGTAGGTTCAGGTCGTGCGATAGCGCGATGAATTGCTGCTCATCAACGACCTCACCACCAAAGGCGATTACAAAGGTACGCCCACCAAACGCGTGAATATAAGGCGCGGCAGAGCGAAACCAATGTACAAAATCTTTAGCGTTGGTTTGGCTGATTTTGTATGAAGCTTGCGTAGGTGCTGCCAGATAGGCGGATTGCTGCTCGTTTACGCCAAATGGCGCTTCTGTGGCATCACTCTCAGCGTAAAGGTTAGCGGGCGTTGTATTCAA
Source organism: Methylotenera sp. (assembly GCA_013141495.1). GTDB lineage: Bacteria > Pseudomonadota > Gammaproteobacteria > Burkholderiales > Methylophilaceae > Methylotenera. The sequence goes on along the minus strand of JABFQV010000014.1, from coordinate 111,628 downwards.
AGCTATTGCAATTTTGCGTAATAGCACTTCCGATACACCCAGCTCACCCCGTTCGATACGTGACAAATTACCTGCATCAGCCTCAATTTTAGAGGCAAGTTGTTGCAATGTTAAGTTGAGCGATTTGCGTTTAGTGCGAATAAAATTGCCTAGGGACATAATAAAACACTCTTGGTATTTGTATAATTTACATAAATATAAATTAAAATTGTAAAAAATACAAATAATTTATAGGCGATATTTCAGTGGAGGATGCCTTTCGGATGGTTGTGTTTGGTTTTATCTGGCTAGATTAAAAATCGCCCCAAACAGATTGCATGACTGAAATAGCGGTTAACGCGGCAGTTTCTGTGCGCAAAATACGCGGGCCTAGTACTATTGATTGAAATCCTTGCGCGGTGGCGAGGTCAATTTCACCTTGGCTAAGGCCACCTTCTGCGCCAATTAGTAGCTGAATCTCCGCAGTTGGTTTTTGCATCTCCGCCAAGCGCTTTGCGCCAACGGGGTTTAGCTGAATGCGCGTGGCGGTGGCGATAGGGTTGCGACTTAGCCAGCGTTCGAGCGACATCGGCGGAAATACATTGGGCACCACTGCGCGGCCTGATTGCTCACAAGCTGAAATTGCTACGTTTTGCCAATGTTCAGTACGCTTCTCTGCACGTTCTGCTGACAACTTCACCACGCTACGCTGACTGGTGATGGGTTGAATACAGGTGATGCCAAGCTCAACCGCTTTTTGAATAGTGAAGTCCATGCGGTCGCCGCTGGAAACAGCTTGCAGTAAAGTAATGTTCAGAGGTGACTCATTATTTACTTTTGTTGCACCGGTAATGTTGGCAATCACTGTGTTTTTCTTGATTGAGATCAGCTCGCAGTCATAATCAAAACCATCACCATTAAACATGATGGCGGTATCGCCAACATTTAGGCGAAGTGCGCGTGTGGCGTGTGTAGCGGCGCTCTCTGATAACTGTACAGATGCATTTAAAGCCAGTGGTGAATTTGTAAAAAAACGCAGATTAGACATAAGAATTAACCATTAAAATTGTGCCGTTAAGAAGCAGGCTCTAAAAGAAAGCAAAATTGAAAACAATAGTGATAATATAAACGTTAACGTTGTCACATCAATAAGTATAACGAAATAAGGAGAAGATAATGGTTAGCTTAAATCCCCCTGTATGTAATTTTGGCCAACGCGCCGCTGATTTTGATTTACTAGGTGTTGATGGCAAGCGTTACACCTTGGCAAATAGTGCGGGTAAAAATGGCTTGTTGGTCATGTTTATTTGTAATCACTGCCCTTATGTGAAAGCCATTAAAACGCGCTTGGTAGCTGATTGTCGCGAGTTGTTGCAATATGGCATCAACACCATTGCTATTCAAAGTAATGATGCTGAAAATTACCCTGAAGACTCCTACGAGCGCATGAAGGAAGAATCAAAGTTGTTTGATTTTTCGTTTCCTTATGTATTGGATGATACGCAAGAGGTGGCAAAAGCTTATGGTGCCGTTTGCACGCCTGATTTTTTTGGCTTTAACGCTAATTTAGAGTTGCAATATCGTGGTCGCTTTGATGCGGCAGGCCGTCGTGTGGCTGATCAAAATAATCCGCGAGATTTATTTAACGCGATGAAGCGGATTGCCGAAACAGGCGAAGGGCCTAGAGAGCAGACGCCAAGTATTGGCTGTAGCATTAAGTGGTTTGCTCCAGAATCCATTTAAAGGTTGGGGATGAAAGCGCGTCAAACGGATTTCATTGCCCCTGAGATTGCAACCACTTTAGATGTCATGTTTCACGAGCGAGTGAGGCGCACCCCCAATGGTGTCGCTTACCGCTATTTTGATGACCAAGAGTGTGAATGGCGCGAGATGACTTGGCACGTAGCGCTGCAGGAGATTGTAACCTGGCAAACAGCGCTGTTGCATGAGCACCTTGAACCAGGTGACCGTGTAGCTATTATGCTAAAAAATTGCCCAAGTTGGGTATTGTTTGATCAAGCAGCACTGGGCTTGGGTTTGATTACCGTGCCATTGTATGTTTCTGACCGCCCAGAGAATGTTGCGCATGTGTTGCAAGATTCTGGTGCAAAGCTATTATTGATTGATAGTGCTGAAAACTGGCATCCTATCCATGAGGTTGGCGCGGGCTTGACTGCGTTGCGGCGAGTTGTCACATTTAAATCGCCACCTGAAGGTGATGACGATGATCGCATTCGCGGCATAGATGAATGGTTGCCAATGTTAGGCGATTCAGGCGAGTTTCAGCATCGCGTGTCTGATGCAGATGCACTGGCAACCATCATTTACACATCTGGTACTACAGGTAAACCTAAAGGCGTGATGCTCACGCATCGCAACCTAATGAGTAACGCCTGGGGCGCTTTGCAGGTGTTTTCTATTTATCCTAATGATATATTCCTGTCATTTTTACCGTTATCGCATGCGTTAGAGCGCATGGCCGGCTGTTGCATTCCCATCATGTCGGGTGCCAGTGTGGCATTTTCTCGCTCCATACAGCAGTTGCAAGAAGATTTAGCCACAGTGCAACCCACGATTATGGTCACGGTGCCACGCATTTTTGAACGCATTCAATCAGGGCTACGTAATAAGCTGGAAAAAGGCCCTGCCTATGCGCGCTATTTATTTGAGCTGGCAGTTAAGGTGGGTTATAGCCGTTTTGAGTATGCACAAGGGCGTGGCAACTGGCATTGGCAACATTTGCTATGGCCGTTATTAAAAAAACTGGTGGCAGATAAGCTGCAAGCGCGTTTAGGTGGCCGGTTGCGTTTAGCCGTTGCGGGCGGTGCTGCATTGTCTGCAGATAACGCACGTACTTTTATTGCACTGGGCGTGCCAATTATTCAAGGGTATGGCCTCACCGAAACTAGCCCTATCATTAGTGTTAATCGGGTTGAAAGTAATGTGCCGAGTAGTGTCGGGCAAACGATTCAAGGGATGGAAGTACGGTTAGGTGAGGTCGATGGTTTAGAAGTGCGCGGCGCTAATGTGATGCAAGGCTACTGGAATAACGTTGAAGCTACGAAAGCGATTTTTACTGCTGATGGCTGGCTCAAAACTGGTGACGTAGTAAAACTTGATGAAGTTGGCCGAATTACCATAACAGGGCGCATCAAAGAAATTATCGTGCTCTCTAACGGTGAAAAAGTGCCGCCGGGTGATATAGAAGCCGCAATACTGACAGATGCACTTTTTGAGCAAGTGATGGTAGTAGGTGAAGGTAAGGCTTATTTAAGTGTCTTGGCTGTAGTTAATCAAGAGCGCTGGATGGCTGCTGTTAAAGAACGTGACTTGCCAATTGATTGGCCAAGTGGGTTGACGCATTCACAAGCACGTGCTTTTGCACTTAACTGCGTGGCACAACAAATGAAATCTTTTCCTGGATATGCAAAGGTCAGAAAAATCGCGCTATTGCATGAGCCTTGGACCATAGAGAATGGTTTATTGACGCCAACATTAAAAATTAAACGCAGTGTGGTTTTGCAGCACTACATGGCGGAATATGAAAAATTGTATGAAGGCTTTTAATCACTAGCGGTTGATAGGAGATATGTGTTTGTCGTACAAGGCTTTAAAAATGCAAAGCTCTTACATTAAGAAATCAGGGGGAATTAAGTCATGCGTGCAAAAAATGGCGTAAAGGGGGTGGTTGTTGCTTCATTGTTGGGTTTGGCAGGCAATGTGCAAGCAGCAGGTTTCGCGTTGATAGAGCAAAGTGCGAGTGGTATGGGGAATGCGCTTGCAGGTATGGGGGTTGGTAGTGATGACCCTAGTAGCCAGTATTTTAATCCAGCAACGATGGCTTTTATGAATAAGGGCACACAGTTGACACTAGGTGGGCACGTTATCGCGCCGACAGCCACGTTACACAATGAAAGTGCACATAATGCCACAACGGGTTTTGGTAATGCAGTTGTAAGTGGTAGTGGTGGCGGCAATGCTGGCTCGCTTTCTTTTGTGCCTAATCTTTATGTTAAAACGGATTTTAATGATGACATCGCTTTTGGGTTAAGTGTCACGGTGCCTTTTGGCTTGAGCACAGAGTATAGTGATGGGTGGGCTGGACGTTACCATGCATTAGAGTCAAAAGTGGAAACGATTAATGTTAACCCGGTAGTTTCATGGAAGCTTAATGAGCGGCTTTCAATCGGCGGCGGTGTGAGTGTTCAATATGTTAAGGCTAAGCTGACGAATGCGATTGACTCAAGCGCTATTTGTTTGGGGACGGCTCCGGGTTCTTGTGCAGCGTTGGGGTTATCAACGCCTGGTAATGCTGCTACTGACAGTTATGTAAAGCTTGAGGGTGATGATATTAGTTTAGGCTTTAATTTAGGTGTGGTGTTTAAGCCGAATGAACAAACTACGTTGGGGCTGGCTTACCGCTCTATGATAGAGCAGAATTTGGATGGTAAAGCAAAATTCAGACGTTCAGCAGGCTTGAATGCGCTGCTGAATGGTGCTGGAAGTAAGCTCTTGACGAATACAGATATACAGGCACAAGTAGATTTACCCGAAAATGTCTCTTTAAGTGGAGCATTTCAAGCAACGCCAGATTTAGAGCTTTTAGCAGATGTTACTTGGACAAATTGGAGCCGTTTCAAAGAATTGCGCATCGATTTTGATAACCCTGTTCAGGCGGATGGCGTAACCACTGAAAATTGGGATGATAGCTGGCGCTATTCTATCGGGGCTAATTATCAATTGAACCCGAGCGTGACCCTGCGCACCGGTATCGCGTATGATGAGACCGTCATTTCAGATAAACAGCATAGAACGCCGCGTATTCCTGACCAAAATCGCACCTGGTTAGCGTTTGGCGCAAGCTGGGCGATGTCACCAACCAATAAGCTGGATGTTGGTTATGCGCATTTGTTTATTAAAGATGCAAAGCTTGATAACACCACTGAATCAAGCGTTAAGCACAACTTGAGCGGAGAATATAACGCTAGTGTTGATATTCTTAGCGTGCAGCTTACACATAGTTTTTAATATAGCGTTAATGGAGCGTCGATGATTGAAGATAGGAAATTACGTTGGGGAATTTTAGGCGCAGCACGTGTCAATGAGCGCCTGCTTCCTGCAATTATCGAAGCCAAAAATTCGCAACTTGTTGCGATTGCCAGTCGCCGTGCAGGGGCGGCTAGGGCAACCTTGGAAAAATATGCGCCCCAAGGTTTTCTGGAAAAGCATGCAAACAGCGTGCAATGTTATGACGATTTAGATGCGTTGATTGCTGATGCGAATGTAGAAGCGATTTACTGCCCAATGGCCAACGAAGAGCATGCCAAATGGGCGTTAAAAGCCATTAATGCAGGTAAGCATGTGCTGATAGAGAAGCCGATGGCGCTCAAGGTTGAAGATATTCAGGCGATTGAAGCGGCAGCAATTGAAAAAAATGTAAAAGTGATGGAAGGCTTTATGTACCGCTTTCATCCGCAGCATGCACGTGTGCAAGAAATTGTAGATTCTGGATTGATTGGCGATGTGCTATCCGCCCGCGCTTCGTTTTCATTTTTGATGAAGCCTGCGCGCATGTATCGCATCAATCGTAATATGGACAATGGTGGCGGCGCCATGTGGGATATTGGTCCTTACGCGATTCATGCGCTACGCTGGTGCTTTGCCAAAAATGGCGTCCCTGCTGAGCCAGTTTCAGTCATTGCCCATGCAAAACTCAATGAACATAGTGCCGATATTGTCACCAGCGGCGTATTAGACTTTGGTGAAGATATTGAAGGCCGCGCGCGTTTCGGTCATTTTGATATCAGCTTCGAGCGTAGCCGTAAATCCGAATACGAAGTTATTGGCACTAAAGGCTGGGTGAAATGCCATGCGGCTTGGGTGTTCCAAAATGATGTCCCCGTTATTTCCTGGGGTTTGGAAGATGGGAAGTACGCCGAGGAACGCTTTGCGCCGAGTAATCACTTTAATTTGGAAATTGAACACTTCAGTGATTGCGTGTTGAATAACAAGCCGACATATTTAAACTTTGCCGATGCGAAGGCAAACTGCATCGCCATGCAAGCTAGTATTGAAGCTGCTTCCAGGGGTATTGAAATTAAGGTTTGATTGGGTGCCACTTTTTAATGGCTACCGACTGCAAATAACATTAGCCTTGAGTTCCCCTATGCTATACCGCACCACATCTGACCAAGCCGTTTCAGCCTCATTAAAATGAGTGGCTTGAATCAAGTTGCCGTTACCCATATTCCCAGTGTAATCATTAATAGCCAGTGCTTTAAACTTCTTATATTTACAATCGTGTAACTCTGTCCATTGCGAAGATAATTCGCCTTTTTGTTGCAAGCTATAATAGTCATTCAGTGTGGATATGCTTACTAAATCCCCAGTTTTTTGTAGCGTGTCAAAGTCGATATACATATTGCCATTGTCATTGGTCTGGATCATCGTCCATTCCGCTAGTGCGTGGCTTGATGTGCAAGCTAAAATTAACAGGATTGAAAGTTTTTTCACGGAAGGGTCCTGATGTAAATTGGTTTAAGAGATTTGAACGAAATTAAAAATAGCACTACTTTTAACCAAAATATCAAACTCCGTCATTCTGAGCGTAGCGAAGAATGACGAAATTAGCGTATTTAGCAATACTTTCACCACAGGCACTCCGATTTTCTAATGGCTGAAGCCATTGAAAAGTCGTATGCCAGCTTGCTGGATTTAGTAGTGCTTATCAGTTTTATGGTTAGCAATACTTTCCAGCTTGCTGGGTTAGTTTTAATACGCTAGTTTAAAACAACCAACAAAACCGTGTGAAAGTTGTTTTGTTGAGCTTGGCTTATTTTAGAAAGTTACTTTCTAATAAGCAAATGTTGGCTAATACCCTTGCCGAAAAAGGCTATTTAAGCAATAATTTAGTCTTTGCAAAAAAGTAGTTGAAGAAGCTAGCTTTTTGAAGAATTCAAGCAAGGTTTTAGCTGATTTTCTATAAGACTGAAAATTTTATCAAAGTTACTTGCTTTTATAAAATTACTTAAATTAAACCAGATTTAACTCTTAAAACATCAAGTTAATCATTAGGGAGAAAACTATGGCAACACGTAAAGACCTAGCCAACGCTATCCGTGCGTTATCTATGGATGCGGTACAAAAAGCTAACTCTGGCCACCCAGGCGCGCCTATGGGCATGGCAGAAATCGCTGAAGAGCTTTGGAATAACCATTTAAGCCATAATCCAAAAAATCCTGAGTGGGCAAATCGTGACCGTTTTGTTCTTTCTAATGGTCATGGTTCAATGTTGATTTACTCATTGCTACACCTGACAGGCTACGCGTTGCCAATGGATGAGTTGAAAACATTCCGTCAATTGCATTCTAAATGTGCTGGCCATCCAGAATATGGCTACGCGCCAGGCGTTGAAACAACCACAGGCCCATTAGGCCAAGGGATCGCAAACGGTGTTGGTTTTGCAATGGCTGAAAAATTATTAGCTAGCCAATTTAACAAGCCAGGCCATGAAGTTGTTGACCACAGCACCTATGTGTTCTTAGGCGACGGCTGTATGATGGAAGGCGTTTCTCACGAAGCTTGTGCCCTGGCTGGTACTTGGGGCTTGGGCAAATTAACGGCATTCTGGGATGACAACGGTATTTCTATCGACGGTCATATCGAAGGTTGGTACACAGATGACACAGCTAAGCGCTTTGAATCTTATGGCTGGCACGTTCAATCAGTAGATGGTCATGATGTAGCCGCTATTGGTGCTGCAATCAATGCGGCTAAAAAAGTAACAGACAAGCCATCATTGATCTGCTGTAAAACAGTCATCGGTATGGGTTCACCAAACAAATCTGGTTCACATGATTGCCACGGCTCTGCATTAGGTCTTGAAGAAGTTGCCGCAACACGTGCAAACATCGGTTGGCCGCATGAGCCATTCGTGATTCCTGCAGATGTTTATGCAGGTTGGGATGCAACCGCTAAAGGCGCTGCTGCTGAAGCGGCTTGGAACGATAAATTTGCAGCTTACGCTAAAGCTTTCCCAGCTGAAGCCGCTGAGTTCACACGTCGCACATCAGGTACTTTACCAGCTAACTGGAAGCAAGCAACTGATGCAATCATCGCCGCAACTAACGAAAAAGCTGAAACTGTTGCAACACGTAAAGCTTCACAAAACGTAATCGGTGCTTTGGCGCCATTATTGCCTGAGTTTTTAGGTGGTTCAGCTGACTTAACCGGTTCTAACTTAACTTCATGCAGCAGCTTTACGCATGTAGATGCTAAAAAACCAGGTAACTATATTTCATACGGCGTACGTGAATTCGGTATGTTCGCAATTATGAACGGTATGGCATTGCACGGTGGTTTAATCCCATTCGGTGGTACATTCCACATGTTCTCTGACTATGCTAAGAGCGCATTGCGCATGGCTGCATTGATGAAACAACGTTCTATTGCTGTGTTAACGCATGACTCTATCGGTCAAGGTGAAGATGGTCCTACACATCAACCAATCGAAAATACAGCTGGTTTACGCTTGATTCCTAACATGGATGTTTGGCGTCCAGGTAACTCAACTGAAACTGCAGTAGCTTGGGTTTCTGCTGTTGAGCGTAAAAATGGTCCAAGCAGCTTGGTATTAAGCCGTCAAAACGTGCCAGGCATGAAGCATGATGCGGCACAATTTGATTTGATGCGTAAAGGTGGTTATGTGTTGTCTGACGTGGCTGGCGCGCAAGTAATTATCATTGCTAACGGCTCAGAGTTAGAGTTGGCTGTGAAAGCAGCAGCTGAATTGAATGCAGCGGGTACTAAAGTACGCGTAGTTTCAATGCCATCAACCAATGTATTTGATCGTCAAGATCAAGCTTACAAAGATAGCGTATTAACACCAGGCGTAGTGCGCGTGGCTGTTGAAGCTGGTGTGACTGACTTCTGGCGCAAATATGTAGGTTTAGAAGGCGCAGTTGTAGGTATTGATACATTTGGTGAATCTGCTCCTGGTGGCGTGTTGATGAAACATTTTGGCTTTACCGTTGAAAATGTTGTTGCAACAGTAAAATCGGTGCTTTAATTCTACTTGTACAGCACGTAACAAGCTTAACAAGCTTGAGTTGGCTAGTTTAATAAGGCACCTCAGTATTGAGGTGCCTTATTTTTTTAAGAAGCTGGTGTTAATTTAACTGGTTTCGATTTAATTGAAAATTTAGGAATTATCATGGCAATTCGAGTGGCAATTAATGGTTATGGTCGCATTGGGCGCATGGTGTTGCGCGCATTGTATGAACAAAAACGCAAAGACATTGAAATTATTGCAATTAATAGTATGGGTGGCGATGCTGAAAGCAATGCGCATTTAACGCGTTACGATAGTGTGCACGGCAGGTTTCCGTTCGATGTAGGTGTAGATGGCGATGACATGATCATTGGTAGCCAAAAGATTAAAACGTTCGCTGTACGCAATCCAGCGGAGTTACCATGGCGCGATTTGGCGATTGATGTGGTGCTGGAGTGTACCGGTGCGTTTAATAGTAAAGCAAAGGCGCAAGCCCATATTGATGCGGGCGCCAAAAAAGTGTTGTTGTCAGCACCGGGCGATAAAGATATTGATGCGACGGTAGTGTATGGCGTCAATAATGAGGTGATCAAAGCGAGTCACACAGTTATTTCTAACGCGTCCTGTACCACTAACGGCTTGGCGCCGATGGTAAAGCCGTTGCATGAAAAAATTGGCATTGTGAATGGCTTAATGAATACGATTCACTCATACACTAATGACCAAGTGCTCACAGATTCGCATCACTCTGATATGCGCCGCGCGCGTTCTGCAACACAATCATTGATTCCAACTAAAACAGGTGCTGCCGCTGCTGTAGGTTTGGTGTTACCAGACCTCAACGGCAAGCTCGATGGCTTTGCAATCCGCGTACCTACTATCAATGTTTCTCTCGTTGATTTGACTTTTACGGCTGCGCGCGCAACCAGTAAAGAAGAAGTTAACCATATCATGCATGAAGCGGCAAACAGTGGGGCACTTAAAGGTATTTTGTCTTACAACGAAGCACCATTGGTTTCAATAGATTATAACCACACTAGTTTCTCATCAAACTTTGATGCAACGCTAACTAAGGTGACTAAAGACGGCTTGTTGGTAAAAGTTTGCGCATGGTACGACAATGAGTGGGGCTTTAGCTGCCGCATGTTAGATAACGTTGTTGCTATGATGGAAGCTAAATAGGGGGTTTACCATGAATGTCATCAAAATGACCGACTTGGATTTAAATAGCAAACGCGTATTGATCCGTGCGGATCTTAATGTTCCTGTAGCCGATGGTAAAGTGACATCAGATGCGCGCATTACGGCATCAATGGCTACCATTGAGTACGCACTTGCTGCCGGTGCAAGTGTCATGGTGACATCACATTTAGGTCGCCCTGAAGAAGGTGTTTACTCACAAGAAAACTCACTGCAACCAGTGGTTGATGTGATTTCAGAGAAGTTATCTAAACCTGTACGTTTAATTAAAGATTGGGTTGACGGTGGCTTCGATGTGGCGGCGGGCGAGCTAGTGGTGTTAGAAAACTGCCGGTTTAATAAAGGTGAGAAAAAAAGTACGGATGAATTGTCACAAAAATATGCTAATTTATGCGATATATTTGTGATGGATGCGTTTGGTACAGCACACCGTGCCGAAGCCAGTACACATGGCGTCGCTAAATTTGCACCGGTGGCTGCTGCAGGTATTTTATTGGTAAACGAGCTAGAGGCGCTGACTAAAGCATTGCTCAGCCCTGCGCGCCCAATGGTGGCGATTGTGGGCGGCAGTAAAGTTTCAACCAAGCTCACTGTATTAGAAAGTTTGTCAGATAAAGTTGATCAAATGGTGGTGGGTGGTGGCATTGCTAATACTTTCTTAAAAGCCGCAGGTTTTGAAGTAGGTAAGTCACTGTGTGAAGATGATTTAGTGCCAGTTGCCCGTGCTTTGATGGAAAAAATGAGCCAAAGAGGCGCAGCGGTGCCAATTGCCGTTGATGTAGTCTGTGGCAAGAAGTTTGATGCTAATGAGCCGGCAGTCAATAAAGACGTGGCTGCCGTGGTGGCTGATGATATGATTTTTGATATTGGCACGAAATCTGCTAATGAATTAGCAGAGATCATTAAAAATGCTGGGACCGTGGTTTGGAATGGCCCAGTGGGCGTATTTGAGTTTGATCAGTTTGGTGAAGGTACCAAAACCATTGCGTATGCGATAGCTAATACAAAAGCATTTACTTTAGCAGGTGGTGGCGACACCATTGCCGCAATTCAGAAATATGGCATAGAAGATAAAGTCGATTACATTTCAACCGCTGGCGGTGCATTTTTAGAGTTTTTAGAAGGCAAGAAATTGCCAGCAGTTGAAATTTTGGAGTTACGTGCTAAAAATTAACAGTCTTTGTTTTGAGTTCCTTTAACTAGGACTTTAAAAATGGGGCTGACAGCCCCATTTTTATTTTGGCCAGCATAAAATATTATAGAAAACAAAGGTTAGAGTTTGACGATACGTAAAACAAAAATTGTAGCAACACTAGGCCCATCTTCAACTAGTGAGGAAATGCTGGCGCGCATGATTACAGCAGGCGTGAACGTTGTGCGTTTGAATTTCTCGCATGGTGCGGCAGAAGATCATATCAAACGCGCTGAGATTGTACGTAGTATTGCCGCTAAACTTGGTCGCCCAGTTGGGGTTTTGTGTGATTTACAAGGGCCTAAAATTCGCATTGGTAAATTTGAGTTGGGAAAAATCACCCTAAAAACCGGCGATATTTTCATCTTGGATGCCGATTGTGAGTTGGGTAACCAATATCACGTTGGGTTGGATTATAAAACATTGCCACAAGAAGTGATCGAGGGCGCAGTTTTGTTATTGGATGACGGCCGTATTACGATGCAGGTTGACCGGGTGAAAGGCAATCAAATTCATTGCGTGGTGCTCAGTGGCGGTGTTCTATCAAACAATAAAGGCATCAACCGTCAGGGTGGAGGCTTATCTGCGGATGCGTTGACTAAAAAAGACCGTATCGATATCAAAACAGCGGTTGCGCTTGAAGCCGACTACATTGCGATTTCTTTTCCTAAATCGGCTTTAGATGTTGAGTTGGCGCGCACGCTGGTAAAAAAAGCAGGCGGTACAGCCAGCATTATTGCCAAAATTGAGCGGGCCGAGGCGATAGATAACCTAGAGGCGATTATTGAGGCCTCCGATGCTATTATGGTGGCACGTGGAGATTTAGGGGTTGAAGTGGGCGATGCGGCAGTGCCCGGCTTGCAAAAGCGCATGATTCGTATGGCAAGAGCACAAAATAAACTAGTGATTACTGCTACGCAAATGATGGAGTCTATGATTACCAGCCCAATTCCAACCCGTGCAGAAGTCTCAGATGTGGCGAATGCAGTGTTGGATGGTACGGATGCCGTGATGTTATCAGCCGAAACTGCAGCTGGCCAATATCCACTAGAAACGGTAGAAGCAGTACATCGCGTGGTGATAGAGGCCGAAAAAGAGTATTTTAGCCAACATCACGCGCAAAAGCTGGATCAAGTATTTGTTAAAACCGATGAGGCGGTGGCTGCTGCCGCCATTTACACGGCGCAACACTTAAAAGTTAAAGCAATTGCGGCGCTTACTCAATCTGGCAACGCTGCACAATGGTTGTCACGTGCCGATGCCGAGGTGCCGATTTATGCGTTGTCGCCTGATAAATTTGCACGCAGAAAACTGACTTTGCATCGCGGTGTTTATCCGTATCCGATTGAGCAAGCCAATAAAAATAGAGACGAGATTCTGCGAGAGATGGAACAAGTGTTACTTAGACAAAAAGTGGTGAGTGCCGGTGATTTAGTGCTGTTGACTTTTGGTGAGCCGATTGGGCATCCGGGCGGGACAAATACATTAAAAATCATTAAAATTGGTGAAGATAGACAAACTTAAGAATTATTCAAAATTAAAGTGCGTTTATAATAGGGTTTTTGGCTTATAAAATTAAGCTTAGCGACCAATATAATAGTGAAAATCCATGAATAGTCCCCTGTTAGAAACCAGCATCAAAAGCTTAAAGCGTATTCATCAAGGCAAAGTACGCGATATTTATGATATTGATGCCGATACGATGCTGTTGGTGAGTACCGACAGGTTATCTGCATTCGATGTGATTTTGCCTACCGGTATTGCCAACAAAGGCGCCATGCTGACGCAGATGGCAAATTTCTGGTTTGAAAAACTCAAAAATGTTGTACCTAATCATTTGACTGGCATTGAGCCTGGCAGTGTGGTGACTGATATTGCAGAGAAAGCGCAGTTGGCGAATCGCTCGGTGGTAGTTAAAAAGCTAAAAGCACTGCCGATAGAAGCTATTGTGCGCGGCTATTTAGTGGGTAGTGGCTGGAAAGAATATAAAGCCAAAGGCACTGTGTGCGGCATTGAATTGCCAGCTGGTTTACAAGAAGCGTCAAAATTACCGGCGCCACTTTTTACGCCATCTAGTAAAGCTGCCGTCGGTGAACATGATGAAAACATCAGTTTGGCGCAGTGTGAGGCGCTGATAGGCGCCGAGATGGCCGGGCAAGTGGCAACGGCCGCCATTGCGTTATATACGCAGGCCGCTGAATACGCACTGACGCGCGGCATTATTATTGCAGATACCAAGTTTGAGTTTGGTTTGGATGAAAATGGCGTGTTGCATGTGATGGATGAAGTGCTCACCCCTGATTCATCACGTTTCTGGCCTGCATCAAGCTATGAAGTCGGCAAAAATCCACCAAGTTACGATAAACAATATGTGCGAGATTGGCTAGAAGCGAGCGGCTGGAATAAAACGCCGCCGGCACCAGTTTTGCCAGCAGACGTTGCCGCCAAAACCAGTGAAAAATATATGGAAGCCTTTGAGCGATTAACTGGGCAGCCGCTACGCATTGATTAATTTTCTGTGGCAGGGGTCAAATTTTGTTTAAAACATTCAAAGCGCTGACCAAGCAGCTCAAACAAGAGTTTGAGGTGTATCGCTTAGTGTTAAAACATCCACAAACACCTTGGATGGCTAAATTTTTTTTAGGGTTGGCTGTAGGTTATTTGTTACTACCTTTTGACTTAATCCCTGATTTTATTCCCGTATTAGGACAACTGGATGATGTCATTATTATTCCAGTATTGTTGTATCTAGCATTGTTGTTTATCCCCAAAGCTGTGATTCAAAGTTGCCGAGAGCAGGTCCGGCAAGTGTATTCTGCAAATTAGTGACAACTCTTTGCTATAATTGCGCCTCAAAATTTAATGTTATTTAATTAGTAAAATTTATATTTAGGAATAAACCATGTCATTAAACCAAGTGCCTACCGGTAAAGATGTCCCTAACGATTTCAATGTTATTATTGAAATTCCGATGCAGGGCGATCCCGTAAAATATGAAGTAGATAAAGATAGCGGTGCAATTTTTGTGGATCGCTTCATGGGTACTGCGATGCAATATCCAACCAACTATGGTTATGTGCCACATACGCTTGCTGATGATGGAGACCCAGTGGATGTGTTGGTCATGACGCCAGTGCCATTGATTCCTGGCGTGGTTGTCCGTTGCCGCCCTTTAGGCGTATTACTCATGGAAGATGAAGCTGGCTTGGATGCAAAAGTACTGGCGGTACCTGTAGATAAAGTTTGTGGTTTGTATGGACATCTTAAAGTGCATACCGATGTATCAGAATGGCGCTTGAATATGATTGCGCACTTTTTTGAGCATTACAAAGATTTAGATAAAGGTAAATGGGTCAAAATTAGCGGTTGGGGTGATATTGACCAAGCGAAAAAAGAAATCTTGGAAGGCGTAGCCAATTACAATGCGGCAAAAGTGAAGCCAGCGTTCTAGTTTTTTTAAATCGGTTCTAGTGGTTAAAAAAAGCAGCTTAGGCTGCTTTTTTATTGGGGTTGACCCATCCTGAAATAAATTGACACTTTTTGAATTGCATTAATGAGAGTAGCTAGGTCGCAACTACACCAAATAAGCTGCCAACGCCTGCCGTGGCCAGCATGGCAAGTGCGCCCCAAAAAGCCACACGTGCCGTGCCAATCCAAACATTGGCGCCACCGGCTTTTGCGGCTAAAGCGCCGAGTGACGCCAAAAAGGTGAGTGACATGCCCGCAACATAAGTCACGGTGTTGGATTCAGAGGCAAAGAACGTGACTAATAGCGGTAACGCGGCGCCAACGGCAAATGTAGCCGCAGAGGCAAGTGCGGCTTGGACCGGGCGCGCGTTCATGGTTTCAATAATACCTAGCTCGTCTCTTGCATGTGCACCCAGTGCATCGTGTTTTGTGAGTTGTACTGCTACCAGTTGCGCTAAATCCGGCGTTAAACCACGACTAACGTAAATACCCGTGAGTTCTTTTAGTTCACTGTCGTGGTCGCTGGCAAGCTCTAAACGTTCGCGTGCTAAATCCGCAGCTTCGGTATCCGCTTGCGAGCTGACGGAAACATATTCACCTGCCGCCATCGACATGGCACCGGAGACCAACCCGGCAATGCCTGTAATTAAAATTGCGTCGTGCGAGGCGCCCGCTGCGGCAACACCAATCACCAGACTTGCCGTAGAAACAATGCCGTCATTGGCACCCAAAACTGCAGCGCGCAACCAGCCAATGCGATGTGAGCGGTGAAATTCAGAATGTTTCAACATACTTGCCTCAAGTTATAGATGTTAATGTTTAATTTTTAACCTTAGCACTTTTTTAGTCAATGCATTAAGCTTATTTTTTAAATATGAGTATTGTGTTTGAAGATGAAAAAAGGCGACCTTGCAGGCCGCCTTTTTATTGCTGGAAAATTGATGACCAGTAGAACTTACATATGCAAAAGCGGCACAATCAGTAAGGCGACGATGTTGATAATTTTAATCAATGGGTTAACAGCAGGACCAGCTGTATCTTTATAGGGGTCGCCCACCGTGTCGCCAGTCACAGCTGCTTTGTGAGCATCTGAACCTTTGCCGCCGTGATTACCGTCTTCAATATACTTCTTAGCGTTATCCCAAGCGCCACCGCCAGTACACATCGAAATTGCAACAAACAGACCCGTTACAATGGTACCCATCAACATGCCGCCTAATGCAACAGGACCAAGTATTAAGCCGACAGCTACAGGCACTGCCACGGGTAACAGTGATGGAATCATCATTTCTTTAATTGCGGCAGTGGTGAGTAAATCTACAGCTTTGCCGTATTCTGGTTTGCCAGTACCATCCATAATACCTTTAATTTCGCGGAACTGACGGCGCACTTCTTCAACCACCGCACCAGCGGCACGCCCTACTGCCTCCATTGCCATGGCCGCGAACAGGAACGGAATCAAACCGCCAATAAATAGGCCGATAATCACCATGGGGTCACTTAAATCAAACTTAACCGAGATACCTGCGCCTTCAAGTTTGTGAGTGTAATCGGCAAATAATACCAATGCGGCTAGACCTGCAGAGCCAATGGCATAACCTTTTGTAACTGCTTTGGTGGTGTTGCCAACGGCATCAAGCGGGTCAGTGACATCGCGTACGCTACTAGGCAATTCTGCCATCTCTGCAATACCGCCGGCATTGTCGGTAATGGGGCCATAAGCATCTAAAGCCACCACAATACCCGCCATGCTGAGCATGGAAGTTGCCGCGATTGCAATACCATACAAGCCACCTAAATGAAACGCCATCCAAATTGCTAGGCACACTGAAAGTACGGGCCAAGCGGTCGATTTCATCGAGATACCGATACCGGCAATGATGTTGGTCGCATGACCTGTAGTTGAAGCTTGTGCAATATGTTTCACCGGCGCGTAATCGGTACCTGTGTAGTATTCCGTAATCCACACCAGTGCTGCCGTGAGTACCAAACCAACGGCACATGCACCAAATAGTTGATTGGCTGAAATGGCTAAATCACCAGCCATTAAACCTTGTGGGAACATTTTGATAGTCACAAAATAAAATGCTGCGAGTGATAAAGTCCCCGCGACTGCCAGCCCTTTATACAAAGCAGGCATCACGTTTTTCATGCCAGGTGAGGCTTTAACAAAGAAGCAGCCAATAATTGAGGCTACGATAGATACCGCCCCTAACATTAACGGATAAATCACCCCATTTGCACCGGCTGTCGTGATAAGCAGGCTACCCAACACCATGGTGGCAATTAAGGTCACGGCATAAGTTTCAAATAAGTCAGCGGCCATCCCTGCACAGTCACCCACGTTGTCGCCCACGTTATCTGCGATTACGGCCGGGTTACGTGGGTCATCTTCAGGAATCCCAGCTTCAACTTTACCCACTAGGTCAGCACCTACATCTGCGCCTTTAGTGAAAATACCGCCGCCCAAACGTGCAAAGATAGAAATAAGAGATGAGCCGAAAGCCAAACCAATCAGTGGGTCTAAGTTGGTGGCTGCTTCTCCGCCTAAAAACCAGTAAAAGCCGGCAACCCCTAATAAACCTAAGCCTACAACGAGCATGCCTGTAATAGCGCCACCTTTAAAAGCAACATCAAGTGCTGGTCCTATACCTCTAGTTGCGGCTTGAGCTGTGCGTACATTAGCCTTGACTGAAACATTCATACCAATAAAGCCGCAAGCCCCAGATAGCACTGCGCCGACAACAAAACCAATAGCAGTCGTAATATTGAGAAAAATACCAATCAGAATCGCTAAAACAACGCCCACGATAGTGATGGTTTTATATTGGCGGGCTAAATAAGCGGCCGCCCCTTGTTGAATAGCGTGGGCAATTTCTTGCATACGTGCATTACCTGCGGGCAAACCTGAAATCCATTTACTCATTACTGCGCCATATAGCACCGCCAGAGTTGCGGCGCCGATGGCAATCATCAATTCAACTGACATAATTTCTCCCTATCTAAATTTTTATCAAATACGATTAGTTAAAAACTTGCTGTGTTGCTTATAAAGGGTATCTATAAATAAAGTTGCGTTAAAATAAAACCAGAAAATAAAACTAGTGTGAAATTGAACCCAAATGGTAAGTGCTGATACTTGAAATTTGCTTAATGATGTAAATGATTTGTAACAGCAAACTCATTATTGCACTAATGCATCAGCCTAACAACTGGTAATCTTGGCAGGTTTAGCCTAGACGTAATTTCAGGGTTTGCTAATAGCGTCAGGAGGCGGTTAATCCGCATTTTTGGCAAGCTTGATCAGCGCATCGCCCAATGCAGTGCCAGATAGTGATTGGCCTAGCTGTTGCAGGTGGGTTGCCGCGATTGGGCTAAGTTTTTTTAATGATTTTAACTTAGGTTTTGGGCTAGATTTAACTTGCACTTTTACACGAATTGCAGTAACTTCGTACTCTTGCTTTTCTAGCTTAATCAATAGGCTAGGTATCAAAAGTTTAATTTTTGCAGCGACTGCATTGTTGTTTGCAAACACGGTAAAGCGCTTGTTTTCAATGCTGGAAACATGGCTGAGTTTAGCCAAGTTGTCAGGCGCAATCGTCTCCCAAATTTTTTGTGCGGTTTGAGTTTGCAGGTTGCGTGCATTGAGCGCGATTAGCTCAGGTTGCCTAAGTAGTGTATTAAATCGTTGCATGGCGGTAAGTGGTGCTGGCAATGATGAGGGGTTTTATGAATATCATCTTAGTCTCAAATAATATGGCTAAAGCAAAAACGCTTTCAGTGCTACAAGTGGGCATGATTGCGACAGTGATGGTGTTATTACCACTATTACTTACCTTGATGCTGATTGTGCCACAGGAATCCACATCACAAAAGGGGGTCAAGTCATTGATTCCTAAACACCTGAATTTTTCTTTTAATAATCCACAAAAGCATCTTGATGCCTACGCCTTGCAGTTGGGTGAAATGCAGGCGCGTATGATGCAGTTAGATGCTCAAAGCGAGCGTTTAGCAAAGCTGGCTGGCGAGAAGGGGTCTGTGCGCGACCAGGCGGTAGAGAATAAATCAAAAGTGATGCCGCTGTCAGCGCCTATTTTAAATGGCACCCAGCCTGCCAGTCGCGGCGGTCCATTAGTCCGCAGTGCACCCTTGTCAGAAATGGAATTGCAAAAGAAAATAGCTGAATTAATGGCGCAAATAGAATTTAACACTGAGCATTTAAGTGATGTAGAAGCCAAGCTCTTGCAAAAAAGCGTACTAAAAAACACCTTGCCTAATAGTAGTCCTATCGAAGCCGCCTTTAATTCATCCAGTTACGGATGGCGTATTGACCCATTTAATGGCAATAAAGCTTTTCATGAGGGGCTGGATTTTACCGCATCGACTGGTACGCCGATTTACGCAGCTGCAGGCGGAATTGTTTCATCAGCCGAGCAAACGCCAGATTATGGTAAAATCGTCAAAATTGATCATGGCTTTGGATTAGAAACACGTTATGCGCATGGTTCAAAACTGATGGTCAAGGCTGGTCAGCGTGTTGAAAAAGGCCAGAAAATTGCAGAGGTAGGTAGTACTGGACGCTCCACTGGGCCACATTTGCACTACGAAATCAGGTTGAATGGTAATCCGTTAGACCCTAGAAAATATCTAAAAGCTAGCAATTAAAACTGACGATTAAAAAAACCAGTAATAAAGTAAAACCAGCGATTGAAAAAGTAAAAGCCAGCCCCAATAAACTTAACATGTATTTTTACCGCGCCTCCATTTCAAGCTTACAATCTCACTTTCAAATTTACCAACTTAAATAATTAAAGCTTTATACCCCCTAACGGAAAGTCACTCCTTCATGATCTCCAAGATGTTCAAAAAATTATTCGGTAGCCGTAACGACAGGCTGGTTAAACAATATGCGCAAAAAGTACAACAAATCAATGCGCTAGAGCCTGCGATGCAAGCTTTGAGTGATGATGATTTACGTGCAAAAACCGCTGAGTTTAAACAGCGTTACGCTAATGGAGAAACGTTAGAGAAGCTTTTGCCGGAAGCATTTGCCGTGGTGCGTGAGGGTAGCCTTCGTGCGTTAGGTATGCGTCATTTTGATGTGCAGTTGATCGGTGGCATGGTGCTCAATGCTGGCAAAATAGCCGAGATGCGTACCGGTGAAGGTAAAACTTTGGTGGCAACGCTGCCGGCTTACCTCAACGCCCTTACCGGTAAAGGCGTACACGTGATTACGGTAAATGACTACCTTGCTAAACGCGATGCTGAGTGGATGGGCAAACTCTATAACTTTTTAGGGTTGTCGATTGGTATCAATCTATCGCAAATGCAACATGATGCTAAGCAGTTGGCTTATGCAGCTGACATTACTTACGGCACCAATAATGAATACGGCTTTGATTACCTGCGTGACAACATGGTCTATACGCGTGAAGAGCGTGTGCAGCGCGGCCTGAGCTATGCGCTGATTGATGAAGTGGATTCTATTTTAATTGATGAAGCGCGTACACCACTGATTATTTCCGGCCAGGCTGATGACAGTATCGCGCTTTATTCGCAAATTAACGATGTTGCAGCCAAGCTGATCCCACAAACTGAAGAAGAAGGCGAAGGCGATTTTTGGGTGGATGAAAAAGCCCAAAATGTAGTGATGTCAGAGCTTGGGCATGAACACGCCGAAGCGATTCTGGCTGAGTCTGGATTGCTGATTGAAGGCTCAAGTTTATATGAAGCCTCAAACATCACCTTGGTGCATCATTTGTATGCATCGCTACGCGCACGTAACCTTTACCATAGAGATCAGCATTATGTGGTGCGCGATGGCGATATTATCATTGTGGATGAATTTACCGGTCGCATGATGTCAGGCCGTCGCTGGTCTGATGGCTTGCATCAAGCGGTTGAAGCGAAAGAAGGCGTTGAGATTCAAAAAGAAAACCAAACGCTGGCATCCATTACCTTTCAAAACTACTTCCGCATGTACGCAAAATTATCAGGCATGACAGGGACGGCAGATACTGAAGCCTATGAGTTTAATCAGATTTACAACTTGGAAACAGTTGTAATTCCAACGCATCGCCCAATGCAACGTAAAGACGCGATGGATAAAGTCTATAGAACAGCGCGTGAAAAATATGAAGCGGTGATTTTAGATATTAAAGACTGCCAAAGTCGTGGACAACCAGTGTTAGTGGGTACAACTTCAATAGAAAATTCAGAGTTAATCTCTAAATTGCTAACAGAAGCAAAATTAGAGCATCAGGTATTGAATGCCAAACAACATGAGCGTGAAGCACATATTATTGTGCAGGCGGGTCGTCCAGGCGTGATTACCATTGCCACGAACATGGCGGGCCGTGGTACGGATATTGTGCTAGGCGGCAATCCAGAGCCTGAAATTGCTGAAATTCATGCGGATGCAACGCTTAACGATACACAAAAAGAAGCACGCATCGCTGAAATTAAAGCGGCATGGCAATTGCGCCATGATGCCGTATTGGCCTCAGGTGGCCTACATATTGTGGGCACTGAGCGTCACGAGTCACGCCGAGTGGATAATCAATTACGTGGTCGTTCAGGTCGTCAGGGTGATGCGGGTTCTAGCCGTTTTTACCTTTCACTGGAAGATCAGCTGTTGCGTATTTTTGCCTCAGACCGTGTTTCTGCCATTATGGGCAAACTCAATATGCCCGATGGTGAAGCGATTGAGCATCCATGGGTGACACGTGCGATTGAAAATGCGCAACGTAAAGTAGAAGGTCGCAACTTTGATATTCGTAAACAATTACTTGAATATGATGATGTGGCTAATGATCAACGTAAAGTAATTTACGAGCAGCGTAATGAGTTATTAGAAGCCACAGATGTGGGTGAAACCATTACCGCCATGCGCGAGGACGTGCTGATTAGCGTGATTGCCAGCCATATTCCACCAGATAGCGTTGAGGAACTATGGGACGTGCCGGCGTTGGAGCGCGAGCTTAAAGCTGAGATGGGCTTGGACATTCCATTGCAAAAAATGCTTGAAGATAACCCGGATCTGCATGAAGAAACCCTACGTGAACGTATATTGGATGCGGCAAATCAAGCCTATGCTGCAAAAGAAGAGCAAGCGAGCCCTGAGATTTTGCGTCAATTTGAACGTTCAGTAATGTTGCAAAGCATCGATAACCATTGGCGTGAGCATTTGGCTGCTTTGGATCATTTACGCCAAGGCATTCACTTGCGTTCTTACGCACAAAAAAATCCTAAGCAAGAATATAAGCGTGAAGCCTTCGAACTGTTTGAAGGCTTGTTAAATACTGTAAAAAGTGAAGTCACCAAAGTAACCATGCTGGTGCAAGTTAAAACGGAAGCTGATGTTGAAGCGGTTGAAAAACCGGTAGAAGTAGAAAACGTGCAATACCAGCATGCGGATTACGACGAAGCTCTGGCGAACGCGGCAGTAGAGGATGAGGCGCTACCCGCAGGCGGACAGCCGGTGATACGTGAAGGCGTAAAGGTAGGTCGCAATGATCCATGCCCATGTGGATCTGGTAAAAAATATAAACAATGCCACGGCATTTTGAGCTAAAAATATTTTAAGTTAAAACGCCTAAGGGCGCGTTTGTAGTGTGATGTTGTGAGTAGTCATTCCACAAATATGTCCTTGGCTTTTTTTAACAGATGAGTGAAGAGAAATATGTCTGAAGATATAAAACAGGAAATTCAATCCCCCTGTATTGGCGTTTGTAGCATGGACGATGCAACAGGTTATTGCCATGGATGTTATCGCACGATTGATGAGATTAAGGCTTGGTGGGATTTGACTCCAGACGATCAAAAAAACTTGCTGACCACTTTAGATGAGCGGCAGTTACAAACGGTGAGCTTTGATTAGGATTAAGCACCATCAATTAGGCAAAAATATACAAAGCAAGAAAGTCGCGCCTAAGCCGTCATTCCCGTGAAAACGGGAACCCCTTTTGACATCATAACCTTGCATAAATACGCACTCTGTTACTTGCTAGAAGTTATTTCATATCCGATCATGTAGATGCCGAAAGGTTTCATAACTAGAGTACTTGATTTATTAGTAAGGGAAGTCATTGCCTGTAGTATCCGATTCCACAAAATAGCCACCTGTATATTTGTTGTATTCGAGCATTTTTAAGTCATTAAGAAATCTTAGGTAATAATATATTGCAATTTGAGGCGAGTCTTTAAAAATTGGTTTAATCTCAAATCTTTTATTAAGCCATTCTAAAACATCGTCTTTCTCAACCAAGTTCCCTTGTTTTCGATGAATAAATCTTCTGTATATTGATAACTGCCAAACATGGTTAGATACACCAAAGCTCTTGCCACCTTTAATATTTTCTCTAATGATTGATTCAATTTCAGTACGTTTTTTATTCAATTTTTTTAATTCGTAGATGAGCTTATCTTCATCACTCAGCCTTAAATATTTTTCATGCGCTTGCTGAAACTTGAGCTGTTTGGCCATCTCATAATTTACTGCTATTCCGAGCTTTTTCTCGGCTTCAATTTTTACTCTTTCTTTTAACTTATCTAATTTAGGGTTAACAACCCAATCTCTATTATGAGGCGTGTTAACAACTAACTCTCTAATTTCTTCTAGAGTCGGAACTTGACTCGTAGGTTCTAAATAAATCTCGATAGTGGGTATTTGTAATTTCTTTAATTTTGCTAATTTCTCATCATCTATAAAATGAGTGACTGCAATTTCAATAAAAATAGTTTTTGAATTTGACGTAGCGACAATATCAGGTATTACACCATCGTAATCTCTAACTTCCTGTTCCACATCATTAAGAGTAATTACTTTACTTTCAAATGAACCCGATGCAGTTTCATGAATATGAGTATTTTTGTCATATACATCTACTACGGCGCAAATAGCTGGGACAAGAATTCTTTTTTCTTCGATAAGAACGCGTTTAGCCGCAAGATGCAGTGCAGACTCGTATCCATTAGAACAATTGTTTTTCACGTAATGAGAAAAGTATTTAACACGATTTTCTGATTTAGGATGATTCGCAATTAATGGTTTTTTACAGCCTGGGCAAACGCAATTACATTTAAGTCCGTTAGTAACCTCTGAGGGCGACACTAATTTATCGCCTAATAAACCAAAAGGGATCTTCAAATCTGCCATTTTGTGACTTTATTTAATGTGCACTTTCCCAATTACTACCCACGCCAACCTCCGCCAATAGCGGCACATCTAGCTTGGCCACATTTTGCATTAACTCTGGCAGTTTCTGTTTCACCAATTCAAGCTCATTATCAGGCACTTCTAACACCAACTCATCGTGTACTTGCATTATGAGTTTGGTTTTTAAATTTTCACCATTTAATTTTTCTGTAGCCAACCATTTATCTACCGCAATCATCGCAAGTTTAATCAAGTCAGCAGCGGTGCCTTGCATCGGCGCATTGATGGCGGCACGTTCTGCGCCAGCGCGCTTCATGCCGTTAGCACTGTTGATTTCAGGCACCCATAATCTACGGCCGAAGTAGGTTTCAACATAGCCTTTTTGCTTGGCGATTTCACGCGTGTTTTGCATGTATTCGCGCACGCCGGGGTAGCGTGCAAAGTAGCGTTCAATATAACTTTGGGCGGCGCTACGTTCAATGTTTAGATTCTGTGCCAAGCCAAACGCGCTCATGCCGTAAATCAAACCAAAGTTAATGACTTTGGCGTAACGGCGTTGCTCGTTATCTACCGCGTCACGTTCCACGCCAAAAATCTCGGCAGCGGTGTGGCGGTGAATATCCTCATTATTGGCAAAGGCTTGCAACATGCCTGCATCTTGTGAGAGATGCGCCATGATGCGTAGCTCTATTTGAGAATAATCGGCAGAAATAATATGACTGCCATCAGGCGCGATAAAAGCCTCACGAATACGGCGACCTTCAGCTGAACGCACTGGGATGTTTTGCAAATTTGGGTCAGCGCTGGCCAAACGCCCAGTAATGGCTACGGCCTGATTGTAGCTAGTGTGCACGCGCCCTGTAGTAGGGTTAATCATGCGCGGCAGTTTGTCGGTGTAGGTGGATTTTAATTTGGCAAGCCCGCGATACTCCAATAAAACTTTAGGTAGCGGGTGGTCTAGTGCTAATTCTTGTAATACATCTTCATCGGTAGAAGGGGCGCCAGAGGGAGTTTTTTTGAGTGGTTTGATGCCGAGTTTGTCGAATAGAATTTCTTGCAATTGTTTGGGAGAGGCTAAATTAAATGGCTGCCCGGCAAGTTCGTACGCCTGGTTTTCTAGCGCCACTAACTTGGTGCCGATTTCATTACTTTGCATATTGAGCATGTTTCTATCAATCAACACGCCGTTGCGCTCAATGGTAAACAACACGTTGGCGCTGGGCATTTCAATTTGACTGTAGATGTAGTCCAGCTTTTTATCTGATGCGATTTGCGGGTACATGGCAAGGTGCAGTTGCAGGGTAATGTCGGCATCTTCAGCGGCGTATTCGGCGGCGACTTCTACTGTGACTTGGTTGAAGCTCACTTGTTTGGCACCTTTGCCTGCCACTTGCTCAAAACTGATGGTTTGCAAACCCAGATGGCGCTCTGCCAAGGCATCCATGCCATGCGTTTTGTGCGATTCAAACACATAAGATTGCAGCATGGTATCGTGTGCAATACCGTTAAGTGCGATGCCGTGGTTGGCTAGCACGTGTTGATCGTACTTAAGGTTTTGACCAACTTTTTTGATATTTTCATTTTCTAAAATCGGTTTTACTTTGGCGAGTGATTGAGCAAAATCAAGCTGGTCAGGCGCATCAAAATAATCGTGTTTTAGTGGCAAGTAAGCGGCGCTACCAGGCTCGACCGAGAATGACATGCCTACGATTTTGGCCAGCATGGGGTCTAATGAAGTCGTTTCGGTATCAAAGCAAACGAGGTCAGCGACACTTATTTTGGCAAGCCAGGCATCTAATTGATGATTGGTTACGATGGTTTCATAGTTGCGGCTAGTGTTTGCCTGATACGCGTGCCCTTCGGCAGGGCTCTCCAAAGCTTGGTCGAAGGGCTCAGAGAACGTGGTGTTCGTGTTAAATAAATCCGCGCGTGATGTGCTGTTCGAAACACTCGGCTTCGTGCCGTCTGGCATGTTTTCCAGCTCACGCCTCCAGCTTCTAAACTCAAAGCGATCAAATAATTCCGCTAACTTAGCTTTATCTATTGCTTGTGGCGCGAGGTCGGCCAGATTCTCTTGAATCCCAACATCGCAACGAATTGTAATCAGCTCACGCGCGGTTGGCAGCCATGGCAAAGCTTTGCGTAAGTTCTCGCCCACAACGCCTTTGATTTCATCAGCATGCGCGACAATATTGTCTAGCGAGCCATATTGGGTGAGCCATTTCACCGCAGTTTTTGGTCCTACTTTTTCAACTCCCGGCACATTGTCTGAAGTGTCTCCGATTAAAACCAGGTAATCCACCATCAAACTTGGCGGTATGCCGAATTTCTTCTCAACGCCAGCAATGTCGAGCACATCATCGACCTTTCTGAAAGCATCGCGCATGGTGTTAATGACCGTGATGTGCTCGTTTACCAACTGTGCAATATCTTTATCACCGGTAGAAATAATCACGCGTACCCCCTCGCGTTCTGCCTGTCTGGCGAGCGCACCAATCACGTCGTCAGCTTCAACGCCATTTTCCATAATCAGCGGCCAGCCCAAGGCTTTAATCGCCTCATGCAAAGGTTCTATTTGCGGGCGCAAATCGTCAGGCATGCTTGCGCGGTTGGCTTTATAGTCTGGATAAATATCGTCACGAAAAGTTTTGCCTTTGGCATCAAAAACACACGCGCTATAATCCGACGGGTAATCTTTATGTAAGCGACGCAGCATATTGAGTACGCCTTGTATCGCGCCCGTTGGTTCATTTTGACTATTTCTTAAGTCAGGCATGGCGTGAAAGGCGCGATACAGGTACGATGAGCCGTCAACTAATAACAAAGTTTTCATATAAAAATCCAAAGGTTGTCGCGATACGTTGTTGCGCTATATTTTCTACTGAGCTTGTTAAGCTACTTGCATCATAAAACATATGTGGCGCGACTAAAAAATGTTTTGTGTCTATGTTTTGTATCTGGCCTCGCTTAATCCTTTGAATTTTTAGTTTAAAATAAAGAAACAAGGAAAACGAGATTATGTCTATTTCAAAAAAAGTGCCAGAAACCACTAATCCTGATTTGCACGGGCAACATCAAACGGGGCATGAGTCATGGCATGCATTCGAGATTATGGCAGAATTTGTGGATGCCACGGAGCGCCTTAAAGAAATTACCCCGGCGGTGACTATTTTTGGCAGTGCGCGTACGCCGGTAGATCATCCTTACTATAAATTGACAGAAGAAGTTGCGCGTTTACTGAGCGATGCCGGCTTTAGTGTCATTTCAGGTGGCGGCCCTGGCATTATGGAGGCTGCTAATAAAGGCGCTTTTCCGGGACGGTCACCCAGCATTGGCCTTAACATTGAATTGCCGCACGAACAAACGCGCAATCCATATCAAGATGTTAGCCAGAATTTTAAACATTTTTTTATGCGTAAAGTGATGTTTGTTAAATACGCCAGCGCTTATGTGGTGATGCCGGGCGGCTTTGGTACGCTAGATGAAGTGATGGAGGCGATTACACTGATACAAACCGGTAAAACCCTTAAGATGCCGATTATTTTAGTGTGTGAATCATTTTGGCGCGGCTTGCTGGACTGGGTTAAAACAACGTTGGTGGATGAGCAAATGATTTCTGTGGAGGACTTGGATTTGATCCAAGTGATCGATGATCCTGCGCAGATTGTTGAGGCGATATTCAAACATTATGAAACACGTGGCTTTAAGTTGTCGCCAGAAGAAGAACAAGTTCAGCTTTATTTGTAATGAATAGCATTATATGGCGTGTAATTTGATAGAATAAATCGTTGCTAAGGTTTACTAATAAAGGCGGGTGTCAGGCGTATGCAAAATTGTGATCAAAACAAAAATTGGAAGCGTGCAAATGTACTATTGATGGCGTTGCTACTGTTGCCTTTGTTGGCACAGGCGCAAGACAAAAAAATATCACCTGCTGATTTACAGCCGTTAGAGGAAATTCCTCCACCCACCATCAGTGCTGACGACAACGCTGATGAACCGCAAGTGACCATTATTAAAAAACAAGGTGAAACCATTGAAGAATACCGCATCAATGGCCAGCTTTATATGATGAAAATCACCCCTGCACATGGCGTACCTTATTATCTGCACAAAGAAGACCAAGACGGTAGCTGGGTCAATACCGGACCAACACCACCTATGAGTATTCCTAAATGGACAATTTTTAGGTTTTAGAATAACGATTGCATACCAATAAAGAGAGGCAACCCTCTCTTTATTTATTACGCTTTGTTATTCGATTGTAACTTTCACGCTAGTTTTGTTATTTCAATTTATTTATTTTTTACTCATTACTTAACCCCAATCTATGTCTGTATTTACCTCCGTTAGTATTCAACAATTACAAGTGTGGCTTCAAGATTACGCAATCGGCGAGCTTGTTGAATTAAAAGGTATTTCTTCAGGCATTACCAATACCAATTATTTTGTGACCACTACGCAGGATAAATACGTGCTTACGCTGTTTGAGCATAATACAATTGAAGAGTTGCCTTATTTCATTGATCTAATGAGTCATCTTGCCACGCATAATGTACCTTGCCCCAAGCCCATTTGCAGTCAATCTGGCACCAGTTTACACATGCTCAACGGTAAGCCTGCGGTATTGATTAGTTGCTTAAAAGGGCAGGATGTCAGCGCACCAAGCGTTACGCATTGCGCAGAAGTGGGCGCAGTGCTGGCAAAAATGCATATTGCAGGCCAATCATTTGTCCCGCAAGAAAACCATCGAAATCCGCGTGATGCCGAGTGGCGTACCCAAACGGCGCAAAAGGTAATCGCACATTTACCAGCGGATGATCAGCAGTTGTTGGCAAATACCTTGGCGTTTCAAGCCGCATTCGATACCACGCAATTGCCGCATGGCGTTATCCACGCCGACTTGTTCCGCGATAATGTATTGTTTGATCATGATAAAGTAGGTGGCTTAATCGATTTTTACTACGCGTGTAATGATGCGTTGGCTTACGACTTGGCGATTGCCGTCAACGACTGGTGCGTACAGGTTGATGGGCGCTTGGATGAGCCAAGATTAAATGCGATGTTACAGGCGTACCAGTCAGTACGGCCGTTTACGCCGGCGGAACAATCGGCTTGGCATAGCTTATTATGCATTGCCGCCTTGCGCTTTTGGCTGTCTCGTTTATATGATCAAATTTACCCGCAGGCAGGTGAGTTAACCCATGCAAAAGACCCAGATCATTTTAAAAACATACTTAAATTACGTACTGAATTACCCTGATATTGGTGCCTAAAAATACAGTAATGCGCGCAGTTAAATTGTGAAAGATTAAATTATCATGGCAGAAAACCCACAAAATCAAGTCTTAACGCCTAAGCAGGTGCCGGTAGTCAATGCCTGGGCTTGGATTGTAAGTGGCTTTTATTTATTTAAAGCTAACCCCGCGATGTGGATTATTTTATTGGTGATTTATCTGGCAATTATGATTCCTCTATCATTGCTACCTGGGATAGGGTCTGTTGTGAGTACGCTGTTGGCGCCTGTGTTTGCGGCTGGCATGATGTGGGGTTGCCAGGCGCTTACCCGTAATCAAGATTTAGAAATCAATCACTTGTTTGAAGGATTTAAAAAGAACACGGCACAGTTGATTACCGTGGGTGGCATTTATATGGTGGGCTTGCTGGTCATTGCGGTGTTTGTGGTGTTAGCACTGGATAAACAAACCATTGAGCTACTGGTGCAAGGTAAGGATTTAAGCCCGGAGCAGGCAGATGCTATGTTGCTACCAATATTGATTGCCATGCTTTTTATCATGCCGATTCTGATGGCTTACTGGTTTGCACCGATATTAGCCGGGCTACATAACTTAAGCGCAGTGGATGCCATGAAGCTAAGCTTTGTGGCTTGTTTAACTAATATGCTGCCATTTTTGCTCTACGGCTTGATTTTCATGGTGTTGCTCATCATAGCAATCATCCCGTTTGGTTTGGGCCTGGTGCTGGTGGTGCCACTGATGATGACAAGTTTATATACCAGCTATGCCGATATTTTTAGTATTGAAAATCCAAATTAGCGTCGGGTAGTAACAATAAGCTTAAATCGGGTTGAGTTTAGCAAACTCCAGCGCCAGCCATTTCAAACCTTCGCGGCCAAAGTTCACTTGTATGCGCATGTCGCTTGCGTTGCCCTCATAGCTCACTACCACGCCGTTACCAAATTTAGCATGCGCCACTTGCTGGCCAATTTTCCATGGCATGGCATTTTTTTGGTTGCTGCTTTGTTGTTTACTCATCATGGCGGGTAGTTCGCTATAATCGCGCTCACTGCCAGACCTTTTAACGGGTTTAGCGTTTAAACGTTTTAATAATGCTTCAGGAATTTCATCTAAAAAGCGTGATGGAATGCCATAACGCACTTTGCCATGCAACATGCGGCTTTGCGCGTGGCTTAAATACAGGCGTTGTCGCGCGCGCGTAACTGCAACGTACACCAAGCGGCGTTCTTCTTCCAGCCCGCTGTTTTCATACATACTTTGCTCATGCGGGCATAAGCCTTCTTCTAAGCCACTAATAAAGACGGCTTTAAATTCCAGGCCTTTTGAGGCATGTACAGTCATCAGTTGTAAGGCTTCACGCCCGACATCCGCTTGATGTTCGCCCGCTTCCAAGCTGGCATGGCTCAAAAACTGCGTGAGTAAATCCTGCTCGGTTTCACCATCTACATTGTTGTGATTACCAAAATCTTGGTTGGTGAATGACACCGCGGCCGTCACCAACTCTTTCAAGTTTTCAATACGGTCTTCGCCTTCTCTGTCATTTTCATAATGCGCGGTTAAGCCAGACATCGTGGTGGCAAGTTCTGCCAACTCGGGCAAGCTAATGCCATAAGCGTTATCGACCATGTGCCGGATAAGCGCAACAAAGCCTTCAATGCCTTTAGCGCCAAGCGTGCCGTTACCTACTTTGTTGATGGCCGCCTGCCAGATGCTGCAATTATCCGCGCGCGCGCTTGCCTGCAATTGCTCTAAGCTACGCGCACCAATGCCGCGTGCCGGAAAGTTAATCACACGTAATAAAGCTGTGTCGTCATTGGCGTTGGCAATCAAGCGCATGTAAGCCAGCGCATGTTTAATTTCGGCACGTTCAAAAAAGCGTAAGCCGCCATACACGCGGTAAGGTAAATTGGCAGAAAATAGCGCATGCTCTAATATGCGTGATTGTGCATTGGAGCGATACAGCAAGGCAATGTCACCTAATGATGTGCCTTCACAATGCAGCATTTTAATTTCATCAACAATAAACTGCGCTTCATCGGTGTCGTTATAGGCGTCATAAACACGCACCGGCTCGCCAGCACCTGCAGCCGTCCATAAGTTTTTGCCTAAGCGGTTAGTATTGTGCGAAATAATCGCATTGGCAGCATCTAAAATGTTGCTGTGCGAGCGGTAATTCTCTTCCAGTTTAACGATGTGTTTAATATTGAAGTCTTTTTCAAAATCACGCATATTGCCCACGCGCGCGCCTCTAAAACCATAAATCGACTGATCATCATCCCCCACGGCAAACATACAGTTATGTTTAGTATCATCTCCGTGCCCAGTGAGCAATTTTAGCCATAAATACTGCAGTTGATTGGTATCTTGAAACTCATCCACCAGTATGTATTTAAAGCGGCTTTGGTAATGCTGGCGTATGTTTGCATCGCGCCCAAGTAGCTCATAGCAGCGTAATAAAAGCTCGGCAAAGTCGGCTACACCATCACGCTGGCACTGTTTATCATACTCTTCAAAAATCTCACGCATTTTTGTTGAGTGTGGGTCATAAGCTTCAACAGCATGCGCACGTAAACCTTCATCTTTACAGCCATTAATAAAGTTTTGCACTTGCTTAGGCGGAAATTTTTCATCATCCACATTCATCAGTTTCATCAAGCGTTTAATCACTGATAATTGATCAGCTATATCTAAAATCTGAAAGCTCGCCGGCAAACCAGCCTCACGATAGTGCGCACGCAATAAACGGTTACAAAGCCCGTGAAACGTGCCCACCCACATGCCACGCGTATTGATAGGCAGTGATGCTGTAATGCGCGTTAGCATCTCTTTGGCGGCTTTATTGGTAAAGGTTACCGCCAATAAACCAGTTGGGGATACCTGGCCTGTTTGAATCAGCCAAGCAATACGCGCGGTAAGTACGCGTGTTTTACCGCTACCAGCGCCGGCTAAAATGAGTGCGGATTGTTGAGGTAAAGTGACGGCCTCAAGCTGTTTGTTGTTTAAGCCAGCTAATAGCGGGTCTTGTGTGATGGTCGAGTTTTGGCTGTTCATAACTAGCATTTTAGCATGACAATATATCAATAATTTTTGATGTGTGTAGGCGCGCAATTCATTGCGCTACTAGTAATATGAATACTAGTATTAGATACAAACTGTTACAAAAAAATTAGAACTAACCTTAGGCATCACACTCTGAACGTACATGATAGCTAAATTAAACGTTAGCTACCTTTCCGCTTCTTTCCTCCCTGAGCGGAAGCCTTAGACAATAAGGCATTTTGCCCCGACTCTCATCCCCTTGAGTTGGGGTTTTTTTTGCCCTTTGATATTGAATTTACAGGTCAGTAAACTGAGCTATGTAACGCAGTTTTTGTAGGTGGGGTTTTAACCCCACGCGGAGGTGATCTACACTATTGCAACACGTGGGTCACAAGTGCCCCACCCTACTTGGCTACCTAGTCATTCCGTGCTTGACACGGAATCCAATGACTTAACGACTCTGGATACCGACTTTTCGCGCTTTCACTTAGGGCTTTAGCCCTTTAGTGGAGCGGTGATGCCAAGCACTGGTACGTCGGTATGACGATTTATGCGATGGGACACAGCATCGGATTATTTGATGGAACAGCTGTAATTGATGCTCCCAATAGCGACGTTGCGAAAGGGTAGCGCCTTCATTGGTGTTGGATGTGGGCTTTTTGAATCAGCTCGCACAAGGCAAGGTGCATATCTTTATCGCATAGAAAGTTTTACCACTGTTTGCTAAGCATTAAATGTAGAAAAAATCCCTCGTTGCGTACTTCAGTATTATTGCCAAATAACGGGCTATCGTAAGTCACTTTTTTAGGCAATAAGAACTCAATACCACTGGTGAGTTTCCATGTTTCATCTAGCTTGCGGGCAAATCCCAGCGTAATGTGTTCTTCTAAAGTTGCGGCGAGCAAAGCGCTGGAATTGTTCTTTGGCACCGGATTTTTACCGTAGTTGTAGCCTGCATATAAGGTGGTTTTGTCATTGTAAGCGTAGGCCGCACCTAGCGCATATACTATTTGGTTGTGCCAATCTTGCTGGCTGACACTTACTGTCGAGGCGGGTGCGAACGTGCTTGAAGTCTCACGCCATGTAGTTGTTACATCATTAATGGCGTCTGCCCAGTTAAGCCAATTGATTTTGGCTGAAAGTAATAAGTCGGGATTAGGCTTAAAGGCGGCGCCAATCGCTACTTCACGCGGTAGTGCAAATCCTTTAATGCTAAGCTTGTCATATTTAGCAATGCCAGACGCGCCGAAGTTAAATTTAGCCGTGCCGCCAGTGAGTGGTAATTCAGTTTTTTCTGTATAGCTTGCACCCAGCGTCCATTGCTCGTTTAACTTATATTGAGCGCCTAGTTTAAAGCCGAAGCGGATAGTATCTGCGCCTTTGTTTTTAAAGCCCGCAAAACTAGCGGTAGGGGGAGTATGGTAAAAAAACTTTTGTTCAATACTCGCGTAAATCAAGCTAGCAGAGCCGCCTATGGAAAGATTGTCTGTCACTTGGCAGCCAATGCCTGGTGTTATTTTGGCGATGCCAAACAGTGAGCTCATTTCGTCATCGGTACCAAATGGCGTTTTGATGTGTTTAAACACTGCGCCTGCGCCACCTTGCGAGAAAAACCCAATGCCAGCTGTGCAGGGTAAGCTTTTCAATTGTTGTGCGTAACCACCACCGGCAAGCAAAACGTAACGATTATCGGCATGTTGATCATTGAGCGCGTCTTTGTGCGCCAAATCAGTGGTGCGTAGCAATGAACCATACCCATCAAACAATCTGCCTTTGATTTGCGCCAAACCTGCAGGGTTGGTGTTTAACGCACTGGTATCTCGCGCCACAGCGGTATCTGCACCACCCATGAGTGTGGACTCAGCGCCATAGCCAATTAAATTGATGCCGTTCGTAGCATGGCTTTGTGTCGTAATCGATAGCCCGCAAAGTATCAACACAATAGTGTGGTTGCGTTTCATTTTATTGTTATTTCCCTGATTTTATAGCGCTATACGTGTTTTATTTTTTATGGCTACACTTATTTTCTGCATAATGGTTCTCATCATGCAATGACCTTGCGCTACTTTAATTATTCACGACAATATTTTTGTATTCTGTAGGTGCTGTTGGGTATTTATATTTTTAAGTGCTTCGAATAGTCGCTTAGAAATCTGCCAAGTAGTTGTAAAAAAAGCCCCGCCCAATTTAACTTGGTGCGAGGCTACGCTGGCTGACTTGGTTGGGATAACCTAAGTTACCCCAACCGATACGTGCTAGTCTTATTCGATGCCCAATAACTCAACTTCAAATATCAACGTTGCATCTGGGCCAATCGCTGGGCCACTGCCGTTTGCGCCATAAGCTAATTGTGAAGGAATGGCTAACTCAAACTTACTGCCCACTTGCATTAACTGCAAACCCTCAACCCAACCCGCAATCACGCCAGTGACTGGGAAAACGATAGGCTCACCGCGGTCATAAGAGCTATCAAATACCGTACCATCAATCAATGTGCCTCTGTAATGCACTTTTACCTTATCACTTTTGCTTGGTTTTTCACCACTACCAGCCGCCAGTGATTTATATTGCAGGCCGCTATCAGTGGTGACAACACCTTCTTTTTTAGCATTCTCAGCCAAATAAGCCGCGCCTTCAGCCTGGTTTTTTGCAGACTGCTCAGCCTGCGCCGCCATTTGTTTTTCTTGGCTCTCTTTTTGTACTTGTTCAACCGTGTTTCTTTTTTCCGCATCAGTTAAGCGTGATGGATTGCCCGCCATTACATCGTTAATAGCAAGTGCGATAGCGTCTGTATCTAAAGCTAGCCCATCATTTTTAAGCTGATGCGCCATGTTTTCACCAACAATATAACTTAAGCGTTGGGTTAAGGTGTTTAATTCAATTGCCATTGTGTGTTTCTTTCGTTGTTTAAGGGGATGCTTTTAATGCGAATGATGCAAGCGGCATAAACCATAATTATGACGGAGAATGATAGATAAAACAAAACCCGCTTGCACTGGATTGTTTTCATGCTGAAGCTAAACAATGGAAATGAGTAGGGTGGGCAACTGGTTGCCCACGCGTTGCTTAATCCCTAATTTTTCCAATTACTCATCGCCAAAATCACATGGTTCTAATAATACTTCTACTGCCCAATTTTCATCATAAACGCCTTGTTTAACGTAGCGGTGAAATGTGGAGTAAGGCCAATCTTGGACTTGTTTTACCAATTGATGCTTCACTGGATTGTAATGCAAATAATTCATGTGTTTTGCATAATCCAACTCATCTTTAATTTGATGCTCCCAATAACGGCGTTGCCATAATGTGGATTCTCCATGTTTGGCTTTGGATGTATTCATCCACTGCGGGTTATGCAGGCGTGCGCCGCAACTTTGCGTCACATAGCGTTTAATCAATTGCCAACGGAGTGCAAAGTTGGCATCGTTAGGTGGCAATGTCCAAATGGTGTGAATGTGGTCGGGTAATAAAACCCAAGCATCTATTGTAAAAGGATGTCTTTCGCGTACTTTATTAATCGCTTGTTTTAACGCATCACGCACATCCTCATCGCACAGGAATGGACGCCTACGGTAAGTGACGACTGTAAAGAAGTAAGTGGCTCCAGCGGTGTCGGCGCGACGATAATGTGACATCGTTAGATTGTGCGGGATATTTTACGCGTGGGCAACCAGTTGCCCACCCTACATGGCTTTTGTAGGGTGGGGTTTTAACCCCACGCGGAAGTGATAAGCTATACTATTACAATGCGTGGGTCATCAAGAGACCCACCCTACATGGCTTGTGATTCAATATTTGTATTTATAGCCTCACGTATTAAATAATACGAGGGCTCGTTTATTTTTAGTGACATATGAACAAAATTGCGATTTGACGTCGCCTAAAAGGATCTAAATGCGTATTAGTAAAATATCCATTAAGAATTATCGGTCATGCGTGAGCACCGTGTTTGAGCCGCATCAAAATCTGACGGCTTTAATTGGCCCGAACGGCAGTGGAAAAACAAACGTATTATCAGCATTAAGACTGTTGCCATTGTTATGTTTTAACCGACCACGGCATTACATTTGGGATGAGCCTCTCAGTTCTGCAAGTGAGATAAAAACATGGTACGAAATAGGCGGGAAAAAATTAATTCACACCGCTAAGTTAAATCTAGTTACTAATGAGAAGAACCAAGATGAAATTATTAATTCTGAAGAGTCTTGGTATATGTACGATTTTACTGGTAAGAAAGATCGCATAACTATTCCTTCTTGGATATTGCTAGATATACATAGAGATGATGTCCCATCAAGAGTAAGGCCAAGAGGGCTTTACGAGTACTTAACAAGTCATGGCGTTGAGTCAAAACACATATCTATCTTGGGACAGGCAATACAAGAAATTGTTGGAATTAGTTATTACAGTGCGTCGCAATTCACTAACCCCGCAAATTGCCCAATATCCTTTGAGGTTGAAGGCGACAATACTAGACGAACTGGCATTTCTATTACTGGGCATAAGAAATACCTATATGACATGTATCAGGAAAATAGAAAAAATAGCGACTCATATCAAGAGTTTATTGAACTGGTAGGGCCAAACGGAATTGGATTGGTTGAAGAGATTAAATTTAATGAAATAGAAACTTCTTCGTCAAACTATAGTGTTTTAACGGGTGGACAGGTAAAAAAGAATGAAAAAAAGAATTTGTTAGTTGTTCCAAGCTTCCAAATTTCTAAAAATCTATTGTCTCCAAGCCAGTTATCTGAGGGCACATTTAAAACATTGGCTTTGATTTTTTATTTAGTTACCGATAAGAGCTCATTGATTATGATAGAGGAGCCCGAGGTATGTGTTCACCATGGTCTACTGTCAAGCATAGTTGAACTGATACGAATATATTCCAAGGATAAGCAGATATTCGTTTCTACACACTCAGATGCTGTGCTTGACAAACTAGGGATTGAAAATGTATTTAAAGTTCGTCGCGAACAGGAAAAAGGTACAACAGTCACTAATATTAAAAAGGATATTAATGGCAAAGAACTTGCCGCATTGAAAGATTACCTTTCAAATGAAGGTAGCCTCGGCGAATTCTGGAAACATGGGCATTTAGAAAATGACTAAAACAATCGGAATAATCGCTGAAGATGTTAGCGATGTTGAAATTATTACAGAATTTCTTTGCAAATATATGCAAAAAAATAAGTTCTCTATTAAGAAATTCACCGGAAATGGCTGCGGGAAACTCAGAAATAAGTGTGATAGTTGGGCGTCATCACTATTTAAAAGCGGATGCGATCATGTGATTGTGTTCCACGATCTTGACAGGAACGATGAAAAAAAACTTCGCAAATTACTTATGGAAAAGGTTTCTACTGAGAAATATCCAAACTCGCTGATTGTTATCCCAATCGAAGAGATGGAGGCATGGCTTCTCACGGATGTCGAAGCAATAAAACAGGTGTTCTCACTTTCTAAGGCTCCATCAGAAATGCACGATTGCGAAAGCGTATCATCGCCCAAAGAGCATTTGGAGGCCATGGTGTGGAAAATTAGTAAGAAGCGATATGTAAATACGATTCACAATAAAAAGATTGCACAACTTACTTCTCTTGATAATCTTCTCAAGTGTCAGTCTTTTTCCACCTTCGATAAGTATGTTAGGGAAAGAATCTGCGTTATTTAGGTATACATGAAAAACCCGCCGAAGCGGGTTTTGTTCTTTTTCAATGCTGGTTAGGGCATTTTGCGTTGAGCAGGAAATTGAGGCTAGGCGCGCAAGCCGAAGACAATACAACTAGTATGGCAAGGCTTGCGCAACGCAGTATCAATGAACTGCTTAAATGCAAAATTACATCATACCGCCCATGCCGCCCATCCCACCCATATCACCACCGCCCATTGCTGGAGCGTCATCTTTAGGTAGTTCAGCAACCATGCAATCAGTCGTTAGCATTAAGCCAGCTACTGAAGCTGCATTTTGCAATGCAGAGCGCGTTACTTTAGTTGGGTCAAGAATACCCATTTCAATCATGTCGCCGTAAGTTTCGTTTGCAGCGTTGTAGCCATAGTTGCCTGTGCCAGCTTGTACATTGTTCACAACCACTGATGGTTCTACACCAGCGTTTTGCACGATTTGACGTAATGGTTCTTCAACTGCGCGCAATACAATCTTAACGCCAGCATCTTGGTCGTGGTTATCGCCTTTAACTTTAGCAATTGCATTACGTGCACGAATCAACGCCACGCCGCCGCCAGCAACAATACCTTCTTCAACCGCTGCACGTGTTGCGTGTAATGCATCTTCAACGCGGGCTTTTTTCTCTTTCATTTCGATTTCAGTCGTAGCACCAACTTTAATCACTGCAACACCGCCAGCTAATTTAGCCACGCGTTCTTGTAGTTTTTCACGATCGTAATCGCTGCTTGCTTCTTCGATTTGTGTTTTGATTTGAGCAATACGTGCTTTGATATTCGCTTCAACACCGTGACCATCAATGATGATGGTGTTTTCTTTGCCTACTTCGATACGTTTAGCTTGGCCTAAGTTCTCAAGCGTTACGTTTTCAAGTTTCAAGCCAACTTCTTCAGCAATCACTGTACCGCCAGTGAGCATGGCGATATCTTCTAACATCGCTTTACGGCGGTCACCAAAACCAGGTGCTTTAACCGCGGTTGTTTTCAAGATGCCACGGATGTTGTTCACAACCAATGTAGCTAATGCTTCACCGTCAACGTCTTCAGCAATAATCAATAATGGACGACCAGATTTAGCCACTTGCTCTAAAGTTGGTAATAAATCACGGATGTTTGAGATTTTTTTGTCGTGTAACAATACGAATGGATTATCTAACAACGCAATTTGACGCTCTTGGTTGTTGATGAAATATGGTGACAAATAGCCACGGTCAAACTGCATACCTTCAACTACATCTAATTCACTTTCAAGGCCAGAACCGTCTTCAACTGTAATAACGCCTTCTTTACCTACTTTGTCCATTGCATCTGCAATGATTTTACCGATGGTTTCATCAGAGTTTGCAGAGATAGAACCCACTTGGGCGATTTCTTTGCTGGTTGTACATGGTTTAGATTGTGCTTTTAAATCAGCAATGGCTGCTGCAACTGCTTTATCAATCCCACGTTTTAAATCCATTGGGTTCATGCCGGCAGCGACTGATTTCATGCCTTCGCGAATAATCGCCTGTGCTAAAACTGTCGCAGTTGTTGTGCCGTCACCAGCGATATCAGAAGTTTTTGAAGCGACTTCTTTTACCATTTGTGCGCCCATGTTTTCGAACTTGTCTTTAAGTTCGATTTCTTTAGCAACAGAAACACCATCTTTAGTGATGGTAGGTGCGCCGAATGAGCGCTCTAACACTACGTTACGGCCTTTAGGACCTAGTGTTACTTTTACCGCATTCGCTAGTACATTTACGCCTGCTACCATTTTGTGGCGAACTTCGTCACCGAATCTTACGTCTTTTGCAGCCATGTTAAATCTCCTGAAATTCTATGAAAAATGTTCTTTGGAAGCTTTAAATTAAGCTTCTACAACTATTTATTCGACGATCGCCATGATGTCTTCTTCACGCATCACCAATAACTCTTCGCCATCCACTTTTACAGTTTGGCCTGCGTATTTACCGAACAATACTTTATCGCCGACTTTAACGTCTAAAGCGATGATTTTGCCGCTATCATCACGTTTACCTGAACCAATAGCCTGAATAACACCTTGGTCTGGTTTCTCTGTGGCTGAATCTGGAATTACAATGCCTGACGCGGTAGTGCGCTCTTCTTCTGAGCGTTTAACAATGACGCGGTCGTGTAACGGACGAATTTTCATACAGTTATCTCCATAATTAGGTTTACTATAAAATGTGAATCAAAAATTAAAATTGCATGCGCAATACGGTATTTTAGCACTCGCATACCTTGATTGCTAACTGGGGTTGATTTAACTGATTTCAAGAGCTTTAAGCTTAAAAAGCGCTTAAAGTTTAAAAATATATTGTTCAATATTGAGATGCGGCGATGGAATATACAAAATTAGGCAATACAGAACTGAATGTCTCTAAAATTTGTTTGGGCACTATGACTTATGGTGACCAAAATACAGAGGCTGAAGCGCATGCTCAACTGGATTATGCAATCGCGCATGGGATTAACTTTATAGATACCGCTGAAATGTACCCAGTGCCACCCAAGGCTGAAACCTATACGCGTACAGAAAGCATGGTCGGCAATTGGCTTAAAAATCAACCGCGTGATCAAATAATTTTGGGTGGAAAAGTTTCAGGCCCTCGCCGTGGCATGGATTGGATCCGTGGTGGTCCGCCTTCACTTGACCGCGCCAATATTCGCGCCGCGATTGAAGGCTCGCTCAAACGCTTGCAAACAGATTATATTGATGTGTATCAGTTGCATTGGCCAGAGCGCAATGTGCCGATGTTTGGGCAATATCAGTTTGACCCTAGTCAGGAATCAGATGCGCAAGGTCAGCAGCGTGAATGGCTGTCAATCCGCAATCAGTTAGAAACGCTGGCGGAGCTGATTGATGAAGGCAAGGTGCGCTACATCGGTTTATCTAACGAGCAACCTTGGGGTGTAATGGAGTTCGTGCGGATGGCCAAAGAATATAATTTGCCGCGCGTAGCCAGTGTGCAAAATTGCTACAACCTGATTAACCGAGGCATGGAATTCGGCATGTCTGAAGTGATGTATCGAGAGAATGTAGGCTTGCTTGCATATTCGCCGCTGGCTTTTGGGCATTTAACCGCAAAATACATTGATAACCCTGAGGCAAAAGGGCGCGTCACTATGTTTTTAGGCTACGCACAACGCTATAAAAAGCCAAATGTTTTCCCGGCTTGCGCGGCTTATGCAAAGCTCGCCAGAGCACATGGTTTAACGCCTACGCAACTGGCACTGAGCTTTGTTTACCATCGCTGGTTTGTCACCAGCACCATTATCGGCGCCACAAACATGATGCAATTAACAGAAAATATCGACGCATGGCAGACCAAATTGTCATTAGACGTGATGCAGGAAATTGAGCATTTACATCTGACGATGATGAACCCGGCACCTTAATGGCGTAAAATACTTTAAAAATTTCAATCGTTAAATAAAGAAAGCAACCATGAGCAATTTACCCAAATGTCCCCAATGCAATTCTGAATACACCTATGAAGACGGCAATATGTACATCTGCCCGGAATGTGCGCATGAATGGTCAAAAGATGCCGCCACTGACAGCTCAGATGAAGCGCGAGTAATCAAAGATTCTAACGGCAATATTCTGCAAGATGGCGACACGATTACCGTGATTAAAGACCTGAAAGTAAAAGGTTCTTCATTAGTGGTAAAAGTTGGCACTAAGGTCAAAAATATCCGCCTTGTGGATGGTGACCACGATATTGACTGCAAAATTGACGGCATTGGCGCGATGAAGTTGAAGTCTGAGTTTGTCAAGAAGGCTTAGTCAGCTTAATGCACTAAAACCAATTATCACTTTCAAGAGCGGCGATCAAATATCATGAGTCAGCATCATCTCAAGCCTCTTTTTGCACCAAAGTCAGTGGCCGTGTTTGGTGCCAGTGACAGGATTGATGCCGTAGGACAAATTGTCTTTCAAAACATGCTGCAAAGCGGGTACCAAGGTGCGCTTTATCCTATCAACCCCACTCGCGCTGAGATTCAGGGTTGTAAAGCCTATGCTTCAATCTCTCAGATAGCTGAGCCGGTTGAACTAGCGGTAATCGCGACGCCACCGCAGAGTGTGCCAGATATTATTGAAGCGTGTGGTAAGCATAACGTTAAGGCGGCGGTCATCATTACAGCGGGATTTGGTGAGGCGGGTGAAGAAGGAAAAGCGCTGGAGCGTGCTGTGCTGGAAAATGCTAAACGCTACGGCATTCGACTGATCGGCCCTAATTGCCTAGGGGTGATGCGTCCGGACATAGGTCTCAACGCAACTTTTAATAAGGGTGGTGCCATCACTGGCAACCTTGCCTTTGTGTCGCAGTCTGGCGCGCTGTGTACGGCCATTTTGGATTGGGCCCAGACTAATGATGTAGGCTTTTCTAGCGTCGTTTCCATGGGTTCGTCGGTGGATGTGGATTTTGGTGAGATTCTTGATTATTTAATTTCAGATGTAAAAACGCAAAGTATCTTACTTTATATAGAGGGCATTCACGACGCACGCGGGTTTATGAGTGCGATTCGTGCAGCGGCCCGCATTAAGCCAGTGATTTTAGTTAAGGTAGGGCGCCACGCTGCGGGCTCTAAAGCGGCGATGTCACATACGGCTTCTCTGGTAGGGTCGGACGATGCGTTTGAAGCTGCCGTGAAGCGGGCAGGGGTTGTGCGCGTAAAATCAATCACCCAGTTGTTTTCAGCTGCCAAAGCGCTCTCGTGTGGCTTTCATCCAACTGGAAATCGATTGGCGATTGTTACTAATGGCGGTGGCCCCGGTGTAATGGCGACCGATTGTGCCGAAGATTTAGGCTTGGTGATGGCGACTTTATCAGCTGCCACCATTGAAAAACTTAATGCGGTGCTACCGCAAACTTGGTCGCATGGTAATCCTG
Source organism: Methylotenera sp. (assembly GCA_013141495.1). Lineage (GTDB taxonomy): Bacteria > Pseudomonadota > Gammaproteobacteria > Burkholderiales > Methylophilaceae > Methylotenera. Next base: position 68,703 of record JABFQV010000014.1, on the reverse strand, counting down.
TGGATATTATTGGCGACGCACAAGCTGATCGTTATCGGAATGCAGTGCAAGCTTGCCTTGAAGACCCTAATGTTGATGGCGTGCTGACTATATTAACGCCACAAGCGATGACCAAGCCACTGGAAGCCGCTAAAGCGGTTATTGAGTTATCGAATCAGTATAGTAAACCGTTGCTCACCTCGTGGATGGGCGGTGAGCAGGTGACGGAATCCCGTGCTGCATTCAAGCTGGCTAAAAAGCCAACGTTCCGTACACCAGAGCCTGCAGTAGAAGTTTTTTCTTTTCTTTCCGCCTATCATAAAAACCAAAAACTGCTAATGCAGATGCCTGGGCCGTTGTCGCATCATCTGGAGCCTGATGTGGAAGGCGCGCGCATGATCATTGAAGGCGCGCTACAGGAAAGGCGCAAGGTGTTGAGTGAGATGGAATCAAAGGCGCTATTGTCCGCGTTTCATATTCCAGTGGCACAGACTATGGTGGCGCATTCACCGAATGAGGCTTTGTTGATCGCGCAGCAAATGGGCTTTCCTGTGGCGATGAAAGTGAACTCTCCCAACATTACGCATAAGTCCGATGCAGGCGGGGTTTTGCTGAATTTAGCCAATGCACAGGCGGTGCGAGCGGCTTATCATGAAATTATTGATAACGTTAAACTTAATCGTCCTGACGCGATGATGGATGGCATTTCCATTCAGCCGATGATTATGAAGCCAAATGGACGTGAGCTGATGGTAGGCGTCACCAATGACCCGGTGTTTGGACCGATTATTACCTTTGGTGCAGGTGGTACCACGGTAGAGGCTATGGGTGATCGTTCCGTAACATTGCCCCCACTCAATTCATTTTTGGTGAAAGATTTGATTCAAGGCACCCATGTATCCAAAATGCTGGGCGCTTTTCGCCACATGCCGCCAGCCGACATGAATGCGCTTGAAAGTGTGTTACTGCGCGTGTCTGAAATGGTTTGCGAGCTACCTATGCTCATGGAAATGGATATCAACCCGCTCATACTCGATGAACATGGCGCTCTGGCGGCAGATGCCCGTGTGGTGGTGGAGTTTCGCCAGCCTAGCGCAGACCGTTATGCGCACATGGCAATTTACCCGTACCCGACACACTTGGTGACTAACTGGCAGTTGGCCGATGGCACGGAAGTGGTGATTCGACCGATACGACCAGAAGATGCGGTGCTGACGCAGGAGTTTGTGCATAATTTATCTGAAGCATCACGTTATGCACGCTTTATGAATAGCGTTCAAGAGTTGAGTGAGTCGATGTTGGTACGCTTTACCCAAATTGACTACAGTCGAGAAATGGCGCTGCTTGCGGTAACAGATGTTCAGGATAATGAAGTTGAGCTTGGCGTAGCGCGCTTTGCCATCAATCCAGATGCTGAAAGCTGTGAGTTTGCACTTGTGGTTGCCGACAGTATGCACGGTAAAGGGCTGGGCAATAAGCTGATGATTGCACTGATGGACGCCGCGCGATCCAAGGGTTTAAAAAGTATGGAAGGCGAAGTATTAAAAGACAACGCCAGTATGCTGAAGCTCATGGCGCGCCTAGGCTTCAGCATCGAAAAAAGTACCGAAGACGATAGCATCAAGTCGGTTCGTAAGTGGTTATAACCTTAGATTAATCGTAATTAAGCCAATATGCATACCGCTTACATTACCCATCCAGCCTGCCTTAAACATGATATGGGCGAGGGTCATCCTGAATCTCCTGCGCGTATGCATGCGATTGAAGATCAACTTATCGCATCAGGGTTGCTGGATTTTCTCAGTCATCATGAAGCTCCCCAAGCAAGCAAAACAGCGTTGGCGCGTGTACACACAACCGAGTATATCGACTGGGTGTTCAGCCAATCTCCATCTACAGGCGTGGTAGAGCTTGACGGCGATACTTTAATGAATCCATATTCTCTAAATGCGGCCTTACATGCGGCGGGTGCGGTCATCAAGGGTGTCGATCTTGTGATGTCCGGGCAAGTGAAAAATGCTTTTTGCAACATTCGGCCTCCAGGTCACCATGCCGGGCGAAGTCGCGCATCGGGCTTTTGTATCTTTAATAATGTGGCTGCCGCTGCCGCATATGCTTTGGAACACCACGGCTTGCAACGTGTAGCCATTGCCGACTTTGATGTGCATCATGGAGATGGCACAGAGGATATTTTTCATGACGACCCGCGCGTGATGCTGTGTTCAACTTTTCGGCATCCTTATTATCCATACAGCGGTGCTGAAACTGGCAATAACCACATCATCAACGTGCCGCTTATTGCCGGTAGCTCAGGTGTGGAATTTCGGGCTGCGGTAACCAAGCATTGGTTACCGGCCTTAACGTATTTTCAGCCACAATTGCTATTGATCTCTGCCGGATTTGATGCGCATTGGGAAGATGACATGGGCGGTCTAGCCTTGCGCGAGGCAGATTACTTTTGGGTGACAGAGCAACTCAAAGATATTGCCAAGCAACATGCTAATGGCAGAATTGTATCAGCGCTTGAAGGTGGATATGCCTTGCATGCATTGGGTCGCAGTGTCATGGCTCATATTAAAAGCCTAAGTGAGCTGTAACTAACTCCGTAATTACAACACCCCAAAGATTCTTAGTCTTGATGTAAAAGCCTAGATTTGAGCGCTAGTTTCGGATTTTCTAGCGCTTAATTTTTGTTTGTCATTTAAAAAACTTGACCACCTGTGGTGGTGCCATGTGCAGTACCGGCTTACGGATTTTCCCCATCACATGCATTTCACAAGGTTTGCAGTCAAATTTCAGTGTAAATCTATCATTGCCGTTAATCAGGGTCATCGGCTCGGCGGTCACCGTGCCTTGTACGCCAATCACGCCTTTAGCTTCTTTGGGGCATAGGCCGTGGCTAAAGCGCAGGCAGTGTTTGGTAATCATCAGCGGCACTTCGTCTAACTCTTTATTGGCTTCATAAGCGGCGGCTATGAGCTTGACGCCATGCTTTTCATAAAAAGCGCGCGCTTTTTTGTTATAGACATTGGCGAGATAGCTTAAGGTGTCTTCAGGATAAATTGCCAATGGTTGAACCGGCTCACGGCGTGGTGGGCGTTGATGGCCCTCGTTGCGTGTCTGCACGAGCTGATCAATAGCATTGCGCCTTAAGCTATTGATGATTGATGCTGGCACAAACCACATTTGTGAAATTTCAAGGTTAATCGCTTGCGTAATAAAGTCAGTGCCGCCTAATTTGCTCAGATTCTCACGCAGGCTACTTTCTGCTTTTTCTAGGTTCTGCGCAGATTGTTTTTCAGCGGCGCTATGTGCGGTGGCGCTAAACCCGGCTTCATCCGTTACGGTTAGTGCAAAGCCATCGGGCGTTTCAGATAAAGTCATGCTCACCGGTATTTTGCGTTGCGCAGAATCTTTCTCTAGCAACCGCATAAAAGCGTGGTCGCGGTTACGGTAAACCTCCATGCCACGGCGCATATCTGTCGGCATTTCATTCGGGTAAAGTTTTGTGCCATCCACGGTATTTACGCGCAGGCCAACCAGCGCTTTATGCACATCAAAAAAGCACACGCCATCGCCGTTGTGTAACTGTACATCGGTGTCAACCTCAAAAAAATCTTTGCCTACTTTTGATACTTTACCCAGCGCCTCACCCGAAAATTTAGGCGTATCAAACGCACCAATATCCGCTTGGCGACCATTCACAAAATAGTCTGTCGCGCTACGGTTAAAGGTTTTTTCGGGTTGCGGGTGAAAGGTGAAAATACTGTCACCATGCGATGATTTAGCCAACTCCGGCCGATCATGCAAGATTTCATCCAACAACTGCCGATAATGCGCGGTGGCATTTTTAACATAAGATAAATCTTTGTAGCGTCCCTCAATTTTAAATGAGCTCACACCAGCGTCAATCAAGGCGCGCAGGTTGGTGCTTTGGTCGTTATCTTTCATCGATAAAAAGTGTTTATCTTTGCCGATAATGCGACCTTTTTGGTCTTCCAGGGTAAAAGGCAAGCGACACTCTTGCGAACATTCGCCACGATTGGCACTGCGCCCGGTGTGTGCATGGCTGATAAAACATTGTCCGCTAAATGCCACGCATAAAGCGCCATGAATAAAATACTCCAAGTTGCAACTTGTTGCGGCTGAAATTTTTTGTATGCTGTGTAAATCCAACTCGCGCGCCAACACCAGTTGCGAAAACCCGACTTGATCTAAAAACACGGCCTTTTCAACGGTGCGAATATCTGTTTGCGTGCTGGCGTGTAACTGAATCGGCGGCAAATCCATTTCCAGCAGACCCATATCCTGCACAATCAGCGCATCCACCCCAGCATCGTAAAGTTGAAACACCAACTTACGCGCAGCCTCTAGTTCGTTATCATGAAAGATCGTGTTCAGCGCAACAAAAATTTCCGCATGGTAGCGATGCGCATGTTTGACTAATCGCGCGATGTCTTCAATCGTATTCGGCACTTTAGCCCGCGCCCCAAACGCTGGCCCGCCAATATACACAGCATCTGCCCCATGATTGATCGCCTCAATGCCAAAGTCTGCGTTTTTGGCGGGGGCGAGAAGTTCGAGGTGACGTCTAGATTTGATATGGCTTTTTTGCATGGGATATTAGCAATATTGGTTGAGGTTGAATTTTAGACTAAACAAAAGTATATGACGACATTTGATTTATAACTGCATGAAAAACATCGTACAATTCAGTCATGAGAAATCAAGATATTTTGAAACGTAGCCTACAGGCAGTCTGGCATCCTTGCACACAGATGAAGCAGCACGAGGCTTTTCCACTTGTTCCTATTGCGCGTGGCGATGGCGTTTGGCTTTATGACGCTGAAGGCAAACGTTATTTAGATGCGGTAAGTTCGTGGTGGGTGAATTTATTTGGGCATAATAATCCGCGTATTAAAGAGGCAATCAAGCAGCAGTTAGATACGTTGGAGCATGTGATGTTGGCAGGTTTTACGCATGAACCTGTAGTGGAATTATCTGAGAAATTAGGCAAGCTCACGGGTTTAGGTCATGCATTTTATGCAAGTGATGGCGCGAGTGCCACTGAAATTGCATTGAAGATGAGTTTTCATTATTGGCGTAATAGCGGTAAAAGTAGTAAAAATAAGTTTATTAGCCTGCAAAATAGTTACCACGGTGAGACATTAGGCGCATTGGGTGTGACCGATGTGGCCATTTTTAAAGATACTTATGCGCCGCTGTTAATGCAGTCTGCACAAATGCCTAGCCCTGATTTTAGGTTGAGCGAAGCGGGTGAGGGCGCTGAGGCTTTTGCGCTGCGCTGTGCAGAAGCGTTGGAATTTTATGTGAGTGAGCATCATGCGGAGTTAGCGGCATTTATTATCGAGCCGTTAGTGCAGTGTGCGGCAGGCATGGGCATGTATCACGCTACATATTTACGCCGCGCAAGAGAGATTTGCACGCAGTACGAGGTGCATTTGATTGCAGATGAAATTGCAGTGGGGTTTGGGCGCACGGGGACAATGTTTGCTTGTGAGCAAGGTGAAATACTTCCGGATTTTATTTGTCTTTCCAAAGGCATCACCGGCGGTTATTTGCCGCTATCCGCAGTGCTGACAACCGATAAAATCTATCAGGCTTTTTATGCTGACAGCACTGCAAAAGGTTTTTTGCATAGCCATAGCTATACAGGTAATCCGCTGGCATGTAGTGCGGCATTGGCAACGTTAGCGATTTTTGAATCAGATAATATTGTGCATAAAAATCTTGAAAAATCCGCTTCTATTGTGAATAAGATGCAAGTGCTCACTCACCTTCCAATTAAGCATTTGCGACATCAAGGCATGATATTCGCCTTTGATGTGGTGGCACAAAATGCTCAGTTTTCAACGTTTGGTTATCAGGCCGCATTGCAGCGAGGGTTGTTGTTGCGACCCATCGGCAACACGATTTACTTTATGCCGCCGTACACCATTGCCGAGGATGAAATAGACTTTACGATCAGTGCCACTTACGACGTAGTAAAGGCGTCGCAATGAAAGGGCTATTGGTCTTTTTAAGCTTAATGTTGGTGGGTGCGCCTACCCATGCAGGGCTGCCTGCCAGCGTAGCGGACGCGCTTAAAAATGCTGGTATTCCACAACAAAGTGTTGCTGTGTATGTACAAGCGGTTGACAGCGATAGTCCGATTTTGAGTGATAACGCGGATAAAAGTTTAAATCCGGCCTCGGTGATGAAATTGGTGACCACTAATGCCGCACTGGAGTTGCTGACACCTATTTATCGCTGGAAAACTGAAGTTTACAAAAATGGTAGCGTGAAGAACGGTGTATTAGACGGTGATTTAATCATCAAAGGTTATGGTGACCCCAGCTTTAAGGCGCAAGAGTTTTGGCGGCTACTGATGAGTTTGCAGCAAGCGGGAGTTAAACAAATCAAGGGCGATTTTGTTATTGATAAAACTGTGTTTGAAAAAAATGCAGATGACATCAATACGTTTGATGATGAAACCTGGCGTGCTTATAACGCAACGCCCAGTGCTTTTTTGGTCAATGGTCGCAGTACCAGTTTTAAGTTCTCGGTGGGTGAAGGCGACATCAACATCGATCAAGAATTTGAACTGCCAGAACTGCAAATTATCAATAACATGATACTTAAACAAGGTGACTGTGGTGCATGGCGTAACGACATGCGTTATGTTGTGAATACCTTTGATAACAGGGCAACAGTGACATTTAGCGGTAGTTATACACCTGATTGCGGTGAAAAATACTTGGAACTGAGTATTTTTGATGATGAAAAATATGCTTTTTATACGTTTAAAAAACTATGGCGAGAGCTGGGCGGAAAATTCGATGGTGCGCTTAAAGTTCAGGCAACACCAGCCACCGCCATTAAAGTCATTGAGCAAGCGTCTGATCCATTAGGCTATGTGGTGCGCGACATCAATAAGTGGAGTAACAATTTAATGGCACGGCAATTGTTGTTAACAATGGCTGTAGAAAATAGCGGCGCGCCTGCAACCGAAGCTAAAGGTAGCGAGGCTGTTAAGATTTGGCTGGCAAGTAAAGGGTTGCGGTTTGATGAACTGGTGATTGAAAATGGTTCAGGCTTGTCACGGGTAGAGCGCATCAGTGCCGAGCATTTGGGGCAAATGTTGGTGAGTGCTTACCATGGCGCCGTGATGCCGGAATTACTAGCCTCCATGCCAATACTCTCAAAAGATGGCACGGTGATTGGGCGCTTAAAAGATAGCCTGTCGAATGGGCGCGCGCATTTAAAAACCGGCTCACTCAATGGCGTCAATGCTATTGCGGGCTATGTGCTGGATGCAAATGGGCATCGTCATGTATTGGTGATGATGGTTAATCATGCCAAAGCGTCGGCAAGTAGAACTGCGCAAGATGCGTTAATTGAGTGGGTACACCAGCAACCCTAAGCATTTGTATTCTACTCAATTTGAGCTGTTTTACAGTATCATTACGCTTAAAGCTTATTTAACTTGTTTAACCTAGATACGATACTAACGGGATACTAACGGAAATGAAATTACTAAGTACATTATTAGCAGGTATTTGTGTATTGGGTTTAAGTGCATGTCAGGCTGAATCGAATAAAGCAAATACCAATCAATCAACAGCAAAGGATGCAGCAGCAATGACTGAAAAAATTACGGAGGCTCAAGTGACAGAGCTTAAAAAAATTGACACACAGGTAGGCACAGGCCGTGAGGCAGAGCCGGGCTTTAACGTTACGGTACATTACACCGGTTGGCTTTATGATGCATCAGCAGAGGGTAATAAAGGTAAGAAATTTGATAGCAGTCTAGACCGTAATCAACCTTTTGTTTTCTTTTTAGGTGGTGGTCAAGTGATTCAGGGTTGGGATGAAGGTTTTGCCGGCATGAAAATCGGCGGTAAACGTACGCTAGTTATCCCTTCAGAAATGGGCTACGGTGCCCGCGGTGCGGGTGGGGCGATTCCACCGAATGCTGACTTGATTTTTGATGTGGAATTATTAGGCGTTAAGTAAATTTTTGTAGGAGCAATTTTTAAATTGCGAAAGCGATGACGATTAACTCAATATTGCTTTCGCGCAATGAACTGCGCGCCTACTGGAGATGGAAATGAAAGTAAGTGTTAAATGGATTGATGGTGTCAGTTTTGTGGGTGAATCGGAAACTGGTCATGCTGTTGTGCTGGATGGCGCCCCTGAGAATGGTGGGCGCAATATCGGCATGCGTCCAATGGAAATGTTATTGATTGGCATGGGTGGTTGCACTTCGTTTGATGTGGTGGCTATTCTTAAAAAAGCGCGTCAGCCTATCGTAGATTGCGTAGCAGAAATTGATGCAACACGTGCGGATGAAGTGCCTAAAGTGTTTACCAAAATTCACGTACATTTTGTGGTAACGGGTGATCATTTGAATGCCGTGCAAGTTGAGCGTGCCATCAAGTTGTCGGCTGAAAAATATTGCTCTGCGTCTATTATGCTCAGTAAAAGCGTAGAAATTACGCATGACTTTGAAATCAAACCTTTTACAACGGCAGGTTAATAAAGGTAAGGTTCTTTTTAAATTGGCTGTAAAAAATCGAGGGGATGAATAGTTTATCCCCTCGGTTTTTGTTTAAACCCAGCGTAAATAAAAAAATTACGCTTTAGTTTCAAATACCTTTACTGAAAGCGGTTGTTCATCTTCTAAAATATTGAGCAGCCTATCTACATTAGGGTGCTTGCCTGGGCAGTTTTCAGCATCTTCAGTATGCTCGGCATAAAGGCTTAGCCCTTCAACTGCGGCATCTAAGGAAATTTCATCATACATGCGTGCCAGATGATAATAAACTTTTATAGAGCCTTGGCTACCGGGTTTGTTTTCAATGACCCCCGCAGAACTGCCGTCTTTGTTGTAAAGCTCAATGCGTGCTACGTGCGAGGCATCGTCTAATGTTTGTAATACATCGCTAAATTTTTGCATGAATATGGGTGCCTTTTACCTAAAAAATAATGGGTAGCTACAAATAATAAGTGGAAGTTGTCATGAGCCTGGAGGCTTGTTTCATGCAAAATTTAATCGGTGCGGGTAGCGCTGCTGCGCCATACTGTTTTGCATCATGCGCATGTTTGGCTTCATCAATCTGCATTTGTTCAATAATCTTGCGCGATTTATGATCAGATTCCGGTAATTGTTCGAGGTGGCTGGCTAAGTGTGCGCCCACTTGCTTCTCGGTTTCTTCTAAAAAGCCCAAGCTCCATTTATCACCTAATGCGCCCGCGATTGACCCCAGTGCAAATGAGCCGGCATAAAATAACGGGTTGAGCACACTGGTGCGACCGCCAAGCTGATGAATTCGTGTTTCACACCATGCGAGATGTTCAGTTTCTTCGCGTGCGGCTTGTTGCATGGCGCGGCTTGTTGCCTCATCGCGTGCGGTAAGCGCTTGGCCGCTATACAGCGCTTGTGCGCAAACTTCACCGGTATGATTAATGCGCATCAGCGCGCTCACATGTTTTTTTTCAGGCGCGGTTAATGCCGCTTCAGCAACCCCAGCATCAGGATGCGCTCTTTGGCTATGCGGTTTTGCGAGCAATGTACGCAACCCCGTGTCGAATTCGGTGATGAGTCGATCTAAAGTAAATAGGCTTTTCATGGTTACATTTTACGCTTAAATGACCGGCTTAAGCCAGTACTTGGCTTGTCCGTGGAATATGCCAGCTATACCAGTCAGAATAAACTGATAAGCGCAACTAAGCCGGTAAACCGGCAAGTCTTACTAATCAGAATAAACTGTTAAGCGCAACTAGACCAGCTGCGCTGGTAAACCTTGCTAATGCTTGGCATCCTCACAGAATATATCTGCTAAAGCAGATTATTTCACACTTGACTTGCCGCTTCAGCGGCTTAGTCAAGTGGGGAAGCCAAATACTGGCTCATGCGTGAAAGCTGGCTATTCACACGCCAAATCCCATTTGTTTGGCAATAATAAGTATCGGGTGCATGACAATAACATCCAAATTTTCTTCACGCAGGCCTTTAGCGATATGCAGGCTGCAACCGATGTTAGAGGTAGCCAAGATGGCAACGTGATGTATCTTGATGGCGTTTAATTTGTCATGACGTAGTTTATTGGCCATATCCTGCTGTGTGATGACATAAGCACCAGCACCCCCACAACACTGGCTATTGCCGGGTAGTGCTTGAATGTCGGCATCAGGGATTTTTTTAAGCAAATCATAAACGGCTTGTGGAGTTTGTAGCACGTTACGCAAAGTGCAGGGGTCTTGCACGTAAATTTGTTCTTTTAATGCCGCAATCTGCGTGCCGGACCAATCACACGACATTAAAAATGCACTAATGTCTTGTACATGATGCTGTGGTAAATAATCTTTCAGGCCTGCACCACAGCCACTTGCCGTGGTAAGTATAGGCATACTCTCTGCAAAGCTTTCTGCATTACGGGCGACTAATTTCGTAGCCTCCGTACCATCTCCAGCCTGCCGTGCAATGCTGCCACAGCAAGTTTGGCGGGTTGGTACGTGCACATCAATCCCAAGTTTATTTAATACATAAATACTAGCCGCGAGTGTTTGGTTATCAAGCGTGTTGCTGGCGCAGCCTAAAAATAAACTTACCGAACCTTTATGCAACGTTGTTGCTGGGTAAAATGGCTTCCATGCCATTGGCTTAACAATTGTAGGCAGGTGTTTCGCGGCTGGCGGCAAACATCGTAGTAAGCGGTTCCATTTTAGGTGTTGTATCAACCAAAGTGGCCAAGCCAGCAAGTTTGCTAAATAACGATGGCGAATAAATGGCTTGGCAATCGTCATCCAAACACTTTTTTTCTGAATATATAGCGTGCGGGTGGTGTCAACGATGGCGCCGTAATTAACACTGTTGGGGCAGGCGGACTCACAGCTACGGCAGCTTAAACATAAATCAATATGCGCTTTAAAGCGGTCGTTATTTGGCAAAATGTCTTGCGCTACGGCACGCATGAGTTGTATGCGGCCGCGTGGGGAGTCCGCTTCAGAGCCGGTTTTTCTATAAGTAGGACAATGTGGAAGACATAAGCCGCAAGCTACGCAACGATCAGCCTCTACAATCAATTCTTTTACGGACAAAGTCATAGTGTGATTATAACGGTTCAATCATTTCAATGGCTGAAAGTTGGCTAAATAGAGATGCTGTTAAAGTCATAAAAAAAGCCGCCTTGGTTCAAGGCGGCTTTAGGAGCTAATTAAAGCCTAGTTGGTTTTTTCAGCCTCAGTTTTAACTTTAGGCGCTTCAGATTGAACCACAGGCAACCCTTTGAGCAAGTTCATCGCTTGCATGAACTGAATGTCATCTTTGCTTGCAGGTTCAATAGGCGCTTTTGGCTCGGCAAATTTTTTCTCGTTCAATTTTTCTTTGGCGGCATCTTTTGCACCGTTAGTTGCACTGGCAGGTTTTGCCGGCACATTTGCAGTTGCATCCTTAGGGTTAGATAAGTGACGTGTTAAATCAGCCTCATGAATGTTATTCGATTGATCTGTGCCATCTTCTACAATGTAGTCTGGAACAATGCCTTTGGCTTGAATTGAGCGACCTTTTGGTGTGAAATAACGTGCTGTGGTAAGCTTTATTGCCGCGCCGTTATTCATTGGCATAATGGTTTGTACAGAGCCCTTGCCAAAACTTTGCGTGCCTAAAACCGCAGCGCGTTTGTGGTCTTGCAATGCGCCCGCTACAATTTCAGAGGCTGAGGCAGACCCGCTATTGATGAGTACTGCCATCGGTACGGTTTTCATTTCGGCAGGTAAATCGCGAATGTAGTCATTCGCGGCACCACCACGAACGTAATTTTCTGGCACGGCGGTGAGTTGCATTTTAGAGTCGGGCGCACGACCTTCTGTGTAAACCACCAGCTCACCCTTAGGTAAAAATGCTGCTGCCACACCGACTGCGCCGTTGAGCAACCCACCTGGGTCATTACGCAGATCTAACACGAAGCCTTTGAAAGGGCCTTTGTTTTCATCATGCATGGTTTTAATAGCTTTTGCGAGGTCCTCACCAGTGCGCTCCTGAAACTGCGTAACGCGCACATAGGCATAACCAGGCTCTGTGAGTTTGTATTTCACACTCTTGGTTTTAATAATAGCGCGGGTAAGCGTGAATTTAAGTGGTTTGTCTTCAGTTTTACGAATAATGGTTAATTCGATTTTTGTGTCTGGCTTGCCACGCATACGTTTTACGGCATCGTTTAACGACATGCCTTTAACCGGAGTGTCATCAAGTTTAACAATGAGGTCGCCACTTTTTAAGCCAGCCTCATAGGCTGGGGAGTCTTCAATCGGTGAAACCACTTTTACCAAGCCGTCTTCCATGCCCACTTCAATGCCCAAACCACCAAACTCGCCCTGCGTAGAAGCCTGCATGTCTTTGAATGCGTCGGCATCCATGTAAGTAGAATGTGGATCCAAGCCGGTTAGCATGCCGCTGATGGCTTCAGAAATCAGTTTTTTGTCTTCTACCGACTCAACATAATCAGTTTTAATTTTACCGAATACCTCTGCAAATGCACGCAGGTCATCTAGCGGTAATTGTGGCTTGGTCATTTTTTCTGCAACGGCAGAATAAGTTAAGCTCAGCATGAGTCCCAGCAACAGACCGGAGCCTACCAAGCTGATTTTGGTAAAACGATGATTTTTATTCTGTACTTGCATGTATTATTCCCACGTAGATTGCTTATTCAGGTAGATTTAAGTTTAGCCTGATATAAGAGTTCATTGCTATCATTTAGTTGCAAACCTAAGCAATATTTATTCACCATTACTACTCACTATTGCGCATATTAAACCATATCTGTCAGGACATACAAATTGAGTCAAAATATCGTTGAAATTACTTACTGTACCCAATGCCGTTGGCTTTTACGCGCAGCTTGGTTAGCGCAAGAGCTACTCACCACTTTTGAGCAAGACTTAACCAGTGTGGCTTTAAAGCCCGGCAGTGGCGGTGTTTTTGATATTACGCTGAATCAGCAGTTGATTTTTTCACGCAAAGTAGCGGGGCGGTTTCCTGAAGCTAAAGAAGTGAAGCAGTTAGTGCGTGATTCTATCGACCCAGATCGTGATCTTGGACATAGTGACAGACCCAAAACTTAGCATTGATTAAGTCAGGCTAGCGTTGTGGCGTCTTGGTTGAGTCTATGCGCTGCGCGCCATTAAAACGTTTTGCCCAATAGCTGGTTTGCATGTCTTCTACGCGTACGCCACCGCCGCTACTGGGGGCGTGGATGAAGCGATTGTTCCCTAAGTAAATACCTACGTGAGAAAACGCAGATTTTAGCGTATTAAAAAATACTAAATCACCGGGTTTTAACTCATTTTTATGAACGGAATTGCCTAGTTGGCTAATGGCTCGCGCACTGTGTGGCAATGTTAAATTAGCGGTTTGCTGATACACATAACGCACAAAGCCACTGCAATCAAAACCTGTTTCCGGTGAATTGCCACCATATTTGTAACGAATGCCCGTTAAACTTAACGCGTTGACTAAAACCTCGCGCGCACGTTCCGGCCAGTGTTCGTCAGCTTCTGCATTCAATGGCGTTTGTATCGAAATGTCAGTTTGTGCGAGTGTGTTTTCAGGCGCAGGCTCAATGGCGGCGCAGGATGCGCTGGCTAAAGCCAGTAAGATACAAAGCAAATATTGAGTTTTTATTAAATTCATGTGTGCCTGATTATATGAAATTAAGTTGAAATTGCAAAATCGTTAAATAAAAGTCGTGGGATAATCTAACGCTTATGAGTGAACCAATAAATAATCAAGCCAATAATCCTGTCGAATATCCAGCTATTCATCAAGTGTTTGGGGAAAACGGTATTTTAGCGACGCATATTGCTGGCTATCATGCACGTACCCAGCAGTTGGAAATGGCACTAGCGATTGCTGATGCTATTGAGCATAACACGCAACTGGTGGCCGAAGCGGGTACCGGCACTGGTAAGACTTTTGCTTATTTAGTCCCCGCGCTCTTGACCGGTGGCAAGGTGATTATCTCTACGGGTACAAAAAATTTACAGGACCAGCTTTACACGCGTGATTTGCCCAATATAAGAGAGGCGCTCAAAGTGCCGGTGACGGTGGCCATGTTGAAAGGCCGCTCCAACTATGTGTGCCATTATCATTTAGAGCGTGCTGCCAATGAAGGTCGGTTTGCCTCGCGTGATGACGCGCAATTTGTGCATATCATTAAGAATTTTGCCGAAAATAGTAAAACTGGCGATAAAAGCGAACTCAACACAGTGCCGGAAAACGCCACTATTTGGGCAAACGTGACCTCAACCCGTGATAATTGCCTGGGTGGCGATTGTAGTTTTTATAAAGAATGTTTTGTGATGGAAGCGCGTAAACAGGCGCTGGCAGCAGATGTGGTGGTAGTGAATCATCATCTGTTTTTTGCCGATGTGATGTTGCGCGATGAAGGCGTAGCCGAGCTGCTACCCAGTGCTAACACGGTTATTTTTGATGAAGCGCATCAATTGCCAGAAGTTGCAGGCTTGTTTTTTGGTGAAGATGTTTCAACGAGCCAATTGATAGAATTAGTACGAGATTGCACCGCCGCACATTTAAGCTTTGCCAAAGATTGCGTGGCATTAGGTGAGGCGATTCCGGTGCTAGAAAAAGCCTGTAAAGATTTCAGGTTAATTTTTGCCTATGAAGGCTCGCGCATGCCGGTGCTAAAAGCATTGGCTTTAAAGGGGTTTCAAGACGCATTTGACCACATGCAAAGCCAATTGCAAGCGTTAGCAAAGGCGTTAGAAACACAAGCCGCACGTGACCCCTTGCTAGAAAAATGTTGGCAACGCAGCATGGCGCTACATGATTTGCTAAGTCGCTGGCAATCTGCCGAAAATAATAATCTGGTACGCTGGGTAGAAGTCTTTACCCAGTCTGTACAGCTACATGCCACACCACTCAGTGTGGCTGAAGGCTTTGGCAAACAGCTCAATGCGCAACCACGCGCCTGGATATTTACCTCAGCCACCCTCGCGGTAAAAAATGACTTCAGCCATTATTTAGCGCAAATGGGCTTAACTGCTGCAACTACCGCATCATGGCAAAGCCCGTTTAATTATCAGGAGCAGGCATTGTTTTATGTGCCACCTGACATGCCCGACCCAAATAGCCCATCTTATACCACGTGTGTGGTGGCTGCCGCATTGCCGGTGCTGCAGGCGAGCGGTGGCAGAGCTTTCATGCTTTCAACCAGCTTGCGCGCGATGCGCGAGATTCATGCTTTATTAAAAGAGGCCTTTGCAGAAAACGGCATAGAAAGTCCGCTGTTATTACAAGGCGACAGCTCACGCACTGAATTGTTAGAACGTTTTAGAAAGCTGGGTAATGCGGTACTGGTCGGTAGTCAAAGTTTTTGGGAAGGCGTGGATGTGCGCGGCGAAGCGTTGAGTGTGGTGATTATAGACAAACTGCCATTTGCGCCACCAGATGACCCAGTATTATCTGCCCGAGTGGATAAACTCAACGCCGAAGGTAAAAATGCGTTTATGGAGTATCAACTACCGTATTCAGTGATTACCCTAAAGCAAGGCGCAGGGCGGCTGATTCGTGATGAGAACGATAGAGGCGTATTGATGATTTGTGACCCGCGTTTGATTACAAAGTCATACGGCAAAAGAATTTGGCAGAGCTTGCCACCGTTTAAGCGCACGCGTGATTTGGCAGAAGTGCAGGCATTTTTTGAAAAGTGAATTTTGATGAGGCGCGAAGCGTTTTTAGTGCCAAAACTATGGGCAAGGGCTGGGTCGGATGATTTGAGCTAATCCGACCAGCGCTAATGTCATCACCTCATACTAACGGTGATTGTCATGCCCTCTTTTACCATGATCGTTTCGCTGATTGCGGTGGCTACGGTTACGATCATGATGATAATCACTTCGACTATCGCGATGCCTCTCAATATAATGTGGTGCAAAGTCATGGCGATACCAGTCGTCTCTTACAAAATAAACGCGCTCACCACAAGCCCTGTACTGATGGCAATGTCTGCTCCAGTTTTGTCGATGCGCCAATGGTGCTCGTAAATAGATTGGTTCGCGCTCAATCACTACCCGTTCAATTACGCGTGGTTGACGGTAAATGACTCTCGGTTGCGGATAAGGATAGTCGCCGATGTCGATTCGACCATAGAAGCCTGGTTGTCCAACACTTACAGAAACTCCTACGTCGGCAGCCATTGCTGTGGAGGTAACCGTTGCAAGCGCGAGTGTAGTTGCAATAAAAAAACGTTTCATATTTAAGTCCTTGTTCGATGGTTGTGAGTGATTAACGTGGTGAATCATGATCCGATGACATTCAAATTGTTACTAAATGTAGGTTAGAAAGCTAACTGGTGTGGGATGGTAAAATCTGTCCGTGACAAAAGATTGCTAACTAGTAGTAGATTTGCTGTCAAAATATAGCCTTATTGACGCGTTTAAATTTTAATTACATAGATGATGTCTCTGATTCTCATTCCCGACACTGAATACGAACTCACCGCTATCCGCGCCCAAGGTGCGGGTGGGCAAAATGTGAATAAAGTATCGAGCGCAATCCATTTGCGTTTTGACATTAAAGCTTCGTCTTTAAGTGATTGGCTTAAAGAAAGATTGCTACATTTAAAAGATAGCCGTATTACCGATGAAGGTGTGCTGGTGTTGAAGGCGCAACAATACCGTACGCAAGAGGCGAATAAAAAAGATGCGATTAAGCGGTTACATGAAATTGTGAATGCTGCGAATCAGGTTAAACCGACGCGTTACGCGACGCGCCCGAGTTATGGCTCTAAACAACGGCGCTTAGAAGGCAAGACAATTCGTGGGCAGATAAAGCATTTGCGTGGCAAAATAGCGTCTGAATAATTTTGGCATTAAAAAACTCAAGTGAATTTATTAGCCTTTGATACCTCTACCGAATACTTATCGCTTGCATTGATGCGAGGCGATGCTATTTTTACATTCGATACCTTAGCAGGGCAAACCCATTCGCAAATCATCTTGCCGCAAATTCAAACTTTGCTGAATAAGGCTGAGCTACAGTTGCACGATTTGCACGGCATTGCTTTTGGTGCAGGGCCGGGTTCTTTTACTGGGGTGCGCATTGCCGCTGGCGTGGCGCAGGGCTTGGGCTTGGGGGCGAGTTTGCCTGTGGTGGCCGTATCTACTTTAATGGCCTTAGCAGAAGCCAGTGGCGCGACCAAAGTTGTGGCGTGTTTGGATGCGCGCATGGGTGAGGTTTATCATGCGGCTTATGTTAAAAGCCTTGCTGGCTGGCAAACCGTTATTGAGCCGGGTTTGTATAAACCAGATACGGTGCCTGCGGTTGAGGGTGATGATTGGGTGGGTGCCGGCAGTGGCTGGCACACATATTCTGAGATTTTAAGCGCGGCTTATAGCGGGCAAGTGGAAGTAGTTCAGCCAGCATTGCTGCCTACTGCAGAGGCTATTTTAAAGCTGGCACAACCTGTATTTGCAAGTGGAGAGGCTAAAGACGCTAGTGAGGCCATGCCTATTTATATCCGTAATCGGGTCGCGCTTAAAACGTCGGAACGCGAGCTGGGCTTAAAGTTATGAGTGCGATGCTCAAACCTCAATACCAATTTCGTCCTATGCTTGCGGGTGACTTAGATGCCGTCATGCAAATTGAGCCGCATATTTACTCACACCCGTGGACGCGCGGTAATTTTAGTGATTCGCTTAAATCTGAGCATATTGCCAAGGTGTTGGAGCATGATGAAAAAATCATCGGTTACTCCTTAATGATGATGGTGCTGGATGAAGCGCATTTGCTCAATTTAAGTATTGCCAAAGCCTATCAAAAACAGGGCTTAGGACGGTATTTGTTAGAACACATGATACAGACTGCTCAAAAGCTAAAAGCCGCCAATATGTTTTTAGAAGTACGTTCAAGTAATATTTCTGCACTCGCTTTATATGAAAATATCGGCTTTAATGAAATGGCGATACGCCGTGGTTATTATCCCGCGCACAATGGGCGCGAAGATGCCGTGTTAATGGGGCTGGCGTTATGAGCATGATGACGCGTGAAGATGTACTTCGCGAATTGGAGCTAATGCCAGTTTGGCAATTGCGCACGCCTTTGCCAGCGCAAATCATGCAGATTCAAGCAGAGGTGGTGCAAGCCAAGCTAACGCAGGAAAATTCGGATAAAGTAGATCTGGCGATAAATGCAGAAGAGCTGCAAGTTGATGCAACGGTGCCTATAGCGCCGCCACAGTTTATGCATATTGCGAGTGAAGACGGCGAATGGTTGTTTGTATTGCCCGATACGTCATTGCCGGCAGATGAAGTGCAGCTACTGCAAAACATTTTTATTGCACTGCGGATTAAAGTTATGCCGGCTCAGGTTTCAGCTAATGTTAGCGAAGCGGTTGCTAGGTTGCAGTCTAAACGCGTGATTGCGATGGGCGAGGGCGTCGGTCAGCATTTGTTGGCTAGCGCTGCACTGCTTAAAGACTTGCGTGGTGTTATTCACGCATGGCAAGCCACGCGATTGGTGGTGACTTATGATGTGGCGCATTTATTAAAAGTACCAACCGATAAGGCTGGCGCATGGCATGACCTGTGTCTGGTGCTTGCGCACTAATCGTGATATTTAATGTCCTTTCAGCATTGAATTAAAAAAAACAGACGCCATGTTTAAAACATATAGCGTGCTAAATACATTGATTACCTGGAGTGAATATGCAAAAAATATTTTTAAAATTATTAGCGGTGTTGTTAGTACTCAATTTAACCGGTTGTGGTTACAACACGTTTCAATCACTCGATGAAGAAGCAAAAGCCAGTTGGTCTGAAGTGCTTAATCAGTACCAGCGCCGTGCTGATTTAGTGCCTAATTTGGTGAATGTAGTTAAAGGCTACGCCGCGCATGAGAAAGAAGTGCTGACTGAGGTATCTAATGCGCGCTCTAAAGTGGGAAGCATACAAGTCACCCCTGAGCTATTGAATGACCCTGAAGCCTTTGCTAAATTTCAGGCGGCGCAAGGGCAGATGACGTCTGCATTATCACGCTTAATGGCGATTGCAGAAAATTACCCAAATTTAAAAGCAGATCAAGGCTTTAGAGATTTACAAGCGCAGCTAGAGGGCACGGAAAACCGCATCACCGTGGCACGTAACCGTTACATTGAAACCATTAAAAATTACAACGTTGCCGTGCGTTCGTTCCCTCAAAACCTGACGGCAATGATGTTTGGCTATAAAACCAAGCCATCATTCACGGTCGAGAATGAAAAAGCAATTTCAGTCGCACCAACAGTTAGTTTTGAAGACAAGAAATAATCCTGGCGCTTAATCGGACTTTGTTTAATCTATATTCCTTTATTCGCGTGTCTTACACTATAAAAGCAGGTTTACTCGCAGTTTGTACCATGCTGTTATTTGCATCGTGCAATCTGCGTGCAGCGCTGGTGCCGATTCCCGTATTAAAAACGCATGTTACCGATTTAACACAGACGCTGACAGCCGAGCAACAAAACCTGCTTGAAGCAAAATTGACTAGTTTTGAGCAACAAAAAGGCAGCCAGATTGCGGTGTTGATTGTCCCCACGACGCAGCCTGAGGTAATTGAGCAATATAGCATTCGTGTCACGGATGTTTGGCAACTGGGCCGCGAAAAACCGGATGATGGATTGCTACTGTTAGTAGCAAAAGATGACCGTAAAATGCGCATTGAAGTGGGTCGCGGCTTAGAAGGTGCCATTCCAGACTTAATCGCCAAGCGGATTATTAGCGAGATTTTACAACCTCATTTTAAGCAAGGTGATTTTTATGGGGGTATCGATAACGCTGTTGATAAGCTCATTGGTTTGGTAGCAGGAGAGCAGTTGCCCGTACCAACTTCATCTGGCACGCGCGCTAAAAGCTTTGAAAATTTACTGCCGTTACTGCTTTTTGGCGGTTTGGTGTTAGGTGGCATACTCCGCAGTATTTTTGGCAGCTTTATGGGCGGGGCGCTTAATGGCGGCGCGATTGGTGTGTTGGCCTGGTTGCTTGGCGGAGGTGTTTTAGCCGCCATTTTATTCGGCATTGTGGCATTTTTTCTTACGTTGATGGGTTCTGCAAGCTCAGGTTACGGTGGCGGTTTTGGTGGTGGACACAGTGGTGGCCGCTCGGGTGGCTGGAGTGGCGGTGGTGGCGGATCATTTGGCGGCGGTGGCGCGTCGGGAGACTGGTAATGGTAGCTAAATTATTTAAACGCTTGTACCGGCATCTGTTTATTTTACCCAGTGCTGTTAACAGTCATTTTTCTACAGCGGCAATGCAGCGTATAGACGCTACAATCGCCCACAGTGAAGCCACACATTTTGGTGAAATTCGTTTTGTAGTTGAATGCAATCTATCCGTGATGGAGATTTTGCAAAAAAAATCCGCCAAAAAGCGCGCGGTTGAAGTGTTTTCACAATTACAAGTGTGGGATACCGAACAAAATAATGGTGTGCTGATTTACTTGCTACTCGCCGACCATGATTTTGAAATTCTGGCGGATCGCGGCATTCATCATCATGTTGGTAACCAGGGCTGGGAGCATATCAGCCATAAGATGGAAGTATTATTTCGCCAAGGTCAGTTTGAGGCAGGCGTGTTACATGGCATTGCCGAAATTAGCGCTCACCTTAGACAACATTACCCTGCAACAGCTGAAAATAATAATGAGCTATCAAATGCGCCGGTTATCATTTAATGGTTTAGTTAGTTTAGGCTTATTGTTATCGTTGCATGCAACTGCCGCCGTGACTGACATCAACCGTATTTACCAACAAGTGCCAGCATTGAGTGGCTTTGATATATGCACTGGCGGTGGCTGCGCCGAAATTAATCATGTGTCACTGAATAATCAAGAGTGGAAAAAAATAATCACTATTTTTACTGACGAAGGCATTGCCACTGATGCCAAGCAGGAGCGAAAGTTGATCGCCGAGGCGATAGGCGAGTTAGAGAAAATGATAGGTGCAAAAACGGGTACGACCACAGATCGTGCCGGCACCTTTGGCAATTCAAATTATTCCGGGCAATTGGATTGTAATGATGAGGCCATCAACAGCACGACTTACATGCGGCTAATGCGTCAGCATGGCTTAATAAGATTGCATGAGGTAGAGGATATGCGCACGCGTAACTTTTTTTTCTCAGGCTGGCCGCATAGCACAGCCGTGATGCACGAAATTAAAACGGGTGATAGATACGCGGTTGATAGCTGGTTTTACGATAATGGCTTTCCAGCAACCATAGTACCATTTGCGGTTTGGAAATCCGGCTATATTCCGCAAGATAGCCCGCTTACAAAAGGCCGGTCAGTGCCGGCTGTCCAAAAAAGCACAACCGCAGAATAGTCAACATAACTATTGCTGACTAACGCACGGATTATCTGTAAAATTCGCCCTTTAATTTAGCCTTGATTAGAACTCACCATGCGCGCCTCACAATTTTTCTTCAACACTCAAAAAGAAGCGCCTAGCGATGCTGAATTGCAAAGCCATATTTTAATGGTGCGTGCAGGGCTGATTAAACGCCTGGGTTCAGGGCTTTATAGCTGGATGCCGCTTGGGCTGCGCGTGATGCGTAAAGTTGAGGCGATTGTGCGTGATGAAATGAATAAAGCGGGCGCGCTAGAGCTCTTGATGCCCGCCGTACAGCCACGCGAACTGTGGGAAGAAACAGGTCGCTGGGCGGTGTTTGGACCACAAATGCTTAAAATTACCGATAGGCACGCGCGCGAATTTTGTTTTGGCCCGACGCATGAAGAGGTGATTACAGACATCGCACGCTCAGAAATCCGTAGCTACAAACAACTGCCGCTTAATTTTTACCAAGTTCAAACCAAATTCCGCGATGAAATTCGTCCGCGTTTTGGCGTGATGCGCGCACGTGAATTTATGATGAAAGATGCGTATTCGTTTCATACCGATTTTGCATCGCTAGAAAAAACCTATGCCACCATGTATCAAGCATACAGCAATGTATTTACCCGCTTAGGCTTGAAATTTCGCGCAGTAAAGGCTGATTCTGGCGCAATTGGCGGTGATGGTTCGCATGAGTTTCACGTGCTGGCAGATAGTGGAGAAGATGGCTTGGCGTATTGTGATACGTCTGATTATGCGGCGAATGTAGAATTGGCAGAAGCATTACCATCAAGCAATAGCAGGGCGGTGGCTAAGCATCCAATGCAAGAAGTCGACACACCTAAACAAACGGCATGTGAAGATGTGGCAAAGTTATTGGGTATTAGCGTTGAGCACACTGTGAAGGCGATCGCTTTAATTGCGAGTGAAAAATTCTATTTAGCCTTACTACGTGGTGACCATAACCTGAATGAAGTTAAAGTGGGCAAGCTTGCCGGTATGACTGATTTTAGATTTGCCACAGAAGCCGAAATTCGTGCCAGCCTTAACTGCCCACCTGGTTTTATTGGTCCAGTAGGCGTTAATGCTGATGTGACGGTGATTGCAGATAAAACGGTTGCGTTAATGAGCGACTTCGTCTGTGGCGCTAATAAACCAAAATATCACTTGAGCGGTGTAAATTTTGGTCGAGATTTACCTGAGCCATCACTGGTTGCTGATATTCGCAATGTGGTGACTGGTGACGCTAGCCCGGATGGCAAAGGCGTACTGTCGCTTTGCCGTGGCATTGAAGTCGGACATATTTTTCAATTACGCACTAAATACTCTGAAGCCATGAGCGCAACTTATTTGGATGAAAACGGGCAAACGCAAATCATGGAAATGGGTTGTTACGGCATTGGCGTTTCACGCATTGTGGGTGCGGCGATAGAGCAGGGCAATGATGAGCGTGGCATTATTTTTCCTAAAAGTATGGCGCCGTTTGCAGTGGTGATTTGCGCCATTGGATATGATAAATCTGAAACTGTTAAATTAGCCGCCAATAAGTTGCATGACGAATTGCAGGCCGCAGGCGTGGATGTGTTGCTGGACGATAGAGGCGAACGCCCAGGTGTGATGTTTGCTGAAGCTGATTTGATGGGTATTCCACATCGCTTGGTGATAGGTGAGCGTGGCTTGGCTGAAGGTAATATAGAATACAAAGCACGCGTGGAAGCAGATGCAAAATCTATCGCACTTGCTTCAGTAGTTGAGTTTGTGCAAGAAGTGGCTTAACATTAACTCAATGCCGATTACGGCGTGGAGCATCATGTGATTAAAAATATCCAAATTTGGTTGTTGGCATTGTTCGGAGCTTTGGTTTCGCATAGTTGTCTTGCCGGCTCGCAGATAGAAGAGCCGTTATCCCACAGCGTAAAAGCACTTATGCAGCGTAGCGTCAGTGATCGCGCCGTGCCTAGGTTGATATTTTCCACGCAAGAAGAAGGCAATGCCTGGCTAAGTGAAATGTCGCAGCGCCTTCAAAAGCGCATTCCAGATCAAGAATACCGTGAAGATTTTTTACGTACGCTACATTATGAAGCCACACGTGCCGGACTAGATCCGCAAATGGTGCTTGGTTTAATTCAGGTAGAAAGTGGTTTTAAAAAATACGCGGTGTCGTCGGTTGGTGCGCGCGGGTTTATGCAAATTATGCCATTTTGGGTGCGTAGTATTGGTGCTAATGACCATAATTTATTTCTACTACGCACTAATTTGCGTTATGGCTGCACTATTTTAAGACACTATATTGATATTGAGCGCGGAGATTTATACCGCGCACTGGGGCGATACAATGGCAGTTTGGGTAAGCCGCAATATCCTAATATGGTGTTGGGTGCATGGCGTAAACATTGGGATTACAGTAGCGCCAAAAACTGGACTAACGCACCAAGAAACATTTAAAACCGGCATCAAAACCTACAGCTTTTTGTAGCATCTTTATTTTTTGTATGTCTAAAATGTAACAGAACATTGCAAAAAAGTTTACATTTCATCAAAAATCATTCAATATGCCCTTGGCGTTTTATGTTTTAGGGCAACTTATTACATCCTTACCTGCCTTAAAATACGCGCTGCCGTTCGCATTAACTTGTTATTCAACTAATAAATTTGGGAGAAAAAAGTATGTCGAAATTAACTGCATTAGCATTGAGTATTGCTGTTTTAGGTGGGGTCTGGACATTTTTAGCGTTGGGTCCACTTGCAGGATCGGTATTAGTATGGGCTGGCTTTATTGCTTGGGGGTGTTATTTTCATACAGGTGGTGACAATGCCGCATTGCAAAAAACGATAGCAGGGACGGTGTATGGTGCTATAGTCGCAGGTATCGCATTATTCCTTGTCGTTAATAACCCAGTTGGCTTGCCAGCCGCAGCAGTTGCTCCAGTGTACGTGGCGGTTACCGTGTTCTTTTTAGTTATTGTGGCAAGTCTCAATTTACTTTCTGTAGTACCAGCCAATGTGTATGGTTATGCGGCAACTGTCGCTTATGCGCTACATCAGCCTACCGTAGATGGTGTGGGTCCTTTAGCGAGTTTAACAGCAGTGAATCTTACGAACCCAGTGCTTCTGTTGTCACTGTCATTTGTATTAGGTGCCGTGTTTGGAATGGTTTCAGGAAAAGTTGCCGGCATACTTGGTAAGTAACTAGCAGTTAGTAAGACCATAAAAAACCGCCTTTATCTAAAGGCGGTTTTTTATTGATACAGTAGTCAGACTAATTGTTTTTTAGCACTTTAAATCCATAGTAAGTGCCAAACTCACCTTCCGGCTCATGAAATACAAATAGTAAGTCATTAGCGTAACCTGTGCCGTTATAGTGATTATTAGCCCGTAGCTTTAAATTTTTTGGCAATTCGCTTTTGCCTATATATTTCCCGTTTAAATCAAAGATCAGTACGGCTTTGTGGTCGATGTCTAATAATACAAGCTCCTGATCTTTAACACCGCTAAAAGCCACAAAACTTTCTGCAACATCGTCGTGTGCAACGCCGGCTGCTGTGAAATCTAATAAGATTTCGCTAACTTTTTCACGCAGTTTTGTGTCAACTACCCATACTTTATTGCTACGTTTCTGTTTGGCGTAATATTGATTAGTTTCAGCGTTGTAACTTGGCATGGTGTTAGCGTCACCAAATGCGGGATTAAAGCCGAGTATTTCTAACGAAGAGTTTTTTAAGTCACCATTTTCGGCCAGATCAATAGAGAATATGCCGGTGTTGGGCGCAAATCCTACATCACTGGAAACGTTGTAGGTGATGGTTTCTAATTTATAAGTATTGGGATTGTAATAAATTGATCGATTATCGTACCCGGGGTGTGATGAGTTTATATAATTTCCGTCTTCATCGTAAGCGTGAATCAGCGATTTTGAAACAGCGGCTTCAAATTCACTGGCCATTGGCGCTAAGCCGCCATCAGCGATGTAATAGCGTTTAAAGCTGGGAATATGCGCAACTGTCATGGGGCGTGTCGTTGCTTTATTGGCTAAAGTGATTTTTATTCCAAGTTGAGCTTCAGGTAAAATCTCGGCCTGTGCAGGATGTAAAACACTTAATAGCAATATAGAGAGCAGTGTGGATGAAATGCGCATAATCAGTTTCTCAATTTTTATTTAATAACATTACGTTGGTCAAAATACTTGGTGATTTGTTCAGTGAGGATTAAAAAAATCTCATGAGCTTTATGGCATATGCTTTTCAATGAGCATGGCATCGCCATAACTAAAGAAACGGTATTCCTGTTGTATAGCATGCGCATATGCTTTTTTAATATGGTCGAAGCCACCAAAGGCTGACACTAGCATAAGCAAGGTGCTTTTAGGTAAATGAAAATTAGTGAATAAGCGGTCAACCACTTTGAAGGCATAGCCAGGGGTAATAAATATACTTGTTTCACCTTCACCAGCTTGAAGCGCACCATTTTGTGCGGCACTCTCTAACGCGCGCATGGCTGTGGTGCCAACCGCCGTTACCTTGCCACCACGCTGTTTTGTTGTGGCAATTATATCTACTGTCGCTTGCGGAATGTTATAAAGCTCACTATGCATTTTGTGTTCATGAATGTTATCTACTCGCACCGGCTGAAACGTCCCCGCGCCTACATGCAAGGTGACATAAGCAATGTTAACGCCTTTTTGTTTGAGTTTATCCAGCATCGCTTCGTTGAAGTGCAAGCCTGCGGTGGGCGCAGCTACCGCGCCTAAATGCTTGCTATACACCGTTTGGTAGCGCTCTTCGTCTTGAAGGGTGGCTTCATGTGTGATGTAAGGTGGCAGTGGCAAAGCCCCGTACTGCTCGAGTAACTCCAGTACGGAGTAGTCACTTAAAAAACGCAACTCGAATAAATCATCATGACGTGCAATCACCTCTACATCGAAAGCATCTGATAGCTTAATTAAATTACCCACTTTGGGCGCGCGTGATGCCCGTACATGCGCATACACAACCTGTTGATTGATAACACGCTCTACCAGCACCTCAACATTTCCGCCAGAATGTTTCTGTCCAAATAGACGTGCTTTAATTACACGGGTGTCGTTAAATACCAGCAAATCACCCGTATTTAAAAAATTGGGCAAATCCGAAAAAGCTTCATCAGTTAAGTTGCCATCAGCGCCATTAACATGCAACATACGGCTAGCAGTGCGTTCTGAGGTGGGATGTTGCGCAATTAAGTGATCAGGTAAATAAAAATTGAAATCAAGGGTTCGCATAAGTCAAAGAGCTTGCTATAATAGCGGGATTGCAATTATACAGTAATGTATATTCCAAAAAGCCCGGGTGGCGGAATTGGTAGACGCACGGGACTCAAAATCCCGCGCAGCAATGCGTGCCGGTTCGATTCCGGCCCCGGGCACCATAAAATAAGAAGGCTAATTCCGTATAGGTTTTAGCCTTTTTTATTTGCATCTTAAAACGATGAATCTGGGCACCTCCCCATAACTAAAAAGTACGCTTTCTGCAAATGCCTTCAACTCTCTGTATCTGGCCGCTAAGGGGGACAAAGCAGCCACTCAGATTTTAGTAGAGCAGCTTCAGCTTACGGCCCAAAGCAGTCAAACAATTCGAAAGCAATAATAGATATCTTAATTGCATTTACGCAATTTCAGATAAGTTGCGTTCTACGTGGTTGAAAAGTACAATGCGCAACATGTTGTCGAAAAGACTATTCCGTTTTATGCATTGTATTGCGTTATTCGCAATCCTTTTCGCATCTGTTGCCCCCAGTATTTCGCATGCGCTAGCCGCAAAAAATAACAGTAATAGTTTCACTCAGGAAGTCTGTACTAGTACAGGCGATAAAATTGTTATTCAAGTACTGACGACCAAAGGCAAGCAATTGGCAACGGAATTTGTTGTCAGTAAATCTTCACCAAAAACCATTACGATGCATCTAGAACATTGTCCGTTCTGTTGCAGCGCTGCCGTAGCGGCAAGTTTGCCAACAACCAACGCATTCATCATCGCAGTATTAGCTGCAAGAGCGCATCAAATCGCGCAGTCTTCAGCACCAGCTGTTATATCCCGTCCTTACGTTTCACCTCCCTCGCAAGCCCCACCTTACACACTCTAAAAATACTAGCTTACCTATCGCAATCTTTTGCGATGTACCCTATTTTTTGGAGTTTTAAATGATTAAACCTATACATCTATGCGTGTTAAGCGCATTAGCCATCAGCTATTCACACACTGCATTTGCAGAGCACAATGCAACCGTTCATTTAGATGAAATCAATGTGGTAGAAAAACGATTAGAACCATCTGATGCATCACAGACCTTGTTAAATGAAATGGATACCGAACGTTCAGTAACCCCCGGAGCTGTCACTGTTATTGATGGCGAGAGCCTGCAAAAACGCAATGTAGGGAACTTGGCAGATATGCTACGTTACTTACCTGGGGTTTGGGCGACGAGTTACAACGGCAATGATGATGTGTTTTACTCCAGCCGTGGCTCTAACCTTGATGCAACCGATTACGACAAAAATGGCGTCAAGTTCTTCCAAGATGGTTTACCAGTGACCACGGCAGACGGCAATAATCATAATCGGGCGATCGATGCCCTCAATGCAAGGGCTGTCGTCTTTGCGCATGGTGCCAACGCGTTGACCTATGGTGCCAGTACTCTCGGTGGTGCTGTCGACTTTGTGTCGCTGACTGGACGTACAACATCGCCATTGAGTGTGTCACTCTCAAGTGGTAGCTTTGGCGAAGAAAGGTTACGTGCAACTGCGGGTGGCGTTTCGGGTAGGCTGGATGGCCTTATTTCAGTTGAAGCGATGCAACGCGATGGCTACCGTGATCATAGCGAACAAGAGCGCAAGAGTGCATATGCCAATGTAGGTGTGCAAATGACCGAAGACGTATCTACTCGCTTTTATGCAACGTACATTGATACTTATTTAGAACTACCACGTGAACTTACGAAGGCCCAGTATAAAGATGATCCATACCAAGCACGTACCGATGCAATTAGCGGAAACCACAGCAAAGATGTGAAGAGCTGGCGCTTAGCCTTTAAGACTACTGTGAACAATCTAGCTGGTGGAACACTTGAGTTCGGAATGTCGCACGAAGAGCAATCCCTCTATCATCCGATTGTCAGTTTGCCATTCTTTAGTTTATTGATTGATACAGACCACAAAGACAGTGGCGCTATGGTGCGCTATAAACGAGATGTGGGTAATCATGGACTCTTATTTGGCGCTAACTATGGCTTTTCGACCGTGAAAGGAGCCAATTATAACAATATCGGCGGTAAGCGCGGTACGCTACGAAACATTGTAGATGATGATGCCACTAGCCTAGAGCTATTCGCAATGGATCGTTGGAAGTTCGCACCTGATTGGACTCTGGTTTACGGCACACAATATGTATCAGCAAACCGAGATGCTGGCGGAGTTGTGGGAGACTACAACGCGTTCAACCCCCGCGTAGGCCTTATATTCGATGTGCTAGAGGGTATCCAATGGTATGCAAACGTTAGTCGAGTCTATGAACCGCCAACCACATTTGAGCTAAGGGATGATGTCGCTGGTACTGGAATCGCTTTAGATGCTATGCACGGCACTGTGGTGGAAACAGGTATACGTGGTGTTGCGCAAACTGGACATGCAAAGTGGAACTGGGATGTCACAGCCTATTACTCGGCACTACGTAATGAGATTCTATCAATTGATAACCCTGCTGCGCCAGGTAACAGTCTTTCATCCAACATCGACAAAACCACACATGCAGGCATTGAGTCTTTGGTTGGTGCAAGCTTTGATGTTGGCGGCGGGCATCGCATTGAGCCTTTGCTAAGCGCCACTGTTAACGCATTCTCATTCGATTCTGATCCGACATATGGCAACAACCGTCTACCTGCTGCGCCACGTTGGTTTGCGCGTGGCGAGTTAATGTACGCGAATACATCTGGGTTCCGTGTTGGGCCAACCTTTGATCTTGTTGGCTCAAGATATGTCGATTTTGCTAACACCTATAAGATCGGCTCATTTGGGTTATATGGTGCACGTGCTGAGTACACGACGGGGCATTGGAATGTGTATGCTGAAGCACGTAACTTGGCGGATAAAGATAACATAGCGGCAGTTACCGTTAAAGATCGAGCTGGTCCTAACGACCAAGTGTTACAACCTGGGGCACCACGCTCGTTTTATGTGGGAGCACGCTATCAGTTCTAGCCTATACCATGATGTCAATGTTGCTGGCAAAAAATCATCAAAATATAGACGGTGCGCTGTTTATGCTTGGGGTGTCAGAACGACTTACGTGGGTACTAATTAGAACGATTGAAGATTAAAAAAGAATCAGTAGCGGCAATCATTTTTCCGCTGCTGATTCAAGCTTGAAGGGATTAATATGAACCGATATAAATTTTTCTTACCGATTGGCTTTTTTGCATTTTTCGCAGCGATTACGTTTTACGCAGCAGTCGTTGTTGCAGATACTGCACAAGAAATCGCCATTACCGAGGTGATTAAAAAGCAATGGGATAAACCCAATCAGCCAGTACTTGTGCCAGTGGTTGTGGTGAGTCATGATTTTGCAATTGCGGATTGGATTCAAGAGCCACGCGGTGGAAGAGCTTTACTTCGATTGAATGCAGGGCATTGGCAAGCATTGATGTGTGGAGATGATCATTTAAAACAATATAGACGCTTAACTGATATGGGCGTGCCTGATGCAGATGCTGAACAATTAATCGCAGCATTGACGCAAGCCGAAGCACAATTAAGTTTAGACCAACAGACAACCATCAATAGCTTTAAAGGCATGGTCGATTTGCTGAAAACGCCACATGATCATGCGAAGAGTCATGAATAGCGTAATGGCTAAGATGAGATTGAATTGGATGTTTTTGCATCGCTGGCTTGGCCTAGTCACCTGTGTGGGTATTTTAATGTGGGGTATTTCGGGTATTTCACATCCCATCATGTCGCGCCTGCAACCTAAGCCAGCCGCATTTGCAGCACCATCTGCCCAATATGATTTAAGCCAATCGCAAACTGTTAAAAGTGTATTAGATCAGCATGGGATCATCCAATTTAACCACATTAGCCTTGCTCAATTTTCTAGTAAAACCTATTTCAGAGTGGGTACTGAACCGAATAAGCCTGCGCGTTATTTCGATATTAAAACGGGTGAAGAGTTAGCCGACGGTGATATTAATTACGCCCAAAGTTTAGCAGCGCATTTCACAGGCAAAGATCTAAGTGAGATCAGCAAAACAGAGCTGATCACACAGTTCAGCTCTGATTATCATGCTGTGAATCGTTTGTTGCCAGTATGGCGTGTGGAGTTTAACGATAGCCAACATTTGCGCGCATTTATCGATACTGAACAATCGCGCCTATCATCATTGGTCAACGATACGCGTTATTGGCTGACCAGATTATTCCAATTTGGCCACAATTGGTCGTTTCTGGAATCTACGCCTAAGTTACAGTTAGGTATCGCCGCTTTGGTGCTATGTGCGGTGCTTACTTCTGCCATTTCTGGCTTGTATTTATACTTCAAACTGGCAAAAAGCAAACGCCGTTTAGTCAATCAACCCATGCGCCGTTGGCATCGTCGTATCGGTTTAATCGTTTCCATTGCCGCGTTGATTTTTGCTTCTAGTGGATTATTTCATTTGATTATGAGTTATCAGCAACAAGCTAATACCCTTGCAATAAAGCCAGAAACTGTATTGACCAAGCAACTTAACCCTCAAATTTGGGAAGAGTTTACGGCCAAACCTTTGGCTAAATTAGATTTAATCGCGTATTCAAAAACACCTTATTGGTACGTGTTGCCTGCTTCAAATTCGGGTGCAAACCAAATGCCTGTGGCGCAAGTGGCTGCATTAGCTAAGGAAGTCGAACATGCAGAACATCACGATCATCATGAGCATAATATCGCCAAAGATAAACCTGTTATGCCTTATGTTTTACGCGCTGATTTAAATCTAAAAAACGTAAATCCACCACAGCAAAATAGCGTTGAGATATTAGCCAAACAGCAAGTTGCAACGATTTTACAGCGTCCAATTAGCGAAATTGTCAGTGCAGAAACGATTAAGAAATTCGCCAATGAATATGGATTTATTTTTAAGCGATTACCCGTTGTTAAAGTGCAAATGAATGATGCAGATCACACGCGCTATTACGTAGAACCAGCCACAGGCGCATTAGCCGCCAAAGTGCGCGATATTGATGGTTTGGAGGGATTTGTATTCGCTTATTTGCATAAGTGGAGTTTTGAAAGCTTAAACAAGGATCTACGCGATATTCTGGTTTCGCTATTTGCGTTAGGCAATATTGTGGTTGCGCTATTAGGAATGATTATTTTTACAAGGAAGTTAAGTGTTAAGCATGATTAGGGAGCTGTTAGGAATTATTAACTTTAGCATTCATTAGTGTTGCATTCAAATCGGCAGATGAACATTTAATTAAGAATGGAAAACAAATGAAAACAATCTACGCGGCTATTACTTTGTTATGTATGTCCTGTTCTGCACAAGCAGCATTGAAAGTCACCAATGCTTGGGTTAAACCTACAGCTCCAGGGCAGTCAGTTGCTGCAGCTTATATGACCTTGACAACAAGTGAGGATGTAAAAGTGATTGGGGCATCTTCCAGCATTGCACGTAGTGTAGAAATACACGAGATGAACATGTCTGGAAATGTCATGAAAATGCGGCAATTAGAAGAACTTGCCCTAAAAGCTGGAAAATCCGAGATGCTAGCGCCAGGAGGCTACCATTTAATGTTGCAAGATATTAAGCATCAGATTAAAGCTGGCGAAGTAGTGCCTATGGTGTTGGTCATTCAAGATAAGATTGGAAATCAATACAAAATCTCATTCAGTGTTGATGCAAAAAAATCAACTGCTAAAGATGTTGATAAAGGCATGCACCACCATTAAATAACCCTAAGAATAAATCTCCAAACGAAACTAAAATAACTTTACTAAAGAATGTAATATTATTTAACAAATGTCCGCTATGGGCCGATGGCACTCAATTGCCTATAAAAACTGACCGTCCGCTTTGGGATTAAGCAACCGATTACCCTTGATTTTCTTATGTCTGCTGTTGAATGTCATTTGCTGTTCAATACAGTGAAACGGTATCTATCCAGTGCCCACCTTCATCATCTTTGGCGCACCAAACCTGTATAAAACTGAGCGCTTGATTAAAGCGCCCTTTTTTATGTCTGTTACATTTGCTATTGAGATCAGATGCGGCATAGCAAACTTTCATCTTACAGGTGTAACTCATCACTACCTTCTCATCAACTGGTAAATTTAAACCGAGCTGGGTCATTTTAGTTTCATGGGGCGGCAGCTCGATGAGGCTCTGGTGGCCGCTGTGTTTAACGCTAGCTTATCAGCTTTTTATCAGGGGGCGATTTAGGTTTAAGCGTGCCAATAATCACACCTAAGTTTTTTAGATCTTCTAAAGCTTGCAGACCAAATTGAATTATTTTTTCAGGGGAGTCTGTATGCATATCATCGGCAATCAGTGTGAGTGCTTGCTTACCTGTGCTTTTATTTTGCTTTAATAGTGACAATAATCTAAAGGTGATTGAATTGACCGCTATGAATTTTACTTCGTCTTCAATGTTACGGTACACCAGAAGTTGTGTGCTTTGCTGCTGTTTAGGTTTGTTACGCGGCGAAATTTCATGTACGGCGTAGTCATAACTCAGCAACTGCATAGTAGGTGTAAAAACTGGCTGCTCAGTGAGTAAATCGCCCTGCCGGTTAATTGCTTCATCATCTAGTTTTGGCGCCTCGATTGATGCGACCAGTAGTTCTATCCATTCATAATGGCAAAGGCTTAGCAGGTAGGGAGGTAATAAAAGTGGTCTAGTTGAGGTTGAGTCAGCTAAGAAACTTAAAAACTCTTCAGGAATTTGTCTAAAGATTGGCGTATTTGCAGCGTGTTCTCGCAAAAAGGCTCGGGTTAAATTTAGCCATGCGCGCTTGCCGATTACTTTTTGCGCAACGGGAAAGCACGCAGATACTGAGGCAAATAGATTGTTAAACACAATTTCTTTATAGACAGCCATGCCACTAGCAGCAACCCCTTGAGGGCGAGGCTGATGTAGCGGGTCGCGAATGTGTGCAGTAAATGCTAATTGGTAACGTTGAAAGCTGGGTAAATTGTCTGTATTCATGACGTTTGTTGATTGCGCTGTAACTGTGCAATTTTATTGACTTCATTCATTAGAATATTCAAAGGCGGGATATTAGTGTCCCGCTCTAGCAGGGTAGGGAATGCGCCAAATAGTTGATAGGCATCCTCAAGCAAAGCCCATACCGGGTCAATGATGTCTTCACCGTGTGTATCTACCAGTAATTTTGGCGTTTGCTGGTAATGCCCAGCAACGTGGCTGTAGATAATTCGCTCACTCGGGATGCTACGTAAAAACGCATGCGGGTCAAAGTTAAAATTAACACTATTGACGTAAATGTTATTGATGTCTAGGTGCAGTAAGCAATCAGCTTCATCTAATACGGCGTTGATAAATGCAAGTTCGCTCATTTCAGACACCGGTGCTGCGGCATAAAATGAGGCGTTTTCAACGCCTATGCGCTGACCTAAAATATCTTGCGTTTGACGGATGCGTTTAGCGACGTAGTGTACCGCTTCTTCAGTAAATGGAATGGGTAATAGGTCATACAAATAGCCTTGCCCGCCTTTGTAGCCGTCAGTGCAATAACTTAAATGCTCGGTATAAACGGGGATCTGATA
Source organism: Methylotenera sp. (assembly GCA_013141495.1). Taxonomy (GTDB): domain Bacteria; phylum Pseudomonadota; class Gammaproteobacteria; order Burkholderiales; family Methylophilaceae; genus Methylotenera. The sequence continues at coordinate 34,552 of JABFQV010000014.1, read as the reverse complement.
CTGATGCAGAAAGCTTTTAACTTGTTGCAAAAAGTCAGTATTGAGTGGCGCGAGGCCGCCCAGTGATAAACATAAGCCATGGCAAATGATGGGATAACGTTCAACAAACCAATCTAGTTGCTTTGCTGATTTACCGCCAACCCCGATCCAGTTCTCAGGTGCAATTTCAACAAAATTGATATTGGCAATTTCAGGTTGCCCATAAAGCGATTGAATCTGGGGTATGAGCTCGCGCTTTAATCCCAGACCAACACCTTGTATTTGGCTGATGGATGCCATCGCTAACTAAGCTTATTTTTTCTCAGCGCTGCATGAACCTTCTTTCATCTTTTCAGCGGAGCATGCGCCTTCCTTCGCCTTATCTGTAGCGCTAGCATCTGTTTTTTTCTCGGCGTTGCAAGCACCTTCTTTAGCTTTTTTAGCTGAGCATGCGCCTTCTTTAGCTTTATCTGCTTTTTTCATGCTGGCACCACATTTACCCGCACCGCATTTGCCATCAGTAGCTTTAGTATCCTTTGCATCCGCTACTTGATAGCCTGAAGAGAGTGATTTAACTGCAAACGGGTTTTCTGCGGCACTAGCTGTGGTTGCCGCTAAAGACAATGCAAATGCACCGCCGATAGCAAGTGCGATGGTTTTTTGTGTGTTGTTCATGGTAAATCCTTTCAAAATTATTAAAATTTAATCAACTATGGGTTTGATTCAATCACCTGCAAAATTTTTGTTTTTGCATCTGTCGAGAGCTGTATCGTTTGGTCAAGCACAGTTTCATTTTTAAGTTGCTCTATAGCAATAAGCAACTGATTTAACTGTTGCTTAAAGTGTCGGCAAGCATTACAAATTAAAAGATGAAACCTTAATTGCACAAGTTCACGCCAAGATAATGGACGATCTAAGGATTGCGAAACGAGTTGGCTGGCTTGTTTACATGTCAGCATATAGTTTTATTCCACTTTTCATGCGCCAGTCCAATTCAATTCCAAGCACTTTCTTAACCCCATCCGAGCGCGATACAACATCACCCAAGCATTGGTCGCAGTGATATCGAGCTCCTTACAAATGATTTCATTGTCGGTTTCATGCACATCACGCAACATGAAAATAGCTTTTAATTTTTTAGGTAATTTATTCATGCAGGTGTCTAGAACACCCAAAAATTGTTTTTGTTCCAATGTGTTATCCGGCATGTTGAATGTTTGTGGTTTATCAAGCCAGTGACCCGATTGGTCAAAAAAATCATCCATGCTGGTGTCACTTGCATCCAAGTCAATTAAATCCGAGATTGGCTGCTCACGAAACTGTTTACGTTGCAGGTCTATGATTTTATGTTTGAGTATGCCGGTGAGCCAGGTACGTGCAGATGAATCACCTTTAAAACTATTACTTTTAATGGCGGCTAACATGGTTTCTTGTACAGCATCTTCAGCTAAGTGCGGGTCGCGCAATCTGGCTAAGGCAAAGCGATATAAATAATCGCCATGATCGTTCAGCCAGTTATTTACATTATCCACCATTAAGCTTGCCCGGCTCTCTGATTTAGCAAGCTAAGGTAATGCACTGAATCTAAAGGTGTATTGTTACGCTGTGCCTGCCAAATGGTTTCGGCAAGGCATTCTAATAAATCATGCTGTGCCATATGTTTGTCATCGTGTTTTTTCTGTAATGTAGCATAAACTTGTGTGATGCCAATCGGTTGGTTGATGCTGATCTGTTCAATGACGGATAAATGTAGGCTCAAATGTAAAAACGGGTTAGTTTCGCCCATTTCTGGAAAGTATTGCTGCTGCATGTAGCGCTTTGGCGCCTCCAATATAGAGTGATATTCAGGATGCATCTGCATCACTTCGACTGCTATTTTTTCTAAATCCGATAACGGCGCATTTTGTTTAAATTTAGCCCATGCATCAAATAAAAACTGACGGGCTTGGTCGCGGCTTGGGTTGTATAAACTCATGATGGTTTCTATATTTAATCTGTTTTTGCGCTAAATAAAGATAGCACTGCTGAATAGGGAAGCAGTTGATTGATCCCATTAATGGAGGCGATTTCGCCGTTGCCATAAAAACCCAATAGCGGCATCCGTGGAAATTGTTGCGTAATTACTTTTAAGTCTTGGTCCGTTCCCGCATAAAAATAGGGGCCGCGCCCTAAGCAAGAAAACAATAAAGCAAAGTCGGGCTGGCACCCTAATTTTTCAGTCAAGCGATGCGTCATGTGTGTCATGTCTGCAATAGCGGCGGTAGTGTCACGCAGGCCCCAGCTGATATATTGCCCAGGTTTAAGTGGCTGGGCAAGCATGATATTGCCATTGGTTTCATCATAGCTAATCACTGTGGTTTGGTTGTATTCACCTTGTTTTATAGCCTTGGCACTCTCCGCATATATAGCCATCACCAAGTGCAAAGGCACAGGTTCATTGCTTTTGCTATGTGCTTTCCAAGCTTTCTTTAAGCTGGAAAAAGGGCTGGTATGACGATCTAACAACAGAATATCAAATTCATCGACTTGTTGAATTTTTTTAGGCTGCGTGAGCTGCAGTAAGCCATGCGACGCCTCTGTCACGATATTGACGCCAGAAAAAAACGCCTCAACATAACCGGCAACTTCACCTTTGGCATTTTGCCATACAGAAAATGGACCTTGACCTATCGCATCACCCGATACACCACCAAAGCGCGCAATGTCATTATTAAGCCATGTGCTGTTAATTGCATTGGGAGCGGAGAGCGTAAGTAATGGTTGCCGTGCGTGGTTCTGTCTTGCGAGTTGCAAGGTAACATCATCGCCAAATACCATGGCAGCCGCAGCTGGCGCATCTAGCACCCAGTCGTCTTCGGTGAAAATACCAGTCGCGGAACAACCCATCACCTGAGTGCAACTGGCAGCGCTTGCTGCGGCTTTAATCGCGGCCTGTGGGTTGCTGGCAAATTCCGAGGTGAGTAACAGTAGCACGCTGTTTGCAACAGTAATGCCAGCCTTGCGCATAGCGTTGGTGACAGCCTCAGCTGCAAGTTCAGGTTTGGCTTCACGTCCTAATACAATGCTGGTTGCAACTTTCATGACTGATTTTTTTGCTTAGGTTTTGGTGGTGCGTATTCTTTTGCCTGATATTCGCATAGGTCTTCAATGCAACATTGGGCACATTTGGGCTTAATAGCGGTGCAGGTATAACGCCCATGCAAAATGAGCAGGTGATGGGCATCTTGCATAAACGCTGGCGGAATGGTTTTTAGATATTGCTTCTCAACTTCCAACACTGTTTTACCGGGCGCTAACTTAATACGGTTGCCTAATCGAAATAAATGGGTATCCACAGCAATCGTCGGTTCGCCAAACGCTGTATTTAAAATGACATTAGCCGTCTTACGGCCTACGCCCGGCAACGCTTCTAAGGCTAACCGAGTATTGGGTACTTGTGATTGGTGCTGTGTGATGAGCATTTGGCAGGTCGCGAGCACGTTCTTAGCTTTTGAGTGATATAAGCCTATGGTTTTAATGTAGCGCTCTAAACCATCTATACCCAGCGCCAAGATTGCTTCAGGTGTATTGGCCGTGGCGAATAACTTATCTGTGGCTAGGTTAACGCTTTTATCCGTCGCCTGCGCCGATAATATTACGGCAATCAATAACTCAAACGTGCTGTTATGTTTGAGTTCAGTTGCAGGGTCGGGGATAGCGATGCTTAAGCGCTTAAAAATTTCAAAGCGTTTTTTAGCGTTCATGCGCGACCTCAGAGCTGTCCCGCAAAGGATGATGAGTGAGCATCTTAAAGCAGTCTATGCGGAAGCTAATGGCTTAGCGCAGGTTCGAGTTGCGGCGTCGGTACATTGGTTTTGGCAGCTTTTCTAATTTCGATCCAATTCCGTGCAGCAATTAAGATGCCTAACCCCAAAAACGCGCCAGGAGGCAATACTGCTAATAAAAACCCGTGATAATCAGGGATAATGGTTAATACAAACTGCTTGGCAGCAGGACCGAATACTAAATCCAGCCCAGAAAATAGCGAGCCTTTACCAATAATTTCACGCATAGCACCCAGCAACCCAAGCACTAAAGTAAGCCCCAAGCCCATCATGAAGCCATCTAGTATGGACGGCACAGGTGCATTTTTAGCTGCAAATGACTCCACACGCGCTAACACGATGCAATTCACTACAATCAGCGGAATAAAAATACCCAATACTTTATGTAGCGGGTGTGCAAAAGCGTTGATTGATAGGTCAATCACCGTCACCAACGCCGCAATTACTAGAATAAACACAGGGACGCGAATTTCATTCGGGATGAATCTGCGTACAGGTGAAACAGAGCCGTTAGAAGCCGCCATGACTAATGCAGTGGCAAGACCTAGGCTTAAGCCGTTTACTGCGGTTGTGGTCACGGCAAGCGTTGGGCATAGCCCCAAGAGCTGCACCACACCTGGGTTTTGCTTCCATAGACCGTTAATTGTAATGTCTTTATAGATACTCATGATTAGTCCTTATGCTTCTTTTTTTCTTTCGCTTTTTGTTTTATTTCTTTTTTGTCAGCGCCTTCGTCAAAAAACACTACTTGTTTATTTTCTTCAAAATACTGTAATGCTTTAAAAATGGCTTTGACCACCGCACGTGGCGTAATAGTGGCGCCTGCCATGTAATCAAATTGACCGCCATCCTTTTTTACCTGCCATTGTTGGGCAGGCGTTTTAGCTAAAGATTCATTATTGAATTGGTTTATCCAGTTGCTATGCGTAATATCAATATAATCGCCCAAGCCCGGCGTTTCTTTGTGCGCTAAAACACGTACGCCGCTAATGGAACCATCAGCGCGGATTGCAATCAGCAACTTGATGTCGCCACTGTAACCATCGTGCGCAATCGCTTCTAGTATCACGGCCTCATATTTGTGGTGACGTTTTGCACGATAAGCTTTTGTTGGCGTTTTGTTTCCTAGTAGCGGATTTGGTGCAATTTCAATGATGTTTTTTAACAAATGGTTATCATGAGCTTCATCGTCGTCATCATTGTAATAGGCTTCATCAGGCAAAATTTGCTTAAATAAGGCAATGCGCGCCTCGGCCTCGCTATTTTCAATGGGGGTGCGGGTCACTTCAAATACGTAAGCAAGTAGCGCGGTGCCAACTAAGGCAAATACAAGCATGGTACCTGCTGTTTTAATTGCGTGTTTGATGAGCGTGTCTGTCATGCTAATTGTTGTGACCCTAAATTTACATGTCTAAATTAATGGTTTTATGTCCAAGCCTAATGGCTTTATGCGCAAACTACGGCTTATGTCCAAAGACGCGCGGCTGCGTATGGGCATCAAGCAGTGGAACGAACATGTTCATGATTAAAACCGCAAAGGCTACGCCGTCCGGGTAGCCACCATAGGTGCGGATCAAGTAAGTAAGTACACCGGCCGCAGCGGCAAAGTATAGCTTACCTCTAGGTGTGGTAGGGCCGCTAATCGGGTCGGTAATAATAAAAAAGGCACAAAGTAGCGATGCCCCGCTCATTAAATGAAACAGCGGGTTGGCATAGTGCGCTGGGTTTACTGCATAAAATACCAATGAAGTAGCCGTTAGCGCCGCTAAAAATGCCGTTGGTAAATGCCAGCTGATAATGCGTTGCTGTACCAAATATAACCCACCCAATAAATAGGCGCCGGTGACAATTTCGCCGCCTTTTGCACCTAGTACGCCAAATATGGGCGCTTGAGTAATGCTGGAGATTTCATGGTTGAGCATGCGTTGTGTTTTTAAGTAGTCAAGCGGGGTGGCCGATGTCACGGCATCTACCTTAACGCCGGTCGGTAAAATATGACCGAAAATGTATTGTAGTTGGTCTAAAAATCCAAGTTTTGTTTCTGCCAACAGTAATGGTGCTGGCCATTTTGTCATGATAATCGGGAATGAAATTAGCAACACGGCATAGCCTATCATGGCAGGATTAAAAGGGTTGTAGCCCAGTCCGCCGTAAAGTTGCTTGGCAATGATAATGGCAAATAATGTACCCACAACGACTAACCACCAAGGTGCCAGCGGCGGCAATGCCAGCGCCAGTAGCCACGCGGTGACCACAGCACTTAAATCCATTAAATGCGGTTTAACAGGACGTTGACGTAGTTTAAGCATGGCTGATTCAGCTAATACGGCGGTTACTGTTGCCAAGGTTAAGGTGATGATAATGCCACCACCGTAAATCCAAGCGTAGGCGAAAATGCCAGGCACGAGCGCGAGCAACACCTTGAGCATAATAATGCTTACAGTTGGCGCATCGGTAATATAGGGTGAGCGGTTCAAGTTTTATTACCTCAAAGTGTTTCGTCTGCCGCTTTAGCAGCTATCATTTGTTTGGCTTTTTCGCGAATAGCATCAGTTTCATTGATTTCCGCCTGCACGGCTACGCTCACATTTTCAATGTTTTTTGGCGCAACACCAGCCTGTGCCGCGGCTAGTTTTTGCGCTTTGGCGCGTTCAATAGCGGCGGCAATAATCGCTTGCTTATCTTGCTTGGCTTTTAATGCTATCGCTTCATCTTCTGATGTTTTAGCAGTTTCAGCCGTTACGGTTTTTTCGGCGGGTGAGTCTGCTACATTTGTGGCCAAGAGTTTTTGTGCTTTAGCCCGCTCAACAGCGGTGGCAATAGCGGCTTTTTTTGCATCATCTGCGGATGAAGTCGTTGCCGGATTCTCAATCTCTGAGCTACTGGTCTCAGGTTTGGTAGTTTCAGTTTTTTTGTCTCCGGCTTTTGCGCTGGCAGCACGTTCCGCATGTTTTTGCGCCCGCTCTAACTTTTCGCGTTCAATACGCGCCAATCTAAAATCATTACGCTCGCGCGCCAGGTCAGCCGCCTCTTTAGCCATATCTGCTGCAATAATTTCGCTTTTAGCATAGCGATAATACTGCACCAGCGGGATGTTACTTGGGCATACATAGGTGCAACAACCGCATTCAATACAATCAAATAAATTGTAATCGCGCGCTTTTTCAAAGTTATCTGATTTTGCAAACCAGTAAAGCTCTTGTGGTTGCAGGCTTACCGGACACGCATCAGCGCAGCGTGCACAACGTATGCAAGGCATGGCGGGCGGTGGTGGTGGAAATAAGTCTGGGCTGGCTGCAATAATGCAATTAGCCGCTTTGGTGATAGGCACCTCACCGCTGGGTAAATCAAACCCCATCATCGGCCCGCCCATAATAAAATGCGTGGTGTTGGTTTTTGCTCCGCCGGCAGCGGCTATTAGTGATGGTAGCGGCGTGCCAAATAACACTTCAAAATTTTGAGGTGACGCAACATTGCCCGTCATGGTGACGATACGGTTAACGGCTGGTTCGCCAAAGCTAAAGTAACGATAAATCGCCAGTACGGTGGCCACATTAAACACCTGGATGCCAACGTCGGTTGAGCGTTGATTGTGTGGAATTTCCGTACCTAACAGTAAATGAATCAGGTGGCGCGCATCTCCGCTAGGATAGAGCGTGGGCACTACTTTTACCGAGGCGTTAGCAATCGTTTTGCAGGCATCACGCATGGCAATGGTGGCTTCGGGCTTATTGTCTTCAATACCAACAATGCAGGCTTCTGCGCCGAGCAAATGCTGTACGATTTCCATGCCCTTCACAATTTCATCGGCACGCTCACGCATGAGCATGTCATCGCAGGTAATATAAGGCTCGCACTCTGCGGCGTTAATTACCAAGGTGTGAATGTGAGACTTTCCATCTGCACCTATTTTAATATGCGTAGGGAAAGTCGCACCACCTAAACCCACGATACCAGACAAACGTAAACTGGCGACCAGCTCCCTTTTGGCAGTATTGCGCCAATCTAAGGGCTGTAATGCGCCCCATGTATCTTTACCATCGGGCGTTAAGGTGATGCACATATCTGGCAGACCAGAAGGGTGTGGAATCACTTCTTTACCAATGGCGGTTACCGTGCCTGAAGTTGGCGCGTGAATTGCCGCAGACACGTTGCCTTCAGCCTCAGCCAGCATTTGGCCTTTTAGTACGTAGTCACCTACCTGCACTTTAATTTTTGGAATATAACCCACGTGCTGGCGTAGCGGTAGGATAAGCTTTTCGGGGATGGCAAGCTTGCCGATAGGGCGCGTTGTAGAGTCTTCTTTATGCCCTGCAGGATGCACGCCACCATTAAATTTATGCATATCGGCCAGCGGTAGCGGCAATGCTACGTCATTGCCGCGTATCAGCTTGCTGGCAAATTGAACAATTGACGTTATCATGCCGTGCGACTCTCATTGGTTGATATGACTTTAATGGAAAAAACCGGGTATTTCCACTTCCAGTTGTCCGGCGTTTCAGCCACAGGCTGCATGGTAATGCAATCTACCGGGCAAGGAGCAATGCAAAGCTCGCAACCTGTGCATTCAGAGGCGATAATAGTATGCATGTGTTTTGCCGCACCCAAAATCGCATCCACTGGGCAAGCTTGTATGCATAAAGTGCAACCAATGCACGTTGCTTCATCAATAAATGCTACAGACTTTGGTTTGGGTGCACCATGCTCGGCGTTAAGGGGCTTGTATTCCACACCAAGCAAATCTGCCAATGCGTGCACGCCGGCATCGCCACCTGGCGGGCATTGGTTGATGTCTGCCTCACCTGCTGCAATGGCTGTTGCATAAGGTTTGCAGCCCGGATAGCCGCATTGGCCACACTGCGTTTGCGGTAAAATTGCATCGATGCGTGCCACCAACGGGTCGCCCTCGACTTTAAATAATAATGCGGCAATGCCCAGTAAAATACCCAAAACAAAGGCAAGTCCGAGCATGATGTAAAGTGAAGTTAATAGCATAGCGTTATTATTTGAACTTTAAGGCGGCTAGTATTTATCAAGACCGGCAAAACCCATAAAAGCTAAACTCATGAGTGCTGCGGTCACCATGGCGATTGCCGAACCTTTAAACACGACAGGAACATCGGCGGCTTCCAGCCTTTCGCGCATAGAGGCAAATAAAATCAATACCAGTGAAAAACCAAGCGCGCCACCTAGACCGAAGAACAACGACTCTAAGAAGCTATGGCTAGATTGTGCATTAAGAAGCGGAATGCCCAACACAGCGCAGTTGGTGGTGATGAGGGGCAAAAAAATACCAAGCCCTTGATAAAGGGCGGGGAAGTTTTTCTCCATCACCATTTCAGTAAATTGTACAACGCCGGCAATGATGACAATAAATGAAAGGGTGCGTAAGTAGAATAAACCGTTAGGCTCAAGCAGATAATGATTGATGCCCCAGCTAGTCATAGAGCCGATGCTGAGCACAAAAGCGGTAGCACCCGCCATAGCAATAGAGGCTTCTAGTTTTTTAGAAACCCCCATAAACGGGCATAGCCCTAAAATTTTCACCAGCACAATGTTATTAACCAGTACAGTGCCGATTAAAATCATAATGTAATGATGCAAGTTAAAAGTCATATTGAAATGATTGCCGTAAATTAGCCAACAAGTAGTAAATTATACAGGGTTTGAGCCCGTCTTATTCGAGTAAAAATACGTATAAAAAGTTTTAAGGCATACTGAATATATTGATTATGTTTAGCGCCCGTAGGGTAGCCGCATTATTTTTGTAATTTTATAGAATATCAACACATTAGGCTCAAGTTTACGTATTTGGGAGTGTTTATTTAGTAAGCTTTTAAGTTAAAATATAACATTATGAATTTGTTAGGTTTACTATGATGCAAGGGAGTTTAGTGGCTATTGTAACGCCCATGTTTGAAGATGGGCGCTTGGATATCCCTTCTTTAAATGCGCTGATTGATTTTCATATAGATCAAGGCACCGATGGTATCGTTATTGTAGGGACAACTGGCGAGTCGCCTACCGTAGATTTTGATGAACATTGTTTGCTGATAAAAACTGCTGTGAGCCGAGTGAATGGACGTGTTCCGGTGATTGCTGGTACAGGTGCAAATTCTACAAAAGAAGCCATTAACCTTACGCAAAAAGCTAAAGAGTTAGGTGCGGATGCCTGTTTGCTGGTAGCGCCTTATTACAACAAACCGACGCAAGAAGGCTTGTATCAACATTTTAAAGCAGTCGCTGATGCGGTGAATATTCCGCAAATTCTTTATAACGTACCCGGACGCACAGGTTGTGATATTAGTAACGATACCGTCTTGCGCCTGGCGGCACACCCTAATATAGTCGGCATTAAAGATGCAACTGGGGGTATAGAGCGCGGGACAGATTTACTATTGCGCGCACCACAAGACTTTGCAGTTTATGGTGGTGATGATGCTACCGCAATGGCATTAATGCTGCTCGGAGGTAAAGGCGTTATTTCGGTGACTGCAAATGTAGCACCAAAACTTATGCATGAAATGTGTGCCTTAGCTATTGCTGGTGACGTGATGGCGGCGCGTGCAATCAATGCTAAATTGTTTGCCTTGCATCAAAAATTATTTATTGAAGCCAATCCGATCCCGGTGAAGTGGGTGTTGGCAGAAATGGGTTTAATTAAAACAGGTATTCGTTTACCTATGATGAGCTTATCTGCGCAGTATCATGAGGCTTTGAGAAACGCCTGCGTACCTGCAGAAATTTTATAGAAAATTTAGCAGTCTTAACCCGAATGATTCATCAATAAAATGAAGTATTCGACTAAATAAAGAGGTTTGAATGAAACAAGTCAACATCACGTCAGCAAATGACACTTTTAACAGCACTAAACATTTGAAGGCTGCCAAATATAAGGCGCCTGCCCTAATCGTATCTTTATTGTTGTTAGCGAGCTTAACAGCTTGCGACTCTATCCCTTTTATTGATAATAAGTCGGATTACAAAGCTGCCGGCAGATCTCGTCCGCTAGAGGTGCCGCCCGATTTAACCACAAGCCCGGTGAGTGATGCTTATTCAGTTCCAGGTAGTACAAGCTATTCAACGTATAACCAAGCGCAGGGTGAGTCAGATACGGGTGTCGAAAAAGTGCTGGTAAGTCCAGAAGGTGTACGTCTAGAAAAATCAGGTGCACAACGTTGGCTGGTGGTGAATGCGCCCGCTGAAAAAATATGGCCAGTCATCCGTGAGTTTTGGTTGGACATGGGGTTTGCTGTTCGGGTAGAAAACCCACAAATTGGTGTGATGGAAACCGAGTGGATTGATTCTGACGCAATAAAAAAAGATGACGCTCGTAATTTAGGCGATAAATTCGACAAATGGCTAGATAAACTGTCCGGCTTTGCTGATAAGAAAAAATTCCGCACGCGTTTAGATCATGGTGCAGAACTCAATACTACCGAGATTTATATGACGCACCGTTCGGTGTCAGGCGCGCCTGATGACGGAAAAAATGTAGTGACAACACAGCTTGGTAAAGTTGATACAGGTTATAAACTAGAAGACAAAACTGCTACAAATTTAGAGCCTGCTGACGCAGAGCTGGATGCAGAGTTGTTACGTCGATTAATGGTGAAGCTAGGTGTTGAAGAGCAAAAATCCAAAGCGATAGTAGCCGATGCTGTCAATACCAAGCACGCAACGGTGGTAAAAGAGGCTGATGGCAGTGCGAGGCTCCTATTGAGTGATTCGTTTGATCGTGCATGGCGTCGCGTTGGTTTGGCATTGGATAGAATTGGTTTTGTGATTGAAGACAAAGATCGATCTAATGGCGTATTTTTTGTGCGTTATGCTGATGTTGATATCGATGATAGCCCTAAGAAAAAGAAAGGCCTAATGGAGTCTTTAAAGTTCTGGGGTGATGATGATAAAAAAGAACCAGAAACAATCGCTAAAAAAGAAGAAAAGAGCATCATGGATAGCCTGAAGTTTTGGGGTAGTGATGATAAGCAAAAAGTGAACCCTGAGAAGCAGTATCGCGTAAAAGTAGCTGATGGGGATCAAGGTAATGCCGTTGTAACTGTAGTCGATAATGAAGGCGCGCGTGTTCGTACCACTACGGCTAATCGCATTATTGCGTTAATGTATGAGCAATTAAGATAAAAGATTTAATGTTATTGTTAAGGAAGCACTGATTAAATGAGCGAGCGGGATAAAGTGCAAGGCGCACGGAACGCAGAAGCCGAGATAGTACGTCCTGTACAGCGAGGTTACGAGTACCGTGCAACGCAGCAATTTAGCCGTGCAGCCATTTAATCAGTGCTTCCTTAAGTTAAAAACATGCGTTTTGCCTCACTAGGTAGCGGTAGTGCTGGCAATGCGCTGGTGGTTGAAGTCAAGCAAACGCGGTTGATGCTGGATTGTGGCTTTAGTGTTAAAGAAACTACCTCTAGGTTGGCGCGGTTAAACCTTATCCCTGATGACATAACCGGCATTGTGATCACACATGAGCACGATGATCACGCAGGTGGCGCGTTTAAGCTGGCAGCCAAATATCAAATTCCAGTGTGGCTTACCTATGGCACACTTAAAATGGTTACGCGCTACATGCCGAATCAACATGATTTGCAGCTCAATGTGATCGATAGCCACACAGCGGTTGCGATTGCCGATATTGAAGTTCAGCCTTACCCAGTGCCACATGATGCACGGGAGCCAATTCAATGTGTTTTTACTGAGGGCAACCTAAAGTTAGGAGTTCTCACCGATGTAGGGCGTGGCACTCCGCATATTGAAGACCAATTAAATGGTTGTAATGCATTGATGCTGGAATGTAACCATGATGCGAATATGTTGCAAAATGGTCCTTATGGATGGACATTAAAAAAACGAGTTGGAGGCGATTTAGGCCACTTGGAAAATCTTGATGCTGCCAATTTACTATCAAAGCTAGATAACAGTAAGTTGCAGCATATTGTGGCGGCGCATTTAAGTGCCAAAAACAACACGCCTTTATTGGCAAAGTCAGCCTTGGCTAAAGTGTTAGGTTGCGAGCCCGATTGGGTGGGTGTGGCAGATCAGCTACAAGGGTTTAACTGGAGAACGGTTGTTTAATTTGTGACTGTTAATCACTAAAAAGTATCAATTTATCGATTTCACAAATAAAAAAGCCGACTTTTAGTCGGCTTTTTTATTCTTATGCTAACTAAAACTATTGAGCAGCAGCAGGTGCAGCTTCAACTGGTGCAGCTTCAGCAGGTGCAGCTTCAGCAGCAGGTGCAGCTTCAGCAGGTGCAGCTTCAGCAGGTGCAGCTTCAACTGGTGCTTCAACAGCAGGAGCTTCAACAGCAGGAGCTTCTTCAGCAGCTTTTTCACCACAAGCGGTAACAGCAAGAGCTAACAATGCAGCAAGTAAAATAGAACGTGACATTTTAATATCCTTAAGAGTTATAACTAGTTGAGATTTTTTTTTCGATAACGGCTTAAAACTTTTACATTGTTAGCTTTACCGAGTGGCGCAAATTCTACCAGCTATTTTAAAAAAATCCAGTAATTTTAGTAAGTTGCTACATTATTTATAAAAAAGTTCATCTATCCTGCATAAATTTCTCAAATTTAATTACCAAGTACAAATTTCAAATCACTTATTAAACTATGGCCTATAATTTCACACGCTTAAAATAGCACGAACCATTTTATTTTTCTGTGTTGCATAATTCTGTAAATCACACTCAGTAATACCGATGTTGTAAGGTAAGCGTTTTGAATTCACGCAGCATCCCACATGAGAAATCAATGTAAAAAAAGTATTGATACAAAAATGACAGTATGTGATTTATAGCCTAGGTTTATAGTCCAAGTTGAGTTACTGAAACCACGTCTTGAACGGCTTCCTTCAGTTCTTTAAATCTAGTGTTAAGTAAAATTGTGCTGGCGGCATCATTGAGAGCATATTTAAAGCGCGCTTGGTCAATATGAATGCGCTTAATATAATGCTGACCATCCGCTAAAATAAAGCAATCTTTGGCATGCTTAACTGATTGATTAGTCACGTACACACTCATTTTATGACCATAATCGTTGAGTAAGCTAAATAGGCGTGGACATTTCTCAGTAAAAAAATTGGTTTGTTGCAAAATTATCGTGAGTTGGCTGGTGAGATTTCGACTTAAAAACTGCTGAATTAAGTCGTATTTTTCAACGCTGGCAAAGCCGCCACGGCTTAAATCCTGATCGAAAATTAAAAGCTCACGTTGAGCATTAGCCAAAATGATATTGATTGCCTCACTGTAAAGCTGCTCACTATCAATAATTTGGTTAGGGAGAAGTGTAATATTATTCATGGTAACGTGAGATTTACCCCTCAAAATGTAAATAACCTGCAATATACCAATCATGAAGCTGTTGTAGTAATTCGGTATCAACCTCTTGGCGCAGATGGTTGCCAGAGCTTATATCAACTGGCTTAAGGTGTCTATTATCCGCGAGTTTCTTGAGCACTACCGCAGAACCTCCCGTCAATGTAGCGACCTCGCCATTTAAATAAAAACAGTTGGCTTCAAATAGCATTTGGCTTTTTAAGTCCAAGGCAATGCCTAGCTTTGCCAGTTTTTCACTAAAGGTGCGCATGGAGATCTTTTTGTTGGGTTCAAATACTACGTCTGCTTTTGGATCTGAAAGATAAGTGCCTAAAAATTGCGCCACATCACGCTCTGACCATTGGATTTTTTGTAAAATCGCACTCACTTTACTAATCATGGCGCTACTAATTTCAGCCGGGTGACTTTGTAAAGTTAAATCATTATCTTGGTAGATGCCATCTAAAACTAATTGATCCTGATTTAATCTATCCTGCATAAATCCTAAAAATTCAGTGGCTAGCTCCTGATTTTTTGGCGCACGAAACCCAATTGAATACGTCATACAGTCTGTAGCGCCATCAGAAACCGCAATGCCCCAATGTGCAAGGTGCGGCGGTAAATACAGCATATCTCCCGCTTCTAGTAGCCATTCTTGCGATGTATAAAAGTTTTGCAAAATGCGTAAAGGCGCACCCTCAATCAAGCTCAAATCAGTTTGTTCGCTAATCCGCCACAAGCGCTTGCCTTGGCCTTGCAATAGAAACACATCATAACTATCAAAATGCGGGCCAACGCCGCCGCCATCAGGCGCGTAACTAACCATTAGGTCATCAAGTCGCGCATGTGGAATGAAATCGAACTGTTGCAATAGCGCTGCTGCTTCTGGTAGATAATGGTTCACGCTTTGTACTAGCAAGGTCCAATTGTGATCTTTAGTTGGCTGCTCCGGCAGTTTTGAAAAATCCGTGTCAGAAAAAGGGCCATGGCTGGTATGCCATCTTCCCTTTTTATATTCTACAATCCGTGATTGCACGTCATCCTCGCAAGCCAAGCCTGCAAGCTCATCAGGGCTTAGTAATCCTGTGAAATTTGGAATAGCATTTTTAATCAGCAGCGGTTTTTTCTGCCAGTATTCTTGTAGAAATTGAGTTGGCGTTAAGCCGCCGAGTAATGGTAATGATTCTTTGTTTGAGTTCATGATGTAAAGATTTGGTAAGTGACCTAGTTGATAATTATGCCATTGCATCACCATACAGGTTGGTATGTATTGAGGAGGGTAACAAAATAAAAGTCTATTGTAATGATTTTTGAGAGGATTACCCAAGTAGCCTTCGATTGCCCTTACCTAAACCTTCCAAAAACAATGCAAATCTCAGGTGCGGTAGCAGGAGGTATTGGTTGTTGGTTTTGGGGATATTGTAGAATGAAGTAAAATCACGTTATGAATATTTACTCACTCGCAAGCTCTCTTTTATTTCAGTTTGATGCTGAATCTGTTCACGACTTTACTTTAAAAAGCTTAAAAACTGCTGAGCGGTTAGGCGTATTAAAATTGTATCCTGCACCACCCGTGTGTCAGCCTCGTCAGGTGATGGGGATTGCTTTCCCTAATGCTGTTGGTTTGGCAGCGGGGCTGGATAAAAACGGTGCGGTGATTGATGGTATGGCGGCGTTAGGTTTTGGTTTTGTTGAGATTGGTACGGTTACGCCTCGGTCGCAGCCTGGCAACCCTAAGCCGCGTTTGTTTAGGGTGCAAGAGGCGCAAGGTATTGTGAACCGCTTTGGGTTTAATAATCTAGGCGTCGATAATTTAATAGAAAACGTAAAGGCCGCCAAATACAAAGGTGTACTTGGTATCAATATCGGTAAAAACTTTGACACGCCAAATGAAAACGCGGTTGATGATTATTTAATCTGCATGCGAAAAGTGTATGCGTATGCCAGTTATATTACTGTCAACATTTCCTCACCTAACACTAAAAATTTGCGTGCTTTGCAAGAAAAAGAGGCATTGTCCGATTTGCTCGCTACATTAAAGGCCGAACAGTTAAAACTGGCTGAGCAATTTGGTCGTTACGTGCCTGTTGCTTTAAAAATCGCACCAGATTTAGAATTGGCACAGGTGAATGAAATTGCAGATTTGCTGATGATACATAAGGTTGATGCGGTCATTGCAACCAATACTACGCTTTCTCGCGACGCAGTTAAAGGCATGAAAAATGCTGATGAGACTGGCGGATTATCTGGTGCGCCAGTGCGAGAGAAATCTACTTTAGTGATTGGGCAATTGTCTCAACGGTTACAAGGTGCATTGCCGATTATTGGTGTGGGCGGTATCTTGAGCGGGGCTGATGCAGTTGAAAAAATCGCGGCAGGTGCCAGCTTGGTGCAGGTATATAGCGGCCTAATCTACAAAGGTCCTAAACTGGTTCACGACATTTGTAAAACTCTGGGCTAGTTTGGTGAGTGGATTAAACTCACTGCCAATCCTCTATTCGTATCGTCGCTGTCCTTACGCCATGCGTGCACGTATGGCGCTTAAGTATGCGGGTATACCAGTTGAAATTCGTGAAATCTCTTTAAAAGATAAACCTGCACACTTGTTGCAAGTGTCACCTAAAGGCACTGTGCCGGTTTTGGTATTGCCTGGCGGAAAAGTCATAGACCAAAGCATCGAGATTATGTATTGGGCATTACATGAAAACGATGTTGATGGTTGGTTATCAGCAGATGCATCGCAGACGCGACAGTTGATTGATGAAAATGATAGCAGTTTTAAACAGGCGTTAGATAAGTATAAATACGCAATACGTTTTCCAGAACAATCTGCGCAGGTTTACCGTACTGAAGGTGAGGCGTTTTTAAGTAAGTTGGAGCGAAAGTTAGAGGTGACGAGTTTTCTTGTTGCCGATACTTTGAGTTTGGCTGATATTGCGATTTTTCCGTTTATTCGGCAATTTGCAGCCGTGGATGCCACTTGGTTTGAATCAGCAGATTATTTAAAGCTGAAAACTTGGCTTAAACACTTGGTTGAGTCTGAGTTGTTTCAAAGCGTGATGGAAAAGTAGCAGCTTTATTGATTCGATTCTATTTTCCAACTAGGCAACCGCCACTCCAGATAAATCGCCAAGATTCTGAGTAGAGAAATCAAGCCAGCCGGAACGAAAACACATATCCATTGCGAAAGGTTTAGTTCGTTTAGCGCAATCACTAACAGACCTCCAACAAATGCGATGACTGCATAAGGTTGATGGTCATTGAAGGCTTTAGGGATTTCATTGCAAAAAATATCTCGAAGTACGCCACCAAATACGGCTGTCATTACACCCATTAACGTACAGATAATGATTGGCAGATGAAGCCCAAGTGCAATTTGAGTACCTAGCGATGCATACAACCCTAATCCGAGCGCATCAGGAATCTGGATGGCGCGTTCTGTAAATTGGATGTGCTGGTTGCGCATAAAAATCATGGAGAATAGGCAGAGAACGAGCATCAGCCATATCCAGTTGGCATGCTCTACCCAGAAAAAGGGTCTTCTATCAAGCAGCACATCACGTAATGTCCCGCCACCAAATGCCGCAACACCAGTGACAACAAAAACGCCAAAAGCATCCATTTTTTTCCTTGCGCCAGCAATCAAGCCAGAAAGCGCAAAGGCAAAAGTAGCACAAATTTCAATGGGAACTTGAAGGGTTGATGCCGTCACGATGACCATAGGGTGATTATCCGTTGTGTGCCATGTCTAGCCTAACTCGAAATCAGTGATTCCAGCAGTAGGTTTTACTTTTTCACTGCTCCACTTTAATACACGCACGGCAATTTAACGTGCGGTTATTCTATGGTCGCTATTAAGTCAATTTCATTGCTAGGTTTGTTGGTCTCAAACACGAGTTTCACTTCATCTTTGTCGTCAATATCCACATGCACACTGCCACCGTTAGCTAGTTTGCCGAACAATAACTCATCAGCCAGCGCTTTGCGAATAGTATCTTGAATCAGCCTTGCCATCGGGCGCGCGCCCATCAATGGGTCAAAGCCTTTTTTGCCAAGGTAAGCTTTAAGTGCATCGCTGAAAGTGGCTTCGACTTTTTTCTCATGCAATTGATCTTCAAGTTGAATCAAGAATTTATCAACCACACGGATAATGATGTCTTGCGAAAGCGCAGTAAATGAAACTGTGGCATCCAAGCGATTACGGAATTCAGGTGAGAACAAACGTTTAATGTCAGCCTGTTCGTCGCCAGTTTGTTTGGTGGTAGTAAAGCCCATGCTTGATTTAGACAGGTTTTCAGCCCCTGCGTTGGTCGTCATAATAATTGTGACGTTTCTAAAATCAGCTTTACGACCATTATTATCGGTGAGCGTGCCGTGATCCATCACTTGTAGCAGTATGTTAAAGATGTCAGGGTGCGCTTTTTCAACTTCATCGAGTAGCAGTACGCAGTACGGGTGCTTGGTAATGGCCTCGGTCATTAAGCCGCCTTGTTCAAACCCTACGTAGCCCGGTGGCGCGCCAATCAAGCGCGACACAGCATGGCGTTCCATATATTCACTCATATCAAAGCGAATCAATTCTATGCCCATAATGTAGGCAAGCTGTTTGGCGACTTCTGTTTTACCCACACCAGTGGGGCCGCTGAACAAGAAGCTACCGATGGGTTTGTTGCCTTGTCCCAAACCGCTACGTGCCATTTTAACCGCAGATGTAAGGGCTTCAATCGCCTTATCTTGGCCAAATACGACGGCTTTTAAATCGCGTTCAAGCGTTTTAAGTGCGCTACGATCATCGTTAGAAATGTTTTTTGGCGGAATCCGTGCAATTTTAGCAATGATGTCTTCAATTTCTTTATTGCCGATCGTTTTCTTCTGTTTAGATTTTGGCAATATACGTTGTGCCGCGCCCGCTTCATCAATCACATCAATCGCTTTATCAGGCAAGTGACGGTCATTAATATATTTAGCTGATAACTCTGCGGCGGTTGTTAACGCGCTAGCGGTATATTTCACGCTGTGGTGTTCTTCAAACCGTGATTTTAAACCTTTGAGTATTTCTATGGTTTCAGCAACGCTCGGCTCAACTACATCCACTTTTTGAAAGCGACGAGATAAAGCATGGTCTTTTTCAAACACACCACGATATTCTTGATAAGTAGTGGCGCCTATGCATTTGAGAGAGCCGTTAGAAAGCGCTGGTTTCAATAAATTGCTGGCATCTAAAGTGCCGCCACTGGCAGAGCCTGCACCAATCAGCGTATGAATTTCATCAATAAATAAAATGGCATCTGGTTTTTCTGCCAGCTGTTTCATCACAGCTTTTAAGCGCTGCTCAAAGTCACCACGGTATTTAGTCCCTGCGAGCAATGCGCCCATATCGAGTGAGTAAACCACAGCATTTGCCAGTACATCTGGAATATTTTTTTCTACAATTCGGCGCGCCAAACCTTCAGCAATCGCAGTTTTACCTACGCCGGCTTCACCTACTAATAGCGGGTTATTTTTACGGCGGCGGCATAATGTTTGTACCACGCGCTCTAATTCAGCGCTGCGGCCAATCAGCGGGTCAATTTTGCCCGCGGCAACCTGTGCATTTAGATTGAGTGTAAAGTTTTCTAGTGCACCAGCTGGCGCTGATTCTGCGTCAGCTTCTTGCTCTGGACCTTCAGGTTTGGCGGTCTCACCTATTTTAGAAACACCATGTGAGATAAAGTTAACAATATCTAAACGGGTAATGCCTTGCTGGTGCAAGAAAAACACGGCATGCGAATCTTTTTCACCGAAAATTGCAACCAATACATTGGCGCCGGTGACTTCTTTTTTACCTGAAGATTGCACGTGCAACATGGCGCGTTGTATCACGCGTTGAAAGCCCAGTGTGGGTTGCGTATCGACGTCATCCAAGCCAATCACGGTTGGGGTATGTTCTTCAATATATTGATTGAGTTCAGTACGCAATGTTTCGAGTTTTGCCCCGCATGCACGCAGCACTTCTGCTGCCGTTGGGTTATCTATCATGGCGAGTAGTAAATGCTCAACCGTAATGAGTTCGTGGCGCTTTTGTCTAGCGTCCATAAAGGCCATGTGCAGGCTAACTTCCAACTCTTGAGCAATCATTTTTTGTACCTTAATCTAGTTGTATTCAAGCCATCTCAATGACGCACTGCAAAGGGTGTTGCAATTGCCTTGCGTGGCTAACCACCTGATTCATCTTTGTTTCTGCAATATCTTGTGGATAAACACCACATACGCCAGCGCCCTCAGTGTGTACTTGGAGCATAATTTTTGTCGCTTGTTCACGGCTTTTGTTAAAAAAACGTTCTATTGTTTCAACGACAAACTCCATTGGCGTGTAATCATCATTTAATAGCAACACTTTAAACATGGGGGGCAATTTCGGTTTTGCAACTTCAGGTTTAAGTGCTATGTTAGTTTCGTGTGAGGGTTTAGCCATAATTAAAATCTATTTTGAGCCAAACTGGAAAAAATTCAAGCTTAATTTCACCAGTTGAGTTGGAATAATACCTTGCTGATCGGGTGTGCAATTGCAGAGACTAAGGGAATATCTTAACGCTTTTCACGATTCTATCTTGCGTTTGTACAATTTCCAGCACGTGTGCACCCACTTTAAAGCTGGTGCTGGATTCTGGGATGTCTTCAAAGTGTTCGAGTATCAGGCCGTTGAGCGTGCGAGGGCCATCAATGGGAAAGTTGAGCTTTAATTTTTTATTGAGGTCACGCAAGGTGCTACTACCATCTACTAACCAGCTACCATCAGCCTCCTGGCGGTAACTGCCAAGGCGTGAGGGGGATTGTGTTGTAAAGTCACCTATCACTTCTTCTAAAATGTCTTCTAAAGTTACTAGACCTTTAAACTCACCATATTCATCAACCACCAAGGCAATGCGTTGTTGGTTCTCTTGAAACTGCTGAATTTGTGTAAAAAGCGGCGTGCCAGAAGGGATAAAGTAGGGTGCACTCATGACTTCGCGCAAAGCCTCTTTGTCTAAACTGCTATTTTGATGCATTGTGCGTAGCTGACTAATGACTTTTCTAACATGCAGTATGCCAATAATTTCTTCGTGCTCGCCTTGACGCACAGGCAGGCGTGTGTGGTGGCTACTGGAAATATGCTGCAGAATGTCGTCTAGGGGTGAGTCAAAGTCAATAGTTTCAACCTGCGTGTGTGCGGTCATCACATCATCGACGCTAATTTTTTCTAAATCAAATAAGTTCAACAAAATTGTGCGGTGTTTTTTGGGTAAAAAATGACCTGCGTCGGTGACAATGCTCCGCAGTTCGTCCATGGTGAGTGATTGCGTAGGTTGTTCAAAATTGACGCGAACACGGAGTATGCGTAGTAAAGCAACGACGAATAAGTTAACAAACCAAACCGCTGGATACAGTACTTTAAGTAATGGGTAAAGGATGTAGCTACAAAACATCGCAATTTTTTCAGGGTAGGCTGCGGCAATGACTTTAGGTGAAATTTCGCTAAATACTAAAATAGCAAAAGTGACGGTCAGTGTGCCTAACATCAGCGCCCAGTCGCCTTCACCAAATAGCTCTACAACAATAATGGTCACTAAAGTGGCAGAAGCGGCATTGGCAAAGTTATTGCAAAGCAGAATAACGCCTAGCAGTTTGTCTGTTTTAGCCAATAAGGCGCTGGCAAGCCGAGCGCCTCGATGGCCTTCTTTAACCAAATGCCGCAACCGATAACGGTTTAGCGACATTAGGCTAGTTTCGGCAATTGAGAAAAAACCGGAAATAAGTAGCAGTAAGGCAAGGGCGCCTAGTTGCCATGAAATAGGAATGTTATCCAATGGGTGAATTTACGCTGATGACGATAGGCAGAGTTTATACGCGAGTTTGCTAGTTATCAAGCTGACTGTGCTTAATTGTTAATCACAGTCAGCAGTCTCGCATTTATGCAAATTCTGATGGATCCGGTTCGGTTACTTTTTCTTCTTTTGCGCCTTCTTTTTTCTCTATATCACCAATCAAATTGGCGCGATTAACGCCTAGCCACATCGCGATTGGGCAGGCAACTAATACTGAAGAATAAATACCAAACAAAATACCAATCGTGAGTGCTAAAGAGAAGTTATGCAGTACTTCACCGCCAAATAACAGCATGGACAGCACCATTAGTTGTGTCGAGAAGTGGGTAATAATGGTGCGCGACATGGTGCGGGTAATGGCGTTATCAATCACGGTCACAACGCTGGCTTTACGCATCTTACGGAAGTTTTCGCGCACGCGGTCAAACACCACCACAGACTCATTGACCGAGTATCCTAAAACTGCTAAAACTGCAGCGAGTACGGTGAGGTTGAATTCCCATTGAAAAAAAGCAAAAAAGCCTAAAATAATGATCACATCATGCATATTGGCAATGATGGCTGCGACCGCAAAACGCCATTCAAAGCGCATGGCAAGATAGAGCATGATGCCTGAAATGACCAGTAACAGAGCCAGTGCGCCATTTTCATACAGCTCCTCTCCAACTTGAGGCCCCACAAACTCAACGCGGCTCATTTGTACCGAGCTGTCCATTTCTTCCAAGCTTGCCAGCATTTTCTCTGAGAGTTGTGAGCCTGTAAACTCTGCGCGAACCGGTAGGCGAATCAGCACATCTCGACTGCTACCGAAGGTTTGCACGGTAGCATCTTTGAGCCCAATGCTATCAACAGTGTGGCGAATTTTCGCTAGATCTGCAGCTTGTGGGTAGCTGACCTCCATCATGGTGCCGCCAGTAAAATCCACCCCAAAGTTGAGGCCTCGCGTAGCTAAAAAGAATACGGCAAGAATAAAAGTAATCAGAGAGATGGCGGTTGTAAGCCGACCATAGCTCATGAAGGGGATGTCTTTTTTTAAACTAAATAATTCCATAATTAAGTTACTCTTTAAATTTTAAAGGTGTTAGCTTGCAATGCTTGGTTACTCAACATTAGCCAATAGAGAGTTTGCTAACTTTGCGACGATAGCCGTGAAGTGCATTAACAATGGCGCGAGAAACCACAACCGCACTAAACATAGAAGTCAAAATGCCAATGACGTGCACAACAGCAAAGCCCTTGACTGGCCCTGAGCCAAACATAAAGAGTGCAAGGCCTGCAATCATGGTGGTGACATTTGAGTCTAAAATAGTATCCCATGCTCGATCATAGCCGGCGTGGATCGAGGCTTGCGGGGTGTTGCCGTTACGTAGCTCTTCTCTAATACGTTCGTTGATAAGCACGTTGGCATCAATCGCCATCCCCAGTGTGAGTGCTACCGCAGCAAGACCAGGCAAGGTGAGCGTAGCTTGCAGCATAGACAATACCGCGACTAGCAGCAGTAAGTTGATGCTAAGTGCAGCCACAGAAATTGCGCCAAACATGACATAGTAAACCATCATAAAGAGGGCAATGGCGGCAAACCCCCATAAAGTAGAATGCATGCCACGCTTGATGTTGGCTTCACCCATGCTTGGGCCAACGGTGCGCTCTTCGATGATGTCCATTGGCGCGGCGAGTGCGCCAGCACGCAATAGTAATGAAATGTCGGTGGCTTCTTGTGTGTTGGCCATGCCTGAAATTTGTACGCGACCACCGCCAATTTCTTCGTTAATCACCGGTGCTGTAATGACCTCAGTATTGCCTTTTTCAATCAGCAATATTGCCATACGTTTGCCTACGTTCTCACGCGTGACTTGTTGGAATATGCGCGCACCACGTGCATCAAGTGATACGTTAACCACCGATTGCCCATTTTGGCTGTTTACACCAGGGCCAGCGTCAGTAATGTAGTCGCCAGTCAGCACGACATTCTTTTTCACAAGAATCGGGCGGCCTTCGCGATCTTTATACACTTCGTCACCCAATGGCGCTTGACCCTTAGCGGCTTTTTCTAGTGTGGCCGCATCAGATTTATCTTCATCCACCAGTCTGATTTCGAGCGTGGCAGTACGGCCTAAAATCTCTTTCGCTTTGGCGGTATCTTGCACACCAGGCAGTTGTACCACTACGCGGTCTATACCCTGTTGTTGAATAATAGGTTCAGCAACCCCAAGTTCGTTAATTCGGTTGTGCAAAGTTTGAATATTTTGTTTTAAGGCGAAGTCTTGAATACGTTTTTGTTCTATCGCATTGAGTGAGGCTGTGAGTAATTGACTCGAACCTTCTGCCGATTCATTCAATGTTAAATCTGGATATTCTTTGCTAATAATTTTTTTGCCTTTTGCCAGCTCATCTGCGTTACTAAAACGGATTTGAACGGTTTGACCTTCGCGCGTTACGCCAATGTAAGAAATACGCTCTTTACGTAGCGCGGTTCTAAAATCACCCACAAAGCGCTCAGCCGCTTGATCTAAGGCGGCTTTCATATCAACTTGCAGTAAAAAGTGCACGCCCCCACGCAAATCAAGGCCTAAGTACATCGGCTTGGCGCCTAGGCTACGTAGCCAGTCCGGTGAGCGCGAAAGCAGGTTGAGGGCAACGGTATAATCCTTACCTAAACTGGCTTGCAACACGTCTTTAGCTTTGATTTGCGTATCGGTATTGGCAAAGCGTGCTTTCACGCCGCGCGCATCTAAGTAAATACCGTCATATTGAATATTTTCTTGCTTAAAAACTTCTTCAACCTGTCCGAGTAACGCAGGATCAAGTTTACTTGTGCTTTTAGCGGGCGTTATTTGTACCGCAGGTGATTCGCCAAAAAAATTGGGAACGGTGTAAATGAACCCAATTAAAATGATGACAACAACAAGGATGTTTTTCCACAATGGATAGCGGTTCATAGTTAGACTCTAGTGAATAGCGGTGTTGATTTGAGGTGTGCGAATGTCGCCAGCAGTAAATTAAAGGCTTTTAATCGTACCTTTTGGCAAGGCACTTTGGATGGCATGTTTTTGTACCGTGATTTCAGTGTTTGGCGCAATTTCAACGTTCACGAAACTGTCAGTCACTTTCGTTACCGTACCAACGATGCCGCCGCCTGTGACTACTTCATCGCCTTTTTGCAAAGCCGCAATCATATTGCGTTGCGCTTTAGCTTGTTTCATTTGTGGGCGAATAATCATGAAGAAAAACAGCACAAAAATAACGATTAGCGGTAAGAAACTGGTGAAATCGGTAGCAGGTGCAGTAGCGGCGTAGGCATTTGAAATAAACACGATATAACTCTCTTAATATATTAAGTGGAAATGGTCTAAAAAATTAGCTTTGGATTTTAGCACAGACTGACTTGCGTTGCAGTAATCTCAACTTTTAAGCGATAAAGTCAGGATAAACGCCCGCGCTTTGCAGAAAAGTCTAGTTTGAATGCCTCGAAGGTTCCAGCCTCAATCGCATCACGCATACTTTGCATTAGTACCTGATAGTAATGCAGGTTATGAATAGTATTGAGGCGTGAGCCTAAGATTTCGCCAACCTTGTGTAAATGGTGCAAATAGGCGCGGCTGAAATTGCGGCAGGTGTAGCAGCTACAATCGGCATCCAACGGCGCGGTATCGTTCTTATAAGTGGCATTTTTAATTTTAATGTCACCATATTGCGTAAATAGCCAGCCATTGCGCGCATTGCGCGTAGGCATCACGCAGTCGAACATATCAATGCCCTGAGAAACCGCATCGACCAAGTCTTCCGGCGTTCCTACGCCCATTAAGTAGCGTGGTTTGTTTTGCGGCATTTTAGGCGCGGTATGCGCCAAAATTCGCAACATATCTGCTTTAGGCTCGCCAACAGATAAGCCGCCGATTGCATAACCATCAAAGTCGATCTCAGTTAGTCCAGCCAAAGAAATATCACGTAAATCTTCATACATGCCGCCCTGAATAATGCCGAATAGTGCATTGCTATTACCTTGGTGCGCATCTTTACTACGGCGCGCCCAACGCAATGAAAGCTGCATAGATTCGTTGGCTTCTTTCACGGTGGCAGGGTAGGGCGTACATTCGTCAAAAATCATCACGATGTCAGAATTCAATACTTTTTGAATACGCATGGATTCTTCAGGCGTTAAAAAACAGCTGTCGCCGTTGATGGGCGAGCGAAATTTCACGCCTTCTTCAGTAATTTTACGCAACGCGCCCAAGCTCCACACCTGAAAGCCTCCAGAATCCGTAAGAATTGGTCCATCCCAGCCCATAAATTTATGTAAGCCACCGTGTGCAGCAATCACGTCTAACCCAGGGCGTAGCCATAGATGAAACGTATTGCCTAACACGATATGGGCGTTGATTTCTTTTAACTCTAATGGTGACATGGCTTTGACCGTGCCATAAGTGCCAACAGGCATAAAAGCCGGGGTTTGTACCTCTCCATGGGCCAGTGAGAGTGTGCCGCGACGGGCAAGGCCATCTTGTTTGTGTAATGTAAATTGCATAGCTTTAACTTTAGTAATCAACCGATGATATTATCACACGCCTTTGTTATCCTTAACCTATGTCTGCAGTTAAGTCTGTAATTAGAACCGAGTTAAGCTAGCTAAGTTAAGTCTTAATTTTAAGCGCTTGATTTATATTTACCTCATTCGCAGGTATGATACGAACATGACCGATACTAAACAACTACCAAATAGCAAAACAGATAGCCCGTCATTAAGGGCGCGTGGTATTTATTTGCTGCCAAATTTATTTACCTCAGCGGCCTTGTTTGCGGGGTTTTACGCCATCGTGCAGGCGATGAATAGTAATTTTGAGCTTGCCGCAATCGCCATTTTTATCGCCATGGTGATGGATGGTTTAGATGGCCGTGTAGCGCGCATGACCAATACGCAAAGTGCCTTTGGCGCGGAGTATGACAGCTTATCTGATATGGTGTCGTTTGGTGTTGCGCCTGCGCTGATCCTTTATGTGTGGGCACTTAAGCCTTTAGGTAAGTTAGGTTGGATTGCCGCCTTTATTTACTGTGCCTGTGCAGCGTTGCGCTTGGCACGGTTTAACACCAAGCTAGATGACGAGCATCAAGACAAGCGTTATTTTCAGGGTTTGCCTAGCCCTGCGGCGGCAGCGCTGTTGGCAGGTTTTGTGTGGGTGTCTTACGAATATGGCGTGAGTGGCCGTGATGTGTTTTTTGGCGTGCTTAAAATGAAATGGATGGCTTGGGTGCTTACTGTGTTTGCAGGTGCATCAATGGTCAGTGATTTGCGTTATTACAGTGGCAAAGACATCAACTTAAAACACAGTGTGCCATTTATTGTCATGTTGGGCATTGTGCTGGCTTTTGTGCTTATTTCATATAGTCCGCCAGAGGTGCTATTTTTTGTGATGGCTGCTTATGCGTTGTCAGGGTATGTCATGTGGTTACGTGGTAGGCTTCGTGCGAAAAAGCTAAGTGACTAAAGACTTAAAAACCAGCGCGGTTGAATGCGAAGGTTTAAGTTACAGAAGTTAAATGCTTGCAGATTTTTCTAAAAAACATTATATTTCTAACACTATGTCGAACTTACACATTTTTAGTACACTTTTTGCGGCTGGCTTGATTGCAAGCGCAATGCTCTTGCGTAAAATGTTTGCATTACGCGCTACGGCGCTCCGTACTAAAAACCTGCGCTAGCGCGCAAACTATCCCCCACCCCTCCATGTGTTAAATGACGTTGCGTATTATCTGCAGCGAGATGCTACTATTTGAACTCAATTTGCTTTAAGGTAAATTTACTCGGTCTCAAATTAAGCTAAAATTAAACTGAATAAAAAAGTAAGGTAACGACCATGAATCAAGCAACCAAACAAGATCAAATTATTATTTTTGACACCACCTTGCGTGATGGCGAGCAAAGCCCAGGTGCGGCGATGACTAAAGAAGAGAAAATTCGTATCGCGCGCCAGCTCGAAAAATTAGGCGTTAACGTGATTGAAGCCGGCTTTGCCGCAGCCAGCCCAGGTGACTTTGATTCAATTTCAGAAATCGCCAAAATCATTAAAAATTCAACCGTATGTTCATTGGCGCGCGCGAGTGAAAACGATGTGCGCCGTGCCGGCGAGGCGATTAAGCATGCGGCTAGTGGCCGCATCCACACCTTTATTGCCACCAGCAAGATCCATATGGAAAACAAACTCCGCATGACTGAAGATCAAGTGGTGGAGCGTGCGGTGCAAGCCGTGAAATGGGCGTTGGAATATACCGATGACGTAGAGTTCTCAGCCGAAGATGCAGTGCGCTCAGACATGGACTTTTTGGTGCGCGTGTTTGATGCGGTGATTAAAGCAGGTGCAAAAACCATTAACGTGCCCGATACCGTTGGTTATTCTATCCCCGCACCTTGGGGCGAGCGTATGCGTGAATTGATTGCGCGCGTGCCCAATAGCGATAAAGTGGTCTGGTCAACGCATTGCCATAATGACCTTGGCATGGCCGTGGCCAACTCGTTGGCAGCCGTCATGGGCGGTGCGCGCCAGGTGGAATGTACGATTAACGGCTTGGGTGAGCGCGCAGGTAACGCGAGCTTGGAAGAAGTCGTAATGGCGATTAAAACCCGTAGCGATGTTTTTAATTTGACTACACGTATTGATACCACACAAATTGTGGCTACCAGCAAATTGGTGTCGTCCATTACCGGTTACCCAGTGCAGCCCAATAAAGCCATTGTTGGCGCTAATGCGTTTGCGCATGAGTCTGGTATTCATCAGGACGGCGTATTGAAGCACCGCGAGACTTATGAAATTATGCGCGCTGAAGACGTGGGCTGGAATGCGAACAAATTGACCTTGGGAAAATTGTCAGGCCGCAATGCATTTAGAACGCGCTTGAAAGAGTTGGGTATTGAGTTGCCTAGTGAAGACTTGCTGAATGCCGCATTTGCACGCTTTAAAGATTTGGCCGATAAAAAATCTGAAATTTTTGATGAAGATTTGCATGCCTTGGTGAGTGACGAGTTTGTACAAGAGGCGACCGAAAACTACAAATTAGTCTATTTGCAAGTGGCGTCACAAACAGGTGAAATACCGCACGCATTGATTACAGTGTCCGATAATGGTACTGAAAAAAAATCAGAAGCGGACGGTGGCGGCCCGGTGGACGCGGCATTTAAAGCGATTGAGCGTATTGTAAATAGCGGTGCGGAGTTGCAATTGTATTCTGTCAACAACATCACCAGTGGTACAGATGCGCAAGGTGAGGTAACGGTACGTTTGGCCAAAGGCGGGCGTATTGTGAACGGGCAGGGCGCTGATACTGATATTGTGATTGCCTCGGCCAAAGCGTATTTGAATGGCTTGAATAAGTTGCATAGCAAGCTCGAGCGCGCACATCCGCAGGTTTAATCGAAGTTTGTCATTCTGAGCATAGCGAAGAATCCATGCAACTAATTGATAATACTGGATTTCTCGCTACGCTCAGAATGACAATGCAAAAGAATGTGACAAGAGTGGATGATGACTTGAGAGTTTTTGTGTGAGTCACCCCAAACAGCCAGCGATTTATATTTTGGCCAGTAAGCGTAATGGTACGCTGTATATAGGCGTTACCAGTCAATTGCCGCAACGCATGTACCAGCATCAAATGGGTTTGATAGAAGGCTTTACTAAAAAATATCACATTAAAACACTGGTATATTTTGAATTATGTGACGATATGGCAAGTGCAATAACAAGAGAAAAATCGCTTAAAGGGATTACACGAGCTAAGAAAATTTCCTTGATAGAATCGCAAAACCCAGAATGGCATGATTTAGTAGAAAAATTGGAGCTGTTTGTCCCATAATTGAGCCCGTGCTACTGGATTCTTCGCTACGCTCAGAATGACGGAGTTTTGGGAGACGTTGAGTAATGTGAAATAGTAAGGTGAGATGTCAATCAAACGAATTTTGTACCCATTATCCGCTGAACTACGCTCAAGTGACCCATCCATTTATAGACAAATCGGGTAATGACCAATAAAAACCAAACCCTACTTATCCTAGCGGCTCTGTTTTGCACCTACTTTATCTGGGGTTCAACCTACTTGGCGATTCGCTTTGGGATTGAGAGCTTTCCGCCATTTCTGATGGCAGGTATTCGCTTTACGCTCGCGGGTGTTATTTTGTATATAGTGATGCGTTTTTTAGGCGCGCCCAATCCAACTAAACAGCAATGGTTAGGTGCTAGCGCTGTAGGCTTGTTGTTGCCGGCTTTAGGTAATGGCACGGTGTGTTATGTGCAGCAAACGGTGTCATCAAGTGTGGCGGCATTATCTATTGCAACCGCACCTATCTGGATGGCGATTTTCTCTTCTATTTGGGGGCACAAAATCAGCACTAAAGAGTGGCTGGGTATCGCAGTCGGTTTGGTTGGTATTATCTTGCTTAATCTGGGTGGTAGTTTGCATGGCGATTTTGCCAGCGCATTGTTACTGATATTTGCAGCAGCAAGCTGGTCATTTGGCTCGGTGTGGGGTAAGCGTTTAGCCATGCCGCAGGGCTTAATGGCGAGTGCAGCACAGATGTTAGCCGGTGGCGTGGTGTTGCTTATAATGAGTGCTGCCCAGGGTGAAGCTTGGCCGCAAACCATTAGCCTGAAGTCATGGGGCGCGTTGTTGTTTTTAGTGGTATTAGGCTCGCTAGTCGCTTACAGTGCATACCAATATTTGCTTAAAACTGTGCGCCCGTTGGTTGCAAGTAGCAATACTTTTGTAAATCCGGCAGTGGCGTTTGCTCTAGGGATATGGCTCGCGAATGAGCATGTTACCCGCATAGAATTGATAGCGCTTGGCGTGATTTTAATTGGCGTGTATTTAGTACTTTCTGCAACTCATCATAAAGATATTTAACATGAAACAAAACTCAGCATTAAAACAGAATCTGGCACTGTTTGATTTAGACAATACATTGCTTGCAGGCGATAGCGACTACAGTTGGAGCTTATTTTTAATTGGTGAAGGGCTGTTGGATGCAACCACGCATCAAGCGCGTAACGAGCAGTTTTATCAGGATTATAAAAACGGCAACTTGGATATTCTTAAGTTTTTAGCGTTTCAATTAAAGCCTCTTTCGCAACATCCGGTAAAGTTTTTGGATGAGTTGCACTTGAAGTTTATGGATAAAGTGATTCGCCCGATGATGACGCAAAAAGCGCAAGACTTAGTCAATAAACACAAAGCGGAGGGGGATTTATGCCTGATTATTACCGCGACCAATAGCTTTGTCACCAAGCCCATTGCCGCAGCTTATGGGATTGAACATTTAATTGGCACCGACCCTGAAATGGTGAATGGTAAATATACGGGCGGTGTGAGTGGTGTGCCTAGCTTTCAAGCGGGAAAAGTCACGCGTATTAACCAGTGGCTGGCTGAGCGCAATCAAAAGTTAAGTGATTTTGAAACAAGCTATTTTTATAGCGATTCACATAATGATTTACCGCTAATGAAATTAGTGACCAACCCAGTGGCGGTAGATGCTGATGAAACATTAACCGCCTATGCAAAACAACAGCACTGGCCCCACATTAGCTTAAGATAACCCAAGAGTTCCCTTAAATGTTCATGTTGGTGAACCTTGAGCTTATCGACCCAAAATAATTTGTGAAACAAACATACTGCCAACGTAAGCCAGTAACAGTAATACAAAGCCGGTGAGCGTCAAACGAATGGCTTTGATGCCACGCCAGCCATAGCGGGCTCTGCCAAACAGCAAGCCTGCATATATAAACCAGCTGGCAATTGAAAAAATAGTTTTGTGATTAAACTGCAAGGCTTTATTGAAAATACGCTCAGAAAACCACATGCCACTGATGAGGGTGATAGTAAGCAAAACAAAGCCAAAGCCAATAATTTTAAATAGCAGTGACTCCATCATCATTAAAGGCGGAAAGCTAGGCAATTTAACCCAAGTGGTTTTGTGATGCAGGCTACGCTCGGCAATGGCCATCAATAGCGCATGCAATGCCGCAAACGTAAATAGACTGTACGCAATCATCGCAATCCACACGTGTGCAACAAACAGGCTGTTTTCTGCTTCGGGTAGATAGTGATGACTCACACTAAATGCAGGTAACAGCGCAAAGAGTGCCGCAGGTGGCAATACAAACGCCTGTAAGCTATGCAACTGGTAGTTGCGATCAGTGATCCAATACACCAAAACAGTTAACCAAAATATGGCCGAAATTGATTGATAAAAACCTAAATTAAATCCACCAGAAAAAATACTTTGATGCAGTAGTCCGCCATGGATAAATAATCCTAAGGCAATCATGGCTGAATGCAGTTTGAGCTGTGTATTTTCAGGTGTTTTTGCGATGCGCCAATAATCAATAGCGACTGCCAGATAAATAAACACAACGACTAAATAGGGAATTAATTTTTGTGCGGTATAGGTCATAACGCAATTATGGCGCAAATGTGCGGTAAATATAATAGCTTCATGTAAAATTGAGGCCTAAATCATTTGTTAAGAGTAAATAATGCTAGAAAACTTAACTGGGCGCCTGCAGGGCGTCATTAAAAATTTACGTGGTCAAGCCCGACTTACTGAAGAAAACATCGCAGACGCAATGCGTGAAGTGCGTATGGCTCTGTTGGAGGCTGACGTTGCCTTGCCTGTAGTCAAAGACTTTATCGCAGCGGTTAAACTGCGCGCGCAGGGTAAAGACGTGTTGCAGAGTCTCACCCCTGGACAAGCCGTGATTGAGGTGGTGAATGATGAGTTGACTACTTTAATGGGTAAAGCCAATGTAGGTTTAAATTTAGCTGCGGTGCCGCCGGCAATTATTTTAATGGCAGGTTTGCAGGGTTCAGGTAAAACGACAACTTCAGCCAAACTAGCTAAACTATTAAAAGAGCAAAAAAAGAAAGTGCTGTTAGCAAGTGCAGATGTATATCGTCCAGCCGCGATAGCGCAGCTAAAAACACTCGCCAAGCAATTGGATGTGGAATGTTTTGACAGCAACGCCGACCAAAAGCCAGCAGACATTGCCGCCGCCACTTTAGATTTTGCAAAGCGTGGTTATTACGACGTGGTGATTTTTGATACCGCAGGTCGCTTGGGCATTGATGAAGCCATGATGGCGGAAATAAAGGCCTTGCACACACAGTTAAACCCAATTGAAACCTTGTTTGTGGTCGATGCCATGCAAGGCCAGGATGCCATCAATACCGCAAAAGCTTTTGGTGAAACACTGCCGCTCACCGGCATCATTCTCACCAAGCTGGATGGTGACTCGCGCGGTGGCGCAGCATTGTCGGTACGTCATGTCACAGGCAAACCAATCAAGTTCATTGGCGTGAGCGAAAAAGTAGATGGCTTGGAGCCATTTTACCCAGATCGTATGGCGTCGCGCATACTGGGCATGGGTGATGTGCTCGGCTTAATCGAGCAGGCGCATAAAAATGTCGATATGGCAGAAGCGCAAAAACTGGCCGATAAAGTTAAATCAGGCAAAAACTTTGATTTAGACGACTTTAAAGCGCAAATGTCACAAATGCGAAAAATGGGCGGCATGGGAGCGCTGATGGATAAAATGCCGGCTCAAATGGCCGGCATGGCCGCAAAAATGAACCCAGATGACGCAGATAAAAGCATTCGCCGTATTGAAGGCATTATTAACAGCATGACAGCGCTAGAGCGCCGTAAACCGGAAATTATTAAAGCAACACGTAAAAAACGTATTGCAGATGGTTCAGGCGTGCAGGTGCAAGAGGTGAACCGCCTGCTAAAACAGTTTGAAGAAACGCAAAAGATGATGAAAATGTTCGCAAAAGGCGGCATGGCGAAAATGATGCGCGGCATGGGTAGCTTAATGGGCGGTAAAATTCCGGGCATGCGCTAGCCACCATTTTTAACGCGATAGCGACTAAAAGCTGGCGATATGATCGCCTTTAGCATTAAACATGATTTAATTTAGGTTTAATTTAATTTATTGCTAGTTTCGGGTTGACCAAGTCGAGAGTTTCTAGCATAATTGCGCCCTTTCGTGAGTGATGTAAATCAAACGCGAAAAACCAGAAATTTAGTATTACCCATTAGCACAATGGGGCGTTAGCTCAGCTGGTAGAGCAGCGGACTTTTAATCCGTTTGTCGTGGGTTCGATCCCCGCACGCCCTACCAATATCTAAAAGGCTTCCAGCGATGGGAGCCTTTTTTCTTATGTGTCTATAATTCTCATAGGCAACGTAAAGGCAACGCCAAAATATAGGCAACATCCTTATCTCTCCCCACAAAACATAACCACCGTATATCGCTCAATGTCGCTCCAAGATGTTTCAATGTAAATATCCTCACCAGTAGGCAAATTGTACTTACCCAACACATGCCCAGCCACTTCATTCAGCTCATCGTTATTCGAGGCTATATCATCCAAACTTAACTCGCCCCACTGCTTATAAGCATATTGGTTGTTGAATTGCACTCAGAATTGACCCACCTAACGATATAAATTGCACTAGAAATTGACCCACGTACCGATACTATTCTGCTCAACCTATGAGCAGGAGAATGGGAGTGATCACCGTGGAACT
>JABFQV010000007.1 GCA_013141495.1 Methylotenera sp. | reverse complement strand
GAGCTAGGGGCTGGGGACTAGGGATGAGTATTGTATGTTTTTAGGTTGAAATTAACTGTGCATCAATTTCATGTAAAAATCTTTCAAACTCATCCCTAGCCTCTAAATCCTAGTCCCCAGCCCCTTTTTTTAATGTGCTGCCCATTGAACCTTAGATAGATCAATTCCATCTTTAAACATTTCCCAAAGTGGGGAAAGTTCTCTTAATTTATCAATTTTGCTTTTCATTAACTTGATGGTGTACTCCACATCGGCATCGGTGGTAAAGCGGCCGATAGAAAAGCGAATTGAGCTGTGTGCTAATTCATCGGAGCGACCTAATGCACGTAACACATAGCTAGGTTCAAGGCTGGCTGATGTGCAGGCTGAGCCGCTTGATACTGCGATACCTTTTACTGCCATAATCAGCGATTCACCTTCAACATAATTGAAACTGATGTTTAAATTGTGTGGCACACGGTGCTCCAAATCACCGTTAACATAGACTTCTTCAATCGATTGCAGGCCGTTGAGTAACTTGTCGCGCAGACGGCGGATGCGAACGTTTTCTTCGTCCATTTCTTCACGTGCGATTCTAAAAGCCTCACCCATGCCGACAATTTGGTGGGTGGCTAAGGTGCCAGAGCGCATGCCACGCTCGTGACCACCACCGTGCATTTGCGCTTCGATGCGGATGCGAGGTTTACGACGAACGTACAACGCACCGATGCCTTTAGGGCCGTAGGTTTTGTGCGCACTAAAGCTCATTAGGTCAACGGGTAGTTTTTCTAAATCAATATGCACTTTGCCGGTGGCTTGCGCAGCATCAACATGAAAAATCACACCGTTTTCACGGCAAATGTTACCAATGGCTTCAATATCCTGAATCACGCCAATTTCATTATTCACCAACATGACTGACGCCAACACGGTATCAGGGCGAATCGCTGCTTTAAATTTTTCTAAATCAACCAAACCATTCGGTTCTGGGTCAAGGAAGGTTGCGGTAAAGCCCTGACGCTCAAGTTCGCGCACTGGGTCAATCACCGCTTTATGCTCAGTGGTAATGGTGATGATGTGCCGGCCTTTACCACTGTAAAAGTTGGCGGCACCTTTAATGGCAAGGTTGTTAGATTCAGTCGCGCCTGATGTCCATACGATTTCACGTGGATCAGCACCTACTAATTTTGCGACTTCTTCACGGGCGTTTTCAACCGCTTTTTCAGCAGTCCAGCCATAAGGATGGCTACGTGAAGCCGGGTTGCCAAAATTCTCCGTCAGGTACGGAATCATCTTTGCCGCGACACGTGGATCCACTGGCGTAGTGGCAGAGTAATCCAAATAAATTGGATGAAGACCGTCTTCAAAATCTTTCACTACCGGCATTTCTATTGATGCTGACATCTGTTAATTATCCTTAACTTAATATTGTTTAATACTTTTTCTACTGCCTGCATGGCAACTTTATGCTGCAATGGAGGTTAGCTGCTTTAACCTTGAGATTTCATGCTTTAAAGTGGCTAGTAAATCAGTCACTTGCTGCGTTGTGTTGTGTGTGCCTAAGCTTACACGTACCGCACCACGCGCTAAATCTGGCGCAACACCCATCGCCAATAACACATGGCTCGGTTCAGTGCTATCGCTAGAGCAGGCTGATCCGCTGGCGACTGCAAATCCTTTGCGATCCAATGCCATGACCAAAGTTTCACCTTCAATGCCTTCAATAGCGAAAAAACTGGTATTGGGTAAACGCGCTACCTGGTCGCTGAAAATAGTGACGTTTAGCAACCTTAACCCGCGTTCAAACTGCTCGCGCAACGCTTGTGTGTGGCTGGCAAAGTTGCGTAGGTTCGCTATCGCCAACTCACATGCCATGCCAAACCCCACAATCGCTGCGACATTTTCAGTGCCGCTACGTAAACCTTTTTCTTGTCCGCCGCCATGCAATAACGGTTGTATATCAATGCGTTTATCTAAAATTAGCGCCGCCGCACCCTGTGGGCCATGAATTTTATGGCTTGAAACTGTCATGGCGTGCACGTTTAAATCAGCGAAACTGAGCGGTAGTTTACCTAAGCCTTGCACGGCATCCGTATGCATATAAGCACCTGCATCGCGCGCCATTTCGGCAATTGCGGCTATATCCTGTATTACGCCGGTTTCATTATTGGCTAACATGACAGAAACTAAGCTTGTTGGCTGAGTTAGCGTCAATTTTACTTGCTCTATATTCACGATGCCATGGTGATTAACCGTAATTTCGTGAGCTGTATAGCCGTTTCGTTGTAAGGCAGTCGCTGGGCGTGAAACGCATGGGTGCTCAATTGCGCTGTATAAAATCTGCATAGTAGGTTTGCTTGCGGCAATGCCCTTTACTGCAAAGTTATTTGCTTCTGTACCTGTTGCGGTAAATAGCACCTGTGAGGCATAGGCACCGCATGCCTCAGCCACTTGCGTTCTTGCATGCTCTATTGCGTCACGCGCAGATCGTCCAAAAATGTGGCGACTGGTTGGATTGCCACTTTGCGCGCGCATCCAAGGTAACATTGCATCTAACACGCGATTATCCAGCGCGGTGGTTGCATTGTGATCAAAGTAGATGCTAGACATAGTATTAGCCTGAATTTAAGCAGCTATTTCAGCGGTAAAGGCCAGAGCCTTGTCATTGGCGCTATTGCAAGCGCGTGGTGTAATTGATATTTTTTGACCATTTGTTTGCGATGCCACCATGTCGGCAAGCGTTACGCCTGCCAAATACTCTAAAATCTTGGTATTAAGCGCTGACCATAAATCGTGCGTCATGCAACGACCTTCGTCACGACAGTTCTCATGACCGCCACACTGCGTTGCGTCTATTTGTTCATCTACAGCGTTGATGATTTCAGCAACTGAAATATCAGCATAACTTTTGGCCAGATTATAGCCGCCACCTGGACCACGCATGCTTTTCACCAAACCCTGACGGCGTAGTTTGCTAAATAGCTGCTCCAGATAAGATAGTGAAATGTCTTGACGCTCGCTAATACCTGCAAGCGTAACTGGCTTGATGCTGGAAGCGTCTTTTGCTTCGTTAATAGCGAGGTCTAGCATCGCGGTAACTGCAAATCGACCTTTAGTGGTTAAGCGCATGGTGTTTTGACTCTTAAATTTAGGTTCATCAGTAAGGTTGAATTCTACAATACCCTACGGTTTTAGTCAACTATTATGCGCTTTGGTTCAGCAAGTTTATTTACCTGCTTTTTTGATTTAATTTTTTGTGGTTTTTGCTGGGTGTGGCTGTACATCGAAAGCCTCACCAACTTCTGCATCAGTTTCAATATCCATATTTAATCTGGTTAATTGCGCTTGTAAATCCTGCAGGGCTAAATCCTGTTTTGCGGCATGGTCTAATAATGAATGTATGGCCTTGATCATGGGATCGTTTTCATCATTGCCTACAGCGTAGGCAGCAAAGCCAATTTTTTGTGCAGTGGCTTCGCGTTGTTTGGATTTTTCTTCTTCTAGAATACGTGCAGGAATGCCCACCGCAGTGGCGTTAGCTGGCACGTCTTTTACTACCACGGCGTTAGAGCCGATTTTAGCGTTTTCGCCGATAGTAATTGGGCCCAGTACCTTGGCACCTGCACCAATCACCACGCCCGCTTCAAGCGTAGGGTGACGTTTACCTTTGTTCCATGAAGTGCCGCCTAGCGTTACGCCATGATACAAGGTGCAATCATCACCAATAATAGCAGTTTCACCAATTACCACGCCCATGCCGTGATCTATAAATACACGGCGACCAATGGTGGCACCTGGGTGAATTTCAATGCCAGTCAACCAGCGTCCAATATGAGAGAGAAATCGACCAAGCCAGAAGAAATTTGCCTTCCAAAGCCAATGGCTTAGGCGATGCATTAACAGCGCATGCACGCCAGGGTAGGTGGTTAAAACCTCAATATGCGTGCGCGCCGCAGGGTCACGCTCGAATACGATGGATATGTCTTCTTTGATATGGTCAAACATGTGTTTTTTGATGGTTTTGAATTAACGTAATTATGCCACAAAAGGGTAATGCTTGACTGTTTTAGTATGGATATGTCGATAGTTTAGGTGTGAAGCAAACCGAGTGTCAGCAACTGCTTGCTTGGCAGTC
Source organism: Methylotenera sp. (assembly GCA_013141495.1). Lineage (GTDB taxonomy): Bacteria > Pseudomonadota > Gammaproteobacteria > Burkholderiales > Methylophilaceae > Methylotenera. Next base: position 130,824 of record JABFQV010000007.1, on the reverse strand, counting down.
ATTGTTATTGGCTAACTCTAATTTGGTATTGATCTGGTTGGCAGCCTCCTTATCTAACTCATTAAGTAAAGCGGCTGTTTTGATAGCTTCATTTTTATTGCCTGTGTCAGTTGCAATTAAACCTAGGTGAAGTAAGGCATTGGCATGGCGTTTATTTTGAGCATAGAGCTGACTGAAATGATTGGCAGCGCTATGCGTTTCTTTAAGGTTATATTCGGCAATCGCTAAGTAATTTAAAGCCTCACTAGCCTCTGGCTCATGTTGAATCCATTCATTGGCGAGTCTTTTTAATGTCACCCAGTCTTCAGTTTGATACGGTTGAATCACACGCATGAAATATGGACGTTTTTCTTCAGGAGCATCCCAAAAAGGTAATTCACCCTTAGTGTTAATGGCAATCTCTGGTTGTTTCAACAGGATTTTAATCCATTCAACTGGCATGTTGTAGTAAAACGCGTTTCGCCCAGGACTTTTTAGGGTGATGATGCCTACCAGTTTGCCGTCATCACTGAACATAGCGCCGCCACTGGCCCCTAATCTAAAGTCGTTGGTGGTGCGGATAATAACGCTGTCATCCATCGGATATAGCGCCTTAACTGCGCCATAGGTGGTGAGTGGCCTAGGAGAATTGTTGGGAAAACTGATGGTGAAAACGGATTGCTCGTATTGCAAGCTGGTACTTTCACCTAGCGTTGCAATGGTTGTGTTTAAGCCATCAAAGCCGACAATGCACAGGTCGTGTTCCCAGTCTGCTTTTAGGCTAACGGCACGGTGACTTTCGCCAAATTTAATGACATTAATGGCATGTGCGTTTGCAATGACATGACAATTAGTGACGACTTGGTCTTGAGCTACGACCACGCCAGAGCCAACACCATAATGTCCGTTGGGTAATATCACCCGAATTTTTACCACGCTGGATTTAAGCGCATATACCATGCCATCCGGCGGTAGGGCAAACGCAGAATTACCAATAAGAATCAGGCAAAAACCAAATAGAAATTTGCGCATGACCGCACCCTCAAAACATGGTTGATTAACTTTATTAGAAGCTATATCTATATAAAAGTTCTTTAATGGTACAGATTAACTAGCGATAGCTTAATATTTCGTGTGCTTTTTAGGCGCTAACGATAAAGTCAAAATACCTCTTAGCAAGTTCACTTCTTCTTTCTCCAGCTTGGCACGGGCGTAGATACGGCGTATGCGTTCGCTGAGTTTTTTTGGCGCATCGGGGTTGAGGTAGCCAATTTTAATCAGGGTTTCTTCTAGGTGTGCGTAAAAACCTTCCAAGGCTTCGTTGGTGGCAAGTTCAGGCTGGTTGGGGTGTGCTTCCAGCTTACCTTCCAGCACGGCCATGCGAATTTCATAACTCATGACTTGTACGGCAGCGGCGAGGTTAAGCGAAGTGTATTCTGGGTTAGCGGGAATCATCGCCAGTAATTGGCAGCAATCCAGCTCGGCGTTGGAAAGCCCACTCATTTCTGTGCCAAACACTAAGGCGATGGGCTGGCTGGCTGCAATACTGACGGCGCGCAAAGCGGCATCACGTACATTCACCAGTTCATGTGAAATTTGTCTTTTGCGCGCGCTCATGCCAATGGCTAATGCACAGCCAGTGAGGGCGTCGCTTAAAGTTTCACAAACGATGGCGTTTTCAAGTAAATCTGCTGCACCAGTCGAGAGTGCTGTGGCATGCGCGTCAGGGAAAATGTTCGGTTTGACCAAATATAAATGCTGCAAGCCCATGGTCTTCATGGCGCGTGCGGCAGAGCCGATGTTGCCGGGATGGCTGGTTTGGCATAACACGACACGGATGTTGTTGAAAATATGTTGATTGTTCAATGAGGTGGCCTAATGAATTTGACGGTTGTTTAATACCCAACCCTAATTGATAAAACATTCGGGTTAATTTGGAGTTAAGGTCAATAAAAGTTAAAATAGCATTTTATCAGTTCTTTAAGAAAATTTAAGTATGCATCCAATGCTATCCATTGCTACCAAAGCCGCGCGTAAAGCTGGCGCTATTATTAACCGTGCATCGCAAGATGTGGGTTCACTCACGGTTCAATCCAAAAGCTATAATGATTTTGTGAGTGATGTTGATCGTGCTGCCGAACAAGCAATTATTGATATTCTTAAAGACGCTTACCCAGATCATGGCTTTTTAGGTGAAGAAAGCGGTGAAAGTAATCAGGATGCCGATAACATCTGGATTATTGACCCATTAGATGGCACGACTAATTTCTTGCATAGTTTTCCTCAGTACTGCATTTCAATTGCATTGCAACAAAAAGGTGTGCTGACACAAGCCGTGATTTACGACCCAGTGCGTAATGATTTATTTACGGCAACAAAGGGCCGCGGTGCATTTTTGAATGACAAGCGTATTCGCGTAACAAGTCGTAGTAAGTTGCAAGATTCTTTAATTGCCACAGGCTTCCCGTTCCGTGACTTTACTCATCTGGAAACTTATCTCGACATGCTGAGGGATATGATTAAAAAAACCATCGGCATACGCCGCCCAGGCTCAGCTGCCTTAGACTTGGCTTATGTGGCGGCAGGTTGGGTGGACGGCTTTTTTGAGATTAACTTATCGTCATGGGATATTGCTGCAGGTGGTTTATTGGTGCAAGAGGCCGGCGGTATTGTGGGCGATTTCGAAGGCAATGAAAGCTGGCTGAAAACAGGCAATATTGTAGCTGGCAACCCAAAAGTATTCGCACAAATGGTGCAAGTGTTAAGCCCGCATTTGACTGAAGCGCTTAAAACGCCTAAATAACTTAAATGCTTCAACTTAAATTCTCTAACTTAAGTACTTTGTAAATTAAACAGCCTCTGTTACTGATTAGCAGAGGCTGTTCTTCATTACCAACCTCACACAAAAACATACACCACTAAAGCCAAAGATAATTTTTCTTAACTTCATCTAAAGCGGTTAGACTGTTTTCAAACATTGAGATACATTCTAACTTATGAAAAAGATTGTTACTGAAAACGCAAACATGATAGAGCAAGTTTTTGCGCAATATAGCCAGCATCAACGCGCGCCTCAGTTAATCGCTGATTTAATCGCACAAATCAGACCGTTCAAACCAGATCAAACAGAAATTGCTGTCAAAGCTATTCATGCGCTTTGCTATGTTCTAAATACTGATTTTGAAAAAGCCAGATTGCTGAGAGAGGCAATTTTGCAGCTGTTAAGCGAATACAAGCCTATTTCATTATTTGTCATCGCACGTCACTCAGTATTTACCGGTTTTTTTGTTGAAATGCGCAGGCGAATAGCGCATAAAATTTTGCCTGAGGCGGTTGATACTTCTTATTTGGTTGATTTATTTGCCTTGTTTTTTACTAAGACTACTGACGAGTTGTGGGTAGGCGCAGTGTCTGATGACGTTTGGGCCGAGCTTATTGCAGCAATCCGTTTTGGGGTTGCCGGAGCTGACGTCACGGATGTGTGCCGGCAGAATTTATTAGCAGCGGCGCAGGTGTTGTCGTACCGTATTGCCGCGATGGGGCTGGAGCCTGAATTACTGCGTAATCATCCTGAGCTTGAGCAACACAGCTCACCCTTTATTATGCAGCAAGCAGAATTGGCTGAGTTCTTAAGCGCACAGAGTAGCGTTGACGTTGAAGCGGACATTAAACATATTATAGTGATGCTTGATCAGTGCAATGAAATTGTCGCCAAAATTCGTCGCAATAGCGCGCAAGTCGGGACCAGTATTCAACTGACACAATTGCTGCAACGTATGTTGCAACAGATCGCTCGCTTGGAAACTTTACTGAATATTCTTGATAGCTTACAACAAGGAGTCGCCCCTCACACTGAAATTGTACAGCTGTTTAAAGCCTTGGTTTATAGTGAGTGCCACAAAAACGATTTGCATGAACACTGGCAAGAAAATATTGAAATAATGGCATTGCGTGTGACTGAAAATGCAAGTCGCACCGGCGGCCACTATATTACTGAAAACCGCGGTGAATACTTTGCATTGATGCGTTCTGCGCTTGGTGCAGGCGTGGTTATCGGGGTCATGGCCATGATTAAAATCATGCTGGGAAATCAACAATTAGCACCATTAACCGAAGCGATTGTATTCAGTTTAAATTATGGTCTGGGTTTTATTTTAATCCACATTTTGCACTTTACAGTAGCCACCAAGCAGCCCGCAATGACGGCGGCGGCTATTGCTGCCAGCATAGATGCTACTGATGCAAAAAGTAAGGAAATGGATAACTTGGTGGAGATGATTGCCAAGGCGATGCGTAGCCAATTTGTCGCGATTTTTGGTAATGTGTTGCTGGCCATTCCTACTGCGATGTTCATTGCATGGGCGACGCTTCACTTCACAGGCCAACATTTTATCACGCAGCAAAAAGCATATATTTTATTGGCAGAGATTGACCCAATTCATAGCGGTGCCTTGTTTTATGCGGCAATTGCAGGCGTGTGTTTATTTTTATCGGGGTTAATCGCTGGTTACCATGATAATTTGGCGGTGTATAACAAAATTCCACAACGCTTGCGCGCGGTTAAATGGCTAAAAAAGTTATTAGGCATTTCACGTTTAGATCGTGTTGCAAATTATGTTGAAAACAACCTAGGTGCGTTAGCTGGCAATTTTTATTTTGGTTGCCTGCTGGGTGCGATGAGTGCCGTCGGTATATTGTTTGGTTTAGCGTTTGATATTCGGCATGTGGCATTTTCATCAGCATTTTTAGGGTTTGCATTAGTCGGTTTGGATTTTATGCTGAGTTGGCAAGCGGTCATGTTTGCATTGCTTGGCGTGGCGCTCATCGGCTTTGTCAATCTTGCTGTTAGTTTTGGTTTGGCGTTATACGTGGCGATGAAATCACGCAAAGTTAAGTTTAAGCAATGGCGTTTACTCATGAAAAACTTAGCCAGCAGACTCAACCAACACCCTGCTGAATTTGTGATGCCGCCTAAAAAATGAGATGAATCAATATAGCTTATCGTTTCCAAAGTTCCAAGTATTTATTGGATTTGTTAAGCAAGTTTTTATTCATATCGTCATACTCGGTTGCTGGCGGCAAGGCAATATTCTTAGAAATTGCCGAATAGCCTAAACCTAATTTTCCGCCATGCACTTTAAAACCGATAAATTCTAATATGGTTGGGAACAGATCAAAAGGCACAATATCCTCACGGTTTTTGCTCATTGGATCGTTGGAAATAAAACGGTTAAAAATATGACGTTCTTTTATTGTTTTTAGTTTTTCATACACAGGGTTTTCCATGGCAAGGTGATCGCCCAATATCACTACACCAGTGTCTTTTAAATAGCCACTTTTTGTGATGAACGCTACAAGTTCAGATACCTGATTTGCAGAGCATTCGACGATACCTTCAAAATCCTTGATGCCACGTGCTCTACAGTATTTTGAAAAGTGGCCGTCTGGACCATGTGTATCAATAGTCGTGAAGGTTAGGTTAAACGGCTGCTGTTTTGCATGTAATTTAATCAGTTTTGCTTTGACGACTTTTAATAAATCATCGTCATATAAACCCCAATAATTCATATCTGTTGATTTTAAACTGCCTTTTAACTCTTCGCGGCCATAGACTTCATCGTAATGATGATCTTGAAAGAACATGCCCTTGCCAGCGAAGGCGAGGGCATCTCCGCCTATATACACGCTGTGATAGCCGGCATCGTGCAATACATCACCCAAGCAAACGGCATTGGGTAAAAAAGTTTTAATTTTTTCGCCTTGGTCATTGCCATCGTACAAGCTCACGCTTTTGAGCGGCAAAGCACATTGTGTTGCAGTAATGCCGGCAATTGTCCACCAACTTCCGGGCGCTGTTTTGTAGTTAGCAAAACTCGAGCCTTTTAACTGATCTAAACTCGTCAGTAAATTTTTACCAAATAGGGTGCGGTCTTTATAAGAGTCTTCCAAGCTTTCAACATAGATAAGCACAAGGTTTTTAGGTTTTACCTGACTGATTTCGACGTCTGAAGGTGCAACATAATGTTCAGCAAAATAGTCTTTACCAAATTGGTGTTGAATAAAAACAGTGAGTGAAAACTGCATTCCGAAATAGATGCCAGCAATGACAAGGGTGTATAAAGGGGCACGATGCCCAATAAACCAATAAAAAACTTTTAAGAAATGTATGTTGGCACGGCGGGCAGGCCTCGTTAGCCAATGCGTAGAACCGAGAGTAAGAAATAAGGCAATTGAATACTCAATCAGCACTAAGAGTATAGCAATAACTAAAGGCAGGGCAATGCACCAGATCAGAAAGCTTTTGATGATTGCGGCGTCAGTGTCAACTAAGCCCCCCACACCAAATTGAGCGTGATAAAGAATCTGTTCGAGCGAAGGCTCTCCAAAATTGTCTGCAATCCAATAAGCAATAAAGATTAAAAATAATGCGGCAAGGTAGGTGAGGAATCTAACGAATCCTCGCACTGTATGTCGATGGCGATTATGAAGTTGTTGAATACTACTCAGCATGGTTAACCTATCCGTAATGCTTTATTTAAAACTCGCATAGCATCAGTTTTTATTGGGACGTTGTGAAATAAACTGACAGGCTACCGCGCTAGCATAAGGCAAGCACTGTAGGGACAACATCGCTACCCACAGTTGGGCATCAATATTATTCAATCCTCGTGTAGATAGCATAAAAAAGCTACATAAAGTAAGTGCTATCAAAAGACTCATTTCTTCAACAATCGGATTGAAAATTTCAAATTTTTTGCTTATATTTTTGCCTTTAGCCGTGACTTTAAATACACCGTCTTTTTTAATAATCCCCATTATTACGCCTCTGGCAATAGCATGAGATAAGCCAAGACTGGCAAGCGAAGCACCAAAAATATCTGTCCAGCTACAGTTCATGGTTTTTCTGTAGAGAATAGGGCCGAGTGCAGCCTTAATGACTAGAAAGCACAAAATTGGCACGATCATAATCGTGACTGGCAAGCTAAATGCTGTTGGAAAGGCCAGCATAGCAATGGTCCAGCCAATAGAACCTATTGTGAAAAAAAGCTGCAAGGCATCGCCCAGCCAGCCAAACCAGCCAGTTAAGAAGTGATAGCGCTGACCAAAAGTTAGCGTTGAGTCGCCTAGTAATTTGGGCAGGTGATGTTTGAGAATTTGCATCGCACCAAATGCCCAGCGGAAACGTTGTGACTTAAGTGCTTTGAAGTCTGAGGGTGTTAAGCCGCGACCAAATGTCTCATCGATGTATCTAAGTTCATAACCAGCCTCAAGCAAACGTAAGCCTAGTTCGGTATCTTCACAAATACACCATTCTGACCACTTGCCACTATCGACCAAGGCTTTATGGCGCACTAAGGTCATGGTGCCATGCTGGATTAGGGCATTGCGTTCATGGCGGTGGTGCATACCAATACGGAAAAAGCCTTCAAACTCCCAGTTGCTCATACGGCGAAAGAAGTTGTTTTCCCAGTCTCGATGGGCCTGAGGCGCTTGTACTACGGCAACTTTTGGCTCAGTAAAGTGTGGCACCAAGTCAGAAAGCCAATCTGTGGTGACTTCGTAGTCGGCATCTACCACGCCAACAACTTGCGCTTTAGGATTGGTTTGATCAAGTGCAAAATTTAAAGCGCCTGCTTTAAAGCCTGGCCATTGCGGTAAATGGAAAAATCGGAAATTATCCGGCATCTTCGCCATATAGGCTTCTAATGGTTTCCATTTAGTTTCATCTTTGGTGTTGTTATCAACCACAATCACTTCAAAATTGGTGTAATTAAGGTTAGCCAAACTTTCAATGGTGGTAATGACCATTTCCGGAGGCTCGTTGTAACAAGCCAAATGGATGGAAACGAATAGCTCTTGATCTGAAGGTAAAGGTTTCGCACGTTTGTAAGCACGCTTCCAACCACCCTTAAACATCACCTCGCTAAACTCTACGCCATAAATCATCAACACTGCTGAGGTGAGCCCCATGCCAATAATTAGCGCGATTAGCACGATAAAGTCGCGCAGGGTGTAGTAGTAGTCGCCAGGTAAATTCCAGGCAACGACCAAGGTGGTAATGCAGGCTTGCAATAAGATAGCCATTGAGAAGCGACCACCTAAGCCCCATTGCCTAAAGCGATAGCCAATGAATAGAATGGGTAAGAAAGCTAATAATGTCGCCCACAAAGCTTTTTCTTCCCAACGACTGTCTTTCGACACCGTACCGTGTAATGAGTACTTTTCGTGACGATCGGCAGAAAACATTCCCCAGTAAGGTCCGGCCCAACCTTCAATTTTTTGCTTCCAAGGTTGGTCAAACGCTTCCATCAAATAATAGTCGTAGTTCTTATGCGCAGTTTTTGCTAAAAACTCTCTTACAAAGCGTGCTTGATTAACATCTGATGCGACAGCGGCACCTAGTGTTGGGCCATGGCTAGGCCAGCCGATTTCAGTAATGACAATTTTCTTGCGCGGGAATGTTTCCATTAGTTCTTGATAGCGCTCGAGGGAGTAATCAACGGCGTTTTCGACTGGCACGCCTTCGTGATAAGGAAGTAAATGCACCGCGATATAATCGACATGCTTGACCAGATCTGGATTTTTGAGCCAGACATGCCAAGGTTCTGCCGTCGAAATAGGCAATTTTGTGGTCTTACGCACTTCATCCAGATAGCTAAAAAGCGCTTCTGGTGTGAGGTCTTTTCTAAGCAACACTTCGTTACCCACAATGGCACGTTCAATATGGGGGTAGTTTTTAATTTTAGCTTTTAGCGCGTCAACTTCACGGCGATTAGCGATTGAATTGTTCCCTAGCCATGCGCCAGCGGTTACATAAAAGCCGAGGTTAGAAGCGAGGGCAGTGACTTCGCTATTTTCCAGAGCCCCGTAAATGCGAATGCGGTTGGTCAGCGGTTTTAATATTTTAAGATCCTGCTCCAGTTCAGCGGTGCTTGGATATTCTTTTTCAAGGGGGCTTTGATTTTCTTGAAAACCGCTATAGGCAAAACCATGTACGATGGTTGGCGCGTTCATGACTGGTAATGAGCGATTGAAGATGCTCCATATGCTAAAATGAATTAAACCAATAATGGTCGCAAATATGAACGGGTTGATAAAGCGCTTGAGTGGGGCAATCATAACAATTAGTAAGTATTTCCTGAAGTAATTAATGCGTCGAGACTTGGCGCTTAGGCCAAGTACCAGCTGCAATCAACATGCTGATTGCTAGCCAAAAGGTGGCGAGTAAATTTTTAGGTTCTAAATATAGACAATATGCAGCAGATACAATTAAGAGCACATGCAGTAAATAGTAAAGTTGTAACCTTGGTCTAACGTTGTGTTTGAGTAAATATAAGCCAAGAGAGAGTTGTATCGCGGGCAGTGCATATAAACTGATTGAAAAATCACGATAGCGACCATCCATAATTAACAGTAGGCTTAAAGTAATTGCAGCCAGTAGTAATATAGTTAAGCAAGCCTGTAGTAAGCGTTGGTTATTTGCTTTACTTACAGTCCAAATCATACTAATGATAGCAATCCAGCCAATGACCGCTACGCCGCCTAAAGCTAGCCAATCCCGTCCATTTTGACAAGCTACCAATAAATACTCAGTTTGCAATAATGCGCTTATACCAAACAAGGCGCCTAAACTTGCTACCCCAAGTAGCGCTGATTTGCGGCGTTCATTCAGGTAGAAACTTAAGCTTAAAAATATCAGCGCACCTAGACCACCGAAAAGCAGTGGTCGCAGCCCATCTGCACGGGCTTTAATGTTGCCATTGAATGTAAATTTAGGTGAAAGATCAGTGTTGTAGATTCCCCAGTAACCGCCAACTGTGCCTTCTAAGCCGCGTTTCCAAGGTTGGTCTATTGCTTCAATGAGATTGTAGTTCCAGCTTTTATCATGGGCGAGTTGGATGAATCCGCGCATATAAGTAGCTTGATTTATGACGCTTGGTTCGGATTCTTGGCGTGGCCTGCCTACCGATGGCCAACCTGTCTCGCCAATCAAAATCGGCTTTTTAAAAGTATCTTTGAGCAAGCTCATCACATTACTGGTATGGTCTAAAGCATGTTCTATCGATTGTGGGCTGTCTTCCCAGTAGGGAAGGATATGCACAGTTACAAAGTCAACAGAGTTTTCTAAGGTTGGATGTTTACGCCAAAACTCCCAGACATCGGCGTAAGTAACAGGTACTTGTGTCGCTTGCTTTGCCTTCGCTAAATAAGCTTTCATTGCTGCTTCAGTCTGTTCTCCCCGCAACAATACCTCATTGCCAACAATGAGTGCTTTGATGGTCTTGGGGTGCTTATTTGCGACTGCAATGGCTAAATCGAGTTCTTTATCATTGATAGCTTTTACCCAGCCTATCCAAGCGCCCAAGTAAACTTGCATGCTTAGCTTAGAGGCAGCCTCTGGAACATAATCCAAACCTTGGCTTACAGAATAAATGCGCACACAATTAAATTGCTTGGAGAGTAATGTTAAATCTTGATCAATTTGCGTAGGTTCAATCAACGTGTTGGGATTGAGCGGTGTTTGTCCCTGATGGTAGTAAGGCGAGTACGACACGCACTGTAGCTTGCCATCACTGGGTAGTTGAGGATCAACAATTTTGGCGGCTTGATTTTGCTGCCAAAGCCAAAAACTAAGCAGTGTCAGTAATGCAACATTAAATAAAGTGAAATTCCATGTTGATTTAGGGCTGGAGGTGGTCATAAATTTATGCAGGTGAAACTCAAGCCTTTAATAGGTAAATCAAGCAGTCGCCTATGATAATCTAAGCGTTAAACAAAACAAAATATAACGCATAATATATCAGTATATTTACTTTATTGACGGGGCTCACGTTACAATAGCACCTTCAAAAAATGTTGAGAAACTCGCATGAAAAAACTGTTTTTACTTCTCTGCGTGATCGCCAGTGCGGCATTGATTAACTCCGTAGAGGCGAAACCTATTTTTACAGGCGCTGATTATAGCGGTGTTTATGCTTGCAAAGGCAGTAACAGCAAAGTTGGTGACTATGAAGTACAAGCAACCTTAAAGCTTAACCGGTCAATTAGCCGAGGTGCTTACGGCGTGTATGATTTTAACACGGAGACAGAAAATGCTCTGGTATATAGAGGTCAAGCCATTGCTAGTGGTTACAAGCTTGCGTTGACATTTAATTTGATAGATGGCCTTAGGGCTGAATTTAGCACGGGGATTGCTGACGTTAAAAGAATATCGTCAACCCGTTGGGCTTACACCAATCATTACTATGAGCCTAATGGCAGAGGTGGTGATTACGGTACCGAATATTGCGTGATGAAAAAGCCTGTTAAAGCTGCCAAAAAGGTAAGTAGCGTTGCCGTTAAAAAAACAGTTGTTAAGGAAGGTTAAGTATTAAATACTAGTATGGTTTACGTGTGAGCTTAACCGTTTGCAAAAGTGAATAGAAATTGTTGCTATTAAGTACTAAAAACTCGTTCAGTCTGGCTACGTAAATAGGATCGTTTATTTCGCTTCCTAACTTATCAATGGCCGGGTGACACATTAAAGCAGGCGTACCTAAGCTGTTATTGGCGGCTGATATCCAAGTGCTAAGCAGTTTTTCATAATCTTTACTTTCACCAGTAAAGCCATAAACACCCAGTAAAGCACCGCTACAATCAAACCCCATGGCCTTCGCTTTATGTTCTAAAACATTGGCGCCAAGGTGCTTGATGATTTTACCTTTAAAGCCATCGCCGGCTGGCGGTTTTGCAATACGTATCCAAGGTAATTTCTTACTGTATCGCTGTTTTAAAATATCAAGTAAGGCGTCACGAATTTGCGGTAATTGATGCACATGCTGATGTCCATCTACATAATCCGGTGCTGTACCCAATGCATTTTCAAACTGATCTAGTTGTGCGTGAATGCTCAAGCGTATCGCTTGGATGGATAAACTTCGCAGTAAACTGCGTATTATCAATACAGGGTGGGCATAAGCATCGCCAAACTGGGTGAAGTCAAGGTGTAAACCAATATCCGCTTTGCTTCTTATTTCTGGTGTGAGTGATTTTGCAGCTTCGGCCCAGCGTGGGCTAAGCACCATGCATGAAGTCGCACTGAGCCTGTTTTGCTGGATCAACTGAATAATCCCCGCATCAATCGCTGGGCTTTGCGCGTAATCATCAGCACATATTATCAATGATGTCACAGTGCGCCCTTAAATGCCCAATAGCGACTTAATAAATAAGTAGATGCGGCAATGACAACCATAATAAAACCGAGCACCAGCCAGAAAGGTAGTTGTGTGAATCGTAATGCCACAATGACCAGAGACTGATTGGCAACAAAGCCTGCTACCGCTACAGCCAGAAAACGTGGAAAGGCCTGTTTATGCGTAGCGTTTTGATTGGAAAAACTTAATTTACTATGCCCAAAATAGCTAACAGGAAAAGCGCTAAGGAACCCGATGATATTCGCTTGAGTAGGAGGCAGCAGATGACTCCACTCAAGCCCAACTGCAATCACATAATGCACGGCAGCAGCGATGATGCCGATGATAGTAAACCATGACAGGGACTGTGTGTGTGTTTGGCGCATTAGGTGTTTTTATTGTTTATTTCGGGTTTAGCTACTTCTGCCACAATATAAGGTGGGCGACCTTTCACCTCATCGTAAATACGTGCTAAATACTCACCTAAAATACCAATAAACAAAAGTTGTACGCCAGCAAAAAACATCATGCCCGCAACAATGGTTGGCCAACCTGGAACAGATTCATTAAAAAACAAATAATCTATCACTACGTATATGCCGTAAATAAATGCAAAAAATGCTAGTGAAGCACCAACAGCACTCGCTAAGCGTAGAGGCATGACAGAAAAACTTGTAACGCCTGTCCATGCAAGTTGCATGAGTTTTAGTTTCGAGAATGTGCTTTCACCGTGTGAGCGTGGCAAAGGGGTAAAGGGGATGCCAATAGATTTGTAACCTACCCAGGCGTAAATTCCTTTCATGAAGCGGTTGCGTTCTGGTAAAGACAGCAGGGCGTTCACCACTTGTCTATCCATCAGGCGAAAGTCACCTGCATCTCTTGGAATATGGATTTGACCACCCAAGCTGATGGCGCGGTAAAAAATTCGAGAACCCCAGCGTTTGAAGTGTGATTCCGATTCACGGTCTTGACGCACAGCATAGACCATATCGTAGCCTTCGCGCCATTTTCCCAGCATTTCTCGCAGTAGTTCAGATGAGTGTTGACCATCTGCATCCATGCAAATCACAATGTCGCCTGTCGCATGTTCCAAGCCTGCCGTAATGGCGTATTCTTTGCCAAAATTACGGGAAAATCTTACTAAGGTTGTCTGTAAGTTGGCCGATAAGCCACGTACCACCTGAGCGGTTTGGTCGTGGCTACCATCATCAATCACTACGATATCCCAATGTGGGCTAAGTTGCGCTACGTGCTCAGCAATGTTATTGACCGTAGTGACGATGGTTGCGCACTCATTGAAAGCGGGCACGATTACTGTCAGGTGAGGTTGAGTGTTGTTTCGCAAATAAACTTTATTTTCAGTCATTTTTTAATCTCGTGGTGCTGCGTGTGGGCGGCGATCTTCACCTGTCAAATCTCGGCGATCTTTAACTATGGCTAGTGGTGCGTTCAAGCGCTCTACAGTCCCAATTATTTTACCATTAAGTACTTTATCGCAATTCATGTTGGTGCTGGAAATATAAAAATCAGCATTGACCCAATCCTCTGTGATGTTGAATCGACTATCTAAATACGCGCCACCTTGAAAAGCTTCAGCGCAAACCGCTACGGAATATACTCGATTGTGCTTATTCGGCAACTTCATTTGTTCGGCATCAATATAGTTTTCCAATAGCTTCGTTGCATCTATTAGACTGCTCGACCAATAGTCACCTTCCCAATTATGGATGGCTTTTTTGAAGTTTTCACCTGCAAAATAATTGTAGTATAGGTATTGATAAGGATGAAGTTTACACAGTGTGTAGATGGTGCTTGAAGTTAACAATATGCAAAATGCGATAAAGCCTAAACGCAGTTTTTTATAAGGCGACAGCATGTCGAATGCCTTGGATAAGCCAATGCCAGCGACAATCGCAAGAACAGGGAGAATAAATGTGAAGTGTCTGACACCGTTGTACAGAGCGGGCCTGTCATAAAGCACGAATAGCAATGGGGTTAAGAGTGCAATCGCTACACTTATTTCAGGCAAGCTATTGACTAACTTTACCCTTTTTATTTTGAAGATAAGGATTAGGGCAATACTTAGTAGCCCTAGCAAAAAGATTTCAGGTAGTCGAATAGATAAATAATTAAATAAATAAGTGCGAGGCACGTCACCAATACTGACAAACTTACCGTTAACCATCGTATTCATATCAAATGAAAAATGAGAAAACGATTTTGCGGCAATGAGAATATGGTCGCTACCCATGACAGCCCACGGCCAGAAAATAGCCATTAAGCTGAAAGCGATAGCTCCAGCAGGCAGTAAACTTAAAGCACTCTGCCAGTAATAGTCTAATTTATTTTTTAAAGTCCTGGCATTCAACCATCCTGCTATCAGGACTAACAATATGATATAGATGACCGCAAATGCACCGCCAATTCTTAAGCCCAATGCAAAGCCAACAGTGGCACCAAATTTAAGTGCTAAATTGAGGGGAACGCGTGGCAAGTGTCTGGAGATAATTATCATATAATAAAGCGCCCAGGCCATGCATGCGCCGAACGACACATCTTTGGTATGTGTGAACATGGCGCCAGTCCATGTCCCTGTTATTATGAGCAGTAACAACGCTAAAAAAGCCGCACGCTCACCAGAAAGTTCACGCGTACTTTTGTAAACGGCGATCATGCCAGCGAAGCCAAAAGCTGCTGAGAGTAAATGTCGAATATCCCAAACCCAAAGTGGTAGTATTTTCTCTAAAAATGCTGCGATTAAATCGAAGAAACCACCATAGAGATAAAGGTTTTTGTACATGAATGCTGATTGGTCGGTAAAGCCTGAGCTGTAAAACTTTAACAGTAGCTGACCATAGACGTGTTGAACCTGCTCATCGTTGCTAATGCCATATTGTTTAAACGTGAGTAAAATAAAAATGGCCAATGCCGAAAATAGGGCGTAACAAAGTTTTTTGTACAAATTTGATGTCATAGATGTCTATTTTATGCTCACATAAGTGGCAGGATTATACAGTCATGTCGTTTTTTTATTACAGCTAAAGATGTATGCTGAAAATCAGAGGTGTTTATAGTCAGTTGGCTTGAAAATATAGGTTGTTACTTGACTGCCATTGTGAAGCCTTATTTTAAGTTAGCTTGTTTGATCAATCGTTTAATTTGCTTTGGTTTAGCAACAACAAAATTACGAATCAATCACACCATTCGGATACCAACTTTTAGTGGAATGCCTTATATACAAATAACTAATAGTTATTTTCAGTGATCGATGTAAATTGGTAGAGTATTGATTTTGACTTAGCGTAAATAGCATGCCACGACATGCTGGCACATTAGGAGAACTCCCATGTCAAACTGGTTTGATGATAACGCTCAATCTATCGGCAATACGCCTTTAATAAAACTTAATCGGGTTACGGATGGTGCCGTAGCAACTGTGTTAGCCAAGATAGAAGGACGCAACCCTGCATATTCAGTCAAGTGCCGGATTGGTGCGGCTATGATCTGGGATGCTGAACAGCGTGGTTTACTCGGTGCGGGTAAGGAAATTGTGGAGCCTACCAGCGGTAATACTGGCATTGCATTAGCATTTGTTGCCGCCGCCCGTGGCATTCCGCTTACACTCACGATGCCAGAAACTATGAGTATTGAACGCCGTAAATTATTAGTGGCTTATGGCGCAAAACTAGTGCTGACCGAAGGCGCAAAAGGGATGAGTGGCGCCATTGCAAAAGCAGAAGAAATCGCAGCTTCTGATCCAAACCGCTATGTACTGTTGCAACAATTTAAAAATCCAGCTAATCCTGATATTCATGAAAAAACCACGGGTCCAGAAATTTGGGATGCAACCGATGGCAATATTGATATTTTTGTCTCCGGTGTTGGTACTGGCGGCACGATTACCGGGGTCTCGCGTTACATTAAAAACACTAAAGGTAAGCAGATTGTGACGGTAGCGGTAGAGCCCGCTGCGAGTCCAGTGCTGAGTCAAAAACGCGCGGGTGAGGCGCTAAAACCTGCGCCACACAAAATTCAGGGCATCGGCGCTGGCTTTGTCCCGGACGTTTTAGATTTATCTTTAGTGGATGACATTGCGCAAGTCAGTAATGAAGAAGCCATTCTTTACGCCCAACGTCTAGCGCGTGAAGAGGGTATTCTCTCTGGCATCTCTTGCGGAGCAGCCGTAGCGGTTGCGGTGCGCTACTCCAAGCGACCTGAAAACGCCGGTAAAATTATTGTGGTAATATTGCCAGATTCAGGTGAACGCTATTTAAGCTCTATTTTGTTTGAGGGTTTGTTTGATGCGCAGGGCACGGCGATTTAATTAGTCTGGCTGGTCGCAGTAAACAGTTTTTTAATATCTTCTTCCAAATTCATGCGCTTGCCTATCTGCCCGCAAACCAACTCACACAGCTCATACACGCTAGGGTCTGCAATTCTGTAATAGACATTAGTCCCACGCGACTCTCGTTTAACTAAATTATATTGCGCGAGCAGTGTTAGGTGCTTGGAGACGTTGGCTTGCGTGCCGCCTGATAGTTGCGTTAACTGACTAACGTTTTTTTCGCCATCCTGCAGTGCGTTTAGCACTTTAAGCCGCATCGGCTCGGCTAAGGCTTTGAAATATTTAGCCACGTATTCTAGTGCTTGTTCATTGAGTGCGCTCATTTTACTTTCCATCGTGATATGCAATGACTTAATACTAATGCTCATTGGTACAAATAACATTATACATAAAATTATTATTTGACTATATAACTATATGGTTATATAGTGCCATTAAAGTTAATAAGCATCAACATGTTATTGGAGAAAAATAGCTTGGTTAAATTATTGATAAGTGTGCTGACGTTGGTTGCAACATTTTTAAATGTTGCTTTTTTAAATGTAGCGTGGGCAGAAGGCTTGGCTACGTTTAGTGTAAAACAGTCCGATCAAGCGCAAACAGTAACCGTTGAAGGTTCAGTAGAAGCCATCAAATACAGTCTGATTGCTCCGCAAGTTTCAGGCGGCCTCACCGCGTTGCCGGTTAAAGCTGGCGATCACGTCAGGGCTGGGCAGTTGCTGGCACGCATTGACACGCGGATTGCTAGTCAGCAAATGATGACTAATCAAGCACAAGTTGCGGCGGCCAAAGCACAGTTAACGGCGGCGCGGCAAGAGTATGAGCGTAAAAAACGTTTACATGAAAAGCAATATATTAGTCAGGCTGCACTAGAGCGCGCGGAGTCTGATTACAAAACCGCACAGGCGCAAACCAATGCACAATTAGCGCAGACTGGTGTGGCAAATGTGCAAACGGGCTTGCATACTATCAATGCGCCTTATGACGGTGTGATTGCCGAAGTGATGACTGAGCTTGGCGATATGGCGATGCCAGGTAAGCCTTTGCTATCTATTTATAATCCGCAAGCACTGCGTGTTGTCGTCAACGTACCTCAAAGCCAAGTGGCGGGAATCAAAAATGGGATGGCAATTAAAGTGCTTATTCCTTCAGCGATAGAAACCGAGCGACATTTAGTGGGGACTCAGGTCACCATATTGCCGACAGCGGATATTGTGAGTAACAAAGTTAAGGTGTGGGTAACGTTGCCGCAAAATCTTGCTAGTGTAAGCCTCGGCATGTTTGCGCGCGCCATGCTACCAGTCAATGATGCAAGTGCTAGGGTTCAAATACTGGTGCCAATAGCTGCCGTGATTAAACGCAGTGAGTTGATGGCGGTGTACGTGGTTGATAAGCAAGGTCGCCCGCAGCTAAGGCAAGTGCGCTTGGGTCGCCAGCAAGGCGAGAATATTGAAGTTTTTGCTGGTTTACAAGTTGGCGAGCTTATCGCGCTAGATCCAATCGCAGCGGCGAACTTCAAATAACCAGTTTTTAAGTAGAAAGCACCGTGACTACAAATAATACAGACAATTTAGGCGTTTCTGGACGCATTGCCAGATATTTTCAATCGGCGCAAATTACGCCGTTGATTGCGTTGGTCGCTTTGCTGCTTGGCCTGTTTGCGGTGCTGGTTACGCCGCGCGAGGAAGAGCCGCAGATCAATGTCACCATGGCAAATGTGTTGATTCCTTTTCCTGGGGCATCAGCCAAAAATGTAGAGCAAATGGTCTCTATTCCTGCCGAGCAGGTGTTATCGCAAATTGCAGATGTAGAACACGTGACTTCGGTTTCTCGCCCGGGCATGGCCGTGATTACTGTACAGTTTCAAGTTGGGGTGCCGCGCACTGAGGCACTGGTGCGCCTTTACAATACGATTCAGTCTAATCAGGATTGGTTGCCAAAAAATCTTGGTGTCGGTGACCCAATCATCAAACCTAAAGGCATTGATGACGTACCTATTCTAACGGCTACTTTATACGCTAAAAATAATCAGGACGGCGCTTATGAGCTTGAGCGCGTGGCACATGCGCTAGAGGCTGAAATCAAGCATGTGAAAGGTACGCGTGAAGTGGTGACGCTTGGCGGGCCGGGCCGGGCGGTAAATATTGACATAGACCCTGTACGCATGGCGGCATCCAACATCACTGTCGCAGATATGCGGCGTGCATTGCAATCAGCCAATGTTGGCGCACCGTTGGGTGAAGTGACGAATGCCAATCAGTCGATTGCGGTTGAGGTGGGAAAGTATTTTACCGATGCTAAAGATATTGCCGAACTGGTGGTGGGCTTGCATGCTGGCCACCCGGTTTATCTTGGTGAGGTTGCTGACATTAACGATGGGCCGCCGCCTGCCGAGCGTTATGTCTGGTATGGCGAGGCTAATAAAAAAGGGACGAATAACATTGCTGAATATCCCGCTGTTACCATTAGCGTGACCAAAAAACCCGGTCAAAATGCAGTGGCGGTGGCAGATGCTGTTATTAAGCAGATTGATAGTCTGAAAAATGTGCTGATTCCAGCGGGTATGGAAGTAGAAATCACCAGAAACTATGGTGAAACCGCCAATGACAAAGCGCAAAAGCTCATACAGAAGCTGATTTTTGCAACTTCTGCCGTTATCGCGTTAGTATTTTTAGCGCTGGGTCGCCGTGAGGCAGCAATCGTTGGCGTAGCGGTTACCCTGACGCTCACCGCCACACTATTTGCCTCGTGGGCATGGGGGTTTACGCTTAATCGCGTGTCATTATTTGCGCTGATTTTCTCGATCGGCATTCTGGTAGATGACGCCATTGTGGTGGTTGAGAATATTCATCGGCACATGAAGCTTAAACCATCGGCAACACTGACGGAAATTATTCCAGCTGCGGTAGATGAAGTTGGCGGGCCAACGATACTAGCCACGCTAGCGGTGATTGCCGCACTATTGCCCATGGCCTTTGTGACTGGCTTAATGGGCCCTTATATGAGCCCGATTCCGATCAACGCCAGTATGGGCATGCTGATTTCGCTGGCGGTGGCCTTCATTATTACGCCCTGGTTATCTCGTATATGGCTGCGCCATGCACACCATGAAGATGCGTTGACTAAAAAGATTGCACCGGTTTTTACGCGACTTTTCAATCCATTTCTGAGTGAGACAACAGGTAAAAAGAATCGGCGCAATTTGTGGCTAGTGGTACTTGGGTTGATTATCCTGTCGCTAGCGTTACCAGCGGCCAAACTTGTGGTGCTGAAGATGCTGCCGTTTGATAATAAATCCGAGTTTCAGGTGGTGGTGGATATGCCCGCAGGCACTCCGTCAGAAACAACGGCCAGCGTACTGCATGCCATGACCGCTTATCTGGCTACCGTGCCAGAAGTCACTAATTATCAGGCTTATGTAGGGCTTTCAGCGCCTATCAATTTTAATGGTTTGGTGCGTCAGTATTACTTGAGAGGCGGTGGTGAGGTTGGCGACATTCAGGTGAATTTAGTCGATAAGCATCATCGTAGCGAACAGAGCCACGCCATTGCCAGCCTTGTTAGACCAGAACTGCAAAAGATTGCCCAAGCCATGGGTGCAAAAGTCAAAGTGGTTGAAGTACCACCTGGACCACCAGTCATTTCGCCGATTGTGGCTGAAATTTACGGGCCAATCGATGCCGATAGATTGAAACTGGCAAGGCAGGTTCAACAGGTGTTTGATAGCACTGAAGGTATAGTAGATACCGATAACAGCGGCATTGCCGATGCTAAAAAAATTGAGTTAGTGGTAGATAAGAAAAAAGCAGCTTTGTTAGGTGTGTCACAAGCGGCAATTGTCAGCACCTTACGTACTGGGCTGGCTGGGGAAGATGTCACCTATTTGCATGATGCCACTAAATATCCGGCCGGAACGCGCCTGCGTTTGCCAGTATCTGCGCAGGGTGATATTGAGGATCTATTCAAGCTTTCAGTATCAACCTCCAGCGGTAAGCTGGTTCCAATCCGCGAACTGGTGTCTATTGAAAACACCTTGCGCGAGCAACCTATTTTTCATAAGGATTTACTGCCTGTGAATTATGTAGTGGCCGATATGGCAGGTAAGCTGGATAGTCCGCTGTACGGCATGTTTAGCATGCGTGACGCCGTAAGTAAAATTAAGGTGCCTGGTGGCGGTAAGCTTGGTGAGTCATTTATCAGCCAACCAGAAGATAATCAGCGCGGTTATGCCCTCAAATGGGATGGCGAATGGCAGGTCACCTATGAAACTTTCCGCGATATGGGTGCAGCTTATGCGGTTGGCTTGATATTGATTTATCTACTGGTGGTGGCGCAGTTCGGATCCTATTTGACGCCGTTGATTATCATGGCGCCCATTCCGCTGACTATTATTGGCGTGATGCCTGGCCATGCGTTGCTGGGCGCGCAATACACGGCCACATCTATGATCGGCATGATTGCGCTGGCGGGGATTATCGTCCGAAACTCTATTTTGCTGGTTGATTTTATCAATCTGGAAGTTGCCTCAGGCAAGCCGTTTAAAGAGGCGGTCATCAATTCTGCCATCACGCGCGCTCAGCCTATTGTACTCACGGCATTATCGGCCATGCTAGGTGCATTCTTTATCTTGGATGATCCAATATTCAATGGCTTGGCTATTTCGTTGATATTCGGTATTTTTGTTTCAACCTTGCTGACACTGATTGTGATTCCGTTGCTGTATTTTGTGGCTTATCGCCATCAATTTAACTAGATAAATTTAATTAGGAGAGTTTAATAATGACTTCATGGAAATTAGTTCGTGTGATTGCTGGCTTATTGATTTTATT
Source organism: Methylotenera sp. (assembly GCA_013141495.1). GTDB lineage: Bacteria > Pseudomonadota > Gammaproteobacteria > Burkholderiales > Methylophilaceae > Methylotenera. The sequence goes on along the minus strand of JABFQV010000007.1, from coordinate 109,498 downwards.
ATCACTTGCGCTTGGCGTGCCGGAAAGCCCCTTATTTGTGAATAAATACTGGTTGTACTTTACCGCTTTTATTGGGGTGAATCTGTTTCAAAGCGGTTTGACTAACTGGTGTTTGATGGAAAATATTTTGCGCAAATTTGGTGTACGCGCAGGTTGCTAAGGGTGCATCTAACCATGTTGATGAAAAAATCTGCTCAGGCTTCACTGTTACTGCTGACGTTGCTTGCCAGCCAGGCGTATGCTTTTGATCTATTAGAAGCATGGCAAGCGGCGCGTGTTTACGATCCGCAATTTGCCGCAGCTCGCGCCAGTGCCGAAGCTGGACGCACTAAAAGCTTACAGGCACAAGCACTAAAAAGCCCGCAAGTGATGCTTAATACAGGCATGGCGGGGGTGAGTAGCGATAATAAAATCAGCAATGCGCAATTTTCAAATGCACAATTTGCTGGAGGTGGTGCTGGTGCAAGTGGCACCACAGATTTCCGCACTAGAACAGATGCCGGACTGAATCTTAATCTGAATCTGCGCGCTGAGTATCCGCTTTATGACGCCGCGCGCAATGGCTCTGCCACGCAGCTTAACAAGCAAGCACAGTTGGCTGAAGTGCAATTGACATTAGATGAACAGCAGCTTATGCAACGCGTAGCACAAACCTATTTTGATACGCTACTGGCGACCGATACGCTGGCAACCTTGCTCGCCCAGCAGGCTACAGTGAGCGAGGCGCTGGCGAGTGCCAAAGCGCGCTTCAAAGAGGGTGATGTGGCCATTATTGATACACATGAAACGCAGGCGCGCTACGATTTACTCGCTTCGCAAGTGCTTGAGGCCGAAAGCAATCTGCAGCTTGCCTGCGCAGCTTTGGCTGATATGACGGGCAATCAGGATGCCGCATTGGTGCAATTGCCGCAGAAAACTAAGCTGGCAAGTGTCGCTAACGGTGATTTGCAGAGCTGGCTGGCACGTGCACAAATTGATCATCCGTTGGTGCATGCACAGCAGTTGCAGCAAGAAATTGCCCACACAGAGAGCGGTAAATTCCAAGCTAAATATTCCCCCGTGCTTAATTTAGTGGCGCTTGCAGGCGGAGAGCGTTTGCAGGGCCTGGGCGGCAGTGATGCCGATGTGACCAATCGTCAGCTGAGCCTCGGGGTGCAACTGACTATTCCTCTGTATAGCGGTGGTATGCGTGATGCCCGTTACCATGAAGCGCTTGCGCTAGAAGAAAAATCTCGCTATCAAACCGAATTTGTGCGCCAGCAGGCGGCGCGCGAGGCAAGGTCTGCTTGGCTGGCAGTCACTGCAGGGCAGGGGCAAGTGAAAGCGCTGGAACAGGCTGAACATTCCGCCGAAATTAAACTTGACTCCACCCGCGTCGGTCGCGATGTGGGTGACCGCACCACGCTAGATGTGCTGAATTCTGAGCAAGCGCTTTACAACACACGCCTTGCACTTTATCGCAGCCGTTATCAAGTGTTGCTGGCCTTGCTTAACCTTTCAGCGGCAGCGGGTGAGTTAGGTGAACCTAGATTGCAAGAAATCAATCAGTTACTTAATGCTAAGTAAATTTTAAAAAAGGATAGAAAAGTAATGACCAATCAAAGCGCTAATCAAAATTTTTTTAAAAGTGTTTCAATTGCAGCATTTTCAGCGACGCTGTTATTAGCGGGTTGCCAACCCTCAAATGTCGCCTCAGTAACGCCGAGCGAAGTTGCAAAAATGTTCTCTGAGCAAAAAGCTATTATTGTAGATGTGCGTGAATATAGTGAATGGAAAGAGGGCCATATCGCTGGTGCGATACACATCCCGCTGGCACAAGTTGAAAGCAGGTTAGGTGAGCTTGCACAATATAAAGATAGCAATGTGGTAGTGCAATGTCGCAGTGGCAAGCGTTCAGCAAAGGCGGCTAGCACCCTGCAAGCGGCAGGTTTTACCAAAGTATATAACTTAACTGGCGGTATTATGGCTTGGGATAAAGACGGGCTAAAAACAACGAAGTGATTTATACCTACGTGGAATTTTGTCGATCAATCCACAATTTTTAATTAAGGGGTAAGAACATGGCGCATATCGTAATAATGGGTGCAGGCATCGGTGGCATGCCGACAGCCTACGAACTAAAAACCAAGCTTGGCAGTCATCACCAGATTACCGTGGTCAATACGGTAGATTATTTTCAGTTTGTGCCCTCTAACCCATGGCTTGCAGTGGGCTGGCGCAAGCGTGAAAAAATCACCTTCCCGATACGGCCGTACCTTGAGAAAAAAGGCATCAATTTCATTGCGCAGCCAGTGACTAAGATTGATGCGGAACAAAATATGCTGCAATTGGAAAATGGCGATCATCTTAATTACGACTATTTAGTGATCACCACAGGACCCAAATTATCCTTTGAAGAAGTGCCTGGCTCTGGCCCAAATGGCGGCCATACGCATTCAATATGCTCAGTAGATCACGCAGAAAAAACCTGGGATGCTTATCAGGAATTCTTAAAAGAGCCAGGTCCGGTGATCATCGGCGCGATGCCTGGGGCAAGCTGTTTTGGGCCTGCCTATGAGTTTACATTTATTATGAACACAGATCTGCGCAAGAAGAAAATTCGTAATAAAGTGCCTATTACCTATGTCACCAGCGAACCCTACATTGGGCACTTAGGTTTAGGTGGCGTGGGTGACTCTAAAGGCATGCTGGAATCAGAGTATCGCAACATTGATGTTAAATGGATTACCAATGCCAAAGTGACAAAAGTTGAAGCAGGCAAGATGTTCGTCACTGAACATGATATGCACGGCAGTGTGGTGAAAGAACATGAGCTACCGTTTAAATTCTCTATGATGCTACCTGCATTCAAAGGCGTTGACCCTGTTGCCGCAGTCGAAGGGCTATGCAACCCAAGAGGTTTTGTGTTGATAGATGAGCATCAGCGTAGCAAAAAATACCGCAACATATTTGCCGCAGGCGTGTGTGTGGCTATTCCACCAGTTGAGGTTACTCCAGTGCCAACCGGTGCGCCTAAAACCGGCTACATGATTGAATCGATGGTAACCGCGATTGTGCATAACATCGCGGCTGATATTGCCGGACAAGTGGCCGATGCAAAAGGTACCTGGAACGCCATTTGTATTGCTGACATGGGGAGTACGGGCGCAGTTTTTATTGCATTGCCGCAGATTCCGCCGCGGAATGTGAACTGGATCAAAAAAGGTAAATGGGTACATTTAGCTAAGATTGCCTTTGAAAAATATTTCATCTACAAAATGAAAAAAGGCAACACCGAGCCGATTTATGAAAAGCATGTACTCAAAGCGATGGGGATTGAAAAACTGGATTAGTGTCTGCCATGCGTGTTTGATAGGTTTAAGTGGGTTAAACCCAGATTTTCCATTAGGCGATTTTGCCTCTACTTGAATGACAACTTGCCCATTTTGCGTCTTTTCTGTGCATATTTTCTGTCAATAGAACGACTATTGCCCATAAAATCTGCACAAAAAACCCATCAAACTGTGCGGCGTTGCCACTCCAAGTCCTAATGGAAAGTCTGGGTTAAAATATACCCACTCTAGAACCTGCGAATCATTGAATGACTACCAAGCAAAATAGTAACACCACTGCAAATCAGCCGGTAGACGTTGAGAATCATACCCCCCATGATGCGCCAGTATTTGCGTTAAAAAATTAACTAATTGATTTTAAAATAATTTTATTTAAATTTTAATGAAATATTTTTATTGGGCTGCGTATAGGCTACATTTTTCCCACCTTAATTCTTTTGCAGATGTATTGGAAAGTTGTGAGTTACCATTTGCATGCTTTTGCGGATTCATCCCGCCCAAACTATTTGTACAAAATTCAGTACCCTCATGAAGTCATCAAGCTTGCGGATTAAGTTGGTGTGCTACAGATTGAATACGTGACCTAATTAATTCTGCATCCTCCGCTAAAAGACCATCCCTCTCAAGGAGATTGCTAGAATCGATAATTGCAGCTATTAAGTGTTTAGCGTAATGATGTGTTGCTGCTTTGTTAGCAAATCCAAAATACTTCCAATCATAAAACAGTGCATCATAAGAAATATCCCATCGTCCTTGAGATAACTGCATAGACAAGTTTCTGGGTGTTTCTTCCATGTTTGGTACAACATCGAAGGCCGGGCTGAGGCGCCATTTTTTTTCGCTTTGACTCCAAACTATTGCATGATTTCTTGGATGGTCATCGTCATTGCCAATCAGGGCATTAAATAACATTCTTCCAAATAATTCCATCAAATCTACATCAGGCACACCAATCAAGCGTAATGATTGTGCTAATAATGGATAGCTCCAATTCGCATTGTTTTGATTAACGCTCAATTTTGCGGGATATTCTGTTTTCAATATTGATGCGCCACTCAAGACCATATGCCGTTGGTCGTCTGCTCTATCAAACCTTTTCACTAAAACGGCTGTTCTAGCATGATCCTGATGCAGGGCAGTTTCAGCCATATTCAATGTTGCACGAGATCCCATTCGCATGCATGCATACTCAATGAGTGCGATATTTCTGGTGTCAGTGTTAATGGTTGGTTTGACCAGCCAAAAAACATTTCCATCACGAACAGTCGCTTTCGGCCTGGCACCGCCAGAACTTAAGGTTTTCATTAACCGCTTTCTAAGTTCCACATGTTTTGCTGGTTGCCGGCTAGACATAAGTTGCAACTCTTCAACCATGTCTGCCAATTTAGGCATCTTAGGGCTTGCAATCGTTGATGTGCTAGGCTTTTTGTTAAGACCAATAGCCAAAGCACCCCATCGATCAGCGTTGCCTGAATTGATCAAATATTCAAACTCATGCGCATTGGCACTGAGGTTGTGCTCTTTTTGTAATAGAAACTTTCCCCAGGCGTCAGGTGCAATATCCCGCAAAACATCTGTGAGACCATTGTATCTTGGTGCTGCGTAAGGTGTTGTATCAAGTTTGCCTAGGTTAATGGGGTCAATGGCCCATGGATGATCAGCCTCTAAATAAGAAGGGGCATATTTAAATGAGCCAGCCACAATGCCATTATTAGTCTCTGGGCGATTTAGTGTATATCTGCCAACCGTTACCCATTCACCATTGTCTGGCCTTTGTAAATGAACGTAAACACTAGAAGTAGTCATCATTATCCTTTGATGCTGGAAGTCGAACTCTTTCTACAGAGCTCTGCATGAATGAAGCATCTGGAGCTGGGCAAAATTGCTCCATGATGCCCAATGTCATCATTGCCGTGAGATAAGTTCCTGCTTGTACTGAATGCTCACCGTGCTCTATTCGTTGCAATGTATTTAAACTGGCATTAATACGATGTGCGAAATCGCGCATTGGTATTTTTCTTGCCTGACGTTGTGCGCGGATTGTCTTACCCCAGCGCTGAACTAAATCAGCAACAGGCAATGGAATTGGGGTGTCTTCTGGAACTCTCTTTGGCATATTTGTACCTATAAACTAATTTTTATAGATTGTAATCATTGTTTAATGGGTACGCAATACTTGTGTTTTTTGAGTTAACCTAATAACTCATGTGTCAAGGTAACACTCATCGCACTATTCTGTGATCATCGTATAAAATATAGTCTGCATCTTTTGGGTTGCCTATGTATTCAACTTTTCCATCTAGGATGGTGTATGGCTTTTTATCTAACGTAAGTCTTAGAGCAATATTTTGGTTGAGAGTCATTTTCATCGGTAGAATGTGTCCTTGGCTCAGCGATTTAAAAATGTAACCTAAGTTATGCATTCAATTTGGTTGAAAGTATATTAGGCTGCGAAATTACTAGTTAACATGGGTTTGAGTGGGTTTTAATGCGCTTACTTGAGCTAACATTTATGAATGAGTTGATGAAAAAAAAACAAAAAAACAATGAGATGGCTAGTGTTTCCGAGGCTCTTGAAAACCACACCCCTATGATGCGCCAGTATTTAGGGCTTAAAGCACAGCATCCAGATATGTTGCTGTTTTACCGCATGGGGGATTTTTACGAGCTATTTTTTGAAGATGCTGAAAAAGCATCCAAGTTACTTGGTATTACTTTAACGCACCGTGGCAGCAGTAATGGGCAACCGATTAAAATGGCGGGAGTGCCTTACCATGCGGCTGAAGGGTATTTGGCGAAGTTAACCAAGCTGGGCGAGGCGGTAGCTATTTGTGAGCAAGTGGGCGATCCGGCTACCAGTAAAGGCCCTGTGGCACGTGAAGTTGCGCGCATTTTAACGCCTGGCACTTTAACTGATGCGGCGTTACTGGATGAATCCCGTGATAATCAATTGTTAAGTATTTTTCAGGCGGATGGATTGATTGGTCTTGCGCGCTTGAATTTGGCTTCAGGCAGTTTTATTTTAAGTGAAATTGCGGTGGGGTTGTTAGGTCAGGAGCTTGAGCGCATTGCCCCAAGCGAGATATTATTAGCTGACGATTTTACCCATGCGGCTTTGAGTTTGAACAAGGTTGCAAAAAAGCGTTTAAGCCCATGGCAGTTTGATTTTGACAGCGCATTTAATACGCTGACCAAGCAGTTTAATACTTATGACCTGAATGGTTTCGGTTGCGCCAATCTAAAACCGGCAATCTGTGCGGCGGGTGCCTTGCTCGATTACGTCAAACATACACAACGCTCCACCTTGCCGCATATCAATGCCATTAGTGTAGAAGCAACCAGTGCTTATCTTCAGTTAGACGCTGCTACACGTCGCAATTTAGAAATTGATATGACCTTGCGTGGAGAGCCTAGTCCTACGCTATATTCGCTGCTCAATACTACGCAAACGGCAATGGGCGCACGCTTGTTGCGGCATTGGCTGCATGGACCCTTGCAAGACCGAAATTTGAGTATGAAGCGACATGAGGCGATTGCTGATTTGATGCAAAGTGACAAGTTTCAACATCATCGGTTTTCAGGGTTGCGGCAGTCGTTAAAATCGATAGGGGATATTGAGCGGATTACCGCGCGCATCGCGTTAAAAACAGCGCGACCACGTGATTTGTCAGGCTTGGCAATGAGCTTGCAACAATTGCCTTTATTGCAAGCACAGCTTCAAAACCTGCCAGCAAGTTTGCTACAAACGCTAGGCGCGCATTTGACGGCACCAGAGGCGCTTATGACACTGCTCACCAGTGCCATTAAAGCAGAACCCAGCGTGGTACTGCGTGAAGGCGGTGTGATTGCCGATGGCTATGATGCCGAATTAGATGAGCTGCGCGCGATACAAACCAATCACGGTGATTTTTTGTTGCAATTTGAAGCTGCTGAAAAAGCGCGTACCGGCATTGCCAACCTAAAAGTAGAATACAACAGCGTGCATGGTTTTTATATTGAAATGAGCCGCACCCAGGCTGAAAACGCGCCTGCTGAATATAGGCGTCGTCAAACACTCAAAAATGTTGAGCGCTTTATTACGCCAGAACTCAAAACCTTTGAAGACAAAGTGCTGAGTGCAAATGACCGCGCCTTGGCGCGTGAAAAAATGCTGTATGAACAAGTGCTAACGCAGCTCAGTCAGCACATCGTAATGCTACAAACCAATGCGGGCGCGGTGGCGAGCTTGGATGTATTATGTTGTTTTGCTGAACGTGCCGAGAGCTTAAATTATGTTGCCCCACAGTTTATTGCCGAGGCGGGTATTGAAATTGTAGGTGGTCGTCATCCGGTAGTTGAACAGCTTTCCATGCAGTTTTCCGGGCAGCCGTTTATTGCCAATGATGTTACGCTCAATCCTTATCGTCAATTGCTGTTGATAACAGGCCCGAATATGGGCGGTAAATCCACCTTTATGCGGCAAACGGCTTTGATTGTGCTGCTCGCGCATTGTGGCTGTTATGTGCCAGCAACTTCGGCTCAAATCGGCGAAATTGACCGCATCATGACGCGTATTGGTGCCTCTGATGACTTGGCAGGTGGGCGTTCTACGTTTATGGTGGAAATGACCGAAACTGCTAACATTTTGCACAACGCCACAGACAAAAGCCTGGTGCTGCTAGATGAAATTGGTCGCGGTACTTCTACGTTTGATGGCCTAAGTTTGGCATGGGCTGTGGCTAAACAGCTATTGGAAAAAAACAGAGCTTACACTTTGTTTGCTACTCATTATTTTGAGCTGACGCGCATTGTAGATGAGTTTAAATACGCAGTTAATGTGCATTTAGACGCAGTTGAACACGGTAATAGCATCGTGTTTATGCATAAAGTGGAAGAGGGTGCTGCCAATCAAAGTTATGGTCTGCAAGTCGCCCAATTAGCAGGGATACCAAAATCCGTTATCACCGCCGCCAAAAGAAAATTAGCACAATTAGAGCTTAACCAAGTGGCTAATCAGGATGCTAAATCCGTGCCACAGGTGGATATGTTTATGCACAATGAGCAAGAAGCCGAGGTGCAATTGCATCCTGCATTAAGTGAGTTAGAGTCGTTACAGGTAGATGATTTAACGCCTAGGCAGGCATTGGATTTATTGTATAAGTTAAAAGGTTTAATTTAATAAAAAAAGCACCGCAATTAGCGGTGCTTTTTGTTTGACACAAAGGCTAAAAATCAGCTTATGTGGCGCCTTAGTGGTGATGACCACCGGCGCCATGTACGTGCTGATGCGTAACTTCTTCTTTATTTGCCGTACGTACATCGGTAATGGTGGCAGTAAAGACTACACGTTCACCGGCCCAAGGATGATTGCCATCGACAATTACTTTGCCATCTGCGATTTCTGTTACTGAGTATAAAATCACTTCACCTGTTTCATCTTCGCCTTCAAATTGCATACCTACTTTGAGTTCTTCAGCTGGAAAAGCACTTGCCGGCTCAATTTGCACCAACTCTTCATCGTATTCACCAAAAGCATCGGCAGGCTGTAAATCCACAATCACCACATCGCCAATATCTTTACCGTGCATAGCTTCTTCAACTTTAGGGAAAATATTATCGTAACCGCCATGTAAGTAAGCGACTGGTTCGTTGCTTGATTCAAGCACGTTGCCATCGGCATCTTTTAATTCATAAGTCATGGTGACAACAGTGTTCATGGTAATTTGCATGGTTAAATCCTTGAAGTGGGGCTTTGTAAAATATTAAGGCTAGAATTTTAATCTATTTTTCGGGAATGCTTAAACAAAGCCTGCCATTATTTTTAAAATAATGGCAGATTATCGCGTAAGTTTATATATAAAAATTTGTTGCAGAATGACTGTGTTTAAGTTTTAACGACCTCTGCCACCGCTTCGGTGCGGGCTGTTTGGGTTGTTATTGCTTCTGCCAGCACTGCCATGATTGGTGTTTTGACGATTTGGCTGATGGCGGTTAGGGCTGGGTGGTGCAAATAAAGCAGGTTGTGGCATGGCTTGATGTCGAGCGGCTTCAGATAAAAGCTTGGTCGGTGCATTTTGCGCATTACCTTGAGCGTTACGTGGTTGTTGATTGCCAGGCTTGTGTGATGGTCGTCCTTCTGTGTTTGATGCTGAAGGATTTCGCGCTGGCTGTTTATCGCGCCCTTGATTTCGCGCCGTTTTTTGACCCGCGCCGTTTTCTGTATTATTTGCTGCGCCTTGTGTTTTTTGTTGATGTCCACGCGGTGGGCGACCATGTGGCTGCCTTGGTGCGCGTGGCGCTTCAGGTTCAGGGTTTGCATTGGGCGTAAACCCTTCAGCGATTACCTTTGGAATCTCACGTTTAATGAGTTTTTCAATATCCTTCAGAAGTTTGAGCTCTTCACGGTCAACGAGTGATACAGCAGCACCGCTACTACCTGCACGGCCGGTACGGCCAATACGATGCACATAATCCTCAGGTACATTAGGTAATTCAAAATTCACCACTTGCGGTAATTGGTCAATATCCAATCCACGCGCTGCAATATCAGTCGCCACCAATACGCGCATGCTGCCATCTTTAAATTGTGCCAGGGCTTTAGTGCGCGCACCTTGGCTTTTATTGCCATGAATCGCAGCAGCTTGAATATCATCTTTAATCAGCTTTTCAGCCAAGCGATTTGCGCCATGTTTGGTACGGGTAAATACCAGCACTTGCTTCCAATCGTGATGCTTAATCAAATGGCTCATTAAATCGCGCTTATGTGCTTGTGGCACCATATGTACGGTTTGTTCAACCAGCTCAGAGGCAGTGTTGCGGCGCGCGACTTCAACAAAGCCCGGGTTATGCAACAAGCCATCGGCCAGCGCTTTAATTTCGTCAGAGAAGGTGGCTGAAAATAATAAGTTTTGGCGCTGCTTTGGCAACATAGCCAATATTTTTTTAATGTCACGGATAAAGCCCATATCCAGCATACGGTCGGCTTCATCCAGTACTAGTATTTCAACGCCAGATAAATCAACATTTTTTTGATTCGCGTGATCAAGCAGGCGGCCAGGGGTGGCGACTAAAATATCCAGCGGCTTTTTTAAACGCGCAATTTGCGGGTTAGCATTCACACCACCAAAAATCACGGTAGAAGTCAGCGGCAGATATTTGCCGTAAGTTTTTACGGATTCTTCAATTTGTGCTGCCAGCTCGCGCGTGGGCGTAAGCATGAGGCAACGCGGACGGCCCTTAGCAACTTCGCTCAAAGGTTTTTGATTGAGGATATGCAAAATAGGCAAAGTAAAACCAGCGGTTTTACCCGTGCCGGTTTGCGCGCCTGCCAGTAAATCACCACCGCTTAATACTTGCGGAATGGCTTTGGCTTGGATTGGGGTTGGTGAAGTATAGCCCGCGTCAGCAATGGCGCGCAAAATAGGTTCGGATAAGCCTAACTCGTTAAAGTTAAGTGATGTTGTTGTTTCAATAGTCAAAGTAAAGCTCCAGCTTGAGTTTAAGCCGACCTATTACTTGTTTATGAAGCAACACCAATCGAGGTAGGCAATTTTAATAATCATTCATTAAGCGATTTTAGAAATCAGAAAGATTAAGGTAAAGAGACCGCTACGCAGATTGGTTGGCGCAGGGGTTTTGATATTTCGTGCTTGGCATTATACGGTAGATTGAAATTAAAGCTAGTTTTGTATCTTTTAGCGAGAGCATCTCGATGCAAAGGCATTCAGTAATCTAAAAGCAGAAGCCATGTAAGCTAATAGGGACCAGCTTTTCAGGTTTTCTGCCGATAACTACTACTTTGAGGCTATGCTGGCTGTGTCAGTAAACTAGTTAGCAAGGTGTAAAGGCTGAATGGAAGTTGATACTTCATCGTGCCACATTAATGGTATGTATGAGTATGCCGCCACACCCAAGGCGGTATTGGCTTCTTGTTTCTCCATAACCCTAATCGTTTTTGGCGTGCAATGGCTTCTGCATTTAATGTGGTGTGGTTGCTAGAGTATTTTGCGTTGTGCCAAGCTAAGCCATGCTTTACTAAATAAAGACCTGCATCAACCCCATTACATTGCAGTTTTCCTAATGATCGATCGTATTTGTCAGTGCCAGTTATTTGCGTGGTGACGCTGATTTTGGCTCCCTTGCAAAGCTTGCTAAGCGCTCGACGTGATTTTTGACCATAGGCTTGGTTACGTTCAGGTGCATCGATATCAGTGAGGCGTAATTTTAGTTTGCCTCTGGAATTTTTTAACAGAACGGTGTCACCATCATAGATTCGGCTCACGGTGTAGCTGTTATCAGCCTGACTTACCGTGGCAAACAGTAAAAGCAAACCTGCAACAACACGGCGCGTTACAACCATTTAGTGATGGTTATGCTCGTGTTCGTGTCCATGTTCGCGGTCAAGCAGGCTGTAGTAGTTTGATGGTTCAAGTATGGTCGGAATAGGTTCTAGCTCGGCGTTGGGGTGATCTTTGCTGTAATGCAAGCCGCGACTTTCTTTACGTTCCATGGCACTTTTAACGATAAGTTCAGCCACTTGCAGCAAGTTGCGTAGCTCAATTAAGTCATTGCTGATTCTAAAGTTACTGTAAAACTCGTGTACTTCATCACGTAACATATGAATGCGGCGTAGCGCGCGGCTAAGGCGTTTATCTGTGCGCACAATGCCCACGTAGTTCCACATAAAGCGGCGCAGTTCATCCCAGGTATGTGTGATGAGTACTTCTTCATCTGCATCTGTCACGCGGCTTTCATCCCAATAGGGGAGTGTGGGGGTATCTGTGTCAGGTTGGCGTAAAATGTCATCTGCTGCTGCTTGGCCAAACACTAAGCACTCAAGCAAGGAATTGCTGGCAAGGCGGTTAGCCCCATGCAAACCCGTGCATGCAGTTTCACCAATCGCGTAAAGATTGTTAATGTCGGTGCGACCTTTGTCATCTGTCATCACACCGCCGCAGGTGTAATGTGCAGCCGGCACTACGGGAATCGGCGTTTTGCTGATATCAATGCCTAGCTCTAAACAGCGGCGATAGATGTTAGGAAAGTGTTCTTGAATAAATGCTAAAGATTTGTGTGAAATATCTAAGTAAACGCAATCCAGACCACGTTTTTTCATCTCAAAGTCAATCGCGCGTGCAACGACATCGCGCGGAGCTAGCTCTTCTCGCGGGTCGTGTTCAGGCATAAATCTAGTGCCGTCTGGCAGTTTTAACAAGCCACCTTCGCCACGTACAATTTCTGAAATTAAAAAAGATTTAGCATGTGGGTGAAATAGGCAAGTAGGGTGAAATTGAATGAACTCCATATTGGCAACACGACAGCCCGCGCGCCACGCCATGGCAATGCCGTCGCCAGTGCTAATGTCAGGATTGGTGGTATAGAGATACACCTTGCCCGCACCACCTGTGGCTAATACCGTATTGTGCGCGCCGATGGTGATGACTTTTCCGGTGCCGTTATCCAGCACGTAAGCGCCCAAGCACGCGTTTTCGTTAGAAAGTTGGGAGTGTATGTCTTTGACTTTACGTGTGGTGATTAAGTCCACCGCAATGTGGTCTTCAAGCAAGGTGATGTTCGGGTGCTGACGTACTTTTTCAGCGAGTGTGGTTTGTACCGCATGGCCAGTGGCATCAGCTGCGTGGATAACGCGTCGCTGGCTGTGGCCGCCTTCACGCGTTAAATGGTAAGCACTGTTATCATGCTCACGCGTAAAGCTTACGCCTTGCTCAATCAGCCACTCTATTGTTTCTTTGCCGTGCTCAACCACCATTTGAGTAACAGCGCTGTCGCACAGGCCAGCACCAGCAATTAAGGTATCTTGAATGTGCGCTTCAATGGAGTCGTTGTCATTGAGCACTGCGGCTATACCACCTTGCGCCCAGTTGCTGGCAGTATCGTTAATTTTGCGTTTACTAACCAGGCATATTTTTTTATCCGTAGCCGTCCGTAGTGCAAGTGATAATCCTGCTAGCCCACTGCCGATAATAAGAACGTCATATTGCTGCATGATTTTGGTCTATGGTTAAGTGATTGTTGAGCGTAAGTCTAATGAACTTATAAGAGTGTATCGCGGTCTTTATAAAACGCAATAAAAATTGCTTAACAAAACTTAAGTTAACGCTTAAATACTATATTTGTGATGATGGTAAGGGGACAAAAGTTATGATACGACCCAGTAAAATTCAAGAATTAGCGCAATTTAGCTTCATTCAACCTGAGGCTCAAGGTTATACTTACGCCAGTGATAAGCAGATAAGTAAAACTCAACTTGAGAATACAAGACCTACAGGAAATTTAACCGCAGTGACCACTACACCAACACATGGCAATCGTGAGATAGATCATGAGCTCGTATTGCGCGCGCAGCGTGGCGATAAGCGGGCTTTTGGTTTGTTGGTGGACAAGTATCAGCGCAAACTGTGGCGTTTGCTATCACGTATGATTCGCGATCAATCTGAGATAGAAGACGTGGTGCAAGAGTCCTTTATTAAGGCCTACCGCGCGTTGCCTAACTTTCGTGGTGATAGCGCGTTTTATACCTGGCTGTATCGTATTGGTATCAATACGGCAAAAAATCACTTGGTTTCATTGGGGCGTAGGCCTACGGTTAGTACCGATATTGAGATTGACGACGCAGAAAACTTTGATAGTGGTGATGAGTTGCGTACAACGGAAACGCCTGAATCCAGCTTGATGACCAAGCAAATTGCGCAAACAGTCAATGATACAGTGGAAAGTTTACCAGAGGAGTTGCGTACAGCGATTACCTTGCGTGAAATTGAAGGCTTGAGCTACGAGGAGATCGCTGCCGTGATGAGTTGCCCAATCGGCACTGTGCGCTCACGTATTTTTAGGGCGCGTGAAACCATCGCCCTTAAATTAAGACCGTTGCTAGATACGCCAGATAATAAGCGTTGGTAATAGGGCAAGCATGCAAAAAATGAATGTACGTGTTTTAGGAGTAAGTAATGACTGAACAAATATCCGCTTTAATGGATGATGAGCTAGCAATTGAAGACGCAGCTCACATTTTTACATCCATGCAATCTAATCAGCCCGCGGCTGAGGCTTGGCGTCAATATCATTTAATTGGCGATGTAATGCGAGGTGGCGCAACACTTAGCCCGCATTTTAAACAGAACTTAATGCAAAAACTGGAACTTGAGCCAACGGTGTTAGCACCCAATGCAATACAAGCTAAAGTGAGTAAAATCAATCAATTGAAAAGTAAGCTACCTGCTACGTGGTCAATTGCCGCGTCTTTTGCGGCAGTGATGGTGGTAGGTGTGATGGCGATGCAGGTGCAAACCCAGCCTGATAATGAATTCGCACCTGTTGCAGTCGCCGAGATAGAGCCAGTAGAGCAGTCGATTCCGGCTGAGTATTTAATGGCTCACCAAGCCTCGGCACCCTCCGCAAGCTCGTATTACATTCAGTCAGCGAGTTATTCGGAGTCCGCTCGATGATGCGTTTGGTTCTGGCTCGATTTTTCGCCAGTTTAAGCCCCGCGCTAGTGTTGGGCTTTATTTCATGCTTAAGTTTTAATGTACAAGCGGCTACTGATGAGAACGCGTGGAATGTGCTACAGAAAGCCGCGGTAGCTGCGCGCGCGCTGAGTTACCAAGGTGTTTTTGTTTGTCAAACAGAGCGGAAAACTAAATCAGTTCAAATTACCCACCTGTTTGACGGTAAAAATGAATTTGCGCGTAATGTACTGCTAGATGGCTCTCCGCGCGAGGTGTTGAGCCAAGGCGGTGACTTGGTCATCTATAACCCTAAAAATGAAAAAATTGTAATAGAAAAACGGCGTGGCCAAAATATGTTTCCTGCTGTGTTGCCTGTCAACTTAGAGGCTGTTAAAGAAAGCTATTTGTTACGCCTTGGTGTATTAGAGCGCGTTGCCGGGCGAGAGTCGCAAGTGTTAATTTTAGAGCCCAAAGACGGATTAAGGTACAGCTATCGGTTTTGGATAGATACTGAGTATGGTTTGCTATTAAAGTCTGTGATGTTTAATAGCCGTGATGAAATTATGGAAAGTATTGCCTTTAATCAACTAGCATTACTTAATAGTGTTGAACTTGACTGGTTTAAACCTAAAATAGACCATAATAAAAACTATGTGATGGAAGATGAGCCGGTAGTGATTGCTAGCAATGGCACACCAGTAGATTGGGTTATCAAGGATTTACCTGCAGGTTACCGAAAAATAGATCAAATAACGCGTATGGTGAATGGCAAGCTTCACCCAGTTACCCATATTATATTTTCTGATGGATTGGCTTCTGTTTCTTTGTTTATTGAGCCTGCGCCTAAAGGTAATAAAGCTAAAGTATTACTAACTACGATGGGCAATGCCAGTGTTTATGCCAACATCAATAAAGGACATCTTGTTACCGTTGTAGGTGAAGTGCCTGAAGCGACTATTGTGCAAATTGCCAATGCTGTTGTGTTTAAAAAGTAACGCTAGTTCAAAGTGATAAAGATATTTAATAGTAGGTCATTGATATGATAGAAGAATATGCAGTTGTTACTGAGTGTGTAGATGACTTTGCGCTAATAGAAATTGAAAGACGTACCGCCTGTGGTTTGTGTGGTCAAAAACGTGGCTGTGGCAATGCAACTTGGGGAAAGTTACTAGGTCATAAAAGCCAAACGATTCGCGCCAAAAATGAAATTGGCGCTAAGCCGGGTAATAGCGTAGTGGTGGGGATAGACGAACGCGCTGTGCTAAGTACGGTGTTTTATCTTTATATTGTGCCGTTACTTAGCATGTTGATAGCCTCAGTTTTGGCAGACATCATTTTTGATAATGAGTTTTATGTCATTTTGGCTGCAGCATCAGGTTTAGTGTTAGGTTTTTTGTGGGTAAAAGGTCACATGAGGGGTTACGGTGACGCAAATCATGTTTACAGTAGTCAATATCAAGCGGTGATTTTGCGACAAGCCAACGATGCGCCATCGTGTAAAAATTCTGCAGATACCAACTGTAAAAATGCAAGCAGTGATGATGCGAAAAATAAAGATGTAAATAGTGTGAAATTTGAAACTAAACGAGGTGAATAAATGATAAAAAACTGGATTGCCGCAGTAGCTTTCAGCTTGATTTCTGTGGTTCATTTAAACGGATACGCTAAAGAACTGCCGGATTTTACCGTGCTGGCTGAAACGCAAGGGCCTGCTGTGGTGAATATCAGCATCACACAAAGTATTCGTACAGCAAATGCAATGCCGTTTCCTGGTATGCCAGGGGATGAGCAAATGCAGGAGTTCTTCAAGCGCTTTGGTATTCCAAATTTTCCAGGGCAAGGTGTTCCCGGACAAAATGGTCAGCAGCCGGAATATAAGTCGCAGTCCTTGGGTTCTGGCTTTATTATCAGCAGTGACGGTTATATTTTAACCAATGCACACGTGGTATCAGAAGCGGATGAAGTGATTGTAAAGCTTTCCGACAAGCGTGAATTTAAAGCGAAAATTATCGGCGCTGACAAACGCACCGATGTGGCATTGGTAAAAATTGAAGCCACTGGTTTACCTAAAGTGACTACAGGTGACCCTAGTAAACTTAAAGTGGGTGAATGGGTAGCTGCCATCGGCTCGCCATTTGGGCTCGAAAACACCATGACAGCGGGTATCGTGAGTGCAAAAGGTCGCGCACTACCGCAAGAAAACTTCGTGCCATTTATTCAAACAGATGTGGCGATTAATCCGGGTAACTCGGGTGGCCCCTTGTTTAATCTGGCAGGCGAAGTTGTTGGCATTAACTCGCAAATTTATAGTCGTAGTGGCGGTTCAATGGGCTTGTCATTCGCGATTCCCATCGATGTTGCCCTTGATATTTCTAATCAGCTAAAAGCTACGGGCAAAATCACGCGGGGCTGGCTGGGCGTTGTGATTCAAGAGTTGAGTAAAGAGCTTGCTGAATCATTTGGTATGAAAAACACCAACGGTGCATTGGTGGCAGCGGTTGAAAAAAACGGCCCTGCTGATAAAGGTGGCCTTGAGGCTGGGGATGTCATCACCAAGTTTGATGGTAAGGTGATTATGACCTCATCTGATTTGCCACGTGCAGTGGGCGCAGCTAAACCTGGCAAGGTCGCCATTGTTGAGATTTTACGTAAAGGCAGTGAAAAATCACTCAAAATTAATGTAGGTGAAATGCCGACCGATACCACTGAGGTTGCTCAAGCTAACCAGCCGACAGCCAAGCCGGAGCTTAATCGTATTGGCTTGATACTTAAAGAACTTACTGTGCAGCAAAAGAAAAAACTAAACGGAAAAAATGGTTTGTTGGTGATTGATGCGCAAGGCGCAGTAGCGCAAGCGGGCGTGCGGCGTGGTGATGTAGTGTTAGGGCTAAATAACACCGAGGTGCAAAGTCTGGATCAGTTTAATAAGCATTTAGCCAGTTTTGCTGCGGGTAAAACGGTTGCCTTATTGGTGTTGCGTGGTGAAAGTACGCTTTACGTACCAATAAAAATTCCAGCATCAAAGTAAACCTCTTTCGTGCCAACACAGCAATCAGTAGATGTTAATACTTTGAATTTGCTGTAAAATCCGGCTAGTTCAACTTAACAACAAGGGCGCCAACGGCGCCCTTGTTGTTAAGGCACTTCTATAAATACAAGTTTCTAAATTAGACAAGGCGCGAACGAAAAATAATGACGCTGTATATGTTTGATATATAAGGAATTATTTTTTGTGAGCAACGCCGTATAATGACGAAACTTAGATTCATAGAAGTGCCCTTAACAAACCACTATTCAATTGCTGGTTCGTTAAGTTGGTGCTGCAATATTGCTGCCATTAAATAGTCAATCTTTAAAAAATACCATGAAAAACATTCGTAACTTCTCTATTATTGCCCACATCGATCACGGTAAATCAACCTTGGCTGATCGTATTATTCATCTATGTGGCGGCTTGGCTGACCGTGAGATGGAGGCGCAAGTGCTTGATTCTATGGATATTGAGCGTGAGCGCGGCATTACCATTAAAGCGCAAACAGCCGCATTGCAATATAAGGCTGATGATGGCCAGATTTACCATCTGAATTTGATTGATACACCAGGCCACGTGGATTTTAGTTATGAAGTTTCACGCTCGCTGTCCGCATGTGAAGGCGCACTTTTGGTGGTAGATGCTAGCCAAGGCGTTGAGGCGCAGAGTGTGGCCAACTGCTATACCGCGCTTGATTTAGGCGTAGAGGTTACCGCGGTACTTAATAAAATTGATTTACCCTCAGCCGACCCAGAGCGTGTTAAACAAGAAATTGAAGATGTGATTGGCGTGGACGCGAGTGATGCTGTCATGTGTTCCGCCAAAACAGGCTTAGGCGTACGCGATGTGCTAGAGGCTGTGATTAAAAAAGTGCCAGCGCCTGTAGGCAATATCGACGGGCCACTCAAAGCTTTGGTGATTGATGCGTGGTTTGATAACTATGTAGGCGTGGTGATGCTAGTGCGCGTGATTGATGGCGTACTCAAGCCAAAAGATAAAATTCGCTTAATGGCCACGCATAGCGATTTTTTATGTGAGCAAGTAGGTGTGTTTACGCCAAAATCGCTACAAAAAACATCACTTTCTGCAGGTGAAGTGGGTTTTGTTATTGCAGGCATTAAAGAATTGGCTAGCGCAAAAGTGGGCGATACCGTTACTTTAGCCAACAAACCAGCCGCAGAGCCACTTGTAGGTTTTAAAGAGGTGAAGCCGCAAGTATTTGCAGGCTTGTATCCTACAGAATCTAACCAGTTTGAAGCCTTGCGAACAGCGCTTGAAAAGCTGAGTTTGAATGATGCGAGCTTGTTATTTGAGGCTGAGAACTCAACCGCTTTAGGCTTTGGTTTTAGATGCGGCTTTTTAGGCTTGTTGCACATGGAAATCGTGCAAGAGCGCCTAGAGCGCGAATATGACATGGATTTAATCACTACCGCGCCAACCGTAGTGTATGAATTGTTGCTAAAAGATGGCTCGGTAGTGCAAATTGAAAATCCATCACGTTTGCCAGAACCGTCACGTGTGGAAGAGACGCGTGAGCCGATTATTGTTGTGAATTTGTTGATGCCACAAGACTACGTAGGCCCAGTGATGACGTTGTGCAACAACAAGCGCGGCATACAAAAAAACATGCAATACATGGGCCGCCAAGTGATGCTTAGCTATGAAATACCGCTCAACGAAGTGGTGCTGGATTTCTTTGATAAGTTAAAATCCGTATCGCGTGGTTATGCGAGTATGGATTACGAATTTTTAGAGTTCCGTGCGGCAGACTTGGTAAAGCTGGATATTATGGTCAATGGCGAGAAAGTAGATGCGCTCTCCATGATTGTACATCGATCAACCAGTGTGCATCGTGGACGTGAAGTGGCGGCTAAAATGCGCGAGTTGATTCCGCGCCAAATGTTTGATGTGGCGATTCAGGCTTCTATTGGTGCCAACATTATTGCGCGTGAAACCGTAAAAGCGATGCGTAAAAACGTGATTGCTAAATGTTACGGTGGCGATGTATCGCGTAAGCGTAAACTGCTAGACAAGCAAAAAGAAGGTAAAAAGCGCATGAAACAAGTGGGTAATGTAGAGATCCCACAAGAGGCGTTCTTGGCTATTTTAAGGGTTGAAGATAAATAACACTTCGACAGGCTTAGTGAGCGGTTTTTTTTGAGCCATCGAAGGGCGAGTTTTTTTAAAATTAGATACAGGGTTAGGATACATCAACAATGATATTTGCATTATTCATGATCGTGATACTGGTCATCACCGGGCTCATTTGGCTACTTGATATTTTTGTCCTCAGCAAAAAACGTCTCGCAGGTGCAGATGAACCAATTGTAGTTGAGTATGCTAAAAGTTTTTTTCCTGTGATTTTAATCGTGTTTTTTGTACGCTCTTTTATTGTCGAGCCGTTTAAAATTCCATCCGGCTCTATGATGCCAACGTTGTTAGCGGGTGATTTTATTTTAGTGAATAAATTTACTTATGGCTTGCGCGTGCCTATTCTAAATAATACGTTTATCGAGGTGAGTCACCCTAAACGCGGTGATGTGTTCGTGTTTCATTATCCACCAGAACCGTCGATTGATTATATTAAACGCGTGGTCGGTTTGCCTGGAGATAAAATCCGCTATCAAAATAAAAGATTAACGATTAACGGTCAGCCATTGCTAGTGCAAAATGGTCGAGATTATGAGTATGTGATGTCGGGGCTGAACTTTATGACAGCTAAGCAATACACTGAGCAGCTAGGCGATACAAAGCATGATATTTTGGTGCATGATGTCATCGGTAATTATGATGCAGATACGATAGGCGCTAAGTTTGCAAATGATGAGGAAGTTGTAGTCCCTGCGGGACATTATTTAGCGATGGGTGATAATCGGGATAACAGTTCTGATAGCCGTGTTTGGGGTTTTGTACCTGAAGGAAATTTAGTCGGTAAAGCATTTTTTATCTGGATGAATTTTGATCAAGGCTCTAGAATCGGCTCTGTAATACGTTAATTTTTATTGATACTAATCTAATTTAAGTGATGGAGATTAAAGTGCTTAATAGTTTAAATAATCGTAAAACGCAGGGTGGCGCGACCCTGCTTGGAATGCTGATTGTAGGTGCTATGATTGCGTTTGTTGCACTTATAGTCATGAAAATGGTGCCAGCTTATACTGAATACTTCTCAGTTAAACAGGCACTTAAAGCAATGAAGCAAGAGTCGTTAAGTACCATGAGTAAAAAAGAAATATCGAATTCTTTTGATAAACGTGCATCAACAGGCTACATTGAGGTGGTGAAGGGCAGTGATTTAATCATTGAAAAAACAGTCGGTGGCGATACGGTGGTGTCAGTAGAATATCAGGTTGTTAAGCCTGTTATTGCTAACGTCAGTGTGTTAATTGATTTTTCAGCAAGTAGTGAGAGTAAGTAGCTGTTTTTTTGCTAATGCAACTATTTTATAAACCTTTTTATACCGTTAGGCATGATGCATTCAGATATATCAAGACGTTTAAGCTATTCATTTGTAAATGCAAACTTACTCACACAAGCCTTAACGCATCGTAGTTATGGTGCTCAAAATAATGAGCGTTTAGAGTTTTTAGGCGATGGCGCGCTTAATTTTATTATTGCAAATCAGCTATATCAGCGATTTTCTAAAATTGCTGAGGGTGACTTAAGCCGCTTACGAGCGCAAATGGTTAAAGAATCAACTTTAAGTGAGATCGCACTTTCACTCAATTTAGGCGATGCGCTCAAAATGGGTGAAGGCGAGTTAAAAAGTGCGGGTTGGCGTAGGCCGTCTATCTTGGCTGATGCGCTAGAAGCCATCATTGGCGCGGTGTACTTAGATGGTGGTTTCGCAGCAGCTGAGACCTTTGTATTGGGGCTTTACGCTAACAAGCTAGATGCTATTGACCCTAAAGTGATTGATAAAGATCCTAAATCATTATTACAGGAATTATTGCAAAGCAGAAAAATAGCGGTGCCTGAATATACCGTTACGCATACCAGCGGAGAAGCGCATGCACAGATGTTTGTGGTGGAATGTTTCGTTGAAAAGCATAGTATCCGTACAGTGGGCGAGGGTAATAGTCGCCGCATCGCAGAGCAGCAGGCGGCACAGTTGGCTTTACTTGAATTAAAAAAAGTACGCATTGGAAAAAATTAAAATATGACAGACCTAGAAGTAAATTCAGAAGTAACACCATCCATTTTCAAATGTGGAACGGTAGCGATTGTTGGCCGCCCTAACGTGGGGAAATCAACACTGTTAAATCACATTTTAGGCATGAAATTAGCCATTACCTCACGTAAGGCGCAAACTACGCGCCACCGTTTGCTAGGCATTCATACTACGAATGATACGCAATTTTTATTTGTGGATACGCCTGGCTTTCAGCAAAAACACCTGAATGCACTCAATAAAGGTTTAAACAAAACCGTGACTCAAGTGTTAACGGAAGTAGATGTCGTACTGTTTGTGATTGAGCCGATGAAATTGGGTGATGCAGATCGCAAAGTATTAGCATTACTTTCAGAAAAAACGCCGACGATTTTAGTGGTGAATAAATTAGACTTAATGGGTGACAAAGGCAACGTGTTGCCGTTGATTCAAGACTTTGACTTAGAGTTTCCGTTTTCAGAAATCGTCCCTGTGAGCGCTAAAAAAAGCCTCAATCTAGATGAGCTGTTACAAACCATTCGCAAATACTTACCAGAGCAGGCCGCTGTATATTCTGAAGATGAACTCACTGATAAAAATGAACGTTTTTTAGCTGCAGAATTAGTGCGCGAGAAAATTTTCAGATTATTGGGCGATGAAATTCCTTACTCAGTAGCCGTCGAGATTGAAAAGTTTGAAGTGGAAGGTAAGCTACGCCGTATTTTTTGCGCCATTATTGTAGATAAAGACAGCCAAAAACCAATAATTATCGGCAAAGGCGGCGAGAAGCTCAAGCAAATTTCCACTGAAGCGCGGCACGATATGGAGAAACTGTTTGGTGGCAAGGTTTACTTAGAAACCTGGGTGAAAGTTAAAGGCGGCTGGGCTGATGACGCGCGAGCGTTAAAATCTTTAGGGTATTAACTACTCCTTAGCTGATTTACTACTTATTTCGTGATGGTTTTTGTTTTTATCTGCAGGCATCTACGTTTATCAGCGGATAAATAAAAAACCTATGGCTTTAATCAATGCGCACCGGCAAGACAATCAAGCAGTTTACGTACTGCATACTTACCCGTTCAAAGAAACGAGCTTAGTGGTTGAGTTGTTCGCACGTGATTTTGGACGTGTAGCCACCACCGCAAAAGGTGCCAGGCGTCCACGCTCAGCCATGCGCGGTATGCTGCAGGCTTTTCAGCCCATGCTGGCAACTTGGTCCGGCAAGCTGGAGCTCAAAACCTTGCATAGTCTGGAATGGAATGGCTGTTTGTTGCTATTGCAAGGCGAGGCACTCATGTGCGGTTTTTATCTAAATGAGCTACTGTTGCGGTTATTACCGCGCGAAGATCCACATGAAGCGCTATTTGAATACTATGCCGACACGTTAAAAACCTTAGCGAGTGGTGAGGATTTGGCCGCTACTTTACGCCGCTTTGAGTTGAAGTTTTTGCAAGAACTTGGTTACGCCATACCATTGCAACTGGATATAAATGCATCACCAGTGTTAGCGTTGCAAAACTATCGTTATGAAGCTGAACATGGCGCTATTCCGATCAATGGTGTGATAACTCGTTATGATAACGGTGTGCAATTATCGGGAAAAACATTGATTGACATGTCGAGTGATGACTACGCTAATGGTCAAACACAGCAGCAAAGTAAACAGTTAATGCGTTATTTGTTAGCGCATTATTTGGGTGATAAACCCTTGCATACAAGGCAGTTATTGATCGATTTGCAAGGGCTTTAGTTTTTTTAATTAGCCATAGTTGCATCTGTGGCAGAGCTATATTTCTAGGTTTTATCTATGATTAAATTAGGTGTAAACATCGACCACGTAGCCACCATTCGCCAAGCGCGTGGTACTAAATATCCCAGCGTAGTGCAGGCGGCTTTGCGTGCCGAGCAATCAGGTGCCGATAGCATTACGCTACACTTGCGTGAAGACCGCCGTCACATGCAGGATGCAGATATTTTTGCACTGCGCCCGTTGTTGCAAACCAAGATGAATCTTGAGTGTGCAGTCACCGATGAAATGCTGGATATTGCGATTAAAGTGATGCCGCAAGATGTGTGCTTGGTGCCAGAGCGGCGCGAGGAGCGCACCACAGAGGGCGGGTTGGATGTAATCGCACATTTTGATAAAGTTAAACATGCGGTGCAGAAATTAAGCGATGCTGGTATTCGCGTTTCATTATTTATTGCGCCGGATTTAGCGCAAATTGATGCAGCCGTTAAAGCTGGCGCACCAGTAATAGAACTGCACACAGGTACCTTTGCCGATGCCCAAGCTGATGCGATACAAATGCTAGAGCTGGCGCGCATTGAGCGAGCGTTGCAACATGCTAAAGATGCGCGATTGATCGTGAATGCAGGGCATGGTTTGCATTATCATAACGTACATTTGGTTGCCAAACTGTACGGTTTTGAAGAGCTTAATATCGGGCATGCCATAGTGGCGCATGCTTTATTTGTGGGCTGGGATAACGCGGTACGCGAGATGAAAGCCTTGATGAAAGCGGCTACGCCTAAGTAGGCGGTGATTGCGTATTTGAGTATGATTTTTGGCATAGGTACAGATATCGTTGAAGTTGCGCGTATTGAGTCTTCAATTCAACAGTTTGGCGATGATTTTGCCAAACGTATTTTAGCGGACAGCGAGTTTGCCAGTTATCAGCAATCACAAATAAAATCCAGGTTTTTAGCCAAACGCTTTGCTGCGAAAGAGGCGTTTTCAAAAGCGTTGGGTACCGGCTTGCGTGCACCTGCAACCTTCCAGAATATTGCGGTTTCACATGATGATTTGGGTAAGCCCATTCTGGTGTTGGCGCCAGAGTTACAGGCTTTATTGCAATCTAAATATATCAAGCAAACCCATATTAGCATTAGCGATGAAAAGAATTTGGCAACGGCATTTGTGGTGTTAGAAACATGAAATCACTTTGTCGTTATTCTGAGCATAGCGAAGCATCCATTGCGCAGTATAAAAGCATTGAGAAATATCAATATACTGGATGCTTTGTTGCACTCAGCATGACGGAACGGAAAAATGGCTGAATTTGATTTTGAGCGTCCAGACTTAAATCGTCGTTTCGGTGGCGTTTCGCGGTTATATGGCGCAGATGGTTTAGCTAAATTACAAGCCGTGCATATCTGCGTGATAGGCATTGGTGGTGTGGGCAGTTGGGCTGCCGAGGCCTTGGCGCGCAATGCTGTGGGTAGCATTACTTTAATTGACTTAGACAACATTGCAGAATCTAATGTCAATCGACAATTGCACGCGGTAGATGGTGCTTTTGGAAAAGCTAAAGTGACCGCCATGCGTGAACGTATTCTCAGTATTAACCCGTTGGCAATCGTGCATGAAATTGAAGATTTTGTGACGATTGAAAATGTCAATACGATGCTTAACCGTGATTATGATGGCGTGATTGATTGCATTGATGATGCAAAAGCCAAGGCTGCTATTGCTGATTTCTGCAACGCAAAAAATATGCCTTTAGTAATGACAGGCGGAGCGGGTGGGCGCTTAGATGCCACGCGTATTCAACAAGCGGACTTAAGTGAAGTAAGCCATGACAAATTGCTTGCCAAAGTGCGTAACCTGTTGCGCCGCGACTATGGCTTTAGCAGTGGTCACAGCGCAAAGGGTAAATCATCAAAACTAGGTATTCACTGTGTGTATTCTGATGAAAAAGTGATTCAGCCTGATAGTGCATGTGTGGTTGCCGATCTGGCAATTACCGGGTTGAACTGCGCTGGTTATGGCTCTAGTGTATGCGTGACCGCGCCTTTTGGTTTTGTGGCTGTGGGTGTGCTGCTAAAAGGGTTGTTAAATAAATAACTATTGGCCAGCGCTAAGCCTGTAAATAAGCCGGTACAAAAGTTCTCAATGCTAATTACGCTACTGATCAGTTGAGTTAATTAGTATTTCGTTATAATTTCATCTATTTGTCACAATTAGCGCGTAGTATAAAATATACATACTATTTGATAGCGTTTATGCGTTCAGCTTACCCACCTTTAAAACTACTCAATCGTGATATTAGCATCTTGGCTTTTAATGAACGCGTATTGAGCCTTGCACAAAATGTTGAATATCCCCTACTTGAGCGATTGCGCTTTCTTTGCATTGTTTCGTCAAATCTTGATGAGTTTTTTGAAGTGCGTGCGGCACCGCACGTGGATGCAATGCGTGATGATGAGCAGCATACCGATATCAATGTGCAAAGTTATCAGGCGATTGCAGAGGCGGCGCATGCCTTAGTCAATAAGCAATATCAAATTTTTAATACCGAGTTGATGCCAGCCCTTGCTGAGCAAGGTGTGCATTTAGTCTCGCATGGTGATCGCACCTTAGAACAACGGCGCTGGGTGGCGCGTTATTTTGAGACCGATGTACGCCCGCTGTTAGTACCAGTTGCGCTTGATCCGTCACACCCTTTTCCACAGGTGGCGAATAAGTCGCTTAATTTTATTGTGCTACTTGGTGGAAATGATGCATTTGGCCGTAGCAACAACATCGCTATTGTAAGGGTGCCGAGAGCTTTACCGCGCCTCATTAAGTTGCCAAAAAACTTAAGTAATAAGCAGCAAAAATTCATTTCCTTATCTAGCGTGATTCGGGCGCATCTGGCAAGCTTATTTACCGGGCGAGAAATGCTCAGTTTCTCGCAATTTAGAGTCACCCGGCATTCAGATTTATCGGTAGATGAGGATGACGTCAAAAATTTACGTACTGCTTTAAGAAAAGGGCTGGTACAGCGTAATTTCGGTGAGGCGGTGCGTTTAGAGGTTTCGCACGGTTGTGATGAAAAGTTAGCCAAGCTTTTATTGCAACAGTTTGACTTGCCTAAGCAATCACTTTATCGCGTACAAGGCCCTGTTAATTTGGCGCGTTTGATGTTGCTAGCGGATTTAGCGGATGGCGACCACCTCAAATTTAGGCCGTATGAACCTAAAATCAGCCAGAAGTTACTACCTAATCAATCATTTTTTACGCAGTTAAAACAGCGTGATATTTTAATTCATCAGCCGTTTGAGAGTTTTGAATCTGTCATCGATTTTTTACGTGAAGCGGTCTATGACCCCGATGTGTTATCTATTCAACAGACGATATATCGCACAGGTTCAGACCCGCGCATGCTTAAACTGTTACAAGAGGCAGTGAGGCGAGGTAAAGAGGTGATGGCGGTTGTAGAGCTAAAAGCCCGCTTTGATGAAGAGGCTAACATTAACTGGGCAGAAGCGCTTGAGTCGGTGGGTGCACAAGTCGTGTATGGCATTGTTGGCCTGAAAACGCATGCCAAAATGCTGCTAGTGATGCGTCGCGAAGATAAGCGTTTGAAATACTACGGGCATGTATCAACTGGCAATTACAACCCAAGAACAGCGCGGCTTTATACGGATGTTAGTATGCTCACTGCGGATATTCAAATAACCCGTGATATGGAGTATTTGTTCAGACATATTGCGAGCCAGGTTAAATTACCGCGTATGCAAAAATTATTGGTTGCGCCATTTAATTTACACCGACAAATGCTTGTTAAAATCAGGGCGGCGGAGCTTGCGGCAAAGGCAGGTAAAACCGCACAGATTATCTTAAAAATGAATGCACTGACGGATGAAGCTTTAGTTAAAGGTCTGGTAAGTGCAGGGCGTGCTGGCGTAGAAATTGATTTAATTGTGCGAGGCGCCTGTATCCTGCCTATTGATGCTCCTGGTTTGGATGGCCGTATTCGCGTTCGGTCTGTTATCGGCAGGATCTTAGAGCATTCACGTGTATTTTATTTTAAAGTTGAGCAAGAAGAGCAGATGTGGCTATCTAGCGCTGACTGGATGAATCGCAATATGATGCGACGCGTTGAGATTGCGTGGCCAATTATAGATAGTGAAAATCGTGCCCGTATTTTGCAAGAGTGTTGCCAACTGTATTTGCAGGATAATCAAGATGCATGGCTGTTAAATACGGATGGCACCTATGTTTTGAGTGCACAACGTACATTACAGCCCAAGTCAAAATCACATGAACAATCGCAAGTATTTAGCGCGCAGCTGCAACTGATGCAAAAATATGCAGAATAAACAATTTGTTAGGGAAGATGCATGGCAAATTTAATCCTATGGCGACATGCAGATGCTGAAGTAGAAAGCGCAAGTGGAAAAGACTTTGATCGCGCTTTAACTAAAAAAGGGCGTAAGGATGCCATAAAAATAGCCAAGTGGCTTAATCAGCACGTGCCAGCCAATACTGAGATAATATGTAGCCCAGCACGACGATGCTTAGAGACTGCAGCCACATTGCATGATCTGAATGGCATAAAAATAAAAGTGGCTGAGTTCTTAAGTGTAGATAGCTCGGTTGAGCGTATTGCTAAAGAGGTCACCAATGCCGATAGCAGTAAAACGATATTGATTATTGGACATCAACCAACTCTTGGCATGCTGATCGCTAAATTATTGGGGTTGAATGAGCGTACCTGTGTTGTTAAAAAGGGCGCTGCTTGGTGGTTGCGTCAGCGATATGTTGATGACGCTGAGAAAACGACACTGCAAACCTATTTGTTTGCAGTGCAACATCCTGACCTATAGTCGTTCAAATTACTTCTTTTTAGGTCTGCCAGTTTTAATCGCAGGCACTTTACTTAAGGCTGCTTTTAAAGCGGTATCTGTCATGGCTGTTAAGTGCATAATGCCTGCGCGAAGCAATTCACTTTTTTTCACAGGTTGACCGAGTTTAGCTAGGCGGTCTTTTAAAACAGCAAACTGCGCGTATTCTGTTTTAGGAATCGTAAAGCTGTCACGTTCCATTTTTAGTTTTTGTGTTTTCTCTTTTACCGGCTTTGCTACTTTTTGGGTGTCAATTTTAGGCACACTTGTTTTTTTTGTGGTGGTTTTTAGGGGAGGGCTAATAGCCGCAGGTTTGGTTGCGACGGTTTTTGTAACAACGGCTTTGGCTTTTACTGGCTTTGCGGGCTCGGTTTTTTCAGCAGGCGTATTTAATGCAGCAGCTAGTGTAGGGTTGATTTTTGACATGATTGCTCCTAATTAAACGGTATAAATAGTTTATACCGTTTAATTAGGATTGCAAATGAAATATTTATGACAAATTTTAAGTTTATGCTTTGTGGTGGCGACAGCATAGTCGGGTTCGATTTTGAAAACCAATGCAAGATTAGAATTCATCTAAGCTGATGATTCTTAATCAGAACTTCAGCCTTCTGTACACTAAAGTTTCTTGCCGCCTGGTCCTGCAAAAACCCAAATAATCATGCCTGCAACAGGAAATATCAAGACACAAAGAATCCACAGTATTTTTTCAGTACCCGATGCTGAACTTTGTATTATTTTAATAATTGCAAATATATCAAGTACAAGTACTAGAAAACCAATGATGGAATACATTTTATTTCCCCTTTGTTCAATCTGTGTTAGTTGTAATTTTTGATTATATCCGTTTCTAACCAGCCTCCTAGAAGAAGTCAGATTTATTAAGTGCTAGACTTTTCAAAACGCCAGACTGTTTTTTGCCAAGCTAGCGTTTCTTCATCCAGTAAATAATTTGACTGTGGGTATTTATCAGTCCATGACTTTGAGACTGTTATAGTGATCGTATTATTGGCTATATTAAGCTGCATGCCGCGTAAATTAGGGGTTTGCCGTGCATGACACAAAATAACCGCTAGGCGCAAGCAGAGCAGTTGCATTATAAAAATACGGTCAGAAAAGTCTGCTTCCAATCGTTTTAATTTGCCGCGATGCCCGAGTATTAACAAACTCAGGCGATGAAGCTCGCTTTGAGCAAACCCTAGCGGTTCAGTATGCTCCAATATATAAGCGCCATGCAAATGTGCGTCTATGGGGGAAATAAAGCTGCCTATTTCGTGCAATAAAGCAGCCCAGCGTAATTTCCTAGCATGTAGTCGCCTTTCACCAACTGCAAAGTTGACATCTTCACTGATTTTTTCAAATAACTTTTCTGCAACCTCTGCTACTGTATTGGCTTGAGTTTCATCGGCATCAAATTTTTTCACTAATCGTTGTACTGAAGCATTTCTTAAATCCAGCATGTCGTCTTCACGCGCGAGCATATCGTACAGCAGGCCGTGTCTTAGCGCGCCTTTTGCTACATGAAGGGTATCAATTTTTAAAAATTCAAATACGGCGATTAAAATAGATAGTCCGCCGCCAATTACTGGTTTTCGATCTTCTTTTAGACCATCAAGACGTATTTTGTCAATATAGCGCATGCGGAGTAGTTCATCGCGCAGCCAGTACAAATCTGCTTTAGTGATCACGTCTAAAGGTCTGCCGTATTGCACTAAAACATCAGCGACTGCGCCTACCGTGCCAGAGGCGCCATAGGCAATATCCCATTGGTTATGGTTGAAGTTGGAGCCCAGGGTTTCAAACACAGATTCAGCGGCAAGTTCAGCGCGAGAGAAGGCATTGTCGGTAAACTCACCCGTAGCAAAATGTTTGAGTGACCATGCAACAGAACCTACGTGCAATGATGCCGTGTGCTGCGCTTCAAAACCATGACCTAGGATAAATTCAGTAGAGCGGCCACCAATATCAATGACCAGTCTTTTTTCATTGGATTGCGGCAGAAATCGATTGACGCCTTGATAAATGAGGCGCGCTTCTTCTACGCCGGAAATTACTTCCACATCAAAGCCTAATGCCTTTTTAGCCAGCTTAAGAAACACGTCGCGATTATTGGCCTCACGCAGTGTTTGTGTTGCCACGGCGCGTACGTGAGTCGCATCAAAACCTTGTAAGCGCTCACCAAATCTAGCTAAACAGCGCACACCGCGCTCGATAGCTTCAGTTGTCAGGTTGCGGTCTTCGTCTAAATCGCCACCTTGGCGTACCGCTTCTTTTAAGTACTCAACGCGCTGAATATGGCCACCATCCAAGCGACCAATTTCAAGTCTAAAACTATTGGAGCCCAAATCAATCGCTGCTAGTAATGCTTTATCTACAGGCGCGTTGCTTGAATTGCTTTTGGTGGTTTCCATTGTTGGGGTGCTTTTGTCTAAGTGATTAAAACTATATTATTATTTATATATATCATTATAGTTTGAAATTTTAATGACAATGGCAAAAAGTAAGTTTTTAATCATGTAAATTACAATACTGGTGCGGGTTCGCATCCATGAGTAGTTTTAATAAATATGTCACACAGCAAAAAATATAGACCACTTATACTGTGTGAGTAATAAAACTATTTAAGCTTGGTAGCTATGACCTTTACGGTTAGAAACTATTAACAAATTGGAGGTCTTTTTATGAAAAAAATTCTTGTAGCCAATTCTAAGGGAGGAAGCGGTAAATCCACGCTAACGACTAATTTAGCCAGCTATTTTGCTTCGCTTGGGCATCAGGTCATGTTGTCAGACCTAGACCGTCAGCAATCCTCGGCGCATTGGTTGGAGAGGCGCTCGATTGTCTTGCCGCAAATACATATCGATAGCGCCGGAGACAAGAGCTTATCTTCTAAGCCGGACTGGATTATCGCTGACTCTCCAGCCGGGCTACGTGGCGATAAACTGTCTAATGCCGTTAAAGAGGCCGATTGTGTGATTATCCCAATACAGCCTTCGGCATTTGATATTGGCGCAACCCGTGATTTTTTAGAAGTATTGGCTGAAGAGAAAGCGATTCGTAAAAATAAGACTTTTGTGGCCTTGGTTGGGATGCGCGTCAATAACCGCACTCATGCAGCAGCAGGATTGGCTGACTTTATGGATCAGACTGGATTTTCAGTGCTCACCTATTTAAGGAATGCACAGGTTTATGTGACAGCTGCCGAGCAGGGGATGGGCATTTTTGATATGCGACCTTCATTGGTAGAGCAAGACCTGCAGCAGTGGGATCCCTTATTACAGTGGGTGAGGGCCGTGACAAACACTAAAGCTTAGTTGTCATGTCGTGCTTTACTGGCACATAGCGTACTTGAAAAATAAGCGATCATCCCAACATAGCACCTATTGTTAATTCCCCCCAACACTAGGAGCTAAATATATGTCCATAGAGACTGCACAAAAAGAAACTCATCCAAAAGAATCGATGGCTTTTCAGGCCGAGGTCAAGCAACTGTTGCAATTGATGATTCACTCACTGTATAGCAACAAAGAGATTGTGTTACGCGAGTTGATTTCCAATGCCTCAGATGCCGCAGACAAATTACGTTTTGAAGCATTAGCCAACGGTGCATTGTATGAAAACGATAGTGAGCTAAAAATCCGCGTTGCGTTTGATAAAGCCGCGCGCACGGTATCAATTTCAGATAACGGTATCGGTATGAGCCGTGATGAGGTGATTGCTAACATCGGTACCATTGCAAAGTCTGGCACTAAAGAGTTTTTTAATGCACTTTCCGGTGATCAGGTAAAAGATGCGAATTTGATTGGTCAGTTTGGTGTAGGGTTTTATTCAGCATTTATTATTGCAGATAAAGTAAGCTTGACTACGCGTCGCGCAGGGGCTACTGAAGCTGTGCGTTGGGAATCGTCAGGTGAGGGCGATTACACTTTAGAAGCCGCGGATAAAGCAACGCGCGGTACTGAAGTGGTATTGCATTTGCGTGAAGGTGAAGATGAATTTTTAAGTGATTGGAAACTGAAAACGATTATCCGCAAGTATTCAGACCATATTACTTTGCCAATCGTCATGAAAAAGTCCGAATGGAAAGACGGCGCTGAAGTGGCGACCGATGAGGACGAAACCGTAAATAAGGCTTCCGCATTATGGGCGCGTAATAAAAACGACATCACTGAAGAAGAATATCAAGAGTTTTACAAACACGTTTCACATGACTTTGAAAACCCATTGGCTTACACCCACAGCCGTGTAGAAGGTAAGCAGGAGTATATTTCATTACTTTATATTCCGAGCAAAGCACCGTTTGATTTGTACGACCGCGAGCGCCGTCATGGCATTAAGCTTTATGTGAAGCGCGTATTTATTATGGAAGACGCCGAAAAGCTGATGCCGCAATATCTGCGTTTTGTGCGCGGTGTGATTGACACCTCCGACCTGCCGTTGAATGTTTCGCGCGAGATTTTGCAGTCCAGCCGTGATGTTGATGCGATTAAAGCCGGCTCTGTGAAAAAAGTATTAGGCCTGCTGGAAGATATGGCGGAAAACAAACCTGACGATTATGCTAAGTTCTATAAAGAGTTTGGCCGCGTATTAAAAGAAGGTCCGGGCGAAGATTTTGCTAACAAAGAGAAAATTGCCTCGTTGTTACGCTTTGCCTCTACTAAAGCGGATACAGATGTTCAGGATGTGTCTCTCAAGGACTATATTGCACGCATGCAGCCCGAGCAGGATGTGATTTATTACATTACCGCTGATAGCTTTGCTGCGGCACAACACAGCCCGCATCTGGAGATTTTCCGCAAAAAAGGCATTGAAGTATTGCTGATGTCTGACCGTGTGGATGAGTGGCTGTTGGGAAGCTTGGCTGAATTTGAGGGTAAAAAACTGCAATCGATCGCCAAAGGTGATTTGGATTTAGGTAAGCTGGAATCCGACACTGAAAAAGAGATTCAAAAGAAAATCGAAGAAGAAGCTAAAACCTTAGTGGATAGAATCAAGCAAACGCTGGGAAGCCAAGTGAAAGATGTGCGTGTGACCCATCGCTTAACCGACTCGCCAGCTTGTTTGGTGAGTGATGCACAAGATTTATCAGGGAACTTGGCACGTATGCTAAAGGCCGCAGGTCAAAATGCGCCAGAGGCTAAGCCTATTTTGGAAATCAACCCAGCGCATAAATTGGTGAAACGCCTTGAAAGCGAAACGGCGGATGACTTATTCGGTGATTTAGCGCATGTGCTGTTTGACCAAGCGTTATTGGCTGAGGGCGGTATGCTGGATGATCCGGCAAGTTTTGTTAAACGGATGAATAGCTTGATTAGTTAATCGTTAAGCCAATAGAAACCGCCATGCGAGAGCATGGCGGTTTTTTTGTTATCGGCTACTTTATCTTGATAAGCAATTTTAATATCTTAATGATAAGTGCTTACTAATAACGACAGGCAGTATTTTTGGCGATTTAATGCGTAATTGTTTATTGATATTCATCCGGCCAAATACGACTTCAATATCTTTGGTGGTTACGCCAAATTCTGCAGCAAGAAATCTAACCATATGATCAGTGGCTCTACCTGCGACTGGCGCAGCGGTAACGCTTACCTTGAGTTGATTGCCCTTTGGCTTGCCAATGGCATCCAGTTTTGCACTTGGTGTTCCAAGGATGTTTAGCACCAATGTGTCGCCGTCCCAAGCGCAGAAAGATTTCATGATGACTTTTTTAGGCGCCAAATTATCTTCACTATCAGATATTGTGCTTTTGGCTTTAGATTTACTGGATTTTTTAGTCATAGGCTAGCCTCAGAAATTTGCGCCAATGCTATGTGGCTGATATGTGTTTTTTGGCAAAGCGTTTCGCTTTCTTTAAATATACATGGTTTGTTAGCTGCATTTTTAAGATGTTTTG
Source organism: Methylotenera sp. (assembly GCA_013141495.1). Lineage (GTDB taxonomy): Bacteria > Pseudomonadota > Gammaproteobacteria > Burkholderiales > Methylophilaceae > Methylotenera. The sequence continues at coordinate 75,036 of JABFQV010000007.1, read as the reverse complement.
TTGAATTGATCTTGTAAAGTTTTGAGTAAAATAGCCGGGGTTGTCATATTTCAATCGTGATAAAATCCAGTGATAGTTAAATGTGTAAATCAAAACTTGGCAAATCAAAATAAGGCGCTTCTGTGACCAAAAACAGTCAGGTTATTAGGTTTTTTCGTGCGCGTATTCCTTCATTTGAATGCACTCCAGGTTGCCATGACTGCTGCGGACCCGTAACAGCGTCTTCAGAAGAGGTGTCTAGGTTGCCGGTTAAAAGTGAGCAGGAGCATGATCGGGCACTCGAAGCGCTAAGCTGCCCCTATCTTGGTAGCAATGGCTGCCAGGTTTATGGTGAGCGCCCTCTTATTTGCCGTCTGTTTGGAACTACACCTAGCCTGCCTTGCCCAAACGGCAAGGGACCAGCGGTGATGATTGCGCCTGAAATTGAGCGTCAAATTCACTATTTTTTAGCTAATACGCGCCAAGTGTTACTTTAGATTTTTGGGCGAATTAATGAATAGAGGCCCCCTAAATTGATTTTCTGCGCTTACGCTTGATCAAACATTAACGCAAACTGTAATCGAACAGTTCCTCTCTCTGTTCAAAACTGCAAGCCTCCCAAAACTGTTGAGCAATCAGGTTGTCGCGTTTCACTAGGCAGTGTATTTTTTGAACATCTTCACTTTTAATAGCACTTACCGCGGCATTAACTAATCGCGTGCCTATTCCTCTTTCACGGTAGTCTGGTTTAACTGCCATGTGGTAGAGATGACCTCGCCATCCATCGTGTCCCGCCAGTATCGCACCTATCAATCTAGTGCCGGCATAGGCCGCATAACTGCAGGTTGGATTTCTGTATAAAAATCTCGCCAGTACTTCAGGAGTATCTGTTTGCCGAACTTCAACATTGCCGGCAACCTCCCATAATCTGATTAGTTTGGGGTAGTCGCTTTCGTGTATGGAATCTAAAACAACCGGCTGTCTCATTGTTTATCCACTTAGTTATTTAGTGGCATACGGGCAATTTGCTCAGCGCTGCCATATTGTTGAACGTAATCTCTAATCATCTGGCGCACGACTTGCGATGGTGTCAAATCACGTAATGTACAGATTTCATCAAAGATCTGCTTTTTGGTGGGGTCAATGAGTAATGTGAGTCTGGCCGTGCGATTTTCCATAAGGTTTCTTTCATTTAATGTTAATCACATGTTAATATAATTAACACTTAACCACAAACTTAATTCTCAATCATGATCGCTATTCTCGAAGCAAAGCGGGCTGGCCTGTTATCAAAGGATCATTGGCTTAATAATATCTTGGCCGGTGTGATCGTCGGCATCGTAGCGCTACCGCTAGCGATGGCGTTTGCTATTGCCTCTGGCGCTAAGCCGGAGCAAGGTCTTTATACGGCGATTGTGGCTGGTGGTTTGACTTCGTTACTAGGCGGTAGCCGCTTGCAAATTGCTGGGCCTACGGGTGCATTTATTGTGATTCTTGCAGGTATTACTGCCAAGTACGGCATCGAGGGTTTGCAGGTGGCTACGCTGATGGCTGGCGTAATGTTAATGTTGATGGGGTTGACGCGTTTAGGTGGGGTTATCAAGTTTATTCCAGCACCGGTGATTGTCGGTTTTACAGCAGGCATCGGTATTATTATTTTTGTAGGTCAGTGGAAGGACTTTTTTGGGTTGTCGCCCGTAACAGGTATAGAGCATTTTCATGAGAAGTTCTGGCATTTAATACAGGCAGTTCCTACCCTGCAACTGGAAACAACAGCACTTGCCTTGCTCACATTGGCGGTTCTGCTACTTTCCCCACGTGTATTCAAGCGTATTCCATCACCGCTGATAGCGATGGTCGTAGCTACGGTAGTGCAATGGTTCTTTCATTTTGAACACGTGGCTACTATTGGCAGTGCCTTTGGAGGCATTCCGCAAACTTTACCGCACTTTCAAGTACCATCGGTGACATTTTCTGAGGTATTGAAATTGATAGGCCCAGCGTTCACAATCGCCCTGTTGGGTGCCATTGAGTCGCTACTATCCGCTGTGGTGGCAGACGGCATGACTGGCACCAAGCATGATTCTAATCAAGAGCTAATCGGACAAGGCGTTGCTAATATATTTTCACCGTTATTTGGTGGCTTTGCTTCCACTGGCGCAATTGCTCGCACCGCCACTAACATTCGTAATGGCGGAACCAGCCCGTTAGCAGGTCTTGTTCACGTTATCACGCTTATCATCATTGTACTGGTGCTGGCACCGTTAGCCGCTCACATTCCGCTGTGTGCGTTATCTGCTATTTTATTTGTTGTGGCTTACAACATGAGTGAGTTACACCGTTTTTCTCACATGGTGCGCACTGCACCAAAATCGGATGTGGTGGTATTACTCATTACATTTTTTCTGACAGTGTTTGGTGATTTAGTCATCGCAGTTAACATTGGTGTGTTGCTGGCCTGTTTGCTGTTTATGAAACGTATGTCTGAGGCGGTAGTCATTAAGCAGCAAACCTATGAAACGCTGTTGCTGGAGACTGACAATAAAGTTTTCAATCTTCCGCCTGAGACCGTTGTGTTTGATATTGAAGGGCCATTTTTCTTTGGCGCGGCACAGCATCTTGAAAGCGCACTAGAGCATGTTCATGGTCATGCAGAGGTGCTAGTTTTACGTTTAGGCAAGGTGCCATTCATCGATGCCACTGCGATGCAATCGCTATGGGATTTACTCGATACTTGCAGGCGGCATCACACGCGATTGGTGTTGTGTGAGGCAAAACCCAATGTGCTTAATAAATTAAAACTGGCTGGACTAGTTGGGCAGATTGGCTCAGAAAATATTCTGGAACATCTGTATCAAATCAATCACAGCGAGAAAGGAACGCAATGAGTAACAAGGTGTTGGTAATACAAGAGACTCAAACACCATCATTTGACGATGATGCTTTTGCGGCTAGCCGAAATTTGATTGCTGAATACTGCAGTACGGAGTCAAGTGCTTTGTCTGCGATCGCCAATGCACGTTATCGATGTGTGGTGGTATCTATGGATATGCAGCGAGAGGACCCGATAGCTATTATTAGTGCGTTACGCGGTGCTGAAAATACACTTGGCTTATCGCCAACGCAGATACTAGTGGCGGGCAGAGCTCGTCAACCGACGCAGTCTGAACTCGCTAAATTCAACATCAGTGCGCATATCCGCTCGCATCATTTAAAGTAACTTGCACCACGGCATTGTCGTGCCGGCAGCTATGCTTTGGTCAATATATCAATCAGTTAAATTTTTATTATTGATCGAGGTAACCTTTAGTTATTTAGCAATACCAGACTAACTTTTATAAAAGTTGGTGCGTTTTTTGCTAAAATAGCAAGTATTCATCACTACAAGACCTGCAAAATGAAAACATCAAACGAAACAACTGCAAAACCTAAAAAAGCGGTTAAATTTAAAGCGAGTGTTATTCCTAAGCTCGAGCCGATTCATCAGTCTTTACAGCATCACTTGGTTTTCTCAAGCTTCAAGACTAGTAGCGCAGCTACGCCTAGAGATTGGTATGACGCCGCCAGTTATACAGTGCGAGATCACGTGGTCGCACGCTGGATTAAAACAGCAGAATCTTATTACCGTGATGATCCTAAACGTGTTTATTATTTATCACTGGAGTTCTTAATCGGTCGTATGTTGAGTAATGCTGCACTAAACTTGGGCATTAACGATCAGTTGAAAGAAGGTTTAGCATCATTAGGACATGATTTAGAAAATACCGTGGAATTAGAAACTGACGCGGCATTGGGTAACGGTGGTTTGGGACGTCTTGCTGCCTGTTTTCTGGATTCAATGGCAACCATGGATATTCCGGCGGCAGGTTATGGTATTCGTTATGAATACGGCATGTTCAGGCAGTCTATTGAAGATGGTCAGCAAGTAGAGAACCCGGACAACTGGTTGCGTTACGGCAATGTTTGGGAGTTTCAACGCCCAGAGGCAACTTACAGCATTAAATTCTACGGCCATGTATTGAAGTTCCCTGCCGATGACGGCGAGGCGCAACGCTGGGTGGATGCAGAGCATGTGGTGGCGACGGCTTATGATGTGCCTGTGCCAGGTTATGGCACGGATACGGTCAATAATTTGCGTTTATGGTCAGCTAAAGCTGCGCGTGAGTTTGATTTGCGCCATTTTAATGATGGTAATTATGAAAAAGCAGTACAAGAGCGCAACGATACTGAAACTATTTCTAAAGTATTGTACCCAAACGATACTTCTGTGTTGGGTAAAGAGTTGCGCTTAAAGCAACAGTACTTCTTTGTATCTGCTTCTATACAAGATATTTTGCGTCGCTTTTTAAGTGCGCATGAGATTAAAACGCAAGATGATTGGAAACTTCTTCCAGAAAAAATCGCAATCCAGTTGAACGACACACATCCGTCAATTGGTGTGGCTGAAATGATGTATCAGTTGGTCGATGTGCATGAATTACCTTGGGCTTTTGCTTGGGAGTTGGTTGGCAAGATTTTTGCCTACACCAACCATACCTTAATGCCAGAAGCTTTAGAAACCTGGACGGTAGATCTGTTTGGCCGTTTATTGCCACGCCATCTAGAAATTATTTATAAAATCAACTTTGAATTTTTACACATGGTCAACCACCACTTCCCAGGTGATGCTGACTTGCTCAAACGCGTATCAATCATTGATGAAAGTAATGGCCGCCGTGTGCGTATGGCGCATTTGGCGGTTGTGGGTAGCCATACCGTTAACGGTGTAGCAGCATTGCACAGTGAGTTATTAAAGCAACATCTTTTTGCAGATTTTGATCGCATTTACCCTGGCAAGTTAACCAATGTGACCAATGGTATTACCCCGCGCCGTTGGTTAAATCAGGCTAACCCTGGATTAACGGCGCTGATTGAAACAGCGATTGGTACAGGCTTTAAAAAAGATCTTGCGCAAATTAAAAAAATCACACCTTTAGCCGATGATGCTGACTTTAGAAAAGCTTTTGCCGCAGTAAAGCATGCAAATAAGTTAAGGTTAGCCACAAAAATAGAACAAAAAACAGGCATTAAACTGAATGCCGATAGTTTGTTTGACGTGCAAATTAAGCGTATTCACGAATATAAACGTCAATTGCTTAACGTATTGCATGTGATTACTTTGTATAACCGTATTCGTAGTGGTGAAAAAGGCATTACGCCACGCACCGTGATTTTTGGTGGCAAAGCGGCACCCGGTTATTGGATGGCGAAACAAATTATCCGTTTAATTAATGATGTTGCGGCAATTGTGAATGAGGATGTTGCCGTTGGTGATCAACTTAAAGTGGTGTATTACCCTAATTATGAAGTTTCAGCGGCTGAAATTTTATTCCCAGGCAGTGATTTATCTGAGCAAATTTCAACTGCGGGTACTGAGGCAAGTGGCACGGGCAATATGAAAATGGCTTTAAATGGAGCGCTCACCATTGGTACATTGGATGGCGCCAACGTTGAAATTAAAGAAGAAGTAGGCGATGAGAACATCTTTATTTTTGGCTTAACAACTCCGCAAGTGGCTGAAGTTAAGGCTAGTGGTTATACCCCGCGTGATTACTATCATAGCAACCCAGAGTTAAAACAGGTGTTGGATATGATCGCAGACGGTTATTTCTCTGTGGATGAACCAAATCGCTATCAAGCAATCGTTGATAATTTATTGAATAATGATCAATACTTATTATTGGCAGATTACGCCAGCTACATCGAGGCGCAAGATAGAGTCGGTAAATTGTATCAACATCAGGATGAATGGACACGTATGGCTATTTTGAACGTGGCTAATATGGCTAAATTCTCGAGTGATCGCGCGATTAGTGATTATGCCAACAACATTTGGCATGTAACGCCAAATACAAAGGCTAAAACAAAAAAATAAAGTAGTGTATTTAACTTAACTAGTAACCTCAAAACTTTAGACGTTTAGTCTTGGTTTTTTAAAAGCTTAGTGTAATTTGTTGTTATTTTTAATTAAATGACATAAATTTACGTTAAGCTTTATTTTTTGGTATTTGTTGATTGGAAATAATCATGCGCTTTTTTATGGTGGCGGTAAGTTTTGCTTTGTTTGTTGGCCATGCTAACGCACTTGGCGTGAGTGACTTAACTAATACAGAAGCAAGTAATGGTTTAAAAGCGGCATTGACTCAAGCTGCAGGTAAGGCTGTTAGTCAATTAAGCGCAACAGATGGTTTTTTTGGCAATAGCGAAGTCAAAATTCCACTGCCAGATGCCCTTAAAAAGGCTGAGAGAACCATGCGCATGCTGGGAATGGGTAAGCAGGCGGATGAATTGGTGCTGAGAATGAACCGTGCAGCAGAGGCCGCAGTGCCAGAAGCAAAAGCTTTGTTAGTGGATTCAGTTAAAAAAATGAGCGTAGCCGATGCTAAAGCTATTTTGACCGGCGGTGATGATGCGGCAACGCAGTACTTTAGAAAAACCACATCAGCACCCATGGCCGAGAAATTTTTACCTTTAGTTAAAAAAGCGACTGAAGATGTGCAGTTGGCACAGCAATATAATAAATTTGCTCAAATGGGCAATAAAGTTGGCTTGGTGAAAAAAGAACAGGTGAATTTAGAGCAATATGTCACTCAAAAAACCCTTGATGGCGTGTATTTAATGATGGCAAAAGAAGAAGCTGCCATCCGTAAAGACCCGGTAGGGCAAACAAATAGATTGCTGAAAAAAGTGTTTGGTGCATTAAATTATTAAGCTTGATTGAAGCGATTATTCAAGGCGTTGTATAAATTTTTACTTAAGAAGTGCCCTTGGGTCAGTAATTTCAATCAGCAGCAATGCTCAATTTCGGCTTAATTGCCCCTAATCTGTTAAAATTCTACTTTATCCAATCCATTGATATTTAGCTGAGTTTTAATGAGCCAATCTAAACCAAATCCTCAAATGATTAGTTTGCGCGGTAGCGCTGCTTTATCACCTTTTCGCGTTGAAAAAATCCAAAATAAATTAAACGATATTTGTCCAAATATCGGACATTTATATGCCGAGTTTTGGCATTTTTCATGGGTTGATAGTGTTGAGATAACAGCCGCGCAAGCCGATAAGCTTAATCAGATTCTGACTTACGGTCCAAGTCTTCAGGCAGAAGATCCGCAAGGCGAGCTGATTTTAGTGCTACCGCGAGTAGGCACCATTTCTCCTTGGGCATCACGCGCGACTGATATCGTGAAGCACTGTGGTTTACCGGAAATTCAGCGTGTTGAGCGTGGTATTGCCTATTATGTGCAAACCAAAAATGGCGAGCCATTAACGCCTGATGAACGCCAGTTATTATTGCCACTGCTTCATGACCGCATGACTGAATCCGTGTTTAGCAATATGCAAGACGCAGCTAACTTGTACCATACTGATGCGCCAAAGCCGTTAACGACTGTCGATATTCTGGTCGGTGGCAAAGCTGCTTTAAATCAGGCAAATAGCGATATGGGCTTGGCATTGTCACCCGATGAAGTGGATTATCTGGTTGATAACTTTACTAGAATGCAGCGCAACCCTACTGATGTTGAATTGATGATGTTTGCACAGGCTAACTCTGAGCATTGCCGTCACAAAATCTTTAATGCAGACTGGGTGATTGATGGCGAACAGCAAGAACTGTCGCTATTTGGCATGATACGCAATACGCACAGGCTTAACCCTGGCAATACGGTGGTGGCTTACTCTGATAACTCTTCTATCGTCGCCGGGCAAAACCTTGGAGAAGCCAGCAAACGCTTTTACCCGACTGGTAATGGCGCCTATGGCTATATTGAAGAAGAAATGCATTACCTGATGAAGGTGGAAACACATAACCACCCGACTGCGATTTCACCGTTTGCCGGTGCGGCGACAGGTGCCGGCGGTGAAATTCGTGATGAAGGCGCTACTGGCAGTGGCTCCAAACCAAAAGCCGGCTTAACTGGATTTTCAGTTTCTAATTTAAATATCCCAAACTTTGAGCAGCCGTGGGAATCAAGTAGCTACGGCAAACCCGGACGTATTGCTTCACCGTTGCAGATTATGATTGACGGGCCACTCGGTGGTGCGGCGTATAACAACGAGTTTGGTCGCCCGAACATTGCAGGGTATTTCCGCACGTTTGAGCTGGAATCTCTGGATTCAAATGGTAAATCTGAGATACGCGGTTACCACAAGCCTATTATGTTGGCTGGCGGCATCGGTAATATTTCAGCAAAACACTCAAAAAAGAACCCGATTCCAGCAGGCGCGGCTTTAGTGCAGCTGGGCGGTCCAGCCATGTTGATTGGCCTTGGCGGCAGTGCGGCGTCTAGTATGGATACAGGTAGCAATGTTGAAAATCTGGATTTTGATTCGGTGCAACGCGGCAACCCTGAGCTGGAGCGCCGCGCGCAGGAAGTGATTGACCGTTGCTGGCAGATGGGTGATAACAATCCAATTTTGAGCATTCACGATGTAGGCGCAGGCGGCATTTCTAATGCATTCCCTGAGCTGGTGAATGATGCGGGCGTAGGTGCAAGCTTTCAATTGCGTGATGTACACAATGAAGAGCCAGGCATGTCGCCACGCGAGCTATGGAGCAACGAGGCACAAGAGCGTTATGTGATGGCGATTGCGCAAGCAGATTTACCGCGCTTTAAAGCGATATGTGAGCGCGAGCGTTGCCCGTTTGCGGTGGTAGGCGTTGCGACCGAAGCGCGCCATTTAACCGTGGCAGACAGTTATTTTGATAATAAACCTGTGGATATGGATTTATCGGTATTGCTTGGTAAACCACCAAAAATGACGCGTGATGTTAAAAGCACTGCAAAACAATTGCACGTTTTTGATACAAGTAAAATTGATTTAAAAGAGGCCGCAGCCCGCGTGTTAAGGTTGCCTGGCGTCGCCGATAAAACTTTTCTGATTACGATTGGTGACCGTTCCGTTACCGGTTTAGTGGCGCGCGAGCAAATGGTTGGGCCCTGGCAAGTGCCTGTGGCAGACGTTGCCGTAACGCTTGCGGGGTATGAAACCTACGTGGGTGAAGCGTTTGCGATTGGTGAAAAAGCGCCATTGGCCCTGGTTAATGCGCCGGCATCAGGTCGTATGGCCATTGGTGAGGCAATCACCAATATTGCCGCCTGTTTAATAAATGATTTAAGTAACTTAAAGTTATCGGCCAACTGGATGGCACCGGCAGGGCATGCGGGTGAAGATGCAGCTTTGTATGCAACTGTAAAAGCGGTCGGTATGGAACTTTGCCCGCAATTGGGCATTAGTATTCCCGTCGGCAAAGATTCCATGAGCATGAAAACCGTATGGAGTGAGGCGGGCGCTAATGGCGCGGTTGAAAGTAAAGCGGTTACCTCGCCTATTTCGTTAGTGGTAACAGCATTTGCCACAACGCCGGATGCACGTAAAACCCTAACCCCGCAGTTGCAAACTAACGTGCCCTCCAAGTTAATTGTGATCGACTTGGGCGCAGGTAAAAACCGTATGGGCGGCTCTAGTTTGGCGCAGGTATATGGTGAAGTGGGCGATGTAGCACCTGATGTGGATGATGCAAATCAGCTTAAACACTTCTTTAATACCATTCAACAATTGAACCAAGCGGGGAAAATTCTAGCGTACCATGACCGTTCAGATGGCGGTTTATTTACCACCTTGGTTGAAATGGCGTTTGCTGGTCATTGTGGTTTAAATGTCGATGTTTCTAGCTTGTCAGGTGACATTGTTGAGGTGCTCTATAACGAGGAGCTAGGTGCGGTTATTCAAGTGCCGGCGCAGTATGCACCAGACATCGCTACACAATTCAACGGTTTGGCACATGTGATCGCTGACGTGACTAAGGCGAATCAAATTGAGATTAAGCAACAGGGTAGCGTGGTGTTCAGTGACACCCGAGTCAATTTGCATCGCATGTGGTCTGAAACCACTTACCAAATGCAAAAGCTACGCGATAACCCCGTGAGTGCGCAACAAGAGTACGACAAATTACTCAATGATAGTGACCGAGGTTTGTTTGCAGCGTTGACATACAACCCAAGTGACAATATCGCAGCGGCTTATATCAATACTGGCGTACGTCCTAAAATGGCGATTTTACGAGAGCAGGGCGTGAATGGCCATGTGGAAATGGCAGCCTCATTTGACCGCGCAGGCTTTGCCAGTTATGACGTGCACATGAGCGACATTATTGCAGGCCGTGTATCGCTGCAAGAGTTTGCTGGGTTAGTAGCCTGTGGCGGATTCTCTTACGGTGATGTACTCGGCGCAGGCGAGGGCTGGGCAAAATCTATTTTATTTAACGCGCGTGCACGTGATGAGTTTTCAGCATTTTTCAATCGCCAAGATAGTTTTGCTTTGGGTGTTTGTAACGGTTGCCAAATGATGAGCAATCTACGTGAGTTGATTCCAGGTGCAGCGCATTGGCCACATTTTGTGCGCAATAAATCTGAGCAGTTTGAAGCCAGGCTTGCCATGGTTGAGGTTTTAGAATCACCATCACTATTTTTTAACGGCATGGCAGGTAGCAAAATGCCAATTGCCGTGGCACATGGTGAAGGTTTTGCTGAGTTTTCAAAAGAACCTTCTCAAGTAAACGCTGTCAATGAGTTGCTGGCGCAAAAATTAGTGACCATGCGTTTTATTGATAATGCATCAACGCCTACTGAGATTTATCCGTTTAACCCAAACGGTTCACCGCAGGGGGTAACTGGATTAACCAGCACAGACGGGCGTTTTAGTATTATGATGCCACATCCAGAACGTGTGATTCGTAACGTGCAAAACACTTGGCAACGTTGCGATGATGCTGAAGATAGTGCTTGGATTAGAATGTTTCGTAATGCAAGAAAGACGATCGCTTAGTTTAGTGTTGTAAGTAAGTTAAAAAATAACCTTGGAGAAAAGTAACATGAAATTCATTAGTACACTGTTAGCTACAATCGTTTTAAGTTTTTCTATCAATGCCATGGCGCTTACCGATGATGAGAACATTGAGTTCGTTGAGGCTATCACAACGGGTAATTTGAAAATCGTTAAAAAATATGTAGAGGCTGATGCTAAAAATGCAAATGAAAAATCATTTGCATGGTCACCGGTACAAATGGCGGCTAATAAAAACCAAATCGAAACCGTAAAGTATTTGTTGAGTAAAGGTGCTGACATCAATTACGTGCATCCTTTGTCACATAACTCCGCGTTTCATTTAGCCGTATTTAATGGCTTTGATGACATGGTTAAGCTATTGGCAAGTAAAGGTGCAAACGTAAACGAAAAATTAAAAGCAGAAGTATCTATTCTTCGTCCGTTAAGAGATGGTGGCAATACCCACATGGTGGAATTGCTGACAAGTCTTGGTGTAACAGATGAAGGTTGTCAGGAAGAAAAATGTTTCTAGTAGTGTGACTTAAATCACGCACTATTCATAAAAGTTATTTAGAATGGGGTTTTAATTTACAGGGTGCCTCTGTTAATTCAAGTTTTTAAGTTAGGCAAGGCGCGAATAAAAAATTATGACGCAGTATATATTTTATATATTAGCAATACTTGCCAGTTTTCTGGCTTAGTAGTGCTTATCAGCTTACCTCTGATAAGGAATAATTTTTTATGAGCAACGTAGCATCACGACATACGACTTTTCAAGCACTTTAGTGCTTAGAAAATCGGAGTGCCTGTGGTACAAAAATTGAATTAATAGAGGTGCCCTACATTCAAAATACCATGAAAAAAATAATCACCATGATGGGTTTGGCAACATTATTGATAACCTCAGTAGCAAGTGCTACTGAGGTTTTTGTTTTATCCGCTAGCCCAAGCCATATGCGTGCATTAGCCGCTTCATGTGCGGCTTGCCATGGAACGCTTGGTAATGCCGTCGTTCCCAACGGCGGTGGCAATGGTGTTGATAAAGCGAAACTGCTGGCAGGCATAGATAAAACAGATTTTTTAACAAAAATGTTAGCCTTTAAATCTGGTGAGCGCGAGGCAACCGTTATGCATAGGCATGCTAGAGGTTTGAATACACAAGAGATAGAAGGCTTGGCTACTTATTTCTCAGCGCAAACCCCGCGTCAACCATCAGCGTTACCTTCACAAGTTTTAAATAAAAATCATGCAAACTAACCGTCGCGACTTTATAAAATTAACGGGTGTTGGTTTAGGCTTAGGTCTGGCCAATGCGAGTTTGTCAGCCTTTGCGCGTGCAACCAAACCGCCGATAGGGCGCGTGGTTGTAGTTGGTGGCGGGTATGCTGGCGCAACTGTTGCCAAGTACCTGCGCATGTGGAGCTTGGGTGCCATTGAAGTGATTGTGGTTGAAGTCAATAAGCAATTTGTATCGTGCCCATTAAGCAATTTGGTGTTGGGTGGCAGTAAAAGCATCAATGACTTAACTTTTGGCTATGATGCGCTTAAGGCAAACCATGGTATTCAATGGGTGCAGGATACGGTAACTGCCATTGATAGCACAGCAAAAAAAGTCACAATGCTACGTGGGGAATTGAGCTACGATAGACTGGTTGTCGCGCCCGGGATTGATTTTATTTATAATGATTTACCCATGCTGGCAAGTGCTGAAGGTCAGCAACAGATACCGCACGCCTGGAAAGCAGGCTGGCAAACAGTAAATTTGCGTAAGCAATTAGAAGCCATGCCAGACGGCGGTGTATTTGTGATGAACGTACCCAAAGCGCCTTACCGTTGCCCGCCAGGGCCTTATGAGCGCGTGTGTCAGGTGGCGAGTTATCTCAAAGCACACAAGCCGAGAAGCAAAATTATTGTGCTCGATGCCAACGCAGAAATTATCTCTAAAAAAGGCTTATTCACAAAAGTTTGGGCAACGCTGTACCCAGGCATTGTAGATTACCGCCCAGATAGCGCTGTAACAAGTGTGGATGTTGCGACTAAAACAGTCACCACCGATTTTGATAAAGTTAGCGCCGATGTGCTTAATATCATCCCGCCACAACGCGCGGGAAAAATCGCGCAAATAGCGAACTTGACCGAAAAAGATTACCCGTGGTGCGAAGTTGATTTTTTAACCTATGAATCCAAACTGGTGCAAAACGTACACGTGCTGGGCGACAGTGTTGCAGCAGGTCTGCCAAAATCTGCACACATGGCTACCAACCAGGCCAAGGTGTGCGCTAACGCGATTGTGCAGTTGATGGCAGGCTTAGCGCCAGACTCGGTGCCTGTATTCGCGAATACTTGCTATAGTTTTGTTACCGATAAATCTGCCATGCATGTGGCTAACGTGTATCGCTATGATGAGGCTAAAAAAATCATGATATCAGCTGAAGGCGGTGGCGTATCGTTAGCGCCTTCAGATAAAGAAGGCGAATATGCAGCCAGTTGGGCACAAAACATTTGGACCGATGTGTTGACTTGATTTTTACGGTTATCCTCAGCTCAAAAAAATGCCCGATTATTTAGCACAAAATATCATCAAATTAGTGACGTTGGCTCTTTTGCTGGTTACACCATTAGCCATTGCCAGCCCTGATTTAACGCGGATTAAACTCCCTGCTGGTTTTAGCATTGAGCTTTTTGCTGGCGCCGCTACTAAAAATAGCGCGGCACTGCGCGGGGTTAGGTTTATCGCCTTTGATGCAAAAGGCAATCTTTACGTTTCTGTAGCAAAAGCAAATAAAGTGCTGATGCTGCCCGATGCTAACAAAGACCGTATTGCCGATGACATTATCACCGTGGCAGAAAACCTGAATGCGCCACAAGGTTTAGCCTTTGTGGGCGATGATCTGTTAGTGGCTAATCAAAATGGCGTTGTCAAGCTTAAACAGATAAACGGAAAATGGTCACTACCTCAGCCCTTTATAACAAACCTGCCTGCTGGCGGACATACGCTTAAAAATATAAAGCTAGGTGCCGATGGCTTTTTATATATCAACGTAGGTTCAAGTTGCAATGTGTGCCTTGAAAATGACCCGTTACGTGCAACGATATTGCGTTATAGCCTTGACGGTAAACCTGCAGGCGCATTGACAACATTGGGTCGTCATCAACAGTCTGCCATTTGGGCGCGTGGTTTGCGTAACTCGCAAGGCTTTGCATGGCACCCCATTACAAAACAGATGTTCGCTACTAACAACGGCGCAGATAATCGTTCAGCCATTAAAAATGGCGCCGTTAATGACGAATTGCCACCAGAACATTTAAATAAAATTGAAGCGGGTAAACATTACGGCTGGCCCCATTGCTGGGCAGACCCCAACAATTTGAACGCGCAGGTGGAGGATCTAAATTTTCCTGCTGAACCCGGGTTTTGTAACAACACGCAAGCCCCAGCGCTGACCTTTACCTCACACACCACGCCGATAGGCATCGCTTTTTTAGATAAAACCAATTGGCCTGCCCAATATAAATCAGATGCTATTGTGGCAATGCATGGTTCCTGGAACCGTAAACAAGCCGCAGGTTACCAACTGGTTCGTGTAAAATTTAAACATAATCAGGCACATGTGGCTGAAGACTTTGCTACGGGTTGGCTACTTGGGAACGAGGCTTGGGGCAGGCCTGTTGATGTGGCTGTTGGGCCAGATGGTGCGCTGTATGTGACTGACGATAAACTAAATGTCATTTACCGCATTAGCTACCAAGGTAAATAAGGAGTAAATAATATGAAAAAATATATCCCCCATGTTTTGTTGGCATTAACACTGCTGCTGAATTTAAATGCTCAGGCCGATGAAGCCAGCGCCAATAGCAGTAACCCTAATGTGCTGGTTTATATTCAGCCTGTGGAATACACTAACCCTATCAAGTTATGGCATTACTACCGCGATCACTGGTTTTACCAAGGCCCAGTGGTAGAGCGTTTAGCCATACCTAAATTAACCCAGCTGTATGGTGCGGTGAGCCTGTGCGAGAGCAATCAATCTGCCAATGCTTTGGTTTGGTTGCAACCCAGAATGTTTTATAACCCTCAGGTACAATTATTTTATAGCAAGGTAACGGCCAATGTTTACACCGGTATTGGTAAGCTTGTAGGCACTTATGTGGGAGAATCCAAGCAACATGGGTTTTTAGATATAAAACCGGATTATTGGATAGAAAAAGCCTACGCCCTGGCGATTGATGACATGATAAGTAAAATGCAAGCCGACAACACTTTGCAAACCTTAATCAATACGCCACTACCTAACAGCACCGATGCCGCGCCTTGCAGTATGGTTACTTTGTTGCCAACACCAAAAATCAGAGCCATGTCTTTCTAGAAAAGACCTATTAAAAGTAATTTTTACGAAAGAATTTTAGGAATAATCATGCCATATAAAAAAATAACATTAGCCTCAATTTTTGTCCTGGGTGCCTTAACCCTTGGCTGCCAGAGCACTATAAAGCCTATTGCATACACGCCACAAAAAATTACCGGGTTAAAAACGCCAGAGTCTGTAGTGCAAGCCAAAGATGGCCGTATTTTTGTGTCAGAAATCAACGCGTTTGGTAAAGCTGGCGATGGTCAAATTACAGTGATAGATGCATTAGGTAAAGCCTCTATTTTTGCTAGCGGCTTAGATGACCCCAAAGGGCTGGCAATCATTGGTCAAGATTTATACGTGGCAGATAACACAAAAATCTTAAAAATCACGCCAACTGGCAACGTGAGCGTATTTGTTGCGGCAGAAAGCTTTCCAACTACCCCTCAATTTTTAAATGATTTAGAAGCAGACCTGCAAGGCAACTTATACGTGAGTGATAGTGGTGACCTGTTTAAAACAGGTAAAGGCGGTGCCGTGTATAAAATCAACCCGCAAGGCAGCGTACAGCTGCTTATTAACGACACACAAGACGCACGTATTAAAGCGCCTAATGGCTTATTAGCAGATGACACTGGCAATGTGTTGATGATTGTAGATTTTTCCTCTGGCGTGCTTTACAGCTTAAATACGCAAACACTGGCTTTAACGGATATTAGTGAAGGTTTTGGCGGTGGTGATGGTGTGGTGCATCATTCTAACGGCACCATGTACGTGAGCGATTGGAACAACGGCAAAGTGTTTAGCATCAATACCAAAGGTGATGTTGAACTGCTTAAAAGCGGTTATCAGGCAGCGGCAGATATTGCCATTACCAAAGATGAAAAATACATCATGGTGCCGGATATGAAAGCAGGTGAGCTGGATTTTATTTCATTAAAATAATAACACTCAGTGAACGAATTAAGACAAAACGCCTTGCATTGGTTAGCCGAGTGCAGTGTTAACGATAAAACATCAGGGGTTGCCTCGCTTAATCAGGCTTGGCTGGCAGGTCGAATACGTATTGATGTCAATGCGGAACTTATTGCAAGCTTGGCGATTCCCGGCCATCCGGCAAAGCCAGAGTTAGTGTCACCACTAACTGTTAAAAAACGCTCTATGCGCACTATTGAAGGCCGTGCGGCCTTAATCCACGCGCTGGCACATATTGAATTTAACGCCATTAACCTCGCTTTAGATGCAATCTGGCGCTTTGCTAATATGCCGCAAGACTATTATGCTGATTGGCTCAAAGTAGCGGCGGAAGAAGCCTATCATTTCGACTTGCTTAATAATCATTTACAAACGATGGGTTACAGCTACGGTGATTTTACCTGTCACAGTAGTCTATGGGAGATGGCACAAAGAACAGAAGCGGATGTGCTGGGCAGAATAGCATTAGTGCCGCGCACCATGGAAGCGCGCGGTTTGGATGCCAGCCCACTGCTACGTAATAAATTTGCACAAGTAGGGGATTTGCAAGTCGCTGAAATTCTAGACATTATTCTACGTGATGAAATTGGCCATGTAGCGATTGGTAATCGCTGGTTTAATTGGCTGTGTGAACAACGTGGGCTAGATTCAATAGCGGCTTATGATAGCTTGGCCAAACAGTACAGCGCACCTAAATTGCGCAAACCATTTAACCTGGAAGCCAGACGCAAAGCCGGGTTTACCGAGGCCGAGTTGGCGTTGTTGAGTTCTGCAAGTAGCCTAGATGTAACGCATCAGGAAAACTCGACCAGCAATAAGTGCGAAATTGCTATGTAACTAATAGCATGCCTGCCATTTTAGACGCATTGCTGTCGAACGTCTTGGTGCAAGTACATTTGGCATGATTGGCAGAACGCTCAATGAGACAATCAGCAAAATCTGCGTTTGAGGCAACATACGCAGATAAGGCTTTTGCAACAACCTCTGCATTTTCGATAACAAACTCTCGAGTATGTAAAAGTGACTGTAGTATCGTCACAGTTTCCTCTTTACTAGCCTGATAACAGCCCTGCATCACCCACACCAGTTCAACCGTTGAAACCAGCGTAATGAAACCTGGATTTTCATTGGATAACGCCTCTACTAACTTAGTTGCTTTTGGTGATTGCAGTGTATCGTCCTGCGCGATATAACGTACGATGATGTTAGTGTCTAAGCCAATCATTTATTTGCACCGTTAGTTGCGCCACGCGCTGCAATCATTTGGTTCATTTGCTCTATTGTAACGGGCGTGCTTGGTATGCGTAGCAAGCCTTTTAGATTTTGTACTGGGCTGGTAGCGGCAACTATTAAAAATTGACCCTTACCTGATTCTACAAACTCAACCCTACTACCACTCTCAAGGTTCATGGCCGCACGAACAGCAGCAGGAATAGTGATTTGCCCTTTAGATGTGAGTGTTGCGGTTGACATGATATTCCTTTCAAATTTTAATAATCTTACTTTAATGTAAGGATAATTTAAAGTCAAGAATCAATTAGGACCATATTATCCCCATTTGCCTTTATTTTTCCCAATTTATTTTTATGGTCAAGGAGTCATAGCATCTGACCCTAATGTCACTCGCGCACTTAGTAAAATAAATCGTGTCTGACCCCATTTTTTTTGTTATCTATTTTTCCCAATTTATTTTTATGGTCAAGGAGTCATAGCATCTGACCCTAATGTCACTCGCGCACTTAGTAAAATAAATCGTGTCTGACCCCATTTTTTTTGATTTTTTTGCCATTTTTTTGTGACCCCATTTTTTTGACCGTTTTTTAATTTTTTACCCCATAAAACGCAATGACGCCACCAAAAACAAAACCCCCGCAATTTGCAGGGGTTTTGTTTGTTACGTTAAACCTCGATTCCGTTTAGCAATACTTGCCAGTTTACTTGCTTAGTAGTGCTTATCAGTTTTCCTGATTCACTCTATCGAGGCTACGCTTGCTTGCTAAGCTTTTGGACGGTATTTAGCATCCAAAGTACCGCCGCTGACTGTCCAGCTAGTACTGCCGCCGTTGATTGTCCCTGTCCATTCTACAGTTTTAGCGCCTAATTCAGCAGGTATGGTTGCTGATGCTGCACCAAATGTAGCGGTTATTGTTGCTGTAGTTGCGCCAGTGCCAGCAATTGTAACTTTTGTAACGTAATTTCCTGTGATTGTCGTATCTTGAGCAATACCTAAAGCATCCGCGCCCGCAGCAGTCGCGTTAGTGGCACCTACTAATGTACCATTTGCGCCAGTCAAAGCAATGGCTTGTTTTGCAGCTGAAATTAAGTTAGACGCTTCTGTTACTTTAGCTTTAATTGTGTAGTCTTTGTATGCGGGGATTGCAACAGCAGCCAAAATACCGATAATTGCCACAACAATCATTAACTCGATTAAGGTAAAACCTTTTTGAATTTGTTTCATTTTAATTTCCTTTATGTAAAAAATTTAAACTACTGTACACGTGCAAGTTTTTAATTTAAACAAACTGCCGCGCTTGAAATTATATATGCAATTGCTATGCCAACATTTCTTTATGCAAAAAAGCGGGGTTTCCCCCGCTTTTTAATCGTGCGCTGACAAAGTTTGTCACTTTGCGTGTCATTCAGGTCACTTTGTTGTTACCAAAACTTCCACCATGGTTTTTGATCAGGAGTTGCGCCAGCTTCCTGGCCCGTTACTTTGACGATTCGGCCGCTTTTTTAAGGCCGGCTAAACCAGCATCAAAAATACCGTTAATAGCGTTTAAAGCGGTTGCATCATCTTGACCCGCTGGAATTGGCGGGTTCAGTTTGTATAAACGGTAAAAGCGACCAACCCATTGCACGTTAACTTCACCTGCATTGGCACCTTTAGTCACTACCATGAACGCATTGTAATCGGTTAGTGGTAGCGGGCTAGTGATGATTTCATAACGGATTTTCATGTCGGCATCGTCTGCACTGCGTAGTTTTTCAACAATTGCGCCACCGTCTTTTAGGGTTAAGGTTCTGAAAGTGTCATCGCCTTTTTTCTCTAGCTTGGTGCTGACTACAGCCGGATGCCATTTTTGCATGTTGCCAAAATCTTTAACCAATGCCCAAACTTTGGCTTGGTCTGCTTTAATGGTGATAGATTTATCTACTTTGAGCGGTGATGGGCCGTGTGCAGCTGCCGTAAAAGAAACTAAGCTTGCGCTTAAACCAAGTGCAATTAACGTGAGGATTTTTTTCATTCATTTTTCTCCAAAATTCTTGACTGTGAGGGACTTACTCAAAACAACGATACATTATAAATGAAAACACAATTTATTGAATGTATTGGCGATTGTATTTCTGTCAACGATATTGTTGGCGCTTGGTTGACAGAGGTTGTAGCTTTATCATTCCTTCCCCCTACTAGGGGGAAGGTTAGGATGGGGGTAGCGCGTAACAAGATTGCCACGTTCTTACCGACAGGCTGCTAGCCCTCCCACTAAATCAGAACAACTGATAAGCAGTGCTAAAGCCAGTCAAACTGGCAAGCACTGCTAAAAGGGGAGGGAGTATTTTTGTGTGATTAATAGACTAGGTTAAAATCATCGCCTAAAAAAACTTTTCTAAAAATAACTGTACTTTTATTGTTCCGGCAATATAAATTGCCCAAACGCTCGGCTTTTGTCACCCGTTTTAATGGTGGTTATTAACTTATTGGTTTGCGTATCAATGACGCTCACATCATTACTGCCCCAATTAGCCACATAAGCACGCTGGTTGGTGTGGTCCAGACTGATGCCCTCAGGTGTGCTGCCAACGTTGATGGTGGCGATTGCCTTTTGTGTTGCTAGATCCAGCACGGTGACGTTGTCGTCTTGGGTATTGGTGACATACAGTGTTTTTTCATCCAGGCTAAATGCGGCACAATAGGGGTGGTAGCCAACTTTTATGGTTTGCTGGGTATTGGTTTGGGTGTTGATAATGCTTACTGTATCTTCTTGTACATTAACGCTTGCCAATAATTTACCGCTGTTGCTTAGCGCTAGGCCAAACGGGTGTTTGCCGACCTTGATGCGTTTTTTGATGGTTAGCGTGGCGGTTTCTATCACAGCAATGTCGTTACTATCGCGATTAGCCACATATAGCCATTGGTTATCTGGGCTTACGATCAAGCCTGCTGGCGCGTCACCTACGTTCACTTCTTGCACCAAGTCAGTTTGTGCTGTGTTAATTGCAAGTACATGATTATCAAACCAATCAGCGACATAAAGTGTTTTATTATCAGGCGATAATGCCAAACCTACCGGTGAGCCTTTTATTTTTATGGCGTCGATTAGTTGATTGGTTTGTGTGTTGATGATAGAAATTTCTTGGCTTTCAACATTTGAAATATAAGCGCGCTGCAACTTGGCGGATACTGCCACGCCAACAGGGGCTTTGCCTACTTTAATGGTGTTAATGACCTGGTTTGACGAGGTGTTGATGACAGATACGGTATTTTCACCCTGATTTGTAATGTAAGCGTATGCGTTGTGAGGTGTTGCGCTACAGGCGTTTAACAAGATACTGGTGATTGCAAGTGGTAAAAAATAGCGTGGTTTAAATAGTGTACTGAGTTTTATATGCATGTTGTATTTAATTGATATGGATTGAGGTTGATTTAATTGGCTTTGTAGCAAATGGTTGCTTTCAATAATGCAAGAAATATGAAAAAATTGCACTAAATAATTAAGGCAGTAAATTGTTATGTTAGATCGAGACGGGTTTCGCCCGAATGTTGGCATTATTTTATGTAATGCCAGCAATCAGGTATTTTGGGGTAAGCGTATCCGTGAGCATGCTTGGCAGTTTCCACAAGGTGGAATTAACTATGGCGAAAGCCCAGAGCAGGCCATGTATCGTGAACTGATGGAAGAGGTGGGCTTAAAGCCTGAGCATGTTAAAATTTTAGGTCGCACTAAAGATTGGCTCAGGTACGAAGTGCCTACTAGCTGGGTAAAGCGCGAGTGGCGTGGCAGTTACCGTGGCCAAAAGCAAATTTGGTATTTGCTGCGCATGGTAGGGCGCGATAGCGATGTGTCATTACGCGCAACCAGTCATCCTGAGTTTGATGCTTGGCGCTGGAGTGAATACTGGGTGCCGCTAGAGGATGTGATTGAGTTTAAGCGCGGGGTGTATGAGTCTGCGCTCAACGAGTTGGCACCGCATTTGCATCATAAAGTTGTTAAGTAGCTGAAACCATATAAAAAAACATAGCGGTTTTTTTGTATGAGCGAATTTATTCGCGAAAACAATGGTTATATTCATATAGTTTTCGCGAATAAATTCGCTCATACAAAAATCCGTTTGCTTATGGCTTCATACCCATCATCTCACCCAATTTAACCGCGCGTGCGGGTTGCCAATTGGCATTAAATTGCAGTGCATCTTTTTCAAACAACATTACTACAGTTGAGCCGAGCAAAAAGCGCCCCATTTCATCACCTTGTTTTAGGGTGATATTTTGATCGGTGTATGACCATGTCTGAACGTTAGGTAAGCGCGGCGGGTTGATGATGCCATTTTTTGCAGTATGCCAAACCGTTGCCATGCTACCCACAATGGTGGCACCCACCAGCACCATGACAAAATTACCGTGTGAGGCGGAGCTAAACTCACATACTACACGCTCATTACGTGCGAATAAACCTAGCACACCTTGCGCGGTGGTCGGGTTTACCGAGAATAACGCACCAGGCACATAGGTCATGCTTTTTAGCGTGCCGTCGCAAGGCATGTGAATACGATGATAGTCTTTTGGGCTTAGGTACAGGCAGGCAAAGTGACCATTTTCATATTTTTGCGCAGTGTTTTTATCACCACCTACTAGCGCGGTGGTTGAGTAAGCATGCCCTTTCGCCTGAAAAATCTGGTCGGCTTCAATGTTGCCAAATTGGCTAATTGCACCATCTACTGGGCAAATAAAGTCTGCTTGGGCGAGTGGACGTGCGCCAACTTTTAACGGACGTGTAAAAAATTCATTAAAGCTTGGGTATGCAGTAATGTCAGAATTGGCTGCCTCAGCCATGTTGACGTTATATCGCTTTACAAACCAGCGAATAACAGCAGTGGTGACGTTGCCACCTTGCAAGTGCGCCAGTTTGCCTGCAAGCGCGGTGATGGCTTGCTTAGGGATGAGGTATTGAGTGAGTACAGCAAATTTCATGGTGTTTCCTAGATTGTCATTCTGAGCGTAGCGAAGAATCCATAATCATTAGCCGCATTACTGGATTCTTCGCTACGCTCAGAATGACGAGGTTTTATGAGGCAACTTTCTTATATGATAGATTAGCAATAAACCAGTTTTTTTCTAATAAAAAGGGCGGGAGGCTATTTAGCGTCCCGCCCTAACTAAGATCTAACGACTATTCACTAATGACTTAGTTCTTAGATTGATCAACCAATTTGTTTTTAGCAATCCAAGGCATCATAGCGCGTAACTGACCGCCTACTTGCTCAATTGGGTGAGCTGCATTCAAACGACGGCGCGCAGTCATTTCTGGGTAGTTGGTACGACCTTCTAAAATGAACTGTTTTGCGTAGTTGCCGTTTTGAATGTTGTCTAAGGCTTCACGCATGGCATAACGTGATTCATCGTTAATCACTTTAGGGCCAGTGACATACTCGCCGTATTCAGCGTTGTTTGAGATTGAGTAGTTCATGTTGGCAATGCCGCCTTCGTACATCAAATCAACAATCAGCTTCAATTCGTGCAGGCACTCAAAGTACGCCATTTCAGGGGCGTAGCCAGCTTCTACCAATGTTTCAAAGCCTGCTTTTACTAGCTCAACCGCACCGCCACATAAAACAGCTTGCTCACCGAATAAGTCAGTTTCTGTTTCTTCGCGGAAATCAGTTTCAATCACGCCACCTTTAGTGCCGCCGTTAGCTGCTGCGTAAGAAAGCGCAACTTCTTTAGCTTTGCCTGATTTGTCTTGATAAACCGCGATGAGTGATGGTACACCGCCGCCTTTAAGGTACTCAGAACGCACGGTGTGGCCTGGGCCTTTTGGTGCAATCATGATCACATCTAAATCAGCACGTGGTGTGATTTGGTTGTAGTGAATGTTAAAACCGTGTGCAAACGCTAATGAAGCGCCTTGTTTTAAGTAGGCTGCAATGTCGTCGTTAAAAATCTGTGCCATGGTTTCGTCAGGCAATAACAGCATCACAACGTCTGCATCTTTTACAGCGTCTGCAATTTCTTGCACGTTGTGGCCAGCAGCAACGGCTTTAGCCCATGAGCTGCCGCCTTTACGTAAGCCGATAGTCACGGTTACACCGCTATCTTTAAGGTTTGCCGCGTGCGCGTGACCTTGTGAACCGTAACCAACGATGGTTACTTTTTTACCTTTAATTAAGCCAAGGTCAGCGTCTTTATCGTAATAAACTTTCATTTCTTTTTCCTTTAAAATTAGGGGCTAGGGGCTGGGATTTAGGGGCTAGGGATTAAGGTGGTAAGTTTTTAGTTAAAAATTAACGAATGCTAATTTTTTAGCAAAAATCTCTCAACCTAATCCCTAATCCCCAGCCCCTAGCCCCCAGTCCCTGTAGTCAACTAAACTTTCAAAACTCTATCACCGCGACCGATACCAGATGCGCCGGTGCGCACTGTTTCTAAAATCGCGGTTTTATCTAAACTTTCGATAAAAGCATCTAACTTATTGCCTGAGCCGGTAAGCTCAATAGTAAAGCTACCGTCAGCCACATCGATAATACGGCCGCGGAATATATCGCACATACGTTTCATTTCTTCACGGAACGTGCCGGTTGCTTTGACTTTTACTAGCATCAACTCGCGTTCGATGAATTTGCCATCGTTTAAATCCAACACTTTAACCACATCAATGAGCTTATTTAATTGCTTGATGATTTGCTCAATCACATCTTCAGAGCCTGAGGTGACAATAGTCATGCGTGAAAGTGTTGCGTCTTCAGTAGGTGCAACTGTGAGTGACTCAATGTTGTAGCCACGTGCAGAGAATAAACCAGCCACGCGTGATAAAGCACCGGCTTCGTTTTCCATTAACAGTGAAATAATATGACGCATTATAAATCCTCCGCGCCAATGTTGTTAGACATAATCATTTCAGATAAACCCTTACCCGCTGCAATCATCGGAAACACGTTTTCTTTTTGGTCGGTAATAAAGTCCATAAATACAAAGCGTGATTTCATGTCGAATGCTTCTTTTAGCGCACCTTCAACGTCTTCAGGTTTGGTGATCTGCATGCCCACATGCCCGTAAGATTCAGCTAGTTTTACAAAGTCAGGCAAGCTATCCATGTAAGATTCTGAGTAGCGATTTTCATAGAAAAACTCTTGCCACTGACGCACCATGCCTAAGTAGCGGTTGTTGAGCAAAATCACTTTAATAGGCAAATGGTATTGCTTGCAGGTTGAAAGCTCCTGAATATTCATTTGAATACTGCCTTCACCCGTGACGCAAGCCACTTGCGCGTCAGGATGTGCAAACTGTACGCCCATGGCGTAAGGCAAGCCTACGCCCATTGTGCCTAAGCCGCCTGAGTTAATCCAGCGGCGTGGCTGGTCAAATTTGTAATATTGAGCCGCCCACATTTGATGTTGGCCAACGTCAGAGGTTACATAAGCTTCGCCTTTGGTGACTTCCCATAGTTTTTCAACCACGTATTGCGGTTTAATCAAACCGTTGTTGTTGTCATAATTTAAACAGAGCTTACCGCGCCATGCATCAATTTGTGCCCACCAGGCTTTTAATGCGGGCGATTGGTTAGGGGATTCTGCCGCCACCAGCTCGTTCATTTCAGCAAGTACGGATTTTACGTCACCCACAATCGGCACGTGTACTTTGACCCGCTTTGAAATTGAAGAGGGGTCAATGTCGACATGAATAATGATACGATCTTTGCTGTAAAAGTGGTCAGGGTTGCCAATAACGCGGTCATCAAAACGTGCGCCAACTGCGAGTAATACGTCACAGTCTTGCATGGCCATGTTCGCTTCATAGGTGCCGTGCATGCCTAACATGCCGACAAATTGTTTGTCGGTTGAAGGGTAGCCACCTAAGCCCATCAATGTGTTGGTGACAGGGACGCCTAACGCTTTTACTAGCTTTACCAAGGCTTCAGCTGCATCACCCAGCACAACGCCGCCACCGGTGTAAACCATTGGGCGTTTGGCTTCAAGTAGTAACTTAACCGCTTTTTTGATTTGACCGCTATGACCCTTGGTCACAGGGTTATATGAGCGCATCTCTACTGTATCTGGGTAAATAAACTCGCTCAAATGGGCGGTGATATCTTTAGGAATATCGACTACCACAGGCCCTGGTCTGCCAGTTCTGGCAATGTGGAAAGCCTTTTTCATGGTAATGGCGATGTCTTTGACATCTTTAACCAGAAAGTTATGTTTTACACAGGGGCGCGTAACGCCAACCATGTCAACTTCCTGGAATGCATCTAAACCAATGGCGGGAACCGGTACCTGACCGCTAATGACCACTAACGGAATTGAATCCATATAAGCGGTTGCGATGCCAGTAATAGCGTTGGTTGCCCCCGGGCCTGAGGTGACGAGCGCTACGCCCACCTCACCTGTTGCGCGCGAGAACGCATCGGCCGCATGAACGGCAGCCTGCTCGTGACGCACTAAAATATGCTTAAAGTGGTCTTGGTTGTAAATCGCGTCATAGATGTGTAAAACTGCGCCGCCTGGATAGCCAAAAACGAATTTAACTTTTTCTAGTTCCAAGCAACGGATAACAATTTCTGCGCCCGTGATTTGATGCGGATGTGCGGTATCTGCCATAAATCTTTTTGATTTTTAATAGTTTATTAGGTAACCCTGTACGATAACGGTTTGAGCGTGTTTGGTCAAGGATGAAAGTGTTAATAATGAAAGTGTTAGGGTTTGTATAACCTTGTTAAATTAAGGGTATTGACGTATGTAAAGGGCGTTATCAGCCGTCATCGGTCAACGATTTAAACGTTTTTAAGTGGTGAGTAAGTTGGCTATGCCATCTAACCCAACAAAATTTAGCGCGTAATTGGCTTGTGTTTGCACAACTGGCTTGGCATGATAAGCCACGCCCACGGCGGCGGCTGACATCATCTTAAGGTCGTTGGCACCATCGCCAATAGCAATGGTTTGGCTAGGTGCAAGGCCTAATGCATCGCGTAGCTTTACTAACTCCTGCGCTTTGCGGTCAGCATCTACGATGTCACCTAATATATTGCCGGTAAGTTTTCCGTCAACCACTTCAAAGGTGTTGGCAACTGCGTAATCTAGCCCAAGTAGTTTTTGTACATGGTTGGCAAATAAAGTAAAGCCACCAGAAACCACCATCGTTTTAATGTTATTGACTTTGCATGCGGCAATCCACTCCTGTGCACCGGGGTTTAGTTTTAGCCGTTCATCAATCACGCGTTGTAGTGCGCTTTCATCCAGACCTTTAAGTAAGGCTACGCGTTGTTTTAGGCTGGTTGCAAAATCAATTTCACCGCGCATGGCGCTTTCGGTGATGGCTGAAATCTGCGGCTTTAAGTTCATCATATCGGCGATTTCATCAATACACTCAATGTTAATCAGCGTGGAATCCATGTCCATCACACAAAGACCAAAGTTGTTAATGTGCTGCTTATCGTCAACATAGGCGCAGTCAATGCGCTGGTCAGCACAAAATTGTTGTACGCTAGGCAATGGAGGCTGATTAGCTAAGTAGTAGGCATATTGTGCAATTTGTACAAATTGCACACTGGTATTACATAGCCGATGAATATGGGATAAATGTGAAACGCTGATGGCTGAGCCTTGAACAACTAAACGCATAAAAGAATAACTTTTGTTATAAAAGTTTAATTATACACTTGCACATAAATTTTACTTTAACCCAAGCTTCACTTGAACTCATCTCAAACCCATTACTTTGCTGGCGCATTTGTCTAAATTGCGAGAAAATGTACCTAACCTTTAATTAGAGCTATTTTTTTATGAATTTGCATGAATATCAAGCTAAAACGCTACTACAAAAATATGGCATTCCTGTACCGCGTGGGCAAGTGATTGCTGTGGCTAAAGAAGCTGTTGCCGTAACTACTGAAATTAATAGTGAAGCTTGGGTGGTAAAAGCCCAAATACATGCGGGCGGTCGAGGTAAAGCCGGCGGCGTTAAGTTGGTGAAGTCGGCAACTGAAGCGCAAAATGTGGCGAGCGAATTACTGGGCAAAACCTTGGTGACTTACCAAAATGCGCCCGATGGTCAGCCGGTTAATCAAGTGCTGATAGAAGAAACGTTACCCATTGCACGTGAGCTTTATTTGTCTATGTTGGTTGATCGAACTTTA
Source organism: Methylotenera sp. (assembly GCA_013141495.1). Lineage (GTDB taxonomy): Bacteria > Pseudomonadota > Gammaproteobacteria > Burkholderiales > Methylophilaceae > Methylotenera. The sequence continues at coordinate 47,516 of JABFQV010000007.1, read as the reverse complement.
GAGCGTGTCGTAGTTGTGGCATCAGTTGCAGGCGGTATGGATATTGAAGAAATCGCGCAAACTAGCCCTGAAAAAATTCTACAGGAAGTATGTGACCCGCTTAATGGTCTGGTAGATTTTCAGGCACGGAATTTAGCATTCAAGCTTGATTTAAGTGGTGAGCAAATAGGTGCTTTTGCCAAGTTGCTTAAAGGTTTGTACCGCTTGTTTAAAGAAAACGATTTGGCGTTGCTGGAAATCAATCCGCTTGTAGTGACAACGGATGGTAGGTTATATGCCTTGGACTGCAAAATGAGCGTGGACGATAATGCGCTGTATCGCCAAAAAGCCTTGGCCGAGCAGCGTGACTGGAGCCAGGAAGACAGCAAAGAGGCAATTGCGCATCATGCAGGATTAAATTACATTGCGTTAAATGGCAATATCGGTTGCATGGTAAACGGCGCGGGGCTTGCCATGGCGACCATGGATTTAATTAAATTACACGGCGGCGCACCTGCGAACTTTTTAGATGTAGGCGGTGGTGCTACGGCTGAAACCGTAGCCAAAGCTTTTAAGATTATTCTGGCAGATAGTAACGTTAAGGCGATTTTAGTGAACATCTTTGGCGGTATCATGCGTTGTGACATTATCGCTGAAGGCATTATTACAGCGGTGAAAGAAGTGGGGATGCAGATTCCTGTGATTGTGCGTTTAGAAGGTACTAATGTGGATTTAGGTAAAAAGATGTTACAGACAAGCGGCTTGAATATTATTTCTGCGGATGGTTTAACCGATGCTGCACAACAAGCGGTGAAGGCGGTGGTAGCATGAGTATTTTAGTCAATAAAAATACCAAAGTGCTTTGCCAGGGTTTTACTGGCAAGCAAGGCACGTTTCACTCTGAGCAGGCGCTCGCTTACGGCACAAAAATGGTGGGCGGCGTGACCCCAGGTAAGGGCGGTCAGTTGCACCTTAATTTACCGGTATTTAATACCATGCGTGAAGCGGTGCGCACTACGGGTGCAAATGCGAGCGTGATCTACGTGCCGCCAGCGTTTGCGGCGGATTCAATTTTAGAAGCGTGCGACGCGGGGATTGAGCTGATTATCTGTATCACCGAGGGTATTCCGGTATTGGATATGCTTAATGTAAAAGCTGCTTTAAGGGCGACTGGCACTAGATTGATCGGCCCAAACTGCCCAGGCGTGATTACGCCGGACGAATGTAAAATTGGCATCATGCCGGGCAGTATTCATTTGCGCGGCAAGGTAGGCGTGGTTTCGCGCTCTGGTACGCTGACTTATGAGGCTGTGCATCAAACTACGGCGTTGAAATTAGGCCAAAGCACCTGTGTGGGCATTGGTGGCGACCCGATTAAAGGCCTGAACTTTATCGAGTGTTTACAGATGTTTGAAGACGATGTTGAAACCGAAGCCATTATTATGGTCGGTGAAATTGGCGGTTCAGATGAAGAAGCTGCTGCTGAATTTATTAAAAGCAATGTGAGAAAACCTGTGGCAGCATACATTGCTGGTCAGACAGCTCCCGCTGGTAAACGTATGGGCCATGCCGGAGCGATTATCTCTGGTGGTAGTGGTAAAGCTACTGATAAAATTCGCGCATTGGAGCTTGCAGGCGCAGTGGTGGCTAGTTCCCCCGCTGGCTTGGGTGAGGCAGTGCTTGCTGCCATCAATAATAAAAAAAGATAGAAAATAACCATTCAGTTTTTCATTTAAAACTTTTACTTAATACTTTCACTTAACATTTTTATTAGAAAAGCGATTTTTAATCAATCACATGTTTAGCTTACTCAAACGTTTTACCGCCATATTTTTAATGCTGTTCATTGCTAACCCTCAAGTGATGGCAGCTGAAGATATTTCTTATCTAATTACAGCGGCTTCTAAAGGTGATTTAGCCATGGTGAAAGCCATGCTCGATGGTGGTGCTAGCGCCAATACCAAAGATGAAGATGGCATTACGGCGCTGATGTACGCAGCGCGTAAAGACAAAGCCGAAGTGATCTCGGCATTGATTAGCAAAGGCGCTGATGTCAATGCCAAAGATAAGGACGGTTGGACAGCGCTTATGTATGCGGCCAAGAAAAACAACGCGGCTTCAGTAAAAGTATTGTTAGAAAATGGCGCTGATTCTAAAGTTAGAGATGGTTCAGGTTGGAGTGCATTTGGTTTGGCAGCGGTGGCAGGTTTTTCTCAAACGGTTGAACTGCTGGTGAAGCATGGCGCGGATGTTAATATTAAAAGTGATGATGGAAAAACCGTATTGATGCATGCGGCAAAAAGTGGCGATATTGCCACCGTAGGGGCGCTGGTTGATCACAAAGCAGACATACTCGCGCGTGATAAACTAGGTGCTACCGCATTGATGATTGCCGCACGTGAAGGTCATGCGCCTGTGATCAATTTATTAGTTCAGCGTGGCGCAGTGGTGAATCAAAAAGATTTTTCAAAATGGACGGCACTGACCTGGGCGGTTAAAAAATCACAGTTGGAAGCTGCAAAGGCGTTAATTGCACTGGGAGCTGACGTGAATAACTTAGATGCGGAAGGTACGCCGTTATTGCATATTGCCGTGGATAAAGGCCAGACCGAGATGGTTGCATTACTGCTTGAAAACAAAGCCAAAGTAAAAGCCAAAGACCAATACGGTTTAACCGCTTTGGTGTATGCGCTAAAAGGTCAGCATACCGAAATTATCAGGCTGATTAAAGACGCTGGTGGCAGTTACTAAGCTGGGTTTTTGGTTTTTATCTGCTCTATAGCTCTTAATGCACCTTAATTTTACATAAAAGAATAACGTCCAATCAATGAAAATCGCAATCGCGCAAATCAATTGTATCGTCGGTGATATTGCTGGAAACGCAAAAAAAATCATTGAGAGTGTTGCCGAGGCTAGTGCACAAGGTGCAACTTTAGTCGTAACGCCAGAACTCTCGCTATGTGGTTATCCGCCAGAAGATTTATTATTGCGCGCAGATTTTTTGTCCGCGTGTGCCACGGCTTTAAATAAAATCAGCGCCCAACTGAATGGTGTCACTGTCATCGTGGGGCATCCGCATCAAGTAGGCGATGATTGCTATAATGCGGCCTCTGTTTTGCAAAATGGCAAAGTGATGGCGACTTATCATAAACATGTCCTGCCAAACTACGGTGTGTTTGATGAAAAGCGCTACTTCACTGCCGGTAGTGCGCCGTTGGTGTTTGCGCATGAGGGTATCAATATCGGTGTGCTAATCTGTGCGGATGTATGGGAGTCATCGCCCGCATTGATAGCGAAATCTGCTGGCGCAGAGTTGCTGATTGCGCTGAACGCTTCACCGTTCCACATGGAAAAACAATCGACACGGTTAAAACAGTTACGCCAACGCGTTGCAGAAACACAATTGCCTTTTATTTATGCCAATTTAGTGGGTGGGCAAGATGAATTGGTGTTTGACGGCGCATCGTTTGTATTAAACGCCAAAGGCGAGTTAACGCATGAGCTACCTGCGTTTGAGCCTGTCTTAGCCTACGTTGAATTTGAGCATGGTAAGCCGGTACCCGGTAGCATTGTTAAACCGCTGGCGATTGAAGCCTCAGTGTATAGCGCATTAAAACTAGGGCTTGCAGATTATGTACACAAAAATGGCTTTCCTAGTGTGGTGCTGGGGTTGTCTGGCGGCATAGACTCCGCGCTAACGCTGGCAATTGCAGTAGATGCGCTTGGCGCAGAAAACGTACATGCTGTGATGATGCCCTCCGAATTTACTGCGGATATGAGCGTGAATGATGCACGTGAAATGGCGAATATATTGGGCGTAAAGTACAGCGAAATTGCGATTAAACCTTTGTTTGACGGCTATTTAACGGCGCTTGCGCCACAATTTGGTGATTTAGCATTTGATGCCACTGAAGAAAATCTACAGGCACGCATTCGCGGGATGCTATTGATGGCAATATCCAACAAATTTGGTAGCATTGTGATAACAACGGGTAACAAAAGTGAAATGGCTGTAGGCTATTGCACATTGTATGGTGATATGGCGGGCGGCTTTGCTTTATTAAAAGATGTGCCAAAGACCTTGATCTATAAGCTATCAAACTACCGTAATGCTTTATCAAGGGCAATTCCAGAACGCATCATTACACGTCCGCCATCAGCCGAGTTGCGTGCAAATCAGTTAGATCAGGACAGTTTGCCACCATATGATGTGTTGGACGGTATTATTGAAGCCTATGTTGAAGATGACCTTAGTCGAGATGATATTATTGCTCAGGGTTACTTGGCGCATGATGTGAATCGTGTCATCACGATGATTGACAGAAATGAATATAAACGCCGCCAATCACCCGTAGGCGTGCGTATTACGCACAAAGGTTTTGGTAAAGACAGGCGTTATCCAATTACCGTCAGGCTCACCAATTTCAATTAGGCTTATGCGCAACCTTCAATGATAATAAATAAAATAAAATAAAATTAGCTGATCGTACCAATATTAATAATTTCACTACTTTACCAACGCACATTTAGGAGTTTTTCAGCATGAAAAAAATTGAAGCCATCATCAAGCCATTTAAACTGGATGAAGTACGTGAGGCATTATCTGATATTGGTGTGAATGGATTGACGGTCACAGAAGTAAAAGGCTTTGGTCGTCAAAAAGGGCACACTGAACTTTATCGTGGTGCAGAATACGTGGTTGATTTCTTACCAAAAATTAAATTAGAACTCGTGATTGCCGATGATATTGTGGATTCTGCCGTTGAAGCTATTATTAAAGCGGCACATACCGGAAAAATTGGCGATGGCAAGATTTTTGTAAGCGCTGTTGAGCAGGTGATACGTATTCGCACCGGAGAAACAGGCGAAGCTGCGGTTTAATTTTTAATATAAACTCAACACTTACGTTGTCAGCTTGGTCTCGCCGTACTAAACGTACTGTCTTTGGCTTGCTTTCTAGTGATTGTTGTTTTATATCAAAAATTGATTAAACAATGCCAACAATTCTAAAAACCATCCTTTTACTCACTGTATCAAACGTGTTCATGACGTTTGCATGGTATGCACATTTAAAAAATCTCAATAACAAACCCTGGATTATCGCCGCATTGCTCAGCTGGGGGATAGCCCTAGTTGAATATCTATTTCAGGTGCCTGCCAACCGCATCGGATTTACCGTGTTAAGCCTCGGTCAGCTGAAAATCTTGCAGGAAGTCATCACTCTGGCAGTATTTGTACCATTCGCTGTATTTTATATGCAGCAACCCATGAAGCTGGATTTTTTGTGGGCAGGATTGTGTTTAATGGGCGCGGTTTACTTTATGTTTAGAACTTAAAGTAATCTAATTTAATCAGAGCACAATTCTCTAACGAGTTTCACTTCGCATTGCCTTTCACTTTACAGTATCAACGTAGCATGCAATCAATGCGGCATTGATGCCTTTTACAGCTGGCGCTTTAAACACCTTCTTAGGCTTGTATCCAAATAGCTACAATTAAATTCTATTGTAATCAATAGGTTATTTAAATTAGGTCTAATTGTGTCGTTGCGCTGCTACCAAATAAATTTATTTTTTCTTATGGAGATGTTTTCATTTTTATAACTAATTGATTTTAAACGATTGTTTTTATGGTATGGCTTTTGCTATGTAAATTATTAGTAGCTAATTAACACTACATTAGGTTGGCTTTAACAACTAATACTTAAATATTGTTTTTAGCAAAAATTAACGCAAAAATACGCTTATCAATTTAAAGGGATTTATCATGGCAGACAATAAGCCTACATCCGAGTCAGGCAATAGTAATCTTCCTGCAGGGTACAAAGTAATCAATTTTAGTGAGTTATCTGAGGATGATCTTCATAATTATTCAAGTCAAGCCCATGATTTATTAGTGAAAAACTATAAAGAGTTCGCAGAAAACAAGAGTGAAAATGCTGAGGTTTGGGAAGCGAATATCAAAAAGACCGGTATCGATGCAAAAGATGGAAAGATGCAAATAGTCATTGGTGTTGTGGATGATAAAGGGAAACTGGTAGGCATCACCGACACAGAGGTGCTGCCAGGCGTAGTTGATAAAAATACTGGTGTTGATGATTCAAAAAATAGATATATATTGAACAGTTATACATTTGGCGACGCGGCTAAAGATAAAGATGGCAAGCTAATACCTGCCGACCCAGAGCATTACACTCAAATACTGCAAGCCACCAAAGAAGGCGCTTTAGAAGCTACTAAAAACTTACAAACAGAGCTGGAGAAAAGCGGCGTTAATACGCAGGGTGGCTTGCAGGAACATAATCAAGATAGCGCAAATCACCAACCTAAAATCGCCGCCGGAGCCACAACGCAGGTACCTATTGCAGGGCTCGATAGTTATAAAATCCCGCTTTACCCTGCAGATGTAACTGGTGCAGAAGGTAAAACCATGGATGAAAAGTTAGCCGCCGCTAAAGAAGGCGCTACACCAGCTAATCTGTTCATGTTAGATATTAAGCCAAGCGACTCTAACCAAACGATGCCTGAATTTATGCAGGGTTTTGGTAAAGCTTATGTGCAAGCGAACGGGGCACTAAAAGACACGCCAGAACAAGATCCTGGTTATCAGTCAATGAGCCAGTATGCGAGCACGTTACCTAAAGATTTAACATACAAGCAAGCTTTTGATGCAAATAGTGCACTTATGCCAAATAAACAATTAGAAGGGGTTGGCTTAACGGACAAAGACAGAGCCGATGCGGAGAAAAAAATCAGCAGTATGACTGACAGTGAAAAGAGTACGCTGTTAAGGGAAACTGGACATGATTATGAAATGGAGGCAGCCTATAAAGCGGCAGGGAATAACCCAGCGCAACGTGCAGAGGCTGTAAAGAAATACCCGGAACTGCAGACCGCATACGATGGAGAGCAAGCTTTTCGTGAAGAGTTGGGCGATAGGATGACACCGGCCATGCTTGAGCAGTATCAAAAAAATGCTGCAGTGACTATTGCTGGTGGTGGCCTGGAAGAGATGCAGGCTGCATTAGATGCTAGAAGACAAGCGACAGCATTAAATAATCAGCGTGATTCACAATCGGCACAGCTTTAGCTTTTTGAACGCTGGTATTTGGCTAACTGAGTGATGCCTTTAATAAAGACATCACTCAAAGTTTAGCGCTCAATATATTTAAAGACTGGTATATTTAAAAGACAAGGAGAGCTTTGCATGAAGCTAAAAATAGCACTATTTTTTAACCAAAACATCAAGCCCGTCATTCTGAGCGTAGCGAAGAATCCAGTATAATCAATTAGTTGCCTGGATTCTTCGCTACGCTCAGAATGACAAAATTAACGTTTTTAGTAATAAAGCAGCTTCGTGCAAAGCTCTCACAAGTATATTTAAAAACTGATATATTAAAAACCAGTATATTAAAACCCTAGCGCTCTTGCACTTTGATAAAACACGAAACTCACTACCCACGCTAAACCTAGCGACCAAACAATGGACAGCCACATAAATAGCGAGCTTTTTGATTCGTTTTTAAGCGTGGCAATGGTTGAAAGGCAAGGCGTGTAAATTAGGGTGAACAGCATAAAGCTCATGGCCTGCACCCAGTCAATTTGGGTAGCCATTTGCGCCATTAGGGCGTCACCTTGCAAGCCGTAAATCACCGCCAGTGCGCCAACTACAATTTCTTTTGCTACAAAGCCAAAAATCAATGCAATGGCAAGCTCATGGTTGATGCCGATGGGGTCTAACAGAGGTGCAAACAGAACACCAATTTGGCCGGCATAAGTACCAACGCTAGCAGGCGCTACGTTACTGGGAAAGTTAGTCATAAACCACACCAGCACCACACCGATGATGATAAATTTGCTGGCACGATTTAGAAAGTGTTTTACTTCATGCCAGCCACGCAATACGATTTGCCGTGGAGTAGGGAAGCGGTAAGGCGGCAGTTCTAATATAAAGGGTTCTGAGTTTTTGTATTGCCCCTGAAACAGCAACGCCGTGATAAACATGGTTAAAAAACTCATGGCATATAGCGAAAACAGTACGATAGGCGCATGCTGTGCGGTAAACAATGCTGCGATGATAAAAATAAACACTTGTAAGCGCGCCGAGCATAGCGAGAACGGAATCACCAGCATCGTGAGTAAGCGCATGGGACGCGAGCGCATTACACGCGTGCCCATCAGTGCGGGCACGTTGCAACCAAAGCCCATTAGCATCATCACAAAGCCGCGGCCATCCAAGCCCATTTTTGCCATCAGTGCATCCATTAAAAAAGCCGCGCGTGATAAATAGCCGCTGTCTTCAACCATGGCCATCACTAAAAAAAACAGCACAATGATGGGCACAAATGCCGCCACGGTAGCCACGCCATTGTAAACACCGTCTAACATCAAACCACTTAGCCATGCCGGGCTAGAGGCAAAGGCTGCGTCTAAGAGCTCTGTGCGTAAAAGGTTTAAAGCCCAGGCCAGACCATCTTGCAGCGGTTTGCCGACCGTAAAAATAAACTCAAACAGCGCATACATGGCAATAAAAAATAAAGGTAACCCAAACCATTTGTGTAGCAAAATTTGATCAATTTTGTCGGTGGTGTTGTCTGAAAGCGTCACGGGAATATGCACGTGACGTTGAATCAAGGCTTCCATCTCTTGTTCAATTTGACTATCTTCTTTTAAAAGCTGACTAATCGTTTGCGGGCTGGTGGATTTTTGATTTTGATTGATGATTTGCGTGGCGGCTTGCAGCGCTTTAGGCAGACCATCACCGTATTTGGCGCTGATTTGTATCACCGGCATTTGTAATGCTTTTTCAAAGTTTTCGGTGTCGATGGTGATGCCGGCCTGATTGGCTTCATCTATCATATTTAAAGCCAGCACCGCGGGTAAATTTAGTTTTTTAATTTGTAGGGCTAAAGCAAGCTGACGGTCAATTTGCGAGCTGTTGAGCAAAATAATGACTAAATCTACCGAGTTATTGGCTAAAAAATGCCGAACTACTTGTTCATCGTCAGAAAATCCGTGTAAATCATAAATACCGGGAAGGTCAATGAGTTCAGCAATATGGCCGCCGATGAGTATTTTTGCGCTCATTAGATCAACGGTAATGCCAGGCCAATTGCCCACTCTGGCAGATGCGCCGCTAATACGGTTAAACAGTGTGGACTTGCCTGTGTTAGGCATGCCTAACAGTGCGATACGTTTCATGCGGCTACCTTTGATAACTCAACGAAATAAAACGGTTTTTAATGCGACTTTTATCAGCATGGGTTTTAACTCACAAAAATCACTACTGGTCAATCAAATAAAAGTTGCTATCTACTTTGAATATAGCGCAGCAAAATTTTAGCTCACTGGTGCTAACTTTAAGCGGTAATTGGTTAACTTAGGTTAACATGAATGCGCGTGGCATCGACCAAGCGTAAAATAATATCAGTGGTACCCAAACGTACATGAAGTGGACCATTAAAATTAGCGCGACGGATAATACGCAGTGGCTTACCCACACGAAAACCCAATGCCGATAAGCGATGAAATAGCGACTCTTCAGCTTCTATGGCAGAGATAATAGCGTTTTGACCAGTTTTTAGTTGTGATAAAAATTGCATATTCAGTTCAAGTATGAATTTTTTAAATGATAATAGTTCTTATTATCGCATATTTTTTATTTAAGTGTGTAACGGCAAATTAAAATCAGATAAAAATAAACTAGGTGTTTAAAAGCTTGTGTTAAAAATTAATTGAAGCCGCCTAAAAATTACATTCATGGATAAAAAGAGATTTTAGGTTTAAAGTTTAGTTGCGCCTGATGTGTTGGTTTTTAGCACGGTGCAACTACTATTGGAATCATCAGCATGCATAAAATTATTGATCAACAAAAGCTGTCACAGCAAACGGCATTGCCCGATAACGCGCTATTATCTGCCGTAGCTTTAGATTGCGGTACCTGTAAAGAACAATCGGTACAGGTGTTAAGCGATGTTGAAATTCGCTTTCATGCCATGGTGTCAAATATGCCGGGCTTGTTTTTCCAGTTTCAGCTTGATGCCAATGCAGAAATAAAATTTATCTACTTAAGTGAAGGCTGTAAGGCGTTGCTTGGTTTAACGGCTGAAGAATTAAAACAAAATCCAACGCTGTTTTATGCCTTAATGAATGCAAAGGATCGGTCTGCGTTGCGTAAACGCCTGACTTTATCAGCCAAAAATCTTAATGTGTTAGATTGGGAAGGGCGGGTTTGGATTGATAATTGGCAAGATAATAAATGGATCAATGTGCGGTCCACGCCCAGAGTGCTAACTACTGGTGAAACCCAGTGGGAAGGCATTATGATCAACATCACACAAAGTAAGAATGAAAAGCATGAAATTGAAGAGTCTCGCCGTGAGTTGGCTGAACTCACCACGCATTTGAATCAAATTAAAGAGCAGGAGCGCACCAGAATTGCGCGTGAAATTCATGATGATTTGGGTGGTAATTTAACCGCAGTTAAAATTGGCTTGTCGTCTATTATTAAACGTCTGGGAGCAGGGCAGGCGGTATCAGTGGAGCAAGCGCAGAACCTGGAATCTGTAATAGACAATACTTTTGAAGCAGTACATAGAATTTCAAGTGATTTAAGACCAAACATACTGGATTTAGGTATTGTGGCAGCGTTAGAATGGCAGGCGCATGCGTTTGAGAAGCATAGCGCCACCCCTTGTAAATTTACTTGTAACCAAGCTGAAATTGAAGTGACGCCAGACCAAGCGATTACCTTATTTCGCATTTGTCAGGAATCAATGTCTAACATTGCAAAACATGCGGGCGCAAAAAAAGTAAGCTTGGATATCAGCGCACATGCTAAAGAAATTGTGCTGACGATTAGTGATGACGGGGTCGGAATAAAATCTAGCGATACGTTTAAAGCCAATTCATTTGGCCTGCGTGGTATGCAAGAACGCGTGGCGGCGTTACAGGGTAGCTTTAGTATCGATCAAGCTGGCAAGCATGGCACTGTGGTGACGGTAAAGTTGCCTATTGCGTAGCTTTGAGAGCTTTGCACGAACCGATTTAAAGCTAAAAATTCTCAAGTTGTCATTCCGAACGAAGAGAGGAATCTTTGCAACGTGTTGAATTAATTAGATTTCTCTCTTCGTTCGAAATGACATGATTTTAGCGTTCTTGATAAAAATAGGCTTTTTAGTGTTTCGTGCAAAGGTCTCGTTTTATTATTTATTGTGCATTTTTAAATATGACGGTGTAGCTAATAGTGAAAAAAAATAAAATTAAGGTCATCATCGCGGATGACCATGCCATTTTAAGAGCAGGCCTTAAACAAATTTTGGCCGAAACAGAAGACATTGTGGTGATTGCTGAAGCGCAAAATGCGAATGAGGCGATTAAACTAGGCTGCCAACCTAATGCGGACGTGATGTTGCTGGATATTTCAATGCCAGACCGTAGTGGCATAGACGCACTGAAATACATTAAACGTGAAAATAATCACATTGCTGTACTCATGCTATCGATGCATAAAGAAGACCAATACGCAGTGCGCGCACTAAAAGCAGGCGCTGCCGGCTATTTGTGTAAGCAAAGTGCATCGTCAGAACTGGTTAACGCGATTCACACCGTTGCCAAAGGTAAAAAATTTATCACCCCTGAAGTCGCCGAAATTTTAGCCAACCAAGTTGGCATGGAAAACAACAAAGCCCTGCATGAACTGCTATCAGATCGTGAATTTCAAACCCTGATTTTGATTGCATCCGGCTCATCTGTGAGCGAAATTGCAGAAAAACTATCATTATCAGTAAAAACTATCAGTATGTACCGTAGCCGTTTGTTAGACAAAATGCAGTTACGCCACAATTCAGAGCTTACACATTACGCATTTAAGTTTGGCCTAGTGGAGTAAGTTGATCTAACAATATATAGCTTTGATGTAGCCACTTCGACAGGCTCAGTCATGTAGCCCTTTACGTAGCTTCGCGGAATCAAAGCTAGCGTGACTTTGCCCCTTTATTCCACAATGTTACACCAAGCTTACTTACTGTAGGAGGGCGGTTCATTTATTTATAACGATTGTTATATCTAGCCAATAATTTTATAAGCCTTTGATTTTTATTTATATTGTAAATTATATTTACCATGTTTTTTAGCAAAAAACTCACCATAAATTTTACATCCCCTAAAGATTTAGCCATCACAACCGATACCCTAAACATCAGGATTGCTTAATCGGCAAGTGATAAAAGTAAAGCGTAGATTTAGATTTTAGATAAAAATTAAGTTTAAATTTTTTTCAACCAAACGCTAAACTTTTTAAAAAGCCTACCGATAATAGTTACAACAGCAGCGCAAATTGAACAACATCTGCAACGCTAAAAGCAAGACGGTGTAATAGTAGGTTAACTAAAAACTTAGGAGAAATATCATGGCTTCAGTCATCAATACCAACATCGCTTCACTTAACACACAACGTAATTTAAGCGCATCACAAAGCTCACTTAACACATCAATTCAACGTTTATCATCAGGCTTACGTATTAACAGCTCTAAAGATGATGCTGCTGGCTTGTCCATTGCTAACCGTATGGATTCACAAATTCGCGGTCAGGCAGTGGCGATTCGTAACTCAAATGATGGTATTTCTTTAGCGCAAACTGCTGAAGGTGCTTTGTCATCAGTAACCGATAGCTTACAACGTATGCGTGAATTAGCTGTTCAATCATCTAACGCTACTAATACACAAGTTGACCGTGATGCGCTGAATTCTGAGGTGGTACAGCTGCAAGCAGAAATTCAACGCGTATCTTCTCAAACTTCATTCAATGGTACTAAGTTGTTAGATGGTAGTTTTGCTAACCAAAACTTCCAAGTAGGTGCAAACGCAGGTGAGACTATTGGTATAAGCGATATTGCGAATGTTCAAACTACAGCACTTGGCAAAGGATATAAGTCAACAGTAACTGGTTTGGCGGCTACTGCCTTTACCGCTATCACAGCTGGTGATTTGAAAATTAACGGCTTCGATGTTGGAGCCGTGGCTGCTGGAACTGCAGCTCCAGATCGCGGTGCTTCATTAGCTGCAGCCATCAATGCAATTACTGATAAAACTGGAGTAACTGCAACAGCTGATGTAGCGGGTTTAGTAACGTTGAGTAAATTGGCAGGTACTTCTGGTCTTGATTCAGCTGGTGCTGCAGTGACTGGCCTTTCAACATCTGAAATTATTGTGGCAAGCTCAGGAACAGCAACAGTTGCTACTACAGGTTTAACTGCTGGTACAACTGGAGCATCATCAGCAAAACTTGCAGGTACTCAAGTGGGTGCTGGGGACGTGAAATCTTATGCTAATGCACAAACCATGATCGCTACGATTGATAGAGCGCTCTCTGAAGTGAATACTGGTCGTGCAGCGATGGGTGCAGTGCAAAACCGCTTTAACTCTGTGATTAGCAATTTGCAAACTTCTGTAGAGAATATTTCATCAGCTAAATCTCGTATCATGGATGCTGACTTTGCGGCAGAAACTGCAAACTTGACTCGTGGTCAAATCTTGCAACAAGCAGGTACTGCGATGTTAGCGCAAGCAAACTCTCTCCCTAACGGCGTGTTAGCACTGTTAAGAGGTTAAGTTTAGTAAGCAGTTACGTTTAAAAATACGTAATAAGTAAGTTAAAACCCATAGGACTAATCGTCCTGTGGGTTTTTTTATGTTGGTGCTAGGGTGTTGCCCTCGATTCCACAGCGTTACATCGAGGCTTGCTAGATTGCATTGCATGGTTGGTGGGCTTGTCGAGCTATCGAGGCTGTTATCAACCGGTGGGATTTTCTCCTGATATTTGAGCGTTGTAAAAAATAATTAAAAATATTTTGCATTAGCCCTAAATTTTCAATAAACGCTGCCGATAACGGAAGTAGAAGCAGATAAAACCGAATGAGGTTTTAAATGCAACAAAGGCAAATGTAGTTAATTTTAATAAAGTTTAAGAATTTAATCACTCTATCACCTGCATGATTGATCGTTATGTAGGGTTTTACAAAGGAGATAATCATGTTCAATTCATCATTAGAGGCTTATGGCGCTGTAAAAAGACCAACGGCTCCGCAGAGTGCTGCTGGTGGGCCAGGTGCCGTTGATAAGCCGGCAAGCGTTGCGGTAGGGGTGAAGGCTGTTGAAAACAAACCGCCGGTAGAGGTGGATAAAGCTTCGCTTGCCGCCGCCGTTAAAAAATTGAATGAGCTGGTTGCGCCTACATTGCAAAACATTGAGTTTTCAATGGATCAAGAGTCTGACCGTATGGTGGTTAAAGTAGTTGATACTTCCACACAAAAAGTGTTGAGACAAATTCCGAATGAAGAAGTATTGGCATTTTCTAAAACATTAGGTCGCTTACAAGGCTTGGTGATTAGGCAAACTGCTTAAATCAAAGCCTGCCGCTTTGCGAGCCTCAGCGCATTCGGCAGTCACTACAGTTTTGTTGGTATTCACCCGTAAGTTGCATGGTTTTACAATTTAAAATCAACTGGTTGAAAATCACTTATTTCAACTAGGGCGGCGCTGAATAAATCGGTTCGTGGTGCGCCAGTACTTGACATCACCGCAGAATATACCAGCTAAAGCTGGTTATTCATGCGAGAAGCCTGTCGAACCATGCCAATACTTTCATCTTAAGAATCACTGTATTAAAAACACCCTTCGACAGGCTCAGGGTGAGCAGTTGAGTAAATCAGCGGTTTCCTAGGCTCAGGTGAGATGTCACCTGATAGTGTCACCTTTAAGTTAAATAGATAGATTAAATACTCTTAATTCCTCGCTTGAATAACTAAATTTTACTGATATTCTGCCGTTAATATTTGTAGAGCGGTTTGTTTATTGGCGTTTTTTATTAAATGGTAATTAAATAAGCTTTTGTTTAATTGGTCAAAAGTGAACGAAGGAGATTGGCATGGGAATTTCATCCGCAGGGATTGGATCTGGCCTAGACGTAGAGTCCATCGTGGCCAGTTTGATGAATGTCGAAAAAAAGCCATTAAACGCAGTGGCAAAACAAAAAACAACTTATCAATCTGAAATATCGGCGTACGGTAGCTTAAAGAGCGCCTTGTCCACTTTTCAAACTTCAGTCAGCGCGCTTTCAAGTGTTACTAAGTTTAATGCACAAACAGTAACCTCCGCTAATACCAGTGTATTTAGCGCTACTTCTAATGGTAGTGCTACTGTCGGAGACTACGCAGTGAGCGTTAGCCAGTTGGCAAAATCTCAAAAGCTGGCGCTGGGCGGCTTTGCCAATACATCAGATGTTGTGGGTACCGGTACACTTACAATTTCATTTGGCACATTTACCCCCGAGGTAATTTCGCCACCATCACCCAGTACATTTTCACCTAATGTCGCTAAAACAGATGTAAATATCACAATTGATAGCACCAATAACACACTAGCTGGTGTGCGTGATGCGATTAACGCCGCAAACAGTAGTGTAAGTGCAACCATTGTGAATGACGGCGCCGGTAATCGGTTGGTGATTACCTCTAAAGACACCGGTGAAGTGAATAGTCTAAAAATATCCGTGGTAGATGATGATGCCAACCATCTGGATGCGGTTGGTTTGTCGCAATTGGCTTATGATCCAACGGCGAGTGCAGGTGCAGGTAAAAACTTAACACAAGTGCAAGCTGCTAAAGATGCGATTTTAGAGGTTGACGGCATTGCGGTGGTTAAATCTAGTAACTCGATTAGCGATATGATTGAAGGTGTGACACTCAATTTATTAACAACCAGTGGCGGTAACGCAGTGAGTTTGGGCGTTGCCAGCAACCAAGAGGCCGTAAAAACCTCTGTCACTGCTTTTGTAGATGCGTTTAATAAATTAGATACCACCTTGCGTAATCTGACCAAGTTCGATGGGGCAGGCAAGGCCTCCGGCGTACTATTAGGTGACGCCACCGCCAGAGGCGTGATTAACCAAATAAGAGCGGTGATGACTAGCACGGTTGCTAACGGCAGTTCGCTTAATTCTCTTAGCCATATTGGTGTGTCTTTTCAGCGTACCGGGCAGCTAGCGCTTGATGCCACTAAACTCACTAGCGCGATTACTAATAACTTTGGTGATATTGCCAGCTTATTTGCTGCCACGGCTAAAGCCACAGACCCGCAAATAAGCTTTGTAGCCAGCACCAGCAAAACCCAAGCCGGCACTTATGCCGTTACCGTGAGTCAACTTGGTACTAGCTTGGTTAACGCTCAGGGGACGATTAATGGCGTAACGGCAACGGGCAGTGGCACTAATTTAATAGGCGCAATAGGTGATGCGAGTGAAGGGTTAAGTCTAAAGGTAGCAGGCGGGGCCTTGGGTGCGCGCGGTACGGTTAACTTTAGTATTGGTTATGCCGCGCAGCTAGATAGCGTGATTAAAAACTTGCTGAGTGATACGGGTATTTTAACCGCAAAAACTGACGGGATTACTAACTCTATTAAACGTTTGGATAAACAGACCGATGCGCTTAATGTACGTTTAGCCTCGATCGAAGCACGTTATCGCGCGCAGTTTACTAGGCTTGATACTTTGCTATCAAGCATGTCAACCACCAGTAGCTTTCTAACGCAGCAAATTGCTTCAATTAACGCTAATAACAACTAGAAAAGGACATCATTATGTTTGGTCTGAATCAGCAAGGGGTTAATGGTTATGCCAAAATCGGTATTGAAACTGGTGTGCTAGCCGCTAGCCCGGTGAAGCTGATTGTGATGCTCTACGATGGAGCGATTGCAGCGAGCCGCAGTGCGATTGTGCACATGCAAAGCCAGGATATTCAACAAAAAGGGGCGATGTTGAGTAAGGCGATTATGATTATTGAAAGTGGTTTGCGCTTGAGTTTAGATAAAAAAGCCGGCGGTGAAGTTGCTGAAAGCCTAGATGCGCTTTACGCCTACATGAGCGCTCGCTTAACTGCAGCCCATGTGCGCAACCAGCCGGAAATAGTGCAAGAGGTGATTAAGCTTTTAACGGATTTAAAAAGCTCTTGGGAGGCGATTGATCAAAATAAAGCCGTGGCTCAGGTTGTTAATCAAGCCGGTGCTAACCAAACGGGCGTTAATCAGGCTGGTGCAAATCAACAAAGTACACCTCAGCAAGGTGCTGGCGTTAATCGTAGCCTTGCCTACTTGGCATAAGTTTAATCAAAGGTAAAATTGCATGGAACATCAAAATACAATCGTGTTATATGAATCTGTTGCTGACATTATGCAGCAAATGTTGCATGCGGCCAGAATGCAGGATTGGGATGCGCTTACTGAGCTTGAGGTGAATTGCTCACAGCAAGTAGCCCAGCTAAAAACATTGGAAAACTCAGAGCCGTTGCCTGGGGATGCGCTTAAACGTAAAGTGGCCAGTATTAAAAGTATTCTTGCCCATGACCGTGAAATACGCAATTTGGTATCTCCGTGGATGGCGCGTCTAAATAAACTGATGAATACTCACCAAACTGAACAGCGATTGACGCAAGCTTATAGTCAGTAATCTATATGGTTAAAGATGCTAAAACCACCTGATAATTTAAGCATCGGTACTGTGGTTAACCCAGTGGCTAGAGTGCTGCCAGTGTTAGCGACTGATAACATTGGCAGTGCGATGCAGGAGCTTAATGCCCGCGCGTTTTCATTTGTTAAAGGGCAGGAGTATTTGGCGCAGGTGATGACCAAGCTAGATGATAAGGCTTATCTGGTTAAGGTTGATCAAACCATGCTTAAAATGGAGTTGGGTACAGCGGCGCGCGCTGGCCAAACTTTATTGCTACGCTATATGCAAGATAGCCCCGTACCTACATTTTTACTTGCACCACCTACTGCAAAGTCGTCAGGCGCGGCAATTGAGTTAAGCCCTGCGGCGCAGTTGCTTGGGCGTTATTTAAAAGAGGCCGAAACTGCGGGAGCCTCAACCCGGTTTGAGGCCGTGTCAGTGGTGACACACTCACCTAAGAACCCACAATTGATAGCGCAGGATTTAAGGCAGGCGTTAAGCAACAGCGGCTTGTTTTATGAATCACACTTAAATGCAATGGTACAAGGGCAGCGCACCGTAGCCGCATTGATGCAAGAACCCCAAAATCAACATAATGCACAAATTGCCACTTTAATGGCGCAACAATTAGCCGTGTTAGATAATCAACGTTTGTCTTGGCATGGTGAAGTTTGGCCTGGGCAGAAAATGGATTGGGATGTGCATTTGCAAGATCGCCAGAATGCTGAAGAGCCTGTACAGCAGGACTTGGATGAAAGCCGACCTTTTGCCAGCGAGATTACTCTGCATTTACCTAACTTAGGTAAAGTGACTGCTAAGTTAAGCTTAGTAGGTGAGCATGTGCGCATCAATATATTAGCTGAGCAAGCCGCTACTTTAGACACGCTTAAAAATAAAAGTGATCATTTAACGCAGGCAATGACCGATAGTGGTTTGCAACTAGATGCGTTGACAGTGACGTCGTATGAGTAAAACTGACATACGTGCGGGGCAGAATGTGACGCTAGGCCTTGCACCTAATTCGCAGTTGACTGTGAGTAATAGCCCAAACCCTAACCAGCATGCGATTGCCTTAAGCTATGCGTCGGGGGATTATGCGCCTAAGGTAGTTGCAAAAGGTCGTGGCTTAATTGCAGAACAAATAATTGCCAGAGCTAAGCAACATGGTGTTTTTGTGCATGAATCTAAAGATTTGGTAGCGCTACTGATGCAGGTGGATATCGATGATCATATACCGCCTGCGCTGTATCAGGCGATTGCTGAAATTTTAGCGTGGTTATATCGGTTAGAAGAAAATAAAGCCGATGAAGAGGATGTGATTATTTAACCTGGGTTATCCATTCGCCAGCATCATTATCGTCACCTTTCGACAAGCTCAGGGGACGGCTTGAAGCAAGTGGGCTAAACCTGCATATTCATAATGTCGTGGTAAGCTGAAACCAATTTGTTTCGCACTTGTATGGTGGTTTGAAAAGCGATGTTGGCTTTTTGTCCTGCAATCATGACATCGGACAAGCTGACGCTGTCGTCGCCCATAGCAAAGTTTTTACCTAGTTTTAATGACGCTTGTTGCACGTCGTTTACTTTGTCTAGTGATGCTTTTAACGCGTCGGCAAAGTCAACTTTGCCGGTAGTTTGTAATTTCTGTACGCCGATTGATGACGCGAGCCCGCCTAGCGCCTCAGTTTGAGGGCGCTGAGCTGCCAGTTTCATCTGTGCAAGCATAGATTCTATTCTGCTTGAATCAATTCCACCTGCTTTCATGGTTGGTCTCCGTAGTTCAAATTAACCTAAAAATTCTCTTATGACTAATTTAACACTTTGCGTAAAGAGTCAGTCTGTAAATAAACCAAAGAAAATTGCTCTATTCCTAAGTTTGATATTGCTAGACATTGGCATAATGCTATTCAATAAGTCATCAAAGCAATTATTTTTTTTGGGTGACAAGCGTTTGTTAAGTATTTAATGCATAAAAAATTGGAGAAATATAATGGCAGCAGCAACAGACGCGGCCTTGGCTAGTGGTGGTGCAACAGGCGCTTTTTCTCAAATGGGAAGTAAGCTGCTATTGGTTGCTGGGATTGCAGCAGTGGTGGCGGTCATGGTGGTATTTTGGCTTTGGAGTCAGCAACCTGATTATCGCGTTTTATTTTCTAACTATTCTGATCGGGATGGTGGCGCGATTGTAGCTGCGCTAGAAAAAATGAATGTGCCGTATAAATTTTCTGACGGTGGTTCAGCGATTTTAGTCCCCGCTTCGCAGGTGCATCAGGCACGATTAAAACTCGCATCAGATGGTTTACCTAAGGGTGGCAACATTGGTTTTGAGTTGTTAGAGAATCAAAAGTTCGGTGTGTCGCAATTTGTAGAGCAAGTGAATTTTCAGCGTGGACTAGAAGGTGAGCTAGAACGGAGCATTCAGTCTATTGGTGCGGTAGAAGGCGCGAGAATTCATTTGGCTATCCCCAAGCCTTCAGTTTTTGCGCGAGATCAACAAAAACCAACAGCCTCAGTGCTGCTTAATTTACGCGCCGGACGTAGCCTGGATGCGCAGCAGGTGAGCGCCGTTGTACATTTGGTGGCAAGTAGCGTGCCTAATTTGCCGACTGCAAATGTGACAGTGGTGGATCAAAATGGTAATTTGCTATCAGATACTTCTAAAAAAATGGGCAACAAAAATCTGGACCCAGCACAGCTCAAGTACGTTGAGGATATTCAACAAAGTATTGTAAAACGGATCGAATCAATCATTACGCCTATTGTTGGGCTTAAAAATGTGCGTGCAGAAGCGAGTGCGGAAATTGATTTTTCTACTCAGGAGCAAGCGGCAGAAACCTTCAAGCCAAATCAGCAGCCGGATGCCGCCGCCATACGCAGTATGCAAACCAATGAATCGCAAACCAGTAACGGTGATGTTGCCGGGGTACCGGGTGCGCTGTCTAATCAGCCGCAGGCCAACGCTACGGCGCCAATCAATGCTCCTGCTAACTCTGGCGACATTGGTGCTGTGAATACCACGCCTGTTAACAGTGAAAAAAACCTCACTACCAATTATGAAGTAGATAAAACCGTGAGTTATACGCAGCAGCCGATGGGTGGCATTAAGCGCTTAAATGTGGCGGTGGTGGTGAATAACATGCAGGTGGTGGATAAGGCGGGTAAAGTGACTTATCGTCCACTGACAGCCGCTGAAAAAACACAAATCAATGACCTTGCAATGCAGGCGATGGGCTTTAATAAAGAGCGCGGTGACTCGCTCACGGTGGTGAATACGCCCTTTGCTGGTGAACCAAGAGAAGTATTGCCTGCTGTGCCTTTGTGGGAGAATCAACGCGTGATTGAGTATGGCAAGGATGCGCTACGTTTTATTGTGGGTATTGTGGTGTTGATGTTGCTTTATTCACGCGTATTGAAGCCTTTAATGGGTAAGCTTACGACACTTTCACAGCCATCTGTGCCACAACTTGAGGCGGCAGATACTGTAGTGAGTTTAAGTGGTGAACAGGAAGCACCGATTGTTAAGGCTGCATATGATCAAAATTTAGAGGCAGCTAAACAGTTAGCAAAAGATAACCCTAGAATGGTTGCCAATGTGGTTGCAAATTGGACCAATGGAAATGAGTCGTAAATATGAGTGATGCAGGGGTAATGCGTAGCGCAGTATTGATGCTGGCGCTTGGTGAGGATGAAGCTGCCGAGGTGATGAAATTTCTGAGCCCGAAAGAAGTGCAAAAGCTGGGGGCCGCCATGGCTACCATGAAGTCAGTGGGGCGTGAGCAAGTAGAAACAGCGGTCACGGATTTTCTGACAGAGGCTGGGTTAAGTAGTAATCTTGGCTTGGATTCTGATGAATATATTCGCTCTGTGTTAAATAAAGCGCTGGGTGAAGATAAAGCCTCAAGCTTACTTAACCGTATTTTGCAAACGCGTGATGCCAGCGGTATTGAAAGCTTAAAATGGATGGATTCGCACACGGTGGCTGAGTTTATTAAAAATGAGCATCCACAGATTATTGCAACAATTTTAGTGCATTTAGAGCCAGACCAGGCGTCAGAAATTATCGGACATTTTCCGGAAAGAATGCGCCAAGATGTCATGTTGCGTATTGCCACGCTTGATGGGGTTAAGCCGGTGGCTTTGCGTGAGTTGAATGATGTGATGACCAAGTTGCTGACAGGTAATGAAAACATCAAAAAACAAACCATGGGCGGTATTAAAGTAGCCGCAGAAATCATGAACTTTATGAATGGTGACAACGAAGCTATCATCATGGAGGGCTTGAAGAATTACGATGATGACATGGCGCAGAAGATTATGGATGAGATGTTTGTGTTTGATAACATCATGGATATTGACGATAAAGGTATTCAGGTCATGTTGCGTGAGGTGCAATCTGAAACACTGATTATTGCGCTAAAAGGCACGACGGAAGAAATGCGTGAAAAAATATTTAAAAACATGTCATCACGTGCATCAGAGATGATGCGAGAAGATTTGGAATCCAAAGGCCCAGTTAAATTATCTGAAGTTGAAGCACAGCAGAAACAAATTCTGCAGATAGTGCGCAGGCTTGCGGATGAAGGTCAAATTCAGCTGGCTGGTAAGGGTGGCGATGATCAATATGTATAAGGTTGCTCAGAATGTCTAACATGAAGGTGCCTAAGGAGCAGCAAACAGCCTATGAACGCTGGGAGATGGCGTCATTTGCAGATGCTAATCAAAGCTTGACCGGCACGCGTGGCAACGGAAGTTCACCGCAGAACAAAAGCCCTGCTGTTGAGACGGAGCAAATAGCACAAATTTTTGAAAGTGCGCGTAAAGAGGCTTATAGTAAAGGCATGCAGGAAGGGTTTGCTGTGGGCATGGCAAACGCAAGGGAGCGCGGTCAAGAGGATCAACAAAGCTTTTTAACGTTAATGAATGCGTTTAGTCATGCTTTGGAGCAGTCCGATGAGCAAATTGCAGATGACGTTTTATCGTTAGCTTTAGATATTGCAAAGGCAATGCTTAAAGTTAAGTTAAGTGTTGATACGCAGGCTTTGTTGCCTGTTGTGTTGGACGCCATTCATTATTTACCGCATATTCAAAAACCTGCCAGAATTTTAGTACATCGTGATGATATGCAGCTGTTACGCGAATATATGGCCGATGAAATTGCCAATGATCATTGGCAAATACACGAAGATAGCAATATTGAGCGTGGTGGCTGTCAGGTTGAAACTGGGGCGAATCAGGTAGATGCTACCAATGAAATGCGCTGGAAGAGAATCACCGAGGCCTTGGCGCAAAATAATGACTGGTTGCTGACGTGAACCAGCAACTGCTGAAAACTGCAGGTGAGCTACAGCCTAACGTTCATCAGCAACGCTGGCATGACCATATTCGTGACTGTAAAGAAATTTTACGAATCGTTGAGCCTTTGGAAATTGCTGGACGCATTGTTAAATTAACCGGGTTGGTGATGGAGGCGGTCGGGATTAAATTGCCGATTGGAAGTGCCTGTTTTGTGCCGTTGAATGAGGGGCGCCGAGTTGAAGCTGAAGTGGTTGGTTTTGATGGCGAGCGTATGTTGTTGATGCCGCAAAGTAGCGTCGATGGCGTAGTGCCTGGTGCCAAAGTGTTTGCTTTAGAGGTGGCAGATAGCTTGCCTAAGCCTCATCATGGGCAGCCCCCACGTAGGCGCGTGACTGATAGAGCGCGTCATTTACCCGTTGGTAATGAGCTGCTAGGTCGCGTATTAGATGGCGCAGGTAACCCATTAGATAGCCTTGGGCCTATTCAAGCAACACAAAGTGCGGCGTTAACCTCGCGGCCGATGAACCCTCTAATGCGCGCACCTATTGAAGATGTATTAGATGTAGGTGTGCGTGCTATCAACAGCATGCTAACCGTTGGCCGTGGCCAGCGGATGGGCTTGTTTGCAGGCTCTGGCGTGGGTAAAAGTGTGCTGTTAGGCATGATGGCGCGCTATACCACGGCAGACGTGATTGTGGTGGGTTTGATCGGTGAGCGTGGGCGTGAAGTACAAGAGTTTATCGAGCAGATTTTAGGCCCTGAAGGACTGGCGCGCTCTGTGGTGGTGGCCGCCCCTGCCGATGCTTCTGCCTTGATGCGTTTGCAAGGCGCTAACTATGCAACAACCATTGCCGAGAATTTTCGTGATCAAGGTAAAAATGTGTTGTTGATTATGGATTCACTGACACGTTATGCCATGGCGCAACGTGAAATCGCACTGGCGATTGGCGAGCCGCCTGCAACCAAAGGTTATCCGCCATCTGTATTTGCTAAATTGCCGGCATTGGTAGAGCGTACAGGCAACGGGCTACGAGGCGAGGGCTCAATTACCGCTTTTTATACAGTATTGACAGAGGGCGATGATCAGCAAGACCCTATTGCTGATGCCGCACGTGCAATTTTAGATGGCCATATTGTGTTAAGCCGTAGCTTGGCTGAAAGCGGTCATTATCCTGCAATTGATATTGAGCAGTCGATTAGCCGTGCTATGCATAACATTACTAGCCCCGCGCACCAAAAGTTGGCGCAGAAGTTAAAGCAGCTTAATTCGCGTTACATGCGGAGTATAGACTTAATCAACGTTGGTGCTTACGAAGCGGGTAGTGATCCCTTACTGGATTTAGCGATTGCAAGACATGAAATTATTGAGCAGTTTTTACAGCAAGATGTGTCGCAGCGTGCCGATTGGGATGAGAGTATTCACTTTTTAGCCGGTGTGTTAGATGGAATCCCGTTGAATTAAACTTAATTTGGAAAACACATAGGAATAAGCCATGGTTTCACAATCAAAAAATGTGTTAAAAATGTTGGATGAAATTGCCACTAAAGAAGTGGAGCTGGCTACTGAAGCTTTAGCTAGCGCCATGAAAGTCGCAGATGATGCGCAGAAAAAACATGACATGTTAATTGAGTATCGGCTAGGTTATCTTGATAATTTAAATAAGTCACTTGCCATTGGCATGAACGCTGAGGCTTACCAGAATTTTCAAAACTTTTTTAAAAAGCTCGATCAAGCGATTGCCGGGCAACAAGATGTGGTGGCAACGGCTAAGCGGCAGGTCAGCGTGCATCGTGAGCTTTGGCAAGAAAGTCAGCGTAAAAAACGCTCGTATGATGTGCTGATAACGCGCTCAGACAAGCGCGAGCTTAAAGTTGAGCAAAAGAAAGATCAAAAAATGACAGATGAATATGCAACACGAATAAGCAGAACTAAGCGTTGATTAGGCTTTATTTTAATCAATTGAAATAACCACACAAACGCTAATATTGAACTACGTCTAAAAGGTTGAGCGATATGCAAACTTCATTATTAAAAGCACCTCTGTCCGCTCAAAAAAATATAACTGAGCTTGCTGGCAAAAGTGAGCCGAATTTAAATAAATCGACAGCTAGCGCTACAAAAACACCTTTTCAAATGGAGTTGGCCAAGCAAGCTAAAAAGCAGTCATCTCAACCCAATCATGCGCCACAGGTAAACGCGCAAAATAAAACACCGCAAAATACGCAAGCGGCAAAAGTATCTGCTGCAAATAAGCAAGAGGCGGCAACAAAAGCGAGTACTGATGAAGCGCTTAATCAGTTTGCTAATGTCGCCCAAGACGTGCAGCCCGGCTTGATTGTGAGCGATCCATTAGCCGGTATTGAATTATCTTTGGCTGCCAAAGGCGAAAAAGATGAGGGTCTTAATGCGCTTGCTCCAAGCTTAGATGATCTAACCGCACAAGGTGTTGCGAGCCCTAACCTTGGTGCAATCGCGCATATTACTGCATTGCTTAATTCGCAAAACACGTTAACTCCGCCCGAGGTTAATACAAATACGCAATTATCTTCAGGCGTAGATACAACCGCTAAAACACAGAAAAACCTGGATCCAATGCTAGATAATGCCTTGTCTCAAGTTAAAAGTACTGACGAAAAAAGTACTGCTGATAGCGCAGATAGTAAGGCCACAGGTATGCCGCGTCCTGATGAAGGTAAGTTTGAGAATGTTGCTGCTAAAACTGCGGTTGAGGATTTAAGCGCAAATAAAAGCATACTTAATGCAGTTAAAGAGTTTGCTGGTAAAGAAGTTGCCACCAATGTTACAACGGTGCTTCAGGTGCCCGCGGCGCAGGTGGTCAACGCACAAGCCAATAATCCATTGGCTGCACAGCAAGCTGGCAGCGCCAATACTATCAATGTTTTTCCAGGTAAAACTGGTTGGGATCAAGCCATTAGCCAAAAAGTAATGTGGATGGTTGGTGCAGGCGAGCAATCAGCATCGCTGACATTAAACCCACCGGATTTAGGTCCGCTAAAAGTGGTGATTCATGTACATAATGATCAGGCTGACGCGACATTTATTTCAGATAATGATGAGGTTAGAAAAGCTTTAGAACATGGCTTATCAAACTTGCGCGATAGAATGCAAGAATCAGGCATTCAGCTCGGTCAAGCCAATGTTAATACCAGTCAGCAATCACAACAAAGCTTTCAGCAAGCTGAGCAAAATAGGGCGCTTGCACAGGCGCAGAGCAATGCCAATTTAGCGCAAACGGAAACTGCAACCAAAACTAGCCCGGTTGTACGGGTAACCAATGGCTTAGTCGATACATTTGCTTAAAGCGATGTGTAGCATGCTCAATCGACCGAGATGTTGGCGTCGGTAAGTTGTTTCGCGGTTAAATAGAAAACCATAATCTAGCGCCTTTTTTCACGTCTTATCTGCGCTTGCTACAAGGTCTTTTTTTCATAATATAGTCAATAATGCTCACTGAGGCCGCATAATAAGCGACTCACGTAACAGTTAAAACAGAAAAGGTAATAAATATGGCGCAAGATCCAAAACCAGATGCAGAAGCCGCAGCTCCGGCATCGAAGAAAAAACTGATTATTATCATTGCAGCTGTTGTGTTGTTAGCTGGCGGCGGCGGTGCAGCCTGGTTTTTAACCCAACAAAAATCAGACCATAAAAAAGTAGAGGCGAAACACGAAGAGCCAGCACATGCGCCAGTATTCTTGACGCTTGAAACCTTTACCGTGAACCTGCAGGCTGATCCAGATGAGAAATTTCTACAATTAGATTTGTCTTTGCAAGTGCCGACACCAGAAGCCGCTGAAGCCATAAAAGTGCAAATGCCAGCAGTGCGTAGCCGTTTATTAATGTTGCTAACCAGCAAAAGTGCCTCTGAAATATCTACCGTAGAAGGTAAGCAAGAGTTAACAGAAGAAATTGTTGCTGAAGTTAAAAAACCTTTTGCTGCCGGAGGCAAGCCGCAAGAAGTTTTAGGTGTGTTTTTTACCTCTTTTGTGATTCAGTAAAGTGCGTGCTTTCTAACCATGGCGGATAAATTTTTATCACAGGATGAAGTTGATGCTTTATTAAAAGGCGTTGGCGGAGATTCGGATGACGATAAACCGGTAGGTGAAACTACTGATGTACGCGATTATAATTTAGCGACACAAGAGCGTATTGTGCGTGGGCGTATGCCTACGCTCGAAATCATTAATGAACGCTTTGCGCGCCTTGTGCGTATTGAGTTGTTTAACTTTTTACGGCGTACGGTTGAAGTTTCAGTCGGTCCGGTGCGCATTACTAAATATAGTGACTTTATTCGTAATTTGGTTGTGCCTACCAATTTAAATCTTGTGTCAGTCAAGCCATTACGCGGTACCGCATTGATGGTGTTTGATCCAACGCTGGTTTTTTTAGTTGTGGACACCATGTTCGGCGGCGATGGCCGCTTTCATACCCGGGTTGAAGGACGAGATTTTACCCAAACTGAGCAACGTATTATTCAGCGTATTCTCAATATTGTATTTGAAACTTATGCTAAATCGTGGGAGCCAGTTTATCCGGTTACTTTTGAATATATTCGTTCAGAAATGAACACCCAGTTTGCCAATATTGCGACGCCGAATGAAGTGGTCGTGGTGACTACTTTTAATGTAGAACTAGGTCCGGCTAGTGGTGAAATTCATTTTTGCATGCCTTATTCTATGGTGGAACCGCTACGTGATATTTTATCTTCACCATTACAGGGTGAGGTACTTGGCGCCGACAAGCGCTGGGTTAAACTGATGACGCAGCAGGTTCAGGCCGCAGAAATTGAAATCGTGGCTGATTTAGCACAAACCAAAATGGAATTAGGTGATGTGTTAAATATGAAAGTGGGCGATGTGATTCCGCTTAATATCGACGAGGCTGTTGAGGCCAAAGTGGATGGTGTGCCGGTTATGTTATGTAAATACGGGGTGTTTAACGGTCAGTATGCCCTACGTGTAGAAAAGCTTTTAAGATCAAATTCAACTGAATATATCAAAGGAGAACCTTATGGCGACTGATCCAGCTGATGGCGGCATAGAAACCATTGCGGAGGATGATTGGGGTGCTGCAATGGCGGAGCAGGCTTTAGCCGACCCTGCTGAGCCGGTAGATGATTGGGGCGCGGCAATGGACGAGCAAGCCGCGGTACTACAGACCGGTAAAGCCGAGCAGGCACAGGTTTTTACTGAGTTTACGGCTAAAAATAAAATGCAAGAAACGCAAAACGATATTGATTTTATTTTAGATATCCCAGTACAGCTGACCGTGGAATTAGGCCGTACTAAAATTGCAATTAAAAACCTGTTGCAGTTAGCACAAGGCTCCGTGGTTGAGCTGGACGGCATGGCGGGTGAGCCTATGGATGTTTTGGTGAACGGTTGCCTGATTGCACAAGGTGAAGTAGTGGTGGTAAACGACAAATTTGGTATTCGTTTAACCGATATTATTACGCCTGCTGAACGCATTAGAAAAATTAACCGCTAGCTTCTTCAGTGTTTATTCTCTTTAAATTCGTGCGCTAATTCTTGAATTAGATAAATCCCCAATGAAAATCTTATTAAAATTTCTGGCATTCGTGGTGTCCGCTAGTGCCAGTTCACTATGGGCAGCAGAAGCTGTTGCACCAACACCGACGAGTGGCATATTAAAAATGCTATTCGGGCTAGTTGTGGTATTAGCAGTAATGGCACTGGTGACATGGGCGTTAAAGCGCATGATGCCAGGTATTGGCGGGCAACAATCAGCGGTACGTATTGTGGGTGGCGTGAGCGTTGGTTCACGTGAGCGTATTGTGGTGCTAGAGGTTGCCGGGCGTTGGTTAGTGGTGGGTGTGGCGCCCGGGCGCGTGAATGCCATTGCTAACTTAGACATAGGGGCAACGATAGATACTGGCGTAGCAAGCACTACTGATGATTTCAATAGCCAGGATGCTACAGGTATTCATCCACAAACATTAGCGGATTCATTCGCACAACGCCTTAAAAAATCGGTTAGCAAGTTTTCTGAGAACAATAATGCAAAATAACAAGAAGCTTTTTCAGATAATCATGGCTACCGGCTTAATGCTGTTGCCAACGGTGTTATTTGCTGAAAATGGCCTACCACTCATCAATGCTACGCCTAGCGCTGGCGGTGGCCAGGATTATTCGCTGAGCCTGCAGACGCTGATTTTACTCACGTCACTTACCTTTTTGCCAGCAGCTTTGCTGATGATGACAGGCTTTACGCGTATTATTATTGTGCTGTCACTTTTACGCCAAGCGCTCGGTACGCAATCAGCACCGCCAAACCAGGTGATGGTGGGTTTAGCTTTGTTCCTTACTTTTTTTGTGATGAGCCCGGTGATCGATAAAATTTATATAGATGCTTATCAGCCGCTATCAGAAAATAAGATTAGCATGCAAGAGGCTGCGGAGAAGGGTGTGGCGCCACTTAAAGAGTTTATGTTAAAACAAACGCGTGAGGGCGATTTAGCCTTATTTGTGAAAATGGCACAGGTAGAGCAAATTGAGTCGCCAGAACAAGTGCCGCTAAAAGTGCTAGTGCCAGCTTTTGTTACCAGTGAGCTAAAAACAGCTTTTCAAATTGGCTTTGCTATATTTATCCCATTTTTGATTATTGATATGGTGGTCGCTAGCGTGTTGATGTCGATGGGAATGATGATGGTGTCGCCAGCGATTGTGGCGCTACCGTTTAAGTTGATGCTGTTTGTATTGGTAGATGGCTGGCAACTGCTACTAGGCTCACTTGTGCAGAGCTTTTACACATGATAACTTGCATCGTCACTTGCAACGGTTTTTGGAATAATTAGGGAGCTTTCATGACACCAGAAAGTGTGATGACGCTAGGTCGTGATGCCATGGAAGTGACATTGTTGATTGCGGCGCCTATTTTGTTAACTGTCCTCGCAATTGGGTTGCTGGTGAGTATATTTCAGGCTGCCACCCAAATTAACGAACAAACCTTGTCGTTTATTCCTAAGTTAGTAGGGGTTTTTGTCGCGCTCATGGTTGCTGGCCCTTGGATGTTGACTACGATGGTGGATTATATGCATTTGGTTTTTACCAGCATACCTGCGATGGCAAATTAAGGTCAAAGACCTTTCAAGTCGCATTAAAAAATGATTTCTTTCAGCAGTGAGCTATTACAAACCTGGATCATAGCCCTGCTATGGCCATTGACTCGCATTTTAGCGGTAATCGCTATTGTCCCAATTTTTAGTCATAGTGCCACCCCTGCCCAAGTTAAGCTCGGGCTCGGCATTACGCTCACGCTCATTATTCTACCTACCATCCCGCCGCTACCTGTATTTGAAATTTTCTCATTACAGGGATTACTCATTTTAATTCAGCAAATAATCATTGGGCTGGCGATTGGTTTTAGCATGCGTATGGTATTTGCTGCCGTTGATCTGGCTGGTCAAATGATAGGCATGACCATGGGTTTGGGTTTCGCTTCGTTTTTTGATCCACAAAC
Source organism: Methylotenera sp. (assembly GCA_013141495.1). Lineage (GTDB taxonomy): Bacteria > Pseudomonadota > Gammaproteobacteria > Burkholderiales > Methylophilaceae > Methylotenera. The sequence goes on along the minus strand of JABFQV010000007.1, from coordinate 17,241 downwards.
GCGAGGGCAATCGACTGCGTTGAATCAGTTTTTGGTGTTACTGGCGATGCTCATTTTTTTAAGCTTAGATGGGCACCTGATTATTGTAACCACTGTGGCTAATAGCTTTGTAACCATGCCAATTGCAATGACTAGCAGTGGCATAGACGCCATGAAAATTGCACTGTGGGGTGAAACTATATTTAGTGTGGGCTTGTTACTGTCATTGCCTGCGATCACTGCATTACTCATTACCAATATGGCCTTGGGGATACTCACTAGAACAGCACCTCAGCTTAATATCTTTGGTATTGGTTTTCCTATTACGTTAGGTATTGGTTTTTTGGTGCTCGCTTTGGCGCTACCCGGTATGCAAAAGCCGATTGTGAGCTTTATAGAGCAGGGCGCAAATAATATGAGTCAGGTAGCAATACCTAAAACTACTGTGCCGACACTAACACCCTAAAGTTAAAATAAGTTGGCTTACAAATAGATTTTCTACCAAATGCTCAGATAAAAAGAGTTATATAAAATCAAATAGTGACAGGCTGGTAGTCGCTACAAATGATTTTTGTGCGGCTTCCATAATGGTTTGATTTCTTGAAAGATCAGATAATGCGCTTGCATAGTCCAAGTCTTGCAGTTCGGAAAGTGATTTACTGTATTGTAAGTCACGGTCAGTGCCTGCCGTGTCCAAGGTATCAAGCTCATTTAACTTTGAGCCGACAGCCGCGCGTACATTAAGCACGTTGTCTAACCCAGTTTGCATACTACCGATGCCTGCGGCGATGCCAGCACTAAAGTCAGCCTGATTTGCTGCGGTAAGTGGGGTGTTAAGTAAGGTGACTAAATTGCTTATAGTGGCAAAAATATCGTTACCACCTGCTTGAAAAACATTATTGCCGGTAACATTTACCGCCATTTGACGTTCTGTATCTACCTGCAACAACTGCTGATTGCCATCCCCCTTAAAGTTATAGCTACTCACAATTGTCGGTGTGACTGCTGGTGGTATTGGCGCAGCAAGGTTTTTAGTGCCATCAAAAGGTGGGGTGTTTGTTTTAAAGCCTGCGTAAAGGTAGTTGCCTGCAGCATCTTTGGTGTTAGCAAGCCCAATCATGGCTTCTAGTGTGCCGCTTAATTCTGTAGCGATAAATTGCCTCTCCTGGTCAGAAAACGTAGCATTTCCAGCCGCTACCAGTGAAGATTGCGTAGATATCATCATGCTGGTTAAGCTGGTGAGGTTAGATTCAATGGTATTGAGTTTAAGTTGTGCCGTTTGACGCGTGTCAGCAAACTTGGCGTTGATACTTTGCGCATGCGACACTTCTAAGGCGCGCGCGGAGCCGACCGGGTCATCTGACGGTGATGCAATGCGCCTGCCAGTAGAAATCTGCTGTTGCAGTTTAACTTGCTCAGATTGTAACTGGCTGATTTTAGAGATGCCAGACTGATAAATTGTATTGGTACTAATACGCATGATTGATTTCCTTAAACAGTGCCTAGTTAGTAGCTACCTAGTTACCTAGTTGCAATAACACGTCAAACAGTTGGCTGGCAATCTGCATCATCTTGCCAGCGGCTTGATACGCTTGTTGGTAGCGAATCAAGTTGGTTGCTTCTTCATCTAAATTGACACCGGATTCAGATTGCACGGCAGCTGTGATTTGCTCTAATACTTGAGCTTCAGAACTGCCTAATACGTTAAGTTCACGCGTTTTATTACCAACGCCGTTTACCAGCTGACCAAAGGCATCGGAGTAACTATTTTTGCCGCCGTTTAAAGTTTTTTCACTTTGTAAGCCTGCTAATAATAAGCCGTTACGGTTGTCGCCAGGTGCGCCTGCGGTGTTGGGTGCCACAGTGAAATTATCGCCATTACTGAGTGTGCCTGACAGCGTAAAGCTGGAGTTTGCTGTAGTAATGGTAGCACCACTGGTATAAGGTACGAGGTCGCCAGGGGCATAGGTTGTTGATGTTGTACCCGATGTAACTACAACGGCTTGACTGGGTGTGAAGCTAAGGCCAGCAATAGGTAAAGTGTTGTAAGTCATTGTAAACGGGGCAGAAAGCGGGCTGGCAGCGTAACCACTACCTGCTACTGGTGCAGTGATACTACCTGTGCCCGCATTGCCTGCGCCTGCACTTGATGTAAGTACAGGGCCGCCGACAGCAAGCTTGTCGGGATCAGTAATTGCAACCTTAAACAAAGCCGCTGCATTTTGTGTGGGCTTAATCAGGAAATTGTCGCCAGCCAGCATGTTGCCAGAATCTATTTTAAAGCTCACGCCATCGACAGTTTGTGGCAAGCTTGAAAAAGGAGGAAATGTTGATAGATCACTTAAGCGTGTGATGTTGTAATTTGTACCATCATAGTCTAGGCGGTAATTACTTGCGGTGAGTGCGCTTGCATCTTCAACTTTGCTTGAAACTACGGCTGGAGTAGCGTTTACATTTGTTAGCGGAGGCACTGGACTCGGGCTGGAGTTATTTGAATTTGCATTGACCGTTGGGTTGGGAATGCTAAATAACGGACCACCGGGGTTGCCGTTTTTGTCCAAACCTTGGCTATGTTGCGCATTAAAGGATTCGGCAAGCACTGTAGCAAGTTGGCCGATTTGGTTTTGAACGGTGTCTAATGACTCGGCACGAAATTGCAACAATCCGCCAATGGTGCCGCCAGGAAGGCTATTTGCGCCCAGTACGGTTGTTTTTCCACTGGTTTGATAAGCTACTTCAACCCGGCTTGGGTCTGTTGGCGATGCTGCCGGCACTAATGAAAACGTGTCTTTACCTACAACTAACGGCATGCCGTTGCCAATGTATATGTTGTAACTGCCTTGCCCTTGAGGCACAACCGTGGTTTTAATTTGTTTGCTAAGCTCTAATACCAGCTGATCGCGCTGATCCAGCAAATCATTCGGTGTGTTGCCATTAGCGCTTACTGCTTTTTCAATCGTATCATTTAAGCTTGCGATTTGCTTGGCATACACATTAACCAGCCCGATACTTGAAGTGAGTTGCGCATTAACACCGTCACGAATTTCATTTAGACGATTATTAGTGCTTTGAAAACGATTGGCCAACGACTGTGTATATGACAGCATGGATTGACGTGTTGCGGTGTCGCTAGGATTAGCACTTAAATCTTGCATGCTGCCAAAAAAATCACTCATTGCAGGATTAAGGCCCGCAGCAGGGTTGGATAGCATGTCGTTGATGGTGCTCATTTGCGTTTGATAGGCATTGATGCCAGCACCTGTCGCCTGACTTCTCACCACCTGTGCTGCCAATATGTCGTTATATACACGACTCACGCCAGCAATTTCAGTACCTTGACCTACATAGCCGTAACCAAAGTTTTGCGATTGCGCCGCCGCCTGCACCACAACTTGCCGTGAATAACCGGGCGTGGACGCATTTGCGATGTTATGCCCAGTTGTGCTAATGCCAACCTGAGCGGCTGCTAAGGCGCTTTTTCCGATGCTTAATATATTAGAGGCCATGGTGTTTACTCTTTTTTAACTAATCTCACATATAGCTTGTCGGCATAAATACGTAAAACTTTAGGATGAAGCTTTAATAATCAAGTTTAAAGTGCAATTTTATAATGATGGTGAGATTTTTTGAATAACGCTGGCCAATTTAGTGGCGTAATCAGGGTCAGTGGCATAACCCGCTTTTTGCATCGCTTGTGCATAACCATGTGGGTTATGCAAATTAGCCATTACGTTTTCATAGCGTGGATTATTTTGCATTAAGTTGGCAAAATCTTTAAATGAATCCGCATAGCTATCATAAGCACGAAATTTTTCGATGCGTTTTTGTTTAATGCCGTGAATGTATTCTGTGGTCGTGGCTTCAACTACTTTACCATCCCAATTGCCAGAGGCTTTGATACCAAATAGGTTATTGCTAGGTGTGCCGTCCGCCGCTTTGATTTCACGCTTGCCCCAACCGCTTTCAAGAGCGGCTTGACCTAGCATCAGGTGTGCTGGAATGCCAGTTGATTGGCTTGCTGTTTCGGCATGGCGCATCATGCGGTTTTTAAAATCAGTGGCACTACCATTTAATGCTGATGGTTGAGTCACCGGGTTATTTTGCTTTAATGCATTCGCTATATTATTCAAAAATGGATTACCTGTTAGATCGGGCCGTAAGTTTGAATGTGTATCAGGGCTGGTGGTTTTGTCCGTTACCGCTTGCTCCATCGCATTGTTTGCAATGTAGCCACCTTTGCTCAACTGCCTTGCCAGTATGTCCGCTAACCCCAAACCCTTAGACGATAGGTTGGTCGTAAGCTGTTGATCGAGCATGGTGGTAAAAGTGCGACTTTGCTCGTTATCAAATGGGCTATCCTGGGGTGAGGCTTCACGCATGCTTTTGAGCATCATGTTCATAAATATAGCTTCAAACTGTTTGGCAACTTCTTTAATCGCTTCTGGCGAGTTTTCTCTGGCAGCTTGCTTCAGGTTGTTTAGGCTATTGGCATCAAACGCCACTTTGCCCGATAAATCTGCGCTATTGGTTAGGTTGTTATTAGTAGTCACCATATTTTGCACTCACTAGATGATTTCAAGCTCAGCACGTAGTGAACCCGCCGCTTTCATCGCCTGCAGGATGGCAACCAAGTCTTGCGGTGTCGCGCCAATCGCGTTTAGTGCTTTTACTACATCTGAAAGATTTGCGCCGTTATCCAACTTAACCACCTTGCCCGGCTCTTTGTTAATGTCGATTTGTGAGCGCGCGGTGACCACGGTTTGGCCGCTAGATAATGGTCCGGGCTGGCTAATCACCGGTTCGGTGTTGATGGTGACGGATAAGTTGCCATGAGATACCGCGCAACTTTCTAGTGTCACTGTTTGGTTCATCACCACAGACCCGGTGCGTGCGTTGATGATGACCTTGGCAGAGCTGGTGGCAGGCACTACATTGATGCTTTCAAGTGCGGCAAGAAAAGCAACGCGACTGGTGTCGATAGGAGGTTGTACCCGTATGACGCGACCATCTTGCGCAAAGGCAGTATTTTTACCAAAACGGCGGTTAATCGCATCAACCACCAAGGTAGCAGTAGAAAAATCCGATTCTTTTAACTCTAAATTGACAAACTCAGCTTGGCTGAGGTTGCCTGGCACGGCACGTTCAACGGTAGCGCCAGCGCTAACTCTACCCACACTCAGATGATTAACTTGCGTTTGTGCGCCGTTGGCAGCTGCCCCTACACCGCCAACCACAAGGTTGCCTTGTGCAATCGCGTATATCTGCCCATCGGCACCTTTGAGTGGTGTCATTAAGAGGGTGCCGCCACGCAAGCTTTTTGCGTTACCCATAGATGAAACCGTGATGTCTAAATTTTGACCCGGTTGCGCAAAGGCGGGTAGGGCGCTTGTAACCATCACGGCGGCTACGTTTTTAAGTTGCAAACTGGTGCCGGGCGGTAAGCTCACGCCCATTTGTTGCATCATGCTGATAATGCTTTGTACGGTGAATGGCGTTTGTGTCGTTTGGTCACCTGTGCCATCTAGCCCTACCACTAAACCATAACCTAATAATTGGTTGGTGCGCACGCCCTGAATTGAAGCAAGGTCTTTAAGACGCTCGGCGTATGCTGGTTGAATAGAAAGTACGCAGCAAAATAGCAGCGTGCAAAAGTGAGCCAATCGCTGGTTGCTTAAAGTGTTAAATAAACTTTTTATCGCGCCATGCATTGTGCTGACCTTTACCATGGGCTCATGCTTAAGAAGAATCGAGCAAATATTGAAGCAATGGCTGCACCGTCAATTTTGCTGTTGGTGCGGTATTCAATGCGGGCATCAGCAACTTTGGTTGAGGGCACAAAGTTACCTTGGGTAATGGTGTCCGGGTTAACTACACCAGAAAATCGCACAAATTCAGTGCCTTTATCCAGCGCCACTTGTTTTTCTCCACTGACGATCAAGTTGCCATTGGGTAATACCTCAACCACGGTAGCGGTAATAGAACCGGTGAATACATTGCTAGAATTTGCCGCAGCTTTATCTGCAAATGAGTTGTCTGAGCTGGCTGCGAAACTTGCCAAATTGCCGAAAGGTAGCCCTGCAAGCAGACCACCGATAGGTCGGGTATTGTCACCTATTTTGGCATTGGTATTAAAGCTGGCATCGCCTTGTTTGCTGCCAGAGCTTGCATTGGCTTTGGTGGCTGAGGTGTTTTCAATGATGTTGATGGTGACGATATCACCTACAAAGCGTGGGCGCCTGTCTTCAAACGTTGGACGATAAGTGCTGGCGCTGAAAATTGCGCCATTGCTAGTGGTAGCAGTTGCAGGTGCCGCCGCTTTTGCCGTAGATGGCTCTTTAACTATCGTACTTGGTGTAATTGCACAAGCACTGAACATTGAGCCAAGTAACAGGATGCTCGTTATCATTAAAACGCGCAGTGCTGAAATGTTGCGTGCGCTACGGTAGATTGTATTCAACATTATGAGCTCCTGGTGTTTAGTAATTGGTGTTTAATAAAGGGTGACATTGGTCAGCTGACTTAGCCTAAATGTTCACTACATTTGGGTTAGTTTTTGTAGCATCTGATCTGACGTTGTAATGGCTTTACTGTTGATTTCGTAAGCGCGTTGAGTCTGAATCATATTAACCAGCTCTTCAACCACGTTAACGTTAGAGGTTTCAACAAAGCTTTGCGTTAATAAGCCCGCGCCATTGGTGCCAGGGGTATTTGCATTTGCATTGCCAGAGGCTGCAGTTTCAACAAACAGGTTTTCACCTTTTCCTTGTAAACCGGCCGGATTGATAAACGTAGCAAGTTGCAATGAACCAACTTGTGTTACAGCCGTAGCGCCTGCTAATGTAATTGAAACCGTGCCATCGCGACCGATACTAAGACTTTGAGCGTCTGCCGGAATGGTAATGGCCGGTTGCACTGGAAAGCCGCTTGCCGTGACTAATTGCCCTTGGCTATCTACCTGAAAAGAACCATCGCGCGTGTAAGCGGTGGTGCCATCAGGTAGCAATACCTGAAAGAAGCCTGCGCCTTGAATCGCAACGTCTTTATCATTGCCGGTTTGTTGTAAATTACCTTGTGTAAAAATACGCTCTGTGGCGACAGGCCTAACCCCCGTACCTAATTGAAGGCCAGAAGGCAGTTGTGTTTGTTGTGACGACTGCGCGCCAGGTTGGCGGATGTTTTGATACAGCAGATCTTCAAATACCGCGCGTGAACGTTTAAAGCCGCTGGTGCTAACGTTTGCTAAGTTATTGGCAATCACGTCCATCTGCGTTTGCTGAGCATCGAGCCCCGTTTTTGAGATCCATAATGAGCGTATCATTTTATTTCCTTTTAGGCTTAGTTGCGCTTATCAGTTTGTTCTGGTCAAAAAATCAGAAAGACATTAAAACTCGAATACAAATTTTCTTGTTCCATTAGTTTTATTAGTCATTAATCTAATAATAACGGATTCAGCGTCAACTCAAATTGAGGAGCTGACTGGCTTTATTGGCGTTATTCTCAGCCGTTTGCAGTAGCTTCATTTGAGTTTCAAATTGTCTGGCGAGGCTAATCATACTCACCATGGCATCTACAACGTTGACATTACTGCCTTCCAAGGCGCCGTTTACTAAGTTGACGTTAATATCAACGTCAGCCGGTACGCCATCTTTTGTGACAAATAAACCGTCACTGGCACGGATAAGGTTAGCTTCTGCGGGATTAACCAGTTTAATCCGCCCAATACTGTTGGCAGGTCCGGGTAGCGTATCATTTGAAATTGAAGAAACCGTGCCGTCTTTAGCAATGCTAATGGTTACATCGGGCGGAATGCTAATTGGGCCGCCATCGCCCATCACCGTCAGTCCGTTTGCTGTTTGCAAAATACCATTTTCACTCACTTTGAGTGAACCGTTGCGGGTATAGCCTTCAGAGCCATCTGCACGCTTTACGACAAGCCAGCCTTTGCCTTGTACCGCAACGTCTAAATCGCGATTAGTCGCTTGAATAGCGCCGGGGTTAAAGTCTGCCCCAGATGTGGAGTCCACCACGAAAGCACGCGTAGGCAAGCCTTGACCCATTACCGGTACTGCTCTAAATGAGTCTATTTGCGATTTAAACCCTGTAGAGGTGGCGTTGGCAAGGTTGTGCGAAGTGGTCGCCTGTTGCTCAAGGATGTGTTTTGCACCCGTCATTGCGGTATAAATCATGCGATCCATCGCGTGTCTCCTTATTCAGTTTGCTATAAACGATTAGCTAGCAATGGTTAGTTACCAACTGTTAACGTAGATTCACTAGTGTTTGCAACACCTGATCTTGCGTTTTAATGGTTTGCGCATTAGCTTGATAGTAACGTTGTGCTGTAATCATATTTACAAGTTCGGCAGTCAGGTCAGTGTTGGAATCTTCAACGGCTGAAGATTGCAACACGCCTAGCGGTCCGGTGCCTGGTGTGCCACCAAAGCTTGGTTGCGGTGCGCCGGAGCTAGCGCTCTCAGCCCACGCATTGCCACCAAGAGATTGCAAGCCATTTGGATTAGTGAAATTAACCAGCGTGACTTGACCGAGTATTCTTGATTGCCCATTGCTGTAGCTACCTACAATGGTGCCATCGGCCGCCGTATTAAAAGTAGAAAGGCGGCCAGAAGCGAAGCCATCTTGCAACAAGCTATTGATACTGAAGCTTGATCCAAACTGTGTGCCTTTAGTGTAGTCCATGGTAAATGTCAATGGGCTGGCGGCACCCGTTGCTACCGGAGGTGTACCCGTGGTAGGCGCAAAAGAAACAGGAATCGGATCGACTGAACTTGTTGGATTAACGCCAGTACCAGAGGCTGGGAATGTGAGCGTGGCTGCTGGTGTCGCTGCATTGACGCCGGTGGTAAAAACACCATCTGCAGTGGTGTATAGATTCCAGACGTTTGGGGCGGCAGCTTTTACAAAAAAGGTTTGCAAGGTATGTGAAATACCATAGCTATCAAATACTGATACGGCGGTAGAGTCGCTATAGGTTGCAGGGTCGGTCGGGTCGAACGGTGTGATAGCCGGAGCTGTTTTACGCGAATCTAAATTAACGATACCAGTGATTTTGGTCGTGCTTTGTGGCGAAATATCTGCGGTTGATATTTGCAGGTCTGCCGGCGCGCCTTTAATTAGCGCACCTGATGCATCTGCGGCAAATCCAGTCAGGCGTTTACTTGAGGCATCAACGATGTAACCTGACTTATCCATTTGAAACTGCCCGTTACGTGAATAAGTGATGGCGCCGTTGTTGCTCATACGGAAAAATCCGTTACCATTGATCGCTATATCTAGCGGGTTGTTAGTGCCGGTTACGTTGCCTTGCGTAAACTGTTGTGCCACTGTTGATAATTTTGCACCGATACCGATTTGCGTGCCACCACCGCCAGAGAGTGAGTTAGCATAAACGTCAGCAAATTCAGCGCGAGCTTGCTTAAAGCCTACGGTATTCGCATTTGATACGTTATTGCCGATGACTTCTAGTTGTTTAGAAGCTGCATTAAGACCGCTTAAACCTTGTTGAAAACTCATTTTATTCTCCTGATTACTTTAATTAGCGCTTAATTAAAACTACCTAATGGTGATGACTTATAAATTGTGTTGATTTGGATCACGTTAAACGTTGCTATAGGTCTGGCCTAAAAAATCTCTCTTACATCACTGGTGTTAACACTGGTCAGGTTGCTTAAATTCAATTTAATGCCATTAGCATTATTTGAGATGCTCATTACCTGCGCAAAACTTAAACCGCTCGCTGCTGCGGTGTTGTTTGCAATGGTAGCCGCCAGCTCAAATTGATAACTACCGCTTTTGGCAGCTGAGCCGTCATTGGTCAAGCCATCCCAGCTTAACGGAGCTGTGCCTGCAGTCTGTTTGCCTAAATCGAGTGTTCTAACCACGTTGCCGGCTGCATCTTTAATCGTAACCGTTAGTTTATCTGCGCCTATTGGTAGATCTGCACCAAAAAATCCGCCTTCGCCACTGGTGATAATCTCGTTACCTGGGCTCAGTACATTATGACCGATCATGCTGGATGCCTGATAAGATTGACCTGCCTGCACGTTACCAATCAATAATTCCAGCGTGTTGTTTAGCTTGTCAATACCGGTTACGGTAGAAAGCTGTGCCATTTGGCTCGTCACCTGTGCGTTATCCATCGGATTGAGTGGATCCTGGTTTTTCATTTGCGTGACTAATAACGTCATAAACCTGTCCTGCGCGTTATCTATGCTATTGGTTGTGCTATTTTTTTGACCGTTAACTGAGTCAAGTAGCGCCTGTGTTGGGCTGTTTGAGGTGCTTTGTACGGCTGCCATGATGTTTTCCTTGTGCGAGTTTTAGCTGGAAGTAATGGTTTTGAATTGCGTCTAATAGTTATGACTGGCCAATGGTTAGCGTTTTAGAAAGCATGGTTTTAACCGCATTCATGGTTTCTACATTGTTTTGGTAAGCGCGTGAGGCTGAAATCATATTCACCATTTCCTCAGTCACGTTAACGTTAGGCATGGTGACGTAGCCTTTTTCATCAGCAAGCGGGTGTTTAGGGTCGTAAATGATTTTAGGTGGTGATTGATCTTCAATCACTTTGGTCACCTTTACACCGCTGGCATCGGGTGACTTTGTCGGCACTGCGCTAAAAACCACCTGCTTGGCTTTGTAGGCGGTTCCATTGGCGCTGGTGGCGCTATCTGCATTAGCTAGGTTGCTGGCTACCGCATTTAAACGCTGCGACTGTGCGCTCATGGCAGAACCGGAAATATTAAACACATTAAATAATGACATCTGCTGCTCCTGATTTGCTTACTAAGCTTAAATAACGCAATTACTGGCTTTGAATAGCCGAGAGCATTGATTTAAGTTGGCCGTTAATCATAATCAAACTCGCTTCATAGCGAATTGCATTATCGGCAAATTGATTACGCTCAACATCCATATCCACGGTATTGCCATCGACACTGCCTTGCATCACTGGGCGAAACAAAGCGCCACCTGCTAGCGCTACTTTTGACGGTGCGCCATCTAAATGTTGAGTGGAAGTTTTTGAGGTGTTAAAACCTTCTTGCGCAACACCTGACATTGCGTTCTTCATGACAGCGCCAAAGTCTAAATCACGCGCCTTGTAATTGGGCGTATCCGCATTGGCGATGTTGGCCGCAATGAGCTCTTGGCGCTGGCCACGCACTCTCAGAACATTTTGATGCAGACTCAAAGCCGCGTCTAATTTATTGATCACGATATATCCTTTCACCAATACTTGATTTCTTTGTAAAGCGTATTTTTAACACCCTAAAGAAAATACTTTTTACACCGATAACACTGACGAGAGATAGTCTAAGGTTAATCATCAAGCTTCAATCAACAAAGCAAACGGGTAATTACTGGCCTTTTCTTAGTTTTGTTAGTGGCATGCATCCGTAGAATGCTTCATTGAATTATTGTTAATCACATTGGAATTCAATATGCGTTATTTTGAAGATTACCTCCGTGTAAAAATGCTAGGCATCGCTTTTTTAATAGTTGGATTACTTACAATTGTTGTATTGTCGGGCGCCTCTGTCGCGCATGCACAAACCGCATCGGTTAATTCTGGTAGCAAGGTGGCGGTAAGTAGCCAAGTTGGCAGACATGATCTATCTACATTAAAACTTAAAATTGTAGATTTTTTAAACACGCAAACCATTGGTTACCCAGGTGAAGTCAGCGTCAACGCAGGTGCCATTGATCCGCATTTGCGTTTAGCGCAATGCCCTGAGCCACAGGTTTTTTTGCCTAAAGGCAGTCGGGCATGGGGTAAAACCAGTGTAGGCGTACGTTGTAATGCGCCTAGTGCGTGGACAATATATGTGCAGGCAAGCGTAAATGTTTCAGCACAGTATTTAGTGGCGGCAGCACCTTTGGCACAAGGGCGCGTCTTGACGAGCCAAGATTTAATTTTTGAAACAGGTGATTTAACGCAATTGCCAGCAGGTATATTTACCGAGATGGATCAGGCGGAGGGTCGATTAGTGAATGTCTCCATGAATGCCGGCACCGTGATTAGGCAGGAAATGTTAAAAATTGCGCCGGTGGTGCAGCAGGGGCAAACAGTCTCTATCACGACGATTGGTCGTGGTTTTAGAATCTCAGCCGAGGGAAAGGCTATCACAAAAGCCAACGAAGGCCAGCTAGTACAGGTAAAAGTAGCAAGCGGGCAGGTGGTAACAGGTATTGCGCGCCGAGGCGGTTTGATAGAGGTGGGGTTTTAACAATAACGCATTTAATCTATGTAAATTTTCTGGTTTAGCCGGATGAATTCATCGTAAGCACTAAATAAGCAGTAAATAAGATGTTATTTTTTTACTAAAGTATTAAAGTTCGCTTAAACTATGCCGATAGTAGCATTAAGGATGCGTGTAAAGCGCAAGGGTACTTTAAGTAAAAAGGATGAAACGTCATGAAAGTTAACGACACAATTAAAAATACGGCAGCGCTTGGTGTTGATAAAGCCAATGTAGAAAAAGCCAATGCGGCTAAAGTTGAAGCGGAATCTAAACAAAAAACCGAGCAATCGCAGTCTGGTTCCAAATCGACTGAAAATGTAACGCTGTCGCCATTATCTACCAAACTACAGTCATTAGAAGCCAAAGTTGCCGCAAGCAATGTTTTTAATGCTGAAAAAGTCGGTGCAATTAAATCCGCAATTGAATCTGGTCAATTTGCTGTGAGCTCTGAAAAAGTAGCCAACGGCTTGATTGAAACCGTAAAAGACTTACTCACTAATAGAGCCGCATAACCTAAGATGAACGCAACAAGTTCAAGCAAGCCTGTTTCATTAGAGCAAGATGCCCGGTTATTGGGTGAGCTACTGGCGTTGATGTCGCGTGAGCAAGCGCATTTGTTAAAAGCGGATGTCGATGCGATAGAAGCCGTTATAGAAGAAAAATCCCTATTGTTACAGCGCTTAAACCTTGCGGCCAGAGCGCGCTACGATGCGCTGTCTGTTAACGGTTTTGAAGCGAGTGAAGCAGGTATGGACGCTTGGGTGCAACAACAAGCCAAACCAAGTATTAGTCAGGCATGGGCTAAGTTTCAAAAAGCATTAAATGAAGCAAAAGAAATGAATCGACTCAACGGCGTATTGATCGCTAAACATTTTAATCGCAACCAAGAACTACTTAATCATTTGCAAGGCAATTCAAGCAAAGATTCTGTTTACGGCAGAGATGGTCAAGCTAAATCGCAGACGCTTACACGTTCAGGGTTAATTGTTTAACGTCTTGTCAGTATGTTCGACTGGGCTAAACAGGCTGAAATCAGTGTCGAAAATTAAGCGGTGAAAATAAAAAATGCCTTAATGTTAAAATCATTTTCAATACTGCGTAACATAAAAAACTCATGGAAACTAAAGTTAGTTTCCATGAGTTTTTTCGCATGTGTGTTAGCGATGTCAGCTTGCGCGCTATTGCTTGATAAGCCGATTGCGATTGCGGCGCACGTTTGGCTGGGCTATGCGCCGATGTTTTTAGCGCGAGATGAGGGCTGGCTAAATACCAAACAAGTGCGTTTAGTACAAACACACAACGCAACGGCATCAATTCAGGCATTGATTGATGGTGAGGTTGACGGCGCGGCACTCACGTTAGATGAAGCGCTAAAAGTGCGGTCTATGGGTTTACCTGTTTCTGTGGTGATGGTATTTAACGTGTCCGCCGGGGCTGATATGCTATTGGCAGATGCCAGTATTAAAAATTTATCTGACCTTAAAGGTAAACGTATCGGCTACGAGTCAAGCTCAGTCGGCGAGGTGATGCTGATTAAAATTTTACAAATAGCGCATCTCACTAAAAAAGAAATTCTACTGGTGCCAATTAATGTTGATCAACACTCTCAGGCTTGGCGTAATAAACAAATAGATGCCGTTATTACCTATGAACCGGTGGCTACAGTGTTATTAACACAAGGTGCTCACAAGCTGTTTGATACAAGGCAAGCGCCTAACATGGTGATTGACGTATTGGTGATGCGTAACGATGCGCTAAATTTTAGGTATGCCACAGCTATTCGTCATTTAATTTCAACGCATTTTCGGGCATTGCGTCATTTAAGCCACAATCCACACGATGCCGCTTACAGAATTGCAGCACATTTGGGCTTAGGTGTGCAACAAGTGTTAGGCGCATACAAAGGTTTGCAATTGCCTGATGCAGTCAATAACCACCATTTATTGGCTGGTGAAGAGCCGCTGCTACTAAACAGTGCGCGTAGCTTGGCTACGTTGATGTTTGAACATCAATTGATTAAGCAGCCTAACAATTTATCATCATTAATCCGTAATGAGTATTTACCAAGAGACTTTAATGCGAATCATGATGAATAGCCAACAATCGAGATGGCCGCTTGTAGTGATACTAGCTTGCGTGGTTGCGATGGCTTTATCCAGCTTGGCTGCAAATGCAGCAGACCCGATAAAAATTGGTGTGCTTGCTTTTCGCTCAAAATCACAAACTTTAGCCCAGTGGCAACCGCTGGTCATCGTACTAAAGCAAGCCATGCCGGAAAAAGACTTTACGATAGAGGCCTTTACCTTGCCCGAACTAGACGCGGCGGTGGCTAGTCGGCAATTAGATTTTGTATTCACCAACCCTGCGCATTACATCAAATTAAACCGTCAAAGTGGGTTGTCTGCGCCACTGGCCACGCTCATTATGAATGAGCGCGGCTTGCCAACCAGTGTGTTTGGTGGCGTTATTTTTAGCCTTGCCAGCCAAAAGTCTATTAGCACTCTAACGGATGTTAAGGGTAAAACGATTGCCGCGGTAAGCAATGACTCATTGGGTGGCTACCAGATGGAGACTTATGCGCTAAAACAAGCGAACATTCATTTACCAAAAGATGCAGTAATGATGCTTACTGCGATGCCCCAAGACAACGTAGTGCAAGCGGTGCTAACAGGTCGTGCTGATGTGGGGTTTGTGCGTACAGGTGTGTTAGAGGCATTGGCGCGTGAGGGGCAGCTTGATATAACAAAAATAAAGATTATCAATCAGCAAAACTTACCACATTTTCCAGTCGTAGCTTCTACGCGCTTGTACCCGGAGTGGCCGCTTGCGGCAATGTCGCATGTAAACGAAGATGTTTCACGACATGTTGCCGCCGCATTATTCTTGTTAGAAGAAAATACCAATGCTACGGCTGTGATGGGTATTCATGGCTTTACTGTCCCTGCCGACTATACGCCTGTGATTGATTTATTAAGAGCGCTACGTGCGCCACCGTTTGAATCGGCACCTACGTTTACTTTGTATGACGTATGGCTACGCTATCAATGGCAGGTGATCATTGGTTTTATGGCGATTGCGCTCATTTTGCTATTGAGTTTTCGGTTGCAGTCCATCAGGCGTAGATTGCAATTGGAGCACGGTGCGATGCAAGAAAGCGAGGCTAATCTTAAAGCCGTATTTGACGCCATGCCAGATGCATTGTTTGAGCTTGACCTAGATGGCCGTTACCATGCAGTCAAGTCGCCCAAAGATAGTTTATTAGCTGCACCACAAAAGGCATTGATAGGTAAAACGGTGCAAGACGTGCTATCGCAACAATCAGCGACGATGGTAATGGCCGCCTTGCAAGAAGCTAATGAGACTGGGCATTCACAGGGCAAGCAACTACAACTGGCGGTGCCACTTGGTTTGCGTTGGTTTGAGCTTTCTGTGGCTAAAAAAACCATTGATGGGCAACTACCACGTTTTATTGTGTTATCTCGTGATATTACCGAACGAAAACGTGCAGAAGCGTACGAGAAGTTTCGCACACATATATTAGAGCTGTTGGTTGCCGGCGAAGCACTACGTAAACTGCTTGAGTCTGTAGTTCTCGGCGTCGAAGCACTCAACCCTACAACGCTTTGCAGTATATTGCTTTTAGATGCAGAAGGTAAACGCTTGAGTGACGCCATTGCGCCAAGCTTGCCAGACTTTTATAACACGGCCATCAACGGGGTGGAAATAGGCCTGAGCGTTGGGTCTTGCGGTACGGCCGCATTTACAGGTGAGACTGTTATTGTTGAAGATATTGCAACGCATCCGTATTGGGTAGCTTACAGCGCACTTGCTAACCGTGCAGGCTTGCAGGCGTGTTGGTCACAGCCGGTTTTTGCTTCAACAGGGCGTGTTTTAGGTACTTTTGCCATCTATTATCGTGAAAAAGCAGCGCCCACACCAGCTGACCTTGCGCTGATTGAGCAATGCGCGCAGTTAGTGAGTCTCGCCATCGAGCGCAAACAGGCTGAAAATAACATTAAAATTGCCGCCACCACATTTGACTCCCAAGAAAGTCTAATGGTCACCGATGTTAACCGTGTGATTTTAAGGGTGAATCAATCATTCTCAAATATTACAGGCTACAGCGCAGAAGAAGTCATCGGTCAGCCTTCCAATATGTTTAGATCCGGCCGCCAGGATGAAGGCTTTTATAAAGCGATGTGGGAGAACATCAACCGTAACGGTAGCTGGCAGGGGGAGGTTTGGAACAGACGTAAAAACGGTGAAGTTTACCCCGGGTATTTATCGATTAGTGCGGTTAAAAATGAACAAGGTTTTGTAACCAATTACGTGAGTACATTGAGTGATATTACCGAGAGCAAGGCGGCCGCTGATGAAATTCAAAGCCTGGCTTTTTATGACCCATTAACCGGGTTGCCTAATCGTAGATTGCTACTGGATCGCCTAAATCAGGCATTGGTAGTAAGCGCGCGTAGTAGTAAAGGCGGGGCGTTACTTTTTCTTGACCTTGACCACTTTAAAACGCTCAATGACACATTAGGACACGATATTGGCGATAAGCTGTTACAAGAGGTCGCTAATCGACTTCTTGCCTGCGTGCGCGAGGGCGACACCGTTGCACGTTTAGGCGGTGATGAGTTTGTGGTAATGCTAGAAGATTTAAGCGAGAAGTCTATAGAAGCCGCCACACAGGTAGAACATATTGGGCATAAAATTTTAACCGCATTGAATCAACCTTATCAGCTTGATATCCACGAACATCACAGTACCCCTAGCATTGGTATCGCGCTTTTTAGCGACCATGGTGAAACGCAGGAAGAGTTACTTAAACATGCCGACATTGCCATGTATCAAGCCAAGAAAGCCGGCCGCAACACACTACGCTTTTTTGACCCGCAAATGCAGACAACCATCAACAACCGCGCTAACCTTGAGGGTGAGCTACGCAAAGCCCTCGAGCGCGAACAATTCCAGCTTTATTATCAAATACAAGTTGATGATAACG
>JABFQV010000010.1 GCA_013141495.1 Methylotenera sp. | reverse complement strand
TTGGTAGGTAGGTTAAAAGAAGTAGCAATGCTGCTAGTGTTAAATACTACTGTAATGATTAGTAAAGTTATACAAGGCACTGAAATACAAAACTAGGGTACAACTTTATTATGAGTGAACAAATATTGTTCGCTCATAATAAAGTTGTTTACTAAATCCAACGTAAGTCATTAATTATTAGTTACCTAGCTCTAAGAGCAATAAATTAAAGTTCTTTCCTAAACCAGCATGATAATGTGAAAGTTGCGTTACAAGCTAAAAATAAAGTTCTTTACTTGGAAAGTCACTAATCGCTGAAGTTTTTCAACCCATAAAGATAGCCTGATATAAGCCTCTAAATTTCAACGACAAACTCAGGATTGAATCGTAGGTTTTCGTGAGTGCCGTTAAAAACATACCCTCTTGGATTACAAACGACTCGAGTACCATTTACGATGTAATCAAAACTGTCATGCGTATGACCATGAATCCACAGTTTGCTATGTCCGAATAGCTCATCAAGGTTGCTTGCAAAACAGGCGCTCAACATATCATTCTTATATCGATCCGCTACGGACTGCATTGAGGGTAGATGGTGTGTCACTACGACAGTTTTTTCTTCATGCGTTTCATGAAGCAGCTTGGTTTTAAGCCATTCAATACTTTGATTACACAAGTTGGCCGCATCATTGGGCGTGAACTTAAATGGTCCATTTTCAATCACTCTAAAATCATTGAGCCCATTCATCCCAGCGTTCATGGCGGCATCCATTTTATCAGGGCCAAATAACTTAAAATCTGTCCACAAAGTCGCACCTAGGAACCGCACATCACCAATCATAATTTCATCGTTATCCATAAAATGCACATCCGTTTCATTGGCGGCGGCTCTAAGTGATTGCAGAACAGCATTGCGCTCACTACGGTAAAACTCATGGTTACCAGCTACGTAGATAATTTCAGTATTCGGCCAAGTTGCGCGCGCCCAGTGGATGCCGTTGTCTTTTTTCCAGATATCGCCTGCGAGAATGACAAGATCAACATCGGAAGCTGGTGTTGGTAAATTTGCAAATTCAAGATGCAAATCACTTAATACTAATATTTTCATGGTGGAGTTTGCTGCCTTTTATTTTGGCAATTATGCAGAAAGACATAAATTATGCTTTTTGACATAATTAGGCATAATTCATAATAATCACATGGTTAAAATAACTTTTACGTTGATCGAATATGCATTTTAGGTAATATTTAGTATGCAAGTATATTGAATGCCAAACATAACCATTAAAGATGAATGCCTATACTGACTGAAAACGTAACCATGCCGCAATGACATAGCTACTCCCTTGCTTTTCTGTCTTCGATACGCAAATCAGCTTCCAATAGCCAATCCTTTCGTCCATATTGGTATCCAGAGAACTCCTTGTTTAAAGTTGTTTCACCTTGGATCAATCGCTTTGCAAGTATAGCTAGTTCACTTAACTCTTTTTTATCACGCACCTCTATTGGAATGCAGAGACTGATACCCCTGCACCAAGGTAAGATTTCTACTGATAGTGATGGACGAATAACTAAATCAATTCCTTCGGATTGCATGCGCATTTCAATGCTGTTTAGTTTGTCGTAGTAAGCCCATTGGGCATCTGGTGTCTGACGTGTCACATAAGAAATCACTTTTTTTCGTGAACGCCCAACTTTCTTCCATTGTTTTTCGCTGTGTTCAAATAGATCGGCACCATGTAATGGTGGATCGCCAGCTTCTTGCCAAGCTAGATCATTAATAGCATCTGTATATTTCATGCGCGGATGAATCCACCAAACCATGATACGACGCCCATTCAGAATAAAGCCAACATCATCCCACCAGGACAGATTTAGGAGCTTGGGGTACGCATGCGGAATAAATAACCCGCTACCACCCAACCGCCACTGATGGTGACAATGGTATTGCCTCATGCGGCGATAAAGGCGCTCTGTATGTAGGTTCTTCATGCTGTTTTATATGTGAAAACTAATCCTAGATTAATGTGTAACAACAAGTGCGTCGAACATTGCTTATTTAAACGCTAAGTTTATTAATCGTAACTCTTCGTTTTATGTATTCTGTTTGCTTCTGATAAGAAAACAAAAAGAGCATTAATAATGCGACTATTGATATGTACGGCGCGAATATTATCAATATTGGAAATTTCAGTGAAAATAAGTCATATATCTTAACAATTGTAATTAAAAGTAGCATTGCACAGAATGTTCTGTGCATGTTGTTAACTTCAGAAAAAAGTTCTATTTTTGAATCACTCTTAGATCTAGCTACAAAGTCTTCATAAGAAACAAATTTAATAAATCCAATTTTTTTAAGGAATGGATCAAGTAATAAAGATCCTATACGACTAATAATTAACCCTAAAAAATAATATATAAACACCCCTATTGTAATGTCAGGATTAATTAGCTTGTGTGTAGTTACAACATCTAAAAAATATGCAAATAGGACGCCAGGTAACAAAAAATTAAAAACGTTATACGACCCTAATTTATCTAATAAATCCTTCATACATTCTCCCTATCAATTACACTGAAGTTATTAAATTCATTGTAAAAGTGTATCTAGTATCTAGCTTCACATTTTAGAACTTGCATGTCATTCTCGCCAATAATCAGTGATATCGCTGGTAAACCATCTTCTGCCATACCAAGCGAGAGAAATAGTATTTGATAGAAATCATCATTGCTTGGATTTGCACTATGCCCTGCAGGGTGACTATGCCATTCGCCTATATATCCAACCATATCTGCAGTCATTTTTGCTATTGCCTGAACTTGTTCTTGAGTACCTTTTACACCTCTTTCAAAAGAAGATGGAGAGGCTAGACTATCTTCTGGAGCCGACAAAACATCAACTATAACAATCATTTTTACATTGAAATCATAATAACCCAGCAGAATTCCACCTGTCTCATTGGGTAATCCTAGTGCTCTAAGACCCTTAATTTTTCTTACCAAACCTTCGTCAATATATATGTCAAAATCATCAATTGACATGCATAGCTCAGCTTCGGGAACTATATGGTAACTATTTACGCTACCGTCCATGTTGCTTCTGTTCCAGACACGTATAGATGGTAGTGCGGTCTCAGAAATTGCAATTACCTGTTCTGCCAGCGTAGTAGCATGATTCATAATCTTGGAATAAGGCATGATGGTCGATATATCACGGCAACTTGTACCACTGATGAATGAACCACCAGTGTCATATAAATTGTGCTGACCTAATTCTTGATTTATCAGTGCTCGATAATATTGCGCCTCTAGCGTTCGAAGGCGAATTTTTCGATCTTGATCCTCAGCTAGCAGAACTGAAGAATCACCATTTGGCGTGGTAAATACGGATATATGGCGCGAAATATCATCGCGCTTGCTAGCCAAACGTGGGTAGTTAATAGTCGTTGACGCATCTATTACCAAATTAGAAAGTTTATGCGCATCCATCAAAGTTTGATTGGAAAACTCACACCCATCAGCATTTATGCCTGTAACCTTTGTAGCACCAAGCGTAATGCTATATGCATGCTGCGCAACGACATCCACCTTTGGTAATCCTACATCTGCAGCAATGCCGATGTGCCTAATTAGGTTATGTGGTTTAAGATGATCCTCATCTATTACAGTCCAAACACCCCAGCCGCTGCGTGTCCATAAATCTAATAAAACACTACCTAAAGCTCCGACACCTACGACAATCCCTTGAGGCCCAGAATTTACAATTCCAGACTTTATACGTGAGGTTAATGCTGAATTAAAATGCAAAACCGTCATGTTTTCAATAGGCTGTGAACGCCATGAAGCATTTTCACTGACATCCACTGTACCCATGACATCATTGAATACTTTGTTTTCGTGGCGTACCAAATATCCCATATTGATGCCAAGTGTGAGCGTGCCAGTTGGTAAGAAAAATGCGTAATTTGAAACTCTCTCTGGTTCGCTATCCTGCGTTCTTTTAATAGGTACAGTAATTACAATGACAGTCATGCTGTGATCAGTAGATACATCAACTCCGCTTTCATTTACAGCAAGCTTGGCTTTGAGTAAATCAACTAGTTCAATCTCTTTAGATTGGAATAAATTAACTAGATCACCTATGTTATAAGGACTTTGTTCTACTTGACTCTGCACTAAAGGCGGTAAAGTCAGTTCAATTACAGATATTTTTCTGTTGTTACTCATAGATTCGGGTGAACCTGCAGGCCAAGCAAAAATTGTCATTCCTTTGTCCTGACGTTCAGGCCCGATAATGAAAGTGAATGCAGTCCCAGCTTCTTGTAGTTCTTTAAAATTTGAAGGGAGCACCAATTCATATTTAGAGTAAAAAAATAAACCCTCAACAGGTTGGTCTGATGCATGCAGTTCCCCACGTGAGCTTTTTTCTAGCCACCAGATTATTCTTTTTAAGAAATTTTGAGGTGTCCAAGTACGGAGTACATTATTAGGGCTGTCAAAATATAGGCATAATTGAGCTGGAGTGCCCATTCTAGTCTGGTTTTGATGCAGGAGAATTGGGAAGTTCCTTCTAAGGGCTAACACATGAATGAGCTGCTTTTCGTCTAGGTTAATTTCTAATAACAGCCTCTCACGATAGAGTACCCCATAAGAACTTCTTGATGGTACTTGGTCACAAGTTACATCAACCATCAGGTACTCTGCTTTGAGTGCAGTGTCCTTAACTGCCCTTAGTACCTGTATCAGATTAAATTCATTATTTTGTTTAATTGCACTGTAAAGGCTTAAACTTCTCGGCAAAGTAAGATCTGAGGCAGCAATTTCCTCCAGCCACCCCAAATCGTGATAGTCGGCATCCATTATCCGGCTCTCGGTGGCTTAGTTGAAGCTAAGAAAGATGCACCAGTAGCTGCTGCTTTAATTAATGAAATGCCACTATTTGAGATTTCAAACCTGATTGGCTTAGGTTGGTTGGCATTAGGCTCTTCCATAGTCACTAGAAATTTCCTACCGCCCACTTTATTTATATATTTTTCATATGTTTTACGTGCTTGGATATGCGGGGGCTGGACTTGGTCATACGATTCTTTAACATCAGTAACTGGACAGCTTGAACTTACAATATAAGAATTGGGTTTACCTAATAACAATATTTTTTCTACTAAAGGTTTGGGTATTGTTTCCTTACCACCCTTTTCATCGCTCAAGGATAGATAGCTGCAGTGATGTGGGATGTTGTAGATATCCCAAGCTAAACGATCCATATTGCCATGATAATCTGTAGTAGCTACGATATCTTCAAGTACATCCCAAGTGCTATCGCCGACTTCGAGATAATCAAAATACTCGCCATCTGCATCTAGCCTTACATTAAAAACAAGCGATGCTTCATTTCTAATAATATCTCCATCATCGCAGTGTTTGATAAATGGTGAATGGCAGAAAACTTCCACGCCATCGTTTGCTAAACTAAGTCCTGGGACAATCGTACCTGCATTAACAAATAAATGGTCGCGCGCTGTTACGGCTAAACCTCTTTCCTTTAGCTTCTCATGAAGCCACTCATCATCCAACCTAGTCGGATGTGAAAAAACAAGGATATCTTTACCTTCTAGTAATCGATATCTGGCTTCTTGTCGCAGTATGACAAACTCTTCACTTTGCTCATCATTTGTTGCATTTTCCAATAGCATTGCAGCAGGAATCCACAAAGTATTTATTTTGACGCGGCCGTTACCTTGGTATTTTTCAGCGTGCTGTAATTCGAAAAAATCAGTACTGCCGCTAATATGATCTTTATCTGCGTGAGTAAAAGCCACCACGTCAAAATAATCTCTCTCAACTGCACTTAACTCTTCTTTAAGTGTTGAGTTAAGATCAATCACAGGGTCATCAGGGTCTTCGCCACATGAACAATGACAAAAATCGAAAAGAATACGACGGCCATTTGAAGTAATTACCTGACTAGTATCGCCATTTGCCACAGGGTAAAACACAATCTCATGCTTGCTCATTAGTGCTCCTATGTCTTTCTAGTGGCTAATTAATAACTACTTAGGTAGTTAGCCAAGAATTTACGAAAATATTGTATGTTGTGCTTAAGTGTGAGTAAACACACAATATGTTGTGGTTATTAAGTATATTTTCAAGTGTAAATAATACATTCGATTACTTTTCTTTTGTTACACCCTTAAATGGGGTTTTGTCAGAAGTCTTTACATCCATAAACCGCCCGGTCTCTTTGTCACGCTTGACCCAGTTTCCTGAGGGAGTTTGAGTTTGACTACGATCACGAACTGCGCCTACACGATGACCATCACCTGCTGGATTATTTTTTGCCATAACATTATTCCTTATAAATTATGATTTACACTATTGAGAATCATATCGATCATAATACATCATCATTTAGATGATATCAACATGCTAAAATGATTGTATTAAATATTTTGAGCCATTACAATGCAATTTATGGATAAGTCAAAAATAAATTCTGATGAATTAATTAGTCAAACGCAGAGAGAGCGTCTTGCTTATATAGATTTTCGCCTATACTTTTTAGGTGAGTTAAGAAGACAGGACATACTTGATCGCTTTGGAGTAGGGCCAGCGGTTGCTACTAGAGATATCACTCAATACAGAAGTTTGTATCCCGAAAATATAGCTTTTGAAGGTAGTACTAAAACCTATTTGATTGGTGACGAATTCAAACCAGCGTTTGAACATAATATAGAGCGTGTACTTACTGTACTTTCACACGGCTTCGGTGACGGCATCAACTCCGTCAGAGGATCACTTATCAATTGCGTACTTCCAATTACATTAAATCGACCGTCAGTTTCTATTCTGGCGCCAATCTCTCGTGGAATAAATCGAAAAAAAGCTGTATCTATACAATATAGCTCACACTCTAGTGGAGCAAACAAAAGAGAAATTATCCCCTTCACTTTAGTCAATGATGGTCTTAGGTGGCATGTAAGGTCTTTTGATAGAAAAAGTCAGGAATTCAGAGACTTTGTTCTTACTAGAATGAAGTCAGCCGTTGTTTTAGAAGATTCCATTATTGAAATACACGAATCAATAGAACAAGATAATGAATGGAACAGAATTGTTGAATTAGAACTCGTACCACACCCTGCAAGAACGCGCCCAGAAGTTATAGGTAGTGACTATGGCATGGAAAATGGAGTTTTAAAAATTAAAATTCGTGCTGCTATAGCTGGTTACTTCCTAAGACAATGGATAGTTGACTGCTCTCCCGATCACTCTTTAGTTGGCGAAGAGTTCAGGTTATGGCTTAAAGATAGCCTAGTACTTTATGGTGTCAACAATGCTTTATTAGCTCCTGGTTATAAAAATCCAGTAACGGTCTAATCGAACAGCCAGACCGTATTTCGCCAACGCTGGCCTAATCTACAACAAGGGGTGATGGGCCCGATCTGTAATCATTGGCTGGAATCGCAATTGCACCAATCGGCAAAACAATTAATATAAGTAGAAAGTTAAGGGGCAAAAATGCAGCGTGAGAACTGGCCAGATGCAGTGAGATTACATTTAGCCATAGCCAGCGTCGGAAATTCAACATTGATGATGCAATCAGGCAAAGGACGTGTCGCCCGAGCCCAGAAATTTCTCATTTCAGAGATGTCTCTTAAAGGCTTAACAGGCATGAACGAATTAGCTTTTGCTGAATTCTTAAATAAAAAAACGGAGGCACTGTCCCTCAAACTGCTTAAGCCCGAAGATGACCAGCCAAACTGGGGAGCTGCAAGAAAGGTCATCAACATTTTTTTACGATTGTGTGCAATGAACAAAGACCTTCATTTAACATTCAACTTAGCCTCCATTGAGCAATTCCTTGAGGTGCCACTTGACAGTCAAATAGTTGCTAAAGTTGACGAGAAAACTGGAAGTAAGTACGCGCCAAAATTCAGAATAAAAAATCTGAATCCCCAACTCAACCAAAAGATTCAAGATGCTGCCATGCTGCTCGCCAATATGGAAAATCTGAATCGGTATGAACTTGATGTGCTGTACTGGAATAGTCAAAAACATGCCTAATCTAACTCTTATGCTCGCTAAAACAAGTAATTTCCAGCGGCTGTTGATGTGTTGACGAAAAATAAAGTTGTATCTTGGATTTGTAGTCGCCACGGAACAGCTCTGACAGAACCTCGATCCG
Source organism: Methylotenera sp. (assembly GCA_013141495.1). GTDB lineage: Bacteria > Pseudomonadota > Gammaproteobacteria > Burkholderiales > Methylophilaceae > Methylotenera. Next base: position 134,925 of record JABFQV010000010.1, on the reverse strand, counting down.
CTGGATATCTTTGCATGTGACACACAACTTCAGCAATGTACGAAAAAAGAATGAATTTGTTGGTACAGCAGGCATTTCCGTAGCTCGGATTTTATTGGGTAAATCTGGAAAATGTTTGTGAAGCTTGGTTTTCTAGTTTGAAAATGTTTTTTCATCAATCCATAAGCTGCACAATACTCAACCTGTGCCATTCAACTTCGCCGCCAGACTTTCATGTGCGTCAGCCAGGCATCTGCTGTCTTTGTTAATTCCATCAGTATCTCGTTAAAACTAGTTCACGTGATGATGACCCATTTCAAATGATTTTAAAATTCATAAGGAAATTAACACTTACATTATTGAGCCCCCACCACTTAGATACCAGGCTTATAAAAGACTTTTATAAGTCTAAAAAAAGTATATAATAAGTCTTATGAAAGTATTATTTGGCACATTAAAAATTCAAAAGGGGCGACGCATCGCAGTAGATCAAAATGTATTAGAAAACCTCGGCTTAGATGTTGGCGACTCTGTAAAGCTATATATAGATACTGAACAGATGTGCCTTCTAATTGAACCTAATGTCAAAAATATCACCGCCAAAAAACCTGCTCGAGTAAAAAATGAACGATAAGTTAGCCAATTACTTTAATCGGTTAATTGATAAAGCAGGCAAGCTTGATTTCGAAGAGCGCGCATTTGGAATGATTTTTATTTTGGCCGTGATTATGCTTGGATGGAGCACTAGGGGGAATAAAAAAACAGACCCTGTTTTTGATTGGAATCAATTATATAAGTATGCTGAATCGCTTGCGCCAAAGTGCTTTGTGTTGGTTAACAAGCTGAATCAGCGTCATTTGAAGGTTGAGATTAATTCAGTAATTAACAATACGATTGATTACATAAAGACCACTAATAATATTGGGATTTTTACGTTATCAGATTTCTACTTGTTAGTTAAAGAAGAGCATAGAAAATCCTCAACTAATAAATCGAGTGAAAAAATAAGTGGCACAGACTTGTTACATAAAACTCAGTTTTTTACTGAGCCATACATGGCAGAAGCTTTACTCCTTAGTTCATTAAAACTAATCGAAGATAAGGGAGTTGAAAAAAAAGATGTTGTAATCATAGATCCAGCTGTTGGCGCGGCAAACATCTTATTATCAGCATTTGATTTGCTTACCACAGACGTAGTTAACAGCGATAAAAATAAAACTCAACAAGCAACACAAGTTTTAAATAATTTAGTAGGTTATGACCTTGATCCAATGATGAAAGAAATTGCATCATTAAGCCTGGCTGTTGCTTTTGCAATAAAAACTGGTCATTTACCGTCAGTTAAACCCAAAATTCTTGGTGGCGAATCACATAACTCAACTGGGTTCCTTGATTCAAACAATTGCCATGAGTTAGAGAGCATTATTCCTGAAGGAAGCCGTTTGCTTATTACAAATCCACCGTTTCTTGGAAAGAGGATGATGGATGCAGACTTAAGAGAGTTTATAAAGACAAAATTTCCAAGTTGTAGGGGAGATATGTGCGCAAGCTTTATTATGAGATGCAGTGAGTTGCTTAGAGAGGGAGATGTGTTAGCCCTCGTCCATCAAAATACATTCTTTCATCTATCAAGCCTTGAAGAGGCAAGAAAAAAATTACAGTCAATTGCACCCCTAGCAACATCTGTAACATTAGGAGTGGGTGCTTTTAGCGCGCTTAGTGGAGAAAAAACAAATGTATCATTGTCAGTATTTGAGAAAAGTGCGGCGGCAAATAAAACACCAATTTTAACTAGTGTTGCTGATTTCCCTTACAAATCAAAACAGGAAATCATTCAAACTGCTAGATTGATTCAAAATATAAAAAATCTACGTTCACATGAGATTAGCTCCCATATAAAAAATTACACTGATAATTATAAATCAACTGCGCACCCAATGCAGGGTAGCTCGACAGGCAATAACGATGAAATGATTCGATATCTATGGGAAAAACCAAGCTCTGAATCAGATTGGGTTTTAGCAAGCAAAGGTGGGGGCTACTCACGCTGGTGGGGACTTAATCGTTTTCTTGTTTATTGGGGTAAAAATGGTGAAAGAATTAAAGAACAGCCTGGCTCCGCATTAAGGAATATTGATAAGCAAAAGACTACACAATTAGTTTACAGCGACACTGGGTCATCTGGACTGAATGTCCGGATTAAGAGGCAAGATCAAGTGTTTATGGCTTCTGGTCCAGGGATAATCGTTCTTGAAGGTGATGCATATGCACACCTTGCTTTTCTCAACTCAAGACTTGCTACATACTTTTTGAGAAAAATTAACCCTAAACTTACTGTCTCTGCAGGATATCTTGGCAAGCTGCCTTTCAATAAAGAAATAGCAAAAAACAAGCAGCTTGCATCTCTTGGGTCAACTTGTGTTGAGCTGAAAAAAGACTGGCTCTCTTCCAGATTATTGAGTGCTGATACGGATATTAGTACTTTTTTGCTGGAGAGCACTGAAGACTTTGATACATATTTTTCAAACTCGTTAAATAATGATGTTAATTTGGAATTGCAAAAGCTTAAGGCGGAAGGTTTAATTGAAAATGAGATAATGAAATCGTTTGGGATTGGAAAAAACCTGCGTGAGGAAGTTTGGCAAAATGTCAGTTTCCCATCTCACTTTATCCAAAATCAACATATGGAAATATCTGTACAAAGCCTAGATACAGGTTTTTCAAGATATATTGCACCAAATTTAGGTTATAAAAATGGAGTGAAACTCCCCGGAGGTATTTCTGCTGATGGCCCACTTGAGGCGTTTGCATTAACTACATCAATTAATCCAGAAAAACTTGCAGAGCTTTTATTGAAAGACCCTGCTTCATTATCAACAATAAAGTTACTGTATCTTGAAGATAAGATTCATAAAGTCATCCTTCATGTCCTAGGGTTCAATCATGTTAGAGATTGGACAGCGTCAGAAATGAAAATAAATGATATTTTAGGCAACTTACATAAATTATTTCCAGACGCTGAAAGTAGCTTAAAATCGTCAGAATCTCCATACAATAATTTAAAAGATTGGGCTACCAATAGATTGTCTGCAATTCATAATCAGTCCTTCTGGGGATGCCCCATTCTCCATTTAAAGGATAAGCATATCGGGTTGCATCGACAATGAATAAGATATCTCAAGGATTAGAGCTTATTCTGAGAAGTAACACGTTTATTGGTTATTTTAATACGAACAAAAACGATACAGACCCTCGTATCTACAGGAAAGAGTTTGCTGAAAAGCTATATTTATTGATAAGAGAATCTTCTAAAGAATCGATCAAAAAATTTACAATAGATACAACTAGTCCGTTAAAAACAGATGTAGTTATAGATTCCAATTTAATTACTCAATTTTCAAAGTTAAATCTGTCAGCAAGAGAGTTATCTAGTTTTTACGAACAAATGCTTGGTTTGAACTTAAATGATTCAACTGATAGTAATTTGCACCGAAAAACCTCTGGGATATATTATACAAGTCAAAATCTTGCATTTCCGCTAGCTCGTTTAGCTGTGGATACTTACATCAAAATTCGATTAGGTATCACTGATTATTCATTTATTCATCGGCCCTCCTCAGAGACTACTCAGAAAGTGGCCGACTTACTTTCAGTAACTAGGGTAGCGGATCCGAGCTGTGGTGTAGCAAGATTTTTAATTGCATATCTTCAGTATTTGAGAATGTTCGTGTTGGCTAATCTTCCAATTAATCAACATTCGCATCTATGTGCAAAAGTTTGCAGCAATTTATATGGATATGATGTAGATCCGATTGCTATTTATTTAGCCAAAATATCTGTAGCCTCCGAGCTCCATGAAATTTGCCCTAATGGGCAACTGTTTAGTCTAGATAACTCCTTTAGACAAATGAACCCTTTAATAGCTTCTGACGGCTGTAAATCTACAGATATTTTCACATTTCTATCCGGATTTCTATATCTAAATTCTTTTGGTAGGCCTTCAGACTTTGAGCTTGGTTCATGGGATATTGTTCTAGGAAATCCGCCATGGGAAAAAGTTAGATTTGAAGAAAAGGTACATTTCGAGGCTGTATTGCCAAAATATTTGGTTAAAAGTGACTTAAAATCCGAACGAGAAAAATTATCACAAAAAATATCAGTATCACACCCCAAAATATTTTCTTACTTCCAAGAACTTATCGCACATATAGATAAGGCAAGGGTTCAAATCAAGTCAGACCCTATCTTCAGCAATTCGGCAATATCTGAATTAAATACAGGTGCTTTATTTCTTGAACTTGCTTCACGCATGGTCAAAAAAGATAAAGGAGTTGTAGGGTTGTTAATAAAATCGTCAACTCTAACTCATCATGCTAATCGTCAATTATTTAGACACTTGAGAGATGACTTCGGAATTTCTTCCGCACATGACTTTATTAATAAGAAAAAGTATTTTCCTATAGATTCTCGCGAACGTTTTACATGGGTAGTTTTGGGTCCGAATGACGGTGGACTTAATATTGGCATGAATCTTCACGACCCATCTGAAATATGGGATAGCAACAAATCTATTCGTTTGACTACAGAGCAAATTAAACTATTGTCATCAAATAGTGACGTATTGCCTAGCTTTTCCGAAATTAGTTCTTTAGAGATTCTTCTATATTTATATACTAAAAACTCTAAATTTTCAGATATTTACCCTACGGCACATTTTGGTAGACTCGTTCATTTAACAGCACATTCCAAAGAAATTCTTAAGCAGCGAGTTGAAGACTCTCTACCAGTTTTTGAAGGGAAATTTATTGATAGATATGACGGAATGTATGCTGATTTTTTAAATGCTGAAGAAAAAGATCGTTATAAGCCTAAAGCCCTAGGCGCTAAGATTGACGCAAATAACAAATTAAATCCATTATATACTCCAGAGTATCGGTACTATATAACTAGAAAATTTTGGACTAAACTGACAAAGAACCATCACGAAGCATATTCGTTGTTTTGGCGTAGCACGACATCGTCCTCAAATAAGAGAACATGCATTGCCACCATCCTCCCGCACTCACCTGCTATCCAGTCTCTGCAAATGCTACAACTCTGCGGCAGTGGAGTAAGAGAATACGGTATTTTACTGGCAATCATGAATTCAAAAACATTCGATTATTTAGTTAGGAATCGATTAACTGGTATTGATCTTACACAGAATGTCATAAAACAAATTCCTGTACCTAACCCTTGCGTCTGGGAGAAGCGGGTTAACTTTCTAGGTATATTTAGCAGTCTGAGCGAACATGTTTTATGTCGCGTGAAGTATATGCTCGTAAACGATAAGCGATTATATGAATTTTGTGATCAACTACAAATTGGAATTGTGCTTAAGCAAACAACTAGATCTAAAATAGATGAAGAGCTAGATACCTTAATTGGCCTTGCCTATCAAATTCCTCAGCATTTTTTACTACAAATTCTTAATAGTTTTCCTCGGACATTTCAATCGACTAGTAAAACTGAAATTAGCATATCAAAAGAATCTGATGGCGATATTGAAGCTTCTTTGAACTAAATTATGAAATTAAGAGATGCAGTAATGCTTACTTCACTGAGAGCTCGTGCCGAAAGTTGGCCACAATCAGCTGAACTTTATTAAGTTATCTGATAGCTTAACTGCTAAATCTTGCAAGTAAGATCTCCATGCTTTATTGGATTGTATATCATTATATTTTGGGTATTCAAATTTTAACTGATATAGAGAAATTTCATTAATCAATGGAGGGTGCCACGAATCAGCCATGGTTCCATTTCTCATATGTCTTTTTGATGTGCCATTTTCATTTTCCAAATTTAGAGGATCAATTGGATAAACCAATGCACACCGCTCGATATGCGCATTACCTATTCTAACAAGATGGGAGTAACTAAATATCTGATATTGATCAGCACGATCTGGGCCTCCATTAGGCAATTTATATTTTGCATCCAAGCACCAATTAACTTCTTTCCCAGCTCTGTTTCTAACAGTAACTATAATGTCTGGGTAGCTATCCTTAAAACTAAAACCAGTCCATGGTGAAGGCTGCTTTTCTTCGCCTAACTTTTCACCATCATAGACATTCACAATTTGACATCCTTTAACTAGATTTAGGGCTTGGAGCAACGTTCTTTGCCACAATGCTGCTGGATCAAGCTGTAATGAAACTGATTTTGACTTTTTGTGAGATTCATGTGATGCCTCTTCTACGCCTGTAAGAATTGCAGAAGCGAGCTCTAGAGCTCGCTTCCAATGTCGTTGATTAGCGGGCAATCGAATAGTTGTAGCAAGCCTCCCAGCCTCAATAGGCTTTATTAGAGAGGTGTCAGATAACTGGCGGAATAAATAAACTGAACGTTCCTTTAATTTAGAATGATGTCCAATATATTTTATTCCAGAATAGCCTGAAGCATCGCCATTTGATGAAATTACCCTAAGTGCAGCCTTGAGAACTTTGATCAGTGGGGTGTTGAGTGAGAAATCATCAAATTCGCATTTTAGTTTAGGTGGCGAAGTGTACGAAAATGAAGGTATGGAATTCGGTAAAATTTTTCCCCGAATAAAAAATGATGACTCCTGAATCAAGTTGTATCCACGTTTGATTGATTGAAAATGAGACTCCATCTCTTCAACAAACTGGTTACATAATATAGGAAGCATCAGTGGAAGATCTTTGGATTTAGCTTCATCCACCGCATCTTCAATACGCACTCTACCTCGTTGAGCAACCTTAAGCAGTTGCTGTAAAGGTTCTGTTTGATATTGTTGGCTTATTACATATTCAGTCAAATCTGATTTATTGATCATATCAGGTAAAATTTTTAGTAATGGCAAGCCATCACTGTTTTTAACTTGAGCAGGTTTTCCAAATTCTTGGTTACCAATTAGTAATACTTGATTGATAGCCTGCTCTTGATCTGAGCCCTCCTTGTAGCTTATCGTGCATGAATCCATTTCATGAAGAACTAATGATATATTGAGAACCTCTGGTTCCCAAACAACATTGAAGTGTCTAGCCTTCTCTGGCCTCCACGTTTTAGGTAATACACTTAACTGCAGTCGGTATTTCTTGACGGCAACAGTAATGCTACCAACACGCTGACCATCAGGTGATACTTTGAATGATTTCTGAACTCTCTTAGACATCAGAAATCAACACTAGGTAATGTTTTTGATATGAATTGCACGTCCTAACCCGGAGCCATGCACTTTTGCTGAGATTTCTAGTCGCCCTAACAAAGTATCTAATTCAGAAAGCCCTGTAAGTGCTGCATTCTGAAGATCAGAATCCTCAATTCTATCTTCAATCCATGCTTGACGATAATTTTGATCAATTATTTCTACGGCATCATAGACATTAAGGATTTCTGCAAGCTGTGGAAGAATTTGATGTAGCCAAATGTCTTTTTCAGAACCACAATTATTTATTTGTCCGAATTGCCTAGAAGAGGCTCCTTTTATTTCGTCATGATTCTGACCGCTCCATGCGACTAAATCTGCTAATACATCTGCCTCATGAACTCGCAACCTATAAGTATTTCTATCAATTTGAGCAAAGGTTAATATCTTCCCACCGAAAAAATTTGGAGCAAGCGTTGTGAGTTTATTTCCAGACCCATCTACACCTTTTAGTAGAAGCCTCCAAGTTTGGTTAGAGGAAGGCAAGTTTATTGGATTGTCTTTGTAGAGTTGAGATAGATATGAAATATCAATTGAATAAGTTTTTGTTTTATCCTTGTCAGCATCAGGGCCTTCAAAAAGTTGAATAATTCCAACATTCTTATTAGCCTTACCCCCACTACATAGATCTAGTTGATTGCTAGAGCCTCCAGTTCCAACACCTGTTTGAACCCAAATAACTCTTTGAAACACTTGGTTAGTATCAGTAGTGATTCCCTGAATCAATTCTTTATGAAGTTGAATTATCTCTACATCTAAACTCTTTGGTGGTGGAAAAACCGATTCCTCATAAAAATAACTGTGCCCAATCAAAGCATCAGGCCCTAACAAAGGCATCAGAACTGCATTATTTAACTGCGTCCAAACACTGATAGAGGATTGAAGTGATGTTGTAGAAATCTGATGATCATTCAAGCTATTGATTAACGAAAGTTCGTCCATTGGATCAACTCGCTCAAATGCAAATCTCCTGCGGAGTGCAATATCAAGTGGGGCAATTGATTTATCTGACGTATTTTGGGTCGCAACCACATATAGATTTTCTGGTACGAATAATCTGCGTCCAGAATATGGCAAGATCAGTGACATCACCTCGTCTAATTCCCAGCTAGAACTTGAAACATTCCATTTTGCTCGCTTTGAACGTTCGAGAAGTGTCAGTAAATCTCCAAGTACTTTAGAAGTGTTAGCTCTATTTATTTCATCGACTAATATAAAAACATCTTTGTCAGGAGAGCATGCAGCAAGTGTACATGCCTGCAAAAATATCCCATCCTTAATTTCGAATGAGCCAGCTCCGGCTGAAGTGCTTGACGATGTGCTAGTAACGGCTGGTGAGTGCTCAAAAAAATACAAACCATTGTTGGTTTCTATCTTAGCAACCTTTTGTAGTGTTGCGCACCCTTTAATAGTGACATTTATATTAGGAATTGATGTTGAAACAGAAGAGCTAATTAACGGACGCAATCCTTCAACAAAATCTTCATAACTAAAACTTGGATGAAATGTGATAGAAAATATGTTTGGATGAGGATCTCGTCCAGTTTCAGCTTTCCAGCCTTTCAAGATTTTTTTAAAAGAATGGGTCTTACCAGTACCTGGCACACCTTCAAGGATTAAATTTTTAAACTTATTAATGGTTCTGATGACTTTTGATCCCATTTTCTTATCCTTATAATTTTCCTAAATAATACATTTTTAATAAACGTTATGCTTACCTAAATAGAGAGTGTCCTAGATTTTGTATGAATGACGTTTAATTGCGGCTGGTGATCACATATTTTATTAAGATAAAAACACTCGAGAGTGTATTGTATAATTGAAAATCAAGCTTGGCTTGCTGCCATGTATTTGCTCTACCCGCATGGGTTTTACATTAGATATGGGTAATTATTTATCTAGATTTGGATTTTCCCAACTTGAGATTGTCGGACGCATCAAGTCTATAATTAACATTAAACATTAGTATCACCATAAGGCAGCCTTAATTTATATGTTCAAAGTATTTGTTAGCTACTCAACGCATGATCTCAAGAACGTAACAGAACTACAACACTCTCTAGTTGGAACTGGGGTTGAGGTGTTTATTGCGGAACACTCAGTTGTTCCAAGCGAACTCCTTACTGAGAAAATTTCATCAGCAATTGCTGCATGCGACTTGTTTATTCTACTTTGGAGTGCAAAGGCCAAAGCGTCAGACTGGGTACCACAGGAAATAGGCAAAGCACACTCTCTAAACAAAATTATACTTCCACTTATTCTTGACGAAGGGCTGGAGCTTCCTGGTTTTATAAGCGGTCTGAAATATCTTCCAGTCTACCGGGATCCACAAGTTTCCATGACCCAAGTTCAGGATTTCGTTTTAAAACAATTTCGCACCAAGCAGGCTGCTATTCGTAAAAAAGAGCAAGAGGAGGCCAGAAATCTGCTGGTACTTGGTGGATTGGTGTTATGGCTGTTTAATCAGAAATGATACCCAGGCCTTCGTTCACTACGCATGCGATTGAATTAAAAGGTTGGGTATTACTCCATGGAGCCAGAAATATTCTGGTGGCGCAATAAGAACACTCATATACTAGCAATGCCGAAATCAATCACCAAACTTACGAATGCCCAATTAAACAACGCTAATCCTCAATCTCGACATCAGCCTCAATGCCCATACTAGCGGCCGCCCGGGCAATCCTGCATTTTCTCTGGGTATCAAAATCTTTGGCAATCGCTCGCAGGAGCAAATATCTGCCACATCTTTTTCTATCTCATGATCCCAATGTCCGCCAGCCTGAATCAGACCATCCAGCATAAGTTTCACTTTTGCCTCTAAATCTCCAAATGTTGGAATGCACTTAAAGCGTAACACCATCAATGAAAGTGCCACATTACCTGTACGCTCAACATCGAGTAGCACAATAGGTGGCTCATTAGGCATGCTAATAGTTACAACCAATGCCACTCGGGGCATACGATTTGCCATTGAAAAGGCTCGACCAGCCTTAAGTTGGCAAAGTGACATAGCAAACTGTGCTTCAGGCACTTTCGTCGCCATTTGATAGACAGTGTTAGTTAACGCTTCGAGGTCACCCAAGTCATCCCAACTAGCTGGTGTCAGTAGATTGAAATTCAAAGGCGGTAAGACAGAATTACACGCCTGCTCACCAGCGCTAACTTTAATTGTTTGGTGCTTTTCAACTAACTGAATTGCTAATTCAACCGGCTGAATTGCGCCACCTAACTGATGAGTATCAATTAGCAACTTTTCAATAGAAATGTCACGGTCAAAATCAGATCGCTTAGAATGTATGTCAGCGCGCCGCTGAAGTCTATTAGACTTGCTGCCAGCCTGACCATCGTCTAACTGATAGTCGTAGACAATGTGTTCTTTTTGAGCTCCTATATTGCCTGCATTATTGCCCTCTGTTTCAGTATGACCAGCTGAGTCTCGTATGACCTTCTTCAATAATGGATGCCCATAGGAAAGCTTGTCGCAAGGACTTCTCTTTCCCGTGAGGTGTAACAACTCTAGTACCAGCCAACAATCTCCATACTTAACGCCTCTAAAGGTCCATTTGGAATTTTTCAATGGTGGTGGCGTAAAGGTTACATAGGCCTCACCTTGGCTTTGAAGATATACGCTATCCCAGCCGTGCCGTGCATCTTTATCAAGCGCCAGCCATACAAATTCTAGTGCAAACTGATCGGATAAATAACTTTTTGGCATGTCGGCCGTAAATTGCACTTCCAGATCAGATTGATAGCCAGGCAATTCTGGGCGAAACAGTAAATTCAATGAACCTGGCCGCATCAAGGCATTGGCAAGTGTGCGGTTATGCAAGAATAAATAGCGGATAAGCTCGATAGCTGGAATTAGAATTTCGCCATTAGCCGTGCTATACCTAAATAATCGCTGAATTCCGCTAGGTCTATCTCCAAAAGAATAAAGGCTTGGGTGAATTTCTGCCGAAGTCACCTCCTCGTATTGCGACATATCCGAAATCGTTGCAGTATCAATCATGCCTTTACTAGATAACGACAGCATTTGACCGTTCGCGAATATTTTACCCAAGGTCAACAAAGGCAACATGCCTATCGGCAATAGGCGCATATAGAATTGTAATGATGACATACCTCGTATGGCAGTTTTGACAAACCAAGCGCCACTCTCATTACGCGTAAAACCCGCTAGCCAATGCAATTCAAAGTGCTCTGATCCAAGTTCAGCAAATTGCTGGATAACAAGCTTACTCATGTTGCAATATTCCAAGGTGCTGGCATTGCTTCAAGCGCCATGTTGATACGATCAAGGAACGTTGAACGAAGTCCTGCCTTACGCATTACCTGCCATCCCTTCACAGGTCCACCTTTCCGTTCTAATTCCTTGATGGCCCAGTAGATACGACGAACTTGAAAATCTTCAATAGACTCTACGGTCTGTACCAAGAAAGCTATCGTTTGGGGCAATCGATGACGGCGCTTTAGTAGCCAGTCACGCTCGCCAGCACGACGCTCAAGCTCGGCGACAGTGATGCGTATGGGCGGACTCTCCTTGCTAAGAACCGCGGCTAATGCTCTCAGTTTTGCTAGCCATTTGAGATCAATTTCATTCCAGTCATAACGAGTAAGGCCAGATTGCTTATGGCTACACTTCGGAAGTGATTGTTTGTTGCATTGTTGCTGTTCAGCCGAGTGGCTGGTATATTTTGGCGATGTAGTCTCACTAAAATCAGGCAGCTTGAGTTTCCATGGTATTGCGATGCTCAATTCTCTTGCTAGACGAACTACCGTCTTCGGATCAATTTGCAAAACGCGGCCAGTTTTGCGTAGGCTAGTCCCGTCAGCGATAAGATTTTTTAAGGCGGGTCCCAATAGCGGCCCGTAATGAAGAAAACGCTGAGGCCCCAGTTTGTCATTTGCTTGATCGTGCCAGCGCGTATAGGTGTAACCGCACGCACAAGCGAATACGCCCACAGTTTTGTCATGATTTCTATGCTGCTTGATACTCTTAATAGTAAGTTTTGAGTTATGCGGTGCCAGAGGATTCATGCATGCCCAAGGCCCGATGCCAAATGGAGAAATATGCCGGCTCTGTTGCGTCAGAAAATCCTGCAACAACAGGTGATACATCGGATGATTAGCTTTTCGATGCTTACGAACCATCATGCCTAGCCAGGCTCCAGCGAATTTTTCACCATCCATCACCTGTGGCAACAGTGCTAGAGTTTTTCCATAAAATGCCCTGAACTCCTCATCTAAACGTTGCTGATCCATTGTACTGGTCGATCGAGCCAGCCCAGCTTCTTGCATCTGGCTACGATAAAATGCAGTCCAACCTTCGAACGTTCGTGGACTTGGTTGTGTATTTAGCAAAGCTGAACTCAGACAAGCCAAACGATGTAAGTGGCACATCTGCAACGCATCAATCGCCAAAGCAACTGGTTGCGCATAACTTAGACAGTTATCTGCCGTTGCTGCAATGAACTCATGCCGGCTATGTTGTGAAAAGGAAACGCGGCTCTCAAGCAACGTACAACCATGCTCAGGGCAAACCAATACACTTGGCAACTGATGATCACGGCGCCAATATAACTCACCATAAGTGGTAGCCATATACCGCGTGCATTCTGGACAAAATCGTAATCGACTGATCCGTCCCACACGGAAAGCAGCTAAGCCCAAACGAGTATGCAGGTTCTCAACCACTCCGCGCAACATTGCCTGCCGTACATTGGCCTTTAGTGATGGCGGTTCAAAGGCTGTGAAATAAGGGTAGAGTGTGAATAAGTCAATCAACCGATCAACTGTTAGGTTTCGTTCTGGCGGAATACGATCAGCCAGCGCTTCTAGGTGTCCCTGTAGATCAAAATTTGCAATAACCTTTCGGTTTCCAAAAAGCGCGTCTAGCGTACTCATTGTGCCAGGCAATCCTAGGTGCCTGTGAAAACGGGCACAAACACTGTAAAGCAACTCGCCAGGATAGACTGCAGGGAAGTAAGACAGCATCCTAACCATATATGGCAATATCTAGCAGCGGCGGCTTCACCATGCTAGCGGCAAGCAAAGCATCATAACCAGTTAGCCCATTCTGCTGACCAAGTGAAACGATGCGGCGTAAATCATTCTCTGGCGGAATAACGGCCTCAGATGGCTTGGTGACTTTTTGCTTTTTAGTTTTTACTGGATGACTAGACAACTTTTCAGCGATTGCCGCCATCAGTAACAGCGGGTCTGCGGATGGATATTTAGTCCGTGCATCACTAATCAATACCTGTGCAACATCATCCGCGACATTAAGAGATCGCAATGCTGACAAAATCGGGTCATGCTCGTATTGTGCTGGTGCGGACGTATGTGCTTCATTGACTAAATCTGAAGGCAAAATTCCATCAGCCTGAGACTGCATTGCAGTAGACATTACCTGCTCTACGTATGCTTGTAGCGGCATCAAGTCATCGTATTTAAGTAGTGCTTTGGTGTCATTATTTCTGAGAGCATCAAGCATTGGACGTACGATTCTGAAGTCTTCGCGTGCTACATTACGTAAAAGTTGTGGTGTCAAAACTTCTGGTTTACCACGCACTTTACCGATGCTGACTACTCGTAACTGTGCAAGCATGAACAACTTAACCACGATATCTAGAATACCTTGGCTTTCATCGTACAGCACATTACGGAGCTCTTGACTGATCGGCGTAATATCTTGCGTCCACTGGTACTTCCAGAGATGGTCGATAAAATAATCCCATGTTTTACCGATTGGCATTCGATCCCAAACTAATGAACCTAAACCGCTAGCTCTTCTTGCTTGGCGGAAGTTCTCCTGCAGCAAAGGTACCGCACTGAGCGTACCAATCAGAATCACTGGCACACCGATGGTGTTGACGAGCGTAACCAGAAAGTTCAACAACGCATCCGGACCTATCTTAGCCTTGTTCAGATGCTGAATTTCGTCGATGACCAACACCCCGATTGCATGCAGGTTGGCAATGTGCGCCATGTGTACCATCATTTCGTCCACACCAGCACGGCTACGGCCAAATGTGTTGAAGTAATTGGTACCAACCAGCCTATCTACTGCTGAGAAAAAATTAATGCATAACTGCTTAGGAGAACCTTGGGAAGGGCAGTCAAGCTTGAGCCAGACAATCTGTACCAGACTAAAAGGCTCAACGTGCTGGATACACTGCGGGTATTGGTGTAGAACCTTCTCCATTGACGTTGATTTGCCAATGCCCGAACAACCCGTAAGCGCAAAACTGCTAGCAGTGTTCTCCACTGGATGGCGCGCCGAAATATATAATGACTTCGCTTCGATACGCTCAACACCGTTTTGCAAATGGCGGATGTAATCATGCGTCAGAGGATTGCGTCCGATATACCCTTGTCGTAACAACATGCCAAACCTTTCAGCCAATTGCAACTGTCGCTCCAGCGGCTCAAAATAACGACCCAAGCGCATAATGCAGTGTTTACGAAGTTGCGCTGGGTAACTACGCTCACATTCATTTAATTCTGGAATAGATCCCAGCGCCTTCAGCATATCTTGCTGCGATAGCAATGGCGGCAACTTGGCGATGAATGGATTATTTTGATACTCCGGCAACATAGGCAGATCAGTCTTTTGCACGGTCATCCTCCAGACTACTTAAAATTTCCATAATATTTGGCTCGCAATAATCGTCAGTTGCGGCACCACGGAATGGCAGAATGCTGGCACTTTTGGTATTTGCTGGTTTATCTGTGCCAAAACGAAAGGTTTCCGACTCGCGATTGGATAGCTTTTCCTCAGCGCGATGCACCTTTATGTTTTTAGTGCGGCTGGCAGCACTTTCGGTACTAGATTCTCCTCTCTGCTCCACCGCATTAGCTACGATATTTTCGATACTGGCAGCCAGATCTGCAGAAGCTAATTGCTGCCGAGGCTGGCGTCGTGCGGACACCTGCTGCTCAGCCTGTTGCTGTTGTGCAATCTCCCAAAGTGACAGATGTCGATATGCACGACTTCGCTCGGTCATCGTGCAGGTCTGAAACTGCATCGACACATGGCTGTTATGCAAATAGAGTTCATCTAAATTACGCGGGTCGTAGGAAATCTTGACCTTCCAATTGCCGCCTTGACGGGCGCGATCAAACCATCGCTCCTCAAGAGCCTTCTGGCAGGTGTAAAAGCTCCCCTGAAATCGGATGCCATTTACTGTCACCATTGCCTCTGCTACTGGCAGAAGGCTGAAGCGCACAAGATCTTCTGGATATTGACGCAAGCTGCCACTTCTATTGGCAATACCCCACTCCCAAAGATCTATGGGTACAGCCGGTATGTTATCTGTAGCAAGGTCGCGATCCTTGTCGTAGCGTTTTATCTCATGCTGATTGTTGCAGTACAGCACGCACTCAATGATGATCTGGGTAAACTGATCAAGATCAAGCACTGCATCAAGCCGATAGTCTTTTCCTCCACGCGCACGGTAATCCACATCAATGTAACCCAGCACATGTGCCTTGAACTTCGCTGGCAATAGGCGGAAACGCTGCTCTACTATTCCTTTCCAGTCAGCTCTGTAGGCTGCCGCTGTTTCGACAGTGATGTTAAAATTGTTGATCAACGTTTCAATCAAGCTGCCTTCTATCTCGCCACGGTCCCCCAACAGAATGGCTGGCAAATGGCGGCATGGCCATTCTTCTGGTTCAATAATGCGACCAAATTGCTTACAAAATGCTTGTTTGTCGGAGGCGGTGTTTGCAAGCGCCATCATTGCACCTACCCATGAAGGACCTTCCAAACCGATGTAAATGCCAGTAATCATCCTGCTGAATACATCAATAACGATATACAACACTGGCCTACCGATTATTTTGTGACGATTAAGTCGTGAAACTAAATACACGTCTGCAATCGTTGCATCAATCTGGTAGCGCGCACCAGGTCCCCAAACCTCAGCGTTCGACGTGCCTATTAACCCTCGCAGATCCTTATCGTAAATTCTCGGTTTCAATCGCTTGCGCTTTATATCAAGCCGATCATTGTCCTGTTCCAGCCAATAACTGAATTGGCCAAATGTAGGAAATCCTGCTGTAGCCGTTTCGTCGTTATGGCTGTGTGTGATAGCCCCTGTTTCTGGATTGATGGTACGTTCGCAAAAGAAGTCTTTGATCATTTGATCATACGCGCCACGAAGCGTGAACTTGGACTGCATGACATAATAACGAGTCACTCCAACACGAAATATTTTTCGCATTTCTTCGCTTACATTTATTCCCGTTTGATCACCGAGCGTTCTTGGGCGGCCTCGCTTGCTGTCCGAAGGTGATCGCGCCTCACCCCTGCCACCAGAATTATCATAATCAGGTAGTAAGGCATTGGGTGTTTGGCCTCGTTGCCAGTATCGGCGCAGGTAAAGGTATATCGTAGGCTTTGTCGCCAAACCAGCTTCAACGCAACCAGCAACCTCTTTTCCTCGGTATGCCGTGTGATATATTTTAGGCTCGACAATAACTAGCTTGGCAATTATTTTCCATGCCTTGTCGCGTATTTGCTTGCGATTTTGTGGAATGCAACTTTCTTCTAATATCAACAAATATGGATCATTCACCAGCAATTTGGCTCGTCCAGAATCAAGATCACTCTGAAGAGCGTGTTGTTGCATGATTTCTGGCAGCGCATCTTTCTTATCGATATCTATGACGAATGCCGCAGGTTGCTCTGGGTGCATCCATAATATCCGTATTTTTTTTGCTTCTGGTTCCGGGTATTCCAGTATGTCATTTCGCAACAACATCAGGCCATCCTCCTGACAGGTGTTTCAAGCTTAGAAATACTGATTGCGGTAACTGGGCTGTTTAATTCGAATTCGACGTCCAGATCAATGTGAATTACCTTGTTTGCCGCCAGATGCCGAACGACCGTCAGCACTTCTCCTACAGCAAATCCCTGTGAACTCTCCAAATATCGCATGAACTGTTTGATAGTCATTCCAGCAACCTGCGGAAAGCAGGATATGAACCGAGCACACCGATCCTCCCAGTAGCTGGGATACGGCGTGACAAGATGCTCCAATGACTGCATCTCGTGCAACCAGCGCAGATTTTTGATGCGCTGCTTGGGCAAATCATTGTCAGTGATTAGACCCCAATCATTGCCTTTCCAGTCATTCCAATATCGACGATCAATTTCCAGCTTTTCCAACGTGCGCACATCGTCAAGTTCACTGCCAGGCTTCACCGTACGAACAATTAATGTACTCCCATTTTCATTTTGCACATCGACCAAAAAATCAGTCGTCATTACAATGTCAGTCTTGCTTTGCATGTCAACTGGATGACGTATGCCCATTTTTGCGGCAATACTTCTGGTCATATCCCTATCAAGCGGAAATTGTTCACGAATATCAATCACGGCATCAGACCAATCAAGCAATAGAAATACCGCTGTTTCCATATCTGATAACAGGTGATGCTCACGTCCAGTCTTGCGACTATATATGCGGGATGATCGACCACTAGAAGATACATCTTGCACCGTTAACCAAGGTTGATATCCTGCGCCGCTACCTTGCCCTCGGCCTTCCTTAATGAACCGCGAAATTTTATCTTCATCGATACCATATCTACGTTTAGCCATACTGTATTCCTCTCGCAGGATTGCAGGCCACCTTACCGATTGAAGATGGCCTTACAAGCTTTAAGTAATATCTGAAGTGCAATAATCAGCCTTCAGTTATCAAGGCTAGCGCTTGCTGTCAGGTGTAATTTTTACTGGAGCCCAAACGCTTCCTGGTTTAGTTGTTGGAGGAAGCGGTTTGTTGTCGGCCACCGTAGCGTAATTTGGATGTTTTCCACCTTTAGGGCCAACCTCCTGAAATATGCCACCTTGATTGCCCGTGCTTTGACCTGGTTTTTTATTCATGTGTATCTCCGATAAATTTAATAATAGTTTTTACTGACATTGTGATTGAGCGAGCAAGTTGTCATTCCATACCCCGTCTGCGTGAGTACGCAAATAAGCAACATGCCCTAGTTGGCGTATCACGCCCACATAAGCACGCTTTCCTGTGCGAGCATCTTTAACAAAGAAAGTATTGGTTTTTGCATCAATGCTCTCAACTGTTTGAGCTGTCGTCCATTTCCATGGCGTAGATGGATTGCCAACATGCGTGATATGCTCATGCGTGCCAGTTCCATGTGATTTCGTAATACAAGTAATTTGAACATCTGCCATGCTGCTTTCCTTATATAGTTAGCACAAAATTAGTGCCTCAACTTATCAAGGCTCTCTCAGACAGACCATTCAGACAACTTTTTATTTATTTTTTACTGATGTCTGTATAGTATGAAAAAAGAGCCTTATAAAAGGTAGGGGATGTGTGGAAGATAGTCTACAAATACGTGAAGTTTTTAGCCTGAGCGAGATTAGAGAAAGGTTTAACAACTTCTCTGAAGCAGACTGGATTAAACTCGGCAAAATATCGGATTCAAAATGCTGGGGGCTTGCTATTAATGGAGACGACTTATTGAACGAAGTGCTATGCCGTACTTTGGAAGGTAAGAGGAAATGCCCCATTGATGTTCCTGTTCTTATATTTCTATGCCGTGCCATGGAAAGCCTTGTATCCGCTTACTTAAGAAAACGAAATAACGATGCACTTGAACAAGCTATTGTGCCTAATGCAGATGATGCTGATAATGAAAATACCATTTTTGATTTAAAACCTTCCCTCGATACGCCAGACGAAATACTGCATGCAAAACAAATTTTAGAGAAAATTGACCAAGCGTTTAGCGGCGATGAAAAAGCACAAATGGTGTTAATGGGACAAATCGACGACCTGTCTCCCCAAGAAATACAAGGAATCATTGGACTGAGTCCAGTTGAATACGCCAGTACATTGAGATCTATCCGACGTAGACTCGATAAACTGAAGGCTGAAGGATTATTTAAATGACTGAAAAACTAAAAGATCCGCGCTATCAACTGCGCAAACTATCAGATTTATTTATTAATGATCTGTTTGCTACGCCAGATGCGGACATCTTGGCAGAAGCAGCTCAAGATGCATCGCTCAAAAATGCAGGTGAAAGAGCAAAAGCTACATATCAGCGAGCTTTACTTATGACTGGTCAGAATAAACTAAAAGAGGCTCGCCACGCGATTGATCTAGCTCGTGATAATGCTAAAGCTGGTTTAGATATGAATCATATGGATATAGGTAGAGCCCGAAAAATACTTGAAAAATTAGCTGCCAACGACCCAACTTTTGATATCAAAGTTACACTTGCAGCAAGAAATCTAAGAGAGATCACTGATGCCGAGGTTTTGAGCATAATTATGGATCTTAAACGCTTAGGTGCTCTGCCTGCTGACGAGATCTTGTGATTGCTAGTTCATCATTAACTAAGGCTGAATGTAAGTTATTGGATTTAGGCATTACTGAACCTAGTGACATTGATGTTGAAGCAATTGCATGGGTTGAAGGTGTCAGGGTTCAATATGGCGATTTAATCGGATGTGAAGCAAGATTGGTTGGCTATGGTGATCAAGGAATTGTCACAATCCAAAAAGGATTTGATGAACGCAGAATGCGATTTTCTATCGCCCATGAACTAGGCCACTGGAATTACCATCGAGGTCGATCATTTTCGTGTCGAGCTGACGATTGGGTTGAGGGTTATAGTACCAAACCAATTGTTGAGCAAGAGGCTGATGAATATGCTGCGAATTTATTGATGCCAGCTTTCATGTTCAATCCATTAGCGCGTGCTATCAAACGACCAACCTTCGACAGCGTAATAGATTTAGCTGCTCAATTCAATACAAGCCTTACGGCTACTACTATCCGATTGGTTGAAAGTAACACGTGGCCATTAATTTTAGTCAGCCATACCGCGCAAGGCCGCGCTTGGTTTAAGCGATCTAAAGACGTCCCTGATAGGTGGTTTCCACAAAAGGATCTGGATTCAGACTCTATTGCATTCGATAGATTGTTTGGAAATCAGGAACGCATTCGTGCTCAAAAAATTGGCGCAGAGGCATGGTTTGATTCTAGAGGCGCTGAGCGTTTTGACATTGTTGAAGATGCTATCCGGATATCAAGCAGCCAAGTGCTGACGCTACTGTGGATAGAAGATATTGAGATGTTAGAAGACAAAATTAGATAAATATTATTTACACCTAACTATTATGTACTAGGCATGAGGGGTTTATATGTTTAAAGACCTAATAAAGAAGCTGGAACGCATGAATGGTCAATCAGTATCTATCCCTATTGATTCAGATGAAAATGGATACATAGATAAACAGTGCCCTTCAGTAGCGTGTGAGTTTATCTTCAAAGTAAACGAAGATGATTGGCGGAATATATTTAATGATGAGGCTATATGGTGTCCTCTTTGCCGCTATGAGGCCCCCGCAACCCAATGGTTCACAATAGAGCAAGTCAAGCATGCGAAAGCTGAAGCTCTCGCTGTCATCAAAGGAGAAATCAACAACGCATTAAGATCAGGCGCTCAGAAATTTAATCGTAGGCAGCCAAAGAATAGCTTTATTTCCATGACGATGGAAGTCAAAGGTGGCATAAAGCGTACACATACAATACCAGCCAAGGCTGCTGAATTAATGCAACTAGAGATTCAGTGTGAAGCCTGCCACTCTCGTTTTGCTGTGATTGGTAGTGCCTATTTCTGCCCTGCATGTGGTCACAATTCGGTCACACAAACCTTCTCGGACTCATTGCGAAAAATACGAGCAAAAAATGATAGCGTTCAAATCGTTAGAAACGCTTTAAATGTGACCATAGGCAAAGATGAGGCCGAACTAACTTGCAGATCACTAATTGAAACATGCATATCTGATGGAGTAGTTGCATTTCAAAAGTACAGTGAAGGAATGTATGAGCGTTTTGGGAAATTACCTTTTAATGCATTTCAACGCCTAGAGCAAGGCAGTAATCTGTGGGAAGTTGCTGTTCAGCGGAGCTTTAGCGACTGGCTGACAAGTGAGGAACTAGCAACGTTGAATATCTTATACCAAAAGCGTCATTTATTAGCCCATAACGAAGGCATTGTTGATTCTCAATATATTAAAAAATCCGGCGATTTGTCATACAAAGAGGGTCAGCGAATTGTTGTCTCTGGTAAGGACATAGATAATTTAGTGTCATCTATAGAAAAATTAGCTAACGGCATCAAAGAGATTTGCGACAGAGCATAACAGCGAATAACGGCGCTATACCAGGAGACTTTCTATCTTTACCACATCCACCGTACTCAGCATCTAGAAGTTTTTTCGTTAATCTGCAAAAATATCTATTTCCAGTAAAGAACTATATTACATAGGAAAGAACTTTATTTGTTGGGAAAGAGCTTTATTTGGTGTCAACAAATATCAAAACGGTGAGCAACCAAGCTATTCAACCGTCACGCTTTTTGCTAAATTTCTTGGTTTATCCACATCTGTACCCTTAATTAAAGCGGCGTGATACGCCAACAGCTGTACAGGAATTGTATGCAAAATAGGGGAGAGCACGCCTACATGGCGCGGCGTGCGAATCACATGCACACCTTCTGACTCCGTAAAGTGACTGTCACTATCGGCAAATACGAACAATTCGCCTCCACGCGCTTTGACTTCCTGCATGTTAGATTTCACTTTTTCCAACAAGGCATCATTGGGTGCAATCACGACTACCGGCATGTCGTTATCTACCAACGCTAACGGGCCGTGTTTAAGCTCGCCCGCAGGGTAGGCCTCGGCGTGAATGTAAGAGATCTCTTTAAGCTTGAGCGCGCCTTCCAGTGCGATCGGGTAATGTATACCGCGCCCTAAAAACAAAGCATGTTGTTTGTTGGCAAATGATTTTGCCCATTCACGAATTTGTGGCTCTAAATTGAGTGCATGTTGCACACTGCTTGCTAGTTGGCGCAAGGCAGTTAAATATGATTGTTCCGCCTCACTCGTTAATAAGCCGCGCTGCTTTGCCAAGGTCACGGCCAAGGTAAATAAGGCGACCAATTGTGTAGTAAAAGCTTTGGTTGAAGCTACGCCAATTTCTGCACCGGCACGCGTGTAGAACACCAATTGTGATGCTCTTGGAATGGCGCTTTCTTGTACGTTACAAATGGCTAGCGTTAGGTTTTGACCTAATGACTTCGCGTGTTTAAGCGCTTCCATTGTGTCTAGGGTTTCACCAGATTGAGAAATAGTCACAATCAACTGGCGCGGATTTGGCACAGATTCGCGATAACGATATTCACTGGCAATTTCCACACTGGTTGGCAATTTTGCAATGCTTTCTAACCAGTATTTAGCGGCGAGTGCAGCGTAATAACTGGTGCCTGCGGCAAGAATCAATATGCTATCTACTTGGCTAAACACTTCAACTGCGCCATCACCAAACAGCGCAGGGGAGAAGCGATTGTCATCAATCAGCGCTTCAATCGTGTCTGCCAGGGCGCGTGGTTGCTCGTGGATTTCTTTTTGCATGAAGTGTGCATAAGGGCCGAGCTCCATGCTCGCGAGCGATACGTCGCTCACGTGAATTTTACGCATGACTTGCACGCCGTCACGACCATAAATCGTTACGCCTTCACGGCGAATATCAGCCACATCGCCGTCTTCAAGGTAAATTACTTTACGCGTGACAGAAAGCACCGCAGAAACATCAGACGCAATGAAGTTTTCACCTTCACCTAGACCAATCAACAGCGGACAACCTAAGCGGGCCGTAATCATATGCTCAGGCTCTTTGACTGACACCACGCTAATAGCAAACGCACCGGTTAATTCGGCTACTGCCCTTTGGGTTGCCGCTAATAGCGCTAAATCTTTATGGTAATAGTGAATCAAGTGGGCAATGACTTCAGTATCCGTTTGTGAGGTGAACTCGTAACCTAGTTTTTTAAGTTTTTCGCGCTGTTCATCATGGTTTTCAATAATGCCGTTATGTACCACTGCCAGCTCACCATTAGATACATGTGGATGTGCATTGCTTTCTGTTACGCCTCCGTGTGTTGCCCAACGGGTATGGCCAATGCCAACTTGCCCATTTAGTTGTGATGCATTAGCTTTATCGGTCATAGCCGCTACACGGCCTACAGCGCGCACACGCTCTATACCACGGCTATTTAACACGGCAATGCCTGCTGAGTCATAGCCACGATATTCCAGGCGGCTTAAGCCTTCTATCAGCGTGGAAACCACATTTCTATTTGCTACTGCACCTACAATGCCACACATATTTTTTCTTTCATTATTTGGAGCGCACTTCACTGCGTCATCTAGTGCATAATTTTACAAGAAACACTTAATCTTCGTCATTCCTACGCGGGAATGACTGAATTATTAAGGTTTTTAGCTATTCCTTAATCTTCTGCGGCCGTTTCCAGCCTGCAATAGATTTTTGCTCTTTAGCGCGGCAAAAGGTCAGCTGATCGGCTGGCGCATCTTTTGTAATCGTTGAACCAGCCGCAATGGTAGCGCCGCGCCCGATGGTTACAGGTGCCACCAATTGTGAATCTGAACCGATAAACGCATTATCCTCAATCACTGTTCTGAATTTATTGGCGCCATCATAATTACAAGTAATAGTACCCGCGCCTATATTCACGTTTTTACCAATTGTACTATCACCTACATAACTTAAATGGTTAATTTTGCTACCGACATCCACTTGTGCATTTTTGAGTTCTACAAAATTACCAATGTGTGTAT
This sequence comes from Methylotenera sp., assembly GCA_013141495.1. GTDB lineage: Bacteria > Pseudomonadota > Gammaproteobacteria > Burkholderiales > Methylophilaceae > Methylotenera. The sequence goes on along the minus strand of JABFQV010000010.1, from coordinate 111,043 downwards.
CCGCTGCCAGTCTAGTACCTGGACGTAAGCGTGCATATGGTCCAATACGGCTATTTTCCCCAATCTGCGTGTCATCTATATGCGTAAACGGGGCGATTTGAGCGCCTGACGCGATGCCTGCATTTTTAATCACACAATACGCGCCAATCTTAACGTTGTCGCCCAAAGTTACCTTGCCCTCAAAAACACAGCCAATATCTATTTCTCCATCTTTACCGACACTTAACTCGCCCCGCACGTCTATTCTTAGTGGGTCAGCCAATGTCACCCCCGCTTGTAGCAAACGATCAGCATAGCGTTTTTGGTATGTCCGCTCTAACTCTGCCAGGTCTTTCTTAGAGTTCACCCCGGTCACAGATGCTTCATCATGGGATATCTCTGTCGCTATCGTAAATCTTTTGTTAGATAGACCGGTCCAGCCATCTGTAGATGATTCGTCATCTGCAATTTCACGTACTGCTATTTCGTCTTCCAACTTGGCCATGGCGACGATATCAGTCAGGTAATATTCACCTTGAACATTATCATTGGTTAGGCGTTTTAGCCAGCTTGCCAGATGCTTGTTTTCTGCAGCAATAATACCTGTGTTCACTTCTTTAATTTCGCGTTGCACAGTAGTAGCATCTTTGTGCTCAATAATTGCAGTAACAATACCTTCACTGTTACGAATGATACGACCATAGCCGGTGGGGTCTGGCTTTATAAACGTCAGCAGGCCTAACTCCTCGGTTTGATCCAGCAACCTTTTACAACTATCAACACTCAGCAGCGGTACATCGCCCAGCAATATAAGTGTTGTGGCGTCTTCATCTAAATACGGCATGGCTTGTTGCACAGCATGGCCAGTACCAAGTTGCTCGGTTTGCTCAACCCATGTAATGTTTTCATGCGTGAATGCTTGTGGCACCGCGTCACCGCCGTAACCATAAACTACAATGATTTTTACTGGATTTAATTGTTTGGCGCAGTTAATTACATGCTGCAACAGCGGCATACCAGCCAATTGATGCAGCACTTTTGGCTTGTTTGAGTACATGCGCGTACCTTTGCCAGCCGCAAGAATTACAATGTTCAATCGATTCATTACCATTTGATTCTTTCAGTATGTATTTAGGAAGCACTTCATGCGCGGCTACGCGGGCAAAGTGCTTCCTTTATTTGGTAAAGTATAACAAAAAAGGCAGCCTAGGCTGCCTTTTTGCTGATCTTACTCCGCCCGCTTAACTTTAGTTAGTGAGCTGTTTTACGTAAACGCTCAATGGCTTGAATCTGTGCTAGCGCCTCAGATAATTCAGCTTGCGCTACCGCATAATTCACATCTGAAGTTCTGTTTTTCAACGCCTCCTCAGCGGCTTCCTTCGCAGCTATCGCTTTCGCCTCATCTAAATCATGACCACGCACTGCCGTATCAGCTAACACCGTAATTACACCCGGCTGCACTTCTAACAAACCGCCAGAGAGATAGATCAACACCTCTTCCGCCTCATTTGACTGCTTGATACGCAGTGCACCTGGTTTGATAGTTGAAATCATTGGTGCGTGATTTGGGTAAATACCCACCTCACCAGCACTAGCAGGCGCAACTACAAACTCAGCTTCACCTGAGAATATGCTTGCCTCTGCGCTGACTACATCAATATGAACAGTATTTGCCATTATTTTTTCCTTAAACTATTAATTTATTTTATCTAAGCAGAGCAAGGCGCACGGAACGGAGCGACGCAGACAGCACATTTAGTGCGGCAAGGAAGCGAGTACCGTGCAACGCGGCTATGCGACGATAAAATTAATTAAGTGTTTTTGCCTTTTCAACAGCCTCTTCAATACCACCTACCATGTAAAACGCTTGCTCTGGCAAGTGATCATACTCACCGGCAACAATGGCTTTAAAGCCTTTGATAGTTTCTTTTAATGGCACATATTTACCTGGCGCGCCTGTAAACACCTCAGCCACGTGGAATGGTTGTGACAAGAAACGTTGAATTTTACGTGCACGGCCAACGGCCAATTTATCTTCCGGTGACAATTCGTCCATACCCAAAATAGCAATAATGTCGCGCAATTCTTTATAACGTTGTAATGTTTGTTGCACGCTACGTGCTACGTTGTAATGCTCTTCGCCCACAACCAATGGATCTAACTGACGTGAAGTTGAATCCAATGGATCTACCGCTGGGTAAATACCAAGTGAAGCAATATCACGTGACAACACAACGGTTGAATCCAAATGTTGGAAAGTAGTTGCTGGTGACGGGTCAGTCAAGTCATCCGCAGGTACATAAACCGCTTGAATAGAAGTAATAGAACCCGCTTTGGTTGAAGTAATACGCTCTTGTAAGCGGCCCATTTCATCAGCCAATGTCGGTTGGTAACCTACGGCTGAAGGCATACGGCCTAACAACGCTGATACTTCAGTACCGGCCAATGTATAGCGGTAGATGTTATCCACAAAGAACAATACATCACGGCCTTCGTCACGGAATTTTTCAGCCATGGTCAAGCCAGAAAGTGCAACACGTAAACGGTTGCCTGGTGGTTCGTTCATTTGACCAAACACCATTGCTACTTTTGATTCTTTCATGTCGTCTAATTTAATAACGCCAGCTTCTGCCATTTCATGGTAAAAGTCATTACCTTCACGCGTACGCTCACCCACACCGGCAAATACTGATAAGCCTGAGTGCTGTTTAGCAATGTTGTTAATCAGCTCAAGCATGTTTACGGTTTTACCTACACCCGCACCACCGAACAAACCAACTTTACCGCCTTTCGCAAACGGGCAAACTAGGTCAATCACCTTGATACCTGTTTCAAGCAAGTCCACTGAAGGAGATAGCTCTTCAAAAGTTGGCGCTTTTTGGTGAATGGCGCGACGTTCGTCACACTCAATCGGGCCAGCCTCATCAATTGGGCGACCTAACACATCCATAATACGGCCAAGCGTGCCAGTACCGACTGGCACAGTAATTTGATTGCCAGTAGATTTAAACACTGCGCCGCGAGAAAGGCCGTCTGAAGAGCCCATTGCAATGGTACGCACAATGCCGTCACCTAATTGTTGCTGCACTTCAAGTGTTAAGCCTGCTTCGGCACTACTTGATGCATCATCAATAATCAACGCTTCAAATACTTTAGGCATTTGGTCACGTGGAAACTCAACGTCAACCACCGCACCAATAATTTGCACTACTTTACCTGTTTTTACACTAACGTTTGCTGTACTCATTTTAATTTCCTATTCAAACTAATCTGTTGAATTCTAACTTAATGTTCTATTTCTGACCTTAAGCAACCGCTGCCGCACCGCCGACAATCTCGGAGATCTCTTTAGTAATTGCTGCCTGACGCGCTTTGTTATAAACCAGTTTCAGATCACCAATGACTTCTTTTGCGTTGTCCGATGCCGATTTCATTGCCACCATACGTGATGACTGCTCTGAAGCCATGTTCTCTGATACCGCGTTATAGACCAACGATTCAATGTAACGCACCATCAACTGATCAATCACAGGCTTTGACTCTGGCTCATAGATGTAATCCCAATGTCCTTTTGCCGCACCAATTTGCAAAGCACTTTTGATAACACCGCTGGTAGTAAGCGCTTCCGCTTTTTCATGCTCAGGATGCGTACCTAAACGCTCAGCGGTGAGTGGCAATAATTGCTCTAGCACCGGCTCCTGCTTCATGGTGTTGATAAAGCGCGTATAGCAAATATGTAGCTGATCAATTTCACCGGCGGTATAAGCATCTAGCATCACCTTGATAGTACCGATCAATGTTTCAATATGCGGTACATCACCTAAGCCTGTGATATGTGATTTAACATTGGCACCAACACGGTTCATAAATGCATAACCTTTGTTGCCAATAGCGCTGACAGTAATTGCCTTACCTTCTGCTTCCCAGTTTTTCATCTGGTTAATAGACAGGCGCAACACATTGGTATTCAAGCCACCGCAAAGCCCCTTATCAGAGCTTACTACGATGATGCCAATATTCTTCACATTGTCACGCTTTAAAAGAAAAGGGTGTTTGTACTCTGAATGCGCTAAAGAAAGGTGGGCAGCCACATTGCGAATTTTGTCTGCGTATGGACGTGATGCACGCATTCTATCCTGCGCTTTACGCATTTTAGAAGCGGCCACCATTTCCATTGCCTTGGTGATCTTACGTGTATTTTCTACACTTTTGATCTTGGTTCTAATCTCTTTACTACCAGCCATTTTATTGTCCTAATAGTTAAAGATTAGTATGCGTTTGTAGCTTTAAAATCTTGAATCGCCGCTTCAAGCGCTTTTTCATTGTCGCCACTTAAATCTTTACTTGATTCAATTGCGTCAGCAATTTTTTTGTATTTAGAGGCGATGAAACCATGCAATTGACCTTCAAATGCCAATACTTTATTGGTGGGAACATCATCAAAGTAACCTTTATTAGCTGCAAACAAGGTAACTGCCATGTTTGATATGCTTAAAGGTGCATATTGCGCCTGTTTCATCAACTCAGTAAACATACGACCGCGGTCTAGTTGTTTACGTGTTGCTTCATCCAAATCAGAGGCGAACTGCGCAAACGCTGCCAATTCACGATATTGCGCCAAAGCTAAACGTACACCGCCACCTAATTTCTTGATGACTTTAGTTTGTGCAGCACCACCAACGCGAGACACTGAAATACCGGCGTTAATCGCAGGACGAATACCCGCGTTAAATAAGTCAGTTTCTAAGAAGATCTGACCATCGGTAATAGAAATCACGTTAGTTGGAACGAAAGCAGAAACGTCACCGGCTGCTGTTTCAATCACTGGCAATGCAGTGAGAGAACCTGTTTTTCCTTTAACTTCACCGTTAGTGAATTTTTCTACATACTCTTCGTTTACACGAGCAGCACGCTCAAGTAGGCGTGAGTGAATGTAGAATACATCACCTGGGTAAGCTTCACGACCTGGTGGACGACGTAATAGCAATGAAATTTGACGGTAAGCAATCGCTTGTTTAGTCAAATCATCATAAACGATCAATGCATCTTCACCGCGATCACGGAAATATTCACCCATGGTACAACCAGAATATGGCGCCAGAAATTGCAAAGCAGCTGAGTCAGAAGCTGTAGCAGCAACTACAATGGTGTAAGCCATCGCGCCGTTCTCTTCTAATTTACGTACCACGTTAGCAACAGTAGAAGCCTTTTGGCCAATCGCAACATAGATACAGGTCATATTTTGACCTTTTTGATTGATGATGGCATCAATCGCGACCGCTGTTTTACCTGTTTGACGGTCACCAATAATCAATTCACGTTGACCACGGCCAACTGGCACCATAGAGTCAACTGATTTCAAACCTGTTTGCACTGGTTGTGAAACTGATTTACGCGCAATCACGCCAGGTGCCACTTTTTCAATTTTGTCTGTCAATTTTGCATTAACCGGGCCTTTGCCATCAATTGGCTGACCTAACGCATTCACAACACGACCGATTAGCTCAGGGCCAACTGGCACTTCTAAAATACGACCGGTACATTTACAAATGTCGCCTTCTGTAATGTGCTCGTAGTCACCTAGAACCACTGCACCTACTGAGTCGCGCTCCAAGTTAAGCGCCAAACCGAATGTATTGCCAGGGAACTCAATCATTTCACCTGCCATCACGTTTGATAGGCCATGAATACGAACGATACCGTCAGTCACTGAAATAACAGTACCTTGTGTACGCGCTTCAGCTGAGGTAGAAAAATTTTCTAATCTGCTTTTAATCAGCTCACTGATTTCTGATGTAGATAACTGCATTTACTAAACTCCTATAATTTTCTCTGGCTGTGCCTTATGCCGTAAGCGCGTAGGCTAAATTTTGTAACTGACCTTTGACGGACGCGTCTATCACGGTATCGCCAACAATAATTTTAATGCCGCCAATAAGTTCTGAGTCAACAGAAACATTAGCTTCAATTTTTTTACCGAACTTTGCCTCTAAACGTTTTACCAAATCTTTAATTTCTGCTGCACTAGGTTTAGCTGCGGCAATGATTTGCGCGTCTAAAGTTCCTTCATCCTGCGCTTTTAATTCCTCAAAAGCCGTGACTATCGCTGGCAAAATAGATAAACGTCCGTATTCAACCAAAACCTTAATCAGATTTTGTGCGTGCTCATTAAGCTTATCGCCACAAACCTTCAAAAAGTTGGCCTGCAAATCAAGGCTCACTACTTTTGGATCCTGAATGTAAGCTTGCATTTGCGCATCACTGACGACTGCATTTGCAAAACTTAACATTTCAGACCACTTCGCAAGCGCTTTTTGTTCGCTTGCTAGCTTGTAAGCAGCAACCGCGTAAGGTCTTGCGATGGTTGATATTTCAGCCATGTCTTGTTTTCCCTTATTGGTTCTTAAAGTTCCGCTGCGAGTTTAGATAACATTTCGCTATGTGCATTTGCGTCAATTTCTTTACGCAAGATTTTTTCAGCACCAGCAATCGCCAATGCAGACACTTGCGAACGTAAACCTTCTTTTGCACGGTTTACTTCCTGGTCTATTTCAGCTTTAGCGCCAGCTAAAATACGCTCACCTTCGACCTTAGCATTACCTTTAGCTTCTTCAACGATTTGTGACCCGCGCTTTTCAGCTTGGCCAATAATCTCAGAGGCTTTTTGCTTGGCTTCGTTCAAAGTAAACTCTGATTTTTTAGCCGCAACTTCTAAAGCACTTCTGCCTTCATGCGCTGCTGCCAAACCATCAGCAATTTCTTTTTGGCGTGCTTCAATCGCGTTTAACAGCGGTGGCCAAACAAATTTTACTGTGAACCAAATCAACACAGCAAATGCAATAGCTTGTGCGATTAGTGTAAAGTTAATGTTCATTTTTGATCCAAATTAAATATCATTAAGACTAAAATCATTTAAGATTAAATCGTTCATATAACAAGTCATCAGATGTGTGTTTGGGTCTTTAACCAACCCAAACATATCATCTAGCGGCTAATTACTGAGCAACTACGCTTAATAATGGGTTAGCAAACGCGAACATCATCGCTAGACCAACACCAATAATGAAAGAAGCATCGATAAGACCTAATAGCAAGAACACTTTACCTTGCAATTGTGGAATCATTTCTGGTTGACGTGCAGCGCCTTCTAAAAAGCTAGCACACATAATACCAATACCGATACAAGCACCTGCAGCGCCTAAACCAATAATTAAACCAATGCCAATACCTGTGTAGGCTTGAATTGTTGATAATGCCGTTACTAATGATGCGTCCATTTTATTACCCTCTCAAAAATTAAACTTACTACCAAAACCACCTAAAAATAAAACTACTCAATTAAAACTAAACCACTTAAAAGCAAATTAAAACTAATGCGACTCATGTGCCATGGCTAAATAAACCACCGTCAGCATCATGAAAATAAAAGCTTGTAACGCTACGATAAGAATATGGAAGATTGACCAGCCTGCGCCTAAAATAGCACCGAAAATTGTGCCTGAAACACCCGTGGCGGCCCACAAACCTAATAGCAAGAAAATAACTTCGCCAGCGTACATATTGCCGAATAACCGCAATGAATGTGAAAGTGGCTTTGAAACGTATTCGATCAAATTAAACAGAAAATTGGCTGGCCATACCCAAACCTTGCTACCAAAAGGAGAGCAGAACAACTCATGTACCCAGCCGCCTAAGCCTTTGACTTTAATAGAGAAGAAAATCATCAAAATCCATACAGACAAAGCTAAAGCAAACGTAGTGTTAATGTCTGAGGTTGGTACTGCGCGCCATTTAGCGTGCTCGCCACCAAAGAATGAAACGATACCTGCAACCCAATCTACTGGTAGAAAATCCATGGAATTCATGGCAAACACCCATAAAAACACGGTTAATGCGGTAGGGGCGATGAAGCTATGGCGGTTGCCGTGGAAAATATTTTTTACTTGATCATCAATAAAACCAAATACCAGCTCAACAAACGCCTGACCTTTAGTTGGCACACCTGCGGTTGCTTTACGTGCAACCAACCACACCAAACCCATCACCAGCAAACCCAGCGCTACTGACATAACAAAAGTATCTACGTGTAATGTCCAAAAACCACCGCCGTCCGTCATCGGCTGCGCATTAAAGCTTAAGTGATGCTCAATATAGCCTGATGGAGTCAATGCATGTTGTGCGTTATCTGCGTGTGCTGTAGCCATAATCTATTTTACTCTAACTAAATATTGTTTAAATTACACGTTTAACTTGATGACTTAGCGCCGCACCTGAAAATATAGCCGCCGCCGCCAAACCTGCAATCAGTGCAAACGGCACCAACTGCTTATAAAAAACAAATACGATCATCAAAACCGCGATAATCACTATAATCTTAACCGCTTCTGCCTTTAGTAAATTTACTAAAATGGCGCTTGCATCAGTAAGGCCTTCAGCTCGCCGTGCCACCAATGAAGCCAGGTAAGCGCCAACCAGCACACTAACCCCGCCTAAAACTGCTGATATCGCGGCATGTAAGCCAAAAAACAAAAAAATAACTACAGCGACCGCCGATGTGGCAATGAGCTGGATTTTAAGCATTTTACTAAAAACATCTGAAGTATTGGATGCTGACAATGACTTAAACCTAGTTAAATTTAGAAGCTTTTTAAACGTTTTTATAATTATTTTGCGTTTATTTTTGAACTCGCCCAAAAGCCTCAAGTAGCAAAGACCGCGATTTTGAATTATTAACGCTTTTTAGTCAAGGCTTAAGTTGCAAGGATTTACAAGTAGTTTAAGTAAAATGAAACACTTAGCGCGTAATTTTACTAATAATGTCGTCCAATTGATCTAAATTTGCATAATTAATTTTTAACGCCCCTGCGCCATTGGCGCCCGCCTTAATACTGACTGACGCGCCAAGTTTATCGCTTAAAGTATTTTGCAGTCTTAAAATATCCTGACTGGCCTTTGGTTTTTGCGCAGACTTCTGTGTGGGCTTAACGATTTGTTCGTTAAACTTTCTAACCAAATTTTCGGCTTCTCGAACAGACAGATTGTTATACACAATTTGCTCAGCCAGCATAACCTGTTGTGCACCGTCTAAACCAATCAAAGCACGCGCATGCCCCATGTCAAGCTTTGCATTCATCAACAGGTCTTGCACGGGCGCAGTTAAAGTGAGTAAGCGCAATAAGTTAGAAACCGCAACACGTGAGCGCCCAACCGCTAAAGCCGCTTTTTCATGCGTCATGGCAAATTCATCTATCAAACGCTTAATGCCTTGCGCTTCTTCTAACGGATTTAAATTCTCGCGCTGAATATTCTCAATCAACGCCATCGCCAGTGCGGCTTCATCAGCAATTTCTCGCACCAGTACCGGCACTTCGTTTAACCCAGCAATTTGGCTGGCACGCCAACGACGCTCGCCGGCAATGATTTCATAATGCTCATCATCAATGTGACGCACCAAAATTGGCTGCATAATGCCTTGCGTTTTAATTGAAGCCGCCAAGGTTTGCAAAGCAGCGTCGTCCATATAGCTACGCGGCTGATATTTACCTGGGCGTAGTTGCTCTACTTTTAACATCAATAGCGAATCCGCCTCGCCCACGCTACCCATATCGCCCGCGAGCAATGCGTCCAACCCGCGTCCTAAACCTTTTAATTTAGCCATATTTTCTCTGCTTATATTTCTCTAAAAATTTACTTTTTAAAGATTACCTTTACTAATAATTTCTTGCGCTAACTCTAAATAAGCCACCGCACCTTTTGAGCTTTTATCGTAATTGAGCACTGGCAAGCCGTAACTTGGCGCCTCGGCTAAACGAATGTTGCGCGGGATGACTGTTTTATATACTTTATCGCCAAAATGGCTAATCAGCTGTGCCGACACCTGTTGCGCCAGCATGTTGCGGTTATCAAACAAGGTGCGTAGCAAACCTTCTATTTCTAAAGTTGGGTTTAAATGCGCGCGTACTTTTTTAATGGTATTCACCAAGTCCGACAAACCTTCTAACGCGTAATACTCGCACTGCATCGGAATCATCACCGCACTGGCAGCCGTTAGCGCGTTCACCGTCACCAAGTTGAGGGCAGGGGGGCAGTCCAGCAACACCACATCATAAGCATCGCCCAATTTAGAGATGGCGACTTTAAGGCGATTTTCACGCGCCAACTCGTTCACGAGCTCAACTTCGGCGCCGGCTAATTCTCGATTTGAGGGCGCAATGTCAAAACCGCCTTTTTCGCTTTTGATAACCACTTCTTTTAATGTTTTTTCAGCCAGCAATACATGGTAAATACTTAATTTGAGATGCGCTTTATCAATACCGCTACCCGTACTGGCATTGCCTTGTGGATCCAGATCAATCAACAACACACGCTTGCCCAAGCTCGCCAGGCTTGCCGCCAAATTGACGCAAGTAGTTGTTTTACCCACACCGCCTTTTTGATTGGTGATTGCTATTATTTTCATTATATTTTTCTTTTAGTTCGCTTGTGCTTTAAGCGGATTATCTAAAACCACCAAATGCCGCTCTGCATCCAAGCCCGCCACGTTTAGCACTTTAATTTCAGTAGGGATGATGCGGCTTTTCTCAAACTCATGTTGCGGAATTGTGCCTTTCATTGCCAGCCATTGGCCATTTTCAGCAAGCAGATGCTTAGTGAGCTTTACAAACAAGCCGATTTCTGAAAACGCACGTGAAATAATCACATCAAATTTTGCTTTAATTTCCGACCCAGAATTTTCGGGCTCAGCAACTTCCTGATCTTCAATGCGCCCATGGATTACGGTAAAGTTGGTTAAACCCAATTGCGCTTTTACTTGGCGCATAAAACTCACTTTTTTTAATACCGCGTCAATCGCCGTCACCTGCAACTCAGGCAAGCAAATTGCTAACGGAATACTAGGCAAGCCAGCACCTGCACCTACATCAAGTAAGTGTTTACACTCAATATAAGGCAATACAGATAAGCTATCCAATATGTGCAATGTCACCATATCTAATGGCTCACGGACTGCGGTAAGATTATGCACTTGGTTCCATTTATAAATTAGCGCTACGTAATCAAGCAGTTTTTGTTGCTGCTCTGCGCTTAAATTCAAACCCATTTCAGCTAAGCCTGAGGCTAGCTTTGCTTGCAGTTGCGCACGTGCGTCCGCCTTTAAATTGCTAGGCATATTATTGGTCGTCATGCTGCGTTCCCTACGTCTGGTGTTAAGGCATCAAGCTCAATTACTTTTGCGCGAGATTTACGTTTTAAATACACCAATAGCAGTGAAATCGCCGCAGGCGTAATGCCAGAAATGCGGCTGGCTTGGCCGATAGTTTCGGGCTTTTGTGCGTTTAATTTTTGTTGCGCTTCAATCGGCAAACCATGGATTTGTGAATAATCTAAATCACTGGGCAATGCTGTGTTTTCCTGGCCACGACTACGCGCCACTTCGTCGGCTTGGCGGTCAATATAGCCTTGGTATTTAGCGGCAATTTCCACCTGCTCGCGCACGGCTGGCTCTATTTCACCCAAGCCGTCTGCGCCTAAAGTAAGCAGGGCATCGTAACTAACTTCTGGGCGACGCAGCAACTCAAACAAACTATATTCATGCTCTAGCGGTTTGCCGAACATTTCCACCATTTTATCTACTGGTAGATTTGCAGGCTGTACAAAGGTTTTTTTCAGTCGCTCTTGTTCACGGCTTACCGCTTCAAGCTTGCGGCTAAACGCCTCCCAGCGCACATCGTCCACCAAACCCAGCTTGCGTCCAAACTCAGTCAAGCGCATATCGGCATTATCTTCACGCAGTTGCAGCCTGTATTCTGCACGGGAAGTAAACATACGGTAAGGCTCGCTCACACCACGTGTAATTAAATCATCCACCAATACGCCTAAATATGCCTCGTCACGCGCCGGGCACCATGCATCTTTACCCTGCACATACAGCGCAGCATTCGCCCCCGCCAATAAACCCTGCGCGGCGGCTTCTTCATAACCCGTGGTACCGTTAATTTGCCCGGCAAAAAACAAGCCCTGAATCGACTTGGTTTCGAGCGAACTTTTTAAGGCGCGCGGGTCGTAATAATCGTACTCAATGGCATAACCCGGGCGCAGAATATGCGCGTTCTCTAAACCCTTTACCGAGCGCACTAGCGCCAGCTGAATATCAAACGGCAAACTGGTAGAAATACCATTCGGGTAAACTTCATTCGTGTTTAAGCCTTCAGGCTCTAAAAATATCTGGTGCGAGTCTTTATCCGCAAAGCGATGAATTTTATCTTCCACACTTGGGCAATAGCGTGGGCCTACACCTTCAATCACACCCGTGTACATCGGTGAGCGATCTAAACCACTACGGATAATGTCATGTGTGCGTTGATTGGTATGCGTAATCCAGCAGGGGAGTTGCGCCGGGTGCTGTGCGGCATTACCCAAAAACGAGAACACAGGCACAGGATCATCACCGGGCTGAATCGTCATCACGCTGTAATCAATAGTGCGTCCATCAATACGTGGCGGTGTGCCGGTTTTTAAACGGCCTGCCGGTAAATTTAACTCGCGCAACCGCGCTGCAAGTGAAATAGACGGCGGATCACCTGCACGGCCCGCTTGATAATTCTGCAACCCAACATGCACCAAGCCACCTAAAAACGTGCCTGCGGTAAGCACCACAGATTTTGATGTAAACCGCAAACCAATTTGCGTCACCACACCGGCAACGCGCTCACCTTCTAAAATGATGTCGTCAACCGCCTGCTGAAACAACCAGAGATTAGGTTGATTTTCTAATTTTCGACGAATCGCCGCTTTGTATAACACGCGGTCGGCCTGCGCACGGGTAGCACGCACCGCCGGGCCTTTGCTTGAATTTAAAATTCTAAACTGAATGCCGCCTTCATCGGTCGCCGCCGCCATCGCACCGCCCAAAGCATCCACTTCTTTAACTAAATGCCCTTTGCCGATGCCGCCGATACTGGGGTTGCAAGACATTTGTCCTAAGGTTTCAATGTTATGCGTGAGCAATAGTGTTTTTTGCCCCATGCGCGCACTTGCAAGCGCCGCTTCAGTGCCAGCGTGACCGCCACCCACCACAATTACATCAAAAATATCAGGAAAATTCATGGTTTAAATTCTATCGCCTAATCACAAAAAACGTTACCGCTCAAGAGATGGGAGTTTAACTTAAACTTGTGTTTAGGTCATGCTTAACAAGGTGTTTAATGCCGGTTTTATCACCAACCACTCCTTATTAGCAAGCTGGTCATAATTTCTTAATAAAATTGGCATAAAATTTCCTTATAAAGATATGACACAAGCCCTAATTAGTTTAGAATTGCTTCATATTTCAACTACAATCAATACGTTTTTTAACTGGATTTGGTTTTTTTGAATTTAGTTTTTTGATTTTTATTACTTAGGAGTCACAATTGAAACACACTCATCTTATTTTAGCCGCCTTATTAGGCTTAGCTACATTTTCAGCACAAGCTGCCAGCCCTATTACCAACGCTGAAGCATTAACAAAAAAATACGTAAGCATTGCACAAACGGTTAATCCAGAGTTTGTTTCTTCTGTTACAGAAGGTAAAATGTTTTTTAACCGCAAAATCAAAACTGCAAACGGCAAAGAAATGGCTTGCGCATCATGCCACACCACCAACCCTGCCAATGTAGGTAAAAACATTATCACTGGTAAATCTATTGCGCCGCTTTCACCTGCTGTTAACAAAAAACGCTTTAAAGATATCGAAAAAGTAGAAGAGAAATTTACTGAACACTGCAATGAAATTATCGGTGCAGATTGTAACGCTGCAGAAAAAGCCAACTATATTATTTATCTGTTAACTGAAAGAACACCAACACCTCCAGTTAAAAAATAATTTAACGTTTAATTTAAACGTTAAAAATTAAAAAGCAGTGTTTCACGTGAAACACTGCTTTTTTTACGCCTGGATTTTCACCTGCGTATAAGTTAAAGCCACAAGTTAAAGCCTCGATTTCACTGCGTTACATCGAGGCTACCAGATCGACAGTATTTCGGTGCGCTTAAATTTTTCTACGCACCTTCTTCGGTTTATCCGCCACCGGCAACAAACTGGTGATTTTTTGATACCGCTCAAACAAAAATGCCACACGCGCCGCATCGGTATTTGCGCCTTTGTAACCATACGCCGCAACCACGGCTTTATCTAAAACCTGATGCGCTTTAAGCAGATTTACCGGCATGGTAAGCGGGTCGTATAGATCCGCCAGCGATGCGTTAGTGTGAATGGCGCGCGCATCCAATACCGCTTGTGCGGCAACTTCAATACTTTTAACCGTTCGCGCTGAGCTTGTCGAAGCGTCCGTGCTTTGCCGTGGTTCGACAAGCTCACCACGAACGATGACTGGCCACGGGAAGTTGTTGTAAACGATGCCGTTGGTGTAACGATAATCACTTTTTATGCGCCCGCAAACATACTTAACCCAAGCCATATGCATACGCGAGGTCATCATGCCAAAATGATAAAGACCAGCATCTGGGATACAAAGATTTGCATCACCAACAATTACATCTGGCGGTAAAAACCCTATCGGTATCATTGGACGGCGCTCTGACGAGTGGCGAGGAACTAGCAGATAGCTATTCTTAGGCTGACGAATCTCTCCAAACAGGGCAGGGGTTAATGCCAGCTCTTGTGTAGCTGGGCGAGTACTAGCAGTGCGATGTTTTTTTACAGCCTCCACTCTTGCCAACACAGATGACATATTCCGCAATTCTGCTGGCGGACAATCAACTAACCATAAACACCAACGTTTACGGTTGTTGATAAACTCGTCCGCACCTAAAAATGGTCTTAGCCATCTCACCGCTTCCGGACACTCTCGAAGCAAGGTTGTTTTTTCACTATCATCCATCAACAGGTAGCCACCATCATTAGGCATAGAGCCAAAAACGATAGGTGGTACCGGAGAAATTGGACTACTGCGTGAAGGCAATACCAAATCAGGCGCATCAACCAAATACGGGTTAATGTTAGCCGCCTTCACCGCATGCGGTTCACCCTTAATATCGTCATATTCATAAATAGTTTTGTTATTTACATCTTGCAAACCAAAACCCACAATCACGCAATGCACAGCGGCTTTTCCGCGCGCTTCATTGCTCCAGCTAAACGTGCGGTGTGCAAAATGGATTTTTATGCCTTGCGCCAACATCCAGCCCCACAATACGCCGACTTGCTCGCCTTGGGTAATGCTGTTGATAGAAACAAACGCCACCTTAGTTTCACCTCCCGTTCGTGGTGAGCTTGTCGAACCATGAGCGGCGCTCAATCCTTCGACAAGCTCAGGACGAACGGGATTAGAGTATGTTGTTAAATTAGCGGCTTGCATATACCGCGCCGCTTTAATATACCAAGCCGCCACAAAATCCAACAAGCCTGCATTTTTAATATCACCGCACACCAGTTGCATATCTGCCTTTTGTGCGGCAGATTGATTACTCTTTCCCAAAAACGGAGGATTGCCCAACACATAACTGCAACGTTCTGGCGCTAATACGCTCGCCCAATCCGTTTGCAAGGCATTGCCACACACAATGTGCGGCGTGGCTTTAAGCGGGATTCTTGCAAAATAAGCACCGAATTCTTCAGATATTTTCATGTTCATCTGGTGGTCAGTCAACCACAGTGCTACCTGCGCGATTTGCGCGGGGAACTCTTCAATCTCTATGCCGTAAAATTGGTCAACGTCGATATTAATTAAAGTTTGCACATCGAGCACCTGCTGTCCGCTCCCTCTGCTGGCGCGTAATACTTCAAGCTCTAATAGCCGCAACTCACGGTAAGTAATTACCAAAAAGTTACCGCAACCGCAGGCTGGGTCAAAAAATGTGAGGCTCCGTAATTTTTTATGAAACTCAAACAGGCGGTTTTTATTGCCTTTTATTTTTTCAAATTCCGCCCATAGCGCATCTAAAAACAAGGGCTTAATCAGCTTTAAAATATTTTCTTCACTAGTGTAATGTGCGCCTAAATTGCGCCGCGCTTCGCTATCCATAATGCTTTGAAACAGACTGCCGAAGATAGCGGGGGAGATTAAGCTCCAATCCAGCGCACATAAATCCAGCAGGGCTTCGCGCATTTTGCTGTCAAACTGTGCAGGCGGTAGCGGCTCGGCAAATAGTTTGCCGTTAATGTACGGAAAAGCACTCAGGCTTTCATCCAGATTAGTCAGACGTTTTTCAGGAGCTTGATTCAGCACATAAAACAAGCTGGCGAGGTGGTGCGCCAAGTCGCTACCATCTGCGGCTGTTTTGGCTTCAATATAATCCTGAAATAAACGCTTTTCAAAGATGGTGGTGTCTTCGCTAAACAAACAGAATAGCAATCGTACCAAATATACCTCTAACGCATGCCCGGTATAACCTACGCCTTTGAGTGCATCGTGCAACTTACCCATACGCTCTGCGGCTTTGATATTGATAGGATCTTGCGCTTTGATGACCTGCGTTTGATACCCTGCAATAAAACCAAATGATTTCACGTTTTGGTATAAATCTTTAAGCAAAAATTCAGTAATGCACCCTGTGTTTAAATCATGCAACTGAAATCGCTGAAAATCACACACCAGCACATAGCGCGGAATATCGCGCTCTTTAATACCAGAAAAATAATCAATGGCTTGGTCATAAGCACGACCCAGGTCTTTACCACGTGATTTCATTTCTACCAATAAAATGCCCGGCCAAAATAAATCAACGTAACCATCGTTACCGCTATACTTTTTAACTGCATGCTCAAAGGTGGCCACGCGCTTATTGGTGATGCCGAATACTTCAAAAAAACCAATCAAAAAAGGTTTAGCCTGGCTATCTTCATTGGCAGCATCATGCCACTCTTTAGAAAAAGCATTTGCGCGGGTTTTAATTTCGTTCCAAGACAGGGCCATATAAGGTGCTAATCCAATTTTTATTGTGTCTAAAGTATAACCTGAGAGCTTGGTTCTGAAATAAATAACATCCGGATTGATGGGAAATGATCTAATAATAATTCTGTAATGTTCATGTTGTTTCACGTGAAACAACTTGTAGTTAATTTACGTTATAAAAACGATTGGCTATTTTATAATTAACCACAATTTACAACGCGTCGCGATTTAATGCTTTACTATTGACGTGTGCAACCATGCGCGCTTATAGTGTAATTAGCGATGCGCGCAATTATCACAACGCTTTCACTTATTGATACGGCACGAATTAAACCTGATAACCGTTCGTACTGAGCCTGTCGAAGTACAAGCATCCGTTCACATTTCGACGGGCTCAATGCGAACGGACACTTGGATAAACATTGCCGGATCTATAGTAAACTCAGTAAAAATTTAAGGAGAACTTTAATGGCAGGTAAATTTGAATTAAAAGCAGCAAAAAGTGGTCAATTTCACTTCAATTTACTAGCGGGTAACGGCCAAATAATCATGCAATCTGAAATGTATGAAACTAAGGCTAGCGCATTAAACGGTATTGCTTCTATTCAAAAAAATGCGGCAGATGATGCGCGCTATGAGCGCTTGGTTTCAAAATCTGAAAAACCGTATTTTGTACTTAAGGCCGCCAACCACCAAGTGATTGGTCAAAGCCAAATGTATGATAGTGAAGCAGGGCGTGATAACGGCATTGAATCTGTGAAGAAAAATGCGCCAGAGGCTGCGGTGGTTGATTTAACAGCTGAGTAACGCGTATTAAGCATGCTTTGTAGGCGTGCAATTTATTGCGCGAAGCTTTAAGAAACATTCGCGCAATAAATTACGCTCCTACAATATTACTTACCGATACAGAATTTACTGAAAATCTCTCCCAGTAAATCATCAGGTGTAAATTCACCGGTAATACTACTCAGTGCTTCTTGCGCTAATCGCAGCTCTTCAGCCACCAACTCAGCAGCACTTATTTGAGTAGCCGCCAGTTGCAAATGCGCTTGCACTTTGGTTAATGCCTCCAAATGTCTGGCACGCGCCATAAAAACACCTTCAGCGTTATTCTGATAACCCGCAAGTTGCAACAAATGAGATTTAAGTAAATCTAGCCCAGCGCCAGTTTTTGCTGAAATATAAATATGCGTAGTGTGGTCTATTTCTTCAACAAAAGCCGCTTGCTTTGCAACATCAATCTTATTATGCACCCAAATTTTGCGAGTTTCTTGCGGCAACCGTGCTAAAATCGATTTTTCAGTTTCAGTAATACCGTGAGCTGCATCAACCAATAATAATGCGATATTGGCCGTTTGTAGCGTTGCCCAAGTTCGCGCAATCCCGAATTTTTCAACTTCATCTTCAGTTTCGCGCAATCCTGCGGTATCAATAATGTGTAACGGCACGCCGTTTATTTGTATCGCGTTTTTAATAGTGTCGCGTGTGGTGCCTGCAATTGAAGTAACAATCGCGATTTCTTCACCGGCGAGTTGATTCATCAGGCTGGATTTTCCGACATTGGGTTGACCAACTAAAACAACATTGATGCCTTCACGCAATAAACTGCCTTGCTTGGCTTTTGCAAATACGGTTAACAGTTCAGCAATAATGGCGTCCAGTTTTTCTGCCACGCGCCCCTGGCTAATAAAATCAATTTCTTCTTCAGGAAAATCCAAGCAAGCTTCAACAAACATGCGTAAATCAATCAACTTTAAAAGTAGGGCGTTGATGCATTGCGAAAACTCGCCAGATAAAGAACGTATCGCACTTTTAGCAGCCTCAGCCGTTGCGGCGTTAATAACATCGGCAACAGCCTCGGCCTGTGCTAAATCTATTTTGTCATTAAGGTAGGCGCGGCGTGTAAACTCACCTGGCTCAGCTTGGCGTGCGCCTAGCTCAATACAACGCGCCAGTAAAATTTGCATGAGCGCAGTGCCGCCATGTGCTTGAAGTTCAAGCACATCTTCACCGGTATAAGAGTGTGGGTTAGGGTAATAAATCGCAATGCCGCGATCAATTAAATCACCATCAGCTTGCTTAAAATTCAGATATGCAGCATGACGTGGTGGCGGGCAGTAGCCCAAAACTTGGGTGGCTATGGCTTGGCTCAATGGCCCTGAAACACGCACTACACCAATGCCACCGGCACCACTGGCAGTGGCTATGGCGACAATGGTGTCACTTGAGTTAGTGCTGATGTTTTTTGACAATTTTCTTGGCTAGATTTTCAGCGTGTATCGTTTTGTTGATGTACCACTGTTGCGCTATAGACAACACGTTATTCACCAACCAGTACAACACCAAACCAGCAGGGAAGAAGAAGAAGAACACGCTAAATACCACCGGCATCCAAGTCATGATTTTAGCTTGCATGGGGTCTGTCGGTTTTGGGTTCAACCTGGTTTGAATAATCATGGATGCACCCATGAGTACCGGCAAAATATAGTAAGGATCTATGGCTGAAAGATCTTTAATCCAACCAAAAAATGGTGCGTGGCGTAACTCAACCGAACCTAGCAACACCCAATAAAGCGCAATAAATACAGGGATTTGCACCAAAATAGGTAAGCAACCGCCCATTGGATTTATTTTCTCTTTTTTGTAGAGCTCCATCATCGCCATTTGCATTTTTTGGCGGTCATCACCAAATTTTTCTTTCATCGATTGCAGGCGCGGAGCTAATTCGCGCATTTGCGCCATACTACGGTAACTCGTGGCTGAAAGTTTAAAGAATGCCGCTTTAATTAAAATGGTCAGCAGAATAATTGCCACGCCCCAATTTTGTACGACTGATTGTATTTTTGATAACAACCAAAATAGCGGTGAAGCCACCATGGTTAACCAACCATAATCGACCGTATATTCTAATCCTGGCGCAGTTGAAGATAAATCATGCTTAGTTTGTGGGCCTGAGAATAATCGCGCTGGTACCGTTAAGCTAGCACCTGACTCGATAGCGCTTAGGGTACTTTTTGAGCCAATTCTGTAAATGTCATCACTTAGTTTTTCAGTATAAAACTTGCGTACCAAACCATCTTTAGGAATCCAGGCACTAACAAAGTAATGTTGCAATAAGCCGACCCAGCCATCATTTGATGTCATGGTTAACGGCTCTTTTGCCATATCACTAAATGCCAGCTTTTTAAATTTAGTCGCCTCGGTGTAATAAGAGCCGCCGGTAAAGGTAGGCATTAACTTAGAGCCTTGATTAGACTCGCTGTCATGCACAATTTGATAGTAAACCGTAGGTGTAATGGCACTGGCAGAGCCGTTTTTAATTTCATACGCTACGTCAATAGCGTATTTATTGCGGTGGAATGTGTAAATTTTATCTACCGAGATACCATTGTTTTGCCAGTTTAAGCGTACTTCAAGCGTATCTTTATCCACAGGCATTTGGTAGCTTGTAGCGCTACTGGTAAATGTTGCATTGTGTGATGGCAAATCGGCACCAATCAAGCCCGTTTGCGCAACGTAAAGCATCGGTTTGGCAGCATCATCTAATAGTACGAAATTTGAGCTTTCACTTTCTGATGCACGGTGCTTAAGTAGCTCTAATCTACGCAAATCACCGCCTACGGTCTCGATATCCGCCTTGTATAAATCAGTAGTTACACTGATACGCTGGCCTGATAATAATTTATAGCCCGCCTCTACAGTAGCATTACTAGCCGCATCAGCACTGACAACCTGCCCGGGAACGGTCTCAGTAAGATTGGTAGCGTTGATGCGCGCTACCTCTGCTGGTGCATGTTGGGTTTGCCAGGCATCCCACAACATCAAAATAGACATTGAAAAAATAACAAACAGTACTAAACGTTTTGTATCCATAATGTTCTTAGGCAGTCTTTATATAATTTTTAATAATAAATTATTTGTGTTTAAGGAATAGGATCATGCCCGCCAGCATGCCAAGGGTGGCAGCGTAATAATCGGCGAACGGTAAAATAAGTACCTAAAAATGCACCATGCTTGCGTATGGCTTCAATTGCATATTGTGAGCAAGTCGGGTAAAAACGGCATTGCTGACCAAGCATTGGGCTTAAAATAAGCTGATAAGCTTTTACAACCCCAACTAATAAGCGCGCCACTATATTCACTGCTGGCTTTCTGAGCTAACAATCAATGGTGATTTTATCGCTGAATTTGCTTGCTTACTCAAACCCTCACTCACACCTACATGTAGATTTAACACACGTTGATTTAATTTAGAAATTAACATATCAAACTCTTGTTTAATTTGAGTAAAATCACTTTTAGTAAACTTTTTTTGTACACGGATAATTAAATCAACGTGACAAATTTCATGTTGCTTAAGCCGAAAAAACTCACGCAATATGCGCCGCATGTAGTTTCTATCCACCGCTAATTTAGCTGTTTTTTTGCCCACAACCAAACCTAAACGCGGGCGTTGGTGCAAATTAGGCTGAAAATGCATTGCTAAATACTGCGTAGAAATCCGTTTGCGGAAATTAAAAACGGATGAAAAATCATCCGTTTTAATCATTTTGGCTTGTTTTTCTAGACCGTATGTCTTAAGCCTGTACGTTAGCAACATTATGTTTGGTAACTTTAATTAAAGCACTGCAATTATAAATTACCGCAATTAAACTAAATGCTGCGATTGTATATTTTAAATGTCCGAATGGACCGTTAAATTATAAACCTAGACGTTTACGGCCTTTAGCACGGCGACGAGCGATCACAGCACGACCACCTTTGGTAGCCATACGAACTAAAAAGCCATGAGTTGTGGCGCGACGTGTTTTAGATGGTTGATAGGTACGTTTCATGTAAATCTCCAGCGAGCATTAAGCTATAAAGGGCGTTATTAAACCTGATAACACGCTATTTTGTCAACGTTTATTTAGTTTTATATGGTTTGAGCTACGGCAATTATTATAGCGCGCTGGACGTTATTCTATTTAAATTAGAAATTATTAAATTGCCTGTGGATAAGTTACCTTAAACCAGCTAAAATGAAGTGATTGATATTTAACAATAATATTGTTTAAAAGCAAATTTATTTTGAATAAAAACAAAAAGTTACAATAATAAAGTTGTTGTAATTGCACTATTTAAGGCGCATCACAATCAATGGAAAATTTTTGGCCAGCTTGTCTCAGCCGTTTTGAGAAAGAGCTTTCTGCACAACAATTTAATACCTGGATTAAACCACTGTACACCGAAATAGAAGGTGATGCCGTGCGTGTTTTTGCGCCTAATCGCTTTGTTATGCAGTGGGTAAAAGATCGGTTTTTGAAAAAAATCGAGCAATTTGCGCAAGAGTTACTTTTACCTAACATTCAAATAGAACTACTATTGGGTGAAGCCAATACCAAAATTTCAAACGATAAATCCATCGATAAGCCTGAAATTATTAAACCTAAAACTGACGCTAAGTCTGATTACACCGCCTCTGATTTTGAAGCTAAAATTAAATCAAGTCGAGCACTCTCTTCCGGTATTAAAGTTAAAAAAAATAATGAGAATTCCGGATTAAACCCATCATTTAATTTTAGTAATTACGTTACAGGGCGTGCTAACCAATTAGCCCGCGCCGCTGCAATACAAGTTGCAGAAAACCCAGGTGCTGCTTACAACCCGTTATTTATTTACGGTGGCGTTGGGCTAGGCAAAACGCATTTGCTGCAAGCAATTGGTAATGAATTAAAATCTCATCATCCTGATGCAAAAATACGCTATTTACATGCGGAGCGTTATGTATCTGATGTAGTAAAAGCGTATGAACATAAGGCGTTTGATGAGTTTAAGCGCCAATATCATTCGCTTGATTTGTTGCTAATTGATGATATTCAGTTTTTTGCAAAAAAAACGCGAACTCAAGAAGAGTTTTTTTATGCTTTTAACTCGCTTATTGAAGCTAAAAAACAGATTGTTATTACCTGTGATACTTACCCCAAAGAAATTATAGATGTCGATGAGCGGTTAAGAACACGTTTTAGTTGGGGTTTAACAGTTGCTGTAGAGCCACCAGAGCTTGAAATGCGCGTTGCGATTTTATTAAAAAAAGCTGAGGCGGTTAACTTAAACTTGCCCGAAGATGTAGCATTTTTTATTGCCAAACAGATTCGCTCTAGCGTACGAGAGTTAGAGGGTGCGCTAAATCGTATTATTGCCATGGCTAAATTTACCGGTCATGCGATTGATGTTCATTTAGCTAAAGACGCATTACGTGATTTAATTGCGATACGTGGTCGACAAGTAACCATGGAAAATATTCAAAAAACTGTCGCTGATTATTACAAAATTAAAGTAGCTGAAATGTATAGCAAAAAACGCACGCGTAACTTTGCGCGGCCGCGTCAAATCGCTATGGCTTTATCTCGTGAGTTAACTAATCATAGCTTTCCTGAAATTGGTGAGGCTTTTGGGGGTCGCCACCATACCACGGTAATGCATGCTTGTGATGAGATTGATTCATTACGACAAAATGACCCAAGCGTTGCGAGAGATATAGGGTTTTTAGTGCAGGTAATTAGGGATTAGCAGGGCAAAAAGTTCTAGTTATCTTGAGGATTAACTGTGAATAAAAAGTGCATAAGGTTGTGTTTAATTATATTTAAAAATTTACTCAACAAATAACCCACAGTAGATTATGTAATTACTAAGATAGAAAAATAGAATTTAACTAACTGATTTTAAATAAAAATAATCAGTTATCCACAAAAAAATGCACCATTATTATTATTGTTATTATTTATATATATATTATTTAGGTTATAAAGATGAATATACAAATCAACCGTGAAACGTTATTAAAACCACTTACCTCTGTCACAAGTATTGTAGAAAAAAGACATACTCTGCCAATTTTGTCTAATTTATTGCTCGAAGCAAAACAGGGTAAAATTTATCTCACTGCCACAGATTTAGAAATGCAAATTTCATTGTCGGTTGATAGTGCAGCTACAGGTGATTTTTCTACCACGATATCGGCTAAAAAGTTACTTGATATTTGTCGATCATTACCGGATAACGCAGAAATTAATATGGCTACTAACGATAGCCGTATTACATTAAAAGCCGGAAAAAGCCGGTTTAATTTACAAACCCTGCCTGCTGCTGACTATCCAGAAATTACTAAAACTCAAACAGTAGGTACCTTGGTTACTATTGGCCAGGGATTGTTAAAGTCGCTGTTAAAGCAAGTTGAATTTGCAATGGCGCAACAAGATATACGTTATTATCTTAACGGCTTATTGTTTGAGGTTATTGCTAATCGGTTAAATGTTGTTGGTACTGACGGGCATCGTTTGAGTTTTACTTCTGCCGAATTAAAGCAAAACTATGAAAAACAAGAGATCATCTTGCCGCGAAAAACTGTGCTTGAGTTAGTTAAGTTATTGGATGATAGTGAAGATGATGTGCAAATCGAACTTGCTAATAACCAGGTTAATTTTAGTTTTGGAAATATCAAGTTAATTTCAAAGGTCATTGATGGTAAATTTCCTGATTACAATCGCGTTATTCCAACAGGCCATCAAAATACATTTTCTATCGAACGTTTAGGTGTATTGTTAGCCATGCAACGTGCTTCTATTTTATCAAATGAAAAATACCGCGGTATTCGCATGGTGTTGAGTAATAATAATCTAAAACTAATTAGCACCAATAGCGACCAGGAAGAAGCAGAAGAAGAACTGGAAATTAACTACAATGGTGCTGGTTTGGATATTGGGTTTAATGTGACTTATTTAATTGATGTATTAAATAATACCAATAGTGAACAAGTGAATTTTTCATTCGCTGATGCGAATAGCAGTTGCCTGATTACAGTGCCTAATAATAATGATTATAAATATGTAGTGATGCCAATGCGTATATAAAACGCATTGGTGACGTTTCACGTGAAACAAATGCGTGAAAAAATGATAGTTAAACCCAATATTTACTCATACAAAGATAATAAGCATGACTGAAAATATACCAGTAGTACCAGATTACGATTCGTCCAGTATTAAAATACTAGAAGGTTTGGATGCCGTACGTAAACGCCCGGGTATGTACATTGGAGATACATCAGATGGTTCAGGGTTGCATCACATGGTGTTTGAAGTGCTTGATAATGCGATTGACGAAGCATTAGCGGGTCATTGTAATGATATTAAGGTAACCATACACGTAGATAACTCAATAAGCGTGACGGACAACGGCCGTGGTATTCCAACTGATGTTAAATATGATGATATTAAGGCGGTAAAACGTTCAGCTGCTGAAATTGTGATGACAGAGTTGCACGCTGGCGGTAAATTTGACCAAAACTCGTATAAGGTTTCTGGTGGTCTGCATGGTGTTGGTGTTTCTGTGGTAAATGCGCTGTCTGATTGGTTACGTTTAAAAATCTACCGTAACGGTGAAGTGCATCAAATGGAATTTAGGCGCGGCGTGCCGGTGGCGCCGCTTGCCATCACAGGAAAAACAGAAAAGCGGGGGACAGAAGTACACTTTTTAGCCTCAGTTGAAACTTTTGTGTTAGTGGAATATCACTTTGAAATTTTGGCAAAACGCATCCGTGAATTGTCGTTTCTTAATAATGGCGTAAAAATTGAGCTCATAGATCAACGTAATGGTAAAAGTGAAAACTTCGCCTATTCTGGTGGCATTAAAGGTTTTGTGGAGTATATGAATCGCACTAAAACTGTGCTGCATCCTAAAACTTTTTACGCGGTGGGTGAAAAAGATGGCATGACCATAGAAGTGGCAATGCAGTGGAATGATTCCTACAGTGAAACCGTGCAGTGCTTTACTAATAACATTCCGCAGCGCGATGGCGGCACGCACTTAACCGGCTTACGCACAGCTATGACGCGCACGTTAAACCAATACATTGAACAAAGTGATATTGCAAAAAAAGCCAAAGTAGAAACCACAGGCGACGATATGCGCGAAGGTATTTGTTGCGTACTATCAGTTAAAGTGCCTGATCCAAAATTCTCATCACAAACCAAAGATAAGTTGGTTTCAAGTGAAGTGCAACCAGTGGTTTCAGAAGTGGTTTCAGCTAAATTAACCGAATTTTTACAAGAAAATCCAGTGGATGCTAAAATCATCGTTGGTAAAATTGTAGATGCAGCGCGTGCGCGCGAAGCGGCACGTAAAGCCCGCGAAATCACCCGTCGTAAAGGGGTGATGGATACTATGGGCCTGCCTGGAAAGTTGGCGGATTGCCAAGAACGCGACCCGGCAAAATGTGAAATTTACCTGGTTGAAGGTGACTCAGCGGGTGGCTCAGCTAAACAGGGGCGTGACCGTAAGTTCCAAGCGATTTTGCCGCTAAAAGGTAAAATTTTAAACGTAGAAAAAGCACGTTTTGATAAACTTATTGGCTCGCAGGAAATCGCCACCCTCATTACTGCATTAGGCACTAGTATTGGTAAGGCTGATTTTAATGCAGATAAATTGCGCTACCACCGTATTATTATCATGACCGATGCCGATGTGGATGGTGCGCATATCCGCACATTGTTACTTACATTCTTTTATCGCCAAATGACTGAGCTAGTGGAACGCGGCCATATTTACATTGCGCAACCGCCACTTTATAAAGTTAAGCAAGGTAAAGATGAACGCTATTTAAAAGACCAGCAAGAGCTAGATCAATACTTATTGCAATCAGCCTTAAAAGGTGCGGAATTAATTACATCAACAGGCGCAGAAGCAATTAAAGGTGAGCCGCTTAATGAAATAGCAAAACAGATGGTGCTTACAGAAGCGGTGATTCGCCGAATAGCAGCGCATTATGATGAAAGCGTACTACGCGCCATGCAGGATTTGGGTGAGTTAAGTTTAAGCACTAAAGAAAGTACAGAAGAGGCCGCTGGTAAATTACGCCCAATACTAGGCGCGATTGGCTCAGAGGTGATTGTAGGCTTTGACCAGGAAACCAGCGAATATCGTTTGGAAGTCAACAAATTTGTGCATGGTAACTTGCAATGTTGTGTGATCGATGCAGAGTTCTTAGGCTCAGGCGATTACCGCCAAATCAGCAAAATGTCCGTTATGTTGCAAGGCTTGCTAGGTGAGGGCGCTACTATCAAACGTGGTGATAAAGAGAATGCAATCAGCACCTTCAAACAAGCATTAGATTGGCTACTAGAGGAAGGCAAACACAACCTTAATATTCAACGCTACAAAGGTTTGGGCGAGATGAACCCGTCGCAATTATGGGAAACCACAATGGATCCAACCGTTCGCCGTTTGCTGAAAGTGCAGATTGACGACGCGATTGCAGCTGACGAGATATTTACCACGCTAATGGGTGATAATGTTGAGCCAAGGCGTGCGTTCATTGAAAGTAATGCTTTGGGCGTGGGTAATTTGGATATTTAGCGATGTGTAGGTTCTAGGTTCTCATAAAAGGTGAAAAATTTCTCAAAAGTGAAAATTTTTCTGTAGATTTAGAAATTAAAAGAGCCTCATAAGAGGCTCTTTTAATTATTTAGATAAAAGGGTATTTCTCAATCGATCAAAATGAAACGGCGGCTTCCTATAAACTTATAACCCATATTTTTTCTGACGGTTTACAAAAGCTGGCTTCGTTCCCTCTAAAATTTTAATAACTTCAGATGGTAACCCCCCCATTATTAACCGGAATGCTATTAAAGTAGCGACCAACTATTAGCATGAATTAAGCCAACTTAGGCTAACTATTATTATTGATGTTATAGTCGAAATGAGTGGAAAGACTCTAAAGTCTATCAAGGGCCAATTAATTTTAGTAGTAAATGAAAATTCAACAAAAAACTTTCCATATTGATTTTAACGACAATATATCCAATAGCTTTGATATGGATTTAGCCACAGCAATTGACATTGCCAAGTTTCACTTCTCATTAAGTGGTCGTAAGCAGCGTAGGGACTTTCAGTCATTAGCTGCAAGGGAGTTGCTTGACGGCTCTCTACAAAAACATTTCCCTCAAAGCATTGATGGTACTTGGACATTGAATAAATCGGAAGCTGGCAAGCCATTTCTTAGCGGTAAAGGTGCGCCTTCAATAAGCATTTCACATAGCGGTGACTGGTGCGCCTGCACCATCAGTAAAGCTTCATTTGTTGGAATAGATATTGAAGTCATTAAACATCGGGATTGGGAGTCCTATTGTGAGTATGTGTTTCATCCAGAAGAGGCGCAATGGATTCTAGCAGCCTCGGATAGGGAGCGTGATATTCGCGGATTGATTTGCTGGTGTCGAAAAGAAGCTTTTGTTAAAGCTTTAGGACTAAGTCTTTCAGATTCTCTTTTAGAAATAGGATTTTCATCTGAAGGGGCATTAATCAAGTGTCCTGAAGAATTTGGCGAGCCTTTAGATTGGAAATTTATGATCGAGAATGTTGCTGATGATGTGGTCGTTGCAGTGGCGTGGAGAAATTAACTTGCTATTGATTGGTTTAATAAAGCAGTATCGTGTATGAGTGAAAAATCAACGCAGAATATCAGGCGTATAGCTCATGTTAATATAGCGCCTCTGTGAGAAACGATAATAGTTAGAAGTGTTATTTTATTTGTTTTATTAGCCTGTAATAAATCTTAGAGATGACTGAATGATATTGGTTACTGGTGGTGCTGGATATATCGGCAGTCATACATGTGTGGCATTGTTGCAAGCAGGCTATGAAGTGCTGGTTTTGGATAACCTCTGCAATGGCAATGAGGAGTCTATTCGCCGCGTGGAAATGATCACGGGGAAAAACATACACTTCGTTCATGCTGATGTGCGAGATCGCGTTGCATTACGCGAGATCTTTAGTAACTACCACATTGAAGGTGTACTTCATTTTGCTGGGCTGAAATCAATCAGCGAGTCGATTAACTCCCCATTAAATTACTACGACAATAATGTTTCCGGCAGTATAGCGCTGGTGCAAGTGATGGCTGAATTTGGCGTACATACGCTCGTTTTCAGCTCTACAGCAGCGGTATATGGATGTGCTGCCGCATCACCTCTTCATGAAAGCGCGCCTACGGTAACAACTAACCCATACGGGCGCTCCAAGCTCATGATAGAGCAAATCTATACTGATCTTGCCGTATCCAGCGACTGCTGGGGTATTGCGTTATTGCGCTATTTTAACCCGGTAGGGGCGCATGAAAGCGGTGCAATTGGCGAGAGTTCTATTGGCGCACCTGATAATTTGATGCCTAATATTTGTCATGTAGCCGCACGACGATTAGAGCAACTGGAAGTTTTTGGAAGCGATTATCCCACCAAAGACGGTACGGGGGTGCGAGACTATATTCATGTCATGGATCTGGCAGAAGGTCACGTATGCGCATTAGCGTGGCTGCACAACAAGTCGGGTGCACATGTGTTTAATTTAGGCACAGGTCAAGGCTATAGTGTGTTGGAGATGGTGAGCGCTTTTGAGCACACATCGGGATTAGCTATTCCTTATAAAATTTCCCCGAGAAGAGTGGGTGACTTGGCGGCAATATATGCCAACCCAAACAAGGCGCAGAATACGTTAGGTTGGAAAGCAGAGCGGGACCTTGTCGCTATGTGCCGGGATGCACGGAATTGGCAACAACAAAACCCTCATGGTTATTAGGACTAACTGGTATAAAGTGCCGCATGACTGATATGTTAAAGCGAAATATAGAAAATTTAAAAAGTGCAGATGTGGATGCGATTCGCTGGGTAGCGCCAATTGCACGCTGGACAGTATGGCAAAAGGATTCAACGAGTCCCAGTTTACCGGATGTGAGTTTTGTCGAGTCTAGTTTACGCAGGAAGCTGAGTTCATTAGCAAAAATATCACTCCATGTCGCCAATGCTTGTGCTGGGGATATTTCGGGAGTTCATCTGGTATATGCATCGCGCCATGGAGACTTAAGTCGAACGACGGCTATGCTTGTTGATTTGGTGGATGAGCAGCAGTTGTCTCCAACCGCATTCAGCATGTCTGTATTAAATGCTTTTGCTGGAGTTTATTCAATATCAAAGAACGAGCAATTGCCTTCTACTTCACTGTCGTCAGGCGAGTCCAGTTTTGGCTTCGGACTTTTAGAGGCTTGTATGCAGCTTAAAAGTAATCCGGAAACGCCAGTCTTATTTGTTTATTCTGATGAGCCGGTACCACCTGTTTATGGCGTTTCAAATGAAGCGTTTGATGCGCATGCAATAGCGATACTGCTTTCAAACGAACCTTTAATAAAAATTACATGCGAGATGGCTGCTGCCGAAACGGCTCGTGATCTTAATCCACAATCTTACTCATTTCTAGATTGCTTGAATGGAAAAAACACTATGTGGGGCGGTGAAGGCAGAATATGGACTTGGAGCCAGCATGAAAGCTAATATTAATTATTACTGGAGGCTGGTTGCTACCGGAGGCTGTTTTTTAGTTTTTGGTATTGGCGCATTGATTTTGTCTGCAGTGGTTTTCCCTATCATGCAGATTATTTCAAGCCCCAAAAAAGCGACACGTGCCCGCTGGGTTATTAGCAAAGTTTTTGGTATTTTTTTATGGTTGATGCAAACAACCGGCGTGATGCGATTGGAGGTTATTGGCGCAGATAAATTGCGAAACTGCCGCAATGTATTGGTGCTGGCTAATCATCCAACGTTAATTGATGTCATTGCCCTGATCTCTTTGATGCCAAATGCTAGCTGTGTTGTTAAGCGGGCGTTATGGCGCAATCCGTTTATGTGGGGAGTCGTGCGTGCTGCAAATTACATAAGCAACCTTGAACCAGAAGCACTTGTTCAAGATTGTGCCGCCGATATTAAAACCGGTCAGCCATTGCTAATATTTCCTGAGGGAACCCGTAGCGTACCAGGGCGGGCACTTAAGTTCAGGCGTGGTGCGGCATACATAGCCCTGAGTAGCGATGTGCCAATTTTGCCTGTTTTGATTCGCTGCGACCCACCGACGCTAACTAAAGGGGCAAAATGGTATAAAATACCAAATAAACAAGCTCATCTTTTAATCGAGGTTAAAGATGTCGTTAACGTCAGCCAGTTGATGGCATTGGGAGACCCGCCTGCAATCGCTGCCCGTAAACTCACCTTGGCTCTGGAAAAATACTTCTCTCAGGAACTTAGCACTAATGGAAAATCTGCGCCTTGAAATCAAGACCCTTATTATAAATGCACTTGATCTGGAAGACATAAGCCCCGAAGATATTGACAATGATGCTCCATTATTTGAAGCAGAGGGGCTAGGCTTGGATTCAATAGATGCGCTTGAAATAGGGGTTGCATTACGCAAGCGGTATAAGTTGCAAATAGAGGCTAATGGTGGCGGAAATCGGGAGAATTTCCGTTCAATCAATACGCTGGTGAGCTATGTTCAGAGTCAGCTTCAAGAGACTAAATAAAAAACGAACAAAAAGATAAGAATTTAATAAAAAGGGAAAATAATAAAAATGACAGATGATGAAATCTTGGGGAAGCTAAAATCAATCTTTGCTGAAACATTTGAGATTAGCCCTGAAACTGTAAAGATGGAAACACATCTTTTTGAAGATTTGGATCTGGATAGCATTGATGCTGTTGATCTTGCAATCAAACTTCAAACGATGACTGGCAAGCGCATCAAGCCTGAAGACTTTAAAAGTGTGCGTACAGTAGGTGACGTAGTTGGCGTCGCACAAATTCTTTTAGTTGCGTAATTAGCTGCTTTTATGAAGGCGGCTACGCTCACTCAGATTCTGCTTTGGTTGGCGTATCCTGTCATAATTTTCTTTGGTATTCATTACTTGCAGCCACGCTATGTTGCAATGTTGCTTGCACTAATATTAATTATTCGCTGGAGAAATGAAGCAAAAACCATTTTATCTGGAATGTCCTGGATATACTTGGCCGTCTTCTCTGTTTTACTTTCAGTCATTATTGTTACCACGATTACCAACAACGAAGTATTGTTGCGCTTATATCCTGCAATAGTCAATTTTGGGATGCTTCTGATTTTTGGCTTTTCATTAAAATATCCCCCCTCGATCATTGAACGTTTTGCCAGACTGCATGAGCCGGAGCTGACAGCTTCCGGCGTTCGTTACACGCGACAAGCAACAAAAGTATGGTGCGGTTTTTTTGTGTTGAACGGAGGCATTGCAATTTATACTGCGTTGCATACAAGTCGTGAAGTATGGTCTATTTATAACGGTTTTGTTGCCTATATATTGATGGGGACAATGTTTGTTGCCGAGTGGTTGGTCCGTCGACGTTTTATTGCCAAGAATACGAAAAGCAGTTGAAATGACTACATTCATTTCACTCCACAATTTAATGTCCAGCGGCCGGGTCAGTTCGCATCCGGTCAGTCATAACGCTGAACACGTTATCTGCTGGCAAGAATTTTCGAATAAAGTTACGCTGCTTGCGCATGGGCTGAAGTTGCGTCCAGAGTCCCGATGGTTACTTATCAGCAATGATACGCTTGATTTTTCCATTCAGTTGCTGGCATTGATCTACGCGGGTAAGCAGGTGGTTATTCCACCTAATACGCAGGCTGGCACATTAGCGCAACTGGCTGGAGAGTTTGATGCTATCGTCAGTGATGCATTGGCATCACTAGAATCCAGCACACCGCCACTAGCGCCAATAGACCCACAAGCCGCTATTATTGATCTTTACACATCGGGCAGCACGGGTCAGCCTAAGCGAGTCAGAAAGACATTAGCGCAATTTGAGGCTGAAATAGAGGTGCTTGAGGCGCTCTGGGGAGGTGCGCTGGCAGATAGTGCTATTGTTGCTACCGTTCCACATCATCACATATACGGCCTGATTTTTAGAATACTTTGGCCGCTAAGCGCTGGTCGATTATTTGATACGGTTACTTGTGCCCATCCGGATATATTAAAACAGCGTATGGCTCAATTTAATAAAAGCATTCTGGTTTCCAGTCCAGCGCAACTCTCGCGCTTACCTGAACTTACAGCCTTATCAACGTTAATGACATCCACAGATTTCATTTTCTCATCGGGTGGCCCATTGTCGCTAAGTGCGGCTACTGAATATCAGCAGCAAATTGGCTGCGACCCCATTGAAATATTTGGCAGCACAGAGTCTGGCGGCATCGCTTGGCGCAAACAATGCGTTAATGATGCCTGGGAGCCATTTCCAGGCGTTGTTGTTAAACGTAATGACGCTGGTGCAATGCTGCTAATGTCTCCATTTTTAGCTGATATGGCAGTTTTGCCTATGGATGACGCTATTGATATATTAGCCGATGGCAAATTCACATTGCTTGGACGACTGGATCGCATAGTGAAAGTTGAAGAGAAGCGATTATCTTTGCCTGAAATGGAGTCTCTGCTTATTACTCACCCGTGGGTAACTGCTGCCGCTGCAACTGTGCTGAGTGGGCGCAGGCAGCGTGTTGGTATGCTGGTTGAATTGTCAGCAGATGGCATCCAGCAATTAGAGCGTCATGGTCGGCGACATGTCCGTCAGCAACTTAAGCTGCATCTTGGTCAACGCTTTGAAGCAGTACTATTGCCTAAGCAATGGCGATTTGTGGAGCAGATGCCAATGAATGCACAAGGCAAATTACCATGCGCGATTATTTCTGCATTTTTTACATCTGAAGAGAGCTTGCATGCTAAATCCTGATGTTATTTCGATATGTCGTGAGGCCGATGATGAAAATCAGGTGCGCCTTGAACTGCATGTACCTATCGAACTTGCTTATTTTGCCGGCCACTTTCCTGACTTGCCTGTGCTACCTGGTGTGGTA
This sequence comes from Methylotenera sp., assembly GCA_013141495.1. Classification (GTDB taxonomy): domain Bacteria; phylum Pseudomonadota; class Gammaproteobacteria; order Burkholderiales; family Methylophilaceae; genus Methylotenera. The sequence goes on along the minus strand of JABFQV010000010.1, from coordinate 77,428 downwards.
CAAGTAGACTGGGCGGTGCGTTATGCGCGCGCGCATTTTTCTCTGACAGGTGGTTTTACCGCTTTAGAGCATATTAAATTTCAGTCATTAGTGTTACCGGATGCTAAGCTTGAGTTATTGCTAAAGTGGAATGAGCAAAAAAAACAGCTTGAATTCTCATTCTCTACCAGCGAGCGGAAATACTCGTCTGGACGTATCGCATTTGGCGGTGCTTTATGAATTACAGCCCCTGTATTCTTATCCCAATCTACAACCATAAAGATACCATTCGCAATATGGTTGAGAGGCTTGCGCCACAGCAGCTACCTATCTTTATCGTTGATGACGGCAGTGACGATGCCACTCAGAAGGTTTTGAGTGAATTAGCTGCAGACTATCCGATCATCCATCTGTTTCGATTGGCGCAAAATGGCGGTAAAGGCGCAGCCGTCATGCGCGGGATGCGTGAAGCGTATCATGCAGGTTTCAGTCATGCATTACAGATTGATGCGGATGGTCAGCATGATACTCATGATGTTCAGCAATTTATTGCGTGTGGTGTCAATAACCCACAGGCGGTTATTTGTGGAAAACCAAGTTATGACGCCTCTGTACCAAAGGGCAGGCTTTATGGTCGCTATATTACGCATTTCTGGGTTCGCATCGAAACCTTATCCTCTGCGATTGGCGATTCGATGTGTGGCTTTCGGCTGTATCCGTTGGCGTCGACTTGCGACTTAATCAATAGCGTGAAACTTCCCGAGCGTATGGATTTTGATATTGAAATTCTGGTTAGGCTAGCCTGGCGTGGATTGATATTTAAAAATATAGCCACTAAGGTGATTTACCCACCGGATGGCCTGTCGCATTTTAATATGCTCCGCGACAATATACGAATTACCAAGATGCATACACGCCTGTTTTTTGGCATGCTGCTGCGTTTACCGTTGTTGTTATGGAGAAAACTGCCCAGGCAAAAAAAAACTCAATCTAATCATTGGTCGCATTTATCGGAGCGAGGCAGTAGCTTGGGTTTGCGGATTATTTTTACTTGTTACAGATTGCTGGGCGAGCACGCTGCCAGACTGTTACTTTATCCGGTGGTAGGGTATTTTTTTCTGACAGGAAAAAAAGCACGAGCAGCCTCTATCGATTACTTGCAAAAAATTAACTTGAAGTCGGGTCAATCCACGATTCAAGCCAATTGGCGTGGTAGCTTTCAGCAGATGATGGCTTTTGCCCAATCCGGGCTTGATAAGCTATCAGCCTGGATGGGCGGTTTTGATAACGGTCGTGTGGCATTCCCTGACCGCGAAGAATTTAATCAGCTGCTCAGCTCTGGTCAAGGCGCATTGCTGATAGCCTCGCATCTTGGCAGTGTTGAAATGACGCGTGCATTAGCAACAAGCAAGCAACGAGCTGTCGTCAACGCTGTGGTTTATACTGAACATGCGCATAAGTTTAACCAGACACTCAAGCAGGCCAATGCAGAGTTTGGGGTTAATCTGATTCAAGTGTCACATTTTGGACCAGATACAGCGATTATGTTTCAGGAGAAAATTGATCGCGGCGAGTTTATTGTGATTGTTGGTGATCGCACCCCGCCAGCAGAAAATGGCCGAGTTTCTCAGGTTGAGTTCTTAGGCGAATCTGCCCCTTTTGCACAAGGACCATGGATACTGGCCAGTTTGCTGGAATGTCCGGTTTACCTGTTTTTTTGCTTGCGTGACAAGCATGATTACCGTATTCATTTTGAATCATTCGCTGAGCGGATAGAGTTGCCTAGACGTGATCGCCAGGCGCGGTTGCAGGCTTATATTCAGCAATATGCGTTGCGGCTTGAGGCTTATTGTTTACTCGCGCCGTATCAATGGTTTAATTTTTATGATTTTTGGCGGCAAGATGCTGCATCTAACAACAAGGTCTAACAACAAGGTCTAAACATGCAATCCAGTTCTTTAGTAAATAAGCTGCAATATACAAACGAATATACAAATGTAAATAGCGTTGAAATAGGCGCAGGTCGACTCAGTATTGAAGACGTCATCAGTGTGAGCCGAAGTAACAAGGGTGTATTGCTGTCCCAAGCGCCGGAATTTGCACGCCGCATAAAAAGTGGCGCTGCATTCCTGGAGCGTCTTCTTGCCGACAACGGAGTTGTTTATGGCGTAAACACAGGCTATGGCGACTCTTGCACGGTCACGGTACCGCCACATCTGGTAGCCGATCTGCCACTACATTTAACGCGCTACCATGGATGCGGTCTTGGTGCGTATCTTGACGATGAAGAGACGTTGGCGGTTCTGGTTTGCCGTATTAACTCATTGGCGCAGGGCTATTCCGGTGTGCGCTGGGAGTTGTTAGAACAGTTGGCGGCACTCGTTAATTACCGGATATTGCCGAATATTCCTTCTGAAGGCTCGGTTGGCGCGAGCGGGGACTTAACCCCGTTATCTTATGTAGCAGCAGCACTGATTGGTGAGCGGGAGGTGCGCTATGAAGGGACACTAAGTCCGGCAGCGTCTGTATTAGCCACGGTTGGTTTGACGCCACTTAAACTAGCGCCTAAAGAAGGCCTGGCAATTATGAACGGCACAGCAGTAATGACCGGCTTGGCTTGTCTGGCATGGCGACGTGCTGATTACTTATCAAAACTGTGTTGTCGTCTAACGGCATTGGCATCTGTCGCGGTGCGTGGCAATCGCGGTCACTTCGACCCACGCTTATTTGCGGCTAAGCCGCATGCCGGCCAGAATGAAGCCGCGGCATGGATTCACGATGATCTGCGTGGGAATGATGATGAAGTTATTAGATTACAAGACCGTTATTCAATCAGGTGTGCACCACACGTGATTGGTGTTACGCGCGATGCGCTCACCTGGATGCGACGTGATATTGAGAATGAGCTTAATAGTGCTAATGACAATCCTTTGATTGATGGGGATGCCGAACTGGTATTACATGGCGGCCATTTTTATGGCGGTCACATCGCTTTTGCGATGGACTCACTCAAGACTGCCGTTGCCAATCTTGCCGATCTTATGGATCGGCAACTTGCCTTGCTGGTTGATAGTAAATATAACCATGGATTGCCACAAAACCTGTCGGGAAGCTGTGGTGAACGTGCGTCAATTAATCATGGCTTCAAAGCCGTCCAGATCGGGGTGTCCGCATGGACGGCGGAAGCCCTGAAGTTAACCATGCCTGCCAGTGTGTTTTCTCGATCAACTGAATGTCATAATCAAGATAAAGTGAGTATGGGCACCATCGCAGCGCGAGATTGCCTGCGGGTGCTTGAGCTCACGGAGCAAGTAGCGGCTGCGATGATCATGACTACGGTGCAGGGGGTAACGCTACGTCAGAATCTGGCTGACGCCAACCCAACTTCACTGCCTGCAGCGGTGACAGACTTTATGAAAAATGTTGCTGAGCACACCGCGTTCCTTGATGAAGACCGTCCATTGGATACAGAGTTACGCACTATGATTAATCTGATACGCAATGGTCATTGGGAACTATATCCTCATGGCTAAACTAAGCGCGTCTATTCATGTTGAAGTGCCATTTCACGACGTTGATGCCATGAATGTCGCCTGGCATGGGCACTATGTTAAATACTTCGAAATTGCGCGCTGTGCGTTGCTGCGTCTTTTTAATTACGATTATCCTGAGATGAAAGCCTCCGGTTATTTATGGCCAGTGGTTGAGTGTCATCTCAAGTACGTTCGTCCCGCGCTTTACAACCAACAGTTACGTGTCGAAGCGACGCTTCTGGAGTATGAAAATCGCATCAAAATAGGTTATGAGATTTTTGATGCAGGGTCAGGTGAGCGACTAACCAAGGGGCATACCGTGCAGGTGGCCATTGATGCGATGACACTTGAGTTGCAATACGTTTCCCCGGCTATTGTGTTTACTAATCTGGAGCAGGCATGCAACGCAAAATTATAACGCTTGCTCTTGCACTCTTAACGGTAGTTTTTTCTTCAACCGCAGTGAGCGCAGCAGAGGTTGATCTACTGAATAAAATCGGCCATAAAATTGAGCAGCATGCTGTCATTCGCGCTGAATTTACTCAAACGAAACAGATGCAGGCATTAAAGCGGCCGCTGATCACAACGGGCAAACTGACATACTCACGTAGTTATGGTGTCCTTTGGCAGATATTGCAACCCTACAATATCAGCTATGTTTTGGGTGAAGATAAAATAATTGAAATCGATGCTAACGGATTACGCAAAGAGAGAAGTTTTCGCGATGTTCCAGGATTGGCACAAGTCGGGAGAGTATTTCGTGCCATTTTGGGAGCTAATGTATCTGCCTTAAACACATACTTTGAGGTGACTGCACAAGGTGATACAGATAAGTGGAAATTGGCGCTAATACCACGCCAGCAACAGCTATTAAAATCACTGTCGCTAATAGAACTTTCTGGTGGGCAATTTGTAGAGACCATTATTATTACTGAAGCGAGCGGTGACACCGCGACTCTGCGTTTTCGAAAAACGCTGGGTGCAACGGACCTGATTGATACTGAATTACAGTTGTTCTCCACGCCAACAGCTAGTCTAAAAACCACACCATGAATGCAGTGAAAATTAGAGCCTATTTGTGGCTGGTGTTGGCGCTGGGTGTTGCTGGCATATGCACCATGCAGTTCTATAACAAGTTTCCGCTGCAAACGAATCTGCTTTTATTGCTGCCCCCTACAGAACGTAATCCTGTTGCAGAGTATGCCGTTCAAAAATTAGCAGATATTGCAGGAAACCGTGCCGTGTTTCTTATCGGACATCCATCGTCAGAGCCAGCAACTATAGCGGCAAAAGCCTTTTCTACTAGCTTAGGTGAGCATCAGGTTTTCAGAAAAATAATTGCCGATATTCCAGCTGTTGATCCTAAGCAGTGGACGGAAGTTTATCTTCAACATCAATTTAACCTGCTTGCAGATGCTGATCGTAGTTTACTGATGAATGGGAACGTGAATCTTGAAAACCGTTTGCAGCAAAAACTGTATGCACCGTTTCAGTTTGGGTTGACGCTGTCACCTGCTGATGACCCATTTGGTTTTACCGACGCATGGATTGCGAGCCTGCCACTAAAAAATTTAAAGCTTGAACCTGAGAACGGCATGCTCGTTACTCACAGTGTCGAGCAATGGGGCGCTGGAAACGATAAAACAGGCACAAATAAAACAGACATCACTTGGGTTTTCGTTTCAGCTGAATTAACCGGATCAGCTTACGACAATCAGGTGCAGCAGCAAGTTATCGATGCCGTGAGGGTTGCTGAAACGAAGATAAAGCAGCATTACCCAGCCACAGAGGTATTGCGTACAGGTACCGTCTTTTACGCAGAGACCGCTCGTGCGAATGCCGAGCGTGAAGTTGATTTGATAGGCGCAGGATCATTAGTGGGCATGTTGGCTTTACTTTATCTTGTATTTAGATCCATACGCCCATTGGCTCTGGGCTTGCTCTCGGTAGGGTTTGGCATTAGTGCGGCACTTGCTGCGACCGTTTGGTTTTATGGTGAAATACATCTGATTACACTTGTTTTTGGCGCCAGCTTAATAGGCGAGGCTATTGATTACGCGATTCAATATTTTGCTGCTCATCTTGGTGCCGGTGACACTTGGGAGCCTGAGTCCGGATTAAGACGCATTGCACCAGGCTTGACGGTTGCACTCTCAACGAGTTTACTTGGGTATAGTGCATTGACGCTGGCCCCGTTTCCTGCGCTCTCGCAAATCGGCTTATTTGCAGTGGTCGGACTGGGCTCCGCGTGGCTGACGGTATTTTTGTTGCTGCCGACATTTCTTGTTAAGCCTAATAGCCGTGATCCGGAGCTGGCCGTTGCCGGACCTAAATTCCTGCTTAATTGGTGGCAAGCGCACATAACAAAGCGAGCGTGTTATGTCATTGCGGCCTTTATCTTGGTCGTATCTATTCCCGGATGGCTGCAATTGCATGCTGATGACGATGTACATTTACTGATCACCAGGCCGCCTTTACTCGCAAGCCAGGAATCAAAAATAAGGGAATTGTCCGGTATTGGTAACAGTAGCCAATTTTTTTTGGTTGAAGGAAAAACGGCTGATGAAGTCCTGGTCAACGAAGAAAAACTGACAGCACGCCTCGCCGCTCTGGCAGAGCAAGGTAAAATTTCAAGTTATCAGGGCATTTCCAGTTTTGTGCCGTCAATTGCGACGCAACAAAAAAACCGTGAATTATGGTCTGCACACGTCTTTTCCGATGTAGGTTTGTTGAATGCTATGTTTGAAAGCGCCGGCTTGCGTGATGAAGTCATTAAAAATCAAATCGATACATTCAAGGCATCTGAAGGCAGCATTTTAAGTATCGAAGACTGGCTTAAATCTCCCATATCAGCAAGTACACGTAATCTTTGGCTAGGCCAGACCCATCATGGCTTCGCAGCATTAGGCTTGCCTCAAGGCATCAATGACGTAGACAGCCTCCGTGATATTGCTGCCGATCTTAAAGGCATTACCTTTGTTGATAAAGCTGGCAGTATTAGTGAGTTGCTTAAAAATTATCGTGAGTGGGGATCTCTATGGATATTGGGGCTGATAGCACTTGTTTATGGCGTGTTATTTGTCCGCTATAGGGGACTTCAGGCCTTCGTCATCATGACACCAACATTACTTGCTATTTCACTAACGTTTGGTGTTTTTGGCTATCTCCATATACCTTTGTCGTTATTTAATATCATGGCACTCATGCTGGTATTAGGTGTTGGCGTCAATTATTCAATATTCCTGCGTGAAGGCGGTGTTCATGCGGCGGCTTCTCTTGCAGGTGTGTTTCTTTCGGCAGGTACCACTTTACTATCATTTGGATTACTGGCATTTAGTTCGATGCAAGCGCTTTCCAGTTTCGGTTTAACCTTATTAATCGGGGTTGGGATTGCTGTTTTGGTTGCACCGATGGTGCTTACTTTTGAGAGCAAGCATGCATAAACCTTTCCGTCAGGCATTAGTCGTGCTTTTTACTATAATGCTATTAAGTACATCGTGTGCTAAACAAGATTCGCGTTGCACAAACTTAATGGGTAATGGGCGATATTGCTTGCAGCCGACTTCAGCAGTAGCGCCATTTGAGATGCAGCAAAAAATAGAGGCCACGATTAACAATAAGAGTGAAACGATGGTGACTGAAGTTGCAGTAAATGCTGTTGATATGCAGCTGATTGGCTTAACGCCATTTGGCCATAAACTGGTGCATATTGATTACGATAATGATGAGGCGAAAGCAGTTCTGTCACCTGATTCACGGCTTGATCCGGCGCTAATGATTGCGATGATACAATTGGCACTATGGCCGGTTGAGAGTGTGCGTAAAGGGTTAGGCGAAGCGCTGTTACTGGAGGAAAGTGCCGGTCATAGGCGTTATTTGTCCAATAATAAGCTGGTATTAGATGTGCATTATGTGAATGCAGATACGCCCAGCAACAAATTTCATCTTTCATTTCCAACGGCCGGACTAATGCTTGATATAGAAACCCTGCCAGAAATAGAGCGTGTGCAATGAGCCAGCAGTGTTATGTTCAGGCACTAGGTATTATCAATGCACTTGGTAGTGGTGTAGCTGAAGTATCTGAGCGACTTTTTATGGCTGATACCAGTGGAATGGTGCTTGAGGAAGGATTGCTTCTCAATGGACAGGCTCGCGTCGGCCGTGCTCGAGGTGTATTAGATATTGTGCCAGTGCATTTGCTGAACTTTAGCTGCCGTAATAATCAACTATTACTGACGGCATTAGGGCAGATTGAGAACGCTGTAGAAACTGCCGTAACACGCTATGGCAGATCGCGGATAGGTGTCGTGCTCGGCTCCAGCACTTCAGGAATGTCTGAAGGCGAGGCGGCCTTTGCCGCTCATCGCCATAGTGGCTCGTTTCCTGCTACATACAGTTACACACAGCAAGAGATTGGAATGCCCGCAGTCTTTTTAGCTAAATATCTTGAACTAAGTGGGCCCGCATACACTATTTGTACAGCTTGTACCTCGAGTGCAAAGGCATTTCAGTCGGCCCGTGATTTATTGAAGCATGGTATCTGTGATGCCGTACTGGTAGGCGGCGTTGATTCCTTATGCCGAACCACTGTGAATGGTTTTGCTTCTCTTGAGTCGATGACGGCAGAGCTAACTAACCCCATGAGCCGCAATCGCAATGGTATTAACATTGGAGAAGGTGCCGCGTTATTTCTGTTGAGTAAAGAGGATGCAGCAATTGAGTTGTTAGGTATAGGTGAAAGCAGTGATGCCTATCACATGTCTGCACCTCACCCAGAAGGGCGTGGTGCGGAACAGGCGATGCGATCAGCGCTGAAAGATGCTGGAATTATTGAAAGTTCTGTCGGATATTTGAATCTACATGCCACTGCAACATTCAAGAATGATGAAATGGAGAGCCGCGCAGTTGCGCGAGTTTTTCCAGATGGCGTTGCTTCAAGCGGCACCAAGCCGCTAACAGGGCATACACTTGGCGCAGCCGGTGCAACGGAGTTGGCTTTTTGTTTGCTGGCATTACAGGCGAATAAATTGCCGCCGCATGTATGGGATGGACAGGTTGACCCTGATATACCATCGCTTAATCTCACTAATCATGAGCAAGTATTTAACAGCAATGCTCCAGGTATATGCATGAGTAATTCTTTCGCTTTTGGGGGAAGTAATGCGAGCTTAATTATTGGTGAAAGCCGCTAATCTAATTTATCATTTAACGATGACAACCCGCACCCAACTCCCTCCTATTGAAGACGTACTGCCACACCGTGGCAATATGCTCTTAATTGACCGTTTGATTGAGTTCAACAATGAGTCTCTAATTGCAGAGTACTCGCCCAAGAGCGACACTTGGTACGCAGATGCAGAAGGTAATATGCCCGCATGGATAGGTTTGGAACTCATGGCGCAGGCCGTGGCTGCACATGTTGGCGTGTTAAAACGCAGCGAAGGGAAGCCGCAAAAAAATGGTGTGCTTGTAGGTGCTAGACGTTATAGTGCTACAGTACCTATTTTCACCGCTAATATCCCGCTTCAGATTCATACTACTATTTTTTATCAAGACATCAGTGGTATAGCTGCTTATGACTGCAATATAAAAAACGGCGATACGCTATTGGCCGAAGCGACGCTAAAAGTATTTGAGCCAGATAATTTTCAAACATTCTTGCAGGAAAGTCTTTCATGAATTCCAGACGCGTTTTGATTACAGGGTCTAGCCGTGGCATAGGCCGATCTATTGCTTTACGTCTGGCGCGTGACGGCTTTGCTGTCACTGTACACTGCCGTAGCGGACGTGCTGGAGCAGATGCTGTGGCTAACGAGATTATTGCCTTAAACGGAAGTGCAACAGTTCTTCAATTCGATGTGTGTGACAGAGAGTCCTGCCGAGCTGCGCTAGAGTCTGATATAGAGAAAAATGGGGCTTACTATGGCATTGTCTGCAATGCAGGAATCTCGCGAGATGCTGCGTTTCCGGCGTTGTCTGATGAAGACTGGGATCTGGTGTTAGATACTAGTCTGAACGGGTTTTTTAACGTAGTACATCCGCTGACTATGCCTATGCTGCGCATGAAACAAGGTGGCAGAATTGTGACACTGGCGTCTGTTTCCGGCGTCATGGGAAATCGTGGGCAAGTAAATTATAGCGCTGCCAAGGCTGGTCTTATTGGTGCAACTAAAGCGCTTGCAGTTGAGTTGGCCAGTAGAAAGGTCACCGTTAACTGCGTTGCCCCAGGACTGATCGCAACCGAGATGACGGATGATCTTCCGCTGGATGAAGCACTGAAAATGGTTCCAATGAATCGCGTTGGTCAAGCCGAGGAAGTAGCTGCTACCGTCTCTTTTTTGATGTCGGATGAAGCCTCATACATTACACGTCAAGTGATAGGTGTAAATGGGGGCATTGTCTAATGAAGAGGGTTGTTGTAACTGGCATGGCCGGCATTACGGCACTTGGGGATAGTTGGAATAAAGTTGAAGCTAATCTGCGTGCGCAGCGTAATGCGGTGCGTTACATGCCTGAATGGGATTATTTTGATGCGCTGAACACAAGAATAGGTGCACCAATTGATGATTTTGTTACGCCGGAACATTACCCACGCAAGATGATACGTTCAATGGGACGCGTCGCGCTGATGTCGGTGCGCGCGAGTGAGCTAGCCTTGGCCGATGCTGGTTTGCTAGATAGCCCAGAAATAACTAACGGAAGTATGGGTGTTGCCTACGGCTCATCTTCCGGCAGTGTTGATCCTGTACGCGTGTTCGGCAACATGCTTGAAACCGGGTCAATGCAAGGCGTTACTTCGACAAGTTATATACAGATGATGCCGCACACTACCGCCGTTAATATCGGTGTATTTTTTGGGCTAAAGGGAAGAATCATTCCCACCTCAAGTGCCTGCACATCTGGCAGCCAGGGCATAGGTTACGCTTATGAAGCCATCCGTTTCGGACGCCAGGTAATGATGCTCGCGGGTGGTGCAGAAGAAATGTCCGGCCCAAGCTCTGCCGTGTTTGACACGATGTTTGCTACCAGCAGCCGTAATGCAGAACCAAAAGAAACGCCGCGACCTTTTGATCGAGATCGAGATGGTCTGGTGATAGGCGAAGGCGCAGCAACGCTGGTGCTGGAAGAATATGAACATGCAAAAGCGCGTGGTGCCAGGATATATGCGGAGATCGTCGGGTTTGCATGTAATTCTGACGGTAGACACATCACCCAGCCAGAAACTGACACGATGGCGATTGCCATGCAGTCAGCTCTTGATGATGCGAATCTACCAGCAACAGCGATTGGTTACGTCAGCGCACACGGCACGGCAACCGACAGAGGTGATGTTGCCGAGAGTCATGCGACCGCCCGCATGTTCGGTAATCACACACCAATCAGCTCCATGAAGAGTTATCTTGGGCACACGCTTGGTGCATGCGGGGCAATTGAAGCATGGTGGGCTATTGAAATGATGCGAAATCAATGGTTTTCACCTACACTCAACCTCACTAATCCAGACCCCGCCTGTGCTGACCTTGATTACATTATAGACAAGAGTCGAAATCTCGACTTGGAGTACGTGATAAGTAATAACTTTGCATTTGGTGGCATAAATACATCAATTATTCTTAAACGGATATTTTAAAGAAAAAATATTATGGTTAAATCCTCCAGAGTTTTTACATTATTGCTATTAGTTACTGTTTTTTCTGGTTGTGCTATTCATCAGAATGTAAAGCCTGTAGAGCGTTTTGATGATAAACAAATCTGTATTATCGAGAAACCTGCAGTAAAACCAGGCTTTCTGGAAACCTATAGCAGGGTGCTGACTAGAAAGGGTTATGTGGTGAAGCAGCTTTCCCCATCGGCTTCATTGGTCGATTGCCCGGTTACTTCAACTTATAATGCCAGATGGAAGTGGGATCTGGCTTTATATATGGCATTAGCTGAGATTATGGTTTATAAAAATGGAAAGCCAATCGGTGAAGCTACTTATGATGCGCTAAGTGGGGATGGGAATTTGAGTAAGTTTGTTGATGCCGAGAACAAAATTACAGAACTTGTAAACCAACTCTTTCCAGATGATATGCGCCATTGAGAACCCGTTATTAGCATAACAGAGCTACAGTTTGTATTAATTAATAACACCTAAGGAAAATCATGCTCCGATTTATCAATATATTCATCGCTATTTTTCTGTTTTCAATACTTGGAGGTTGCGCGGTAGGCGTTACCCATCAGTACAGCAATACTGCCTTACAAATAAAGGCCACTACTGGGTCGAAACTCGGTATTGGCGTTCAGGATCGGCGCCTGTATGTTGTTACTAAAGAGAAGCCAGAAAACTTTGTAGGGCTGTCACGTGGTGGGTTCGGTAATCCTTTTATTGTTAGAACAGCATCCGGAGCGCCTCTAGCTGATGACATCAGTAAATCAATACAGGCTGCATTATCAAACAGTGGGGTGAACGTTAGCGCAATCAATATCCCAGTTGGGATTGATGAAGTGGCAGCAATTAAACTACTTGCAGCAACTAACGGCAAAGCCGTACTTATCGAGTTGAATGAATGGAAGGCTGATACTTATATGAGTACCACCTTAACCTATGATGTCCGGGCGCTAGTCATTGATGTGGATGGAAAAGTCATTTCATCTAAGAAAATTTCTGGCTCAGAAAACCTGGGAGGGAGTGCAATGAATCCTCCTGAGCATTCACGTAAAGCAGTACCGATTGCCTTCCGTAAGAAAATTGAAGAATTATTTTCTGCGCCTGAAATTGCCAATAATATTTAATAAATCAACCAAGGAGATATCAATGAAATTTGTAAAGTTCGTTTTTTTAATTTGTTTAGCTATGCTTTCTACGAATACCTATGCAGCCCGTTCAGCAGTTCCGCTTGTTAATTATGAAAACATTGCGATTGTTACCGGCAGCAACAAAGTAGCTGAGATAGATCAAGTTAAGCAAGCAATACGTGTAGGTGCTGCGGTCAAAGGTTGGAAAGTAGAAGATGCTGCGGATGGTTCATTAACGGCAACCATTGTCGTTCGTAAACATACAGTAGTTGTTAAAATTAATTATGAAGCCAGTAAATATTCAATACACTATAAAGATAGTGCTGTAATGAAATATGAAGTCAATAACGGTCAGGCGATGATCCATCCGTTTTACAATGTATGGGTAGAAAATCTGAAAAACGATATCAATATTGAGCTGCTTAAGCTCTAACTAAACTTTTTAATCAATTTTATTCAGGTGCTTGTTTAATGCGTCGAGTTGTCGTTACGGGAATGGGCATCATATCCTGCATTGGTAATGACTTAGACGTAGTCGAGCAGTCATTGCGTCTTGGTCGCTCTGGTGTAAAGTACGTGCCAGAATACGCTGAACTTGGCCTCCACAGCTGTGTTGCCGGCATCCCGGATGTTAGTAGTGAACCAGCCATAGATCGAAAATATCGTCGATTCATGGGGGATGCTTCTATTTATGCTTACCATGCAATGCGACGCGCTTTAGAAGACAGTGGTTTGAGCAATCAAACATTATCCAGCCCACGCACTGGATTGGTTGTCGGGTCTGGTGTTGGCTCCCCGTTTGAGCACATTGCATCAATAGATGTGCTTAGAAAAAGCGGTCTAAGTAAAGTGCTGCCTTATGCAGTGCCTCGCGTAATGGGAAGCACAACGTCTGCATGTTTATCAACGGCTTTTGGCATGCATGGTACTAGTTGTTCAATGACCTCAGCCTGCGCTACATCTGCACATTGTATTGGCTACGGTACTGAGTTGATTCAGTTCGGAAAACAGGATGTTGTTATTGTTGGTGGTGCAGAAGAAGTGCGCTGGACATCAACAGCACTTTTTGATGCAATGGGTGCTCTTTCAACTGGGCGAAATGATTCAACAGCATCTCGCCCTTTCGATGTCAGTCGTGATGGTTTTGTCATAGCCGGCGGCGCTGGCATTCTAGTACTTGAAGAGTTGGAGCATGCGCTACACAGAGGCGCACATATTTATGCAGAAGTCGTTGGCTATGGGACATGTTCAGATGGCCTTGATATGGTAACACCCTCTAGTAGCGGTTCTGCGAGAGCCATGCGTTTAGCGCTAGATGAAGCGGGGGGCGTTGTTGATTACATTAATGCCCATGCAACGTCTACAAAGCTGGGTGATACTTGTGAGCTTAATGCTATAAGTGATGTATTTGGTGATGCCGTACCCATCATTTCTTCAACTAAAGGCCTGACGGGGCATCCAATTGCAGCAGCAGCGGTACATGAAGCTATTTATACATTGCTGATGCTTGAACGCGGCTTTCTTGCGGGTTGTACTAATATCGAACAGATCGATCCGCTTGCCGCAGGCTTGCCTATATTGACCAAGAGTATTGATCAGCAAGTTGATACGGCGATGTCAAATAGCTTTGGATTTGGTGGAACGAATGCCAGTTTAATTTTTCGTCGTATGTCTGTTTCATAGCCTACGTTTTTTATACAAACGTTATTATCAATAAATAAATTAGGAATATAAATGAATTGTTTTTTACAAATAACTGCTTTGCTGATGGCTTTAGTCGTAAGCGGCAATGCCTCAGCACGTAATGATCAAGAGATGTTTCCGTTAGAGGATGCTTTGAATACCCCTGCCGCAAAAGAAAAACTTAACCCAGATATTAAACTATATTTTGGTAGCCAAAAGCATCCTAAAGTAGCTAAGGAACAAGGTGAGTGGAAAACGAACAAAAAGACCAATGGCTTTAATAAAACTGATAAAGAGGCCTGTGAGTGGGTGTTTTTAAGTGCTGCACTTGAGTTGCAAGAACGTGCGTTGAAAGAAGGCGGTGATGCTGTAATTAACATCATGAGCAATTATAAAAATATAGAACGTAGTAGTGAGACGCAATATATGTGCGGCAATGGCACATTTACAACAGGCGTAGCGCTGAAGGGTACGGTAGTTAAGCTTAAGTAGCAGTTTGAATAATATTGAATTGTAAGATAAGAACTTGGTTGGATGTATTAACCAGCTACCTTATAAAGGTTTTATGGCTACTGCATTTACCAAGGTCTCTTCTCTTTTTTCAGGTACAGATAAACCTATCCATTCAAGAAAGCCGATGTCTGGGCGACTCCACCAAAAATAGGGTGTAGAGATTCTTTCATCAGGCAAATTGAATCCAGCCGCCCGAATGATGGCAAGATACTCTTCAGCCGTTTTTTGTACTTCCATAGGATGTCGAAACAGTAGCCTTATTGGCAAAGAGTGAATATAGCGTTTTGTCGATTCTGCAAATAATAACACCCCACCTGGCTTCAAAATGCGGAAGAACTCAGCCATTGCAGCTTCTTGCTCAACAATGTGATGAAATGTCTGGTGACAGAAAACGACATCAAATTCAGCGTCAGGTAAATCCATATGTGCCGCATTTGCAGCGTGAAGTTTAACATCGCTCACACAATTCTTAGCAGCACTACTTGCACGCTCAAACAAACCCGGATCGGCATCTACACCTAGGATTAATTCGGGTGAGAATCGTGTAGCTAACTCACCAAACGAATGGCCAAAACCACAGCCAATATCGAGAATTCGTGGGCGGTTTGGAATGCTATTTTCGGGTGTCAGATGATTTAAATCATTAAGTGCACGGCATAGAACACTAACGCGCCACACATCAGTCTTAAGGAACCAGTTGCCAAATCGAGTCTCCTCAATAAAGGGGGAAGTTGCATTCATATTTTCTAGTTTCTGTTTTTATATGGTGGATTTCAACTGAGTTGTAAGGTAGTCTAACTAAGGTTAATTAATTGCTCATTGCGCATTAATAAAGAGATTCAATATACTTATGAAGTAGTTCTGGTAGAAGATCTTGAGGATGATCTCCACCAAGTGTCATCCATTTGCTCTTCCCAGAAATGATAGTGGAAGCCAATTCATTCCAGCTTTTACCATCATAAACTGACACTTTAATTTCTACTTTATCTGAAATACCTGACCATTCAGTATTTCGATCTTCCCAATGTAAAATTTCAGGTATTACGTAATAGTCAAAATCACTTGATACATTCGTTTTTAAACATGAAATATTTGAACAGTCAGCAATAACTTTAGTGTTATTTGAGAACTTCGCAAATGCAGTTCGAATGGCAAGTGCCGTCGTTTTGCCCGAAGCTATGTAAGTCTTGTTTTCATACGAACCATTTGTTGGTGTTGAAATAATCACAGACTTCCCCTTTAACAGCTTGGAGCTTGGTTGAGAAAGTGGGCTTTGTTTGTAGGATGCTGCACAACCAGACATCAATACTGTGCTAATTATTATTACTGCTAAACGCATCCGTTAATCCTTTGATTAAAAAATTAGTGATTATAATGTAGTGTGTTGCTTCTAGCTCTTGCACTGAATTTTTGCAGGGTATCGACTTATCTCATAAGTGATGGAATGGAATTTTAACATGCCAAAATGAACCGATACACCTAAAACATTCTAGTTGAAATTTAGTTGCAGGTTAATGTAAATTTCAGCTGATTAGTAGAAGAACTCAGCACTAGGCCTCAATATTTTTTAATAATCGACTACATAGGATTACCCTAACACTTAATTTAGGAAATAACGCATGATAAGAGCTTTAGGGTAATCCCCCCATTATTAACTGCAGCTAAAAGTAGAAACTAAGCTGCCAAGGCTAACTTTTGCCTCGGGGTCATGCCACCCAATGCCATGTTTGGACGTTCGTGATTGTATGTCCATAGCCAATCTGTTGCAAATTTCTGCACTTCAGCAACACTATCAAACAAGTGAGGCGCTAACCAATCATAACGCACGGTGCGATTGTATCTTTCCACATAAGCATTCTGTTGTGGATTGCCTGGTTGTATAAAATCAATTCTGATGCCACGCTTTTTAGCCCACTCTGCCGTGGTTGCACTGATATATTCAGGACCGTTTTCACAGCGAATGGCAGTCGGCGTGCCGCGCCATTCGATGATTTGATCCAGCGACCGTATCACACGCTCAGACGGCTATGAGAAATCAACATCAATACACAGACCTTCGCGGTTAAAGTCATCAATCACGTTAAATAGCCTAATGGAGCGGCCATCAGATAATTGGGCATGCATAAAGTCCATCGACCAGACTTCATTCATCTGCGCGGGTACCACCAGTGCTTGCGGTTTACTGCGTACTAGACGTTTCTTTGGCTTGATGCGTAAGTTCAGTGCCAACTCACGGTAAATTCTATAAACGCGCTTGTGGTTCCAACCGAATTGCTTCACATTGCGCAGGTACAGGAAACATAAACCAAAGCCCCAGTTACGCTGATTGTGCGTTAAACGGATCAGCCAGTCGGCAATGTCGTCGTTCTCTGATGAGTGCTTGGGCTGATAGCGATAACACGTCTCAGAGATGCTAACGATGCAGGTCGCACGAATGCTTAATTGTGACGTCTGCACTACCGATAAAGCCATCTCTCGACGTGAAGACGGCTTTACCACTTTTTTGCCATGGCCTCCTTGAGTACATCGGCTTGTAATTGTACCTCGGCATACATTTTTTTAATCGACGGTTTTCGTCTTCTAGTTCTTTTAATCGTGCCACCATGGAGGCATCCATGCCGCCATACTTAGCACGCCATTTATAGAACGTGGCAGAACTCATGCCGTGCTCGCGGCATAGCTCTGGTGCTGAAATCCCAGATTCTGCTTGCTTCAATATCTTCATAATCTGACTGTCGGTAAATCTTGATATCTTCATGTAAAAATTCCTTAAATCATAATAAGAAAATTCTACTTATAAAGGCAATCTTTTTCTGGGGGGATTACCATATCACGGGGCAGATTATCTCGATTAACGGCGGCATGATCTAGCGCTGAGCGAGCTTGAAAATGTCTAATAACATTTAATCGAATTTTTGCTTAACAACATCAAGGCGTTGTCAATTGTCTGCATGGGTCGTGATGCTCCCGTTGTGATGTTATAAAAATTCACAACCCTCAGCTCTGCTTATTATTGATAATTGTGATCCCGACTCCGCTCCTGCTCTTGTCCACGACTTGGCTTACGTGGGGCTTCCTGATCCTCTGACCTTGGTTTCTGTTGCTCATGTTGCGTTGACCTTGGCTGTGGTTGTTGCCTAGAATCTTGAACGTCCGGGCGCCCCTGTTGTGGAGAGGCTGGCGTTGATCTCTGGATGTCCATACCTCCTCTTTGCGGTGGCTGCGTGCGTGCGGCACCTAGGTTATCGGGCTGACGTGGTGTAGCCTGCGGCGTAGAACGCTGTATATTCTGCTGCCTAAAACCTCTCTCGTCCGGTGCAACCCGCCTTTCCTGCTGCGGGTTTCTGTGCTGAGCGGGTGCTCTTGGCGCTGTCCGCTCTTGATAGCGTTGTTTCACTACGGGATCGCGAGGCTGGTAACGGTAATTCTGCTGATGTAGCTCCTGTTGCCGCTCTACCTGTTGGGGATAATGATTCCCTGAATATTGCCGCTGGTAGGCAGGCCTCGGTGCTGGCGGCGGTGCAGACCGGCGGTCCCATTTATCCCAGCCATGTCTGTGCTGTTCCCAATCGTGCCCCCAATGGTTCCCCCAGCGTGGCGGTGCATCTGGTCGCCAACCGATAAAGTAGGGGGGAGGATGACGATAGTAGCGCACAGGGATGCGCAGGATGAACACGGGGACAATCTCTGGAGCCACAACCCACCAAGGCCCGTTGTACCATTCACTCGCATACCAATAATCATCTTGGTAAACCCAGTACAACCCGTCGTAAAAAAAGAAGTTGGCTTGCAGTCGCGGTGTATAGTAAACCGGGTAACCAGGTATAGCTACCAGTTGCGGATATGCCGGCACGTTGATGCCGATGCTGACGTGCGGTAGCCCGATGCCGATGCTCACCTGTACCTCGGCAGAAGCTGCAGAAGACAGCAGCATCGCTAACAATATCAATAGCTTGCGAATTTTTAGCATGTTATGACCTCCAGTTCGGTAATTAAGCGTTATGGATATCCAACGGCAAGTGACGCAAGCGCTAACCAGCCACATGATGCCCGTTCTTGTTCACGCAGTTCCGTTCGGTATCGCACATAAAAATACAGGTGCAGAGTCAGTAAATCTTATGTTTGAACTTTAAGCTAAAAGGGCAATAAGCGTCTGTACGTGCGCACACGTAGGGGCAGAAAATTGATGCTATTCCATCTTTCTCGGGTTAAATGGTCTTTCTAAAATGGATATAATTTCGTAAAGCGTTCTATCAATCAGCCGGTTTTATTGACGACAAACCCAACAAACGCCACACGCCGTTGTCTATCAAGGGCCACGGGTGTTGCGTTACTCGTCAGAAATGTGGTTGAGAATAGCCATCGCAGCCGGATGATTTGCGCGCCTTTCAACTGAAATTGCATAAAAACGCTCAACCACGTCATCGGTTTGGCCTATTTTAACTACATCATGTTGGCGTTGAACTTCATCCGCGATGATGGTTGGCGCGGTAAAAATACCTACACCGGCTTGCCCAAACGCCCGCATCAGCGCGCTGTCATCAAACTCACCAATGATGTGTGGTTGAATACGCTGAGTGTTAAGCCATTGCATGAGCCGTTTACGTACGGCGCTATCTTCTCCCGGCACCAGCATCGGTGCGTTGCCTATGTTTTGCGGAAAATTATGACCATAATTAAGCGCCAGATTTTTGGTGGCAAAAAAACTGATACCACACTCGCTTAGTTGATTGCTACGTCCCTTAATATCAATTTCGCTGGGCATTGGCCTATCGGCTAACACTAGGTCAAGCCGATGAATTGCAAGCTCACCAAGCAGTGGCTCTAGCTTACCTTCGCGACAAACGATTTTAATCGGTTCTTTGAGCGACATTGCCGGTGCAAGTAATTGGTAAGCGATAGATTTAGGAACGGCATCGGAAATTCCCACCTTAAATAGCCGCCGTCGTTCATTGGTGCCGGCACGTAAGGTTTCTTCTAGTGCATTGCTTGCTTGAAATATATCTTCAGCGTAAGTGAGCGCTAACTGCCCTGCCTCGGTAAGCTCAATGCCTCGGCCAACGCGGCGAAATAAAGCAACGCCTAATGATGCCTCTAGGATACCAATTTGCCCGCTGAGTGTTTGTGGTGTGAGATTAAGCTGTTTGCTCGCGCGCACCATGCTACCTGCGCGGGCGACCGCCCAAAAATAATGAAACTGTTTGTAATTGATCATAACGCTACAATAGCTCGTAAAAACCGAATAATCAATCAGTAATAATCTGCTTTTGTTGCTTGTTAAAACAAGTTAAAGTATGCGTTGTTATCACAGTAAGGACAAAAATTATGAAACGTATGATTTACTTTTTTGCTACCAACATTGCCATTATGCTGGTGCTCTCGGTCACTATGCGCATACTCGGTGTAGAGCCGTATTTGAATGAAAACGGACTTGATTTAGGCAACTTGCTGGCGTTTGCTGCAATTATGGGTTTTGGTGGTGCATTTATTTCATTGGCGATGTCTAAATGGTCGGCTAAACGAATGTCTGGCGCGGTGGTGATTGAAGAGCCTCGCACCGCTACTGAAATTTGGCTGGTAAAAACGGTGCGCGCGCAGGCGGATATGGTCGGCATTAAAATGCCGGAAGTAGCCGTGTTTGATTCGCCGGAGGTGAATGCGTTTGCAACGGGCATGACCAAAAATAGCTCGTTAGTGGCGGTTTCTACAGGCTTACTTAATAAAATGAGTAAAGATGAAGCAGAGGCGGTGTTAGCGCATGAAGTGTCACACATTGCCAATGGCGACATGGTGACACTGACGTTGATTCAGGGCGTAGTGAACACGTTCGTGATGTTTTTATCGCGCGTCATCGGTTATGCGGTGGATAAAATTATTTTCAAAACTGAAAAAGGTACCGGACCGGCGTTCTTTATTACCATGATGATTGCGCAATTTGTTTTAGGTATATTGGCATCGATCATTGTGATGTGGTTTTCACGTCAGCGTGAGTTCCGTGCGGATGCAGGTGCCGCTAAACTATCCAGCGCGAAAAAAATGATTGCCGCACTAGAGCGTTTGCAAGCCGAGCATGAGCCTTCAGTATTGCCCGAACAAATGGCGGCTTCTGGTATTTCTGGCGGCGGTGGTAGCGGTTTTAAAAAGTTATTTACCACACACCCCAGCTTGGATGAGCGTATTGCCGCGCTACGCAGCAGTACCTAAAAATTTTTTATTAAAAGCGCTTATGCAGGAAAGTACAAAATGAAACGCATTGAAAATGCTATTGAACACTTTATGTTCGCCAGCCGCTGGCTGCTGGTGCCTTTCTATATCGGCCTGATTGCTGGCATCGGGCTGTTGTTGGTAAAGTTTGGCAAAGCGTTTTTTATGTTATTGCCAGTTGTATTCACAGGTGACAGCAGTGCAGCTTTGCTGGGGATACTTACTTTAGTGGACATCACGTTGGTTGCAAATTTGTTATTAATTATCATTTTTGCGGGCTATGAGAATTTTGTTTCTAAAATTGATACTGGCGATAATGAAGATCGCCCAGACTGGATGGGGCATGTAAGTTTCGCCGACCTGAAGCTGAAGCTGATAGGGTCTATTGTGGCCATTTCAGGTATTGAGCTTTTGAAATATTTTATCAATGTGAAAGAGGTTCTGGCCTCAGAAAATGGTAATTATCAATTAGCTTGGTTGGTGGGCATTCATTTGACTCTGGTGTTCTCAGGCGTCATGTTTGCGTTGATGGATCGTATTGCTGGTGGTAATCATGCCAGCAAAGGTAAATAAGGGTTGAAAGATTCGATTTGGAAGTCGTGGTTTGAAAGACCATACACCTTTTAGTCGCCGCATCGTGCCATGGCTTGCGTTATGTGGCTTGCTGCTACTTGCGTTTATGGTGATTACGCCGTTTCTGGCACCAATCGCCTGGGCCGGTGTGCTGGCTTATGCCTCTTGGCCGGCGGCCACAGGCATCCGTCGCTGGTGTAATAATCGCGACTCGCTAGCGGCGAGCCTTTCTACAGTATTAGCTGCATTAACACTGTTTTTACCTTTAATTTGGCTGGCTTGGCTGGCACAGCAAGAACTGAGTAACGCGTACCCTGCGTTACAAGCTTTTTTGGCCAACCCACCAACCGTGCCTGAAGTGCTACGCGGCCTGCCATGGCTAGGTGACTGGCTGGTGCATCAACAAGCCTACTTGAAAGCTAATCCGCAAGGTGTTTCATCCGTCATTAAAGTATGGCTTGCTGCACATACCAGTGACCTCACCACACTGGCGGGCGGTGTTGGCAAAAATCTGGCAAAACTGATTTTTGTCATAGTGATTTTGTTTTTCTTCTATCGCGATGGCGCACGCATTGTGCGTGAGCTGCGCCATGTGCTGGAACGATTTATTGGTGCACAAGTACATGATTATTTGCACGCAGTTGGTACGACTGCGCGTGCCGTGGTTTACGGTATTTTATTAACGGCTTTAGTGCAGGGTATAGTCGCCGGATTAGGTTATTGGGTTGCCGGGCTGGCATCTCCAGTGATGTTTGGTGTGCTGACCATGATGTTGGCACTCATTCCATTTGGCACCCCTTTAGCCTGGGGAGCGGCAGGATTATGGTTATTGTTGCAAGGTGAAACAGGTGCTGCCATTGGCGTGTGGATATGGGGTGCGCTGGTGGTTAGCCAGCTTGATAATTTTCTGCGTCCTTTGTTTATTAGCAGAGTGAGCCCGATACCCTTTTTATTTGTGTTATTTGGTGTATTGGGTGGCCTTCTCGCTTTCGGACTAGTCGGACTATTTGTGGGGCCGATTGTGTTGGCGGTCATCTGGGCGGTATGGCGTGAGTGGGTGGTACATTTAGCAGAAGAAATAACAGTCGAGTAATTTTTAAGTCAGATTTTTCGGATGCGAAATTCGTGTAAATTAGACTCAGATTAAAGACTTAACAATTAAAAAATTAAGAGAAGAGCAATTGATGGGCGAATTACAATCAATCGGTACTTGGTGGATGTGGGCAGGGTTTGGCGTGTTTGTATTAGCCATGCTTGCGGTGGATATGGTTTTACTAGGTCGTCATGGCGCGCAGAAAGTAAGTTCGCGTGAGGCGCTGATTTGGTCGGCGGTGTGGTTTACCTTGGCGTTGCTGTTTGGTGCGGTGTTGTGGGGGTGGCTGGATCACACTGCGGGGCGGGCGGTGGCAGATACCAAGACCATGGAATTTCTTACAGGGTACTTGTTAGAAAAAACCTTGGCGATGGACAACATTTTTGTCTTTGTGATGATTTTTAGTTATTTTGCGGTGCCACTGGAATTTCAGAAGCGAATACTGGTGTATGGCGTGCTAGGTGCGATTGTGTTGCGCGCGCTCATGATACTGGTCGGTGCCTGGTTGATTGCCCAATTTCATTGGGTGCTTTATATCTTTGGTGCTTTTTTACTGATTACGGGCATTAAGATGTTTGTTTTTGCCGATCATGAGCCGAATCTGGCCAATAACCCGCTATTAAAATGGCTGCGTAGCCATATCCGTATTACTGATGGTTATCACGGTGATAAATTCTGGGTTTATGAAAAAGGTGTGCGCTGGTTCACGCCGATGTTTTTAGTGCTAGTACTGATTGAGTTCTCTGACGTGATATTTGCCATGGACAGCATTCCCGCTATTTTTGCCGTGACGAACGACCCGTTTATTGTGTTTACTTCCAACATTTTCGCTATTCTTGGTTTACGCGCACTGTACTTTTTACTTGCGGACATGGCTGACCGCTTTCATTTACTCAAATATGGCTTGGCTGTAGTGTTGATTTTTGTTGGCACTAAAATGCTGATAGTCGAGTGGTTTAAGATACCGGTAGCGGTGTCGCTAGGCGTAGTGATTGCCGTGCTTGGCATTAGCATCTTGTTAAGTTTGAAGGCGACTGCAAAGCAGAAGCTAAAACCCTAGCAGGTTATCAGGCTTGTATTAAATTGCGTTATCGGCATCGGCTTGCCAAACAGATAACCTTGATAACGCTTGCAATTATTATTGAGCAGTAACAGCCGCTGCTCTTCTGTTTCTACACCCTCGGCAATGACTTCGAGCTCCAAGCTGTGTGACATGGCAATTATCGTGCGCACAATGGCCTGGTCGCTCACGTCAACCGCAATATCGCGTACAAATGATTGATCTATTTTGAGCTGATGCAAAGGTAAACGCTTGAGATATTGTAAAGAGGAATAACCTGTACCAAAGTCGTCCAATGAGAATTGCACGCCGATGGTTTTTAGTGCTTGCATGGTCAATATAATTTCATCTACCCGCTCCAACAACATGCTTTCGGTAATTTCTAATTTAAGCTGCATCGGATTGATGCCATTTTTTAGCACCGCAGCGTGAACCAATGCCACAAAATCTGCTTGATGAAATTGCTTGGTACTCACGTTAACAGATAACGCCAAGTGGCGCGTTTGAGGGTTTAGTTGCCAGGCTTTAATTTGTTGACAAGCGCTTTCCAGCACCCATTGCCCAATGGGTAAAATTAAGCCAGTTTCTTCAGCCAAAGGAATAAACTGCGCTGGGGGAACTAAACCGAGTTCAGGATGCTGCCAGCGAATCAAGGCTTCAGCGCCGGTTGGTTGGCCTAAATGATCGACTTGCACCTGATAATGTAGCTGT
The DNA here is from genome assembly GCA_013141495.1 of Methylotenera sp. Lineage (GTDB taxonomy): Bacteria > Pseudomonadota > Gammaproteobacteria > Burkholderiales > Methylophilaceae > Methylotenera. Next base: position 53,298 of record JABFQV010000010.1, on the reverse strand, counting down.
AGTTGTTGCAGTGCCAGCGCCTTGTTTAAGGCGCGTTCGAGTGAAACACGCTCAGAAATACTGGCCTGCATTTGCGGGTTAAAAAAGCGAATAGTGTTGCGACCGGCTTTTTTGGCTTGATACATGGAAATATCCGCTTGTTTTAGTAGCTCTTCAATATCAGTGTGGTGGTCATTAAATATGGTGACGCCAATACTCGGTGTGCTGTGATATTCATGTGTTGCTAACAGATACGGTTCATTAAGCACTTGGATAATTTTATTAGCAATAGCTTCAGCCTGCGCCGCAGCGTCCAGGTCTTGTTCATTTAAATTTTCCAGCATCACTACAAATTCATCGCCGCCTAAACGTGCAACTGTGTCGCCTTCGCGCACGCAAGTTGTTAAGCGCGCGCCAACTTGCTGCAGCAATAAATCGCCAATGTCATGGCCAAGTGAATCGTTTAGCATTTTAAAGTGGTCTAGATCAAGAAACAACAACGCACCTTGTTTACCGCTACGCGAACTTGAGGCCAGCGCATGGTTAAGCCTGTCAATTAACAGGCGTCGATTAGGAAGGCCGGTGAGTGGGTCAAAAAATGCCAGATTTTGAATTTCTTCAGCAGCAGCTTTACTCATGGTAATGTCGGTGAGCGTCGCTACATAATTAGTAATCGTCCCGTTTTGATCTTTTACAACCGTAATAGTGAGGTGCTCTGGATAAACTTCGCCATTTTTGCGGCGGTTCCAGATTTCACCTTCCCAAAATCCATTAGCCTGAATTCTCCCCCACATGGCGGTGTAAAACTCAGCAGTATGGTGGCCGGAACTTAGCATGCGCGGCGTGTTGCCAACAGCGTCCATTGCAGAGTAGCCCGTAATTTTAGTAAAAGCGTAATTCACCCGCAAAATTATTGAGTTTGCATCAGTGATCATCATGCCTTCCTGAGACTCAAACACGGTCGCTGCAATGCGAAACTCATCCTCAGCCAATTTGCGTTCGGTGGCATCAATAAAAATCCACAGTGACTCCCCTCGGTCTGGGTGAAGCATAGCCCCTCTTAGATCCAGCCAAATATGCCTGCCATCTTTACGCACAAACTCATGTTGAAGGCGTATGATTTCTTCACCTTCTATGTTGGCATAGGCGGCACCAACGGCGTGATAATCTTCATCATTGGCATAAAACTGCCGAGATGAGGCGCCAATGACTTCATCTTTGTTATAGCCCATCATGCTTGCAAAAGCCGCGTTAGACCAAACCACCTGGCGATTTTTTACTGTAATCATACCAACCAGCTTGTTTTCTAAAATAGTGTGCTGCTCACTAAGTAGTTGTTCAATGTGTTGTAAATGTTGATGGCGTTCAGAAACATCTTGGGCAATGCCGTGCATAGTAATGGCTTTGCCTGCTTGGTTATATTCAGCCTGTCCGGCAGAACGCATCCAGCGATATTTGCCAGTAGCAGTTAATATGCGGTACTCCACATCATATTTTGCGCCGTGTTCAATATGTGCGTTAGTTGCATCAATCACATGCTGCTGGTCTTCAGGGTGAATCAGGGCGATAAAGTCATTCCAGCTTGGATTAGCGAGCGCAGGAAACCCAAGCATGGTGATGCAGTTTTCAGACCATGTTTGGGTGTGGTGAATCAAGTCGGCTTCCCAAGTGCCCACACTGCCGCCAACTTGGGCCAAGCGTAGATGCGCTTCACTGGTTTGTAATGCTTTTTGAGCCGCTTTGCGCTCAAGGTTGCGCCGATAAATACTATATTGCGCAATGCCGACAAAAAGTAACAAAACCGGCAACAGATATTTCAATAAGTCGCGTAGCTCTACGGGCTTAGGCTCGTAAACACCAAACCATTTTTCGTAGAGTAAATCATAAGTGCCATTGGCTTTAGTAATAGCTAAGCCTTCGTTGAGTTTAGCCAATAAATCAGGCTGCCCTTTATGCACCACAAAAGCAAATTTTTGCGAAAACCCCGCAGGCTCAGACAAGGTTTTAATGTTGTTTAACCGTAATTCCTGTAGCGTTTGCACACCAGTAAGTTTGCTCAACAGCATGGCATCATGTTTGCCTGCAGCCAATAACCTTAAGCCTTCGGCTGCGGTATTCACTAGCGTGAGCTGCTTACCCCAACCTTTAGACACGGCATAGTCATGTGCCAAATCTGATTGCAATACGATAATGGACTTATCGACAAGGTCATGCTCAGCTTGGACGCTTGATTCACCTTTGCGCACAAAAATTGCGCCGTTCACCACCACATGAGAAGCCGTGAAGTCGGCAAATTGGCGACGCTCGTCTGATTGTGCCAGGTTAATTAGAACATTAATTTCCCCATCTTTAAATTCTTGCAAAATTTGGTAAAAAGGACGTACACGAATGGTGTAATCAAGCCCGGCTTCAGCTGCTACAGCTTTCCATAAATCAACGGTAAAGCCACCGGCAGTGGCGTCGGTTGTCCCCGTCGCAAAAGGTGGAAAGTCTTGTTCGCTGCCGATAATAAGCGTCTTATTTTGAGGGGCGTTTAATGTGTTACTGGGCTGATATTGAGGTGTTGCGGCATACGCTTGACTAAAACTAACCACGCCCACAAGCAGTGAGATAAAAAAACGGGCAGTTACACTTAGAAAGCTATTTGTAAAGTGCCGCCGTAACGATGTGGCGTGCGAGATAACCATGTTTTGGGTACGTCATCTAGTTATCGTAAAATTTTTGTAACATTTTGGTTACATATTACTACTAATTTCAATCGCTAGCATTAAATATGACTAAATCATCACCTAAAAAATAATCAATCATGTACTGCGAGCGCTTAAGTTGAAAACTTTAATTTTAGTTCATGATTTTACTGACCTTACATTAAGTAAAGACCAAGTCAGCCACACCATTAGTTTTGCTTATCGTTTTAGTTAAAAACATTAACTTTGCTAACGTATAAATGTCGCTATAATGAATTAAGCTTAAATTTTTAGATGTTTCACAAAACCAGATGTTTTAGTTAAAACTGTGTTTTTTTGTTTCGTGCATACGACCTTGCATGCACTTTAGTGCATAGAAAGTCGGAGTGCCCTTGTGGTGCAAAGCGCTCAAAAAATCATTATTAAGTGCGTACATTGCAGCGTTATGTCGAGCCGCTGGCCTCAATTACAAAAGGAGAAAAGCTATGTCTGCTGAAACAAAATTCATATCGCCCACTGGAATGAGAAGGGAGTTTTACCATGGATAATAAACTGGCAACGTCAACTGGAAAGTGCCCCGTGATGCATGGCGGCAATACCACTACGGGTAATTCAAACATAGATTGGTGGCCAGCAGCAATCAATCTGGATATTTTGCATCAGCATGATTCAAAGACCAACCCGATGGGTGAGGATTTTAATTATGCTGAAGAATTCAAGAAACTTGATTTGGACGCTGTAAAAAAAGATTTACATAGCTTTATGACGGATAGTCAGGAATGGTGGCCAGCGGACTGGGGGCACTATGGCGGATTGATGATTCGTATGGCATGGCACGCAGCGGGTACCTACCGCATTGCGGATGGTCGCGGCGGTGCTGGTACGGGTAATCAACGGTTTGCACCTATCAACAGTTGGCCGGATAACGTTAATCTTGATAAAGCCCGCCGTTTACTATGGCCGATTAAAAAGAAATATGGCAACAAGCTGTCCTGGGCTGATCTGATTGTTTTGGCTGGCACCATGGCGTATGAGTCTATGGGATTGAAAGTCTATGGATTCGCAGGCGGCCGGGCCGATATTTGGCATCCAGAAAAAGACATTTACTGGGGCTCTGAAAAAGAATGGCTTGGCAATTCCTGTCGCTATGAAGGAGATAAGCGCGAAAGCTTGGAAAATCCACTTGCCGCGGTGCAAATGGGTCTGATCTACGTTAATCCTGAAGGAGTGAATGGCCAGCCTGACCCGCTTAAAACGGCGCAGGACGTGCGCTTGACTTTTGCCCGCATGGCCATGAACGATGAAGAAACGGTTGCACTGACTGCAGGTGGGCATACTGTAGGTAAATGTCATGGTAACGGTAAAGCCGAACTGTTAGGGCCGGATCCTGAAGCCGCAGACGTCAGTGAGCAAGGTTTGGGTTGGCACAGCAAAAATGGTAAGGGTTTTGGGCGCGACACTGTCACCAGCGGTATCGAAGGCGCATGGACGACACATCCTACGAAATGGGATAACGGCTATTTCTATCTTCTTTTCAACTATGACTGGGAACTCAAAAAGAGCCCGGCTGGGGCTTGGCAATGGGAGCCAATCAACATTAAGGAAGAAGACAAGCCGGTTGATGTAGAGAACCCTTCTATCAGACATAACCCGATCATGACCGATGCTGATATGGCGATGGTAAAAGACCCTGAGTACAGAAAAATATCTGAACGTTTTTACAAAGATCCGGCCTATTTTTCAGAAGTATTTGCGCGCGCTTGGTTCAAGTTAACCCACCGTGATCTAGGTCCTAAAGCTCGTTATCTTGGTCCGGATGTACCGAAGGAAGATTTAATCTGGCAAGATCCTGTGCCTAAAGCGGATTACACGTTAAGTAATGCAGAAATTTCTGACTTAAAGGCAACGCTGTTGAATAGCGGTTTAAGTATTTCGGAGCTGGTGGCGACTGCTTGGGATAGTGCGCGCACGTTCCGCGGCTCAGATTATCGTGGCGGCGCCAATGGTGCCCGTATTCGCCTAGCACCGCAGAAAGACTGGGAAGGTAATGAGCCTGCCAGACTGCAAAAAGTACTCGCGGTGCTGGAAGGTATCCAAGCTGGTTTAAGCAAAAAAGTCAGCATGGCTGACCTGATTGTATTGGGTGGTACTGCCGCTGTTGAAAAAGCGGCGCGTGATGCAGGTGTAAATATTACGGTTCCATTTGCAGCTGGTCGCGGTGATGCAACAGATGCAATGACTGATGCAGAGTCCTTTGCGGTACTTGAGCCGATTCATGATGGTTATCGCAACTGGCTGAAGAAAGATTATGTTGTAACAGCCGAGGAGTTGATGCTGGATCGTACGCAGTTGATGGGTTTAACTGCGTATGAAATGGTGGCTTTAGTTGGCGGCATGCGTGTACTTGGCACTAACTATGGCGGCACAAAGCATGGCGTGCTAACGAATCGTGAAGGTGTTTTAACTAATGATTTCTTTGTAAATCTGACGGATATGGCTAACACCTGGAAACCTGCAGGTAATAACCTTTATGCAATCCGCGATCGCAACACCAGCATAGTTAAATGGACGGCGACAAGAGTTGATTTAGTCTTTGGCTCTAACTCCATCCTTCGTTCTTATGCTGAAGTTTATGCGCAAGATGATGCTAAAGAGAAGTTTGTTAAAGACTTTGTGAAAGCCTGGATTAAAGTGATGAATGCAGATCAGTTTTGATCTGAACTAGCCACGGTTCAATTTAACAGGTAACAGCTGTACCCAGCTAATCAGGAGGGAGTTCGCAACTACCTGATTAGCTGGCAATCCGCGTAACTGTCCTTAATAAAAATCTCCTGATGAGTTATTGTGGACGATACCCTAGAACAAACGATGATGTGTCTCATTAAAGATCATTGTATCGCGAGACTTTTGATTTTTATAATTGAAAGTTCAAAGCTAATTGATATGCTAAACTTATCGATAATTAGTTATTGAGATGCAAAAATTATGACCTTGAGCGAATTACGTTTTGTGGTGGCTATTGCAAAAGAGCGCAATTTTAGACGCGCCTCTGAAAAATGTTTTGTCAGCCAGCCAGCGCTAAGCTTGGCAATTAAAAAACTGGAAGATGAGCTCGGCGTGATGATTTTTGAGCGTAGCCGCACTGACATTAATCCGACACCTATTGGCGAAAAGATTATAGAGCAGGCGATTAAAGTGTTAGAACAAGCGAATCAGATTCGTGAAATTGCAAAGCAAGGTAACAATCAGCTCAGCGGCGCTTTTCGCTTAGGTTTGATTTACTCGGTTGGGCCTTATTTGTTGCCAGAAATCATCCCGATTTTGCGCGAAAGTGCACCTGAAATGCCGCTGGATGTAGAAGAAAATCTAACAGTGCAGTTAGAGGCACAATTAAAAAGTGGTGTCATCGATGCCGCAGTGGTGGCATTGCCGTTTGATGTGCCCGGCATCAATACGCTACCGTTATATGATGAAAAATATGTGGTGATGGTGCCTATCAATCACCATTGGGCCAATCGCAAGTCAATAGAGGCGCATGAACTGATAGATGAGCATGTGTTGTTATTAAATACTGGTCATTGTTATAGCCATCAGGTGTTGCAAGCATGCCCGGAGCTCTCACGTAAAGGGCAAGTACTACAGGGGAACTCCTTAGAAACCATACGTAATATGGTGGCTTCAAATTTAGGCATTACCGTGTTGCCAGCTAGCGCTGCTACAGAACGGTATATCAATCCGTTGGTTAAAGTGATCCCGTTTGCAGCGCCAGTGCCAGTGCGTAGAATTGCGCTGGCATGGCGCAAAAGCTATGCGCGAGCAATGGCTGTCACTTGTGTGGCAGAAGCGATTAGAGCGATAGAGTCCAAAAGTTTGGTCATGATCGAGTAGTCAGTTTTTCATCGACCGTATCTGGGGTATAAAAGCAGAAGCGGCCACGTCCAGCACGTTTGGCTTGATACATGGCATTATCCGCAACCCGCATCAGGCTTGTGGCATCTTTGCCGTGGGTAGGGTAAACGCCAATGCCGACACTACACGAGATGTTGATGACATTTTCTTCAATCTCAAATGGCCGCATCAGAGATAGAATAATTTTGTCAGCCATCAGGGCCGCATCTTGATCTGATTCAATATGCGAAAGAATAATCACAAACTCATCACCGCCCACCCGCGACAGCGTATCTGTTTCTCGTTTTATACAATGTTGTAAACGCAGTGCAACTTGTTTCAGTAATAAGTCACCTACCTCATGCCCTAGTTCGTCATTCACAGGTTTAAAGTAATCAAGATCCAGAAAAATAAGCGCTAACTTGGATTTATCACGCTTGGCTTGCGCCAGCGCCTGATGCAAGCGATCAGAGAGTAGGGCACGATTGGGTAAATCAGTTAACACATCATAGTGGGCGAGATGATGCACGCGATCTTCAATCGCTTTACGTGCAGTAATATCAATCATGGTACCAACATAGTGTGTGACTACGCCACTCGCATCTTTAACCGCAGTGATGGTGAGCCATTCAGGATAAATATCACCATTTTTACGGCGGTTCCAAATTTCACCTTGCCAAGAACCGGTTGATTGTATGCTATCCCACATGCCACGGTAGAACTCAGCATCATGGATGCCCGATTTTAGCAGGGTCATTTTGCGACCAAGGGCTTCTTCAGAGGTGTAGCCAGTAATTCTGGTAAATGAATGATTAATTTTTAGAATCTTTGAGTTGGCATCAGTAATAATCATGCCTTCCTGGGATTCAAATGCAGTAGCGGCAATACGCAGTTCAGCATCTACTAATTTGCGCTCAGTGATGTCTTGTACAAATGTAAAGCTATATTCATGCGCTTTGTGCTTAATGTAATGCCCCTTAACCTCTACGTCTAAAACTGTGCCATCCTTACGACGGTGACGCGTTTCAAGGTTGATGGTTTTATTCTCTTTTAATTGAGACCACACGCTTGGCCAAGCATCAGCATTAAAGTCAGGGTCAAAATCCCAAGGGTGCATTTTGGTAAGCTCATCACGCGTGTAGTCTAAAACCTGGCAGGCATAATCATTAACAAATACCACTTTTCCTTCTGGGCTCAATATAAAATTAGAAAGATTGCTGTTATCAATAATCGACTTCATCAGCCACAGCTCATTAAAGATATCAATCTTTTCAGAAATATCGTAAAGTACAACAAGCTGCACTTTTTCAAATCCGGCGCCAAGTGGCGTGGCCGATGCAAGGACCGTTTTTATATCGCCGTTTTTACATTGAATGTTAACTTCCATGGGTTCAAACGGGGTACCGTTTGCGGCTGATTTTTGTTGGCGCGTGCGCCATCCATCCATGACCCACTGCCTATAGTTTTTGTCAGGATAGGCCTTAGGCCACCAATCATTGAGCGTAGGAATGTCATCTGTGGTATAGCCAAAGGTATGGACGAACTCTGGGTTGAGCGTAACTGCATAATTTTCATCATTGTTGATTGCAATTGGCACAGGAAAGCATTTTATAATGGCTTTGAGGTGATCATTATGATGTTGCAACTCATTAGTAAGTTGCTGAAAATAAATGATAAAGCCGCTCACGATAGAAGCAACCAATATGGATGCCACCACGGCGGAGATCAGGTCACTTTCGGCTACTTTCCCGTCTAACAAGAGCCCGATAGCAACAACAATTGGTAAGGTTAACAACAGCGCCAACAGGATAGACGCTAACCACAGAAGCCATTTGTTTCTAATTTTTAGTAATGAATGCAGGCGTTTTATCAAAATATCCCCTAACTTTTAGTGGCGACATACGGTTCATGCTATGCCTAAAAATATAGAGTAGTCATGATGTAGGTCAAGTAAGGGCGTAACATTAAATTAAATCGGACGCCAAATAAAAACGGACACCGAAGTGTCCGTTTTTAATTAAGGTTTTGGTTATTAGCTAGATTTAGTATCTAACCAATAATCAAGCGTTTTAGCGATTGCAAACGTACATTGTAACTTCAAAGCCGAAACGCATTTCTGTAGCTGCTGGTTTTGTCCACATGATAAATCTCCTAAAAGTTGTTTAATTAAGTACTACACAATCTATGACTCACATAGTACAGAGGCGTTTTAAAAACCAATACTGTAAAGTGATTAAATAGGGCTCATGAAATTCATGAGATGCGGTAAACGGTGATTTTTAACCCAGCAGGGTTTAATAGGTGACAAAAATGCGGTAACCAGCAACGGCCTGACCTGTTGTTGTAATCGCAAGCTTGATTTTAATAGTTTCACCAGCTTTTAGCCCTGACGCTGTATTAGTATTGGCTGGCAAGTATTCAGCTGGCTTAAAGACGCGTCTTAGTGTGGGGTTGTCATCAGTATCGGTGAGTGTGAGCTCTAAGTTTGGATAAGCTAAATTAAAGTCGGCCTTGTTAATTAAGCGGCTGGATAAGTGCATGACGCCCGCAACATTGAGATCTTCCTGCATGTCAGAATCATCAATCACAATTAACTCAATCTGCTTGGGCAAGTTAACGCTACAGCCCAATGATTGACAGGCTTTCTCTAGTATGGGCTTGGCGTTAGGGTAATAAGTGGCAATGTTGTCGCGTAAAAAGTAAATGCTTTGAGCCACGGCGCATATTAGTAATATAAAAGCACCCGCTAGCCATAACCAGCGGCGAGATTTTTTGTTGAGGTTTTTAGTGGTGAGCTTATCTTTACTTGCCAAATCATCAAAATAATTAGCGCGATTATCTGCAATGATGCTGAGCTTGGTAATGTCATTCAAGTTTTTGATTTGCTCGGCATCAAACGAACGTTCTGCGCGGTCATCAAAGTCGCCTTCATCATCGCCAGTCGTATTGGTGTCGCTAGCATTATTAGCTTCAGCGGCAAAGGCTTGTACGTCTTCAGCTGAGGCTGATAATTCAAGCGCCTCGACAAAAGGCTCCTGGATTTGATTAAAAGGGGCTTGATTGAGCGAGCTTAAGTTTAAAGCGCCAGTATCAGCAGGCGAACTTTCATCGAATACCGCATGGTCTATCGCGGGCCATTCCTCTTCAGTTTTTTGATTGATTTGACTTGAAGCCGAGTGATCCAGCGCTGTGTTCTCAGGGGTGATAGTTTGTGCTGGGTCAGCATCAATACTAGGGGTCGGCTCATTTTCTATTGGTGCGGAGAGTGCTGCTGTTATAGTCGTGGGCTCTATTTCTGAGGCGATTTCAATTGGCGGGTTTTCGGCAACCGTTGCTTCTGTTACTGGTGTGTCTATCTCAACCAGCTGTGTTTTTGCATCAAATACATGCAGGCACTGCCCGCAACGAACTTTACCATCATGCTTGTGGAGCTGTGCTTCAGTTACAAAAAATTGAGTTTCACAGGCTGGGCAGCGAGTTATGGTGCGCATTTTTTAGTGCCTGTGAGCAACACCCATGAATCCATATACTGTGGGGATTCCATATCAAACCATTGTGCGTAAATTGCAGAAACAGCAGACTCTTGCTCGCGTAAAATGCCAGAAAGTGCAATTTTGCCACCTGCTTTGCATGATTTTGCGAGCGCGGGGGCTAAAACACTTAGCGCACTAGATAAAATATTGGCAACCACAATATCAAATGTTTGTGATTGATATTGGCTGGCGTGGTAAAAGTCGGCCGCAACGGCATTTTGTTCGGCGTTATATAAGCTTGACTGAATCGCTTGCGTGTCAATATCAGTACCGACTACATGCCCCGCGCCCAATTTTTTAGCTGCAATGGCTAAAATGCCAGAACCACAGCCGTAATCGAGCACGCTGGCATCTGCGGTGACCGTTTGCGTTAACCAGGCCAAACATAGGTGCGTGGTTGGGTGGCTACCGGTGCCAAATGCCAGGCCCGGGTCTAATATAATGTTAATCGCGTCCGGGTTTGGTGCGCTGTGCCAAGTGGGTACAATCCACAGATTATCTGTAATTTTGATCGGGTCAAATTGTGATTGTGTGGCACGCACCCAATCTTGTTCTTGAATAATCTCGGTTGAGTATTGCAGATTAGATAGCTTGGTTTGCTGTTGCAGTTTGGCCATCATGTCGCTGACATCAACACCCTCATCAAATAGTGCGCTGACTAGGTTTTGTTGCCAAATACCTGGTGGCGGATCGCCTGGCTCGCCAAAAATCGGCTGCTCATCAATGGTTTCGGCGTTTGCGTCCTCAATAATTGCTGAGAGCGCACCTAGCGCCATCAGCGTATCGCTAATTAAATCAGCGGTATGATCCTGTGCTTCAATTTTTAACGATACCCAAGCCATGCACTACCTACCTATTTATTATAAATACCAAGCTTTTGTTCAAGGTAGTGAATGCTGGTGCCACCCAAATGAAAGGCTGCATCGGCCATTAAATCAGCATGTAGCGCAATGTTAGTGCTAATGCCATCAACCATCATTTCAGATAAAGCAATGCGCATACGTGCAATGGCTTGCTCGCGCGTATCGCCATAAGTGATGAGCTTGCCTATCATTGAGTCGTAATGCGGCGGCACCGTGTAGCCTGCGTAGGCGTGGGTGTCAATACGCACGCCAGGTCCGCCTGGCATGTGGAAGGTTTTAATTTTGCCCGGAGATGGCACAAAAGTGTAAGGGTCTTCAGCGTTTAAGCGGCACTCAATGGCATGACCTTTAAGCACAATATCTTTTTGACGGAATTTAAGCTTCTCACCAGCGGCGACAAAAATCTGCTGTTGCACTAAATCGATCCCTGTAATCATTTCTGTCACAGTGTGCTCAACTTGCAAGCGCGTATTCATCTCAATGAAATAAAACTCATTGTTTTCATATAAGAATTCAAAAGTACCTGCGCCACGATATTTAATTTTACGGCAGGCCTCTGCGCAACGTTCGCCAATTTTGTCGCGCAACCTTGTGTTTAAAAGAGGTGCCGGCGCCTCTTCAATAATTTTTTGATGGCGGCGTTGCATTGAGCAATCACGTTCACCTAAATATACGGCATTGCCGTGTTGATCCGCTAATATCTGGATTTCAATATGACGCGGGTTTTCAAGGTATTTTTCCATGTAAACCACGGGGTTGCCAAAAGCGGCTTGCGCCTCGGCTTTGGTCATATTGACTGAAGTCAGCAATGCAGCTTCGGTATGCACCACGCGCATGCCGCGTCCACCGCCACCGCCGGACGCTTTAATAATAACCGGGTAGCCAATTTGCTTTGCTGTTTTAATAATCTCAGCAGGGTCATCAGGTAGCGCGCCTTCTGAGCCGGGTACGCAAGGTACGCCAGCTTTACGCATCGCTTCTTTGGCGGATACTTTGTCGCCCATTAAACGGATGGTTTCAGCACGAGGGCCAATAAATACAAAGCCGCTTTGTTCTACGCGCTCTGCAAAATCGGCATTTTCAGATAAAAAGCCGTAACCTGGGTGAATCGCCTGCGCGTCGGTGACCTCAGCCGCGCTAATCACAGCGGGTACATTTAAGTAACTTTGGCTAGATGGTGCAGGGCCGATACATACAGACTCATCCGCTAATTTTACGTATTTAGCTTCACGGTCAGCCTCGGAGTGTACGGCAACCGTTCTGATGCCAAGTTCGCGACATGCGCGCTGAACGCGTAGGGCGATTTCACCGCGATTTGCGATTAAGATTTTGTCAAACATAGCCATGAAAGTGAAGTCCTAATTTATACAATAACTTTAAACAATAATTGAAGCTAAGCGATAGCTCAGCGGTTTAAAACAACTTAGCCAATAATAAACAGTGGCTCGCCGTATTCAACGGCTTGACCATTATCGACCAGGATTTTTTTAACGACGCCTGCCTTGTCAGATTCAATCTCATTTAATAGTTTCATAGCTTCAATAATACAAAGGGTGTCACCTATTGCAACCGTATCGCCGACTTCAACAAACGATTTTGCATCCGGCGAGGGTGAGCGGTAAAACGTACCAACCATAGGCGAGTTAACTGCATGGCCTTCTTCAACGGCAGGAGCCACCTCTGCAATGGGTGCTGCCGCTTGTGGTGCTACGGCATATTGCTGAGGCGCATAGTTGGCATAATGTTGTGCCGGCGCCTGTGAGGTAAAGTTGCGGCTGATGCGTACTTTTTCACCGTCTTCTGTGAGTTCCAGCTCAGAAATGCCTGATGCTTCGACAAGATCAATTAATTTTTTAAGTTTGCGTAAATCCATAGTAACCCCTAATTAAAACTGACTATTATTATTTTAAGAACGATTGATGTGATTGATAGCGTAATCAAGCGCTAATGTGTAGCCATGCGCGCCTAAACCGCTGATAACGCCAACAGCGATATCAGAGAAATAAGAGTGATGGCGAAATGCTTCTCGTGCATAAACGTTAGATAGATGCACTTCGATAAAAGGTACTTTAACAGCGCTGAGTGCATCGCGCATGGCAACTGATGTGTGTGTGAACGCAGCTGGGTTGATAATGACAAAATCAACCTTTTTAAACGCAATTGACTGAATTTTAGTGACAAGTTCAGCTTCTGCGTTGCTTTGAAATGTTTCTAACTCAACCTTAGCCAATTGCGCTTGTGTGACGAGCGCCTGATTGATGCTTTCAAGCGTTGCATTGCCATAGTGCTCCGGCTCACGTAACCCTAATAGATTAAGATTAGGGCCATGCAACACTAAAATAGATTTAGTTGGCATGGTAAACCGCCTGTTTGAGATGCTTGTTGCCTAAATTACAATAATTCATAGTCGCAAGTTTGCCGAAGTTAACGCGTTTTGTCCAGCTACTTTGGCGTAATTAAGCGAAATTATATGGGATACCGCTATCAACATGCTGATAGCATTGGACAATTAAACTCAGATTATCCATTAGGCGATTATGCATCTACTTGAATGCCAACTTGACCATAAAATCTGCACAAAAAATCCATCAAACTGTGCGGCGTTGCCACTCCAAGTCCTAATGAAAAATCCGGGTTTAAAACTGGCCGTTACTCTGATAATAAAGGCTTGATTGCAGCTTCAATCAGAGATTTGGAGATGCGGCCAAAGTAGGTGTTAACCACTTGGCCGTCAGCGTTAATAATTACAGTATAGGGCAACACGCTTTTGTCATTGCCTAGCGGCTCGCTTAAATCCGTTTCTGGGCTATCCGCAACAAAAATCGGGTAGCTAACCGGGGATGCTTGCAAAAATTCCTGCACTAAATTGAGTTCATCTAGGGCAAGACCCAATACCACTACATTTTTGTGCTGATATTCTTGGTGCAATTGAGTCAGCTCAGGCATTTCTTCACGGCATGGTGGGCACCAGGTTGCCCAAAAATTAAGCACAATAATTTTGCCCTGATACTGCTTCAGGTTTTGTGGTTTACCCTCTGTGTTAATGAAGGCGGTGGTAAAAAGCGCGTTAGTGGCAATGTTGGTGTTATTGCCAACAGCATCGGTCGGGTAGAAGGCGCGTATCGCCAAGCCGAAACTTAGCATGACCAGGATGATACCTAAGCTGGCAATAAATTTTCTGAACACGCTCATGTTTAGCATTCTATGGTTTCAGGTAAGCAGCTACCGCGCTGGTTAAGTGTTTGCAAAAAAGCGTCTGCATTTTGGTAGCCGACTACTTTCAGGTTTGATTCGTGTTCTGATTGGGCATTGAAAAAGAGAATGCCTGGTGGCCCGAATAGGCTGAATTTTTTTAATAAAGCTTTATCGTCATCATTGTTTTCAGTCACATCGACTTGTAATAACACGGTATCTTTTAGCGCGGTTTGCACGCGCGAATCATTAAAGGTGAATTGTTCCAGCTCTTTGCAAGACACGCACCAGTCCGCATAAAAATCGAGCATCACGGGCTTACCTTTTGCCGCTTGGAGCTGGCTTTCGAGGTCGGCAAGGTTTTTAACGCGGTTAAACTGTAGTGCGCTTTGTTGGTGTGCACTGCTGGTTTTCGTCAGCAAACCACCTAATGGCTCAAGCGGTGATTTAGCGTTCGATAAAGCGCCAATCAGCATCGCTAAGCCCGCCACCAGCAACATGATGGCGATGCCTTTCCAGAACTTGAGTGCTGGTTTGGCGTCAGCCGGGAGGTTGTCCAAGGCATGCATAAAAATGGCGGGCACGATTAACAGAGCTGCCCATAGCGCCATTTGTACACTTACTGGAATAACGGGTGCAATTAGCCACACCGCAACGCCTAACATGAGCACGCCAAACACGTTACGCACGGCGTTCATCCAGTTGCCAACCTTGGGTAATAACGTGCCAGCGGACGCGCCAATAAGCAGGAGCGGTGTGCCCATGCCGAGAGAGAGTGAAAATAAAGCAACGCCGCCAAGTACCACGTCATTGGTTGAGCTAATGTAGAGCAAAGCGCCTGCGAGCGGGGCTGCCACACATGGGCTAATGATTAACGCGGATAATATTCCCATCAGAAAATCACTAAAAAAGTGCCCGCCTTTGATGCGGTGGCTTAAGTTAAACAGGCTGTTTTCTAGGCTGCTGGGGAGCTTGAGCTCATAGAAGCCAAACATAGAAAGGGCGAGTAGTACAAAAATTGATGCGCCAAAGCCCAGCGCCCATGGGGTTTGCAAAGCACTGCTTAGCATTTGCCCGGAAAGACCGGCGGCTATACCCGCCAAGGTGTAGGTTAAACACATGCCCAAGGTATAGGCCAATGATAAATTAAAGGCATGCAGACGGGTTACATGTGCATTTTTACCAATGATGATGGAGGACAAAATCGGAATCATCGGGAACACGCAAGGGGTGAATGCAAGTAGTAAGCCGGCACCAAAAAAACCTAAAATAATGAGCCACCATTTGCCGCTTTTGAGTAAATTTGCGGCTTGGCTATCGTTACTTAAAGAGCTGTTTGTATTTTGTGTGGAAGCTGTTGCGACACCAACCGCCGCTGCATTGGTGTTGTCAGAGGCATTGTTTGGGGTAATGGTGAAGGTTTTATGTTGAGGCGCATAACATAGACCTTTTTCGCTACAGCCCTGATAGGTGGCTTTAATTGTAATAACTTCATTTTGCGCGCTTTTAAGCGTAATTATCCCGGTAAAGTCTTGATGGAAAACTTCCATTTTGCCAAAGTTTGGGTCGTTTTTAATATCGCCCGCTGGCAGGCTAGTTTCATGCGCAGTTGACGGCGTTAACACAAACTTTATGCGTTCTTTGTATAAATAATAGCCGGGTGCTACGGTGAAATTAGCAAGAATTTGCTGGCTGGATTGCCTAATATCCAGACCAAACGCAACCTCAGGTGATAAAAACTCATCTTCAGTCGCGCTGTTGGTAAATAAGCCTTTAAGGGTGCTGCCGGCATTGCCTGCGTTGCTCACAGGCGCAGATAGGGCTATACATGTAAGCAGTAAACAATAAAAAATTCGTTTTAACATTGCGGCCTTCAAGTAGACAATTGTGTGTTTACCCATTGTAAATAGCGAGGTAAGCCACCACTTACATGGATAGAGATTATTTCAGGAAGTTCATACGGGTGCGCTTTTATGATCGCGGCTTCCAGTGCATTATACTGAGTTTGATTGGTTTTAATGAGCAGGGGAACCTCGCTCACGTGTTCTATTTTACCTTGCCATGCATAAATTGATTGGCAAGGACTTAGCAGGTTGATACACGCAGCCAGATTTTGCGCAATGAGTGTTTCAGCCAGTTGCTTGGCGCTTGCTTCATTGGGCATATTGGTTAATACCAGTAAAATAGCTTCAGGATTCAAAATTTAAGGTCACACATCAAAGGTTATACATTATGCGATTGTTAATGGTTTTGATTTTACTCGCTTTTCCCATTGCCGAGATATGGCTGCTAATAGAATTAGGACAGCACTACGGTTTATGGTTATTAGTATATTTAGTTGCGATAGCTTTGTTGGGCTTTCGGCTTATTCGGGATGAAAAATCATTGTTTTCAGGCCGCATGGTGCAAACTTTAAGTGCGGGTGGAAGCCCGATAAAAGCCATTTTTGGCAGTGCGCGTAATATAATCGCGGGTGTATTGTTAATTTTGCCAGGTGTAATCACTGATGTTATTGCGGTTATTCTGTTACTAATACCCATTAAAAACAGGCAGCTACCAAATAACAATCAGCCGTCATCGCCTTACCAAGCAAAGAAAGCGGCCAATGATGATGTGATAGAGGGTGAGTTTCGCCGAGAAGATTAAAGTTAGCTTCTTAAAAATATCCAATTAAAAAGTAATAGAGAGCGCGCTTTGCACGAAACTAAAAATAGCACTATTTTTAACCAAAATATCAAGCCCCGTCATTCTGAGCGTAGCGAAGAATCCAGTGTAATCAATTGGTTGCATGGATTCTTCGCTACGCTCAGAATGACAAAATTAACGTTTTTAGCAATAAAACAGCTTCGTGCAAAGCTCTCAGAGAAAGTCTAAGTATGACATACCAAATCACCATTCAACCGAGCGGCCATCGCTATACCGCAAAAGCCTATGAAACCGTATTGGAATCTGCCATAGAGGCTGGTTTTAACTTGCCTTATGGTTGCCGTAACGGTGCCTGCGGTAGTTGCAAAGGCACCGTGCTAAGTGGTGAAGTGGATTATGGTGACTATGCCGCCAGCGCACTGACCGAGGCAGAGAAGGCGGCAGGCAAGGCTTTATTCTGCTGTGCCAAGCCACTTACCGATATCACTATTGAATGCCGTGAGATTAACGCGGGCGTGATTCATCCACGCATTATTCCCACACGGGTTGAGCGTAAGCTGCAGTTATCACACGATGTCATGGCATTGTTTTTAAAGCTACCAAGTAACGAGCATTTGCAGTTTTACGCCGGGCAATACATCGAATTTTTGCTTAAAGATGGCAAGCGCCGCGCATTTTCGCTCGCCAATGCGCCGAATGTTGATAATTTACTCGAGTTACATTTGCGTTTAATTCCAGATGGGCAATTTACGCAATATGTGTTTAATGAAATGCCAGACAAAGCTATTTTGCGCATAGAAGCGCCATTTGGCAGCTTTTATTATCGAGACGATTCGACAAAGCCGATGATTATGGTGGCAGGCGGCACTGGTTTTGCGCCCATCAAGGGCATTGTAGAGCACATGCTGCACAACAATATCAAACGCAATGTGACCTTGTATTGGGGTGCCAAAACGTTACAAGACCTTTATATGCCAGAGTTGCCAAGCGCTTGGGCAGAGGCGCATGCGCATATTCAGTTTATACCCGTGTTATCTGATGCGTTACCTGAAGACCATTGGCAGGGCCGCACCGGCTTGGTGCATCAAGCGGTATTAGATGATGTCGAAAATTTAAGTGAGTTTGAAGTGTATTGCTGCGGCGCACCCGCAATGGTAGAAGTCGCACATGCTGGGTTTTTAAACGCAGGCTTGCCTGAAGATGCGTTTTATTCAGATGCGTTTAACTATGCGAAGCCATCAAAGTAATCTTTTTGTTAAATGTGGCGAATGCGTTTCTCTATTCAGCCCTACGTTAAGGTAGCCTTCATGGCTTGCATTAAACCTTCACCAACTCACCCGCGTTACCCATCCACCTTGCCAGATGGCTTTCTACTTCAGCCGGATAATTTTTTAACAGTTGATCTGCCAGTGTTTTCGCAGTTTCCAGCAAATCGACATCGCGGGCTAAGTCAGCAATCTTGAGCATAGGCACACCACTCTGGCGTACCCCAAGCAACTCGCCAGGGCCCCGGATTTGCAGGTCAGCCTGGGCGATGGCAAAACCGTCATTACTCTCATAAATCACTTTTAAACGCGCACGGGCGGTTTCAGAAAGTTTGTTTTGATAAAGTAAAATACAGGTACTTTTTGTCGTCCCTCTGCCCACGCGGCCGCGTAGTTGGTGTAGTTGCGACAGCCCCATGCGTTCTGCATGCTCTATCACCATTAAACTGGCATTCGGCACATCGACGCCGACTTCTATCACCGTGGTGGCGACTAAGAGTTGTGAGGCGCCTGCGCTAAATTCTGCCATCACTGCCTGTTTTTCAGCGGACTTCATGCGGCCATGCACTAAGCTTATTTTCAACTCTGGGAATTCATTTTGCATGAGCGCGTAAGTATCATTGGCTGTGGCTAATTGTAACGCCTCTGATTCCTCTATTAGCGGGCATACCCAATAGGCTTGATTGCCCTGTAAGCACGCCTCACGCACGCGCTGCAAAATTTCGTCACGCCGACTATCAGAAACTAACTTAGTCACGATAGGCGTGCGGCCAGGCGGCAATTCATCAATCACCGAAACATCCAGATCAGCGTAATAACTCATCGACAAAGTACGTGGAATAGGCGTTGCCGACATCATCAATTGGTGAGGCTCAGGCTGCCCTTTTTGACGCAAGGCTAAGCGCTGGTGTACGCCAAAGCGGTGTTGTTCATCAATGATGGCTACCCCTAAGTTTTTAAATTGCACCGCCTCTTGAAACAAAGCGTGCGTGCCCACTACTAATTGCGCATCGCCGTTTGCGATAGTCGTCAACGCCGCTTCGCGGTCTTTTTTGTTTTGGCTACCGGTTAACCATGCAATGCGAATGTTTAACGGCGATAACCAGCCTAACATTTTACGGTAGTGCTGCTCGGCTAAAATTTCCGTCGGCGCCATCAAAGCGACTTGCCAGCCATTTTCGATACTTTGCAATGCAGCCATACAAGCCACGATAGTTTTACCGCTGCCGACATCTCCCTGCAACAACCGCTGCATGGGATGCGGCTGGGTTAAATCGTGCTCTATTTCTAACGCTACTTTTTGCTGCGCACCCGTTAACGCGAATGGTAAGCTTTTTAGCAACGCTGAAACCAATTGTTTTGAAGGTGAAAATTGTGGCGCGCTTACGCTACGGCGGCGTGCATAGTGTTTGCGCATAGAAAGCTGCTGCGCCAACAGCTCGTCAAAAGCCAATCGGCGCCAGTGTGCTGTAGATTTGTTGTCTAAAGCCTGTAAATCGACTTCAGGGCTTGGATGATGTAGCGCTTGCAAACTTGCCGCAAAACTTGGCAGGTGCAGATTTGTATAAACACTGGCGGGTAGTGTTTCTGTCAACGCCCCTTGCGCCAGCGCTAGGCTAATCGCTTTGCGTAAATTGGCTTGAGTAAGACCTGCCACGGTTGGATAAACCGGCGTTAAGGTCTCCGCCACTACCGTTTTTTCACCCACGGCTTTACAGGTCGGGTGAACAATCTCATAGCCAAAGAATCCATTGCGCACTTCACCATATACGCGCAGCTTTGACCCTACTTTAAGTGCTGCAATTTGGCTGGGGTAAAAATGCAAAAAACGCAAAGTGAGCTGGCCACTGACGTCTTCTAGTCTAGCGATAAGGGCTTTTCGGGGTTTGTAAGTCACCTCTGCGTGAACAATCTCGCCTTCTACTTGCGAAGATTCCCCCATACGCAAATCACGAATCGCGGTGATGTGTGTTTCATCAATGTAACGCAGTGGCAAATGTAGCAATAAAGCTTGCAGATTGCCAATGCCAAGCTTGGCTAAATTGGCAACTAGCGGCTTACTGAACGCCTTGATTTCACTTAGTGCAAGCATATTCACGAGTGATTTTTCAACCAATCAATCACTTGCGCTGCATTTTGATTAGGCGGAAAGACCGGATAAAAAACTTTTTTGATGATACCCTGCTCCGCAATCAAGGTTAGTCTTTTATAAAGCGGTAACGTATCCACCTTAAATACTGGTAACGCCAAAGTGGAATGTAATAAAAACCCACTATCACTGAGTAAGTCAAAAGGTAAATGCAACCGACGTTTTAGCTCCAATTGATAATCTGTCGTTTGTGAACTTAAACCAAAAACCGCAGCATTCAGCGCTTGGAGTTCTTGATAATGATGACTAAAATCACAGGCTTGCGGCGTGCATCCTCTCGCTCCAGGGATTTCATCCCAACCTTCAGGAAGTGCAACCTCAGGACGCCCAGTTAAGGGATAAACATAAATAACGAGCCTATGTTTATGTTCGGACAAGTTAATAAGCTGACCATTGGTTGCATGAAGCACAGTTTTTGGTAACGGCATGCCCTCCAGATGTGCCGCCATTGCGTCATCGACGGGTATCGGCAACCCATCCGGCAAGGTGTTAAGCTGACTACGCACGCGCGCTGAAGGCTAGCCTACAAGACCAGCACACCGTCAGCTTCAACCAGTGCGCCACGCGGTAATGAGGCAACGCCCACGGCAGCACGTGCTGGATATGGCTGGTTGAAATACTCAGCCATAATGGTGTTTACCAAAGCAAAGTGGGACAAATCCGTTAAAAAGACGTTCAGCTTCACCATGTCGCCTAAGCTACCGCCAGCGGCTTCTGCCACGGCTTTTAAGTTGGTAAATACGCGGTGCACTTCTGCCTCAATACCTTCTACCATTTGCATGCTTGCTGGATCTAAGCCAATTTGACCAGACAAATAGACGGTATTGCCTACTTTAACGGCTTGAGAGTAAGTGCCAATAGCGGCCGGTGCACCTTGCGTTTGAATAATTTGTTTTGTGTTCGTTGTCATTTTATGGCGTCATTCTTTGGTTAAAAAGTTTTGTTAAGAGTTAGTTACGCAAACTATTGCGAGCTGGCTTTACCATTAGCACTTTTTCCATTGCTAGCTACGTTGCCTTTAGTACGGTTAATGCGCACAACATCAGGTATTTTACGCAAACTACGCATAAGTTCAGCTAAATGTATGCGATTTCTAACCTGTACGGTAAAGTATAAATTGGCGTAGGCGCTGCCATCAGCCTCCTCTACGCTCACATTATCAATGTTGGACCCAGCCTCGGCAATGCCTGATGCGATTTTAGCCAGCATGCCCGGCTGGTTTGCCACAGTTAAATTAAGATTAGTTTTAAATAAACGGGTACTTTCCGGTTCCCACACTACATCCAGCCATTTATCCGGGTCTAGTTTAAATTTACGCACACTTGGGCAATCATGTGTATGAATCACCAAGCCTTTATCTTTATTGATAAAGCCTAAAATCGGGTCGCCTGGAATCGGTTTACAGCAAGGGGCAAACTGTACCGCCATGCCCTCGGTACCGCGAATGGTAATGGTATCTAAAGACGCCCCTGGCAGATTATTATGCTTTTCTAGGTGGTCATCTGTTAGCGCAAGCAATTGATGCGCCACCATTACGCTTTGGCGTTTACCCAAGCCGATATCAGTCAAAATTTCTGATTTATTTTTAAGGCCGTAATCACGTATTATTTTTTGCCAATGTGCATCCGATATTTGGTCTGGATCAGCCTGTAAGGCACGTAGGGCTTGGTTTAACATACGCTCACCAAGACCGGCTGATTCTGTTGACTGTTGAGCTTTTAAAAAGTGACGAATATGCGCCCGTGCGCGCCCAGTGATGACATAATTAAGCCATGCTGGGTTGGGTTTTGCCAGCGAACCCGTGATGATTTCAACGTGGTCGCCATTATGTAACTCTGAGCGCAACGGTGCCAACTCATGGTTAATGCGCACAGCAACACAACTATTGCCGATGTCAGAATGGACGGCATAAGCAAAATCGACCGCAGTCGCCCGTTTTGGCAAGGCCAGAATCTTCCCCTTAGGGGTAAACACATAAACTTCATCCGGGAACAAATCAATTTTGAGATGCTCCAGAAAGTCGAGTGAGTCAGCGCTTTCACTTTGAATATCCAACAAACGTTGTAACCACTGGTGCGTTTGTTGTTGTAATGCGGTGAGCTGTGCATCGCTCGCCTTATACAGCCAGTGTGCGGCCACGCCCGCATCGGCAATATTGTGCATTTCTGCGCTACGGATTTGCACTTCAATTGGAGTACCAAACGGACCAAACAAGGTGGTATGCAACGACTGATAACCGTTGGCTTTAGGGATGGCAATGTAATCTTTAAACTTACTGGGGATTGGTTTAAACAATGCATGCAAAGCACCGAGCGCCAAATAGCAACTTGGCAAATCTTTCACTACCACTCTAAAGCCATAAATATCATACACTTGTGAAAAAGGCGTTGCCTTACTGGTCATCTTTTTATAGACGCTGTAAAGATGCTTTTCTCGTCCAGATACTTCAGCTTCAATGTTAAATGTACTCAATTGCTGCTTGATTGAATCTAAAATCTTGCTGACGACCTCTTTACGGTTACCACGTGCCGCCATAATCGCCTTGGAGATGGCATTAAAACGCATCGGGTACAGGTATTGAAAACTTAAATCCTCTAGCGCCTGGTATATGGCGTTTAAGCCTAGGCGGTTAGCAATCGGCGCATAAATATCCAGCGTTTCTTTGGCAATCAGCTTCTGCTTTTCTGGCCGCATGGCATCCAGCGTTTGCATATTGTGCAGCCGATCTGCCAATTTGACTAAAATCACCCGTACATCCTGGCTCATTGCCAGCAGCATTTTGCGAAAGTTTTCTGCCTGCGCCTCGCTTGCACTTTGAAACTCGATTTTATCCAGCTTGGTAACACCATCAACCAACTCAGCCACCTGTTGCCCGAATTTCTCTTTAATATCGACAGTGGTGATTAAAGTGTCTTCTACTACATCGTGCAGCAATGCTGCCAAAATGGTTGGCACATCCATGTGTAAGTCCGCCAAAATGCAGGCAACCGATACCGGGTGTGTAATGTAAGGTTCGCCTGTTTTGCGCACTACACCGTCATGCGCTTGGAAGGCATAGCGATAAGCATCCCAAACTTGGGCGATATCTTCAGGTTTTAAGTAACGATTAAGGCGTACGGTTAGAGCAGAATCCTCGCTGTCCGCAGGCAGCAAGGGCTCTAAGGTTGGTTTTGATAATTCCGCTTTGTGATTGGTGGCGGCTTTTGGCATGGAATATTCACTACAAAGCAAAAATGTTAAAAATTAAACAATGCCACGCGTTAAAACTTCTGCACCAATTTTACCTGCGGCTATTTCACGCAAGGCAATGACCGTTGGCTTGTCGCGCAAACCCTGCACGTTTACCAGCGGTTCTGCGCCATTTTCTAACTGACGTGCGCGATATGCCGCCACTAAAGTCAATTGAAAGCGATTAGAGATTTTTTCTAAGCAATCATCTACCGTAATACGTGCCATGATGGTGTTTCCTTATTGATCAATATAAATGAACCCGAAATGGGTAAAGTAATTAAAAGTTTTAATTAAAACGTTTAGAGAGCTTTGCACGAAGCTAAAAATAGCACTATTTTTAACCAAAATATCAAGCCCGTCATTCTTCGCTACGCTCAGAATGACAAAATTAACGTTTTTAGCAATAAAGCAGCTTCGTGCAAAGCTCTCGTTTAATTTGCTTAATTTTTCAACAAATTAAGCAAATTTAAGTAAGTGTTTGAATCAGACTTGCGTAGCGCTGCAATTGAACCGTAGCCACAAGGCGCTGAGCGCGCATAATTGCTGCAATATCTTGTAACGCAACTTCAAAAGTGTCGTTAATTGTAACATAATCAAACTCGCCCACGTGGCGCATTTCGGACTGCGCGGCAGCTACGCGCCTAGAAATAGTCTCCTGGCTATCCTGCCCGCGACTATTAAGCCTGTGCTCTAAAGTTTCGATAGAGGGCGGTAACACAAAAATACTGACCGCGTTGGGAAACAAACGGCGCACCTGCGCTGCACCCTGCCAGTCAATTTCCAAGATCACATCAAAACCTGCTTTAAGCGGTCCATCGACTGCAGATTGTGAAGTGCCGTAACGCGCACCATGTACCTCAGCACTTTCTAGAAACTGCGCATCACCTAACATTGTCAGAAATGTAGCGTCATCTACAAAGTGGTAATCCACACCATTTGTTTCACCGGGCCTGGGCTTACGTGTGGTATGCGAAACAGAAAGCTTTAAATGCGCATCTTGTTTTAACAAGGCTTTAATCAAGCTGGTTTTACCCGCGCCTGAAGCCGCCGTAATAATAAATAGGTTGCCTGTATTCATAAGTGTATTTTATTCTAAATTGAGATCATTCCTAAAGTTTGTTACTCAATATTTTGTATCTGCTCACGCATCTGCTCTATCAATACTTTTAACTCCATTGATACTTGTGTAGTCTGCACGGATACAGATTTTGAGCCCAAAGTATTGGCTTCACGATTAAGCTCCTGCATTAAAAAGTCCAAGCGCTTACCTGCGGGTGCATCGCTATTTAAAATACGCTTCACTTCTGAAACATGTGCGGTTAAGCGGCTTAACTCTTCATCTACATCTATACGCTGTGCAAACAACACCAGCTCCTGTGCAATACGATCCTGATCTATCGTTTTTAGTGTCTCTAGTAGCTTGAGTTCTAGTTTGGCTTGGTACTCTTTATTTAAAGCGGGCAATAGCGGTTTTACTTTTGCCACTAATGCTTCAATTTGCACGAGTCTATCTAAGATCAACGCCTTTAATTTTTCACCCTCACGTGCACGTGAGGCGCTTAAATCCTGCAGGCCAAGCTGCACTAATTTTTCAATATCTTCAATCAATGAGGACTGGCTTAAATCATCACTCAACACTACACCTGGCCAACGTAAAATATCGGCGACACTCAGCTGCCGACTTTGCGGAAAAAACGTCAGCGCTTTGCTTTGCATCGCCGCTAATTGCTGCATCAGCGGCTCATCCAGTTGCGGTGCCAGGTTGGTTTGCTTGCGTTGCATTAAATTGACTTTACACTCAATTTTGCCTCGACTTAAATTAGCTGCAATCAACGCTCTAATCGCTGGTTCAAATGCTCTTAGCGCATCATCAAGCTTAAAATGTACATCTAAATAACGGCTATTTACAGCGCGTAACTCTAGCACTAGCGTAGCATTTTCTAAGGGGTGCTCTAAGGCGGCAAAACCAGTCATACTAAAAGTCATGTAAGTTTTTCCTGATCAATCAAAATAAAAGTGGCATCATGTTATCAAACATGGACGATTTCATGACAAATAACCCATCAAATATCTTTAATTCGTGTGCGTAACGCGTTATATTGTTGAATATACTTGATGACTTACCATTAACCCAGATTATCCATTAGGCGATTATGCATCTACTTGAATGTCAACTTGCCCATTTCGTGTCTTTTTTGCGCATATTTTCTGTCAATAGAATGACTATTGACCGTAAAATCTGCACAAAAAATCCATCAAACTGTGCGGCGTTGCCACGCCAAGTCCTAATGGAAAATCTGGGTTAAATTTTACTAAAAGAAGCCACTCCCAACGTGTCAAGCGCCAAAAACTTAGCATTACCTGCTGGCTATCAGTTGCAAGATTACGAAATCACCAAGGTCTTAAGTTCTGGTGGGTTTAGCTTTGTTTATTTAGCGCGTGACGCTGAAAAAAATATCGTTGCCATTAAAGAGTATTTACCGACCTCTATCGCGCTACGTTCAGAAAGCGCAACCGTGTTACCCAATGCGGACGATGCTGCACTGTTTAGGCATGGCTTAAAATGCTTTTTTGATGAAGGTTTGGCGCTGGCTAAAATTGAACATAAAAACATCGTACGTGTGCTTAATTTCTTTCGAGCCAATGAAACCGTGTATATGGTCATGCAATACGAACGCGGAAAATCGCTGCAGGACTACATTTTGGGACAGTCCGAATCCGTGCCTGAGAAATTTATACGGCGTGTATTCAGTGAGTTATCTAACGGCCTGCGTGAAGTCCATACACAAAAGCTATTGCATTTAGATATTAAGCCCGCCAACATTTACATTCGGCTTGACGGCTCGCCGGTATTGCTTGATTTTGGCTCTTCACGTCAAGCCTTAAGCGAAAATCAGGCAAAAATCTCGCCTAGTTTTACGCCCGGATTTGCGTCCCCGGAGCAATACTACGACAGAAAGCTATTAGGTCCGTGGAGTGATATTTACAGCATAGGCGCTACAATGTACTCGTGTCTGGCGCGCACGTCACCATTGGCTGCCAACCAGCGCATTAAAAACGACTTACTGGTGCCCGCGGTTAATCTGGCTAAAGATAAATACTCACAGGAACTACTCGAAATTATTGATAACTGCTTGGATCTAGACTATCTCAAGCGGCCGCAAAGTGTATTCTCATTACAAAAGTCCTTGTTAGAAGCGACAGCCAAACCGCCTAAAAAAATCAGCTTGGTGAATAAAATTGTGAATGCCTTAAACAAACCCATTTCTATCAATAGGTCGTCATGAAATTTACTATTTTTCAAAATAGCCTACAAGGGCCGCGGCCATATAATCAAGACCGGCTAGCTTACTCCTATAGTAAAGATGCCTTGCTACTGGTGGTAGCCGATGGCATGGGTGGTCATCGCCACGGTGAAGTGGCTGCACAATTGGCAGTGACGACCATGACGGAGGCTTTCCAGCGCTTGGCCGTGCCAACACTAACCAGCCCGGCCAAATTTTTAATAGATCATATTCAACAGATTCACGACATGATTGACCAACTCACGCAAGAGCGTGAAATGATGGAAGCGCCACGCACCACGATAGTGGCGGCAATTGTGCAACGCGGCATGTTGTATTGCGCACACGTAGGTGATTCGCGGCTTTATCATTTTCGCGGCAACCATTTACTTTATCGTACTGAAGATCATTCAGTGGTGCAGTCTTTGTATAACAAAGGCATTATCAATAAGGATGAAATGACGACGCATCCTTATCGTCACAAGGTTTACAGTTGCTTGGGCGGCGATGTGCCACCTAAAATCGATCTGGCTGACCGACAGGAATTAGTTGAAGGTGATACCGTTCTGTTATGCACCGACGGCATATGGGGGGCCGTGGCTGACGACCAAATCAAGCAAATTCTTGGTGGCGCTTCTATTTCTGACAATGTGACCCGATTACTGAACCAGGCAGCGTTGGTAAGCCAGGAGCAAGGCGATAATATGAGCGCCATTGGCTTACAATGGGGCGATAAGCTCAATAGCCAATTAGCGGTTTCCACCATTACCATGCCGATGGGCTCAACCACTACCATCATGAACCCAATCACGCGTCCGAACGATGAAAACCCTGCAGGTAGCCATGCAAAACACGAGCTTACTGATGACGAGATAGAAAAAACTATCGCCGAAATACAAAATGCCTTGCGAAAAACCAAGCGCGTGTAACTGATTTTTAACCCCTCCGATTTAATCGCTCATATTTAAAAGTTTAGGATTTAGTCATGTCAGACAGTCATCACATCAGGCCTAGCCAGCGCGCGCACAATCAGCTACGTGAAGTTGAAATCATTCGCCATTACACCAAACATGCAGAAGGCTCGGTATTAGTGAAATTTGGCGATACACATGTTTTATGTACCGCCAGTGTGGAAGAAAAGGTACCCGGTTTTTTAAAAGGCAAAGGACAAGGTTGGGTCACGGCAGAATACGGAATGTTGCCACGCTCAACGGGTAGCCGCATGGATAGAGAAGCCGCCAGAGGCAAACAATCTGGCCGCACGCAGGAGATTCAACGTTTAATCGGCCGCTCTTTACGCGCGATTATTGATTTAAAAAAACTGGGCGAGCGTAGCATTCAAATTGATTGTGACGTGATTCAAGCTGATGGCGGCACCCGCACTGCCAGTATTACCGGGGCGTATGTTGCCTTGCATGATGCCATTGCTACCTTATTAAAGAGTGAAAAAATTAGTGAATCCCCGCTCATCGATTCAATCGCGGCAATTTCAGTAGGGGTTTATCAAGGTGCAGCTGTATTGGATTTAGACTACATTGAAGATTCAGATTGCGACACCGACATGAACGTGGTGATGACGGGGAGTGGCGGTTTTGTCGAAATTCAAGGCACCGCCGAAGGCGAGCCTTTTGAGCGCGCCGCCATGAACGCCATGCTGGATTTAGCCACGGACGGCATACAGCAACTTATTATTAAACAAAAAGAGGTATTAAGTGTTTAGCAAGCTTGTTATTGCCAGTGGTAACAAAGGCAAACTGCGGGAAATCTCACATCTGCTGAGCCCATTACAGATAGAAATCATCCCGCAATCGGATCTCAACGTGCCTGAGTGTGAGGAGCCCTTTTGCACCTTTATTGAAAATGCCCTCGCCAAAGCGCGTCACGCCAGTAAACATACCGGTTTGCCAGCGTTGGCAGACGACTCTGGCTTATGTGTAGATGCCCTGCACGGTGCACCAGGCGTGCTTTCTGCACGCTATGCAGGAAAAAACGCACCCAATAGCCTGCTCACGCAAGATGAACGCAATAATGACAAGCTGCTACTCGACATGAGTAAAATTTCTGAGCGCCATGCGCACTTTTATTGTGTGATGGTACTGGTGCGCTTTGAGAACGACCCTGAACCGATCATCGCTGAAGGCAGTTGGCAAGGTATTATTCTGCGCGAGTACCGTGGCACCGATGGTTTTGGTTACGATCCATTATTTTTGGATGGTAAAACTGAAAAAACAGTCGCCGAACTACCGCTGGAAATTAAAAGCCGTATCAGTCACCGTGGTCATGCCATGGCAAAATTGTTGCAAAAGCTGGAAAAACTAAGCCATGACTAAACCGCATCATCAAGCATGGCCTAAATGGGTGCGCGATGACGGCAGCGTTGTGTCCTGCACCGAAAAAGTCAAAGTTATGACCGAAAACTTTGATGAAATCAAACAAATCGCCCAAGATGCACTTGAAGACGGCTTGCTGATGGAAGTGTCAGAGCAACAAATGCGTGAAGCTTTGCATCAATTGGTTGAAGCGCTAATCAATCCGTATCAAAGGTGAGTGTTATAAAAAAAGTCATCGAAATAAAAGTAGATAACGGCTTTAACGTCAAGCCAGTCAATGATGTCGCCCCGCTTGCAGGGGAACAAACGCGCTCTGGTCTGACCGATACACCACCGCTGTCACTTTACATTCATATTCCCTGGTGTGTACAAAAATGCCCGTATTGCGACTTTAATTCACATGAGAGTCGTCATAAAAATGGCCAGATACCTGAAGCAACTTATGTCGATGCGCTAATCGCAGACTTGGAAGCTGCCACGCCTAACGTATGGGGCAGAAAAATCAAAAGCGTATTTTTTGGTGGCGGAACCCCTAGTTTATTTTCGCCAGAAGCCATTGATAAAATTTTGAGCCAGGTGCGCGCACTCACACCACTTGAGTATGATGCAGAAATCACCTTGGAAGCCAACCCCGGCACCGTAGATACCGCTAATTTCTTAGGTTACAAACAAGCGGGGGTCAATCGGCTATCTTTAGGCATACAAAGTTTTAATGCAGATTATTTAAAAGCGTTGGGGCGTATTCATGATGACAAACAAGCTCTATTGGCGGCTGAGTTAGCGCTTGCTACCTTTGAGCGCGTTAATTTTGATGTAATGTATGCATTGCCAAACCAAACACTTGCACATGCGTTACAAGATGTAAAACAAGCCGTGGCGCTCAACCCAGACCATTTATCGTTTTATCATTTAACTTTAGAGCCTAACACGCCGTTTTACCACACGCCACCCAGCCTGCCTGATGATGACACCAGCGCTGACATGCAAATCGCCATTGAGCAATTTTTAACCCAACATGGCTATGAACATTACGAGACCTCAGCTTTTGCAAAAGCAGGTAAAGAAGCCAGACACAACCTGAATTATTGGCAATTTGGCGACTATTTAGGCATTGGTGCCGGCGCTCACAGCAAACTTAGCTACCATGACAAAATCACGCGGGAAACGCGCCCAAAACACCCTAAAGCCTATATGGAGCAAGCGTTACAAGGAAAAGCCATTGAACGCGTATGGAACATTAGCCAAGATGAGCTGGGTTTTGAGTTTATGATGAATGCACTCAGGCTCACTGATGGCGTACCACTAGGTTTGTTTCAGCAACGCACTGGGCTTAATCTCATGATGCTAGAACCGGCAATCAAACAAGCGCAAAATAAAAAGCTACTTATTATTCAAGATGGCTACATTAAACCAACCCTGCTAGGTCAGCGCTATTTGAACGAATTACTCGAGTTGTTTTTGAACTAACGCTATAAGTATTCAACCTCTAGCTAGAGGCTAGAGGCTAGACGTGGTGCGTTTGCAATGTGAATGCACCATTGTGAAAAAGAATAAACCTTTAATCCATTGCAGATATTGCGTTTCTCTACGGATGCTGTAATGCTTAACCCACATTTTGGCTACAACCAGTTCAAGTAACCTTGGCTGTTGGGTAATTGGGTTCGGTTTGACTAGGTGTGTTAAGCATTTTATTATCAAACTGCCATAGTAAAAGATTAAGTTCTTTTATTGGGGCTACTTTACGTTAGGCATAACAATAAAAAGGGAAGTGAAATGAAACTAGCGTCGCTCTTAACTCTAGGCTTGTTTTTGCTATGCGCATGTTCGCCAAAATCTGATCTTGTTGAAACGAATAAAGAAACCGTTAAACTTCAACCTCAAACCACCTTAGCACAAACTGTAACTGGTAATTGGTCTTGGAGCGGTGAGAGTGAATCCGGCGGGTATTTGCGTACTATTCAGACAAAAAACAAAGTTCAATTCCAGCTAGAAATAATGCGTGGAGCTCCCTCATATAACTCTGGATTCATTGAAGGCGAATTTAACCTAAAAGGGAATATAGGAGTATTCCAATCGGCAGAACTTGGACTTTGTGAAATCTTCTTTGACTTTCAAACGTCAAAAGTTATTCTCACTCAACCATCCGAAAAAACTGACTGCGGATTTGGGTATGGCGTCTATCCTGATGGCGCATACATCCTAATAAACCACACGAAGCCAAAGTTTTCAGTCGGTGACCCACGCTCGACAGAGCAGTAACTGCTATAAAGCATAAATGGGCTCAGACACGATTATTTTCCTTTTAACCAGCCTCGATGGAATGAAATGCATCGAGGCTGGTATGTGAATCCTTGATTCCGCTATGCTTGTCCTGAGTCTGTCGAAGTGGCTTCATCAAGGCTCGTTTTTGCGGAAAAAGGTAACCAGGCCACACACAACCTCAATTATTGGCAATTGGGCGACTATTTTGGCATCGGCGCGGATGCGCACCCATCCCCTTTAGCTCAGCTGCTCGCGCAAGCTTTTGATGGCACTGGGCTCGCCGCGAATCTGAAAGAAGGCGCCCTCGTCGTCTGAGCGCTCGGCTAGCACCTGACAACTGGCGTAGATTGCCCCGCGCAGTTGCTGTGCCGTCCATGGCAGAAAAATCTCCTCTTCAACCAGATCCTGCTGAAAAATTGCGACGATTATCTGGTGTAGCTTTGCGACGTCATCAGGTCGGCGCGCACTCATCACCACGCAATCTGGGTAGCGTACACGCAGGTTTGCTTCACGCTCGGCTTGTGCAGCCTCATCGCCAACGTGGTCAATCTTGTTAAAAACGCGGATGCGTGGCACTATATTTGCCCCAATCTCCTCCAGCACTTTATCGGTGACTTCAAGCTGACGCTCAAACCCGGGATCACTGGCATCAATCACATGCAACAATAGCGAGGCATCAAGCGCCTCATCAAGCGTTGACTTGAACGAGGCCACGAGCCCGTGCGGCAGGTTTTTGATAAAGCCAACGGTATCACTGACAAGCACGCGCGGTACGCTCTCCGGATACAGCGCTCGCACTGTGGTATCTAGCGTAGCAAAGAGCTTATTCGCGACCAGTACCTCGCTACCTGTAAGTGCGCGCATCAAGGTGGATTTACCAGCGTTGGTATAACCTACCAGCGCTACCCCCGCCAAGCCTTGGCGCTCTTGTCGGCGTGCGCGTTGCGTCTTGCGCTCGGCATCCATGGCGACGATTTCCTGCTGAAGTTCGGCAATGCGATCACGTATCTTGCGCCGATCTAACTCAGTTTGTGATTCGCCAGCCCCGCGACCACCTTCGCCGCTACGTTGCCGCCCCTGCGAGCCAGCAAGCTTGGCGGCCTCGCGCATGCGTGGCGCCATGTACCCAAGGCGAGCAATCTCAACTTGAGCACGCGCGGCGCGCGAGCGGGCATTGCGGTGAAAAATTTCGAGGATGACCATGGTGCGATCCATCACCATGCAGCCAACCTCAAGTTCAAGGTTGCGCGCTTGCGATGGTGAAATTTCGTGATCAACCAAGAGTGTGTTAATTTCAAAATCTTCAACATTGACGACGGCTTCATCGAACTCGGATTCCATGGAGTTCGATTCATGATTCACGTAGCCGTGTATTTCCTGCCGCTTACCCGCGCCAAGGTAGGCTGTCATGTCAAAACCAGCGCGCTTTTGCACGAAGGTTTTGACCACGGTGTAGCCTAGTGTTTTTGCAAGCTCACGCAGTTCGCACAGTGATGCCTCAAACTCGGCATCACTCACGCTAGGCAGTTGAACCGCGGCCACGACAGCGTATTGGGGTTTCTCTTTGACTTCTTTTTGCATTAGGAGATTGTATCTATTGAGTGAACGAGGTCAGATAGTACCTGAAAAGTAATATCTGCAAGCATGGCGTATGCGCAGGTGGCAAGTTAAGCGCGCTATAAGCGGCGCCGAGTTGTTAAACCAGACTTGCCATTAGATGAAATACGCACATCATTTTTAGACTACATTAGCTCACATTTTTGTAGCTCTTGCGCGCGCTATTGCCGCTTTTACTTGAGCGGGTGCAGTGCCGCCAATATGGTTACGGCTGTTAAGCGAGCCTTCTAATGTCAACACCGCGTACACATCCTGGGTAATTTCTGAGGCAAATTGCTGTAAGGTAGCCAGTGGCAAATCACTTAAATCCACTTTTTTATCTACGGCATGGCGTACAGCAAGCGCCACTGCTTCATGCGCATCTCTAAACGGCATGCCTTTTTTCACTAAATAATCAGCTAAATCGGTTGCGGTTGCAAAGCCTTCGCTTGCCGCTTGGCGCATGGCTTCTTTATTCACAGTAAATCCCGCCTTCACCACCAATCCGTTTTCAACCACTGGCAAACGCAACATGTCGGCATAAATCTCCAAGGTCACCAATAGTGTATCGGCTGTATCAAATAGCGGCTCTTTGTCTTCTTGGTTGTCTTTGTTATAAGCCAGCGGCTGGCCTTTCATCAACGTCAGCAAGGCGGTTAAATGCCCATACACACGCCCGGTTTTGCCGCGCACCAGCTCAGGCACATCAGGATTTTTCTTTTGCGGCATGATCGATGATCCGGTACAAAAGCGGTCAGCAATATCAATAAACGCAAAACGCGGTGAGCTCCATAAAATAAGCTCTTCAGACAATCTAGATAAATGTGTCATTACCAACGAGGCGGCAAAAGTAAATTCAATGGCAAAATCACGGTCGGATACGGCATCGAGTGAGTTTTCACACACGCCATCAAAACCTAATTTTTTTGCCACCAGTTCGCGGTCAATCGGGTAGCTAGTGCCAGCCAAAGCTGCTGCGCCTAGCGGCAGTTTATTCATACGCTTTTTACAATCCTGAAAACGCTCAACATCACGTTTAAGCATTTCTACATACGCCATTAAATGATGGCCAAACGTCACCGGTTGCGCCACCTGCAAGTGCGTAAACCCTGGCATGACGGTATCAAAATGAGCCTCAGCCAAATCCAGCAAACTTGCCTGTAAGTTGCATAAACCTGAAACCACGTAATCTGTTGTAGCGCGCAACCATAACCTGACATCGGTTGTCACTTGGTCGTTACGGCTTCTGCCGGTATGTAAGCGCTTACCTGCATCACCAATTTTGTCGGTTAAACGTTTTTCAATGTTGAGATGAACGTCTTCTAAATCCAGTAACCATTCAAACTGACCAGCTTCAATTTCTTGCAGAATTTCAGCCAACCCTAGTTCAATAGATTTTACGTCATCTAAACTGATGATTTTTTGCGCGCCCAGCATTTGCGCATGCGCAATTGAGCCTTGAATATCATGGGTTGCCAAGCGATAATCAAACCCCACCGAAGCCGTGTATTTTTTAACCAATTCAGCAACCGGTTCGTTAAAACGCCCCGACCAGCTGGACTCTTTTTTATTGAGCGCGCTTATTTTTTGTGTCACTTTAATATGCCTATCAGTTTTAACTTTGTGTTAAATATAAAAAATTGCTTAATAACAAACTACTTACATGCGTTAGTATAATGCAAAACATCGTTTTTTAAGACAATGTCACCTAATCAAGGTAGCCAGCTCTACTAGAATATAACCATGAGAAACGCTAACCGCTTACCCAATATGCGCAACTTAGGCATTGCGCTCCGTGTACTAATCATCGTCAACACGGCGTTGGCGTTAGCGGCTTTTGGGTTAAGTCTGAGTCTTACGGACTTTATGCAAAAAATTGCGAGCATTTCTACACTGGCACAACCTATTCTGCTCATCAGCCTGTTTTTGTTATATGGCTGCTACCCTTTGCTATCCAAGCACGCTTACCGGCAAGGCATTGTGGCCACGCTTGCCATCACATTATTAAGTGCAGCTGGGGTGTATAGTTTTTTTGCCCAGTTCTGGATTTTTAATGACCTACCATCCTTATCGCGCGTCCTTTTTAATACCTTGTTAATCAGCGCGATTACTTTGTATTATTTTA
Organism: Methylotenera sp.; assembly: GCA_013141495.1. Classification (GTDB taxonomy): domain Bacteria; phylum Pseudomonadota; class Gammaproteobacteria; order Burkholderiales; family Methylophilaceae; genus Methylotenera. The sequence goes on along the minus strand of JABFQV010000010.1, from coordinate 18,268 downwards.
ATTTGCACCATCGCGCCTACTCGCCTGCGGTGTCTGAGGCCAGATTACAAGCCCTGCAAGCGCGCATTCGCCCGCACTTTTTGTTTAATAGCTTAAATGCGGTGCTATCGCTCATCCGCAGTCAACCTAAGCAAGCCGAAACTGCGCTTGAAGACATGGCCGATTTATTTCGTGTGTTAATGGCAGATAATCGCGATTTGGTACCGCTGGCGCAAGAAATTGCCTTATGTCGGCAATATTTAGCCTTGGAGAAATTACGTCTGGATGAACGCCTGATTATTCAGTGGCAGATTGATGACATGCCGCCTGACGCCATGATTCCGCCACTGGTGTTGCAGCCGCTGCTTGAAAATGCGGTGTATCACGGCATTGAGCCGCTCGCTAACGGCGGCACCATTACCATTCAGATTTACACCAAACAAAATAATGAAGTCCATTTAGTGCTAAAAAATCCCTACAACGCACAACGCGATCATCATCAAGGTAACAAAATGGCACTTAACAACATCAAAGAGCGGCTAACTTTGCACTTTGACCTTGAAGCTTCATTAAAAAGTAAGTTATCTAATGGTGAATATAGCGTTCATATTACGCTACCGTATCACAGGCACAGTAGCGTATGACTAACAACACGATGCTCAATATTTTAATTGTTGATGACGAAACACCAGCACGCACGCGTCTGCGTGAATTATTAGCCGACATTGGTAATGTTAACGTGGTGGCAGAGGCTAAAAATGGTAAAGAAGCACTTAACCTTGTTAATCAAATGCAGTCAGACCAAGAGCGAGTAGATATTGTGTTGCTGGATATCCGCATGCCTGAAATGGACGGCATAGAGGTGGCGGGGCACCTGCAAAAACTGCCTGAGCCACCCGCGATTATCTTCACCACAGCATTCGATAGCTACGCCATGCAAGCCTTTGACATGAACGCAGTTGATTACTTACTTAAACCTATCCGTTTTGAACGGCTACAAACAGCGTTACAAAAAGCGCGCGCGCTGTTGCCTGGTCAAATTGATGCACTCACGCCACTTAGCTCGCAAAGAACACATTTAAGCATTAGCGAACGCAACCGTATTTTGCTAATTCCTATTGCCGATATTATTTATCTGCGCGCTGAGCTCAAATACATCACGGTGCGTACGGCCGAACGTGAGTACCTGTTAGAGGAATCACTAACGCGCTTGGAGCAAGAGTTTGGTCATGTTTTTATACGGCTACATCGCAATTGCTTAGTCGCAAGTGCTTGTATTTTAAGTTATGAAAAACGTCATGTGGAAAACGAACCCCAAAATGAAGGCGGCGAAAAACAATGGGTGGCAATACTCAAAAACGTGCCTGAAACCATTACCGTTAGTCGCCGCCAACAACATTTAATTCGTCAAAATAATCACTAGCCTCATTTTAGGCTATTTATTTTTTGATTCTATTCGCCTCTATTTCAGCAATGGTTTTAGCTGCCCACTCTTTTCCACCTAAACCAAAAGCCAACGCTAACGCCAAGAAAATCGCGCCAAACACAATCACAAATAACGAGTGAATCAGTTGCATGCCAATGCCCAATTGCTCTAGCGCTACAAATATTGCCAGTATTTGAATCCCATATTCGGCAGATGTGCTCACTGATAGTGCCGCTGGAAACTTAATGCTATGCAACCAGGCAAACACCAGTTTATTGACGAAGCGTGCCAGTAACGTACCAAATATCATCACCAGAATAGCCAGAATAATGCGCGGCAAAAAGCCTGCTAATTGTTGCAATAGCCCTGCAACCTCAGTCATGCCTAATGTACTGGCGCCCGTTGTAATAAACAGGATGATCACCAGCCAATACACCACTTCGCTGATGATGCCACTTAAACTCACGTTTAAGTTTCCACTATTGATAAATGCCTCGAAGCCTGATTTTTTAGCGAATTTATCAAAATGTGACAACTCTAATAGTCGCTTTACTGCAAGTCGGGCTAATTTTGCAACGATCCAACCAAAAAATAAAATAACAATCACTGCCAATAATTTCGGCACAAAATGCACCAGTTGCACCCAAAATTGGTTAAGTGATTCCATAAAAACTTCAAGCTGATACTGCATCATGAGCTCCTTACATCTAGTAAAAATTTAAGTTCTAAATTTATTGAACGCTTTAAGCTTAACCTAAAACTGGAATTATTCATCTGTTCATTGCAAACTTTTATCACTTTATACCTGCCTGCAATCACTGTGTTAAAATCCAAATCATGCAAAACTTATCCAAGCCCATTACCCCCAAAAAACTCGTCATTGCCTCACGTGAAAGTGCGCTCGCTATGTGGCAGGCACGGCATATTCAAAGCCGTTTGCAAACGCTATATCCCGAAGCTGAAGTCACCATTTTGGGAATGACCACCACCGGCGACCAGATTTTAGATACGCCGTTAGCCAAGGTGGGCGGCAAAGGCTTGTTTGTAAAAGAATTGGAAACGGCGCTAGCCGATGGCCGTGCAGATTTAGCCGTACATAGCATGAAAGATGTGCCAATGAATCTGCCTGAGGGCTTTATCCTTGCAGCGACTGGGGAACGAGAAGATCCGCGCGATGCCTTTGTTTCAAATGATTTTGCCTCACTTGAAGATTTACCGTTGGGTAGCATTGTCGGCACCTCTAGCTTGCGCCGCCAAAGCCAATTACAGGCACGTTTCCCACATTTAAAAATTGAATCCTTACGTGGCAATTTACAAACTCGGTTACGCAAGCTCGATGACGGACAATATGCGGCAATTATTCTTGCTGCGGCTGGTTTAATTCGGCTGGAGTTAGGCCATAGAATCCGCCAGTTTATTGCGCCGGAACTCAGCATTCCAGCGGTTGGGCAAGGCGCATTGGGCATTGAAATTTGTGCTAGCCGTCAAGATTTAATCGCCACACTTGCACCGCTTAACCACCCCGATACGCAAGTGTGTGTAGAAGCCGAGCGCGGCATGAGTCGTGCACTTGCCGGCAGTTGCACGGTGCCGCTTGGTGCCTATGCGATATGTGAGGCGGATAACATTCGCATTACCGGCTTTGTGGCCAGCGTGGATGGCAAACAAATGCTGATTGAAACCACCATTGGCGGCAGAAACAACGCTGAAGCTTTAGGTAAGGCGCTGGCAAACCAGCTGGTTGCAAAAGGCGCAGATAAAATACTGGCAGCGCTATAGCCAGCACTTAGCGCTATGATGACCGCCGATTCTCTGCTTAAAAATTTGCACATCGTCGTCACGCGCCCGGTTGGCCAAGCGCAGAGTTTGTGTGAAGCCATTGCGAGTCATGGTGGCACGGCCATTAAATTTCCGCTCATTGCCGTTGCGCCTTTGCAAGATTATCAAGTCTTTGAGCAACAGCTTAACCAACTTGCAACCACCGATTGGGCAATTTTCATTAGCTCCAATGCTGTTGATTACGCCATGCCGCGCGTGCTTAAAAAATTTGGCCACGTGCCAGAAAATTTAAAGTTTGCGGCCATTGGCCACCAAACCGCTAAACAGCTCAGCCTTTATGGTGTGCATCATGTACTTATTCCATATACGCGCTTTGATAGCGAAACCCTGTTAGCCCTTTCTGAAATGCAAAATGTCTCGGGCCTGACTATCGTCATTTTTCGCGGCGTGGGCGGACGTGAATTGATGGCAGAAACGTTAAAGTCTCGCGGCGCCAATGTCTATTTTGCTGAAAGTTATTGCCGGATAAACCCGCAAACCGACATCTATTTGCTCAATGAGCAATGGCGCCAAGGCCAACTTGACGCGATAGTAGTCACCAGCAGTGAAGCCATGCGCTATTTGTTGCAAATGGCGCATGGGGCTATTTGGCTACCGCATGTCACTTTATGTGTAAATCATGAGAGAATTGCCGAACTACCCAAACAGCTGGGGTTAAAAGTGATCGTTGCCAGCGCACCTGGTGATGACGCTATGTTGCAATGCTTATCCCAATTGGTAAAAAATCATGACTGATCTAACGCCACGTAACAACCAAGCGACGGTAACCTTTGAAGAAAAACGCCGGCCTTCAATGTTGGCGACAGGTACCTTGCTATTAGTGATTATCGCCATATTGACGCTGGCTTGGCAGTGGCTAAATACACGCCACAGATTTAATGAAGTAGAAAAATCGCTCAGCCACAAATTAGAAACCTACCAAGCACTTAATCAACAAAGCCTCGCACTGGCAAAACAGGCAGAAGAGCGCAGCACGCAGGCCAACGCACGCACGGTGCTGCTTGAGCAAAAACTGGCAGAATCGCGCGACCAGCAAGAAGTGTTGCAAACACTATATAACCAGCTGGCAGAAAACCGAGAATCAACCGCGGTGGCTGAAGTTGAACAACTGTTAAACATCGCCAATCAACAGCTGCAACTTGCCGGCAATGTAAAATCTGCTTTGCTCGCGCTAGAGGCCGCGCAAAAAAGACTGCGACCCATCGACCTGCCACGTGCAATACAGCTACGCGATACGCTAGACCTTGAAATCAGCAAACTACGCGATCTACCTCAGGTTGATGTTGTCAATCTGAGTGCACAGCTCACTTATTTATCTGAGTTATGTAGCACGTTGCCATTGATTAGCGCACGCCAGCCAACCCTCAACACCAATACAGCGCTACAAAAATCGCAAGCCTTAGAAAAAAATACTTGGCAAAAGCTGGGGGCTTCTTTTTGGGGTGACATTAAAAACCTGGTCACAGTCGAGCGCATCGACAAACCAGAACCCCCGCTGCTAGCCCCAGATCACGCATTTTTTCTCTATGAAAATCTAAAGCTAAGGTTACTTACCGCGCGCATTGCACTGCTACAACACGATGAAGCCACTTACAAGGCCGACTTAAACACCGTAAACAGCTGGCTCAATCAATACTTTGATACCAAACATCCTAATACTATCAAAGCATTCAAACTGCTCAAAAGATTATCAAGCAACAATATCAGTATTGAACTTCCGCAATTAAAAGATAGCCTCGCGGCAGTTAACCGCTATAAATTGAGCCTTGAACAAACTGAGTCAATGTACTGATAAATGATGATGAAACGCAAAATACTTTGGTGGGCCCTAATGTTGTTACTGCTAGTAAGCCTAGTGTGGTTAGCCGGCAACAACCAAGGTTACGTGTTAATTGTGCGCACCCCTTATCGTGTGCAAATATCGTTCAACTTCTTATTGATACTTTTTGTACTGGGCTTTTTCGCACTGCATTACTGCTTAAGAGCACTGCATTTTGTACGCAATATCCCTGCTAACAAACGCGGCAAACAACAAGTTTTGCGCTTAAAGGCGGCCAATGCAGCGCTGCTAGAAGGCATGCAGGCACTGATGGATGGTGATGAGAAAAAAGCCGAAATCGCGGCTAAATTAGCACATGATTTGATTCAACATTCTGATTTAGAAACACTCGTGCAAAAACTGGCGGCTAATAAAACAACAAATTCTTAACTATTGTCTTTACCCTAACGAGCATACTTCCACTCTATTTCGTCCATGTATGGGAAATCTGGGTTAAATGGATTGCTAAGACTCGTTTTATCTAATCACCTTCATAGTGTCATCATGCGCAACTGCTAATTCAAAGCACTTGCCGGCAATTGATTGCGCTGGTTTGTGCGATAATTCACAGCGTGAAAATTCATAAAAACTCATCTCAAGCCCGGTATCGCTGGCTTAATAAGCCGCTTTCAAGTCATTTATATAATGCATGGCTAATCGACAGAGGATCACTGACTGCGCGTTTGCAGCAACGCTATGCTAATTTTTCGGTCAAACCTGTTGCAATGAAATATGCCAAACCCATCCAAGATGAAGTTGCTTTGTTTTACCAGTCTGGCTGCAACGTTGCTTTGATCCGCGAGGTGTTGCTGATGGGCAATAATCAACCCGTGGTATTTGCGCATAGTGTGTTGCCACGTGCCAGTCTTCGAGGCGAATGGAGTGACCTTGGTAAGGTGGGGAGTAAGCCGTTAGGGGCGATTTTGTTTGCTAATCCCAAGGTGAAACGCACGCCGTTGAGTTACAAAAAGCTAACACCAAATCATGCACTTTACAAACAGGCGGCGCTCTATTTGCAGCAGGCGCCAAGTTATCTTTGGGCGCGACGCTCTATTTTTAGTTTGAATTGCGCTAACATTATGGTTACTGAGGTTTTTTTGCCACACATCATTGCGCCAATATGATGACAACATGAATATTGCTGATTTAACTAAAAAAATAGATGCTTATGAGCGCTTGATGCGTTTAGATAAACCTATCGGTATTTTATTGCTGCTATGGCCTACGCTTTGGGCGCTACTGATTGCTGGTAACGGCAATCCGGATTGGATTGTAGTGATGATTTTTGTCACGGGCACGGTGCTGATGCGTAGCGCAGGTTGTGTGATGAACGATATTGCAGATAGTCAATATGATGGCTTAGTTGAACGTACGCAATATCGGCCGATTCCAAATGGTGATGTCAGCAAAAATGAGGCATACGTATTAGCGGCAATGTTGAGTTTGGTCGCGTTTGGTTTGGTTAATCTACTCAATATATTAACGGTGAAATTATCGGTACTGGCTTTGTTTTTAGCGATTACTTATCCATTGACCAAGCGGTTTTTCGTGATGCCGCAAGCGTATTTAGGTATTGCGTTTGGTTTTGGTATTCCCATGGCGTTTGCCGCGACTAGCAATAATATCCCCCCAGTTGCATGGCTACTGCTACTAGCAAACGTATTCTGGGCAATTGCTTATGATACCGAGTATGCAATGGTTGATCGTGAAGATGATTTAAAAATAGGCATCAGGTCTTCGGCGATCACTTTTGGGCGTTTTGATGTGATTGCGGTGATGTTGTGTTATGCAATCACCTTGGCATTGCTTGCGTTAGCAGGCTATTGGTTGTTAATGGGCGTGGCTTACTATATTGGCCTAACTGTAGCTACCGGAATAGCGCTTTATCATTATTTTTTAATTAAAAATCGAGCCAGAGCCAACTGCTTTCAGGCTTTCTTGGGTAATAATTGGCTAGGCCTCGCTGTTTTTGCAGGGCTAGCAACGCATTACCTAATTCAGCTTAGGTAAATCCCACTCTATGACATTGGCTTCTTTTTGCTTGTTCTCATCAGATGCTTCATCAAGCGTTAAACTTTCTGTTACGGAGTCAATCTCTAGTTGTAACTTGGTCTCAAATAAATTGTCAGTAGGTGTAGTGAAGTCGAGCGAATCGGACTGAGATGACAGATCTGTTTTTGGCGCGGATTGGTCTTCTAAGTTCGTATTAAGGTTAGGTGCATCGCTAATCCCGTCAGTTTGAATCTCTGGCGCTTCATCAAAATCTACCAACATATCCACTTCGTAAGAGGGTGGCATTTGGCCTTGCGGCGTGACCTCATCTGAAACTAAGGTGGCATTAAGAAGCGTAGCGTTGACAAAAGTAGCCTCATTAAAAGCGGTGTTATCTGAAGCAGGCTTAACAAAGCTAGCTTGTTCTTTAGATGTATTTTCGCTTAGAATTTCTGCAATTTGTTTCAGGAAAAACAACTCCTCAAACGTGCCGCACTCAAAGCCGTCTCTAGGCTGTGCGTACTGGTTGTAAATTAGGTCACTTAAAAATCCCACCGCAAATTGTGAACCCCAAACACCTTCCAAACGCGAGACGATATGTGGAAACTCCTCAATTGAAGACTCATCCGGCATAGCCGCTTCTGCAAAACTGGGCATTTTAATGTTAAAAAAGTGTTTGCACTCTGCTACGGCATGGTCATATTCGGCTTCGGTACCGTTCGTCACAATCAGGCCGAATAGTTTGAGCCAGATTTTCGGTGATTCGGTGGGGAAGTCGCTTAGATGATTTTGCAGTAGTTGAATTGCCAAGGCGGGGCGGCCATGTTCAATAAACACGTCAGCATTTTCTAGTATATTGTCACCGCTATCGCTTGCATCATCGTTGATAGAGAAGGCGTCTGAATGATTGTGGCTGGATAAGTGATGATGCGGGAGGGGGTCAAACGTGTCATTATCAAAGGCTAAATCTTTTGTATAGTCAGATGTGTTTGGCGTCGAGGCGCTATTCTCACCGACATCGTCAGCATCTTCTTCAGCATCGAACCAAATTGCCTGTTCTTTAGCAAGGCGGTCACGTACGGATTTACGCCGCAACAGCTCAGCCACAGCTAAAGCAACAAGAATGCCGATGGCAATCAATATATTTCTTAACCATTGTGATTGTTGCGCTGATGATTCAAGGCCCGCATGTTTCGCTAGCGCGGCTTCATCCAATAATTGTGCATTTTTGGTCTGCAAATTAATAACTTGCTTTTCTAAATGCGCCAGACGGTTAGCCATGACGGTAATCTCATCCATTGTGTCTGAATTAGTAAGCGGTGCTGAGGCTTCAACGCGATTAAAGTCAATCTGAGTTTCTAGGCGAAGTGATAACTTTGGGTGGCTAACAGACTCATTAGGGCTGAGGTTGCCACCTGATATGGTGAGATACGGCTTACTGGTATTGGCTGATGGTGCTATCTTAGATTTTGCTACCGAAACTTTATTATCTGCAACTGGCGATGCTACTTTTTCTGAATCCATCAACTGCGGGCCGGTGTATGACAGCGCTAATTTTTCATCAATGACCCCGCTACCAGTTGCATCCTGTTTAAATTTAGTTTTTTTCGAGGACTTATTTTTGACCTTTTTTTCTTTAGCTGGCTGGTTCAATGGCGCTATATTAGTTTCTAAATTGACAGCATCACCCAAGTGCGCATGAGGGTTTAATGGATGCGAGTAGCCATTACCGATACTGGCGTTGCTAGCTACGGGTTGGTCCGCAACGCCGCGGTCGGAGTTAGCTGTTAGTGATGCTGGGTCAAGTAACAGCACATACTCGCGTTTAAAATTCGGTTCGCATTCAAATAGTACGCGAAGATTAACAATAGGTTCGGTAATGACGCTAGGCGTGGTGATATTAAGTTGGTAGCCGTTACCGTTTTGTTTTAGCGTAACATTGGCTTTTCTAAAAGCGGGGATATCGCTTGCATCTGTAACAGAAAAGCAGCCTACATCTGGCGACTTTTCAACATCAGTGACGTTAATTTTGGCAATAAGAGGCTCACCTAAGTAAGATTTAAGCGCAACATCACCAATACCAAGCGCCTGGCTTAGATTGGCATAGGTTAGTAAAAGTAATAAGAAAACTCTCAAAATATGTTTATTTTCAATTTGTTAGCATATAATTTATTGGGTATTGCCTAGGGTGTGCTATGATTATCATTCGATAGAAAGGCTACTGACTACTCTAGCATAATTTGTGCCAACAGGCATAATTGCACTAATTGAATTACGTAGCGTTCGGTCAGATAATTCGATGATTTTTATGTGGTTTGTCATGCTTAACTCAGGGTTTGATGCTGGGGTAAATAAAAAAACGTGTTATGTCATGTAATACTGTTTGACAGATCGTATTGCTTTGGCATAAAATCCGCCTCTTAATTTTTTTAGCTCATAGTATTGGTAACACGATGAAAACCTTTTCAGCAAAGTCACATGAAGTGAAGCGCGATTGGTTTGTGGTTGATGCCACAGACCTGGTACTAGGCCGTCTAGCTAGCGCAGTTGCACACCGTTTACGCGGTAAACATAAAACCATTTATACGCCTCACGTTGATACAGGTGATTATATTGTCGTGATTAACGCCGACAAATTAAAAGTCACTGGCAATAAAGCTGACGGTAAGCTTTACCACAGCCACTCAGGCTATCCAGGTGGTATCAGCACAACAACATTCTCTAAAATGCAAGATCGTTTTCCAGGTCGTGCTTTAGAAAAAGCAGTAAAAGGCATGTTGCCTAAAGGTCCTTTAGGTTACGCAATGATCAAAAAAATGAAGGTTTATGCTGGCGACAAGCATGACCACGCGGCGCAACAACCGCAACCATTGACCATCTAAGGATAAAAAATGATCGGTAAATACAATTATGGTACAGGCCGCCGCAAAAGTTCAGTAGCGCGCGTGTTCTTAAAGTCAGGTAAAGGCAACATCATTGTTAATGACAAGCCGGTTGATGAGTATTTCTCACGTGTTACTGCACGTATGATTTTACGTCAACCATTAGAGCTCACTAACAATCTTACCAGTTTTGATATTATGGTAAATGTAATTGGTGGTGGTGAGTCTGGTCAAGCTGGTGCGGTACGCCATGGTATTACGCGTGCTTTGATTGACTTTGATGCAACATTGAAAAGTGCACTGTCACATGCAGGTTTTGTAACACGTGATGCACGTGAAGTTGAGCGTAAAAAAGTTGGTTTGCGCAAAGCGCGTCGCCGTAAGCAATTCTCTAAACGCTAATGCATTAAACGCTATTGAGCGGTTAGAATTTAAAAAGGTCGCTTTGGCGGCCTTTTTTGTTTTTATAATCACCGTCTTGATGTTAAAGTTTAAAATTCACGGTGCGATGTTTTGTTAAGATAACGGTATGACAGCTAAAAAATTAAAAGTGGGTATTGTTGGTGGCACTGGTTACACAGGTGTCGAATTGTTGCGTTTGTTAAGCGTACATCCCAACGTGACCCTAACGGCGATTACCTCACGTGGAGACGCCGGTTCCGCTGTGGCAGATATGTTTCCGAGCCTGCGGGGCTATGTCGATTTAGCTTTTTCAGATCCTGCACAGGCTAATTTGAGTGAGTGCGATGTGGTGTTTTTTGCGACGCCACATGGTGTTGCCATGGGTCAGGCACAAACATTATTGGATGCTAAGGTAAAGCTTATTGATTTGGCGGCAGATTTTCGTTTACAAGATACCGCTGTTTTTGAAAAGTGGTACAAATTGCCACATAGTTGCCCGAATGTTTTGCGTGAAGCTGTTTATGGTATCCCAGAGCTTTATCGTGAAAAAATAAAATCGGCACAAGTTATTGGTAATCCGGGTTGTTACCCAACAACGGTTTTGTTGGGGTTGGCGCCTTTGCTGGAGCAAGGCTTGATTGATTATTCTGCACCGATTATCGCGGACTCTAAATCAGGTGTATCTGGCGCAGGCAGAAAAGCTGAAGTAGCAACATTGTTTGCGGAATCCAGTGATAGCATGAAAGCATACGGCGTGGCGGGACACCGCCATCACCCGGAAATTTATGCACAACTGACTCAACTGGCTGGTACTGAGCTACATTTTATTTTTGTTCCACACCTGATCCCGATGATTCGAGGCATGTTGTCCACTATTTACGTTAAATTGTCCGAAAAGGCTAAAAGTGTTGATTTGCAGGCTTTGTATGAGCAACGTTATCAGCATGAACGTTTTGTTGATGTAATGCCGACAGGAAGTCTGCCAGAAACACGTTCTGTGCGTGGATCAAACCAGATTCGCATTGCATTGCACAGGCAAGCAGAAGCGGGCTATTTAACATTGGTTGTTGTCCAAGATAATTTAGTGAAGGGTGCAGCGGGCCAGGCGGTACAAAATATGAATATTATGTTTAGTTTGCCGGAAAATACAGGTTTAGAAGTTGTCCCATTCCTGCCGTAGCTATATTTGAATGAAACCTGTTAGAAGAAGAATCAGAAGTCATTTTGGTTTAACAGCAAAGCAAGTCGCTGTCCGATCCAAGCGGCCATGGTATTTTCAGTGGGGTGCCGCAGTCATTTTTATTGTGCTGGGTTATGTCATCGCGTATTGGCAATTTACTGGCGGCGGGGAAAGTATTCGTGATAAGCTGAAGCAAGCCACTCTTGAAAATCAAGTATTGAATACCAAGATAATACAGGTAGAACGTCAGTTGCAAATAGAGCAAGCTGCACAAGTTAATTTAACAAAAGCGTTAAATCAAGTGCAGGATGAGAATATGCACATTAAAGAAGAGTTGGTTTTTTACAAACAAATGTTGAATGGTAAAAAATAAAGCCCGTAACGATAGGTTTATTAATCAACTTTAATAACAATTTTGGATGAGAATCAATATGTTTTTTAAGAAAAGTAATAAAGTTCAAAATAGTATTGATACCTTAATTGGTGTGGATACGCGGGTGGAAGGCAATATAATTTTCTCTGGTGGTTTACGTGTAGATGGCGCTATACTGGGTGCAGTGAGTGAGTTGAGTGACAGTCCAAGCACGTTGATTCTTAGTGAGCATGGCAGAATTGAAGGTGCTATTACGGCCTCAAAAATAGTGATCAATGGCACGGTGCTGGGGCCAGTAAAAGCCGGCCAGTTTATAGAGCTACAAACCAAAGCGCGCATTACCGGGGATGTTACTTACAACTCACTTGAAATGCATACGGGTGCGGTGATTGAGGGTAAGTTGGTTTATGCGGTTGATCGTACAGAATAACGTAGTGTGCATGCCGGCTTGATTATGCGGGCGTGCCGTAGCATAATGATTTTATTGAAACTTTAGGAGTACAACATGAATACAGTCGCTGACTTAGAAAATATAGAAATTCCTGCGCCATTGGTTTTTACTGATAACGCAGCTAAAAAAGTGAAAGAATTGATTGAGGAGGAGGGGTCGCCAGATCTTAAACTTCGTGTGTTTGTAAGTGGTGGTGGTTGCTCCGGCTTTCAGTACGGATTTACTTTTGAAGAAGAAGTGAATGAAGATGATACGCAAGTGCAAAAAGATACGGTAACGTTACTCATTGACCCGATGAGTTTGCAGTATTTGATGGGCGCTGAAATTGATTATCAGGATAGCTTGCAAGGCTCACAATTCGTTATTCGCAATCCGCAAGCCACTACAACTTGTGGTTGCGGCTCGTCTTTCTCGGTATAAGTTTTAATTTGGATTACAAAAAAGCCAAGCTACATTGCTTGGCTTTTTTGTATTTACTAGATTGAAAGTTTCTAAATTTAATCAGCGTTCTTCAATCGGTACAATTTCACGTCTAGTATTACCCGTATAGAGTTGGCGAGGGCGCCCAATCTTATGCTCACGGTCAGCGTTCATCTCGCTCCATTGCGCTATCCAGCCTGCAGTGCGGGCCAAAGCGAAAATGGCGGTGAACATGCTGTTGGGAATTCCCATGGCACGCATCACGATACCGCTGTAAAAATCAACGTTCGGGTAAAGCTGCCGTGAAACGAAATACTCATCTTCAAGTGCAATTTTCTCCAGTGCCATGGCCAGTTTAAACATGGGGTCGTCGTTCAAGCCTAGCTCTGCCAGCACTTCATGGCACGTTTTACGCATAATCGCCGCTCGAGGATCCATGTTACGATAAACACGGTGACCAAAACCCATCAGTCGGAACGTGTCAGTTTTATCTTTAGCACGCTTTATAAATTCATCTATGCGTGAAACATCACCAATTTCTTCCAGCATTTTAAGCGTAGCTTCGTTAGCACCGCCGTGCGCAGGCCCCCATAGCGAGGCAATGCCGGCTGCTATGCAGGCAAATGGATTAGCACCACTTGAGCCAGCAAGTCTTACCGTAGATGTTGAAGCATTCTGCTCGTGATCAGCATGTAAAACCAGAATTCGGTCAAATGCCTTTGCCAGTACCGGGTTGGGTATATAAGGTTCACAAGGGGTAGCAAACATCATATGCATAAAATTTTCAGCATAGTTTAAATGATTTGCCGGATACATGAATGGCTGACCAACAGTGTATTTATAGCTCCACGCGGCAATGGTTGGTACTTTTGCCAGCAATTGGTGTGCAGTGATTTCACGGCTCAGCGCATCGTGTATATCACCCTTGGTATGGTAAAACGCAGACATTGAGCCCACGACACCAACCATGACGGCCATTGGGTGTGCATCGCGCCTGAATCCTCTAAATATGTTAGAGAGCTGGTCGTGTAGCATGGTGTGGCTGGTTATTGTACGAATGAACTCTTGTTTTTGTGCGGCATTGGGCAGTTCACCGTTAATCAGCAGGTAAGAGACCTCCGTAAAGTCACAATGCTCAGCTAGCTGCTCAATAGGGTAACCACGATAGTAGAGCAGACCTTTTTCGCCATCAATAAACGTAATATTTGAATTACAAGCCGCGGTTGACATAAAGCCCGGGTCGTAAGTAAATACGCCATGTTTACCTAGTGTGCGAATGTCAATCACATCATTGCCCAAGCTGCCTGAAAGCATAGGCAGCTCAATTGGGGCGGCACCGTTATCAAAAGTAATCGTGGCTTTGGTGGGTCTGTTTGTCATGGCGTTTCTACAATTCTAATCATCATTAGGTCGTGATTATACTTTATTGAGGCGTTCTGATAAATTGTTAACGCATTACTTGGGTTAATGCTGGTAGATTGCACCTAATATACGTGTGCCTTTAGCGCCCGTGACTTCTGGTAAATTAGCAGGGTGTTGATTTAGACATTGTTTCGCTAACCAAGCAAATGCAACGGCCTCTGCCCAATCAATGCCTAACCCTAAATCATCAGTGGTTGCCAATTTAATATTACCCAGCAAAAATTTTAGGTGCTGTTTTAACAACCCGTTTCTAGCGCCACCCCCACATAAATACACTTCATCTACAACATGGCAATGCTGTACTAGAGTGTTATATATGCTGTGCGCGCTAAGCGCCACTAAAGTGTGCGCTACATCTTTGGGCTGATAGTGCTTGTTTAACAGAAAGGCGTTGAGCCAGGTGGCGTTAAATAAGTCGCGCCCAGTGCTTTTAGGTGGTGTTAATGAGAAGTAAGGTTCGGCTAACATCGCCGATAGCAATGGGTCAATCACCATGCCTGAGCTTGCCCAGGCGCCATCTGCGTCAAAATTCAAGTTAAGGTGCTGCTTAACCCAAGCATCGAGTAGCATGTTGCCAGGGCCGGAGTCAAAACCTAACACCGCGCCTGTGCTGGCAAGGTAAGTAATGTTGGCGATGCCGCCAATGTTAATAATAGCGCGATTAACTTTGGGGTTAAAAAACAGAGCGTGGTGAAAGGCGGGCACCAAAGGTGCGCCTTGTCCGCCTGCGGCAATATCGCGGCTTCTAAAATCAGCTACTACAGTAATGCCTGTCAGTTCAGCCAATAATGCAGCATTGCCAATTTGTAAGGTAAAGCCGATGCCATCCTTAAAACCTGGGCGATGTCTAATAGTTTGGCCGTGGCAGCCAATGGCTACAACACTGCTAGGTTGGAGCTTGGTGGCGGAGAGTAGCTGATTGACGGCTGTAGCATAAAGCTGTGCAAGCGTATTGCCCATCAGCGCGGTTGTTTCGAGCTCATTTTGTGTGGGGTGCTGCAAAGCCAAAATTTCAGCACGCAATAATGAAGGGTAAGCTAAAAAATGGGTATGAATAACTTTTGGTTGATGGGTGTTATTAAACTCAACTAGCGCTACATCGACCCCATCAAGGCTGGTTCCTGACATCAGTCCGATGAAAAGTGTACCAGCCACGGGGCAGTCTTATGCTGGATATGACTATTCTAGTGCCGCGATATTGCTTGCGTCTAGTAGTCTAAGTTGGGCTGTGAGCTGATTACAGGCGTTGTCAAACGCAGCCTTGTTTTGCGCCTCAATTGCATTCGATTTAGGTAATGCAACGGTCATAGGGTCGCGATGCTGGCCATTGAGTAAAAATTCATAATGTAAATGTGGCCCGGTAGCGGTGCCAGTCATGCCAACAAAGCCGACAATCTCGCCTTGGACAACTTTAGCGCCACGACGTAAACCCGCTGCAAAACGTGAGAGATGTCCGTATACAGTACTAATGCCATTAGTATGCTTAAGTACAATCACATTGCCATAGCCGCCTTTTTGACCTACAAAATCAACCACAGCATCACCAGATGCTTTTACGCGCGTTCCTGTAGGGGCGGCCATGTCCACACCTTTGTGTGCTCTAATTCGCTGTAACACTGGGTGAAACCGCGCTAAGTTAAAGCCGGAGCTTATGCGCGTAAACTCTAGTGGGGAGCGTAAAAATGATTTATGCAGGCTTTTACCTTCAGGCGTGAAATACTGCATTTGGTTATTACCGTCACGGTAACCTATGGCTTGATAAGTTTTGCCATTATTTACAAACTCTGCGGCTAATACATCGCCGGTTTTGAGTAATTGACCTTGGTCGTAACTACCCTCGTAGATAACGTTAAAATGATCATCGCGGCGTAAGTCGGTATGGAAGTCAATGTCGCTTTCAAATATATCTGCTAGCTGAATTGCGATATGGTCAGGGATGCCAGCATCATCCGTAGCGCCAAATAGAGAGCTTTTGATTTTGGCTGACTTCAATATGGCTCGCACTTCAAGGTCGTGCGTAATGTTGCTTGCACTATAACCGTCTGCAGTGAGGTTAACCATGATGAATTGGTCGGCTTTAACTTGATATTCAAATGAGACTAAGTTGCCGTCACTATCGGTTTCGGCTTCAACTTGTCTGCCAGGAATAAGCGAAGTTGCAATTTCTCGGGCGATTTCGTCATTACGGATAAACTCAATCACATCACGATTACGAATGTTAAGGCGAGACAATAGGCTATTTAATGTGTCATCACGACGGACATGGTCTTTATACCAATAGTTTTGCGTAGGCGATTTCTCTGCAGATATATCTAAGCTAGCCGCATCAGTGACATCGGGCAGTAAAAGTTCTTCACTGATTGCAGCGGTTTGGATGGTGCCGGTGAGTGTTTGTGGTGCAATACCGAATGCAGTGTAGATGCCAAACAAGGGTAAACAAGAAATCGCTAAAATCCAGCGTAGCTTCAACTTTCGCTCAGAAACTAGATTAGGCTTAGATTCAGCTTTATTGGCATTTTGCGCTAAAATAGAAAATTGAGTTGAATTGTTTTGATTAGACTCGTTAGTATCCACGGGCTGACCCTTGTAAAAATTTAATGCGGTCGTAGATACTAACAGAAAACGTAATTAAAACAAGTAAATGAGCCGTAAAAAATATTAAGTTTAAGGACGAAGGTACGTGAATATAGATATTAACCAGCAGCTTGCAATCATAAAGCGCGGCGCAGATGAACTGCTAATCGAGGCGGAATTAGTTGAAAAGCTAAAAAAGAACAAGCCGCTCAGAATTAAAGCTGGATTTGACCCTACTGCGCCAGATTTACACTTGGGTCATACCGTGCTCATCAATAAGTTGCGTCAATTTCAAGAGTTGGGTCACCACGTCCTATTTCTGATTGGTGATTTTACTGGCATGATTGGTGACCCCTCAGGCAAAAGCACGACGCGCCCACCGCTTACTAGTGAGCAGGTGCAAGAGAACGCAAAGTCTTATGCCGCGCAAGTGTTTAAGATACTTAAGCCAGAGCAAACTGAAGTAGTATTCAACTCTAAATGGCTCAACGAGTTAGGCGCGGCAGGTATGCTTAAGCTGGCGGCTAGTCATACTGTCGCGCGTATGCTTGAGCGCGATGACTTTACTAAGCGCTATAAATCCAATCAGCCGATCGCTATTCACGAGTTTTTATACCCCTTGTTGCAAGGTTATGATTCGGTAGCGCTAAATGCAGACCTAGAGCTTGGCGGCACTGATCAAAAATTCAACCTATTAATGGGACGGGAATTGCAGAAGCAGGCAGGTCAAAGTCAGCAGTGCGTGTTGACGATGCCTTTGCTAGAAGGTTTGGACGGCGTTAATAAAATGTCTAAATCACTTGGCAACTATATAGGTATCGCAGAAGCGCCCGAAGTGATTTTTGCTAAAATCATGTCGATATCAGATGAATTAATGTGGCGCTATATAGAGTTGCTATCATTTGAATCGCTAGAAACAATTGCAAAATGGAAGGCGGATGTTGCTACAGGCGCCAATCCAAGAGACATCAAAGTGCGCTTCGCGCAAGAGATCGTGACACGTTTTCATTGCTTAGCCGACGCCGAAAAAGCATTGGCGGATTTTCAAACGCGATCAAAAGGTGGCATACCGGACGATGTGCCTGAAATTAAAATAACAATAGATGCCGATAGCATAGGGGTTGCGCAGTTGTTGAAGCTTGCAGGCTTGGTTAGTAGCACATCGGAAGCCTTTAGGGCTATTGAGCAAGGCGGCATTAAACTGGATGGCGAAAAAGTAACCGATAAAGCGCTAACGCTAAATAAAGGGCAAACGGTTACGGCGCAAGTTGGCAAGCGTAAATTCGCAAATGTAACAATTTTGTAACACTGTAAATAGTCACTTGACCAAACTCATAAGCCATGTAGAATGCACACCTCGCTAACAAAACAACGTTAGCGACGCGCTACAAAATACGGCTCAACAATAATTAAAAGAGTTTTTAAATTATAGTTGACGGGTTTTAAAATCCCTGTAGAATGCGCGCCTTCGCTGACGAAACAAGGCAACGAAGCGCTGCAAAATACGAG
>JABFQV010000017.1 GCA_013141495.1 Methylotenera sp. | reverse complement strand
ATTATTGATAGTTTCAACCCCCATCCCAACCTTCCCCCTAACGGGGGGAAGGAGCCTTAAGTGCCGCAAACCAAACAAGCGGGGTCTTTACCCAGCTTGATAGTGCGCCACTCCATAGCAAGTGCGTCTAATAACAACAAGCGCCCTTGCAAACTCTCACCAATACCCATCAACAGCTTCAAAGCTTCAGCCGCTTGAGTAGTGCCTATCATGCCCACTAACGGCGCAAACACACCATTATTTGCACAGCGTAACTCGGTATCTTCACCATTATCCGGGAACAAACAGTGATAACATGGGCTGGCGTCTGAACGCATGTCATAAACCGTGATCTGCCCCTCAAAGCCAAGGGCAGCCCCTGAAACTAACGGTTTTTTCAACTGCACGCATAACTTGTTCAACATGTATCGTGTTGCGAAATTGTCAGAACAATCCAGCACCACATCAGCCTGTGAAATTAGCCTTGCAAAATCAGCCTCGGTTGACTTTTCACAAACCGTATTCACTCGTACTTCAGGGTTAATGTTTAATAAAGTATTTTGTGCGGAAATTGCCTTGTTAATGCCAACAGCAGAGGTTGTATGCACAATCTGGCGCTGCAAATTGGTAAGATCTACCGTATCAAAATCACAGATCGTGATGGTGCCTACGCCACTCGCAGTCAAATACAATGCGGCTGGCGAGCCCAAGCCACCCGCCCCTACAATCAGCGCATGGCTGTTGACGAGCTTTTCTTGACCTTCATATTCAATCTGCGGAAGTAAAATGTGGCGACTGTAGCGGAGGAGTTGGTTGTCATTCATTAAGGTAATTGACCTGCTGTAACCATACGATTGATTAGAATGTTACTCGATAGCCACACAACAACATCGTCATATTCACCATTTGCTGAACCTGTTACCGTTGGCGTATGGCTGACAAAGTCGTTATTACCATCATCATTCGCCCTTTCGTCTGCACAAGCAGGTGGCGATGGAGCCGTAGAACAACTACCCGCATTCTTACCTTTTGAAACAATGACCGCTACTGCAACGTCTGTTAATCGCGGCACGGCACATAAAGCCGCATTACATACCCTGAGATTCCCATTGGTTGCCAAGCCAAAAGTAAAAAGTGGTGCACGTTGAGAGTATGCCGCTGTCACCCTATATATGAACCTCTGCTCCCACGGGTCTCGCTCGGCTAAACTAAGCGTTGCCCACGGCAAATTACCTTCTTGCGTTATACAATTGCCTGCTGCACTAAAATCCTCAACACCATCATTCGGACGATCATTGATGCCATTGTTAGCGCCCGCTGTTTTATCTGGGCATGGCAAATGCTTATTCGACAACCCATAGCCCATCAAAGCTTCTTTAGCACTCTCTAATGCTCTTTTTACTTCTGTATAATTTTTTTGGTCCATTTGTGCGGTTAGTGGTGATAGCAAACCGCCTAACAATAGCGCCATAATTACTAAAACCACCGCCATCTCAACCAAAGTAAATCCACTAAATTTAAATGTTTTCATCATGGGCCTACAGACAAATTCTTTCCATTAATACTTAGAACCGCACTATCTTGGGTCGCGGAAACAGAGTAATCCAACAATGAAAACCAACCATTATCCAAAAGCATGCTTTTGGTAACCGCATTAAAAGATAAGCTATACAATCCTGCCTGATAAGAAGGCGTTCCAGCGTAAACGCCCACATCAGCATTACCATCAGCATTACCATCAGCATATGGATATGCGCCTTCATTATTAAAGTATTGTTGCATTCCTTGGGTATCGTCACCTCTAATTTCGCGGAGTATGCGTTGAGAAACTATTGAAGCCAACTCTGCACGACCTATTGTTATTAATTGATCATTCTGTACTAGAGATTGTTGTTTATTAAAATCCATATCACCATCGGCATTTTCCGCCTCCAAATAATCTCCAACGCTATTGCTAGGACGTGCGACCTGAGCATTTAAAGGTTGTCCCGGTGCAAAAACAATGGCTATTTGATCTGCAACTCCATCAACAACCAAACCACCTAAAGCTGTACTATTAATTGGCTCTGCAGATATATGATCACGATAGTTTTGAGAAATGGCATACCATAGTGACTCACCCGCCCCATCGATTAAAGTTGATATTCCTAACGATTTCCATGGTAAACGCCCAATATTACTGGGGCATAAATTACCTACTCCAAAAGGATCCGCGATGCCATCGTTATTGCCATCTGGGCAAGGTAGGCTCCCTGGATGATTAACATCCGAAACTGCTCGCCCAATCAACGCAGCCTTTGCCTCTGATAGTGCTAGAGCTGTTATTTTATCCCGCTCAATTTTCACATCACTACCGTCTATCAGGGAAAACAAAGTCGCCGACCCAGCCAGCACCAAAACCAAAACAAATATAATCAGCGCACCTCCCCTTTGAGAGTTACATTTATTGTGATGACTTTTCATCATCGCCAATCGCCCCAGTCTCTTCCAAATTCAGCCGCTTGGCTTTTTCCACTGTTTTAAGTTCTACAATTTGGTTGGTTTCCGGCATGTAAACTTGTCCTGCCTTTAGCTGAACCTGCTGCCCATTGGCGGGAATTTTTACATTTAAACTATCTGAGCCCGTGCCAGTTTTGTTTTGCTGCCCTTTTAGCCGACCTATTTGTACATTGTCTATTGCGCTGCCTTCTTGCACGGCTTGGTTGTTAATCCATAAGGTACTTGCACCATTGCTACGCTTTACATAACCTTGCATGGTGATGGGGTTTGGTAATTCTGGCGGGGCGGCATTAGCCGCTGGTTCTGGCTGAAGATCTTGCGGGGTAATGACTTTTAGTTTTTGATTCTGCCTTTTAACATTCAGATTTTTACGTTCATTTTGGCGGCTGAATAGTCGGCCAAAGTCATCATCAGGCGCGGCTTGCGCTGAGGTGAAAAATGAAGCTATTAATAAGGTGATGAACATTTTAAGCGCGTTGGCTGATTGCGGGTATTGCACCCCCACCCTAGCCCTCCCCCTTGATGGGGAGGGCATATGTTGTTGCGTACCGTACATACCTGAACTTGAAAGCATAGCCCTCCCCTTCAATGGGGAGGGGATATATTGGCTGGTAATGGACTTCAGTCGCTTAACCAGCCTAGCCCTCAATGTAGAGGGCATGCTAATTTCGGCATCGCGCATCTTCCCTCCCCATTTCAGGGGGAAGGTTATGGCGTTCAACTGAGCTACTTTAGCAGCCAATTGAACGGACATGCCCTTTGCGGGTAAGGTGGGGGTAAATAATTTAATGATCACATTCATCATGTCACACTACTGCAGTGCAGTTTGAATTGGTGCTGGTTCACGCAATGTGAGCCAATCTAGCTCACATTGTGCATGCAGATTGGCAATTAGCTGGTCACTTGGTAAGCCATTTGTATTTAACCTCACAATTTCACAATCACGCAACATAAATGATGCCGCATTGTTAGCATTAAGTGATTCGGTTAATTGCAGTAAGTCACCCTCATGCAGCATATCAAGCTCTAATTTCATGATTGAACGGTGCAATACAAAACCGCCTAAATTTGTAGCGAAAGCTGGCGTATATTTTTCTTGCTGGCTAATGTTGTATTTAATGCCAAATAATTGATGATTTTTGTGTTGTGCACGTAAATCATCTACCCATTCAATGCGTCGTTCTTCACCCACAAACCCTTGGTTAATCAAGGCTTGATACTGAGGTAAAAATTCAGTAATCATGTCTTTTTCTGCGCCAGATGATTGGTAACGCTGGCGCGCGGCATTTAGTAAATTTTGTTGTGTTTGCAATGCTTGCTCTTGCTTTGTATTGTAATGCTGCGCAAAACCAATCAGCAGCGTAACCGTAATAAATACCACGCCCAATACCACCAATGGCGTTTGCAGCTTTTGCCAATCTTGTCTGTTTAGCTTCATGGCTGCTTCACCTCAGCTAGGTTTTCTGCCGGCGCTTGCTGTGGTTTAAGTATCACTTTAAGCTTAAAAAAGGCCGGTTGTTTTTGTGTAGATTGCTCGTCTGTGGTGCTGCCTTGCAAATCTACAAATGAGCTCACATTGACCGGTTCTTGCAGCACTTCCACCGCCGCCACGCGATTATCAGCTTTAATGCTCGCCACAAATCGATTCACGCTACTAAGCGCGTCACGGTAATCTCCCGTAAAGTTAGATATTTCAGCCGTAACAAAAGCAATCTCGCTCAAGCTTGCAGGGTCTGCATTCAATGTAGCATTGCTGTTGCCACCGCTAGTTGCTGGCAGTGGAATAGATTTATCGTCATCTTTAACATTGACATCACCGCTTAATACCCAGCGCAATCGGCCTAATTGCACATTTGCTAGCGACGGCTGCTCAAGCGCGGCACTCACTACTTGCATCATACGCCGTGGTGATTTTGGGTAGCTAGCGATGACTTTATGCAACTCCACCGCAGATTTTAAATCATTAGCGCCAATTGGCGTCACTGGGAAGTTTTTAGCCACCTCATCATAACGATGTTGTTGCAACACGGTATCTTGTTCCGCTTGGGTTAATGCCGCTTTATTATCTAAACCCTGTTTAAACATCCAGCCTGCCGCAACTACGCCAACTAGCGCGATTATCAAACTTGCAACTTTAATCGCTTGTTTAAGCCTGCCAAACTGAAAGTGTTTAGTTAGACCATCAGGCGCAAGATTATCAACCAGGTTCCCGCTTGCCAGTAGCTGCATGTGTAGCAATTCTGGCATTTGCAAAATCAAATTCGCGGGCAATCCCAAGTTCTCTGCAAATGAAGTCAAATTAACATCAGAACATTCCAAACCTTGTTCTTGGCTAATCCCCTGACTAATTTGCTGTGTTGAACCATCGGCACTCAGCAGCACTAAATTGAGCGGTGTTTCACGCGAAATAAAACGCTGACTCATTAAATAAAGCCGCGTTTTTTCAGTTTCCATCAGGTAAAAATACCCGAGCTTGTTTGCCGCATCAGGCACGTTTGAAACTAAGCGGCTCATACGTAAACGCCCGTGATGCAAATAAGTTTGCCGCAAACCTGATGACAGTTTTTCACATAGCAATATATGTGGCGCCATCAGTTTAAGCTGCTTAGCCACTACTTGGCTTAGCATTGGCAGCAAGTAAACGCCCACTAACTGCGCCTCAACCGATTGAATAATCCTCACCCAATCTTGCATGAAGTCATCATTATTCAAGGCAACAAACAAAAAGTTATCATCCTTGCGCTTATCTTTATCGCGATTGATAAAATGCGCTGTACGGTAATCTTTGCCTCGATAATGTTGATTCAGTTTGCGAGTGACCAGCTCCTGTTTAGCGCTACCGGATGTATGCGGCAGGCTCTCAAGCCTGTAATCCTCTTCAACCGCATCGGCTATTAAATAGATTGGCGTTGCTGGGTATTGCTGTAAAAAGCCAGAAAATTCCTGATGGCCTATTGCATCATTGGCAAACTTTTGGTTGCCCTGCAACTTGCCAGCACGCCAATACCCAGCCAATAAATGATTGGCTGTGGCACATAGCACTAATTTATGTTGGTTACCTTGTAGCATTTTTTATTGGTCTTTTAAAAAATGTTTATAAATGCAAGTTTCTAAGCCAAACAAGGCGCGAGCAAAAAATTTCGACGGCGCATATGTTTGATATGCAAGGAGTAATTTTTTGTAAGCAACGCAGTGTGGCGACATACGACTTTTCAAGCACTTTTTAGTGCTTAGAAAATCGGAGTGCCTGTGGTGCGAAAATTGCATTTATATTTTAAGTTTGCTGAATGAATCATAAACCGGGCCCAGCACCGAGAACATAATAAATGCCAAGATGCCTCCTAATATCACTGTCAGTGCCGGCTCTAACATTTTTAACATTTTTTGCATCGCGTCATTCACATCACGGTCGTAAAAATAACTGATATTGAGTAGTGATTTATCAAGGCCACCGGTACTTTCACCCACTTTAATCATGCGCACGACCAGTTGCGGAAACAAGCCCGCATTACGAAAGCTCTCACTCATAGAGTCGCCTGCGTTAATCTGCGCGTGCACGCGGCTTAACGCATCCGCCACCACGCGATTACCCACGATGTTTTCACAAATTTTAATCGCATCCAAAATTGGAATGCCCGTTTGATACATTAAGGCAAAATAACGTGCAAAGCGCGCCATAATAATTTTATGCAAAATTGGCCCGGTAACGGGTAAATTTAGCTTCAGCATATCAAACCGGTAACGCGCCTTGGGGCTGGACTGAATAACGGTTGCAAGGCCGATGACAACTAAAATAGGCACACCGATGATTAGCCACCAATAGTTCACAAACGCGTTTGATATGGCAATCAAAATCTTGGTATTGAGCGGCAACTCCTGCCCCATATTACGTAAAAATGACACCATTTGCGGCACAAGATAAGTCATTAAAAACGCTACAGCACCCAGCACCACGACCGCCACAAAAGCTGGATAAGCCAATAGCTTTTTAGTTTGCGACATCAGCTCATCTTGCCAGCGGATAGTGTTGAATAAGTTATTTAACACTACCGGCAACTGCCCTGTTTGCTCACCCGCATCAATCAAGCTTACAAACACATCGCTAAATACACCAGGATGCTCTGCCATTGCTTGCGACAGCATTTTTCCGCCTTCAATCTCAGCACTGACTGCGCCCAACACTTTTTGAAAATACAAGTTGTTGCTACTCTCGCGCAGGTCAGTTAAGCACTCCAGCAACGGCACACCCGCGCTCATTAACTGCTCTAACTGAAAGCAAAACATGACCAAATCTTGATTACTGACTTTATTGCGGTTAAACAAGCTGGTTGATTTTTTGGCCGCGCGAAAAGTGACTAAATCCAAGCCCATGCGCTCTAGGCGGATTTCTAAATCCACCTCGTTAATTGCATCAATCTGCCCCATGGCGAGGCGACCTAGTTTATCAACAGCGTTATAGTTAAATGAAGGCATATTGGTTAGGCGCGAATACGGCTCGTTAAATCAATAACCCGCATCACCTCAGCCACACTAGTGTAGCCTTCTAAAATACGGCGCACACCATCTTCTGCTAATGTGACAAAGCCTTTATCAAGCGCCATTTTTTGCAGCTCGTCTAAATGCGCACGGCGTGAAATCAATGAATCCATGTCGCTATCGATTCGTAACAATTCAATGATCGCCATACGTCCACGATAGCCATTTTGATTACAGCGTTTGCAGCCTTTAGGCTTATAAATTTGCGGCTTGTCACTGGGCTTAAGTCGCAACACTTTACGCTCTAGCGCATCTGGCTCATGCTTTACTTTACAATGCGGGCAAAGTACACGCACCAAACGTTGCGCCACTACACCGATAATATTACCCGCCATAATGTCTGGCAAAATACCAATGTCGGTTAAGCGCGGAAAAGCACCTAAAGCCGAGTTGGTATGCAGGGTGCTAAATACCTGATGCCCTGTCATTGCGGCACGAAACGCCATCGTGGCAGTATCGGCATCGCGAATCTCACCTACCAGAATAATATCTGGGTCTTGCCGCATGATTGAACGGATGCCGTTGGCAAAATCCACTTTATTAACCTCCGCCACTGAGGTTTGACGCATCATGGTGACAGGATATTCAACCGGGTCTTCTAACGTCATAATATTGACGGCCTCAGTATTTTGGTGCGACAACAATGAGTACAGCGTCGTTGTTTTACCGCTACCAGTAGGCCCTGTAACAATCAAAATACCTTCAGGGCGCGTCATCATTAAACGCAACTCATCCAGTGTGGATGGACGCAAACCCATACGCTCCATTGGAATAATAGATTTTTCACGATCCAGCACCCGCAATACGATGTTTTCACCATGAATGGTAGGATGCGTGGACACCCGGAAATCAATTGGGCGGCCGCATAAGTTCATGTTCAAACGACCATCCTGTGGCGCGCGGGTTTCTGCAATATCTAGCCCGCTCACTACTTTAAGCCTCACCGCAACGCCGCCCCAGTAGCTTTTATGTAAGCTACGGATTTGCTGCAATACACCGTCGATTCTGTAACGTATGCGTAAAAACGCAAACTCCGGCTCAAAGTGAATATCAGATGCGCCTCGCTTAACGGCATCCATCAGCAACGCACCCACCAAACGCACTACGGGCTGCGTATATTCGTTACCGTCTGCGGCTAAACTTTGGTAATCGATTTCGCCAGTTTCAATTTCACGCAAAATGCCGTCAACCGACAACTCATAGCCATAAAACTGGTCAATAAATTCCTCAAGCTGCGCTTCAGCCGCCAGCACCGGTTTAAGCTGAATCTGCCCCCCCAGCATGGCGCGCAATTGATCCAGCGCCACCACATTGAACATATCCGCCATGGCCACCACCATGGATTTAGTGGCTTCTTCATAGGCAACTGGCAACAAATGATAACGGCGCGAAAAATCTTGCGGCACCATCTGCAAAGCTTCAATATCAGCCACCACGGTAGATAAATCAATACTTTCTGTACCAATAGTATGCGCAACGGTGTCGCGCACCATGGCTTCTGTCACAAAACCCAAACGTACCAGCTGACGACCTAAAGGCAAATCATTCTGCTCTTGCTCAATAAGCGCAATACGTAGCTGATCCTGACTGACCAGCCCCTGCTGTACCATCAACTCTCCAAGTCGGAGTTTACGTCGTTGCTCAATCATTATGTGTTGCCTGATTTACCATTATTCCTGATTTACCATTATTTAAGTGCCGTCATTTAATTTTTCTAACTTTTCCTTCAAGCTCCCGCCCCTTTTAAGGAGGTAGGAGTGTTTGAAACTACCTAAGTGCATTAATCCGTGCCTCCAACTGCGCCCTATCAGGACTTGACCCGCCTGAACTATTCAACAACTCCAGCGCACGCTGGTATTGCGCTAAAGCAAGGTTAGGCTTACCTAGCTGATCTAAACTAATCGCTAAGTTAAACGCATAATCTGCGCTGTTTGGTGCAAAACGGCTGGCATTAAAATAAGCTGCTTGTGCAGATGCCCATTGGCTTTGCTCGGCGTACAAATTACCTAATGCCGCATGTAAGTTTGCTGATTCCGGCTGCTGTGCCAACAGATTTTTAATGCGGCTTTCCGAGCCGACCACATCTGCATTGACCTGCAAACGAACCACCGCAGATTGCGCAATGGTATTTCTCGGCTCAACGCCCAATACTTCTTGATACCACCCGGTTGCGTCGGCATCGCGGCCTTGCCGTTGCGCAATCGCCGCCATCCCCAACAAAGCATCCACATTGCGCACATCTCGCTGTAATACTTGTCGATATTGCTGTTGCGCGTTTGCATCCTCACCCCGACTAAACGCCTGATAAGCCGCTAGCAAAGTTGGGTCAACCCCAGCCGCAGGCGTTTTACTCACCAGCTTGATTGGTGCACGTTTTGCGTTGTCCGATGATAAGCCTTGTGATTGCACCTCATCATCCACACTTTCTGCATGACTACCGTTAGATTGCTGAGCGTTTTTTGATGGCTGATTTAGCGTTTTTTTAGTCAATCCACGCTCAGCTACAACTTTGCTATCACTCTCTGAAAATACCGCTTCGGTTTCTACTGCATGCGTTGCCTTAACAGCATCCGTCTGGCGAGTATTTTGACTTTGTATTGGCGCCACATCAGCCGTAGCATTCACGACGCTCTCATCCACCACCGCCGAAGCATCAGAAGCTATCGTCATTTGCACATCCGCAATTTGAGGGGTCAGCGGTGCAGGCTTCACAATCACCACCTCTGGCGCAGTTAACGCACTAATATATTGATACCCCTGCAAGCCAAGCCAAATCATCAATGCCCCAGCGACGCCTAAAATCACCAACGCTGATTTTGAACTTGGCGCTTTAGCCGCTTGGTTTGCTACAAACACACTGGCGGCGGCTTTTTGGTGATTAATATTTGCCGATGCAGTAGCCGCAGTTGCTGCTAACACAGCGCCTGACGCTGCCTCTACATTTTGTGGCTGACCTTTAGAAACGCTGCCTTTAACTTTAGCCTTATTAACACGGGCTTCTGGTTTAACGTGCAGATTGTTAGCAGCATTTTGGGTGCTCAACCCCGCCTCTTCCTCTAGCGACACGCGTTCATCACCAAAACTATCTGGCGCTAGACTTAATGCTGAAGATTCAACAGCTTTTGCTTGAGGCGCTTCAGTAACGCTAAGCTGTAGGGGTGGTGCAGTTTCTACTTGAGTATTCACCTCGATTGATGCTAGCTCTAGCGCTGGACTAAGCGCAACTGAACGCTCATTGCCTACCTTTTTATTAAGCTCTGCCTGCTTGTCTTTTTCAGCACTCGCCAAGGCTTTAATCAGTAAACTCATGCTGAGTCTTACCTTTCACCGTCAGCATCAAGTGTATTTTCTAACTGCTGTGAGGGTAGGTATTGCTTGTAAGACGCTAACTCATCGCTCTCTAAGCTGGCATTGGTAATGACTGTTGGGCGTAAGAAAATAACAAGTTCGGTTTTTCTAGTAGCATCATTCTTGCTGGTAAATGCCTTACCAATTACAGGCACTTTAGATAAGCCTGGCACTCTATCAGAGTTGTTTGAAATTTCATCTTGCATTAAACCACCCAACACAGCAATCTTGCCGCTATTTATCTGCAACATCGACTCCATTTCACGCACCTGGATTTCAGGCACCAAGCTTTCAATATTAATCAAATTCGGATTAGGGTCTCTTTTATAACCCAATACCCTTGAAACCGTAGGCCTCACATTAATATTTACGTTACTTAAGTCATTAATTTGCGGGGTTACGCTCATAACCACACCAACAGGCACTATGTTTGGTGTGGTTGTGACGGTAGATAATATACCGCCGCCAACTGAACCTTGAGACTGTTGGGATTGCACCGTGAAGTAAACCAGATTATCAACCACCTTCAAAACTGCTGTTTGATTATTCAACACCATTAATTTCGGACTAGATAGCACTTTTGTGTCGCCAAACTGCTCGAGCAGATTAATTGACGCGGCAATGCTGCCTATTCTACTTAAGGGGTTTACATACCCAGCAATAAACCCTCCATTAGCAGCTACGCTACCCAAGGCGTTTGCAGTTGTAGTTAAAGCACCGGTCGGTCCCACGTTGACTTGCGGCCCCAACTGCTGCCTAAAAATAAACCCACTATTTGAGGCTGAGTTATTTAAACGACTCCAATCAATGCCCGATTGAAAATTATCACTTAATCTTACCTCCACAATCGTGGCCTCTATTAACACTTGTCGTTTAGCACTTGTGAGCACTTTATCCAAAAACTCTTGGACTCGTTCATGCTGTTTGTTCGTCCCTCTTACACTGATGATGCCAGCCTCTGGGTTTGAAATTACATTAGCAGCAAATAGAGTCTTGTATTCAGTCAATGCCTTTTGTGAGTCAACTTGCCCATTAGTATTGGCGCTGTTGTTTTGTGCATTAGCTGAAGCAGATTTACCTTGAATACCAGTATTGGCAGAAGTCTTATCCGCATCTATCCGACTGATAATGATTTCCTTATCAGTTTCTGCAAGCAAATCACTGATATTTTTTTCTAAGGTTTTCCAAAAATGGTTTTCAGATTTACTTGATACAGTGGTACGTGAGCTATTGTTAGCGCCTGTACCTGAAGTACTACTTGTCGTACCACCAGAACCGGAACTCTGTCCTGTACTTGAAATTTGACCATCAGCGCCTATAAAACCACTTGCATCACGCGACATATTCACATAATCAACTTTATAGGTTCTTAATACAGGCTGATCAGGCGCAATAGTCAACACATTGCCCTGCACCTTATAAGTCAAATCCACCTGCTTAGATAGGCGCTCTAAAATAGCAGGCAAGGTTTGATCTACCGCATTCAAGGTTACACGCCCTTGAATAGATGGGTGAATATCGACATTCAATTTACTATCGCGCGCGATGGCAAACAGCACTTCTTTTACCGGCGTGTCATAGACCACGATACTATAAACAGGCTCTTTGGCTTTGGGTTTTGGCGGTGGCAGGTAGGTACTGCTGCTAACGGGCTTGGGGATTACATTTGCCGTAGTGGCGTCTGAAGCGGATGTTCTTGCTACTGGATTGTTCGGTATGCTTTGTCCATCAATATGCCCTTTTGACGGCTGAACTTTTGACTCATGTGCACATGATGATACGCCCAACCCCAAGGCGATACACAGTAGTGATAATATTTTTTTGTTGGTTGTCACAGCGCATTACCCCTAATTTATTGCTTTTTTACTTCGAGAGCTTTGCACCACAAGGGTACTCCGATTTTCTAAGTGCTAAGCCAGTATTTGGCTTCCCCACATAATATATGAGCTAAAGCTCATTATTCTGAGTGAAAGCACTTGAAAAGTCGTATGCACGAGACTAAAAATAGTACTATTTTTAACCAAAATATCAAACCCCGTCATTCTGAGCATAGCGAAGAATCCAGTATTATCAATGAGTTGCCTGGATTCTTCGCTACGCTCAGAATGACAAAATTAACGTATTTAGCAATACTTGCCAGCTTGCTGGATTTAGTATTGTTTATCAGTTTTTGGTTAGCAATAAAACAGCTTCGTGCAAAGCTTTCTCTTCATATTACTCATTTTCCATAATACCGCAAAATTTGCAAGAAATTACAAATAGTAACAATAAGTTACAAGGCTTTTCTGCTATTCCTGCTCAATATCTTTTTTAACCCCGGCAAAGGTGCGTAAATACGGGTGATTGTTTCTAATCGAGGCTGGCAAGCCTTTAAGTGCAGCCAAAGCCTCTGCGCGTTGTGCAAATGCGCCATACAAAATTACCGTATAAATTTCACCATTTTTACGCGTGTGGTACAGGTAAATATTGTCCACCTCAATCTGCTGGCTAAGCTTTTCAAGTTCAGCATTTAATGGCTCATCTGTTAGCGACAGATTGCCCATTTCTGGTGAGCCAATCGCCGATTTTCTCGCTAACGACTTGATTTGCAAAGTGACGGTTTCAGGCGGGCCTTTTAACAGCAAGCTATTAGTCGCATTAAAACGCTGGTTAGCCAGTTGCTGCTTTGCATCCACGGCTTTTTCAACCTCAATTGCAGTCGTTTGGGTAGCTAAAACAACCGGGGCTTTAGCTGCATCCGGGTTAATCGGAGTTACGTCCACCTTGTTTGCATCAAGGTTTGTTGCGTTAATGTTTGGCGTAGCCGCTTTTTTTACAAGCGCGCTTTCAGCCCTTTTTTGCGAGTCATTCACCGATGGGGGTTTATACTTATTATTGATAAAAGTGGCTGCCAACCCCACAGCACCTAGCATAAGGAGTATCAATGCGCCCAACAAAAGTAACTTTTTAACGGGTTTGGCCTTAGCACCAAATTCACTATCTTGAATAGCTGCGCTTACATGTTTGGGCGTCACTTGAAACACATTGTCAGCAAAAGCGGCTAATAAGGCCTTGTCTGCAAGGATATTCACACGTCGAACCAAACCTTGCGCAGCTTTCGATAATTTTTTAATCGCAGCTTCAGAAAATAAATGCGGCCCGTGATAGCCTGCCGCACGTAAGCGAAAGATTAAATACTCGCCAATGTCTTTGGTTTGCAAAGGGCCCAAGTGAAAGCTATGCGTAATACGTTCACGCAATTGTCGAATATGCGTTTGATTTAAGTTGTCATCCAGCTCCGGTTGGCCAAACAGTACAATTTGCAGCAACTTATCTTGCTTGGTTTCCAAGTTTGAAAGCAGCCTGATTTCCTCCAAGGTTGCCAACGGCATGCCTTGCGCTTCTTCTACAAATATCACTACCTGACGACCCTGCGCGTGACGACTTAACAAGTGCGCCTGCAACGCTTGCATGACTTTTAAGCGATCTGCATTTTTCGGCAATTTGAGCTGCAACTCAAAGGCGATAGCGTGCAATACATCCTCTGGCGCCACACTTGGATTCGCTAAGTAAATACTTTCGATTTGTTCGGGGAGAATAGTTTGTAGCATGCGACAAAGCATGGTTTTTCCGCTACCCACTTCACCCACCACTTTGATAATGCCTTCGCCATTGGTAATGGCATACACCAAGGCATCTAACACCGCACCACGATTGCCGCCCGAGAAGAAAAAATCCGTGTTCGGAGTGATTTTGAATGGAGGCTGTTTTAAGCCAAAATGTGGGGAATACAAAGGAACCGCCTAATTAACTATCTTCTGACGTGTTCATACGGCTATACAATGTCGTACGGTTCACATTGAGCAATTTAGCGGCCTGGCTTAAATTGCCATGGGTTATTTTCATCGCAGCTTCAATATATGCGCGCTCCCATGTTTTAAGCACAGCATCTAAACTTACATTCGCTTGACGTTGCAAATGGCGCTGCGCTTGCGTGGTCATGCCAGCTTCATCATTAAAGTTGAACTGGTCACCAGATGCCTCCGGTTGCGTTAAATCAAACTCTGCAACCAGTTCTTTTTCTTTAATCGTTTTGCCCGCATATTTAGCAATCAAGCGAATCACTATGTTTCTAAGCTCACGCACATTGCCCGGAAAATCATATTCCAACCAGCGCGCCTGCGCATCAGCATCCAATGCGAAAGGTGCCTTGCTAATCTGTTTAGCGTAAAAATCGACAAAGTGCTCACGCAACAAATGTTTATCGTCGCCCAACTCACGCAATGACGGTACATGCACAGTAAATACGCTTAATCGAT
This sequence comes from Methylotenera sp., assembly GCA_013141495.1. GTDB lineage: Bacteria > Pseudomonadota > Gammaproteobacteria > Burkholderiales > Methylophilaceae > Methylotenera. The sequence goes on along the minus strand of JABFQV010000017.1, from coordinate 15,547 downwards.
GATACAAGTCTGACCTGAACTTACCCGCGCGCACCTCAGCCCTTAAATCACGATTAGTGGCGGCCACAATACGTGCGCGACTTTTGCGTGTTTGCGTTTCACCTATGCGTTGGTATTCGCCATTTTCTAATACGCGTAGTAGCTTAGCTTGAAGCTCCAAAGGCAACTCGCCAATTTCATCCAGAAATAAAGTGCCTTCACCTGCGTCTTCAAAATAACCCGCATGGGCTGCAACCGCACCGGTAAACGCACCTTTTGCATGCCCAAAAAGAATAGATTCCGCCAATAAAGGCGAAACCGCCGCACAGTTAATTGACAAATAAGGCTGTAATAAGCGTTGGCTTGCATAATGAAAACTACTGGCAACCAACTCTTTACCACTGCCTGATTCACCTTCAATCAATACCGGGAAGGGCGAATCTGCAAACTGCTGAATCTGCATGCGCAGCGCTTGAATAGGTAAACTTTCACCTAATAAACCACCATGCACCTGCTCTGATTTGACTTCATTAAGCTCTACATTTTGCACTTTCAGTGCATTTAACAGCATGTCTTTTAACTTATCGACATCGCAAGGCTTGGCAATAAAATCAACCGCACCCAATGAAAGCGCACGCTTTACATTGGCATCATCGCTTTGACCAGAAAGCACGTGTATTTTAATAGTGGGAGAGTGCGTGAGTAAGGCGCTAATAACCTTAAAACCCTCTTCAGGCGTATGCGGGTTTGGCGGCAGACCTAAATCCACCAAAGCCAAAGCTGGCGGGCTATCTAACTGTTGCAACAAGCTTTTTAATTGCGCATGCGACTCGGCCACGCACACCTCAAAATGCTTACTCAACACAAAATGTAGGGTATCGGTGATTAAAGGGTCATCATCAATAATCATCAATACAGGACGCAACGCTGCCATTCACAAACCCTTTTTTATTAGATTATTACGATTATGGCTTCTACTATAACGGCAAAGAGTATTTGTATCAATATGTTTGGCAAACGCAGGCTTTATTCACGCCTAAACACCCGCATAATTTTGTTTATGAGACAGATTTCAAAGAACTTATGCTTTTGTGTTAAAAAGATAAGTGGAAAAGGCTTAACCTGTGGGATTACGCATAAACTCAAGTTAGATTGTCCCCGTATTGCATACGGGCTACGCTTGCTCATCTTTGGTTTTGACTTTTAATTTCCCATTCTGCCGCGCCTGAGAGTATTACGATTTTGGGAGGATTTCGGCAAGCGGCTGTTTGAGCGAAGCGAGTTTCCGATTGCCGTCTCAAAATCGTAATACCCTCAGGAAACAAGCGGGAGTGGGTGTCTTTTTATTTGGTTACTTTAGTTTTGGACAAGCAAAATAAAGTAACTCGCCTAGAGGCGAAAAGGAATGGTGAATATTTAAAATTTGCCACGCGTGGGCAACAAGTTACCCACTCTACTTGGCTGAAAAGTGAGTAAAGTTAAATCTACCACCAAGTTTAACGTTATTATTGATATGTCGATAAACACCAACCAATGCACCAGCTCTACTATCATCAACCGCAGGTACATCTAGCAACGCATCCCAATCATGGACAAAATGCCAATCTGCACGTGCTACAGTGGTGGATGAGAGCTTATTGCATTTTTATCATATAAAACGGTGGAAAATAGCCTAATTAGCAAAGACCTAAAATGCCCATAACTAGCGCCATAACTGGAACCTGTATATGAAGTACAATTAGCTTCCTTGACTTAAAGTTTAGCCAATCAGTTTAAAACTATCTAAAAAATAGCATATAGAGCATTAGTCCAAAATATAACAATGCAAAAACTGCCACGATCCAAAACACCTTGAGCATGTTGGTATTAATCTCAGATAATTTGGCATAGCTTGCCTCAAGAAGACGTGTTAATTGTTCATTGCTTTGCATAAGCACTCCTTAAGCTAATCGCTCTTCTGATTTTTTCTTCATAAACTCTGCGTAAATGTTTCTGTTACGCATGCACTCGCTACTATTTTTGTCATAGCAAATTTCGTGCAACTTACAAAAACAAACATGCGCTACCATCTCGTCTAAAGTAATCGCTTCTTGATAGCTCTCTTGATTTACCATGATTAACCTTATTATGAAATTTAAGAAAAAGAATTAAGAGTACACAAATACAATAATGTTCTATTATTTTTTCAGAAATATGCGTTTCAAAAATAAAGAATGTGCAGAGATAGATGACATACTAAAACTAATACGCCACCATCACCTCATTGCGGCGTAAAAATGGCAAAGTCCACGGCGGGTTATATCGTGCAAGCTCAGGTTCACCGATAGGCACAATATTTTTGCTTTTTAGCCATGCCATTAACTCAGCAGTTTTTTTAGCTGTTTTCTCATCCCCCGCCAAACCAGAAAAACGTATCACCGCCATTCGTGTTGCAGGCAATTCACGTAAAGTCACAGCAGGGTTATTGGGCGAGGGTAAAGTACTTAAGGTATATTGGCTGGGCATCACAAAATACATGCGCCATTTACCATCGGTTTGCTGCATGGTCACAGGCGCGGTCATGCTGATTTTTTCTGACGGGCTTTTATCAGACTTGGCTGCCATGGTGACTGGCGCTGTCATACTAATTTTCTCATTGCCTCCATTGTGCGCTGTGTTATTGCCAAAAATATAATCCGCAATGCGTCTAAAGCCAACGCTAGAAGCAGCATCTAGCGAGCCATCCACCAGTGTTTCTGCCAGCACTTTGGGTGCATAAGCGCGCAACTCAAACACGCCAGACTTTTCCACCAGCGTATATTTTGGCTCTTCAATCGCCATGGCAAGGTTGGCAAATAATAAAATGATGAATCCACATAATAAGCCCAATCGCATACGTGTGTTATTAAAAAGCAAAATCCTATCTAACCACACTTACTCTCACCGCAATTCAAGCATGTCAAGCAGCCATCCATCATAATCACGGCCTTGGTGCTGCATTTACCACACAAGCTTGCTCCTTTAGGAAAACCCTCCGCATTCACTTCTTCACCGGGTGCTGCATGCTTTTCTAGGTATTCAGCTTTTTTTTCAGTCACTAGTTTTTGTTGGTGTTGATCCAAGCCAGGTTTTTTCAGCATGCCGATCTCTTGCAGGTGCTGTTCAACAACTTCGCCAATTTCTGCCACTAAACTAGGGATGAACTTGCCGCCTTTTTTAAAGTAGCCACCGCTGGGTTCAAAAACGCTTTTGAGTTCTTCTACCAAAAACGTGACATCGCCACCTTTACGGAACACGGCAGACATGACGCGCGTAAGGGCAACTATCCATTGAAAGTGCTCCATGTTTTTGGAGTTAATAAATATCTCGAATGGACGGCGATGCTCTTGCGGTGTGCCTTCATTCATTATCACGTCATTAATAGTAATGTAAAGCGCATGTTCTGTGACTGGCGTTTTGATTTTATAGGTGTTGCCTACCAGTTTGTCCGGGCGGCTTAATGGCTCGCCCAGTTGTATGACATTTTTTGCTTCAGCATTTTGTGCGGCCGCCTTGGCTTCTGCGTCTTTTTTATCTTGCTCATTCACTAGCGCGTAGCTAACGATTTTCTTTTCAATTTTAATTGCCATGTTATTTTCTCCTTTATGTTGCCATTCCGACGCAAGTCAGAATCTAGCGTCCTTAAGTCACCGGATTCCGTGTCGAGCACGGAATGACTAACTAGAACTTTCCGTAATAGCCTTCTTTCAGCGCATCGTAAAGATTAGCGGCTGAGTGAATTTCACCATCGTATTCAATCTCTTCATTACCTTTGGCTTCAACTTCAGTACCATCATCTAGCGTGAACTTGTATGTAGTGCTTTCCAAATCTTTTTCAGTCACTAATACGCCTTGGAACGCTTCAGGATTAAACCTGAAGGTAGTGCAACCTTTTAGACCTTTGTCGTAAGCGTATAGATAGATGTTTTTGAAATCTTCAAAATCGTAATCGGTTGGTACATTAATGGTTTTTGAAATCGAGCTATCAATCCATTTTTGTGATGCCGCTTGAATATCCACGTGGGCTTTAGCCATAATGCTGGATGAATCCAGGAAGTAATCCGGCAACTGCTCCTCAACTTTGTCGCTAAACGGCATCGCATTCGGGTTAATCAATTCACGGTAAGCCAATAGCTCATAAGAGAACACATCGACTTTTTCTTTTGATTTTTTGCCTTCACGGATCACGTTACGTGCGTAATGGTGCGCAAAGCTTGGCTCAATACCATTACTGGCGTTGTTAGCCAGTGATAGCGAAATCGTGCCAGTCGGTGCGATCGAGCTATGGTGGGTAAAGCGCACGCCTTTAGTGGCGATTTGGTTACGCAAGCCTTCTGGGAACTGCTGCATGTAGCGGCTGTATTTACCAAGCAACACTTTACCTGCAATTTTCTGCCCCACTTTAATGCCGTCTGCCGCCATTTCTGGGCGTTTTGCCAGCATGTCAGCGGTTACTTCAAATTTCTCGTCCATAATCGGTGCCGGGCCTTTTTCTTCAGCCAGTTGCACGCCTACGCTCCAGCCTTCTTCCGCCATCACACGGGTCACTTCTTCTGTGAATTTGATTGACTCTTCTTCACCGTATTTCATTTTCATCATGGTGAGGCTAGAACCCAAACCCAAATACCCCATGCCATGACGACGTTTACGCATAATTTCATCACGTTGCTGTTGCAATGGCAGGCCGTTAATTTCAACTACGTTATCCAGCATGCGCGTAAAAATTGCCACTACTTCACGGTACTCTTTCCAGTCGAAGTAGGCTTCGTCGGTGAATGGTTTTTTAACAAAACGAGTTAAATTGACTGAACCTAACAAACAAGCGCCATAAGGTGGCAAGGGTTGCTCACCGCATGGATTAGTGGCGCGAATGTTTTCGCAGAACCAGTTGTTGTTCATTTCATTCACGCGGTCAATCAAAATAAAGCCTGGCTCAGCAAAGTCATAAGTGCTGGACATAATCACATCCCACAAGCGGCGCGCTTTGATGGTTTTATACACGCGACACGCTACTTTACCGGCATCTTTACCTTCAGCTTTTGTCAGGTATTTACCTTTTACTGGCCACTCGCGCCACACTACGTGGCTTTCATCATTCACGTTCAAACCGTCAATGATTGCTTCTTTTTCAGTCACAGGGAAAGCAAGCTTCCACTCTGCATCTGCTTTTACTGCCTCCATAAATTCTTTGGTAATGAGGCATGACAGGTTAAATTGGCGTAAACGGCCGTTCTCACGTTTTGCTTTAATGAAATCAGTCACGTCAGGATGTGAAATATCAAACGTCGCCATTTGCGCGCCGCGACGGCCGCCCGCAGAGGATACGGTGAAACACATTTTGTCGTAGATATCCATGAATGAGAGTGGGCCACTGGTGTAAGCGCCTGCACCCGCTACAAAAGCACCTTTTGGACGTAGCGTTGAAAACTCGTAACCAATACCACAACCTGCTTTTAACGTTAAGCCTGCCTCATGCACTTTGCCTAAAATATCATCCATGCTGTCTGATATCACACCAGAAACTGTGCAGTTTATGGTTGAAGTAGCAGGTTTGTGCTCCAACGCACCCGCGTTAGACGTGATACGACCCGCTGGAATTGCGCCGCGGCGCAGTGCCCACAAAAATTTATCATGCCACTCTGCACGTTTTTCTGTCGTGGTTTCTACATCCGCCAAAGCACGTGCTACGCGCGCATAAGAATCATCTATATTCTGATCAACATATTCACCCGTTTTAGTTTTTAAGCGATATTTTTTATCCCAAATATCAAGCGAAACTGGTTGAATAGGAATTTCTTTTTCAAGCTCTGTAGCATTTGTATTTTTAGCAGTATCAACGACTTTTAGCATGGATTAACCCTTTATTTACACACCTGATGTCAGTTTAAATCATGACCTAGGCGTGCGTTCATTTAACGATTTTACATTTAAATCTTGTGACTTAACGTCATAAAAGCACTTGTGTGAAAATGTAAGTGCTTGTGCAAAAGTTAAGCAATAACCACAACATGTTGTGTTTTTTTAGTAATTTAATCACTTAGTAGTGGTAGGTCAAGCGGTTTTTTTGTAATTATTTTTTGTAAATTTCTATAAAATTACTTGCAAAAATTATGCATAAGACGGGTATTGGCTTACAACATGATCGCTAATAAAAAGTGTAATGGTTAGCCTTGAAAAATATGTGAGAAAATAACGTCATGTCACGACGCTTATATACTTTTTTACTTTATTTATTACTACCGTTTACGCCACTTAAATTGCTGTGGCGCGCAAAAAAACAGCCCGACTATTTGCTACACTGGCGTGAGCGCTACGGGTTTTACTCGCTTAAGTTTGCAAAGCCTGTCATTTGGCTCCATTGCGTATCAGTGGGTGAAACGCGCGCGGCTGAACCCCTAATCAAATTGTTGCTACTCAAATACCCTAATCATCAAATTTTACTTACGCACACCACACCCACTGGGCGCGCCACTAGCGCGCAATTATTTGGGGATTTAGTCGCTAGCGTGTATTTACCTTACGATTTTCCGTTTGCGGTGGAGCGGTTTTTAACGCATTTTAGACCCGTAGTCGGTGTGCTGATGGAAACCGAGCTTTGGTTCAATTTGATTGCGCATTGCAAACAGCACGCTATTCCATTGTTATTAGTTAATGCACGCTTATCTGAAAAATCCGCCATAGGTTATGGCAAGCTAGGTGCCGTCGTCCAGCAAGGGCTGCAAAATTTGAGCGCAATAGGCGCACAAACTAGCCAAGATGCTGAGCGTTTAAAAAGTTTAGGTGCACACAACGTAAGTATTATGATGGGTAACTTGAAGTTTGATGTAGCACCTCCAGCTAACGCTGTTACGCAAGGTCAGCTGCTGCGGAATAAGCTGGGAGAGCATCGGCCTATATTTTTAGCTGCCAGCACCCGAGATGGTGAGGAGGCGCTGATTATTGACGCTGTTAGCAAAGCCAACATTCCAAATTTGCTGACCATTATTGTGCCACGCCACCCGCAGCGTTTTGAAGAAGTGGCGGAGCTACTTAAAAAGCATGGTGCTAATTATTCACGTCGCTCAACGCTCGCTAATCAAACCGAAGCGCAAAGCCAGCTCAGCTATTTGCTTGGCGATTCTATGGGTGAAATGTTTACCTATTACGCGGCTTGTGATGTCGCTTTTATTGGCGGCAGTTTATTGCCATTAGGGGGGCAAAACTTAATTGAAGCATTCAGTTTAGGTAAACCCGTATTGATCGGGCCGCATACCTTTAATTTTGCGCAAGTGGCGGAGTTAGCCGTTGCGGCAGGCGCAGCACAGCGCGTGCAAAATACGAGCGAATTAGCCAACAGCATTAAATCGCTATTTGCGGATTTTGCTAAGCGGCAAGCCATGAGTGATGCCGCCTTGAGTTTTAGCGCACAAAACCGCGGCGCCACGCAACGCACCTTAAGCTTGATAGCGCAGTATCTGCGCGCTTAAACTACTGATACGGCACGAATTAAACCTGACAACCGTTCGTGCTGAGCCTGTCGAAGCACAAGAATCCCTTCACATTTCGACTAGCTCAATGCGAACGGATTCTTGGATAAACAGTGCTGGATCAATAGTGCGCCTTAATACTTTAGTTAGTGCACCTCAATACTTTTCACCAAAAACACCTCGCACGCGCCATTGCCCGTGTCATTACGTGTTAATGAACTTTTCCAGTGCCAGCCATCGCTCGCTTTAGCTTCAACCAAATAACCGTTTAACGCAACAACCTGCCCCACGCGCACTGATTTCAAGCGCTTTTCTACTAGCCTATCTGCTGGAATCATGTGCATATTGGCACTTTGCGTTTCTATTGCTTCACGCGGGATAGGAAACTCATCTACATGCCAAAAGTAAAAACGGCTACTTTGACTGATCTCGATTTTATTAAGTATCGCCTCATCAGACATTGCGCCCCAGCCCAGTGCAAAATCCACCGGCGCTAAGTCAGCCTCGCGTCCAAAGTGATAACGCTTGCTCGCGAGCACACGTGCTTTAATGCTAAATTTTGCTAAGGGCGTAATTTCATAACCATTGATGTTTTGGGTATCCCTAATATCAAGGTTTCTTTGTAGCGGCGCCTCTGATGCTACTTCACCTACCCCATGAAGTATCTCGCGTTTTTGGAAGTGCTGAAAACCACCAAAACCTAACAGGCCGATAAAGAAAATTGCTTTCCAGTTCATACGGTCATTACTCAGGCTAAGTGTTTGGCAGACTTAACGGATGAGTTTGGCTAACGCCTTAAAGGCATCACCTTCGGCTACGCCTAACCACTCAAATACAAGAGATTCGGTATTGGTGACGATACACCCTGCATCGCGCAATCTGGCCAAGGCGTTGGTTTTGTTAGCGGGGTTACGTGAAATAACAGCATCTTCAACCACAAACACTTGTTTACCCGCGGCAATTAAATCCAGCGCCGTTTGCAGGATGCAAATATGCGCCTCCATACCAGTTAGAATTATTTGCGAATGGTCACGCGTGAGCTGGCGCTTAAATATAGGCGCTGCCAAACATGAAAATGTGGTTTTTTCAACGGGCTGAACATGCGTCAACAAGACAGAAAGCGCTGGGATGGTATGCCCTAATCCTTTTGGATACTGCTCGGTAAGCAGTAAAGGCACATTAAGCATGTTGGCCGCCTGCACCAAAATGCCGCAATTTTTTACAACTTCAGTCATGGCATCAGCTGGCATCACCGACGCTAGGCGCACTTGTATATCCACCAAAACCAACTGACTTAAAGTCTGACTCGCTTTTAAATTTTGATAAGCGTTATCCATATCACTGCGTGTTCAACAGCACCAACTGCTGGTTTATATCAGCCAAATCTGCCTCGGCTACTACGCCAGCAGCAGATTTTAAACGAATAATATTGACTAAATAATTGTAACGCGCCTGCAATAAATCGCGTTTAGCACTAAAAAACTGTTGCTGTGCATTAAGGACGTCCACACTGGTACGCACGCCAACCTCGTAGCCTAATGTAGTTGAATCTACCTGACTTTGACTGGAAGTGAGCGCTTGCTCATAAGCCCTTACCTGTGCAATAGTTGTATTCAGGTTGAGATAAGCGCGCTGTGTTTCCAATTCTGTGTTACGTCGTGCGATTTCAACATCATCTTGTGCTTTTTGCTTATTAAGCACAGCCTGCCTGACACGTGAACTCGTCGCACCACCTTGATACAAAGGAATCTGCAACTGCAAGCCTATTGTTCCGGTTTTAAGTTCATTGCCAGTACCAAACACAGAAACACTGCCATTGGCATAATTATCGGTATAGCTTGCTACGGCATCCAACGTTGGCAAATGTCCAGCTTTGGCACGCTCAATTTCTTGCTCTGAAAACTTAAGCGCCTCTTGCTGAATTTGTATGTTCAAATTGTTCTGTGCGGCCACTTCTAACCATTTATCTAGTCCCTGTTCTAAAGCGTTGGGTTTAATATCAGCTTTAACCGTGGCTAATTTTTGCGGAATTTCCCCAATAATCGCCTGTACTGAACGTTTAGCAATTTCATACTCATTCACGGCGCCTATTTCTTGCGCCACAATTAAGTCAAAGCGTGCTTGCGCTTCATTCACATCGGTAATGGTGGCAGAGCCCACCTCAAAGGTGGCCTTAGCTTGCACTAACTGGCGCAAAATAGCAGCCTTTTGCGCAATAATCAGATCAATTTTATCTTGCGCAATCAGCACTTCAAAATAGGTCTGCGTGGTGCGTAGAATAAGTGCTTGTTGACTTAAATGTAATTGCTTATCTGCTTGGCTCACCTGCGTTTTAGTTTGTTCTATTTGCACTAAATTCTGTTTGCGGTAAATAGGTTGGCGGGCGTCAACGCCCGCTTTGTAAGTTTCAAAATTTGAGCTGCCAGATGGCAAAGTAGAGTTTAAATAGCGGATATTTGAGCTAACGGCATTAGCCTCAGCATTAAAGTTAACGGTTGGCCGATACAGAGCCTTGCCCTGCTCAATGATTTCTTGCGCCGCTTGATTGGCACTTAACGCAGAGGCTAACGTTGAATCATGCGTTAATGCTCGGCTATAAACATCAAGTAAAGAGTATGGCTTGTCCGCAGCGTTTGCAAACGGCGCAAACCCTAAAAGCAAGCCGACTAACGCGATACTTATTAAGTTTTTAGGCATTTGTTAATTTAAAACTCAAATCTACTTGCCTGTGGCGCATTTTTAAGTGCGGGCAAACAAGTTTCAAAAAGGGTTTCATGTCGATAGACATCTTCGCTAATGCGCTGTGTGAGGGTGGCTTGCATGATTGGTAAATCGCCAATCACGGTAAATAAGCGGCCACCTACATTTAACATTTTTTCTGCCGTGGTTGGACGTAGCGGCAATGAGCCTGTAAAAATAATCACGTCATAGGGTGCGGCAGCGGCATAACCATTGGCAGCATCAGCCACATGCAGTGTCACATTACGGATGTTTTGTTGATCAAGGCGACTTTTAGCGATTGCAGATAATGCAGGATAAATTTCAACGGCATGCACATGCGCCGCTAAAGTTGCCAGCAATGCCGTTAAGTAACCACTGCCGGTGCCTACCAACAATACTTTATCTGTTTTTTTAACGCCCACTGCCTGCAAAATACGCCCTTCAACTTTAGGCGACAGCATGGTTTGACCTTCACCAATGGGTAGCTCAACGTCCGCAAATGCCAAACCGACCTGCGACTCCGCCACAAAATTCTCACGTGGTACGGTATTAAACAGTTCCAACACCACTGGGTCTAATACCTCCCAGGTGCGGATTTGCTGTTCTATCATATTGAATCGCGCGGCGTCGCGTGGCGTATCGAAACCGGAGATGTTCTGGTGATCTATGGTTTGTGCTGTCTGTGTCATGTTGCTTACTCTTCAATATTCTATTTATATTTAACTTAATTATAACGCAAGTGCTTATTGGGCTAGAAATTTCCTCATGCAGTTTTACTTGGGCTACGTTTACTTGGGCAGTTTTACTTTAAACCAGGCCGCGTAAAGCGCAGGCAAAAACAGCACTGTCAGCAAAGTGGCTACCGCCAGCCCACCCATAATCGCTACAGCCATCGGGCCAAAAAATACGCTTCTGGTAAGCGGTATCATCGCCAGTATCGCAGCGGCAGCCGTTAATACAATCGGCCTGAAACGACGAATAGTCGATTCAATAATGGCTTGCCACGCCGGCAAACCAGATGCTTTATCTTGATCAATCTGATCTACCAAAATCACCGAATTGCGCATAATCATGCCAGATAAAGCAATGGTGCCTAACATGGCGACGAAGCCAAATGGTTTATCAAATAACAACAATGCAAGTGTGACCCCGATTAAACCTAATGGTGCGGTAAGCAATACTAAAAATGTGAGTGAAAAGCTACGCAATTGCAAAATGAGCAGTGTCAGTACGGCCACTAAAAATAAGGGGAAGCCTTTAGCGACAGAAGCTCCGCCCTTGGAAGACTCCTCTACCGCGCCACCGGTTTCTACCGTAATACCTAAGGGCAGGTTAGCTTTAATTTCACCTAATTTTTCTTCAATTTGGGCAGAAACTATCGGCGCTTGCATGCTACCACGCAAATTCGCACGCACGGTTATCGACGGTACACGGTTTCGGCGCCAGATCACGCCTTCTTCAAACTCGGATGAAATGGTCGCCAGTTGCGATAGCGGCACGCTGCTGCCATTTTGCGTGTTAATCATTAAGTGCGGTAAATGCGATAATTTGCTGCGTTCAACTTCTGCACCGCGCGCCACTAGATCAATGCGTTCATTGCCCTCTCTAAACTCGGTGATTGTAAGCTCACTCATGGCAGCATTGAGCAGATTGGCAATATCCACCGAACTTACGCCTAGCAGGCGCGCTTTGGATTGATCAATCGACACCTTCATCACCTTGCTTGGCTCTTCCCAACCTAATTGCACATTAGCCAAATTCGGATTGGCGCGCATAATGTCGGCAATTTGATGCGAGATTTCACGTATTTTGGGAATATCTGCACCATCTACCCGAAACTGCACCGGGAACCCCACTGGCGGTCCATTTTCAAGCCGCAATACCGAAGCCCTAACCGCTGGAAAATCTTGTTCAAATAACTGCAACAGATCATTACGCAAGGCTTCACGGGCGCTTAAATTTTTGCTCAAAATCACCAACTGCGCAAAAGCGCGATGTGGCAACTGCACATCCAGCGGCAAATAATAACGTGGTGCACCAGTGCCAACGTAAGCTACAAAATTATCAATCCCCTGATGCTGTTTATTCCATCCACGCAGCCAATGCTCAAGCTTTTGAACCTCTGTGCTGGTGGCGTGATAAGAAGCACCCTCAGTCAAGCGCAAATCAACCACTAGTTCCAAACGTGTAGAATCCGGGAAAAACTGCTGTTGCACTTTGCCAAAGCCGATGATAGACAGCACAAACATGGCAAGCGTAATAGCAATCACCGTTTTGCGATAGCGCACGCACGTGGTGACTAACTGGCGAAAAGCGCGATAAAACTTAGTATTGTAAATGTCATGATGGTGGGCCGCCTGTTGTTGATTTTGCGCTTTTTGTTTAAGTTTAAACTGGTTGCGTAACCAAGTACCAAACTTGGACGCTTGCGGTGTTTTCGTATAATCCGGCAATAGGTGATACCCCAAAAAAGGCACAAAAATCACCGCCGCAAACCATGAAATCACCAAGGCAATGGCAGACACCTGAAAAATAGAACGCGTATATTCCCCCGTTGATGAAACTGCGGTGGCAATCGGTAAAAAACCCGCAACGGTAATCAAGGTGCCGGTGAGCATAGGCATGGCGGTTGAAGTGTAGGCAAACGAAGCGGCCTTGGCTCTATCCCAGCCTTGCTCCATTTTAGATGACATCATTTCAACCGCAATAATCGCGTCATCTACCAGTAGCCCAAGTGCTAAAATCAGCGCGCCTAATGATATTTTATGTAAGCCGATATCTAGCGCGTTCATGCCTAAAAATGTAGCGGCTAATACAACGGGTATAGTAATTGCCACTACAATGCCGGTGCGTACCCCCAATGAAATTAAGCTCACGCCCAGCACGATAACTAATGCCTCAATCAGCGACTTCACAAAATCATTGACCGAATCGGCGACTAGTTTTGGCTGTGAAGTCACCGTGTTAAAACGCAACCCAACCGGCAGATTTTGCTTAATTTTGGCTATTTTTGCGTCTAAGTTGTGGCCAAGCGCTATCACATCACCGCCTTGACGCATGCTCACACCCAATAACAACGCATCCTCGCCGGCATAACGCACGGTGTCGCGTGGAGGGTCTTCATAACCACGGTAAACACGCGCCACATCACCCAGCTTAAAGTCGTGATTATTCGCGCGCAAGCTGATCTCACGCAGGTCTTCCAGCGCGTTATATCGGCCTGAAACTTCAACCCGAATACGCTCATCAGGCGAATCATAAGTGCCGCCTTTCACTACTGTATTTTGTGTTTGTAAAATGTTAATCAGCTGCGTGGCGCTCATGCCTAAAGTTGAAAGCTTGGCGTTTGAAACCTCAATATAAATACGCTGTTTGCGCTCACCAAAAAATTCTATCTTGGCAACATCGGGGGTAGTTAAGAGCTCGGCACGGATAATTTCAGCCTGCTTTTTGAGGGCGAAATTATCAAAACCATCGCCGGTCAGTGCATACATACTGCCAAACACATCACTGAATTCATCATTAAAGGTGACGCTCTCAATGTTTTGAGGCAAAGTGTGGCGAATATCGCCTATTTTTTTACGTACCTGATACCAGATTTCGGGGATTTCTTTTGAAAAAGTATCATCTTTAATCACCACAAAAATGACAGACTCCCCCGGGCGCGAGTAACTGCTAGAGAAATATAAATGCGGCACTTCCTGAATTTTTTTCTCTAACTTATCGGTTACCTGCTGCTCAACCTCAACCGCACTCGCGCCTGGCCAAGTGGCGCGCACCAGCATCACCTTAAAAGTAAACGGCGGGTCTTCAGATTGCCCAAGTTTAGTATAAGCCAACAACCCTGATACGGTAAGCATCAGCATGACGTACAGCACTAATACCTGGTTTTTTAGCGCCCACGCTGATAAGTTAAAGCGTGATTTTTCTGAGGCTTCCAGTTGGGGGTTTTCAGCGCCTTCACTCACAGCGCAGGCTCTATTTTCGGTTTAACTTTCTGCCCACTAATCAAAGTATGCACACCAGCAATGGCGATCATTTCTCCTGCTTGCAAGCCGCTTGTAATCACCACCCCGGCCTCAGAATATGCACCGGCAATGACTTGCCTTGGGGTTGCAGTTCCCCGCGCATCAATCACCCAAACGCTGGCTTTACCCTGATGTTGCGTTAACGCAGTTGATGGAATAATTATTTCTGTAGATACAAGTTGCCCAAAGCTCACCCCGGCCGTCATGCCAAGCTTAATGGCATCATCCGCATTGTTAATAGTCACGCGTACATCAAAAGTGCGTGTAGCGGCATTGGCGGCTGGCGCGATTTCACGTACTTCGCCGCTATAAGTTTTTGCACGATCCGCCCACAGCTTGATGCTCACCTGATCGCCAATTTTCAAGCCTTGCATGCGCGACTCCGGCACCGCAACCAACACTTCAATTTGCTGAGTATCCACCACTTGCGCCACCATCACACCCGCTTCGACTACCTGTCCGGGTTCGGCATGAATTTGTGTCACGATGCCATCACGGTCAGCCACCAGCGCGGCGTAGCGCGACTGGTTGTTAGATACATCCGCGCGCGCCTTGACTTGTTGCAGCCTGGCATGTGCCGTTTTTAGCTCAGCCTCACGCATATCCAAGGCTGAAGCTGAAATAAACTTTTTATCAAACAATATACGCTGACGGGCAAGTTCTGCCTGCGCCAACGCGTGGCTTGCCTCCGCGGCGCGTACATCTGCCACCGCAGCGGCGGCGCTTAATTGCGTATCGGCTGCGTCTAACCGTGCTAACACTTGGCCTTTTTTAACGAGGCTACCTACTTCAACCTTGCGCTCAATAATTTTTCCGTTGATTCTAAAGCCAAGATTGGCCTCATAGCGAGATCTCACCTCGCCCACTAACACCATGCTGCCATGGACTGATGATGCCCCCACGATGTTGACCAATGCCGGGCGCGGTGGTTGAAGTGGCTCAATGGGCTTATCACAAGCGGTTAAAGATAAAATCAGGCTTAAAAATATAATCGTTTTTTTTGTGTAGTTTTCTGTCATGGCAGGCCCCTCATCAAAGCCTCAAACTCAGCAATCGGCACCGGCTGGCTAAATAAGTAGCCTTGGTAGGTGTGGCAACCGTTGCTTTGCAGTAATTGGCGTTGCTGTTCGGTTTCAACGCCTTCGGCGATCACATTCAGGTTTAGCGTTTGTGCCATGGCAATAATGGTGCGTACAATGGCTTGGTCGCTGATATCATCGGCAATATCACGCACAAAGGATTGATCAATTTTAAGTTGGTACAGCGGCAGTTTTTTTAAGTATTGTAGTGAGGAGTAGCCAGTGCCAAAGTCGTCGAGCGAGAAGCGAATGCCGA
>JABFQV010000001.1 GCA_013141495.1 Methylotenera sp. | reverse complement strand
CTCGTATTTTGCAGCGCTTCGTTGCCTTGTTTCGTCAGCGAAGGCGCGCATTCTACAGGGATTTTAAAACCCGTCAACTATAATTTAAAAACTCTTTTAATTATTGTTGAGCCGTATTTTGTAGCGCTAAATTCTTGGTTGCGGGAACAGGATTTGAACCTGTGACCTTCGGGTTATGAGCCCGACGAGCTGCCAGACTGCTCCATCCCGCGTCCGGCTCGACATACTTGCCGTCGAGAGGTGAGACTATAGCAAACCTAGATGGGTTTCGCAAGAACTATTGTGACAATTTAAGTAGATTCTTGCATGCAAACCTTATTTAGTATGGCTTGGTATTGGCATTTACTGCATAAGGCTTCGCACGTAGGCTAAGTCATGCTCAGTATCTACGCCAGTCGCAGGAGGGTTTTTTGAAATAGCTACTGCAATTTTGTAGCCTTGGTGCAGCACACGCAACTGCTCAAGACATTCATACTGCTCAATTATAGCGGGCTGTATGCTTGCATATTGCTTTAGAAAACTTGTACGGTAGGCGTATAGCCCAACATGCCTATATGCAGGGATGCTGGATGGCATTTCCTCATTGTTGGCAAAAGCGTCCCGAGGATAAGGAATGGGCGCGCGACTAAAATATAGCGCATTACTTTGCCCATCCAACACTACCTTTACTACATTGGGATTTAAAAAGTCTGACTTATTCTGAATGGGATGACATGCCGTTGCCATTACAGCTTCTTTGTTGCTTTCCAGCATCTTTGCCACTTCTACAATAAGAGAAGGCTCCATCAAAGGCTCGTCTCCTTGCACGTTAACCACAATCGCATCATTTGGCCAACTTTCGCGCAACACCACCTCTGCAATACGATCTGTACCGCTTAAGTGATCTGTTCGTGTAAGCATTGCTGTATAACCATACTGGGTTACTGCATCAACAATGCGCTGATCATCAGTGGCAACGATGATCTGTTTTGCGCCGCTTTTCTGAGCTTGCTCAACCACGCACACCACCATAGGCTTACCAGAAATTTCCAGCAAAGGCTTACCAGGCAACCTTGTACTGGCATAGCGTGCTGGAATAACAACATAGAATTCTGGTGATTCCATTGGTTTGGCGTTATGCAACTTCTTCATCGTCCGCTAACCGTCGCGCTTCATCTTCCAGCATCACTGGGATACCATCTTTAATCGGGTAGGCGAGCCGTGCTGATTTTGAAATAAGCTCATTAGTTGTTTTATTGTAAATCAACGGGCCTTTGGTAACAGGACAAACCAAAATCTGAAGGAGCTTTGCATCCATTTTACGTTCTCAACTTATTCAATTTATTTAATATAATGACCAATAAGTCATTTTTCATCACTGCACTTACTGGCAACACCCAAAAATTAGGTTTTGCAAACGAGCGGCATTTGACCGCATCTTTTTCTGTCATCACGACAACGTCAGCCTCAATACCCTCAAAGTCTTTAACATTAAATGCATGATGATCAGAATAAGCACGGCTTTGAAAATCCAAACCCAACTGCTGTAGCTGTGTGAAAAATCGATCGGGGTTACCTATCCCGGCAATTGCCAGTACTTTTTGATGCAAAAATGCTTTTGCATCAAAAGTTATACGATTATCAAGCGCATTATAAAAGGTGGTTGATTCCAACTGCATTTCAATTGGCTTCACCGCCGGCAACAACGCATTGGTCACAATGCTTCCATTACTGACTACGGCATCTACGGTTTCTAATCGACTTATCGACTCACGTAGAGGACCTGCTGGCAGCAATGCACCATTGCCAAAACCTTTAGCGCTATCATACACAACAATTTCAACATCGCGTTGTAACCGATAATGTTGCAGTCCATCATCACTGATAATAATGTTACATGTTGGATAGGTTGCCAACAAAACCCGCCCTGCCGCAACCCGATTTGCGCAAACGAATACTGGGCAAGACGTACGGGCAGCAATCAATACAGGCTCATCACCAACTTCGAATGGGTTACTAAAGGCCATGACTTCTGCCACTTGCTTAACGTTGCCGCCGTAACCTCTACTAATAATGCCTGGTTTGTAACCCGCAAGCTGCAACTGCCCTGCAAGCCAGATCACAAGAGGCGTTTTCCCTGTGCCGCCTACATTGATGTTGCCGATAACGACAACAGGCACACTTAAACGAACACTTTTTAACCAGCCGCTACTATATAAATACCTTCTGACAGCCGTAACTATGCCAAAAACCCAAGACAGCGGAATGAGCAATACGTGCCAAAAAGTAAACTTAAGCCATTGTTTTTGTAGCCAGTTAGCCATGGTTATGAAGCTTGGCAATGGCCACTAGCTGAATTGCTGTTGATACAACTTGGCATAATGACCATCTAATTTAATTAACTCATTATGTGAGCCATTTTCAATTATTTTACCGTGTTCCATCACCATAATGCGGTCGGCATTTTCGATGGTGCTAAGTCGATGCGCAATTACGATGCTAGTTCGATTTTGCATGAGTGTGTCTAGCGCCGCCTGCACGTGCTGCTCTGATTCAGTATCTAACGCAGAGGTGGCTTCATCAAGCAGTAGTATTGGCGCATTTTTCAATATCGCGCGCGCAATCGCAATGCGCTGACGCTGCCCGCCAGATAAACGCACGCCACGATCACCAATTTCATTTTGCAGACCATCTGGTAATTTTTGAATAAACTCCCAAGCATGTGCGGCTTTAGCTGCGGCAATCACTTCATCTTCAGTTGCATTTCTTAGCACACCATAGGCAATGTTATTAAAAATAGTGTCATTAAACAACACAATATCCTGACTAACCAGTGCAAACTGCTCACGCAAACTTCTAAGCTTGACGGCGCGAATATCCACACCATCTAACAATATCAAACCCTGCTGCAATTCGTAAAACCGTGGCAGCAAGTTCACTAATGTAGTTTTACCGCCACCCGAGCGCCCAACCAAAGCGACTTTTTCACCCGCTTTTATGCTAAAACTCAAATGATCAAGCGCTACGCCACTGGCGTTTTCATAGCGTAAGGTGACATCTCTAAATTCAATTTCACCTTTTGTGCGTTTTATCTCAACATTGCCTTCGTCTTGCTCAGGCACGGCGTCCATCACATCAAAAATGCTTTGTGCGGCAGCCAACCCTACTTGAAAATCCTCATTAGCGGCGGCGATATGCTTGATGGGGGAAATTAACATCAGTAGCGCACCAACAAAAGCGGCAAATTCGCCCACGGAGAAACTACCCATGGCGTAATAAATCACCAATGCTAAGGCCAGCGCGGCAAACATTTCTACAATAAAGCTACTCAACCCCGAAATACGCGTTAAGCGTAACTCTATGCGGCGATTATTGGTTGCAATGTCGGCAAAACGCTTATATTCAAAATCTTGAGCGCCAAAAATTTTAACAATGCGCTGTCCGCTAATCGCCTCCTCTGCCGACTTAGTCATTTCACCCATGCTGAACTGCACGTTTTTGGCATTGGCTTTTAGTTTAGGTGTTATTTTTCTTATATATAAGGTGGCGAATGGCAGTACGGTAGCAAAAACCAGCGTGAGCCGCCAATCAAGATAGAGCATATAAGCAATCAAACCGACGACGGTTAAAATATCACGTAACACATTTAGCCAAGATCGCGTGGTTGCGCTGGAGAGCCGTTCAACATCGTAGGTAAACTTCGATACTAGCGCCCCAGACGAGCGGGCATCAAAGTAATGTACAGGCAACAACATCAGCTTGCTGAACATTTCTTTGCGGAAATCTTCTACCACGCGCCGGGCGACGACGCGCATGGTGTAAACAGAAATGTAGCCCGCCACGCCGCGAATCATCATTAAACCAAAAATCATCAGCGGCAACAGCACGGCTTGACCTGTTGTTTTTTTAACAAAGCCTTCATCTGTGATTTGTTTAATCAGCGCGAGAAAGCCGGTGTTGCTGGCAGAAAGCACCACTAAAGAAAGAATACTGGTGACAAATACATATTTATAACGCCAGGCATAGCGGAATAAACGCAAATACAGAACTTTTGCGTTTGAGATTTCAGGGAGATTTTGTTTATTGCGCCTAGCTTTGGCCATCTTTAGAGGTCTGTCTTTTTCAGTGCTTGAATATTTTTAGGATATTTAATCTTTAATGTAAGGGTACGTTTAAGTGCCAGCATTAAAAATGTAAATTGAGTATGCGTTATGGAAAACACGCTTAAGACGCAGGATCAATTATTTGGCGTCAACTTGTGTCACAAAAGTGATGTGTGTATATCCTGCCGCGTTCGAGGCACTCATCACGTTAACTACGGATTGATGCGTAGTATTCGCGTCGGCATTGATGACAATTGTCGGCTCTTTATCGTTGTTGCTCTTAGTAACTGCAGCTTGTAACGCAGCGCCTATTGTCCCCACTGCGCTGTCGGTCAAGCGTTTACCGTCAACCACGTATTGCCCGCTTGCATCAATCGCTACCTCTATCATTAAAGGCTTATCTTGCGGCACGTTTGCCTCAGCTGTTGGTAAGTTGATTTGCAACTCATTGGTACGTGCAAAAGTCGCGCTCACTATCAAAAAGATAATAATCACTAGCAGTACATCAATCAACGGCACGAGGTTTATTTCGAGGTCTTCGTGGCGCTTTCCTCGTTGAAAATTCATATAATTCCCTTACTGGTCAAATTAAGCTTTTAGCTTTATGCAAAGCGTGAGGCGCAATGCATGCGCCTTAACAATCTAACTGCGCTCGTCGTGTAGGATTTCAACCAACTTAACCGATTGCTGTTCCATATCAATTAACAAGCCATCCACTTTTGAGCGGAAATAACGGTAAGCAATCATCGCTGGTACTGCTACTACAATACCGCCAGCAGTGTTATACAAAGCCACTGAAATGCCGCGTGCAAATTGCGCTACATCATGACCGGTAGCAGTAAATGCGCCAAATAACTCTACCATGCCGTACACGGTACCAAACAAACCCATCAGTGGTGCTACTGTGGCAATGGTGCCAAGTGTAGGTAAGTATTTATCCAACTCATGCGCCACCGCACGCGCTGTTTCTTCAATCGCTTCTTTTGTGATCTCACGTGAATATTTAGCGTTGGTTAAAGCCGTAGCAAAAACACGACCCAACAAAGAATGTTGCTCTAAGCGACCAATCGTTTCTTTAGTAATGCCGCCTTTTGCAAGCCATGCTTGCAATTCTGGCAATAAATTTCTAGGCGCCACGGCACTTTCACGCAACGCGAAAGAACGCTCACCTATAATGGCTACAGCCACGACTGATGCAATGATCAACGGCCAAATTGGCCAGTCTGCATCTTTAACAATTTGACACATAGTGACACTATCTTTAGTACAACCCTGAACTAGATTATATGAAACAATAACGAGCCCAAAAATTGCGAGCGGCATTAATAAGTTACCAAGAATTTTCTTCAAAATATTTCCAATCTATCAAACGTGTTGTACATTATACCAATCTGATACTTTAGCTCGTAGTCTGCTTTTGGGCAAGCTGCAACTGCAATGGTTTTACAAATAGCCTAACCTTAAGGCAAGGTGTTTTTCAAGTTTTTCAATGAAAGTGGTCATGCCAGTAACGCTTACTTTTGCTACGCCAGCTCAATGCCTCAATTGCAGATTTACCTCCTGGATAATTAATTTCAATGGCTCCATGATAGTCAGATCGAAACATAGCACTGTTAAATGCTTGGTAACGCTCAACCACCTCAGGGGCGGGATGCTTAAATCGGCTTAAATAGCCTGAAGTAAATATCACCATACCAGGCGCAACCGCCGCAATAAAACGCTCTGATGATGAAGTTTTACTGCCGTGATGTGGCGCGATTAAAACATCACTTTTTAGCTGACCTGTCGCTTGCTCAACCAATGTAGTTTCAACGCTTTTTTCTATATCGCCAGTTAATAACAAACTGCCTGATGCACTGGTAATTTTAAGCACGCAACTACGATTATTATCTTTAACTTTTGGGTCATCGTAACTTTGCAACTGTGGGTGTAATACTTCGAAATCAACGCCATCCCACGCCCAGACTTGCCCTGCATAACACTTCATTTTTTCTGCGGCAGCATCCAAGACAATCTCATCCGGTATTGAACTGGCAAACCAATCTACCGGCATGAGTGAGAATACAGATAACATGCCGCCACTATGGTCATTATCATTATGGCTCACTATGAAGCCATCAATTTTTTTAACACCCTCGCCTTGCAAAAACGGCACTACAATACGCCCACCAGCATCGCTTTGCTGATTGTATTTAGCGCCGACGTCATATAAGAGTGTATGTGTTGCCGTTTGCACCACCACACTCAAGCCTTGCCCTACATCCAACACGGTGACTTTCATCCCACCAACGGCTGGGCGCGGTGGCACGAGTAGCAACATTGGCAAAAACCCGACCAACCCCAACCAGCGCATAGGGATGCCTCGTGGCAATAACAGCCATATTACGCCTAGCAATGCGGGGAACAGTGTCCACGTTGCCGGCGTATGCTGTTGCCATACAGCATCGGGTAGCTGATTGAGCCAATTCAGTACAAACATGCAAATCTCTAGCGCTATATATGACAACATCAACAGGCTATCTATCGGTAAAAAACTACCTAATAAAGCGAGCGGTGTGACTACAAAGCTAATAATTGGGATTGCGAAGGCATTGGCAACAGGTGAAACAATAGACGCTTGATGAAACATTATAAGCAGTAATGGCACCATGCCTATCGTCACCGCCCACTGCGTATGTATTGCAGCTTTGAGCCAGTGCGTTTGACCAATACGCGCGCCTAAGGCAAAGCTCAACATGGCAACAGCGCCAAACGACAACCAAAACCCCGCAGCCATGACTGCCCATGGATCTATTGCCACAACAACAAACAACGCTAGCGCTAACACTTGAGATATAACCAGTTGCCGCCCTGACCATAACGCCAATGCAAACACCATCAACATATACAAAGTACGCTGTGTCGGCACAGCAAAGCCGGCAATCAGCGCATAAATTAACGCGGCCAAAACGCCTGCCACAGTGGCGGCTTTACGCGTGGGCAACCGGGTTGCGAGCTGCGGTATGCGCCGCCAAGCAAAGCTCATCAGCCCGAACGCCAAGCCGGATAGCATGGTAATGTGCAAGCCGGAAATACTCATGAGGTGCGAAATACCTGTGCGTAAAAACAGTTGCCAATCATCTACTGCTATCTGACTGTCATCACCCATGACCAGCGCTTGAATCACGCCACTATACGGCTTGTTTTCCAGCACTTTTACAATACGTTGCTGGATTTTCTCGCGCACATGCTCAACCATATACTTGGGATGCCACACAAAATTTTGTAGCTTCTTATTATTGGCTTTTGTTTTGATGCTACCTGCAGCACGGATGTTTTCAGCCAACGCCCAAGACTCAAAATCAAAACCATGCGGATTTTGTGTGCCATGGGGTCGTTTTAAGCGTGCGGTAAGTTGCCAGCGCTCGCCTGCTTTAAACGCTGCCACCCGTGGTAGCGTTTGAACCTCATTCTGATGACTTTGACCCCAGCTATTCGCTGGATAAAAACTTAATGAAATGTGACGCGGTATGATTGCGCCAAGCGTGAGCACTTTTTCCACATCAAAACGGAACCGCTCGCCGCGTTCGGTTAATTCAGACACGCTGGACACTACGCCAATCAATTCAACAGGTTGATTCTCCCACGCATGCGGCAACGCGTCGCTGAGCCTAATGGTGGCTAAAGTAGCCGCCCAAAAAAACCCCAATAAAAAACTTAAAATTAACCAGAGTGGATATTTGACAACTTTTAAAACTGAGTGAGATGAACTGCGGAGATAAAAACTAAGTAGAACTAAAGGAATAAGCAAAAGCGCCCAAACCAGATTTGGCAACACGGGCATTTGCTGTAAACAAAAAGCACCGAAAACAAAAGTCAGTGCAAAAGAAATCATGATTTAAAGTAAAGCTTACAGCGTTGCGTTAAGTGGCAACAACTTGCCATCTACCAACTTATACTGCCGCTGCATTTTTGCCGCCAGTTCCAAATCATGCGTCACAACAACCAAACTTACATTTTGCACTTGATTCATTTCTAGCAACAAATCAAATACGACATGTGCGGTGTGGCGGTCAAGATTGCCTGTCGGTTCATCTGCAAGAATGCATTGCGGCTGCGTAACCATGGCGCGCGCCACGGCAGCACGTTGTCGCTCACCGCCAGAAAGCTCACCCGGCATGTGTTCCAGCCGATGCGCCAAACCCACCTTGGTGAGCATTTCACTCGCCATGGCAAGTGCCTGCTCACGCGCCATACGGCGAATAAATAATGGCATCGCTACGTTTTCCAGCGCAGTAAATTCTGGCAATAAATGATGAAACTGATACACAAAACCAAGCGAAGCGTTACGTAAATCGCCTTTTTGCGATTCCGACTGCTGCGTGAGATTTTTGCCCAGAATGTGTACTTCACCACTGCTCGGCGCATCCAAGCCGCCTAGCAAATGTAGCAAGGTGCTTTTACCAGAGCCTGACGCACCGACAATCGCTACTTGCTCACCGATGTTGATGTTTAAATCAATACCGTTGAGCACGGCAACATCCAAGCCTTGATAAGTTTTGTTTAAACCGTGACAAGAAACGATGGCTTGAGAAACAAGACTATTCATAACGCAAGGCCTCCGCAGGATTGATTTTACTGGCTTTGTAGCTTGGGTAAATTGTGGCAAGTAAGCTTAAGGCAAACGAGGTCATCACAATGGTGGTGACATCTGACCAGACTAGATCTGAGGGTAAATCACTAATGTAATACACGTCTTTAGCTAAAAACTGCACCTGAAATAAACGCTCGATAAACGGAATAATAGTTTCAATATTCAACGCAATCAGAATACCAAAAAAAGCGCCTAACACTGTGCCGATCACCCCTATCAAAGCACCCTGCACCATAAAGATTCGCATAATACTGCTAGGACTTGCACCAAAGGTACGCATAATCGCGATATCTGCGCGTTTATCGGTGACGGCCATCACCAAGGTCGAAACGATATTGAACGCGGCTACCGCAACAATGAGTGTGAGAATAATAAACATCACGCGTTTTTCCATTTGCACTGCGCGGAAGAAATTTGCATGTTGGCGCGTCCAATCAGTGACAAAATAATTAGCATCGGGATTTGATGCATTATTGAGTTTGGCAGACATGGCCGCGGCAATCGTTGGCGCATCAAATAAGTCATTCAGCTTTAAGCGCACACCGGAAACATTTTGCCCCATGCGATACAGCTTGGCCGCATCATCAATATGAATCAGCGCCAAGCCGGCGTCATATTCATACATACCAATTTGAAACAGACCCACCAAAGTGAATTGCTTTAAACGCGGCACTACACCGGTCGGCGTAAATTGCCCCTGCGGTGCCATTACCACCACTTTATCACCAATTTGCGCGCCTAAGGCATAGGCTAAATCTGCGCCTAAAACAATGCCGAACTCACCGGCACGTAAGTCATTCAAGCTTCCCGCCTTCATGTGCTTGCCCAAGTCGGCGACCTTATCTTCCGCTTCAGGAACAACCCCGCGAATAATCGCGCCCTGCACACCCTGGTCGTAACTCAGCATGCCCTGCGCAGTAATATAGGGTGCACTTGCAAGCACATGCGCTTGCTTGGCTGAAAATTCAGCAACACGCTGCCAATCTGCCAATTGATTATTACCGCCAGTAATTTCTAAATGTGACGCCACACCCAGAATGCGCGTGCGCAACTCCTTTTGAAAACCATTCATTACCGACAGCACCACAATCAACGCCGCCACGCCTAGTGCAATGCCAATCATACTGGTGAGTGATATAAATGAGATGAAGTGGTTTTTGCGCTTGGCGCGCGTGTAGCGCCAACCAACGAATAGTTCAAAGGGTAAAGATTTCATAGGACAGATTTTAGCAGGCTTCCAATCGTTATCTAGTGTTATCTGTTAAAATTCTGGCTATGTTTACAGGAATCATTCAATCAGTCGGTGCAATCACGCAGGCCACCCCAGTTGGCGATGATATGCGGCTTGCCATTGCAACCCATCAGCTCGACATGAGCGACGTGCAACTAGGCGATAGCATTGCGGTGAATGGCGTTTGCCTCACCGTAATCAATTTAAGCTCAGCGCATTTTGGGGCACATGTCTCAAAAGAGACGTTATCAGTGACCGAAGGTTTGCAACATGCGCACCCGGTTAATCTGGAAAAAGCCCTGCGTTTATCAGATAGACTAGGTGGCCACCTAGTAAGCGGGCATGTAGATGGCGTGGGAGAAGTCGTTAAGTTTGAGTCGCTTGGCGAATGCTGGCGGCTTGATATCCGCGCGCCGCATGCCATCTCCAAATATATTGCCGTTAAAGGTTCAATCTGCGTGAACGGTGTGAGCCTGACCGTAAACACAGTCACTGGTGATGAGTTCAGCATCAATTTGATTCCGCACACACTGGAAAACACCACATTAAAATTTTTAAACGCGGGGAGCTATGTCAATTTGGAAGTTGACCAAATCGCGCGTTACGTAGAGCGCATGACGGAATGGTCAAATGAATCCACGTAAAACAATAGAAGTACCCCAATGTACACCAACCATTTTTAGAGAACCTTATTAGTGATTAGCCCAGCCAAAGAAATTATTGAAGAAATCAAACAAGGCCGCATGGTGGTGTTGGTGGATGACGAACACCGCGAAAACGAGGGTGACTTGGTGTTGGCGGCAGAGTTTGCCACGGCTGAGCACATCAACTTTATGGCTAAATTCGGGCGCGGGCTGATTTGCCTCACCTTGACTGAATCACGCTGCCATCAACTAAGCTTAAGCAAAATGGTGCAAAAAAATGGTGCGCGTATGGGCACCAACTTCACAGTCTCCATTGAGGCAGCCGAAGGCGTTACTACCGGCATTTCAGCGGCAGACCGCGCGCGCACAGTTCAAGCCGCTGTGGCAAAATCAGCTAAGCCACAAGACATTGTAAGCCCTGGTCATATTTTCCCACTCACGGCAATGGATGGCGGTGTACTTGTTCGCGCAGGTCATACAGAAGCCGGCTGCGATTTAGCGCAATTGGCGGGCTTGGAACCAGCCAGCGTGATATGCGAAATTTTGAAAGATGACGGTAGCATGGCACGCTTACCGGATTTATTGACCTTTGCCACTGAGCATGGCTTAAAAATTGGCACGATTGCTGACTTGATCCATTACCGTGCTGAAACAGAAAGCCTGATTGAACGTGCGGCAGAGCGCATGGTGCAAACGCCTTTCGGTGAAATGAAGCTGATTGCCTATACGGACAAAATCGCCAAAGAAACACACCTTGTATTAATTAAAGGCAATCCTACACCAGAGCAAGAGGTACTGGTACGCGTACACGAGCCGCTGTCAATATTCGACTTGCTTGATAGTAGCAGTTGTACGCATAGCTGGAACACCTTGCAAGCAATGCAGGTGATTGCAAATTCAAAAGTTGGGGTCATGGTATTGCTACATCAACAAGAAAGTGGTGAAACCATTGTCGAGCGCATTAAAGGCGCAGATGAACCTATTCGTATCAGCCAAGAACTTCGCACCTACGGCATAGGCTCGCAGATACTGCTCGATTGTAATGTCGGAAAAATGAAACTGATGGCTAACCCACGCAAAATGCCAAGCATGGCAGGCTTTGGCTTGGAAGTGACCGGCTATTTAGAAGCAAATGTACACAAATAATTATGCCACTCGAAAACATTAATTTAACAGGTCACTTTCTGATCGCAATGCCGAATCTGACCGACCCCTATTTTGCCAAATCTGTTACATTTATTTGTACACATAATCAAGATGGTGCCATGGGTATCGTGATCAATCGCCCTACCGATATGACTTACGAAGTATTGTTCGAAAAAATAAAAGTGGATTTAGAAAACAAAATGATTGCAAGCAATCCTGTTCTCTATGGCGGTCCAGTGCAGGCTGAGCGAGGCTTTGTACTACATCAACCTGCCGGCGAATGGGATAGCTCCATCACCATTTGTGACAAAACCACGCTGACAACCTCAAAAGACATCTTGGAAGCCGTAGCCGTTGGGACTGGACCTAGCAAACTATTGCTCACACTGGGTTATGCAGGCTGGACACCCGGCCAACTTGAACAAGAAATTGCACAAAACGCATGGCTTTCGGTACAGGCCAAAGATGCAGATACACTGAATAAAATTTTATTTGAAACGCCGCATGAGGAACAATTTAATGCCGCCATGGCGCTACTCGGGTTTGACCCCGCCATGCTGTCCGATGTAGCAGGGCACGCCTAATGTCAGTTGCAACGCACATGCAACTGATTGATAACGAAAATGTTTATGAAAAATCCGCAGTGCAGTCCAGCACCGTCCTTGCGTTTGACTTTGGTGAAAGGCGTATAGGTGTCGCGGTGGGTGAGCACTTGCTCACAACCGCCAATCCGCTTACGACCATTGATAATGAGAGCAACGAAATACGCTTTCAGATGATTAGTACGCTAATCAAAGAATGGCAACCCAAGCTACTAGTTGTAGGCTTACCATTAAACGTAGATGGTACCGAACATGCTGTGACCCAGCTATGCAAAAAATTTGCAAGGCGGCTCAATGGTCGATTTAATCTACCGGTCATGTTAATTGATGAACGCTACAGCTCAGTAGAAGCAAGTAGTTTATTAAATCAAACCGGTATAAAAGGGCGTGCGCAAAAAGCGATGTTAGATCAAGTGGCAGCGCAAACCATATTACAAAGCTATTTCGACAGCCTATGACACTTCATAAAAGCTGATAAAAATAAGAATTACAAGTAATGAGGAATATTCAGTAAAATAACAGCATGACAGTGATCAATAAAAACCTAACGAACTCTGAACTGCCCAATGCAGAAGCATTACTCACTATTCTGGCTCAGAAACTTCAACCTTTATTGCAAAAAAATACAGCCCTTGTCGGCATTCATAGCGGCGGTGTTTGGCTGATGCAAAGGTTGTTGGTGTTACTTAAAGATAGCATCGCCACTCACGGCATTGAACATGGCACTCTGGATGTTTCATTCTATCGGGATGACTACGCACAACGGGGTTTAAAAGCTGAAAATCGCCCGAGCCAAATTCCGTTTGAAGTAGAAAGTAAACATATCATTCTGATAGACGACATGTTTTACACTGGTCGCACCACACGTGCCGCCATGAATGAACTCTTCGATTACGGCCGCCCTGCAAGTATTACACTGGCCACCTTGGTCAACCGTGGCGGTCGTGAACTACCAATTGCCCCACAAGTCGTTGCCGCAGAGCTTCAGCTAGAGGCTTCACAACATTTACAATTAACACAGCTTGCCGACGGCAGCTTGGCGTTAGAGCTTACCCAACAAAACAACAGCGCGAGACCATAAGAGCATGAATAATCCTCAACTCGATACTGACGGCTACCTGCGACACCTGCTTTCAATCGAAGGCTTACCCAAAAGAATGCTCAATCAAATTTTAGACACCGCAGAATCCTTTGTGGGCGTGGCAGAGCGCGAAGTAAAAAAAGTGCCCTTATTGCGCGGCAAAACCGTATGTAACCTGTTTTTTGAAAACAGCACCCGCACCCGCACTACCTTTGAAATTGCGGCAAAACGGCTATCTGCCGATGTGATTAGCCTGAATGTCGGCACCTCTTCACAATCAAAAGGTGAAACCATTCTAGATACGGTGGATAACTTAATCGCCATGCATGCCGATATGTTCGTAGTACGTCACGCGCAGTCAGGCGCGGCGCATTTAATTGCCAAACACGTACCGCCGCACATTCACGTCATCAATGCAGGTGACGGCCGTCACTCGCACCCTACTCAAGGCTTGCTCGATGTCTTTACTATCCGCAAATACAAGCCCGACTTGCATAATTTAAGAATTGCGATTGTGGGCGATGTGCTGCACTCACGTGTCGCACGCTCTGAGATTCATGCACTCACCACTTTAGGCGTACCTGAAGTACGCGTCATTGCCCCTAAAACACTGTTACCAGCGCAAGTGGAAAAGCTAGGCGTGCATGTGTTTCATGACATGAAAGCTGGTTTAAAAGATGTAGATGTGGTGATGATGTTACGCCTGCAAAACGAGCGTATGAATGGTGCCATGCTGCCAAGCTCACAGGAGTACTTCAAAACTTACGGTCTCACCCAGGAAAAGCTCGCACTCGCCAAACCGGATGCCATTGTGATGCATCCTGGCCCCATGAACCGCGGGGTAGAAATTGATTCCAGCGTGGCTGATGGCAAACAATCCGTGATATTACCCCAAGTGACTTACGGCATTGCGATTCGCATGGCAGTAATGGCCATCCTAGCTGGCGGCCAGTCAGCCAACCCCATGCCTGCTGGTGGAGGTGCCGAATGAAATTACTCATCAAAAATGGTCACGTAATCGACCCAAAGAACAACATAGACGGCAAACTTGATGTATTTATTGCTGCAGGAAAAATTGTAAGTGTGGGTCTTGCGCCGGACGGCTTCGTTGCGAACCAAACGATTGACGCAAATAACTTAATTGTTTGCCCAGGCTTGGTAGATTTATCCGCCAGACTACGCGAACCAGGTGAGGAGTATAAAGCCAGATTAGTCAGCGAATTGCAAGCTGCTGTGGCTGGTGGCGTGACTAGCCTTGCCTGCCCGCCTGACACCGACCCCGTACTGGATGAGCCTGGTTTAGTGGAGATGCTCAGATATCGCGCCAAACAGCAAGGCTTAGCCCACGTGTACCCGTTAGGCGCACTGACACGTCAGCTGCAAGGCAAGGCGCTATCCGAAATGGGCGAGTTACATGCCGCTGGCTGCGTAGGCTTCTCTCAAGCCAACGTCGCCATTACAGACACCCAAGTACTGTGGCGCGCCATGGAATACGCGGCGACTTTTGGCTTTACGCTATTTTTACACGCTGAAGAACCATTTTTAGCCGCCAATGGTGTGGCACATGATGGTGAAGTAGCCACAAGATTAGGGCTAAAGGGTATTCCAAGTGCGGCTGAAGCCTTAGCACTGGCAAGCATATTACGCATCGCCCAAGAAACAGGTGCAAAAGTGCATATTAGCCGCTTATCCACCGCTGAAGGTGTTGCCATGATTCGTGCTGCCAAAGCGCAAGGCTTAAGCATCAGTTGCGATGTCAGCGCAAATCACTTGCACCTCACAGAGCATGATATCGCGTACTTTGATAGCAACTGTCACCTGAAACCGCCACTACGCACGCAACGTGACAAAGACGCACTCAGTGCCGGCCTCAAAGACGGCACCATAGACGCCATTTGTTCTGACCATACCCCTGTGGATGATGACGCAAAAATGGCACCATTCGCAGAGGCGGAGATTGGCGCGACAGGATTAGAACTGCTACTCCCGCTCACCGTAAAATGGGCCCAACAACAAAACATCAGCCTAGCAGAGGCGCTACGCCTCATCACTTTCGCCCCTGCAAACATTTTAGGGATACCAGCAGGAGACTTAAACACAGGCCGCGATGCAGATGTCTGCATATTTGATGCGAACGAATACTGGAAAATCAGCGCCAATCAACTCAAGAGTCAAGGCAAAAACACGCCGTTCAATGGTCTGGAATTACCAGGGAAAAACAAGTTCACATTGGTTCGTGGTCAGATTGTTTACCAAAGTTAAGCTAACTGCAAACTCAATTCATTGTTACCTCAACGCCACAGCAACAACTGACCTGTCATTTCAGACAGGTCAGAGTTCTCTGTACGGTTTAAACCATCGTTACGATCGCACATAAGCATCCCAGCTTATCCAAGCGCCAAACACCTTCACCTTGCACAGCCATATGAAACTAAAATTTGTAAACAAGTGTTAACCCTTGGCCTAAAAAGTTGCCCCTCAAACCTGACGCCAGTACACTCACCCAAAAGGGTTACAAAAAGAGGTCATATGAATACATTTTTTCGCTTATCCATGACATGTGCGTTGGTGCTGACTTTAGCGGCATGTGTATCAAACAAGGGAGGATACAATGCCACCAGATCAGAGAACGCAACTTTACATACACACAGCCAGGATTTCACTGGCTGGTACACTTCCTCCGATACATCAAATGAAGCCTTGGTACTACATTGTTTATCGAATACGGTGTGCGAATTACAAATGGTGTCAGTAGCAGACGGCAAAGCGAGCTCGGACGTTATGAAATATCACGAAGCCTCCACACTGGAAGATATCGGACAGGTCGAGTACGCATACGAATATGCGCGTGATCATAGAAACCATCCCTCTGCCTCATCCGAAGAGAAAGAACTGCTTAAAGCACTTGAACCTCTGTTTCAGCAAACAAATGTAGCGTTTAACCACTGCATTGATTTGGATCCAAACTTACCTAAGTACATGGTCGCCTGCAAACTCACCTCTTCACCACGGGCTGAACCTACTGTAATATTTTTCGGAACACAACTCACAGACAATTGCGGTATCTTTTGCCGCTTTACATTGTTGCCACTGCACGAATTTAAAAAGAAACCCGAGAATCACTCAGTCAATTAAAAATTGGGAATATCATGAAAAAATCACTGCAAATTATTTTACTAGGTATTTTTATCATCTCACTCAATGCCTGCACAGGGAGAAACGCGATGATAGGTAATGACAGGATATATCACAACTTTAGCTTCAACACATGGGAATTCAACGGCAGGGGAGATAAAGACACCGTCGAGATTATGGACTTCCTCTATGGTAGCCCCAATGGCTATGCCGCGCGTTACTTCAAAGAAAGGGGTGAAACGAGAGGATGCCCACAAGGCACCAATGAAACGGTCAATATGCCGCGCAAGGATCTGCAAAAACTGTACGTGAAATGGAAGGACAAACCCACTGGCAAGGTGCAGGAAGTCTCACTGGACTTAACCAAGAAACTGCCGAAAAATTTTGGAGAAGACCATCGCATGTTTTTCTCATTCAAACGAGACCAACTATATGTCTATGTAATTACGCCCGACAGACGTGCTCCAGATGAACCACCCAATGGACCACGTGCATCTGATTACCTCAAAACCATCACAATTTACCCTGAACAGTAATCTATTAGCAAATGGCTGCCTTTAAGAAACCCAATCCACAAATAGCAGGTGAGCTCAATGGAGCGCAATCTGAGCGTGCACTGACTCAAGCTCAAGCCATTGCTGAAGCGGCATATCTTGGTACCATTAAAAAAGAGCAGTTTGTGTTTTTTGCTGCGTTTGACGGTACACGTAATGATAAAAAAGACATCGATCTGTCAGGCAACCCAGATGATACCAATGTAGCACAACTTTACACACAAGCTTTCAACGCATCAAAAACAAACGCCAATCTTCGTACAGGTTACTACGCGGGACACGGCACCGAAGGCACGGTGCGTTTGTCTGCGGCACTGCCAATCCAAGTCACTAAGGAAGCGATACGTACAGCACAACAGGCTTATAATGAGTTTGCAGAACAAGCTTCTGATTGGTTAAAAGAACACCCCAATGGTGACGTCACTACTGCCATCACATCATTCAGCCGCGGTGGCGGCACTGCCACAGTATTTACGCAACTACTCTATCAAAACGGGCTGATCGACCCAAAGACCAAAGAACAGCTAATCCCACCCGGACAAGTCGAAGTTTCCGCAGGCGTAATTTTTGACCCGGTGACCACTGGACAAGATGGCAATGTCGCATTCGCCCCCAACGTCAAAAATATTGCCGTCATCCGAGCTGAAAATGAATATCGCTATTTATTCAAGGCGGTGGATTATGTAGGTCAGCCGGGTATCTTTATACTGGATGCGATGGGCAATCATTGCAATATCGGCGGGGGCTACAAGCACGATGGTTTAGGCAATCTATATTTGGGCGCCGCGACTGAGTTTCTGCAAAAATCGGGGTTAAATATTGCGGACGTTGACCTTAGCCGCCGCTATGAAGCGGGAACAAAGCTAGCCGTCTATAATGAAAGCGGCCTCACACGTGAACAAGCGCACAGCTTTTTTAGTGAGTACAAAACCCGGGGACAATGGGATGTCTATAGCTATTTTGACCCAAATACCGAGATGCAAACCAAACGCCTGCTAGACAAAGCCGCTCAGATCATACAAGCAGAGGATGGCACACGACAAAAAGGATTCGAGCTCTACAACGGGCAGCAAATGATAGAAAGCCTGAGCTTTGGTGAAAAGACTCGCATTTATTTGGAAGAGACTCAAGAAAACGCCATCAGCAGACATCCCGACTTACTAGGGGCTTTCATTTTAAGAGATATAACGCTTAAAAATATTGCTGACATGCCTACCGAAACGCAGCAGAAAGTACTGGCTCAATTTGATATGAATGTCGTTGCAAATATAGAGCAAGGCAACCTGCCCCACGCGCCGCAAATAAACCTGACAGTCAATCAGGATCAATTGATACATCAGAAATGGAACCTTGACTTGCCCAGCATGGCATAATTAGATTCACCCGTTTACTGATGAGTAATAACTGGCAGTTATTACTTTCACTAACGCCCAACGATAGCTACCCATGTGAAAAGAGCGCATCAAACATGACGCGCTCTAAGTAAAACCAAGCTGTACGTATCGTATCCCGCAATATCCCGCAAGCTAAAGTGCTTAAACAATCCCCAAGCTATCTAATCCGGCAGACAAATCTTTACCATGCGCTCCTTTGCCATCGAGCTTGATTTTTAGACGCAAATCATTCACAGAGTCAGCATTACGTAAGGCGTCTTCATAGCTAATCACATCCGCTTCGTGCAAATCGAATAGCGACTGATCAAAGGTCTGCATGCCTAGCTCGCGTGATCTGGCAATAATTTCTTTAATTTCATGCACTTCACCTTTAAAAATCAAATCTGAAATCAAGGGTGAGTTCAACATCACCTCCATCGCAGCAGCGCGCCCTTTACCTTCTTTTTTAGGGATAAGTCGCTGCGAAACAAAGGCGCGTACATTCAGCGATAAATCCATCAATAGTTGGTGACGGCGCTCTTCTGGGAAAAAGTTGATGATACGATCCAAGGCCTGATTGGTGCTGTTTGCATGCAGTGTCGCCATACATAAATGACCGGTTTCAGCAAAGGCAATTGCATAATCCATGGTTTCACGGTCACGTATCTCGCCGATTAAAATCACATCGGGCGCTTGGCGCAAGGTGTTTTTAAGGGCGATATGCCAGTTGTCGGTATCCACGCCAACTTCACGCTGGGTAATGATGCAGTTTCTATGCTCATGCACAAATTCCACGGGGTCTTCAATCGTAATAATGTGCCCGTAGCTGTTTTGGTTGCGGTAGCCTACCATTGCGGCCAAAGAGGTCGATTTACCTGAGCCTGTACCCCCAACAAAAATAACCAAACCACGCTTAGTCATCGCAATGTCTTTAAGCACTTCGGGCAAACCTAGCTCTTCAAACTCTGGAATTTTAGTCGTGATGGTTCTAAACACAAGGCCGGCTGACCCACGCTGCACAAAAGCATTCACACGGAAACGCGCCACACTCGGAATGCCAATAGCAAAATTACACTCATTGGTTGCATCAAATTCAGCCGTTTGCTTGTCATTCATAATGGCGCGGGCTATTTCTCGTGCCTGTTGTGACGACAACACTTGGCTACTGACTGGCGTCACTTTGCCATCCACTTTAATCGCTGGCGGGAACCCGACCGTGATAAACAGATCGGAGGCTTTTTTTGCCAACATCAATCGCAATAAATCAAAAACAAATTTTTCGGCCTGGCCTTTTTCCATCTGACTTTGCACTGTTATTCCCCTTACATCACAACTTGTTATTTTTTCAGGTTAGTCGTTAACTACCCCATAATAGCATCTTTATTAGCCGCTTTACTGCGTGCGGCATTGGCTGAAATAACCCCGCGTTTGACTAAATCCTGTAAGTTTTGATCCAGTGTCTGCATACCTACGTTTTGGCCTGTTTGTATAGCTGAATACATTTGCGGGATTTTATTTTCACGAATCAAGTTACGAATCGCAGGTGTACCAATCATAATTTCATGCGCGGCAACACGGCCCTGTTCATCTTTGGTTTTGAGTAATGTTTGTGAAATGACGGCACGTAATGACTCAGACAACATAGAACGCACCATTTCTTTTTCAGCTGCAGGAAATACGTCGATGATACGATCCACGGTTTTAGCCGCCGAGCTTGTATGCAAGGTGCCAAATACCATATGCCCCGTTTCCGCAGCGGTCAGCGCCAAGCGAATAGTCTCTAAGTCTCGCAACTCACCCACCAAAATCACATCAGGGTCTTCACGCAAGGCTGAGCGCAAAGCATTGTTAAATGAAAGGGTATGCGGACCGACTTCACGCTGGTTAATCAAGCACTTTTTGGATTGATGCACAAACTCGATCGGGTCTTCAACCGTCAGGATATGCGCAAACTCTTTTTCATTGATGTAATCAATCATCGCGGCTAGCGTGGTTGATTTACCTGAACCGGTAGGGCCCGTCACTAAACAGATGCCGCGGGGTGTATCGGCAATATCCTTAAAAATCGCGGGGCAATTAAGTTGTTCCAGGGTTAATATTTTAGATGGAATGGTACGAAATACTGCGCCAGAACCACGATTGTGATTAAAGGCATTGACCCGAAAACGCGCCAGATTGGGAATTTCAAATGAAAAGTCACATTCGAGGCTTTCCTCATACACTTTGCGTTGGCCATCATTCATGATGTCATACACCATGTCATGCACCTGGCTGTGATCCATTGCTGGCACATTGATTTTTCGAATATCGCCGTGTACACGAATCATCGGTGGCAAACCTGCGGATAGATGCAAGTCTGAGGCTTTGTTTTTAACTGAAAACGCGAGTAAATCTGAAATATCCACAACCTGCTCCTGATATAATTACACTGGTTAATTTCCAATTATGACATGCTCTAAATCCATGCTATAAATCTAGGCTTAGTGAATTATGACCACAATTAGCAATCGCTTGCAACATATTCTAGCAACAATTCAATCCGCACAAGCTATTAGTAAGTATCAGCAACAGGTAAAGTTGCTTGCTGTCAGCAAGGCGCAGTCAGCATCAGCCGTTCGCGAGGCCTTTACTGTGGGTCAAACTTCATTTGGCGAGAACTATTTACAGGAGGCGCTTGATAAACAAGCCGCACTGACTGACTTACCTATCGAATGGCATTTTATCGGCCCCATACAAAGCAACAAAACACAGCCTATCGCCCAACATTTTTCTTGGGTTCATAGTATAGACCGGTTAAAAATTGCACAACGCTTGAATGAAGCGCGACCGACAGATTTAGCACCGCTGCAAGTATGCATTCAGGTCAATGTTAGCAATGAAAGTAGTAAAAGCGGAGTATCCCCACACGACTTAGCGTCGCTAGCTACATCCATTGTCTCGCTACCCAGATTAAAATTACGTGGACTGATGGCGATTCCCGCACCCACCCACGACATAAATCAACAGCAAGCCCAATTTAAACAAGTCCGACAATGTTATGATGCCTTATTAACCAAGGGCTTTACGTTAGATACACTGTCCATTGGAATGTCTGACGATTACACGATAGCCATTGCCGAAGGCGCGACAATAGTGCGCATTGGCTCTGCATTATTTGGTGCCAGACCGCTTCCTAACATTAGCCGTTAACACAAAACCAAACATGCCAAATTTGTAGGATCAGCTGACTGAGGATTAAAAATCAAAGGCTAAATAACAAGGCGCGGGTCACTTAGAGTTGCACGAATTAAATAAGAAATGAAACCTTTAGGAAGTATTCAAATGAAAATTAGCTTTATTGGTGGTGGCAACATGGCGCGCGCTATTATTGGCGGATTAAAGCACAATAACTTTGAAATGTCTGCGATTACAGTTTTAGAGTTAGACGCACAAAAACGCGTAGCATTAGCGCAAGAATTTAATGTTCAGGTTACCGACACTTATGCTGAATTTAGCAACACTGATGTCATCGTGTTAGCAGTAAAACCGCAACAATTGAAAGCGGCATGCGGTCAATTAAGCCCAGTTTTAGCGGCGCAACTGGTGGTGTCAATTGCGGCAGGCGTCAGATGCAAAGATATCTCACGCTGGCTCAACAATTACCCTGCAATCGTGCGCGTCATGCCTAACACGCCAGCACAGATTCAAGCAGGCGTTTCAGCGTTGTATGCCATGCCTAACGTGAGCCAGGGTGAGCGTGAGCAAGCCAACACGATACTGGCGGCCGTTGGTAAAACCTTATGGCTTCAGACTGAAGATAAAATGGATGCTGTGACTGCGATTTCAGGTAGCGGCCCAGCCTATGTCTTTTATTTGATAGAGGCCCTGCAAGAGGCTGGCGTGCAATTAGGGCTCGATCACGAGGCCGCAACCATGCTGGCGTTACAAACCTTTGCTGGTGCAAGCCTGCTTGCAGCCAACAGCGCAGACGACGTTAAAACACTGCGTGCGCAAGTGACATCCAAAGGCGGTACAACTGAACAAGGCATTCTGGCCTTGGAAGCGGCCAACATCAAAAATATCATGAGTCAAGCCGCACAAGCTGCTGCAGATAAATCGATCGCGCTAGGCGATCAACTGAGTCAATAAGCCAGGTAAAAAGGGTTCCGCCATGCTCAATAACGCGATTATATTTCTACTGCAAGCGATACTGGGGCTACTCACCATTGCCTTCTTGCTACGTTTTTACTTTCAACTAACGAAAGTTTCGTTTCACAACCAAGTCGCACAAATGATTGTGTCGCTCACCAACTTTGCCGTCAAACCCATACGTCGCATTGTACCGAGCTTGCTAAAGTTAGATCTTTCTACGCTAATGTTGGCATATCTCACACAGCTAATACTCACGGTAAGTTTGCTATGGCTGAAAGGCTTTCCGCTACTGATTGTCGGCAATCAGGTTTGGTTCGTCATTTTAAGCGTCAGCCTCATCGGCATTATTAGCCTTAGTCTTTCAATTTTCTTATATGCTGTGCTGATACAAGCCATTTTAAGCTGGGTAAATCCTCACACCCCGATTGCGCCCCTGTTAAATAGCTTAACTTATCCTATCCTGAATTTTTTAAGAAAAACAATCCCCCCTGTCGCCAATTTTGACCTCAGCCCACTGGTGTTTATTTTAGCGGCACAGTTATTGCTTACAACTGTCTTAATTCCGTTAGAAAACAACTTATTATTCACTTTGATCAGCTAAGATGACAACATGAGCATACCAGTCCCCAATGGCGCACCCAATCAAGCTGAAATAGCAATTTCAACCTTGAGCACAAAAATCAATGAATATAGCCAATGGCGTGAAAACCTAATCACCACCATTGACGAGTTTATTGATTGGCCAGGTCATGCAGATGCGCTAAATGCAATACAGGAACTAAGACTCTACGACATCAAAGAAAATATAAAAAAAGACCAGCTGGTATTGGCTTTTCTTGCGGAGTTTTCACGCGGCAAAACTGAAACCATCAACGCCTTATTTTTTTCAGACTTTAATCAACGTCTGCTTCCAAGTGAGCCGGGGCGTACCACGATGTGCCCCAATGAAATTTTCTGGAATGACAGTGAAGAGCCTTGTATCAAACTGTTGCCGATTGAAACCAGAAGCACGGATGACACGCTCACCTACCTGAAATCAAACCCAAATGTTTGGCATAAAATTCGTTTAGATACAACGTCAGCCAGTGACATGAAAGAAACCTTGCGTGCACTGGTGCAGAAAAAAGAAGTGAGCCTAGAAGCCGCTAAAAAACTAGGGTTCTGGAATGAAGAAGACCCTAGTGCACGTCAGCTGCTGACGGAGCGGAATATGGTCGAAATCCCAGTGTGGCGGCATGCGCTTATCAACTACCCGCATCAATTGCTTAAAAATGGCCTAGTTGTCATAGATACGCCGGGCTTAAACACCATGGGGGCCGAACCTGAACTTACGCTGAGCATTATTCCCAATGCGCAAGCTGTGTTATTTTTAACCGCTACAGATACAGGCATCACAAAGTCCGACATGCAAATTTGGACAGACTATGTACAAAGGCGAGCTGCACATAAACTCGTGGTGTTAAATAAAATTGATATTTTGTGGGATGGTCTGGAAACTGATGCCGAGGTAGAGGCGCTGATTCAAAAGCAAATCAAAAACACTGCGCATGAGCTCAGTTTAGACGCCAAAAATATTTTTGCCATCTCTGCACAAAAAGCGCTGGTCGCCAAAATCAGAAAAGATGACGCGTTATTAAAACGCAGTGGCATCAATGCGCTGGAAAACTCGCTGGCCGACTTAATGGTCTCGTCAAAGCATGAGATTTTAGGACGCGCGGTGGTGACCGAATGCTCCAATATGATTCGATCATCACGTAAATTAGCGCAAATCCGCGTTAATAGCATCAAAAATCAACTTTCTGAGCTACAAGAATTACAAAACAAGAATCGCGACCTTTCAAAAGAAATTTTAGCCAATGTAGTGGCAGAGCGTAAACGTTACGAGGCGTCAATACTTACGTTTAACCAAGGCAGTGAAAAAATAAAAAGGCTAAGCAGTAAACTGCTGCGTCATTTAAGCTTAGGTTACTTAGACACCACGTTAGCACAAACAAAGCAGGATATGGGCGACAGCTGGACAACCGTCGGCCTTAACAAAAGCATGCGCGACCTCACACGGCTAGCGACAAATCTTGCTGAAGAAATCGGCATTGAAGGTCATGTTATCAAAAAACATGCGGATGATTTATACCATCTATTTTGGAGTAAGCACGGCTTTGAAAAAACTGAAGCCGTTGAGCTTGATATGACTAAATTTATCAAAGACATGCAAGCGCTCGAAAAAGTGACAGTAGAGTTTTGCAGTAGCCCTGCCAACATTCTGACCGAAAAACACTTTTTAATTCGTCGGTTTTTCTTAGGGCTAGGCGTGCAAATTCAGGCGGTGTTTGAGCAGGCGCACTTGGATTGTAACCGCTGGCTGAACCAAGTCATTGGTGAATTAAAAAACCAGATCAATGTGCACAAAATTGCGCTGGATAAACGTGCACAATCTTTAATGGAGTCGCACAATAGCACCGACAATTTACTGAGGAATATTGAGTTAGCTCAAAAAGAATTGTCTAAGTATCAAGAGCAATCGAACCAATTGGATGCCATCTTACTAAAACTAATGCGTTGCGTTAAGTTTAGTCCAGAAAAGAAAAAGCTGATTACACAAGACGCGCTTATTACGCACAACTCAGTTACCAACGACAACCCTAAAAAAGAGGTGACCTTAAACAATGCGCCCTTTATTGGTGAAACCCCACAATTATCATAGGTGCTATCTACGCATTAAACACAGCTTACAGTGGTGAAAATTGATGTGTATAAAGCGGTTAGACTTTATACGTTTCAACACAACGTACTAGATCAAAACGTACTACATCAAAATAATATCAAATGACTCCTGGCTGTAATTTGATTCAGCCTGCAGAGAAATAGGCTTGCCAATAAAGTCAGATAAATTCGCCAGACTTTGTGACTCTTCATCCAGCAACATATCAATCACTTTAGGTGCCGCAAGCACGCGTAGTTCACGTGCGCTAAACTGACGAGCTTCGCGTAATAACTCACGTAAAATTTCATAACATACCGTTTGTGCGGTTTTGCGTTCGCCTCGCCCTTGGCAGGCCGTACAGGGTTCACATAAAATATGCGCCAAACTCTCACGCGTACGTTTACGCGTCATTTCCACCAAACCTAATGGTGTAAAGCCGTTTACGCCAGTGCGGGCACGGTCACGCGCGACGGCTTTTTTCAACTCTTCCAACACGGCCTCGCGCTGTGCATCCTCATCCATATCAATAAAATCGATAATGATAATGCCGCCCAAGTTTCTTAAGCGTAGCTGGCGTGCAATGGATTGCGCGGCTTCAAGGTTGGTTTTGAAAATGGTGTCTGATAGATTTTTACCGCTGACAAAACTACCGGTGTTTACATCTACCGTCGTCAACGCTTCCGTTTGATCAAAAATCAAATAGCCGCCAGATTTAAGCTCCACCTTACGTGACATCGCTTTTTCAATTTCCGGCTCAATATTATACAAATCAAAAAGCGGACGCTCACCTTGATAATGCACCAGTTTATCTAAAGCCGTCATCGCATATAAATTAGCAAAGTCCACCAGCTTCTGATACGTTTCACTGGAGTCAACACGTACAGCCTCGGTGTCAGCGCATACTACATCGCGCAACACGCGCATCGGTAAATTCAGATCCTGAAAAATCAGCGCGCGTTCAGCTACCAAGATGCTTTGTGCACGGATATGCGCCCATGTTTTAGTTAAATAATCGATATCAGCGAGCAACTCTTCATCGGTTGCTGTTTCAGACATGGTTCTTATAATATAGCCGCCTACGCGGTTTTCTGGCAAAAGGCCGAGCAAGCGTGCTTTTAATAGCTCACGCTCAGCTTCAGACTCTATCCGTTGCGACACGCCAATATGATCCTGTTGCGGCAAATATACAAGAAAGCGCCCGGCGATGCTGATTTGCGTTGTTAGCCTTGCGCCCTTGGTGCCTATTGGCTCTTTGATTACCTGCACCATCAAAGACTGTCCTTCATGCAATACTTCCTGGATCGGTCGCTGCGCTGCAGAATCGCCACACTCAACAATGTCACCCGCATGCAAAAAAGCGGCGCGTTGCAAGCCCATTTCCACAAAGGCAGATTGCATGCCAGGCAATACCCGGCACACAACGCCACGGTATATATTACCCACCAAACCCAACGATGAACTACGCTCTATTTGCAACTCTTGCATGACGCCATTTTCTATCATCGCAATGCGCGTTTCTTGCGGGGTGACGTTAATCAGTATGTCTTCACTCAATTTATACTCGTTTCATTCATTTTTAGTTTTATTTACAGCTGTAATTTCAAATTTGATTACAAAACTATCAACTGATGTTTTCTCAGCAGAACCGCTGTCTCATAAATTGGCAACCCCATCACGCCAGTATAACTGCCTTCTATGCGTTTAATCCAAGCGCCTGCTAATCCCTGTATGCCGTAGCTACCAGCTTTATCTAAATGTTCACCCGATGCAATATAACAATCAATTTGCATTGTTGAAAGGGGCATCATTTCCACCCTGGTCGTGGACAGTACCACTTCAATCGCACCTGCAAATGCTAATGCCACTGCGGTATGTACTTGATGCACACTTCCTGACAATGCCTGCAACATGTGGCGTGCATCATCGTCATTTTCAGGTTTACCTAAAACCTGCCCTGCCAAGACCACCGTAGTATCTGCCGCCAGCACCGGGTGCGATCTTTCTGCAGCGGGCAACCTTTGCTGGCATGCCATTGCCTTTTCATGCGCTAATCTTGTCACATAAGCTTCTGGGGATTCATCTATCAATTGCGTTTCATCGATGTCTGCTGGCGCAATTTTGCAATGCAACCCGATTTGCGCTAATAACTCCACGCGACGTGGACTGCGCGATGCAAGATAAATGGTTGGTTGGGTAAGAATGTTGTTACTCATATTGGCACTTTAATTTACTATACATCAATTGACAAAGATTTAAGTGCGTCAACACTTTAAGTTTATAAGGCATTGCATGACAGACTGGGCGGCTCTTTTCAAAATAACTATTGCTTTATTTGCCATTGTTAATCCGATTGGCAGTGTGCCTATTTTTATTAGCGCCACCAGCGGCTGGAGTGTTAATGACCGTGCTAAAACTGCAAAAACAGCCGCATTTACCGTATTTATCGTACTGGCTGTTTCGGCTTTTTTTGGCGATACTATTCTGCATTTTTTTGGCGTATCCATCCCGTCTTTTCAGGTCGGCGGTGGCATTTTACTCATGTTAATTGCCATCTCCATGATGCACGGCAAACAAAGCGGCACCAGCCAAACGCCAGAAGAAGCACAAACGCTGGCTGAGCGTGAAGTCATTGCCATTGTACCACTCAGCATCCCCTTGCTAGCTGGCCCTGGCGCCATTAGTAACATGATTATTGCCGCTCAGCAAAACAGTAGCTTTATCGGCCACCTTTCTTTAATTATCCCCATCTTTATTGTCTGCATCATCATCTTTCTAGTATTAAGGTTGTCTGTCGCCATCTCCAACAGGCTCGGCATCATAGGTATTAACATTGTCACGCGCTTAATGGGTTTGATTTTAGCCGCAATGGCTGTTGAGTTTATTGCACACGGTGTAGTCGACCTGTTCCCTAAACTGTTGGCATAACAACCGGTAAACGACGAATGCGCAAACCCTCTGCTTCAGGTTAAAATCGGGGTAAAATAGCAGTCACTTAAACATTAAGATACACATCATGCAATGGATGCCTCATGCCACCGTCGCGGCAATTGTAGAAGACAACGGTAAATTCTTACTGGTAGAAGAAACCACTGACCGTGGCAATCGCTTTAATCAGCCAGCGGGTCATTTGGAAGATAACGAATCACTGCTTGAAGCGGTCATTCGCGAAACGATGGAAGAAACCGCCTACAGCTTTAACCCAACCGCGTTATTAGGGGTTTATCATTGGAAGCATGAACATAACGACACGACCTACCTGCGCTTTGCCTACATAGGTCACGTGAGCAATCATCAACCAGAACTTGCATTAGACGAAGGCATTATTCGTGCCGTATGGATGACCGCAGATGAAATCCGCAGTAAGGCCATGCTGATGCGTAGCCCGCAAGTGCTTACCTGTATTGAAGATTATTTAAATGGGCAACGTTTTCCATTGTCTGTTGTGACCCATCTATAAATTTACTAACCATGAACCTAAACAAATCGCAAAAGAAAAAAATCGTCGTCGGCCTGTCTGGCGGCGTTGACTCATCTGTCACCGCACTACTGCTAAAACAGCAAGG
This sequence comes from Methylotenera sp., assembly GCA_013141495.1. Lineage (GTDB taxonomy): Bacteria > Pseudomonadota > Gammaproteobacteria > Burkholderiales > Methylophilaceae > Methylotenera. The sequence goes on along the minus strand of JABFQV010000001.1, from coordinate 126,165 downwards.
CTATGAAGTGACTGGTCTCTTCATGAAAAACTGGGAAGATGATGACACCGATGAATACTGCTCAAGCAAACAAGATTTAATTGACGCCGTATCCGTTGCCGACAAAATCGGCATTGATATTGAAGCTGTGAACTTTAGTAAAGAATATAAAGACCGTGTATTTTCTAATTTTTTAAGTGAATACCAAGCAGGACGCACGCCTAACCCGGATATCCTTTGTAATGCCGAAATTAAATTCAAAGCATTTTTAGATCACGCCATGAGCATGGGCGCAGACTTAATCGCCACTGGTCATTACGCTCAGGTACGTGAAAACCCGCTTAAACCGGGCTTATTTCAATTGATGAAAGCCGATGATGGTAGCAAAGATCAAAGTTACTTCTTATATCGCTTAAACCAAGCGCAACTTTCTAAAACACTATTCCCGCTCGGCACCTATTTAAAGCGCGAGGTGCGTGAAATTGCACGTGAGGCCGGGCTAATCAATGCAGAGAAAAAAGACTCTACTGGCATCTGCTTTATCGGTGAACGGCCATTTCAGGAATTTTTAAGCAAATACCTGCCGCGTAAGCCAGGGGACATCAAAACGCCAGAAGGTAAGCTCGTTGGTCGCCATGAGGGCCTGATGTACTACACGCTAGGTCAGCGCCAAGGCTTGAAAATAGGAGGCAGCCGCGACAGTAACGGCGAGCCTTGGTTTGTTGCGGCCAAAGATATGGCGAAAAACGAACTCATCGTGGTGCAAGGCCACGAACACCCGCTATTGCTCAATGACGGACTATTAGCGAGCCAACTGACATGGATAGACCCGGAGCCACCCGTGACCAATTGGGTGTATGCGGCAAAGACGCGCTACCGTCAACCTGATGCACCATGTGAAATTGACCGCATTACCAAAGACGAAGTTGAAATCAAATTTGGCCAAAAACAATGGGCAATCACGCCGGGGCAATCGGCTGTGGTGTATGAAAGTAACGTTTGCCTAGGTGGCGGCATTATTACTGGCGCAATTTAAGCCCCATAAATTTAAACGTAATTGATAACATCGACACACAATTAAACCCTAAATACCAATCGAGGTTCAGATGGCTTACATACTAAAAAATGCAAAGGGTGGAATTATCGCTGCAAGCGCTACTGAGAACCTTGGTCAAGACTGGTTATTCGTTGAAAATGATGCGAAGGAGTACCTGGATTTTCTGGAACAGGCGCTGACAGAAGGTGATGCTTTTCGTGAAAGTGATATTCATTTAGCACGCGTATTGGAAGACCTGATTGCGCTTCTCGTCGCACGCAATACCATTCGCTTTACAGACTTGCCACAGGCGGCACAAAAACGCTTAAATGAAAGACAATCCATGCGCCAAAAAACACAACTTTCTGGCTTATTGGATGAAACGACCGGCATTATTTAGACGCCTGCTGATTGGTAACTCAGCATCAAAAGTTGATGCTGAGTTAATTTGCCACTGGCATGCTGTCTTTAAAAGATTGGCGTTTAAGTAAATTAGCCTGCAAGCGCTCTAAATTTGGATAATCCGCAGCCAAATCAATTACCGAACCAAACCTTAAACTCACATAACCCAACATACAACCCACAGCAATATCAGCTAAGCTAAAGGTGTCATCCACACACCATTTATTTTTACCTGCGTCATGGTTTTTACCCAACTCATCATTGAGTGCTGATAATCCACGTGTGACCTTATCCATTTGTTTGAGTATAAATGCAGTATCTTGCTTCGCCTCTGGCTTACGCTGCTCTAACATCACGGCAACCGCCGCATCACACACACCATCAGCAAGCGCTTCCCATCTGCGCACGGCAGACTTTGAACTATTATCTTTAGGAATTAAATGTGCAACAGGGTTGCGATTATCCAGATACTCGGCAATGACGCGCGAATCATACAAACTATCGCCATCAGCTAAAATCAACACCGGCACTTTGCCCAATGGATTATATTGTTTCACCGGGCAGTCAGGGTCAGCCAACACCACTTCTTGCAAAGTGATATCGATATGCTTTTCTGCGGCCACAATGCGTACTTTACGTGCGTACGGGCTGTTTACTGTATATAAAAGCTTCATAATTTTAAGCATGTTATTGTTACGATAGATAGAATGTTTGGTAGCATTATAGTTCAATCAACACGACCTTCATCATGACAAAGACATTATTTAACAACGCCTACCCGTATGGGTCAGCCGCATTCCTGACTTTGGTGCAAAATCAGGTGCAAGCGGCATTAGATGAAGATATTGGGTCCGGCGACCTCACCGCTCTACTCGTACCAAGCACGCAGATAGCAAGCGCCTCGATTGTTGTACGTGAATCGGCGGTGATTTGTGGCATTGATTGGGTAAACGCATGTTTCAAGCAAGTTGACGCCAATGTGGAGATTGACTGGTTCGTCACCGAGGGTCAGCATGCACCACCACAGCAAGTTCTATGTAAAATCAAAGGTTTAGCTCGCTCGCTACTGACTGCTGAACGTTGTGCGCTTAATTTTTTACAAACCCTCTCTGCCACCGCAACAGAAACACGAAAATATGTTGAGGCCATTGCTGGCATAGATGCAAAAATTTTAGACACCCGCAAAACCATTCCACACTTAAGATTAGCGCAAAAGTACGCAGTTACGGTGGGCGGTGGCCATAATCAGCGCTTGGCTTTATACGATGGTATTTTAATTAAAGAAAACCACATTGCAGCGGCTGGTAGCATTGGCGCTGTAATGCAAGCCGCGTTTGCACTAGGTGCAGACAAACCTATACAAATTGAAGTTGAAGACTTAGACGAACTAGCGCAAGCGCTCTGTGCGGGCGCCACCAACATTTTATTAGATAACTTTAGTATTGATTTACTGTGCCAAGCTGTAGAAATCAACGCTAACAATAACAAAAAAGCGGTTTTAGAAGCTTCCGGTGGCATTACTTTAGAAAACATACGTGAAATAGCGCTTACTGGCGTAGATCGTATTTCTATCGGCGCGCTTACAAAAAATATACAGGCGATTGACTTTTCAATGCGCGTTAAAATATAAAGATACTTTCAAGCGGCTTAAATCGCCGGTTACCCAAGCACAATTTAAACTTTAAGGGCACGGGGATTTAGGCGCATGTTAAGATAGGGTACTTCTATAAATACAAATTTCTACCAGTTCTTGGCATCACCACCAATCTAAGTCGCTAAAGCGGCAAGATTGGTGCGATAAATTAGACAAGGCGCGAACAAAAAATAATGACGCGGTATATGTTTGATATATTAGCAATACTTGTCAGCTTGCTGGCTTAGTAGTGCTTATCAGCTCACCTCTGGTAAGGAATTATTTTTTGTGAGCAACGCCGTATAATGACAAAAGTTGGATTTATAAAAGTGCCCGATACATTGAGTCAATCAATACACAAGGTAATATAAATGAGCAAGCCTGACATCCCCACTAAATCAAGCGGCCGCTTCTCATTGGGCGACGCATTACGCATGTTGGTCAATGATGGCATGTTGGATAAAGTTCAGGCTGAAAAGCTCTATAAAGACCGTAAATTAGACAGCTCCAACCTGCACCCGCTCGTCGTCATTGGTGAGCAAAAGTGGAAAAATTTAAAATCCCCTCATAATGCCATCACGGTAGAATGGCTATCTTCTTGGCTTGCCGCTCATGCCGGCCTCGATTATTACCACATAGACCCGCTTAAACTGGATTTTGGTACAGCGGCACAAATCGTTTCCAAGGGCTATGCAGAGCGATTAAAAATCATGCCGATTGCCGTTAAAAATGGCGAAGCTGTTATTGCAACGACTGAACCCTTTAACACGGACTGGATTCCTGATCTAGAACGCGTACTTAAAATGAAAGTGAAATTGGTTGTTGCCAATCCACTTGAAGTCAGTCGCTATCTGCCTGAAATGTACAGCCTGGCAAGCTCGATGCACGCCGCCAATTTAGCCAAGGCTGGGCAAGTGGTCGGTGTGCAGAACTTTGAGCAATTGGTTGAGCTTGGTAAAGATAAAAATCTGGATGCCAATGAACAACATGTAGTGAACATTGTGGACTGGCTGTTTAAATACGCTTTTGAACAGCGTGCCAGTGATATTCACCTGGAACCCAGACGCAATATGGGTTTGATGCGCTTTAGAATTGATGGTGTGCTGCATCAGGTATATCAACTCCCGCCTAACATCATGAACGCCATCACTAGTCGCATCAAGTTGCTGGGGCGTATGGACATGGTAGAGAAGCGCCGCCCCCAAGATGGTCGCATCAAAACCTTATCCGCTGAAGGTCAAGAGATTGAACTGCGTTTATCCACGATGCCGACGGCCTTTGGTGAAAAACTAGTCATGCGGATATTTTCACCGGATATTTCAGGTAAAGACTTTTTAACACTGGGGTTTTCGCAAAAACAAGCAGATCAATGGAATACTTGGACCAAAGCTCCCAATGGCATTATTTTGGTAACGGGCCCGACTGGCTCTGGTAAAACCACTACACTGTACTCCACGCTGCGCCTATTGGCCACGCCAGAAGTTAACGTATGTACCGTAGAGGAGCCAATTGAAATGGTGGAGCCTGCTTTTAATCAAATGCAGGTGCAGCAAAACATCGGGCTCGGCTTTGCTGACGGCATCCGTACGCTGATGCGACAAGACCCTGACATTATTATGGTGGGTGAAATCCGTGACTTGGAAACAGCAGACATGGCGATTCAAGCTGCACTGACCGGACACTTGGTGCTATCAACCCTGCACACCAATGATTCCCCTTCTGCAGTGACACGGCTTTTAGACTTAGGCGTACCTTCTTATCTTATCCACTCCACAGTGCTGGGTATTATGGCTCAACGCCTTGTGCGCACTTTATGCACGAGCTGTAAAGTAGCCGAGCCTATCGAACAAAGTAAATGGGACGCACTGGTTGGCACCTTTAAACTGCCAAAACCTGAGCATATTTACAAGCCTGTTGGCTGCCTAGACTGCCGCAATACCGGCTTTAGAGGACGTAGCGGTATTTATGAAATGCTCACCATGACGCCAGCACTACGCAAACTGATTACGCCAGATACCGACTTAGCCAAACTCACAAAACTAGCGCGGCAAGAAGGCATGCAACCACTCATTATCAACGGTGCAGAAAAGGTAGCCGCAGGCATCACCACGATTGAGGAGCTATTAAAGGTAGCGCCACCGCTAGAACATGACTAATTATTTGCGATTGCGATACTTGCCAACTTGTTGGCTTTAGTATTAATTATCAGCCGCTGGCAAGTCCTAATGGAAAGTCTGAGAGAACTAAGCCGAGCCTCTCATGCCGCCAGCCAATACATAAACGTTAAAACCGGCTTGCGCCAAAATAAATGCCGCTGCTGAGCTACGCCGCCCCGTTGGGCAGTACATGATATATAGGACGCTTTTATCCAAGCTCACTAACCATTGGCGGATTTCATTTAAAGGTAAATTGATCGCGTCTTGAATATGTTCAAAACTATATTCGGATGGCAACCTCACGTCTGCCCACACTGCACCCGCTTTAACTTTATCCTCTGCCTCAATCCGGCTCAGCTGCTTAATCAACGGCGCTTTTAATAGCTGTTGAAAGTCTTGTTTATTAAGTCGCAGCAACTCTCCGTCCGTTTTCATGGTGACAGTTGCATTGCGTTTGTTGTCGGAAGCTAAAGCGTCCTCACCAAAGGCACAGCCTTCGTTTAACTCCGCCATCACCACGGCGGGCTGGCTAGAATCCACCACCTTGGTAACAACCACTGTGCCGTGCTGAATCAAGTAGTAATAATCGCCTTCTGCACCTTGTTGAATGATGACTTGTCCAGCCATCGTAGCAATGTGAGTCATACGCTCAAACATCGCTTCAATGTTGGCTGCGGGCAATTGGCTAAACACCCCGGTTTGTAATTTAGAGACGCTAAAAACACTGGTATCATGCATCCAGTCGGCTGGGGTTCTGCCAGGCTGGGCGGATTGAGGCGCGCCTAATTGCTTTGGTACACCGTCATCATTTGAGAGCTGGTCCCATGTCAGCATGATATCCAGCAAATCCATATCTATACGCAGGATTTCAAGATCAGTCAGCGCAATGGTTGCCATGATATGGGAATCATTATTGACTGGATGTTTTGCAGCTGGGGATCCGCCACGTAAAATAAGTTTTTGGCCATTGATGAAGCTAAGACCCAGTTCGCCCTGCAGTACATACAGTACTTGCGAGGCTTTGGTAATGTTCATGCGCATCGGATCTATGTTTTTGTTCACATGCTCGATATAGCATAACCCTGCAAGTTCCTGCTTACGCGCGGCGGATAACTTTGCGATAGGCTCTAATCGCTCTAATACTGCCTGATCAACCGCCATCACACTACCCTTATTTTTTTTATAGATAAATAATCTGGTGGGGCTTTAGCGCCATCACCGGAAAAACAGGGCGACTAGCTGAGATTTCAAGCATGATAGCCTCACTCTCTCCTGGTTTTAAGTGCGTAATCAACACTTCAGAAATATCCGTCAACTTGGCAAGGTCTAACTTAGCAAGCTCTTTGATCAGCATTGATGGACAAAGGTGTTTAGATAGCTTGGCCAGCTCAATTTCACCATTACTAAACGCTGTTTCTATAATAATGTACTTAAGATTCTTAATCTTATTCACCTCACGCCATAGCGCATCGCACTCAGTCGTGTCTCCCGTATAGACTAAACTAAACTGCTCACCCTCTATATGGTAGCCCGCTGCGGGCACAACGTGATTAACCGGTAGCGGTGTAATTTTACGTCCATTTAATTCCAGCGTTTCACCCAAGTTCAATGCGTGGTAACGCAAAAAAGGATTGTAAATATCCGGGATCACATTAAAATCCGGCCATATTTTCCAATTAAAAATATGCGTGCGTAAAATACTTAAAGTTTCGGGCAAAGCGTGCAGCGTCACGGGCTCAGTGCGAATGCCCATGACTGTATCCAGCAAAAGCGGAATAGAGGCAATGTGATCCAAATGTGAGTGCGTGATAAAAATATGATCAATTGCCAATAGCTGGCTCATGGTCAGATCGCCCACTCCAGTACCGGCATCAATCAAAATGTCATGATCTACCAGCATGGAGGTCGTGCGTAAGTCATCACCAATGCCACCACTACAGCCGAGTATTTTTATTTGCATCATCTGAACTCACAGTTGTTTTGTTTTATACAGCTTTTAATAAAGTACTTGCGTCGCATTAAAGTACGGCAGGCGAGTAAAATGCTATGATTTCAACGTTAAGTAACAGCATGTCAAATTGACATGCTTGATTTTACACGTATTTTTTTTATTAGCACTTAACCCTACCCATAACATAAATCATTATCACCATGAACCACAATCACCCATTAGAGCTAACCAACCCTGCTATAGATAGTAGCAAAATCAATGCCAGCATTATTTGGCTACATGGATTAGGTGCCGATGGCTATGATTTTGCACCTGTTGTGCAGCAGCTATTGCAGTCACAACACCTCGCCAATGTCCGGTTTATTCTGCCACACGCACCGGATATGGCGATAACTCGCAATAACGGTTACGTCATGCCTGCCTGGTATGACATCTACGGCATTATTCCTGTGAGCCAGGAGGACGAGCCCGGCATACAAACCAGTCAGCGCACAATCAATGCCTTGATTCAAACTGAAATCGATCGAGGTATTGCGAGTGAGCGTATCGTGCTTGCAGGGTTCTCACAAGGCGGCGCTATCGCACTCTATACCGCACTACGCTACCCACAAAGGCTTGGCGGCGTATTAGCCTTATCTACTTATTTGCCGCTACACGCCAAGCTCGCCACTGAGGCAAATCCAGCCAATGCAAACACGCCAATTTTTATGGCGCATGGTATTTTTGATGATGTCATCAGTCTTGAAATGAGCCAGATTTCATGCGATTTACTGCAAAGTTGTCAATATCTCGTCACTTGGCATGAATATAAAATGGCGCATTCTGTGTGTGCAGAAGAGATTGCAGATATTGAACGCTTTTTACAACAGGTTTTAGCTTAAATATTTGGTAGAATATAGGCTTACCAAACAACAAATGGTCTTTAATTTACTCAAACGGCTAAGCAACAGCGTCAGGTGACGAAGTGCTTTAAGCTGGCAATCCACAAACAGAATGCCGGCAACTATAAGTAAATAGAAGTACCCGACAGAGAAACTGTTGATTTATGTCTGCACCCACTACAAAAACCGCCTCAAAATCAGCCGCCAAAACGGCACATGAATCAACCCCTAGCTTCGAGCAAGCTTACAGCGAACTTGAAACCATTGTGGCGAGAATGGAGTCAGGCCAAATGCCCCTAGAGGCGTCACTTGAAGCCTATAAACATGGCAACGCATTACTTGAGCTTTGTCAAAAATCACTCGCCGAAGTTGAACAGCAAGTTAAGGTGTTAAACGAGCGTCAGCAATTGGTCGCGTTTAATGCTGATAACGAGTAATCAAGCCATGAGCTACCAATCTGCGCCTGAATTATTAAGCCAAAATTTGTTAAGGGCATCGCTAACAATTCAAATTTTTAAGTCAGACAAGGCGCGAATGAAAAATTATGACGCCGCATATGTTGGATATGTAAGGAATAATTTTTTGTGAGTAACGCAGTATGACGACGAAAGTTGAATTGTTAGAGGTGCCCTTAAGTCAGGCGTTCTTGGATTGGACAAAAACCAAGCAAGCGCATATTGAGAGCGTGCTGGAACGCACACTTCCACCCGCAAGTTTAGCGCCGCAAACATTGCATCGTGCCATGCGCTACAGTGCGCTAGGCGGTGGCAAGCGCATACGCGCATTGCTGTGCTATGCGTCAGCTGAGCTTTGCAACACCGAGGCTAACATTGCTGATGCGACGGCCAGTGCGGTTGAGCTAATTCACGCTTACTCATTAGTGCATGACGACATGCCCTGTATGGACGACGACGACCTGCGTCGCGGCAAACCAAGCTGCCATAAACAATTTGATGATGCAACGGCGTTATTAGTAGGCGACGCCTTGCAGACATTGGCGTTTGAAGTATTATCAGCACCACAATTATGTGAAAATGCAAAACAGCAAATCAACATGATCAATATATTAGCCAAAGCTGCGGGCTCTTACGGCATGGCGGGCGGGCAGGCAATTGATCTAAGTGCGGTAGGCGTGGCACTGACTCAACATGAACTTGAAACCATGCACCAGCTAAAAACCGGCGCGCTGATTCAAGCTGCGGTTTTACTAGGCGCAAATGGCTCTGAAGCGCACATTGCCGCTGTCAGCATTTATGCTAAAAACATCGGGCTTGCGTTTCAAGTCATTGATGACATCTTGGATGTTGAGGCAGATACGCACACCTTGGGTAAAACAGCAGGTAAAGATGCCAATAGCAACAAGGCGACTTATGTCACAATTTTAGGTTTAGCCGATGCCAAAAAACATGCCAGACAACTGCATGAAGCGGCCATTGATGCATTAGCACCCTTTGGCGATAACGCACAACGGCTGCGTGCGCTGGCAAGTTTTATTACTCAGCGCAGCTTTTAGCAATTAATTTCAACACCACTAATTACGATTATTTTCATTGCATTCACATTCATTATTGATGACACCTAACTTGTGACCCCTTTACTCGACACCATTGATTACCCTCAACAACTGCGCCAACTGGACCGTAAACAGCTGGTTCAACTAGCGCAAGAATTACGCTTATTTTTAATTGATGGCGTTTCAAAAACGGGTGGGCATTTAGCTTCTAATTTAGGCGTGGTGGAGCTCACCATCGCCCTGCATTATGTGTTCAATACACCAGATGACAAACTGGTTTGGGATGTAGGGCATCAAACTTATCCGCATAAAATCCTCACCGGTCGTCGCACGCGCATGCAAACCTTACGCAAACCGCAGGGACTTGCAGGGTTTCCACGCCGTGCTGAAAGTGAATACGATACTTTTGGCACCGGGCACTCCAGCACTTCCATCTCGGCAGCCCTCGGCATGGCAGTCGCAGCGCAAAAAACCGGTAGCGAGCGGCGTGCTGTCGCTATTATCGGCGATGGTGCCATGACGGCCGGCATGGCATTTGAGGCCTTGAATAACGCTGGCGACATGGATGCCAACCTGCTGGTAGTGCTCAATGACAATGACATGAGCATTTCAAACAACGTCGGAGCGCTCAACAACTATTTAACCAAACTACTCTCCAGTCGCTTCTATAACAGAGTTCGGTCATCGGGTAAAAAAGTATTATCGGCACTACCGCCGATGATGGAGTTTGCCAAGCGTGCTGAAGAGCATGTTAAAGGCATGGTCATGCCAGGTACGTTGTTTGAAGAATTTGGCTTTAACTACATTGGTCCGATTGACGGACATGATCTAGAGTCTTTGATTGATACGCTGCACAACATCAAGCAATTATCAGGCCCGCAGTTTTTGCATATTGTGACGCAAAAAGGAAAAGGCTTTGAACCGGCTGAAGATGACCCGAATAAATTTCATGGTGTAGGAAAATTTGACCCATTCAATGGCAATGCACTTCACGCTAAATCGCAAAAAACTTACACTGAAGTGTTCGGCGACTGGTTGGTGGATATGGCAGCGCTTGATAAGCGCCTTATTGGCATTACACCTGCCATGTGTGATGGCTCTGGCTTAAATGCCTTTGCCTCTACTTACCCTGACCGTTATTTTGACGTAGGCATCGCAGAGCAACATGCGCTGACGTTTGCGGCTGGCATGGCCTGTGATGGATTAAAACCCGTGGTTGCGATTTACAGCTCATTTCTACAGCGAGCTTATGATCAACTCATCCATGACATTGCGCTGCAAAACCTGCCAGTACTGTTAGCCATAGACCGTGCTGGATTGGTTGGCGCAGACGGCCCCACACATGCGGGCAGTTTTGATTTAACCTACTTACGCTGCATTCCAAACGTAGTGATCATGACCCCCAGCGATGAAAACGAGTGCAGACAAATGCTCACTACCGGCTTTCAATACAATGGCGTGGCTGCGGTGCGCTACCCACGCGGCAGCGGCAAAGGTGCCGTAATTAACCCAGAACTAAGCACTATCGAAATCGGCAAAGGGCAAATTGCTCGCACTGGTAAAAAAATAGCGATTTTAGCTTTTGGCTCCATGCTGACCCCGTCATTGGAAGCCGCCGAGCAACTTGATGCCACCGTTGCCAATATGCGCTTTGTTAAACCGATTGATGCTAAGCTGATCGAAAAGCTAGCCAGTGACCATGCTTTTATTGTCACAATAGAAGAAAATTGCGTGATGGGCGGTGCAGGTTCTGCCGTTTTAGAAGCGCTGCAGAATATGCAGCACACGATTAAACATCCAATTAAAACGTTATGCCTAGGTTTGCCAGACCAGTTTATTGAACACGGTGATCATGCAACCATGCTCGCAGATTGTGGTCTAGATGCTAAAGGCATCGCTTCTGCAATTGCGCAGCTAATAACCTAGTGTTATACTCAACTATTATTAAAAAGTTACCCGAAAACAATCTAAGCAGAATTTAATATGAGCCAAACAACGCCAGCAAGTCCGATTGAAGATGTGCAAAATACGGTTGACACACGCCATCTTGCCATTGATAAGGTAGGGATTAAAGCGATTCGCCACCCTGTCGTTGTTAAAGACAAATCGGGCGGCGAGCAACACACTGTAGCCGTTTTCAATATGTATGTGCACTTACCACAACATTTTAAAGGCACGCACATGTCACGTTTTGTTGAAATCCTCAACATGAACGAGCATGCGATTTCTATCGAGTCATTTGAAACCATTCTACGTGAAATGGTTATCCGCCTTGAAGCTGAGTCAGGTCATGTTGAAATGACATTCCCTTACTTTGTAAACAAAGCGGCGCCTATTTCCGGCGTAAAAAGTTTGCTGGATTATGAAGTCACTTTTATCGGTGAGATCCATCAGGGTAAATACGACATCACGGTTAAAGTGCTGGTACCTGTCACCAGCCTGTGCCCTTGTAGCAAAAAAATCTCAGACTACGGTGCGCACAATCAACGATCACATGTCACCGTTACCGCGCTAGTCAACGACTTTATCTGGATTGAAGACATTATCAATCTGGTAGAAAAACAAGCCTCATGCGAACTTTATGGCTTACTGAAACGCCCTGATGAAAAATATGTGACTGAACGCGCCTACGACAACCCAAAATTTGTTGAAGACATGGTGCGCGATGTAGCGGCACAACTAAATGCAGAAAAACGCATTGTGGCATATACGGTTGAATCGGAGAATTTCGAGTCGATACACAACCACTCGGCTTATGCGTTAATTGAAAAAGACAAACGCAAATAGTTGATTTTGGCGAGGGTGTAAAATACACTCATGATTAAAAGCCACACTGACTCTGGCTTTTAATCATGAGTAAGTCAATCTGCGATCACATCACCGTTAAACACGCGCATGATGATATGCAATATCGTGCACGAAATTAGATAGCAACTAGTACAACTAGTATTTTTTAGTTAAAGTTAGTGCAATATCCTGACGCTTCATATCCAGCCGATTTAACGCACTCATCCCAAGTAGCACAACGGATGGGGAGCCTCCTTCCAACACGCTTCCCTCTACCTGGCTTAGTGTAATACCACCAATTTTAAGATTAGCAATCGTGACACGATAAGCCGTTACAACACCGTTTGCTGTTCCCACTTTAATGGGCTCACCTCGCTTGTAGTCAATTTTGGCAAACTTTGCATCACCACTGTTCAGTGCAACCGTAGTGGCGCCAGTATCCACTAGAAACTTCAACGGCGCGCCATTGATGTAAACTTCAGAGAAAAAATGTCCTTGTGCATCAGCATATAAAGTCACACTGGGACTGCTATTTGCGTCTGTTCCACCGATGGATGCCGCTTGCCCCATTTCCAGCTGCTTAGTTTTACCTTCTACTAAAAAAGTAGCGCTTTTACTGTCAGCCGCAATTAGCTTAACGCCTGCGCTAGTTTGCCCGACGCTCAACGTCTTGGGTTTTCCTCCATCAATCATCACCACCGCTTTATTGCTAAATAGCCCGACAACATTGATCTGCGTATCCGCAACAGCGCTAGCGCTCAATAACGCGAGTACGATTGAGAGTGGTTTTAACATCCGAAAAGCAATCCGTTTCATCTAAACATACCTTGTGTATTTTGAGGTTTATGCGTCAACTTCAACCCAAATGCGATCACGAGTAAACCCAGCAATGGAAAAATTGCAGCCAGTATAAACGTTTGCTGTCCGCCTAAGTACTGCAAGGCGTAGCCGCCCGCTACGCCGCCAATAGTGCCGCCTACGCCATAAGCAACACTATTATAAATCGCCTGCCCTTTTGCCTGATGGCGCCCATTAAAAAACTGTGTAACTACTTCAATAGACGCGGCATGAAAACTGCCAAAAGTCGCCGCATGTAAAGTTTGTGCAATAATCAGCAACACTAGGCTATCAACGGCAACACCTATCATGCCAAATCGCAACACCGCCAAAGTAAGACTGATGAGCAAAATTGCTTTTAAACTAAAGCGCGCCATGATCTTTGGCATGAGCATAAAAATGCCAATTTCGCAGACTACCCCCACCGACCACAACAGCCCTATCACGCTTTTGCTGTAGCCATGCTGACTCAAATAGATAGAGTAAAAATTATAAAGCACACCATGTGCAGTGACCATCAGCGCACAACCCACCAACAGAGCGATGACATTAGGCTGTTTCACCACTTGCCAAATAGAAAATTCATCATGGTCATGCGGGGCGATTTTTGCTTCGGGTAGCTTAAACGCCAATCCAAATAAAATGATTTGCACCGCCAGCAAAAACCATAACAAAACCTGAATGCCATAAGCTTCTGTCACAAAACCCAATATGACAGAGGCGACAATAAACCCTAACGAACCCCATAAGCGAATGCGGCTGTAATGCCCGTTGGTGGTAGCTAAATGCGCCAATGTAAGTGATTCTGAAAGCGGCAATGTAGAACTGGTAAACAGGCTGAGTGCCGCCATCACTAAAAAAATAGCCCAAAAACCATGCGCCCAAAACACGGCAATAAAGCCCAGCAAACCCAGTAGCGCAGTGAGTTTTATCCAAACCACGCGTTTAGCGGTATGGTCTGCCAGCCAACCCCAAAAATTAGGCGCAAAAATACGGCTAATTTGAAATAAAGACATGAGAATACCAATATCTGCCGGCGAGAATTTTTCTGACTGCAAATACAAACCCCAGTATGGGACAAACGCGCCTACAAAAAAGTAATAGGTAAAGTAAAAGCGCGAAAGTTGCCGGTGAAGTCTTAAGTGGTGAAGCTTTAGATGGTGAGGCTTTAGATGCATATTGGGATCATATCAATAAAAAAGTCGGCAGCTGCCGACCTTTTTATGAATCCATTCATAATTAGCGCCTGCGTTTAAAAAACCATTACACAATTTTAGGAGTATCGCATTGCACGTCGGCATTTTGTGCGCGATGTCTGAGTGCGTGGTCCATCAGCGTCATGGCTAGCATCGCCTCTACAATCGGCGTAGCGCGCACGCCCACACATGGGTCATGGCGACCGGTGGTTTGCATCGTGACTGCATTGCCGTTTTTATCAATTGAACGACGCGCTTGCGGAATACTGGAAGTCGGTTTTAACGCGACATTAACACGTATCTCCTGACCGGTAGAAATACCACCTAAAATACCGCCTGCATGATTGCTGACAAAGCCCTGCGGGGTCATTTCATCAGAATGCACGCTGCCGCGCTGAGCAATACTGGCAAAACCTGCACCAATCTCTACACCTTTTACCGCGTTAATACTCATCATGGCATAGGCAATTTCAGCGTCGAGGCGATCAAAAACCGGCTCACCCCAACCTACGGGCACGCCTGTCGCAACCACGGTAATTTGAGCCCCAACTGAATCGCGTTCAGCACGAATTTTATCTAAATAGGCTTCTAATTGCGGTAGCACATGCGTATTTGGCGAAAAGAACGGATTGTCGTTCACCACATCCCATGTTTCAAACGGAATTTCAATCTCGCCCAGTTGACTCATATAACCACGTATCGTCACACCAAAACGCTGTTTCAGCCACTTTTTAGCAATGGCGCCAGCAGCCACCCGCACCGCGGTTTCACGTGCGCTGGATCGGCCACCTCCACGGTAATCACGCACCCCATATTTTTGGGTATAAGTATAATCTGCGTGACCTGGACGGAATGTATCCATGATTTTGCTATAGTCTTGCGAGCGTTGATCAGTGTTGCGAATTAGCAAGCCAATTGGCGCACCAGTAGTTTTCCCCTCAAACACGCCAGACAAAATCTCGACCAAATCAGCCTCTTGCCGCTGCGTTACGTGACGCGAAGTGCCTGGTTTACGACGATCAAGATCCATCTGCAAATCTTCAGCACATAAACTCAACCCTGGCGGACAACCATCCACAACACCGCCAATTGCAGCCCCGTGTGATTCGCCAAATGACGTGAAGGTAAAAAGTGTTCCTAATGTGTTGCCAGACATAAGCGTTCTCTAAATATTTTTTGCTTGAAAAGTAACTTAATTCGTACTTGATTCGTACTTGTTTCATTTTAGCATAATCAGCATGCTTGAATGCTTCACCGCGTTTTACCCCACGCGCAACCAAGTACCAACAGGTAGATTATCTAAATTGTAATGACCAATCGCGTACCGAATCAGCCGTAGCGTTGGAAAGCCAACTTTCGCCGTCATGCGTCGTACCTGCCGGTTTTTACCCTCGGATATTTTAACTTCCAGCCAACTTATTGGGATTGCTTTACGCTCGCGTATCGGCGGATTGCGCGCCCATAGCTGTTGTGGCTCACTGATAACGCGCACTGCGGCAGGTTGCGTTACAAAATCACCTAGATCAACACCCGCTCTCAATGGTTGTAAATCCGCATCTTCTGGTACGCCTTCAACCTGAACCCAATAAGTTTTTATTTCTTTATGTTTGGGATCACTTAAACGATGTTGTAATGCACCATCATCGGTTAAAATAAGCAAACCCTCAGAATCTGTATCCAACCGTCCGGCAGCGTAAATATTGGGCACTGGAATAAAGTCTTTTAACGTGGCGTGCCCTGCTTTTCCATTGCCAGGGTCGTGCGGGCTAAACTGGCACACGACGTTAAAAGGTTTATTGAATAAAATTATCATGTTAGGAATTTTTAATGACGTCTAAAGTAACTTCTAAAATTAACGTACCACTTACCGGCGAAAAAATCACCGTTAATGCTGATAACTCGCTGAATGTGCCTAATCAGCCCATTATCCCATTTATTGAGGGTGATGGCATAGGGGTTGATATTACACCGCCAATGATTAAAGTCGTAGATGCTGCAGTGAATAAAGCCTACAGTGGTGCACGTAAAATTTCATGGATGGAAGTATTTGCCGGTGAAAAAGCAGTCAACGTCTATGGCAAAGATAAAGAAGGCAAAGACACTTGGTTACCTAGCGAAACCATGCAAACCGTGCGCGATTACGTCATTTCAATTAAAGGTCCATTAACCACGCCTGTGGGTGGTGGCATCCGCTCACTCAACGTATCCTTGCGCCAAGAACTTGATTTATATGTGTGCTTACGCCCCGTGCAATACTTTACCGGCGTGCCTAGCCCGGTTAAACACCCAGAAAAAATTGACATGGTGATTTTCCGTGAAAACACTGAAGACATCTACGCTGGCATTGAATGGGCCGCCGGATCTGACGAAGTAGAAAAAGTCATCACGTTTTTAAGTGATATGGGTATGCGCAAAAAAATTCGCTTCCCAGAATCATCTGCAATTGGCATCAAACCGGTTTCAGTCGAAGGTAGCCAACGTTTAGTACGTAAAGCAATTCAATATGCCATTGATAACAATCGTAAGTCGGTCACCATTACCCACAAAGGCAACATCATGAAGTTCACGGAAGGTGGCTTTAGAGATTGGGGTTATGAAGTGGCTAAGCGAGAGTTTGGCGCGGTTGAAATTGATGGCGGCCCATGGTGCAAACTGCCGAATGGCATTGTCATTAAAGATTGTATCGCCGATGCATTTTTGCAAGAGATTTTACTACACCCGCAAGATTACGATGTCATTGCTGCACTTAACTTGAATGGCGACTATATGAGCGACGCCCTTGCCGCGCAGGTAGGTGGCATTGGTATTGCCCCTGGCGCCAACCTTAGTGACACCGTAGCCATGTTTGAAGCAACGCACGGCACGGCCCCAAAAATTGCAGGTAAAAACATTGCCAACCCAAGCTCGTTAATCCTTTCAGCTGAAATGATGTTGCGTCATTTAGGTTGGGTAGAAGCGGCTGACTTAGTGCTCAAAGGGGTTGCGAATGCAATTACTGCCAAGCGCGTCACCAGTGATTTTTCTAGCCAAATGGAAGATGCTACTCAGGTAAGTACTTCAGAATTTGGCGATGAAATCATTGCCAACATGTAACGTTCATTAGCATGCGCGGCCAATAAAAAGGCTCGTCAAAATGACGAGCCTTTTTATTGGCATAAACCTTTAATAAAACATTAAGTCTATTCCATTGAGATTTAAGCCTTTTGAATATTTGAAGCCTGCTTACCTTTTGGGCCTTCTGTCAAATCGAAGCTTACACGCTCGCCCTCTTTAAGACTTTTATACCCAGCCTCTACAATTGCCGAGAAGTGTGCGAACAAATCGTCACCACCATCATCTGGGGTAATAAAACCGAAACCTTTAGAATCGTTAAACCATTTTACGGTACCTGTTGCCATTTCATATATCCTTACCTAATACAAAGGGTGTGCCCCGAAAAAGTTTGCCTCAAGAACATGAAGTCACAATAACTAAAAAATTAAAGCAGCCTAAAATAAACTTGATCGCAAACACCTAAACATATTTATAAGTTGGATTTATGCTGATGTCAAGCGGCTAATTGCGATGTTTTACTCAATAAAACTTTCCCATTCATAAGCTATAAGGTGGGAAAATTGACGGAAAGTTACTTTAACTGACATAATTTGCGCTGAATAAAGCTTAAAGTCTTTACAAAAAAAAGTGTAAAGTGCATTATTGACTTGAATAAATAATAACTATAAAAATAAATAGGATAGCTCCATAAGCTAATTTAAAATCACTATTATATGGTAACGACTTCCAATACTAAGCTAAGCGGCCTGGCGCGCACCTTAATCCAAACGAACCTGCTTTCTGAAGATGAAGCGCGCGCCATCGAAGCGCAAGCCTACACATTAAAAACACCCTTTATTGCACAACTGATATTAAGCAAAAAGCTCAGTGCGCAAACGGTTGCTGAAGCCTCTGCTAAAGCCTTTGGTTTTCCATACTTTAACTTGGATGCGTTTAACCAGGATTATCTTCCCCCTAAAAAAATTGATGCAAAGCTAATGCAAGCCAACCGGGTCATGGCATTGCAAGTGCGTAACAACATGCTTTTTGTTGCCATTTCTGACCCAACCAACATCCATGCACTAGACAGTGTTCAATTTCAAATGGGCATGACTATATCGCCTATTGTTGTTGAAGATGACAAGCTCGGGCGCTGGATAGATAAAGTAATAGCAGCAAGCGACACGGGGCTTAAATCGCTGAATAGTGACACTGATGATGACGATGAGTTTGGCCTAGATGAGGGTAACGATCACGTTGATGAGCATGAGCCGCAAGAGTCAGAGGTTGACGATGCGCCTGTTGTAAAGTTTCTAAACAAAATGCTACTGGATGCGATTAACATCGGTGCTTCTGACTTGCACTTTGAGCCTTATGAAAAATTCTACCGTGTACGCTATCGTGTGGACGGCATACTTCGTGAAATTACACAGCCACCACTGGCCATTAAAGAGAAGCTTGCTTCCCGCATTAAAGTAATATCCAGCATGGACATCTCAGAAAAACGCATACCGCAAGATGGCCGCATGAAACTCGTGTTATCTAAAACACGTACCATAGATTTTCGGGTAAGCACACTGCCCTTGATTAATGGTGAAAAAATCGTGATGCGTATTTTAGACCCAAGTAGCGCCACGCTTGGCATTGAGGCGCTAGGTTATGAGCCAATCCAAAAAGAGCGGTTATTAAGCGCGGTTAGCCGTCCGTATGGCTTGGTGCTGGTAACTGGCCCCACGGGCTCAGGTAAAACCGTTTCACTATACACCTGCCTAAATATCTTAAATAAACCTGATGTTAACATTGCAACAGCAGAAGATCCCTGCGAAATTCCGTTAGCAGGCATTAATCAAGTCAATGTCAATGACAAACAAGGCCTCACATTTGCAGCTGCATTAAAGTCATTTCTACGCCAAGACCCTGACATCATCATGATTGGTGAAATCCGCGACTTAGAAACTGCAGACATGGCCATCAAGGCCGCCTCTACTGGCCACATGGTGCTGTCAACCTTACATACCAATGACGCTCCCTCCACCTTGACACGCTTACTAAATATGGGCGTTGCTCCGTTTAATATTGCTTCCGCTGTATCACTGATTACGGCACAAAGATTGGCAAGGCGTTTATGCAAGCATTGTAAAATCCCCATGGATGCGCCTAAAGAGGCTTTATTAAGTCTAGGTTTCATTGAAGAGGATTTTAATGAAAAATGGCAACTCTATAAACACAACCCAGAAGGCTGTGAATTGTGCAATGCCGGCTACAAAGGCCGTGTCGGTATTTATCAAGTGATGCCAGTGACCGATGCCATTAGCCGCATTATCATGCAAAATGGTACCGCACACGATATCGCAGACCAAGCTAAACGAGAGGGCGTCAATGATTTGCGTCGCTCTGGAGTTCTAAAAGTAATGCAAGGCTTAACCTCGATGGAAGAAGTGGAAGCTTGTACCAATGAATAAGATCAATCAATGAGTTTTAACATAACAAATATAGTTAATCACCAAGGGAATCGCCATGGCAGCTGCTATTAAAGCCACCAAAGAAGTCACCTACGCATGGGAAGGTGTAGATAAAAAGGGCAAGCGAGTCAAAGGCGAAATGAAAGCCTCTGGTGACTCCTTCGTCAGCGCTACACTGCGCCGCCAAGGCATTACAGTTAAAAAAGTTAAAAAACAAAGTGGCTTTACTAGTAAAGGTTCTGTGTCTGATAAAGACATCACTTTATTTACCCGCCAGCTTGCAACTATGATGAAATCTGGCGTGCCATTACTGCAGTCATTTGATATTGTCGGCAAGGGGCATAGCAACCCTGCCGTTTCCAAGCTGTTAGCTGACATTAAATCTGACGTAGAAACTGGCAGCAGCTTAAGTACCGCGTTCAGAAAATATCCACTCTATTTTGATTCACTATTTTGCAATTTGATTGGTGCCGGCGAGCAAGCTGGTATTTTAGACACCCTGCTTGACCGCTTGGCGACTTATAAAGAAAAAATTCTAGCCATTAAATCAAAAATTAAATCGGCACTGTTTTATCCGATCTCTATTATCGTGGTCGCATTTGTCATCACTGCCGTCATCATGATTTTTGTCATCCCTGCATTTAAGGAATTATTTAGTAGCTTTGGTGCTGACTTACCAGCACCAACATTGATTGTCATGTCTATTTCCGATGTGTTTGTAGAATGGTGGTGGGCAATATTTGGCTCAATTGGCTTTGCCTTATGGTTTTTCTTCTACACTTGGAAGCGGTCTTTAGCCATGCAGTCCACCATGGATAGACTGATTCTTAAAGTGCCAGTATTTGGGGAGCTGATCCGCAAAGCGACAATTGCCAGGTTTGCTCGCACAATGTCCACCATGTTTTCAGCAGGCGTCCCCTTGGTCGAAGCGCTGGATTCCGTAGCTGGTGCATCTGGTAATAGAGTCTATTATGATGCCACTAAAAAAATCCAAAGCGAAATTAGTACAGGTACCAGCTTAACTGTTGCGATGCAAAATGCTGAAGTTTTTCCTAACATGGTGTTGCAAATGACGGCTATCGGTGAAGAATCTGGCGCCTTGGACTCTATGTTAAGCAAAGTTGCAGATTTTTATGAAGCGGAAGTAGATGATGCTGTAGATGCGCTCGCCAGCCTGATGGAACCGATCATCATGGTGGTACTCGGCGTACTCATTGGTGGGCTAGTGATTGCCATGTACCTGCCTATTTTCAAACTCGGTCAGGTTGTTTAGGCCCAAATCACTAAACCTAGTTGATTAAATTTAAGTCATTAAACTTTAGATAATCTATCTGTCATGAAACACCTGCGTGCTTCATGACATATCCTGTTACAAACCCAGCAAGCGGGTGTTGACTACACCACCAATACCCGCGTTAGAAGCTATACTTCTAACGCGTTAAGGCGGGAGATTAGCCAGCCTACTTCTTTGCCGCCTCTGTCAGCATACGTTCAATTTCCTTATAAGGTTGTGCACCCAACATACGCTTACCATCCGCAAAAATCAGGGTTGGTGTGCTACTCACACCAATTTTTTTGGCTAGCTGACCTACTTTTTCGATTGGCACATCACATGTAGCCGCAGTACTTGGCAACTGATCTCTTAAAATCCAATTGTCCCATGCTTTTACGCGATCTTTAGCGCACCAGATAAGTTTAGATTTATTCGCGGCATCAGGGTGTAACTGCTCAATTGGATACAAAAATGTATACACTGTTACATCAGTAATATTGGCAATTTCGTTACGCTCCAAGCGTTTGCAATAGGGGCAATCCACATCAGAAAACACCACTAGTTTACGGCTACCATTGCCTTTTACCACTTTAATGGCTTGCTCAAGCGGTAAGCTGGCAAAATCTATTTTTGTAAGCTCGTCTAAGCGCTCACCTGTAATATCTTTTTTAGTTTTAGGATCAACTAAGCGACCCTCGGCGATTAAAAAAGTCAGCTTTTCATCTGTATAAATAATCTGTCCACCCATAAATACTTCATACAAACCCGCATAAGGGGTTTTGGTTACTTTTTCTACTTTAAATTTTGGATAAGCCGCTTCTACTGCCTTTTTAACACTGGCTTCATCTGCGATTGCCAGCGTTGAAAACGCGCCCATTAAAGCAATACTGATTATCTTTTTTAACATTAACTTTCCTTTAAGTAATACTTGCCTGTACTAACCGTTGAAATAAATTACGCCAATTAAACCAAAAAATTTTCTATAGACGTCTAACAGCCAAGCTTAGAGAATACAAGGCTAAAGCGCAACTGCATTGGCCACCAACATTTTTTTAATTGGCTGCTGATTAGTCGCCGACAATCCCCAATTCCTTACTTTTTTGACTACGCTGTTTTGACTTTCAAACAAATGATACAAGCCATTGGTTAACGCAAGCATGGTGAGTAAATCTGTTTTTCTTGCACGACTATATTGCTTTAACAAACTGGCATCATTGATATGTTGATACTGATGCTTGCTTGCCAATATTTGCAACAAATCAATCACATCTCTAAACCCCAGATTAACACCCTGCCCCGCCATCGGGTGCACCCGATGCGCGGCATCCCCTGCTAGGACTACTGAATGTTGGCTTAATTCATTCGCCTTTTTCAACGTGAGCGGAAAAGCTACCGCATCACCCATTAACGTTAACCCACCCAAGGTAGAATGCCCAGCCGCCATGACCTGCTGTGCAAATTCATCCGCGTTAAGCGTTAACAAACGATTCGCATATTGCGTTGGCGCGGACCACACAATTGAAATTTTATTTCCGGCCAACGGCAACCACGCCATAACGCCACTTTTACCTGCATCATCTTGTGTAAACCATTGCCGTGCAATGTTATTGTGCGATTTTTCAGTGACAAAATTCGCCACTATGGCGGTTTGATGATACGGCTTTTGCTGCGTGCCAATAGCCAACTGCTGGCGCACCCATGAATTGGCACCGTCAGCCGCCAGCAACAGCGTGCTTGCTATGCTTTGTTGATTGTCTAAATTTAACACAGCTTGGCGCGCACTCGCGTTAAGCGATTCACCCGCATGGCCAAATAACGTATTAATACCACAAGCTTGCACCCGCTCCATAAGCGCGTGCTTTAAAGCGCGTTCTTCTACAATAAATCCTAAATTATCAGCATTTACATCGTCAGCCAATAACTGCAATGGTTCAAGCGTGGCATCGCCCCATATTTCCATCGCTTGCATCTCGGTCACCCGGCTTACGTCTAATAATTGCCAAGCACCCAAACGCATCAGCCACTGTGCATTTTTTGGACTAATCGCGTAGATGCGTTGATCCCACTCGGCTTGATGCTCATTCGACTGAGGCAACTGGCTATCAACCAACACGACTTCATAGCCGGCTTGATGCAAGGCAACCGCCGCCGCCATCCCCACCAAACCAGCACCTACAATCGTCACATCTACTTTTAGTGGGTTCATTTACCGAAACTCATTTTGCTCACCAAATGTTGTTTGATGGGTTTGACTAAGTCAAACAAACCAATGCCTGCACTTCTTAATGCAGAAATGCCTAAAATATCGTTAGAAAATATATTCACCAAAAAATCGGTAAATAACAAACCGTTTTTGGTGTCTGTTTTGCGACTTGCACGATACGCCGCGAGCATCTCCGGGCTACCCAAGTCGGTATTTGCATTCACTATTTGTCGTGCCAGCACTTCTGCATCACGCAAGCCTACATTAAAGCCCTGCCCGGCGACGGGGTGCATAGTTTGGGCGGCGTTGCCAATCACCACCAAATGCGGCGTGTTAGTTTCAGCCAGTTGCGACAACCTTAACGGAAACGTCATGCGTGTTTCTACGCTTAAAAAACGTCCGACTCTATCACCAAATTGCGCATGAAACTGCGCTAAAAACTCAGCATCGCTCAGCGCCAGCAATGGTGCAATCAATTCTTTTTTGCCTGTCCACACCAATGAAAAATCATGTTCTCCATTTGGCAGCAACGCCATCGGCCCGTTGGCTGTAAAGCGCTCGTAAGCAATATTGTTATGTGGTAGCTCTGCGCGTACTTTGCTAATCAGCGCATCATGTCCATATTCTTTGGTATCACGCTTTAGTCCCGCCACGGCTTCTAAGCTACGGCCGCCGTCAGCCAGTACCGCCAGTGCAGTTTCCAATTGGTGCGATTCGCCGTGTCGGTCATAGCGCACCGTGGCATGGTTGCCATCATGCGTAATCGCTTCGGCTTTGGCTTCATCAATCAAATAAATAATGGGGAATTGTGCTAATTCTGCGTTTAGCACGTTGCATAAGGCACCATAAGACAACACATAACCCAAGGCCTCTTGGCTATAATCATGCGCATGTAAAACGCTACGGCCCATGCTACCTTTTTGCGACACATGAATGGTGTTGATGGCAGTGGCATGAGGCGCTAACAGTTGCCAAACACCCAGTTTTTCTAAAATACGCCTAGTACCAAAGGATAGCGCCAATGCACGCGTATCTTGATTGGCAGCGCCTTGCTTACGCGCCTCTAACAATGTGCTGCCAATATTTTGTTTTGCTAGTAGCAATGACAGCACCATGCCTACCGGACCGCCGCCTACAATCACAATGTTTTCAGGTATATGCATCATGCCTTCATCAAATGTTCTATTTCAGCGACCGTTTTAACGGCACTGGCAGTCAGCACTTCACAGCCATGCTGGGTCACTAACACATCATCTTCAATTCTAATGCCAATGTTCCACAAGTGTTGCGGCACATTGTCTGCCGGGCGAATATAACAGCCAGGCTCCACGGTGAGCGTCATCCCAGCCTGCAACATGCGCCAATTGCCATGCTTATCTTTATACTCGCCCGCATCATGCACATCTAAGCCAAGCCAATGGCCGGTGCGATGCATGTAAAACTGGCGATAAGCGCCACTTTCCAACACGGCCTCTTTGCTGCCTTGGCACAGTTTTAAATCAATAAAACCTTGTGCTAACACGTCCAGCGCTGCGTCATGTGGCGCATTCCAGTGGTTACTTGGATTTACTTGTGCAATCGCCGCTGCCTGCGCCGCTAGCACCAGCGCATACACATCTTTTTGCGCCGCACTGAACTTGCCGTTTACCGGAAAAGTACGCGTGATGTCAGACGCATAACCATCTAGCTCACAACCTGCATCTATCAGCAGTAAATCACCGTCTTTTAATTCACAATTATTCGCGTTGTAATGCAAGGTGCATGCATTGGCACCGCCTGCAATGATACTGGTATAGGCTGGTGATTGAGCGCCTTTACGATAAAACTCATGTAAAAATTCCGCCTCGATTTCATATTCCATTTTGCCAGCACGTACCTTTTGCATGGCACGGTTATGTGCAGCCACCGCAATATCCGCTGATCGGCGCATTAAATCTATCTCAACAGGCGACTTATAAAGCCGCATTTCATCTACTAACTTACGCACATCTGCAATGTCATCTGGCGCGCTCACCCCAGAACGCGCTTGCGCTTTCACTTGATTCAGCCAGCCCATTACACGCGCATCCCAGCCGGCATCTGCACCTAAGCTAAAAAAAAGTTTTTCTTGATTACTCAAGAGATTGGGCATCATTTCATCCAACTGCTTAAAACTATAAGCTTCATCAAACGCAAACAATGCTTTCGCCGCATCTACTCCGTAGCGAAAGCCATCCCAAATCTCGCGCTCCACATCTTTATCACGGCAAAAAAGAATACTTTTAGGCACTTTACCCGCAATGATCACCAGCATCGCTTCTGGTTCTTTAAACCCTGTGAGGTAATAGAAATAACTATCGAATCGATAAGGGTAATGGCTATCGCGATTGCGAATCAGCTCAGGAGATGTTGGAATAATGGCAATACCATTGCCCATCGCTTGTTTCAGCTGCTGGCGGCGGCCTTTAAATTCATTACTATTTGAAATTGTCATACGCCCTTATGTTTTTAACTTTTAAGTTTCACCAAGTAATTGCATATCTAGTGCAGCCAATCGTTCTGGTGTACCAATATCATGCCAAGCACCTTGATAGTGTTCCGCGCTCGCTTTATTGTTAGCGATAGCCTGCCTCAGCAAGGGGGCAAGTTTAGCGGGCTCGCCATGTTGCACGCGCACAAACAATGACGGATGGTAAACGCCTACACCAGAAAATGTGAGTTTGCTGTTTGCCTTATTTTCAGTGTCGTCATTTTTCAATACACCGTTATCATAGACAAAATCCCCTTGAGAATGTTGCGGCGGATTATCTACCAAGACCAAATGCGCTAGATTATTTGGCGCCAATTTGATCTTGGCAAAATCAACCTCGGTAAATGTGTCGCCATTCACCACTAAAAATGGTTCACTACCCAGCAAAGGCAAGGCATTGGCAATGCCTCCCGCAGTTTCTAATGCGACTTTCTCAGGGCTGTACTGAATGTGTAAACCCCACTGACTGCCATCACCTAAAGCAGCCTCAATTTGCTCACCCAAATGTGCATGGTTAATCACAACCTCCTTAAAACCCGCTAGCGCCAAGCGCTCTAAATGCCAAACAATCAGCGGTTTACCACCCACTTTTAATAGCGGCTTTGGCGTATGGTCGGTAAGTGGGCGCATACGCTCACCACGACCAGCCGCTAAAATCATGGCCTTCATAGTTTCAGCAAGCTTTTGTAGTTCGCGTCAGGGTGTTTATCATCGCCGCTTAACGCATCTAATAATCGCAACATTGGCCGTAGCTCTACATAGCGCTCACACACCTTGTGCAAGTACTGCATGACTAACGGCATATCTTTTAGATAGCCATCTTTGCCATCACGGTGATACAGCCGTGCAAAAATACCCAAAATCTTAATATGGCGCTGCGCACCCGTATATTCAAAATCACGATAAAACTCGCTAAAGTCAGCAGGGACTGGCAAGCCGGCTTTTCTAGCAACATCCCAGTAACGCACCAGCCAGTCGATAATTAGCTCCTCATCCCAACTGATATATGCATCTTTAAGCAGCGAGACTAAATCGTAAGTAATCGCACCATAAACCGCATCCTGAAAATCTAAAACACCTGGGTTGTCTTCGCATACCATGAGGTTGCGCGAGTGGTAGTCTCGGTGCACATAAACTTGACCCTGTGCCAAAATGTTTCGGTTAAGCAGTTCAAAAGTCTTTTGTACCACAGCTTGCTGCTTATCATCTAAAGTCACGTTCAGATGTTTAGCGATGTACCACTCAGGGAACAATTGCATCTCACGCGTGAGTAACGCTTCATCGTAATTGGGCAATACATTGGGCTTACTTGCTAATTGCAGTTTAATCAACGCCATATTCGCATCATGATACAAGCTTGATGCCTTGCCTTGGTTTAACTGGTCTTGATTTAATTGACTCAGGTAAGTCACATCACCCAAATCGCTAAGCAGCAAAAAGCCCTGCGCTAAATCTTGTGCAATCACTTGCGGCACATGCATGCCAGCATCACCAAACAACGCCGCAACACGCACAAACGGTTCACAGTTTTCTTGTGGCGGTGGCGCGTCCATCGCAATCAGTGTTTTGCCTGTGCCGAGGTTTAAATTTAAAGGCTCAGCATCCAAGTGCACTCTAAAATAACGCCTAAAACTTGCATCTGCTGAAGCCGTAGTTAGCTTAAATGTCGAATGTTGCAACACGCCTGTTAACCAAGTGCTAAGTTGCTGCTGCCTAATATC
Organism: Methylotenera sp.; assembly: GCA_013141495.1. GTDB lineage: Bacteria > Pseudomonadota > Gammaproteobacteria > Burkholderiales > Methylophilaceae > Methylotenera. The sequence goes on along the minus strand of JABFQV010000001.1, from coordinate 98,593 downwards.
TTGCTGACTGTTATTCACGACTATCTTTCTAAACGTTTAAGTTTCTATATTTTTAGCGCTTTATCCAAGTATAATTTGGTCTTAAATTTTAGCTTGAGTTAAATCTTAAAACACCTGCTTAAAGAGGCTGATTTCGATTTATTGATTGCCAAAAAAGCCATTTTATGAGATTTTATCATTGATAAAATAAAACCGTTTGCCTATATACCCGTGCCTTCAACTTCAGCGTTCCATCTTGTGCTTATTTCAATGGTAATTGCATGCTAAAAAATCGTTTTTTAGCTGGCATTACTGCGGCTTTATTGACCCACAGTTTAACTTCATTTGCAGATGAAACTGTGCCCGCAAATGAAGCGCAAACGCAACCGTTAGAAATTGCTGACACGCCAAATGACGGCATCATCATTGATGGCGACAAACTTGAACTGCACCTTGATAGAAAAATGCGCGCCATTGGCAACGCGGCCATTCATCGCGGCAAGCAAGATGCTTATGGCGACGTGATTGAATACGACGTTCAAAATGATGCGTTGCACATCACCGGCAATGTACGCATTGAGTTAGGCAACTCAAAATTAGTAGGGCCAGAATTACGCATGCAGCTGTCTGAAAGCATCGGCGAGATGCGCGACGCCTCCATCAGCATGACAAAACCCAGCGAAGCCAGCCTGCAACAAAGGCGAGCCGTCAGTTCAGAAACGTTTTCCAGGCGGCTCGGTAATTTACAAAGCCCACAAATCGGCAGTGCAGACACCCTCCTTTTTAACAACGCCGGCATTGAAGATCAAGATGCGTTAGCCGTTAGCTCGGTACCGCAATCGACAAAAGCACGCGGCGATGCTAAAGCAATTTTTTTTGAAGGTCAGGATAAAAAGCGTTTAACTGGCGCGCGTTACACCACTTGTGCCGCTGATGTAGATGATTGGTACATTAAAGCCAGTGAAATTGAGCTCAACGATTACACTGATTCTGGCACGGCAAAGAATGCCTACATTGAATTTAAAGGCGTACCGCTACTTTATACACCGTGGATTAGCTTTTCATTTAACAATCAACGTAAAAGCGGTTTGCTTGCCCCCACCATCGGTAGCACCAGCCGTAGCGGGTTTGAGGTGTTAGCACCCTACTATTGGAACATCTCTCCCAACATGGATGCCACGCTCGCCGTTCGCGCATTAAGTAAGCGCGGTGTGCAACTACAAGGCGAGTTTAGATATTTAAAAGAAAATTTCTCTGGCATTGATAATCTGGAATACCTGCCAGGTGATAGCCTGACCCAGACTGATCGTTACTACGCCAATTTAAAACATCAGCACCGCTTAGGTAATGGCTGGTCAGCGGGTTATAGCCTTGAAAAAGTATCTGATGACCAGTACTTTTCTGAGCTATCAACGCAGATTGTCACCACCAGCCGCATTAACTTGCCACAACAATTTAATGTGGACTATGCTGACGACACTTGGCGCTTTAATGCCATCGCGCAAAAATTTCAAACGCTAGATGAAATTTCTTACCCGTATGAACGTTTGCCGCAAATGACGCTATCTGGCAATAAATACTACGGTGACGTTAATGCCAATTTATATACCCAACTAGTCGCCTTTGATACCAACAAAAATGCCCCAATTAAACCAACCGGCACCCGCTTTACCGCATACCCAAGTGTCAGCATTCCGTTTAATAAACCTTATGGTTTTATCACGCCCAAGTTTGGCGTTCATCACACCAGCTATAGCTTAAACAATGTTGCTAACAATTTGGAATCACAACAGCGCACGTTACCCATATTTAGCTTGGATAGCGGCTTGTATTTTGATCGCGACTTTAAAATCTCCAGCCGTGATTATTCACAAACCATAGAGCCGCGTTTATTTTATGTGTATATCCCTGAAAGAAATCAGTCTGACATTCCAGTTTTTGACACCAGTGAATCCGACTTAAACTTCAGCACACTTTTTAGTGAAAACCAATTCACCGGTAACGACCGCATCAATAATGCCAACCAATTAAGCTTTGCACTCACCACTCGCTTTATTGAAAGTAGCACCGGCACACAACGCTTATCAGCCTCCATTGGCCAGCGCTATTACTTTGCAGACCAAAAAGTAGCGCTGCCAGGTGTTGATTACCGTAAAAGTAACAGCTCGGACATTATTGCCGGGCTTAACACGCATTTAAAAACCAACTGGAATCTCGATGCTTTTTGGCAATACAACACCGATGACTCACGCCCGGTACGCACAACACTGACTAGCCGTTTTAATCCAGAGCCTGGAAAAACCCTTAATCTGAGCTACAGCTATCGGCGCGACACATCAAACATTGCGCCTAACGGCATAAACCAATTTGATATATCGGGTCAATGGCCGCTAGGCCAAGGTTGGTATGGTATTGCCCGCACTAACTACTCTCTGCGTGAAAGTCGCATCATCGAAACGCTGGCAGGATTAGAGTATGATGCAGGTTGCTGGCAAGCAAGGTCTGTTATGCAGCGCGTCAGTACAGCGACTGCCGATGCGAACTATGCATTATTCTTTCAACTCGAACTTGGCGGGTTAGCCTCAATCGGCGCCAACCCACTAGCAGTTATTAGACGTAACATTCCAGGTTATGTCAGCTCAGGTTTGATTCCTGATACTTATCAACAACCTTATTACGAGTAACTATTTTGCGTACTTTCATTCAATTTATATTTAGCACCCTGATTATTTTCAGTCACTTCAATGCGCAGGCAGCTGAAGTGGTCAAACTTGACCGCATCGTTGCCATTGTTGACCAAACCGTAATTACCGAGCAAGAACTTGAAGGACGTATTCGCACCGTAACGGCGCAGCTAGCCAAGCAAGGCACTGAGCTGCCGCCTGAAAACATTCTGCGTAAGCAAATTTTAGAGCGCTTGATTTCAGACACGCTGCAATTACAATACGCCGCACAAACAGGGCTTAAAGTAGATGATAATCAGCTTGATAAAACCATTGAGCGCATTGCCGAACAAAACAAAATGACGCTTAGCGAATTTGCCGAAGCATTGAGTGCCGATGGCATTAGCATGCGCAAGTTTAGAGCTGACATTCGTAGTGAAATCACCATTGCCCGCTTGCGCGAGCGCGAGGTAGAAAGCCGCGTTAACGTTACTGAATCTGAAATTGATAACTTTTTAACTACGCAGGCCTCCAGCAATGAAAGTACCGATGAATTTGAAATATCACATATTTTAATTCGCACGCCAGAAGAAGGCGCCACTGAAGACGTACAAAAAGCAAAAGCAAAAGTAGATGAAGCAGTCAAAGCGTTGCAAGAAGGCACCAGTTTTGCCAAAGTATCAGCCAGCTTTTCAGATGCACCTAACGCATTAGAAGGCGGCAGTTTAGGTTGGAAAACCAGCACGCAATTACCGAAGCTGTTTTTAGATGCGCTCAAAGCCATGCAGGCCGGCGATGTTTCTGCCGCACTGCGCAGTCCAAATGGCTTTCATATTTTAAAGCTCACCAATAAACGTGGTGGCAACTCGCCTTTGGTGATTGAGCAAACACATGCGCGCCATATTCTCATCAAACTTTCAGAAATCATGTCTGAAACAGAGGGCAAACAAAAAATGGATGGCATTAAAGAGCGCCTCGATAATGGTGATAAGTTTGAAGTGCTGGCACGCCAATTTTCAGAAGATGGCACCGCGTCCAACGGTGGCGACTTAGGTTGGGTAAACCCTGGTGACACGGTGCCACAGTTTGAAAAAGCCATGAACGAACTTAAAGATAACCAAATCAGCGAACCTATCCGCAGCCCATTTGGCTGGCACATTATTCAAGTGCTTGAGCGCCGCAAACAAGACATGAGTAAAGAGGCTGCGCGCCTTAAAGCGCGTCAGGAAATTCGCGCCAGAAAAGCCGATGAAGCCTATCAGGACTGGGTGCGTGAATTACGCGACCGCGCTTATGTTGAACTTAGGCTTGAGGATAAGTTTTAATCTTTAATTTAAACCTACCCAATCTTGTGAATAGCTCACTACCCCGCATTGTTGTTACTGCTGGCGAACCCGCTGGCATCGGCCCCGATTTATGCGTAATGCTGGCACACCAACCACTCAATGCGCAACTGGTGGTTATTGCCGATAGCAATATGCTGCAAGCACGGGCTAAAGCATTAAACCTAACACTGCAAACCAATGCTTACGATGCACAGGCTACGCACGCCCACCTTGGCGATGGTTCGTTAACGGTGTTACACCTTACAGCCAATCATCCAGTCGTTGCTGGCCACTTAGATGCTGGCAATAGCGCGTATGTGCTAGAAACCCTAAAAACAGCGGCCTTAGGCTGTTTGCAAAACAATTTTGATGCCATGGTCACAGCACCTGTGCATAAAGGCATTATTAACGAAGCCGGCATTGCCTTTAGCGGCCATACCGAATTTTTAGCAGAACTAACCAACACGCCACAAGTAGTGATGATGCTAGTTGGCGGCGGCATGAGAGTGGCCCTTGCCACTACGCACCTAGCACTTAAAGACGTGCCGCAAGCGATTACGCGTAGCAGCCTTGAAACCACCATTCGTATTTTGCACCATGATTTAACGGTTAAATTTGGTATCAAAAACCCGCGAATTCTGGTGGCTGGCCTTAATCCACATGCAGGCGAAGACGGCTACTTAGGCCGTGAAGAAATTGAAGTGATTAACCCTGTATTAGAAAAATTACAATCAGAAGGCATGCAACTCATTGGTGCGCTACCCGCAGATACACTATTTGCCAAACATCATTTAAGCCAGGCTGATGCCGTGCTCGCCATGTATCATGACCAAGGTCTGCCAGTGCTCAAACATGCCAGCTTTGGTGAAGGCGTCAATGTCACACTGGGCTTGCCCATTATCCGCACCTCGGTTGACCACGGCACCGCGTTAGACCTAGCTGGCACAGGTAATATCGAAATTGGCAGTTTGCTAGCAGCCATCACATTAGCCATAGAACTTACACACGCAAACAAACAATAAATAACAAACAAAAAACAATGAAACATATCGCAAAAAAACGCTTCGGCCAAAACTTCCTTACAGACCAAAGCGTGATTACTAGCTTAGTAGATGCTATTTCACCACAGCCGGATGACCTCATGGTTGAAATTGGGCCAGGTTTAGGTGCGCTGACCAAACCGCTATTGCAACAACTGAATCTGTTACATGTGGTAGAAGTTGATCGTGACATTATTGCGTGGATGCAGCAAGAATACGTGAAACCAAGTTACGGCAAACAAAATAACATCAATATACACAATGCCGATGCCCTGAAGTTTGATTTTTCTAGCTTGGGTGATCATTTGCGCGTTACAGGCAACCTACCCTACAATATTTCTACGCCTATCCTGTTTCACCTGCTCGATAACGTTGCACACATTACTGACATGCACTTTATGTTGCAAAAAGAAGTCGTTGAACGCATGGTTGCCGAGCCTTCAACGGCCGCCTATGGCAGGCTTAGCGTGATGTTACAGTATCGGCTACAAATGGAATATCTGTTCACCGTGCCACCTGAGGCATTTAGCCCCGCGCCAAAAGTAGAATCAGCCTTTGTGCGTTGTGTGCCACACGCTACATTGCCCTTTGTGGCTATAGATGAAGCTTTATTTGCCAAAGTAGTGTTAGCTGCATTTGGCCAGCGCCGCAAAACATTACGCAACACGCTTAAAGGCATGCTTGATGATGATGGCTTTGCCTCACTCGAAATAAATTCACAACAGCGCGCTGAGAATTTAAGCGTAGCTGATTTTGTCACTATCGCCAATTATTTAGCTAAAACTTCGCATTAAGCGAGCGCGCCGCTTAGCTTAAAAAAAGCGACACTTTATTGAATTTAATTTTTATTTGAGAGCTTTGCATGAAGCTAAAAATAGCACTATTTTTAACTAAAATATCAAGCCCGTCATTCTGAGCATAGCGAAGAATCCAGTATAATCAATTAGTTGCCTGGATTCTTCGCTACGCTCAGAATGACAAGGTGAATTTTCACGAAGTGAAAAGAGAGGGTGCCCTGGGGTACAAAATTAACGTTTTTAGCAATAAGGCAGCTTCGTGCAAAGCTCTCTATTTTTTAATCACAAGCTTATTGTGAAATCAGAACACTAGGAAACAACATGCCACAAATCATTATTTTGCCACACGTAGAACTTTGCCCTGAAGGTGCGGCTATTGAAGCCAACACTGGAGAATCAATCTGTGATGTACTATTAAATAACCATATTGACATCGACCATGCCTGTGATCAAGCCTGCGCTTGCACCACCTGCCATGTGATTGTGCGCGAAGGCTTTAAATCACTCAACCCGTCAACCGACCAAGAAGATGATTTACTGGATAAAGCTTGGGGATTAGAGCCGAACTCACGGCTTTCGTGCCAAGCCCGTGTTGGTACTGAGGACTTAGTGGTAGAAATTCCAAAATACTCAATCAACATGGCTAAAGAAGGTCATCGATAAGCCTAAGAAGCTGAACGTAGGCGCGATTAAACAAAATTATGGTGCAGGAGTTGCGCCCCTGCACCAGAGTGCCATATTACAAAGCCGCCTACAATCCCACCGCATTTTGCATAAAACGCACTTCACCCGTGGCTAAATCATAAATGCCGCCAATAATCGCAATTTGCTTACTGGCGACCATATCTTGCAAAATATCGCTGGTATGCATAATTTCATCCATTTGCACTTGCACGCTTAACTCGCACACTTTAGCTACAAAATCATCATTACTGGAATTTCTGTTCTCAAGAGTGCTTTTTTCCAGGCGCACTGCAGGCTTGATTAAATTGGTAATTTCGCCAATATGGCCATCTTTAAAGTTATCGCACGCTGCTTTTACTGCACCGCAGCCGGTATGCCCCAGCACCACAATCAGCTTACTGCCTAAGTATTTACAGCCAAACTCCAAACTTCCAATGGCTTTATCTGAGGCAATGTTGCCTGCCAAGCGCACACTAAACACATCGCCCAAAGCTTGATCAAACACCATCTCCACCGGCGCACGTGAATCACTGCAACTCAACATAGAAACAAACGGATGTTGTTTATCTTTGGTCATCATCACCAAATTATGTAAATCTTTATTGGCCGTTAAATTATTGGCAAAACGATGGTTACCGTCAATCAGCACATCCAGCGCTTCTTGCGGCGTCATTTTGTCACGGTCTAGCAAGGGGTGTTTATACATACATCACTCCATTAAAATAGTCTGCGGATTATACATTAACCGCACGCAAGCTCATGCTTAGTCGCAATGCTTGAGCGAATCAATATTGACTAATTGAGCTTGGGCTCGTCATCAGCCATAACTGACCATATTCCACCAGCTCGGCATCCGTGTGCTCAAGGTGCGATTGCGTCGTGCCCAAATAATAGCGTCGATTCACATCAAACCAAGTAGCCGTTTTGAGCAAATGAGTTATTTCCACAATCCCCGAATGTTCTTCATCTTCCGTCATAAACTGCGCCTGACCCGATAAAAACAATGCAGGGCGTGACTCAAAAACTTTAAGTGCGGTTTTACGTACCGGGTCAAACTGCCAAATGGCAGCCAAACGTGCGTCCTTACCTGGATCTTCTTGAATCAGCACCTTGCCGTCACTATCCACTGTAAGGTTATCAAACATTTCAGCGCCAATATCACGTCCGTTTAGTACCACCTCGATACGCCCGCCCAGTGCGGGTTGCTTCACATCATCAAACTGTAATTGATGCAATTGCGTGTTGCCGCCTATTTTGTCTGTGGTTGTAAAATAAAATAGATTGGCATTTTGCGTATCCCACGCACCGTCTTCAGGCCGCGCGAACAATGCAGCACCAAGCTTTGCCGCCTGCTCGCGCAAAGCTTTACCGTCTAATTTTGCAGCATTTTGCAACGCAACCAAGCTAAAACGCGCGCCCTCCGCTTTAATGGCATATAAACGCCCATCCACTAACCCAGCTTGCTCAACAGGGTTACCTTGCGTGCGCTTTTCACCTACATAAGTCAGTACTAAGCCATTATGAATATCATCCATACCCATGACTATGGTTTTATCGCCCGTGCCAGCATTTACCAACACATTCTCCCACGCAATGCGGCCTAAATCCGGCAATGCGTAACTGATGCCATTGAGCGAGTGCGCAAAGGCACGCCCACCGGCTTTATCTTCTTCGCCATTTAAAAACAGTTGTCCGGCATAGCCTTTCTGAGTGCTTGCGTTATAAAAAGCGGATGGCGGCGCAAGATCAGCGGAACATAAGCGGTTAAATGGAGTGACCACGCCAATCGGCAATGTAGCACGCACTAAATCTGCACCTGAGCGCACAGCCAAACTTTCAGCATCAATCACCCAGCGTGAAACAAAAGCGCCCTTTTGCCCATGCGCACGGATTGCACCTTTGTTTGCGGCAATTTCATGGTTCATCAGCAAGGTAAATGAACCATCGTTGTTGTCAAAAGCACCCAAGCCATCAGGCACACCTACCATGCGGTAGCCGTTAGCGGCAGATTCTCCCACCGTGATAATGGGGCGAACCTCCCAGCCTGTTACCAAGGGCTGAATATACGCCTCACCAGCCAATACCGGCACGGCAACCAAAAAGAGCAAAGCGGCTAAATATTGTGTAATTACCTTAATCATCTGTAAACAACCTTTCAAACCAAAAAAATAGCACGTAGCAAGCCTTGATGAAGTGTAGTGGAATCAAGGGATCGCACGATTACAACATTCATTAAAGTTAACGGTGTGCAAATTTAACCATTGCAACGCGTGGGTCACAAGTGACCCACCCTACTGGGCTTTAAACCCCCTGCTACCGCGCCTGTGCTGCTCAGCTTCATGGGAGCTTTCGGCAATCGGCTGTTTGAGCCAAAGGGTTTTATTGGCGAGTTTCCGATTGACGCCCATGAGGCTGAGCAGCACGGGAAACAAGCGGTAGGGGGTAGCCTTTTCTTTGGTTACTTTCTTTTGGCTAAGCAAAAGAAAGTAACTCGCCAGTCGCGCGAAAGCGACCTATTACAACATTCATGAAAGTTAAAAAAAGCCCGCTTGCGCGGGCTAAAGGGGATGCAGCCGAAACCGCAAGGAGATACTTATTTACTTTTAACTACAAGTATTAAAAGTCGATTTGTGTACGTAAATTAACCGCTTTTTCCTTATCTTCAGTACATACTACATTTGCAGCGCAATCCATATTAGTGGTCACGTAGTTAGCCATGAAGCGAACATTCGGGCTTGGAATCCATTTCAAACCAATAGTCCATGCATCCACTTCATTGAACTTGTTCTGCGATGACGTACCGGATTTTGCAACACCTGTAGTCGCACCATAAGCACTTACTAAATCACCACGTTGGAAGTCAGACGCATCTAACTTGCTGTAACGCGCGCCGATTTCCCATGCGCCCCAACCAGATTTACCATTTTTAGGGTCAAATTCATTTTTAGGTTTCATGCGACCACTGAACAAACCACCTTTATAAACATCTGCATAGTTTTCACCGGTAATCATCCAGTTTACAGCAGCATACCAAGCGGTAATATCTTTGCTTCCTAAAGTTCCAGGCACCGCAGCAGCAACAGGTGAAGTAGTCGCTGGCTTAGTTATCAAGGGTTTTCCATTGACAGGGTCAAACTCAGCTCTAATCCACTCTGATTGGAATTTAACTGGGCCATAAGCCACAGCACCTTCTAAACCTGCGCGTTTTAAATCATAACCACTGTTGGTAGCACTAATGCCAGTAAATGCCTCAGTTTTAACTGTGCTGGTACCACGACCTTCTGTACGAATGTCGATTGCATTGACTTGATCAGAATCCGTCGTGCTAGAGTAAGCTGCACCCAAGTGGAATACCGCTTCTTTGTTGTCCAACATTTCTGCAATGTTCACCGTTACACGACCAGTCACTGACTTGCCATCTGCCAAAAAGTTATTGTCATTCACGTTTGTACCACGGTTGATACCTACACCGTTGAAATAACCTAAAGCATAGGTTGCACCTTTAAATGGTGTGCCATGCACTTGCGCGCCACGGTCAACTGCTGGCACTAACTGTGTTAGCAAAGAACGCTCGGTAAAGTTAGTAAAGCGTGAGCTACCTAATTCTTCCATGCTGAATGGTTGTTTGAACTGACCAATTTTAAATTGCGCCTGATCCCACCAGCGAATGTTTGTGTATGCATACAATAAATCCGGACCATTGGTACCGCTGGTATTATTTACCGTTACTTCAAAATCATAGGTATCGTAAAACGAGCCTTTAGCACCTAAATAAGCACGGCGGATATCCCATGTATCAGTTTGGTTATTGGTTACTTCATCGCTGAAGCTACGGTAATCTGCCTGCGCACGGCCGTTAATAGAAAATTTATGCTGTTTATCGCCTGATTCAAACACGATGCCATCTTTGAAAGAAGCTTTAATTTCGCTTTCTTTCTTTTTAGCAGCGGCTTCTTTTTCGCCAGTGCGGCCTTTTTGTAACAACGCACCTTCTTCTTCAGTTAATACGCCTTTTGCAATCAGCGCATTTAAAATATCATCGGTGCTGTCTGCCATTACTGGCATTGCATTAAACATCATTACACCTGCAACTGCGGCAATGACACCGCGTAATTTATTACCATTCATTGAATTACTCCCTTTTGAAAAATTAAACACAAAGCTGATTTGCTCATTAGCATTAAGACGGATGCAATTATGAATTTTGAATGTGACGTTTTTATGACGAATAGCTATTTTTACAACGTAGTGTTGCGTAAAAACAACACTAATTTCTAATGACGGCTAGCATGACTAAGCCCAGCATAATGACGATCATGCCCATTAACCGTGGTTTCCAGTGCTGGCGTTCGTGAAACATAAAAATAGATAACGCACCCGCAATCACGATACCGGCGTTAGTGAAAGCCACCACTACTGCAGCCGGCATGCTGCGCATGGCGTGTATCACCAACACATAAGCCAGCCCAATGCACAGCCCTGCCACCAGCATGGTGAGCAACGGCGGCCTGCGCTCAGGGCACCAGCGACCATGTTCTCGGCGTAACAGTACGGTAATCGCAATAAAAGAAAGGCCGTAACCGACACTAATAAAACCAAGCACACTTGAAAGCGTAGGTAAAAAAGAGGTTGCCGCTTTGTCGGTAAGAGAATAGACGCTGGTTGCCAACGCCGCTGCTAACGCCCATGGCAATGCGGCGCGCGCATCATTGCGCCAAGCGGTAGAAGCCAGCAATATAAGCCCGGCTACGCTTAACAGCATGGCCAGCCAAGCACCTATGCCTAACGATTCACCAAATATCCACATGCTCCAGATGGCAATTAACAAAGGTGAGCTACGCACAATAGGGTAAACCAGCGCCACCGGTGCGTGGTGGTAGGCGCGGTCTAAGGCAACAAAATAGGCAACATTAGCCAAGCTTGACGCCAGTAAAGCCAAAGCCAGTTGCGGTGTCCATTGTGCTTGCGTGACTAATGCATAAAATCCCCATGGCGCTAGAATCAAACAGTGGGTGGCCAACGCCCACCATAACAGTCTGGTTTTAGCGCCTTGCTGGCGTACCAGTAAATTCCACGCCACATGCATGGCGACTGAGCCAGCAATGGCAAGCATGGCGGTGTTCATGCGCCAAGCACCAAGTTATCACTCGCCACAAAGATATTGGCTGCTAGCGTATCAGGATGTTGATTTAACCATGTATCCAACTCATGACCAATATGGGTCAAGAAAGCCTGCTGTGGCTGTACTTGTGCAATGCTTTCCAGCGCGCGCGTTACATCATTGTGGCCTTTGGGCATATTTAATCTGGGCGGATACGAGCAATCGAGTATGAGTTGCGTGGGCTGCCAAAGACGCAAGAATTCTGCTGTGGCAGGTGGAAAACCTACCGTATCGGTTAAATAGGCAATGCGCGTATCGCGCCATTCTAAGCAGTAGCCCAGCGTAGGTTTAGAGTGTATGAGCGGTACTGGCGTGATGGTAATTTCACCAATGTTAAATGGCTCAAATTTATGTATGGTGATGAAATCAAGCAACCCTGGGTTTTTGTATAAGTCTGCACAGCCTTCAATATCTGGTGGACCATAAACGGCAATTTTTTCGCCCACACCCCAGCGAATAGGAAACAACCCCTGTACATGGTCAGCATGAAAATGGGTGATTAAAAACGCATTAAAACTGCCTGCTGGAAAGCGCTCGCCCAAGTTGTGCAAGCCTGCGTCTAGCAGCAAGCGGGTATCGCCGGCCTCAATCAGTGCGGAGGCCGGGTTGCGTTTGAGCGTTGGATTTTTCCGCGCGGCGGTACATACATCGCAATGACAGCCGTAAAGCGGTGCGGCGCTGGTGGAGCCGGTGCCGATAAAAGTCAGATGCATGCTGCAAGTACTCATGTTGTAAACCCTTTAGGAAACTTCTGATCAAGTTGATTCCGTCCATGGTTCGACAAGCTCACCACGAACGAAATTAATTACACGCCGTTCGTCCTGAGCTTGTCGAAGGGCTTGCTCTGCGCATCTTCAGGCGCAATTAGTTGCACCAGTTTTTCGCCTGCCTCTTCCAGCTCGCCATCATTTCGAATCGTAATGCCGCCTGGCGTAGCACGATAAACTGCAGCGCGCATTAGGCGCTCGCTAATATCCGCTTCATTTTCGCGACCACGCGCACGCAATCGTTGTGCTAATACTTCCTGTGCTACCTCTATCCATACCGCAACGAGTTTGGGATAGTTTTTTTGTGCATAAGGTAAATGCTCGCGCGAGCCGTTCATCACCACGTTATAGCCTTTGGCCAACCACATATTAATTTCACTGCCGATACCATAACGGCAACCGTGGCTCTCCCAATGCATGGCAAATAAGCTGGATTGCACGCGCGCGGTAAACTCCTCTTCACTCAGAGCCACATGGTTTTCGCCGCCTGCATTGGCGGGGCGTGTGATATAACGGTGCGCAAATACAACGCATGGATTGGTCGCCAACCTTTTTCGCGCATAGCTCATCAGGCTGTCTTTACCGCTGCCAGAAGGGCCGATCACATAAAAAAGTTTACCTTCAGCCATGGTCAAATCTCGCTTGATAAGCCAGTCTGCCATTCGTCCAAACACTGGAAGCCTGCACCAAACCGTTGATGTGTGCCACCGCGACTAAATCTGCACGTTTGCCTACAGCAATACTGCCTCTATCATCTAATCCTGCCGCGCGCGCGGGGTTGCTAGTCACTAAACGAATTGCATCCGCCAGTGAGATGCCGGCTAATTCAGGTAAGCGAAAGATGGCAACAATTAGCGCAGCTGGTGCGTAATCCGCACATAAACAATCTGCCACATTTTCTTTAACGGCATCTAGGGCGCGCATTGAGCCTGACTGGCTTTTGCCACGCAAAATGTTAGGCGCACCAAACACGGTAAACATACCATTGGCTTTTGCCGCCTGTGCTGCAGCTAAGTTGATTGGAAACTCTGAAATACTCACGCCTAAGCCATGCACGGTATCCACTTTTTCAGGGGTGTCATCATCGTGGCTGGCCACACGTATGCCATGAGCGTGCGCGGCCTCAATCAGCACTTCAATGCGCTGCATCGCACCTTCTGACTGAATAGCTTTTTCTGCTAACAGGGCATCCAGCTCGGCGTCAGTCTTTTTATAAGTACGCGCGAGATAATTTCTAAATGCGGCGATATCCTTAAACTGACCTTGCCCGGGTGAGTGATCCATCACCGAGAATAAGTGCATATCGCCTTTTTGCATTAAATCCAGCAACACCTCTGGCGCGGTGGGGTCGGTGACTTCATAACGGCAATGCACGCGGTTATCCACCAAGGCATGCGGCTGCCAAGCGTGTACGGCGCGGGCTATTTCTGCCGCAAAAGCGTTGTTGCGTACCCCTAGCTCGTGGTTGGCAAACGAGAGTGAATGAAACACTGTGGTCACGCCAGCCGCAGCATTGCGTTTATCGGCCTGAGCGCAGGCAAAATCCAGCGGAAAATGCACGTTAGGGCGAGGCTCGACTTCTTTTTCCAGTGCATCGCAATGCAAATCAATCATGCCGGGAATCAACGTTTGTCCGCGTAAATTAACCTCTTCTGCACCACTCACCTGTTGTGGATTGATCGCGCTAATAATACCGTTTTCAATCAGCACGGATGCGTCGTTTAATACTTCATTTTCCAGCACCACTTCGGCATGGGTAATATAAATTTTAGTCATGCAAATACCTCTACTTTCTGTTCATTCATGTCTGGCTGCTTGCTGGCAACGGGTGGCGGCGTAAGTGCAACCACGCGATCACCCAAGCGCTGCGTTAATTCTGGATGGTGAAAAATGGCCAGCATAGCCACGCCTTCTGCCTTGATTTGCTCGATTAACGTGATGACGCGTTCTGCGGTAACGGGATCTAAACTTGCCGTAGGTTCATCTAGCAGCAGTAGGCGCGGCCTTGCCACTAAGCCACGCGCTAAATTCACACGCTGTTTTTCACCGCCTGAAAAAGTAGCCGGTGAAATGCTCCACAAGCGTTCTGGCAAGTTAAGCGAGGCAAGCATCTCTGCGGCTTTTTCACGCGCGGCTTCGCGGCTCATGCCGCGCACTACCAGCGGATGTGCAACTACATCCAGTGTTGATTGGCGTGGCAAGCAAAACAAAAACTGCGTCACAAAACCGATTTCCTCATGGCGCAGTTGCAGCATGCGGTATTCATCAGCCTGAGCGAGATCAACTTCAACGCCATGTTTATCACGATAAAGTATTTTGCCGGCACTTGGTAAATAAGTGCGGTAAATGCCTTTTAACACTGAGGATTTACCCGCACCGGTCGGTCCAATCAGCGCGGTGAGTTCACCTGCATACACTTCTAAATTAACATTGTGTGAAGACGGAATGCGCTTATTTTGCTCATGCAGGGTAAAGTGCTTGCCGAAACCTTCAATACGTAAAATGGGGGATTTCATTAGTGTTTCCTTTATGAATGGTGCCTTTACAAGGCAGAAGCCACAAGTCGTTGCGTGTAGGCATGCTGCGGGTCTTCCAAGATTTGGTCAGTCAGGCCGGATTCAATCACGCGGCCATATTTCATCACTAACGCGCGGCCGGTAAGCAGACGAATCACGCCTAAATCATGGGTCACTACAATCATGGCGGTGTTGCGTTCCTGCTGAATTTCTAGAATCAAATCCAAAATACGCGCCTGAACGGAAAGGTCCAAGCCCGTGGTGACTTCATCCAGATATAACAGTGGCGGATTGGTCGCGAGCGCCTTGGCGATTTGTACACGCTGCTGCATGCCGCCTGAGAATGCGGCAGGTGACTCATCCATGCGCGATAGCAGCACTTCGGTGCGTGACAACAGCTCTTTGGCCCGTTCACGGATTTCACCGTAATGTGACACATCGTTCATCAACAATCGCTCGGCGATGTTACCGCCAGATGAAATGCCAAAATTTAGACCTAAATGCGGGTTTTGATATACCATGCCAAAGCGCTGGTTACGCAAGCGGCGTTGTTGTGCGGCATTGAGATTAAACATCTCGTGCGTGGTGTCTTCCTCAAAAAAGCGTGCCTCGCCACTGGTCGGCGTTTGGTCAAAGTACAGGTTTTTCACCACGGTGGATTTACCGCTACCGGATTCGCCCATCAGACCTAAAATCTCACCCTCATGCAGATCAAAACTCACATCATGAATCGCCACCACGCTGCCGCAGTGCGGGCACATATTGGTGTCCGCTTCAGGCCCGGTGGACTCGATACAGCGCGGGCAGCCTTTGCCGTAAATTTTAGATAAATTACTTACTTCTAGAATTTTACGCATAGGTAGCTGCCTCCGTCATCTTGCTAGCTTGCAATGTTTCATCGCAATAATCACTGTCAGAACATTGATAGCGTTTGCTGCCATCTTCATTCATAAATTCATCCAAAAATGAATCGGTTGCACCACAACGGGCACAGGCACGACGCTTACCTTGCGCATCGTTAAAACTTTCTACGCGGAATGGCACATCTTCAAACGCCAATGGCTCGCCTTTTGTATGTGGCGGTACAGCGTATATTTTCTTTTCGCGCCCGGCACCAAATAACACCAGTGCTGGAGAGTTGTCGAGCTTGGGCACATCCCAACGCGGGATAGGTGAAGGGTCAATCACGTAGTGATCATTGATGCGTGTAGGGTAACGATGCGAGATAGTGATTTCATCAAACTTCACAATATCTTCATACAGCTTGACCAGCAGTCGCGCGTAGTCTGCCTCGCCGTGCATGATTTTGCGTTTATCTTCTGAAGGTTCTACTACAACCAGTGGGTCAGGGTACGGCACCTGTAGCACCAGCACCTGTTCAGGCTTTAATGGGGTTTCTGGAATGCGGTGACGCGATTGAATCAGCGTCGCTTCACTCAAATGCGTGGTGGTATCAATACCAGGACAAGTCATTTCAATAAACTGGCGCAGGTTGACTGCGTTCACTGAATCGTCCGATCCTTGATCAATCACCTTCAATGTATCATTTGCACCAATCAGCGATAAAGTAAGCTGCAAGCCGCCTGTGCCAAAACCGCGCCCCATCGGCATTTCACGCGATGAATACGGCACCTGATAGCCAGGTATACTAATCGCTTTGAGAATGGCACGGCGAACTTCTTTTTTGGCGTGCTCGTCTAAAAAACCAAAATTGTAGCCAGCGCTCATTATTGAACTCCTTCATTTACATCTTGCTGTTTAACTGACTCATGTTTTTTCTGCGTGGTGCGCAGGCGATCCATATCAGACTGAAACGTCACGTAATGCGGCATTTTGTAATGGCTGGCAAAGCCCATGGAATCCACGCCGTCGATATGTAGCAATACAAATTCAGGATCTTCTGAAGGATTGCTCGGGCCATCGCGCATGCCTTTTTGCAAGGCGCGGTCAAGAATCGCCATCGCAATCGCCTTCACTTCGTTATGGCCAAAGCAAGCGCCATAGCCCAAAGTAAAGGTTGGTGCACCTTTGGAGTCGTCATCTTCATACATGGCGACGACTTCGCATTCGGTCATCAGCACCTCACCTACTTCAACTGGCTCACCGGTAATTGGATGCGGCAACATCACAGGCAAATAGCCCACGCGCAATTCAGCCACGGTAGGATGCACATCGCCATAACCGCGCATGTTAGAGTATGCCAAGGCTAAAATAGACCCCGTTTCTGCGCGCGCCATGGTGGCAAGCGCAGCTGAACGCGGCACAGGGAAAATAAGCGGCTCACGCGTGATGTCAAAAGGGGTTTCTGTGTGATTTTCTACAGGCGGTAACAAACCCTCGGCACGTAACGCTTCAACCACTTTAGGAAACGTATCAGGCAAGTTTGGCTCTGGCGTTTCTGCCAGAAACTCACGCGCTACTGCACGAAAAGTTTCCGCTGACTCATTTGCTAAATCCAAGCGCATCAACCTCAACGCATAATCGTAAGTTGGGCCTAACATTTGTCCGCCAGGAATATCCTTGAAGGCAGACGAAATACGGCGAATCAAGCGCATACTGCCAGTGTCCTGCGCACTTGTTTCCAGCAATCTCGGTTTGGTAGAACGATACGCCCGCAATGCAAAAGCAGCTTCCAGCGTATCGCCCTGCGATTGCTTAATGGCGAGCGCCGCCAGTTGCGGATGATACAGCCCGCCTTCTGACACGATGCGCGAAGTCAGTAAGCGCAATTGGTTTTCAATGGCTTGCATAGTGAGCGGTGTGCCGTGTTCACCTTCCGCAGTACGTAGCGCCTCTAATACTTCTTCCGCGCCTTGAATGGCCTGACCACCCCCTTTAATGGCTACATATCCCATTATTTAATCCCCTCAATTCGTGTGGTTCGCGGCAACGCCATCACTTGATGCTCGGCTACCAGCAAAAAATCCACGCCGAGTGGAAACGCGCTGTTCCAGCTTTGGTGCGCGGTAATCCATGCTGGGTGCAGTCCATTAACCGCCACTTCACATGCCCCGTCAACGCCAGGACCTGTCAGCTTCAAACGATGACCGCTACCAATCGCTTGTATTTTCAATAGGATGGTGGCACCCATATCTGGGGATTCCAGCGTGCCTAGAGATGGCGTAAATGCTGGTGCAGCCTCACCGTGGGTGAGGACAAAGCGCGCCTGTTCTGCTGTAGCTGTAGCAACCTCCAGCCTTGCCATATCGTGCTCAGACAATATGCCATCAAAGTCAGCGAAGGTAGTTGCGCCGTCCAGCAAAGTTGCAAGCGTGAGTAACAAGGCTTCGCTTTCTAAAGTTTCAATGACACCCGGACGTGCAAAAGCATTCATGATTTTTCTGAAAGCGCGCTGCTGGGTATCCGCCTGCCAGATGCTAAGTAGCGTAGTAGGTAACGTTGGTTGCAATGTCGTGTTCAAATGATTATTCATCACCATCCTCCTCATCAGTAGTTCCGAGCAGCGCAAAATCCACACGCGTACGCGCCAGCATTTTTTTACGGGTGACGCTTTGTTGCGCCAATAATGCTGCACCACGGTTTAACAGCGGCGCCACGACTTCACTGCCCGGCAGATTAGCGGCCAACGCCGCGTCTATTACAGCAACAGCACGCGCAAATGTGGCGCTATCGTGCATCACTTGCGCCGCGCCTTCATGCTGAGTGCCATCGGCACTGGTGAGTATCACGCGCGCCGAAGCCAGCGGAATCTCACCTGGGTAATAAGCCTCGTTAAGTGCGCTATCGCGAAGCTGCATCAATGCCAGCCCCGCCTGCGGCAAAGTCACATCTTCAACGCGATGCTGGCTGGCAAGCGTTGCCGCAGCAGCTATCACCTCTGCCGCCGGCACCGCCATCAATTGGCGCGGCCATTGTGAACGCTGGCTGGTTTTGTTTAATGTTTGATTCATGTAGTTATCCTGTATGTCTTTTTGTAAGTTCACTTTTTTATATAGATGTCTAGATGTTTCAGCATCCGTTATTGCCCTATTGAATTACATGTTATTTAATCACTGACTATTTAAATCAGCTTGGCGCGCAGGCGTGCCGAGAACTGATCCAGCAGAAACACCACAATAAAAATGGCAATCAAAATAGTCGCCACATGGTCATACTGAAACATATCAAAACGCCCTTTTAACTCTTGCCCAATACCGCCCGCACCAACTAAACCAATCACCGTTGCCATACGCACGTTGCGGTCAAGAATGTATAGCGTATAAGCAATGTATTGCGGCACCACTTGTGGCATCACGCCATACCACAACGTTTTAACCTTACCTGCACCAATGGCCTCTAGCGCCTCTTGCGGTTTTTTGTCGGCATTTTCAATGTCTTCAGCGTAAAATTTTCCTAAAAACCCTGCCGCATGTAGCCCAAGGGCTAGCACACCCGCAATTGGGCCAAAGCCATAGGCCAGCACCAAAAACAAGGCCACAATCAGCTCCGGCATTGAGCGTAATAAACTAATGGTGCCGCGTGCCAGCGTGTAGGTGAATTTGTTGTAGCTGTAGTTACGTGCGGCATACCAAGCCAGTGGAATAGAAAGCACAACAGAGAATAAAGTCCCCCAAATGGCAATTTCAATGGTTTCAAGCATTTTGATAAATACCGTCCATACATAGCCTAAAGGTTTGACTAACAACTCTACTTTTTCACGACTTTCTTCCATTTGCAACGTATCGATATTGAGGTGCTGTTCTACCTTTTCGTGCGTTTCAATGGTTGCGAGAAAAGGTAAGTTGTTACGGTCTAAATTTGTCAGACGTGCCACTTCTTCTTCCGTGCCAAATGCAGGCGGCCACATTGATTGACCTACGCGAGATAAACCACGCACCACTTGCGACTCATCGTTAAGTCCAACCAAGTTGCCAACGGCCTGCCCTGTTAGCACCACCATTTTGTCCATCTCGGTGCGATGCCCGGTAAAAAGCAACACCGCTAATACCAGCAATAGCCATAGTAAATGTTTTGCGCGATAAGGCTGGTCTAACTGCCAGCCCAGTGTTGTGCCTTGCGCTGGCACAGGAATTGGTTTTATATCCATCATTTCTCTCTTAAGCCGCCACTAATTGCGGTTGCAGTGCATCGTTGTATAAATCTTCCGTTTCAACGGCAGGTTGGTCTTCCCACTGCGCGCCGTGATATAAAGCCTCTACGCGCTCATCGGTAAACTCTTCTGGCGTGCCATCAAATACAATTTTGCCGTCACGCATGCCGACAATGCGATCACCAAATTCACGCGCTAAATCGACCTGATGCAAACTGCAAAGTACCGTGGCATTACGTTCACGCGCCGCATCACGAATCAAGCTTAAAATTTCGCGTGAGATTTTTGGGTCTAAACTCGCCACTGGTTCATCCGCCAATACCACTTCAGGATCTAACATAAAGGCGCGTGCAACCCCAACGCGCTGCTGTTGCCCACCTGAAAGCTCACCAGCGCGACGCAATAAATGCTTAGAATCCAGCCCAACACGCGCTAGCAAGGCGCACGCTTTTGCACGGTGTGCAGGCTCAAACCAGCCTAAAATCGCGCGTCCTGTAGAAACCACTGGTAGCAAACCTGCCAGCACATTGGCGGCCACACTCATGCGCAGGGTTAAATTAAAATGTTGATGTATCATTGCCACGCGGCGGCGTAAAGTCTTTGCGCTAGCGGGCGTCAGCGTGACACCCTCAATGCTGATTTGACCATTTGTTGTTTGCGTTAGCCCATTCACCGTGCGCAACAAGGTAGATTTCCCTGCGCCAGATGGCCCTAAAATGACGCAAAACTGCCCTTTTGGAATCCGCACATTGACATCAGCCAATGCGAGCGTGCCATCTGGCCATTTTTTTGAAATTTGTTGAAACTCAATCATTTTAATTACTCCCTAAATAACGACTGGGCGACTATGCATTAAGCCGCCCAGCTAAACCTACATAAAAACTAACTAGCGTTTACCGGCTTTTTGCATAATTTCAGTCTTTACTTGGTCGGTCACGGTGTCAAACATCTTGCCCGTTTCAGCCATTTGCGCTTCACTCACCGCTGACGTGTAGCCATCCACCTTGCCACCACCGTAACCACGGATTTGATCTTTAGTAATACCATCCATTTTGTTCACATTGCTAAAGGCAAATTTAAGTTTGGCTTTAAGTTCTTTGCTCACATCAGGATGCACAGCTAATGGTGGTTGTGGAATTGGATTGCTTTTAACGACCACTTTTATTTTGCTTGGGTCTATCGCTTTTTGGTTGACTGCTTTTTCATAAGAATCAAATGATGCACCTCCTGCATCTACCAAACCTTCTGCCAAGGCCTTTAATACGTTTGCGTGGCTACCTGCCATATTGATTGCGGCAGTATCTTTTGCAGGATTGATGCCCGCAGCTAACATCATAGCCACCGGCACGTTAAAGCTAGAGGTCGAGTTCACATCACCTAAAGCAACTTTTTTGCCTTTAAGGTCAGCGATGCTGTTGATATTGGCATCTTTACGCGCAAAAATGCCTGAGTAATAAACTGACTCACCATGCTTAACAGCTAATGCCAACAACTCGGCACAGCCACGGTTATGTGCTTGCAAGTATGAAGCTGGGCCAAACCAAGCGATATCTGCACCACCGTTACACATCGCCTCAACCACTGCGCCGTAGCTTTGACCGACCTTAATGTCAAATTTGATGTTATAGAATTTTGAAATTGCGTCAAAAATTGGCTGAAAATCTTTTTTAGTGCCATCTTCAGTACCGCCGTCAGCAGGTACTAAAACCACACGCAAAGGCTTTTCTACACTGCCGTCATTTTGTGCAGCAAAGCTCAAGCTAGGGGTGATAATTGATGCCGCCAATAGCGCAGCAGTTAATGTAGAAAACATTTTTTTTGCAAACATTTGAAATACTCCTTTAAGGTTTGGATATAGCCAATTTAATAAAACAAGGTTGATAAAAATATTACGGACAAATCCTAAGCTGGATGCGGTCGGCACGAAATCGTGTCAATGCGTATTCCAGTGGTACACCAGTTGTTACATCGACATTCACGCTTTTAACCCTTAATACAGGCTGGTGTTGCGGCATATGCAGTAAGCCGGCGTCATCACCCAGCGGTAGTGTGGCGGTCACCAAACTTTCCACCCTGCGTAGGGAAACTTGATAGTTGCTAAGAATGAAGTCGTGAAGTGATCCGCCGGTATAGCTATCCAACATTTCAGGAAAGCGTTGTAGCGGGACAAAGTGAGAGATCACGCAGTAAGGCCGCTCATCGACCAAACGTAATGTTTCCAGCCAAATAACGGGCGTATTCTCAGGCACCCCAAGACGCTTGGCCACGCCGTCGCGCGCCGGTATTTGCAACTTTCGCAAAATGCGCGTAACGGCCGTCATGCCTTCTGCCTCCAGCAGTTCTGTAAAGCGTGTATTCTGTCCTAACGTATAATCAATCGGCGCATCAAGCACACGTGTGCCCTTGCCATGACTACGCTCTACCAAGCCAGACTGCATCAGCTCTTCAATCGCGCGGCGCAGCGTATGACGATTTACGCCAAAGCGTTGAGCAAGCAGAGCCTCTGACGGCAAATAACTACCAGGCTGATAGAAACGCTGGATTTCATTTTCCAACTGACGCGCAATTTGGCTGTAAACAGCCTCACCACCAAAACGATTGATTGCAAGTAAACTCATCTAGACATGCCGATAACATTAAGATGAAGCGAGTTTAGTGAGGCTTTATGACAATCACGTGAATGAAATGTGAAGGTTTTATTCCGTGCTAAAAACGTGCCTACCCAATAAAACTCAAGCTGACCAAAGAAATAATAGGGTTCATATTTTCGTCACATTGACTTGTTATTGTCATGTCAACATTAACAAAAGTGACTTAAAGCCATGAATGCACCCGTCTCGATTTTTAGTAGAGAAAAACCTCAAGAAGTAATGCTTGATGATATCGCCAGCAAACTACGCGATATTCTTGATAACAAGCGTTTGAATGCGGTGTTTCAACCCATTATCGATATGAAAACTGCTGAGGTAATTGGTCACGAAGGCTTGATTCGAGGGCCTGCAGACAGCCCTTTGCACTCACCCATGAAGTTATTTAATACCGCCAGAAATTATGGCATGGTGACTGAGTTGGAGTACTTGGCACGGCGCGAGGTTTTGCAGTCTTTCTTTAACCTTGCAGGTCATGGCAAGGTATTCCTTAATATCAGTCCTGACGTTTTGATGAGCAAAGATTCTAGAGTGGGTGAAACGCTAAAATATATTGAAGAAATAGGTCTTAGCCCGCGCCAGGTAGTGATTGAACTCACCGAAAATGCAGCGACCACAGACTACGCATTATTACGCGATGCAGCACATTATTACCGAGCCATGGGCTTTGAGATTGCGATTGACGATTTAGGTGAGGGGTTTTCTGGGCTGCGTATGTGGTCTGAACTGCGCCCTGATTATGTAAAAATTGATCAGCATTTTATTCAGGGTATCAATCATGACTCGCTAAAACTTCAATTTGTACGTTCTATTCAAGAAATCGCCAAAAAATCTGGCGCTCGTATCATCGCGGAAGGCATAGAAAGTGAAGCGGAGTTAACCACCATTCGAGATATCGGCATTGCTTTTGGTCAAGGCTACCATATCACTCGCCCACAAAGTCAGCCTGTTAACCAAATACCGCCAAACGTGAAGCAAGCCTTAGTTACGCACAATGTGCGTAATAACTACACGCCCAACCAGCGTGTCACGGTAGAAAGTTTGGTTAAAAAAACGCCACACGTTTCTCCTGATTTCTCTAATGATATCGTGCTACATTATTTTGAAAACCAACCAGAACTCAATGCAATTCCTGTGGTTAAAAACGGAATTCCTGTTGGTATTATCAGCCGCAACTATATCACCAGCCAGTTTTCAAAGCAGTACTACCGTGAACTACATGGTAGAAGCTCCTGTGAAATGATTATGGACAATCGACCGGTAATCATAGAAAAAACTGCTAGTTTGTACGACATAAGCGACCTCATGTTGCAAAGTGATCCGCACTACCTTTCACTAGGTTTTATCGTCACAGAAAATGGCCTCTATGTTGGCATGGGTAGCGGGCACGACCTGTTACGCTTATTCACGCAAATGCAATTAAGCGCGGCACGTTATGCCAACCCGCTCACACTACTGCCAGGCAATGTGCCTATCAATGAGCATATTGATGGCCTTTTACAAACAAAATCAACTTTTGTAACTTGCTACTTTGATTTGGATTTTTTCAAACCTTTTAACGATATTCATGGCTACAAAAAAGGCGATGATGCCATTCAATTATTAGGCGCATTGCTTAAAGAAAAATGTGCTGAAGAGATTGATTTTGTTGGTCACATTGGCGGCGATGATTTTATTGTCTTATTTCAAAGCCATGACTGGCAACAGCGTTGCGATGCAATTCTTGAGCGCTTTGCAGAAGTTGCAAAATGGTTTTACAGTGAAGAAGAACGTAACCACGGCGGGATGGAAGTGGAAGACCGTCAAGGTAACCGCACGTTTCAGCCACTGATGAGCATCTCAATTGGCGCAGTAGTCGCCAATGCCAATCAATTTAATTCTGCACATGATGTATCCAGCGCTGCGGCTATTGCTAAAAAGCAGGCTAAAAAAATAGTGGGCAACTCATTGTTTATAGAACGTCGGCAATAGGCAATAAAAAAACCGCTCGCTAACGTGAATTAGCCAAGCGGTTTTTGTAGGCGCGTAATTTAAGCTTCAGCGCGCATGTGCGGAAACAAAATCACATCACGGATACTTGCACTGTCAGTAATCATCATCACTAACCGGTCAATGCCGATACCGCAACCGCCCGTCGGTGGCATGCCGTATTCTAAGGCGCGAATAAAGTCAGCATCGTAATACATGGCTTCATGGTCACCCGCCTCTTTGGCTTTCATCTGCGCATGGAAGCGTGCGGCTTGATCTTCAGCATCGTTTAACTCGCTGAAACCATTGGCAATTTCACGGCCGCAAACAAATAGTTCAAAACGTTCGGTAATTTCCGGGTTAGCGTCCGAGGCGCGCGCTAGTGGCGAAACTTCAACCGGATAATCAATAATGTAGGTCGGCTCCCACAGTTGGCTTTCAGCAGTTTCTTCAAACAAGGCCAATTGCAATGCCCCTAAACCTGCATGGTCGAATGGTTTGGTACCAAATTTAAGAATTTCCGCACGCAGAAATGTCATGTCGTTAAGTTGCTCAAGGGCATATTGCGGTGCGTATTTTTGTATCGCGCCCACAATAGTCAAACGTTGAAATGGCTTGCTCAAATCCAACTCACGACCTTGGTATTGCAATACGGCCGAGCCGGTAGCGGCAATCGCCGCTGTACGGATACAACGTTCAGTAAAGTCCATTAACCACAGATAATCTGTATAAGCCGCATAAAATTCCATCATGGTAAATTCCGGATTGTGGCGAACGCTTAAACCCTCATTGCGGAAATTACGGTTTACTTCAAATACGCGCTCAAAGCCGCCAACCACCAATCGTTTTAAATAAAGCTCAGGTGCAATACGCATGTACATTTGCATATCCAAGGCGTTGTGATGCGTGATAAAAGGCTTGGCCGATGCCCCGCCTGGAATCGGGTGTAGCATTGGCGTTTCAACTTCTAAAAATTGATTTTCCAGCATAAAGCCGCGAATCGCTGACACTACTTTGCTACGTGCAATAAAAGTGGCACGTGTTTCTTCAGACACAATCAAATCAACATAGCGTTGACGATATTTCACCTCTTGGTCTTGCAGGCCATGAAATTTTTCAGGCAGTGGTCGCAATGATTTAGTCAGCAAGCGCAGTTCAGACACTTTGACTGAAAGCTCGCCGGTTTTAGTCTTAAACAACACGCCTTTAGCCGCAATAATGTCACCTAAATCCCAATGTTTGAATGCATCGTAAATTGCCTCGCTGTTGGCATCGGTAAGGTTATCTTTAGAAATAAATAGCTGAATACGGCCAGTGCTATCTTGCACTGTGGCAAAACTGGCCTTACCCATCACGCGTTTTAACATCATGCGGCCGGCAATGCTCACATGCACCGCTTTTGGGTCTAGCACTTCGTTATCAAAGCCGCCAAACTCAGCATGTAATACTGCCGCTTGAGAATCAGGCTTAAAATCGTTTGGAAAAGCGACGCCTCCACTTAATTTAGCGCTTTCGCGCAGTGCTTTTAGCTTTTCACGGCGCTCGGCGATGACGTGGTTTTCATCCACTGGCGTTACTTCATTTTGTTCTGTTTTTTGTACTGTCATTATTTACTTTCAAAACTTGCATTAATTGCCAAAACGATATTTTATTACATTTGCTAATTATTCTTGTGCTTCAAATGATGGTGACCCGACGCTTACTGAAGCACTCATTGCCACGACCTTTCATCCAGTTACTTCTAAATACTACACGCCTAACTTCAAACTCTCAGTAATAAATGGATCAAGGTCGCCATCCAATACGCCTTGGGTATTGCCAATTTCCACATTGGTGCGCAAATCTTTAATGCGTGATTGGTCTAGCACGTAAGACCTGATTTGATGCCCCCAGCCGATGTCGGTTTTGGCATCTTCCAGCGCTTGTTTGTCCGCATTGCGTTTGTTCAACTCTAAGTTATACAGCGCGCCTTTGAGCATATTCATCGCTTCATCTCTATTGCGATGTTGCGAGCGGTCATTTTGGCACTGCACTACAGTGTTGGTCGGGATGTGCGTAATACGCACTGCAGAATCGGTTTTGTTAATGTGTTGGCCACCAGCACCGCTGGCACGATAAGTATCAATGCGTAAGTCCGCCGGGTTGATGTCAATTTGAATCGAATCATCAACTTCAGGAAAAATCTGCACACTGGCAAAACTGGTATGGCGTTTAGCGTTACTGTCAAACGGTGATTTACGCACCAATCTATGCACGCCGTTTTCTGTTCTCAAAGTGCCGTAGGCGTAATCGCCATTCACTTTGATTGACGCACCTTTAATACCGGCGACATCGCCATCAGACAATTCCAGCACCTCAACCTTAAAGCCTTTACGCTCGCAATAGCGCAAATACATGCGGAGCAGCATATTGCACCAGTCTTGCGCCTCAGTACCGCCACTACCGGACTGAAACTCTATGAAGCAGTTTGCCGCATCTAGCTCACCAGAGAACATACGCTTGAACTCCATGTCAGCGATTTGTTTTTCCAGTGCTTCAGAATCTGCGGCAACACTTAATAAAGTATCATCATCATTTTCTTCACGCGCCATCTCAAACAGCTCTTGCGCGTCCTTTAAGCCAATTTGCAGGCTACATAAAGACGCTACAATTAAGCTTAATTCGCGTTTTTCCTTGCCTAACGTCTGGCTTTTTGCATTATCGTTCCAGACTTTCGGATCTTCTAATAAGCCATTCACTTCTGCTAAGCGTTGAGATTTGGTTTCAATGTCAAAGATACCCCCGAAGGGCGTTGTTGCGCTCGCTTAAATCAATCAGACGATTAGCGATAATATTGAGTTGTTCAGCTTCCATGGCTTGGTCTTTGCTTCTTAATGATATATTTCTAGAAAACGTCATTATACAGCAAAGGCTTACGTGCTTTGGCGTATGAATAATGAGCTTTAGCTCATATATTCTACGGACAAGCCAAGCATTAGCAAGACTTACCAGCGTAGCTGGCTTATTAGTAATACTTGCCTGCAAAGCGGGCTTAGTAGTACTTATCAGTTTATCCTGACAGGCTTAACCCGTTTTAACGACTTCGCCATCTTCTTTTACGAACTCACCAATCGTTGAGTTTTCCAGAATATCCAATACGAGCTCAGATGGACGACACAGCTTAACGCCTTTTACCGTCACCACTATCGGACGGTTAATTAAAATCGGGTGTTGCAGCATAGCGTCAATCAGCACATCTTCTGGCAGGCTAGGCGCATCTAAACCGAGCTCAGCAAAAGGTGTGCCTTTTTCACGTAATAAAGCACGTGCGCCGCCACCCATTGCGGTAATTAATTGCACTAACTTATCACGTGTTGGCGGCGTTTTTAAATACTCAATCACCTCAGGCTCGATACCGCTGGCACGTATCATCGCCAACGTATTGCGTGATGTGCCGCAAGCCGGATTATGATAAATAGTGACTGTATTCATTATATTTTTACCTTATCTATATGTTCAAATGTCATGCAAATTTCAACTGTAAATAAACCACATTATCTTAAAAAGTTAAGATTTTTTAGATTAAAACTCTCGCAGATTTAAGCCTGTACGGTTAAACTTGTCAACATCATAAAAATGCAACAAAACTGTAATAATTAGGGAGATAAAACATGGCTAACGCTACACTTGGTCGATTGATGGCTGCAATCACACCGCGTAACGACAATTATTTTGTACTATTTAACAACTTGGCAGATTGTGCCGTACGCGGCTCCAAAGTACTAGCAATGATGACGGCCGTCAGTGATGCGGATAAATTTGATGATCACTTTGCACAAATTCGAAAAATTGAATCTGAAGCCGATGAATACACCAAAGAAATTCTACTCTCCCTGCATAAAACTTTTATTACCCCGTTTGATCGCCGCGAAATCCGCGAGCTTGCGATGGCGCTAGATGACATCATTGACTACATGGAAGACATTCCACAAAGTGCAAAAATCTACGGTCGCTCTAGCTTTACCCCTGAAATGGTGGCGCTGGCACAGATTTTATTACGCGCCTCAGAAAAAGTAAGAGAAACCGTGCACATGTTGTCTGACATGAAAAATGCCGAGCGAATTTTACACAACTGCGAAGAAATCAGCCTTATTGAAGGTGAGGGGGACCATGTAATGCGCGCTGGCATGCAGCGCTTGTTTGCTGAAGAATCTGATGCGCGTACACTGATCCGCTCAAAAGAGCTTTATGACCTGTTTGAAGAAGCGATTGATAGCTGTCAAGACGTTTCTGATGTAATTCATGGTGTTGTGTTAGAGCGCATCTAAGGGGTTACAAACATGGATCACGCAATTCTTATCATAGTGTTGCTGGTGGTGGTGGCGCTCATATTTGACTTTATGAACGGTTTTCACGATGCAGCGAACTCTATTGCACTCATGGTTTCTACACGTTTACTCACACCGCAAGCCGCAGTATTATGGGCAGCATTTTTTAACTTTATTGCTTTTTTAATTTTTGGCACCGCCGTTGCCAAAATGGTCGGTTCCGGCATTATTTCTAAAGAGACCATAGACAATGCCGTGGTATTTGGCGCACTTAGTGGAGCCATTATCTGGAACCTGATTACTTGGTGGTTCGGTATTCCGTCATCATCTTCGCATGCGCTGGTAGGCGGCCTGGTAGGCGCCGGTGTCGCTAAAGCGGGCACAGGCGCCATTGTCGCGGCAGGGCTCATTAAAACCTCAGCAGCGATTATTCTTTCACCGTTATTTGGTATGTTGCTCGCGCTACTACTGATGGTCAGCGTGCTTTGGTTGTTTGAAAAATCATCACCCTACCCAGCCGAAAGAAGGTTTAACAAGCTACAATTTGTTTCAGCCTCATTTTACAGCTTAGGTCATGGCGGTAACGATGCGCAAAAAACCATGGGGATTATTACCGCGCTGCTATTTGCTAATGGTTACCAAGCTGATTTTGAAATAAAAACTTGGGTTATTCTTTCATGCCACGCCATGATGGCATTGGGCACGCTATTTGGTGGCTGGCGCATTGTGCGCACCATGGGAATGGGCATTACACGCATTCGTCCATCAGGCGGCTTCTGCGCGCAAACCTCTGGTGCCATTGCACTATCGCTGGCCACTGCATTAGGCATTCCAGTCTCTACCACACATACCATAACCGGCGCGATTATTGGCGTAGGCCTGTCTCGACGCGCATCTGCCGTACGTTGGGGTTTAGCTTCTCGTATTGTGTGGGCATGGGTGCTGACCATTCCATGTGCAGGGTTAATGGCTGCAGTGGCCTATCACTTTGGACGTACTTTTTTGTAATCGATTAATGCTTTAAGCACGCCAGTAAAAAGGTCTCTAAGGAGGCCTTTTTTGCGATTTCAGTTTTTGTCATAAACTTGTCATATTTGATGTTTAAAATCCACATCAGTTTAAAAAACTTAACTTAAGAGCCCTGAGTATTTAAGAACCCAGGACCGCTTAAAAAAACCAGTTTAATTTTGACGGAGATTTTATGAACACAATAATGAGCAAATCAGTGACTATTGCAGCTTTAGTTGCGGCGACATTCTCAACTTCACACGTACTTGCCGCAGATAAAATCATCAAAATTGATGGTTCAAGTACAGTTTACCCAATTACTGAGGCAGTGGCCGAAGAGTTTCAAAAAGCAACAAAAACAAGAGTAACAGTGGGTGAGTCTGGTACTGGTGCCGGCTTCAAAAAATTCTGCCGCGGTGAAACCGACATTTCTGACGCTTCACGTCCAATTGCACAAAAAGAAATGGATGCCTGCAAAGAAGCAGGGATTCAATATATTGAGTTACCCGTAGCTTTTGATGCTTTAACTATAGTCGTCAATTCAAAAAATGATTGGGTAAAAAGCCTAAGTGTTGACGAATTAAAAAATATCTGGAAACCAGGTTCAAATGTTAAAAACTGGAAACAAGTAAACGCCGCTTACCCAGATAAACCGATGCCATTATTCGCACCAGGCACCGCCTCTGGTACCTTTGATTACTTCACTGAAGCGGTTAACGGCAAATCAAAAGCCAGCCGCACTGACTTTACACCATCAGAAGATGACAATGTGCTAGTACAAGGCGTTGCTGGCAATGTAGGTGGCTTGTCTTATTTTGGCTTAGCGTATTATGAAGAAAACAAGGATAAATTGAGAGCGGTCCCTATTTCTGCTAAAGCGGGTGGTCCAGCCATTCTCCCTTCAGCGGCATCAGTAGAGAATGGTACATACCAACCACTCGCTCGCCCAATTTTCATCTACGTTAATGCAACAGCCGCGGCCTTTAAGCCTGAAGTCAAAGCTTTTGTGGAATTCTACTTGGATCATGCACCTAAATTAGTGGCTGAAGTGAAATATGTACCATTACCTACAGAAGATTACACTGCGGTAAAAGCGCACTTTAAAGCACTTAAACCAGGCACTGGTTTTGGTGGTAAAAATGAAGTAGGCATTAAAGTTAAAGATTTGATCAACAGAATTAAGTAAGTCACTCAAGCAAAAAAGGGCGGCTTACGCCGCTCTTTTTTATTAAGTACGTTTATCAAACTGTTTAATATCGTTACAATCATAAAAGTCTCTATATGAACACTGCAACCATTATGCCGAACAACGTCACCGCCTTATCAATTAGCCCACGTCTGGCTAAAAACATACGCAGAAATTTCAAAGAACGTATCATCGAGCTTATTTTAATGCTGGCTGCGCTGTCTGCCGTATTCACGACATTTGCCATTGTTGCAATTCTTTTATATGAGTCTTTCGGCTTTTTTAAAACGGTTTCCTTGGTAGAGTTTTTTACTAGCACACAATGGACACCGCTGTTTGAGGATGCGCATTATGGCATTATGCCGTTAATCGCAGGTACGCTCACCACTTCTTTCGTCGCGCTTGCGCTTGCCATACCGGTGGGCACCATCACCGCTATTTATCTTTCTGAGTTTGCTTCGCATAAAGTACGTGAAATTACCAAGCCAATTTTAGAGCTGTTAGTAGGCGTACCAACGATTGCATTTGGTTACTTTGCCTTACTTTTTGTTACCCCGCTTTTGCAAAAAATATACCCGGATCTACCGGGTTTTAACATGTTAAGTGCTGGGCTGGTGATGGGGGTAATGATCGTGCCATACATTGCTTCAGTGGCAGAAGATGCCATGCGTGCCGTACCGATGAGTATGCGTGAAGGCTCTTATGCGATGGGCGCCACGCGCTTTCAAACCGCACTAAGAGTAGTAACGCCTGCCGCGACATCCGGCATTGTCGCCGCCTACATTTTGGCTATTTCTCGCGCAGTGGGTGAAACTATGGTGGTAGCTGTAGCCGCTGGCCAGCAACCTAAGTTAACTTTCGACCCCACCGAGGGTGCGGCCACCATTACCGCCTATATTGTGCAAGTTGCGATGGGCGATTTACCCCATGCCAGCATTGGTTATCAAAGTATTTTTGCTGCCGGCTTAGTGCTATTTGCCATGACCTTGTGTTTTAACATTATTGGCCACGTAGTCCGTAAAAAATATAGGGAGCAATACTAATGGCACAACATGATTCACAAATCGCCGGTGCTCAAACTAAAGCCTCTGTGCTTGAAAATTTAGGTGCAGTGCGCGCGATGATTCGTCGCCACAAACGCAATGATATTCTTTTTGCTGCCATTGGCTTGATGGCCTTAACGTTTGGGCTACTCACATTACTTATTTTATTTTTAGATTTGGTCATGGATGGTTATCCGCGTTTTAATCTACAGTTTCTGAGCGATTTCCCGTCACGTCGCGCTGGCAGTGCCGGCTTGTTATCTGCATGGGTCGGCTCTGCCCTCATCATGATTGTTACCTTTTTAACAGCAGTCCCCGTAGGTGTTGGTGCAGGTGTTTACTTAGAGGAATATGCGCCAAAAAACTGGTTTTCAGACCTGATTGAAATTAATGTCTCAAATTTAGCTGGTGTACCTTCTATTATTTACGGTTTGCTCGCTTTGGGCCTGTTTGTTTACGGGCTGGATTTAGGACAGAGTATTTTAACTGCAGGGTTAACGCTCGGCTTGTTAATACTACCGATTGTGATTGTATCTACACGTGAAGCAATACGTGGTATTCCGGTAGCAATCCGTGAAGCGGCATATGCGGTGGGGGCCACTAAATGGCAGGTAGTCAGTGACCACGTCATTAAGTATTCACAAGGTGGTATTTTAACTGGCGTCATTATCGGTATGTCGCGCGCAATAGGTGAAACAGCACCGATTATCACAATTGGAGCACTCACTTTCATCGCGTTTTTACCGCCATCGCCAATTTCCGATGTTGCGCCTTACCTAAACTTTGAATGGCTGAATTCAAGCTTTACCGTGTTGCCAATTCAAATGTTTAACTGGCTATCACGTCCAGACCACGCCTTTCACATCAATGCGGCAGCAACTGGTGCAATTATTATCATGGTCACACTATTGATGAATGGAACCGCCATTTACCTGCGCTACAAGATTCGTAAAAACATCAAATGGTAAGAGTTTGAATATTACAAAGCAACTTGTAAAATAATTAGGAAAAATATGGTTAACACCTCTACACCGCTAAAAGCTGAATCAAAAGACCTTAACTTTTATTATGCAAACGGTCACCAAGCGCTTAAAAGCGTAAGTATGCCTTTGTATGAAAATAAAATTACCGCGCTGATAGGCCCTTCTGGCTGCGGTAAATCTACTTTTTTACGCTGCTTTAACCGTATGCATGATTTGTACCCTGGCAATAAATATGAGGGTCAAATCGTGATGCATCCTGATAACACCAATGTGTTAGCAGCAGGCGTTGACCCGATTGAAGTGCGCATGCGCATTAGTATGGTATTTCAAAAACCCAATCCGTTTCCTAAAACTATTTTTGAAAACGTTGCTTACGGTTTACGTGTGCGTGATGAAAAAAACAAACGTGTGGTGGCAGACAAAGTAGAAGAAGCACTTAAAGGCGCTGCATTATGGGATGAAGTAAAAGACCGTTTAAATGACTTGGCTTTCAACTTGT
This sequence comes from Methylotenera sp., assembly GCA_013141495.1. Lineage (GTDB taxonomy): Bacteria > Pseudomonadota > Gammaproteobacteria > Burkholderiales > Methylophilaceae > Methylotenera. The sequence continues at coordinate 64,969 of JABFQV010000001.1, read as the reverse complement.
CCGGTGGACAACAACAACGTTTATGCATTGCGCGTGCATTGGCAACAGACCCGGAAATCATGTTGTTTGATGAACCGACCTCGGCACTTGACCCGATTGCTACCGCCAACATTGAAGAACTAATGAGTGAGCTTAAAAATAAACTCACTATTTTAGTGGTTACCCACAACATGCAACAGGCTGCACGTGTTTCAGATTACACTGCCTATATGTATCTAGGTGAAATGATGGAATACGGTGATACCGACACGATTTTTACCCGCCCGACGCGTAAAGAAACCGAGGATTACATTACCGGAAAATTCGGTTAAGTTGGCTAGCTATAGTCGTTATGTTAAACAATCCGAGGTTCTCATTCTGTGCGTGACACGGAATCCAGTGACTTAAACGACGCTGGATACCGACTTTTCGCGCTTCCACTTAGGACTTTAGCCCTTTAGTGGGGCGGTGATGCCAAGCACTGGTACGTCGGTATGACAATAGCAATACATTTTTATAGCATCGGATTATTTAGCGGAACAGCTATAATTTAGCTTTAACCTCAACAAAACAGCCAACTTCATGTTGGCTGTTTTGTTATGTCTAGCGAATAGTTATCTGCCCTGTTTATCAAAGCCTCAATATTTAGCTAACAAAATACTTTAACAGAAAAAACTATTTAAACCCCTAGTTGCTGGTGCGTAGTTTTAGCTTTGTGCAATTGAACCGCTTGTTGAACGACAGGTGGGTTACGCTTCAGTTGACTATAAAAATTCAACATGCGCTCTGCTTGCAGCTTGGCAGTCCATTGCGCTAATACATAAGCTTTAGCACGACGTCCTAGCTCAAACCTTTCTTCAGGGTTCAGCAACAAATGATTCACTTTTTCAGCAAATTGGGCTGTGTCGTCCGCTGCAATCAACGCGCCTTGCCCTTCTACCAAAATTGAAGCCGTACCTAATTCCGCAATCGCCACGACCGGCGTACCTTGCGCCATGGCTTCTAGCAACACCAAACCTTGGGTCTCGCTTTTTGATGCAAATACAAATACATCTGCAGCCAGATAGCACGCATTAAGCGCTTTATGTCGATCTAAATATCCAATAAATTTAATGTTGTTTTCTAGTCCCAGATTTTTTGCCAATTTATGTAAACTTGCCTCTGCGGGGCCTTCACCAGCCACAACCAAAAGCACGTCCGGGCGCTGCGCAATTAAAACATTGGTCATATCCAGCAGAAAGTTGATGTTTTTCTCAAAGGCAACTCGCCCCACGTATAGCAGCATGGGGCGATCTACTGCGATGCCATACTTGGCCCTAAACGCTTTACCATCGGCCGCTTTAAAACTATGTGCTTGCAATCCGGTAGGAATCACTTCGGATTGCACCTTTACGCCGTAACCGCGCAACACATCTAACATGGGCTGAGATGGCGCTACAATCGCATCAACCGCATTGCATTGGCGCTTGGAGATCATTCTGGCCATGCCACGCGCCAGCGCTTTAGGTATCCACGGCAAATAATGATGTAAATAATCTTCAAAAAAAGTATGGTAGGTTTCTACACAAGGTAGATTTAACTCACGCGCTAACTTAAGCCCCAGATAATGCGCTACAAAAGGCGTATGCACATGTACGATGTCATAGCCTTCTTGACGAAGTTCTGGCAAGCGCTGTAATGCCTCACCATATTTCATTAGCTTATCTTCTGGATCAAAATATATACTGCGCGCTGGAATACGCTTAATCCACGCCTCGTCCTGCGTTGAAATACCGTAATCTGGGGCAATCAAATGTACCACATGCCCCAAATTTTGCATCTGCTCCACAAAGGTTCTAATTGAAGTTGATACCCCATTGATACGGGGGAAATAGACATCTGATACAAATAATATTTTCATTAGTGTTATAGGCCTCATCCATTAAGTAAATCAATAAGATAAGTAAAATATAACTATGCTGTGTGACAGTTTAATGAATATGACGCTCGCTAATACACGAAGTTGAAACAACAAAGCGTAATCAATAACTGTCACTAAAATATCATAGTATCGTCATGTGTTTTTAATGTGCAGCAGTCAAAGTCCCTGGCATGCGAGTTCCGACCTTTATAAAAAAGTACTACTGGTGGCTACCATGCTGCATATACTCGGCAGATGCGAACGCATGGGGGCTGATTACCCACCTATATTTTGCACAATCGCTACTTTGGGCAATGCCGTTATTAGACCCACGTTTGCAGCGTGCCATTAAGCGCTTTCCTGATCTGGTCATGGCTGGGGCTTGCTTACCTGACCTTGCAATTATCAGCCATCGCTTTCGACATACGCACCTATGGGAGAATGCCCATCACTTATTACAAGTTGCACAATCAGACGAAGAAACCGCTATTGCAATTGGCTATGCAAGCCATTTGTATATTGACGTAGTAGCGCATCATCACTTTGTACCTGCGCACGAGGCCATGTGGCTAAAAAATACGATGCTGACGCACATTACATCAGAATGGGCAATGGATGCGCATCTAGCTCCATTAATGGACACTTCCCCACGACGCTTGCTCCGCCAACATCAGATGGTGATTTCAAAATTTATATCACCACACTTCAGGTGCCAAGAAAGAGATACGAACATAGCATTAACACGTCTAGCTATCGGTGATGGCATATTACGATTTATTAAATTGCCGCACCTCATCTATGCCATGGCAAAATTATTAGATAAACGCGTTAACCAGCATTTTGTATATTACGTGGCGAAAACACAGCTAGCGGTGGGTGAGATTAGCGATGTACTCAATGGAAACAAACCTGCATTTGAGCCTGAGCAAAAAAATATAAGCGTGGCGCAATTAGAACTGTGGCGTAAAGAATGCTTAAATCATTTACGCCTATTACACCCAAAACCAATTCAATACTTTGTTAAGCCTGATTATTGATTTTTAAAAAAGTTAGCTCACTTAAAAAGTCCTATATATCTAAAAATGACAATGCCGCAATTGCCCCGCCGATTAGCGCACCCGCCAACACATCACTAGGATAATGCAAACCTAGCACCACACGTGACAGCGCCACCATAATAGTAAATGGCACTAAAACAAAAGATAGTTGTGGATAGTAATACAACGCAATCACACTAAATATAACCGCATGTAAGGTATGTCCTGAAGGAAAGCTAAATCTATCAAGCGGAGTACCTGTTAACCAAATATCCTGACGCACTTCAAACGGGCGTGGGCGCAAAGTCTTACCTTTCAACCATTTATACAGCAAGGTTCCAGATAAGCCCGTAGCTAGCATATGTAATACTGGCAGCAAACCTTCACTGCCTTTAACCAGCAATATCCCAATCATGAGTGCGTACCAAAACACACCATCGCCAAGCTTACTTGCGAGTCTGAAGCTATCGCGTATCACCCTGTACTGACTGGTATGATTCACTGCAACGCATACATTGCTATCTAGCCGATGCATACGATTTAAATATAGGCGTATTCTCAATGACATTTTTCACCTCCACCTCTGTTTAATTGAGGCTAGCTTGTCATTTAAATATGAATCATTCATGAATGAAAAATGACAGTTTATTGAATTTATCTACTCAATAACTACATCATTCTAAACTTATAGATTAAAACTCCATTTGTTCATAATGCTGCAATATTTAATGTTGAGAATACTTAACGATGATCGACAAATATAAAGCCTATGGATAACGTATACGTGAGCAAAAGCAGTAGCATGTACGACTCTGTCGAGAAAAATTACAGCGCCATTCGTGACGCGCTGGCGGCTAAGCCCGAACTTCTCCAGGCAATACTAAAATCCGCTCAGCTAGAAGCGCATCAAGATACTGTTACTTCATTAATAACAAAGACGGTTATTCAGGCAGACATCCCTGAGCGATTAGCCGCTGCAGAAAAGGTCTATCAAAAAACATTAAACCTGCAGGCTGATCAGCTTTTTAGCTTATATGTAAACCTACCCGTAGATCGCAAAATAGACCTGCTCGCCTATGCCGAAGAAATAGGTGACATAAACGATAAAGCACGCAAACTTGCTAATCAACAGATGCAGGCAGATCGAGCTAAAGCAGTAACTGCGCACCATGCAGAAATAGCGCATTACCAAACCGCCAGCTCACTACATACGGCAACTCACAAAAGCGATCTACCCACGGCTCATACAGTTATTGCTAAGCCTCTATCAGCTATATCACCTATTTCAGAACCACCTCAAGAGAAAGGGCTAATCAATCAAATTGGTCTCGGCAACCCTGCCGCAGTTACCGTAAACTTGCCATTCACAGCCATTCCAGGACTACCCGCGTTAAGTAAAATATTAGAAAAAATTGATAAAACCACACATTTTGACTTAGGCTTTACCATTAAAGGTGTCGCGGATAGAGTGCCTAACCCAGATGGCGGGCACGATATTCTCTATCGGCTGAGCTACGCTGGTGCTGGCATCATGAGCAGTAAATTTAACGTGCAGGTGGCCCCTATTGCACTTAAAGTTCAGGAGTCAGTAGATCAGGATAAGTGGGGTGGCAATTCGTCGATTCTTACCAAACATAAGGCGGATAACACCGGTGAAAAATTCTCGATAAACTTTAACGATAACGATGGCAGCGTTAGCTATGCGCACGAATACACTTATCAAAAGCCTAGTAATAAAATCATTTCAACGTTAACTGGCGGCCATCATTTCAGCCGGGAAAGTAGCCCGGCCTTACGAATTCCAGCTGAACTGATACCTACTTTAGATAGAATCGTAAAAGCGCTTCCTAATCAAGAAGAAGCCGATGTAATTTTTGATCGGATAGATAAAGTGATTCCAGTAAACCAGGCAATCAAAGTTGCATCTTCTGTTTCAGATAGCATTGATAGAAACATCATCAACGAACTACCAACTTTAACTGCATCCATACATTTACTAAAACAAACAATCACCGAATCTGGGCTATCAGCTAAAGCGCAGGCAGACGTGTTAGCTAGAGCCTGTGAAACCTGCGCTAAAAATGCAGCGCAAGGCAACTTGCCAATGATAAATATCCAAGAAAAGTCAGCTTCAGCAAAAACGACTTATCTAGGGCAATAGCGCCAGTTAATGTGTTGAAATTATTGCGTTGCTTTTGTCACTACTTCTGCAATTCTTTCCGCAAGCATTTGCACCTGACCTTCATTTTCGCCTTCAACCATCACTCGTATTTTAGGCTCAGTACCAGACGCCCTCAACAGCACTCGCCCACGATTAGCAAGCGCTGTTTCAGCAGCTTTCACCGAAGATTGAATTTCTGCATGGTTAGCTAAATCAATTTTTTTAGCTGTTTTTACATTGATGAGCACTTGCGGGTAGAGCGTTAGCTCTGCTCTTAATTGCCCCAATGTTTTTTCGCTTTGAATCACCGCATACAACACCTGCAGTGCAGCAATAATACCATCACCACTACTGTGTTTATCGAGTGTGAGAATATGCCCTGAGTTCTCACCACCCAGCTGCCAATTATTTTGATTAAGCAACTCCAGCACATAACGGTCACCTACTTTTGCACGTGCAAAAGGAATACTCATTGCCGCCAGCTTATGTTCGAGCGCTAAATTGGTCATTAACGTACCAGCTACACCGCCTTGCAAAAGACCGCTTTGCTGACGTGTAGCTGCAATAATATAGAGCAGCTGGTCACCATCTAGCAGGTTACCTTCAGCATCCACCATCATCACACGGTCACCGTCACCATCAAATGCAATGCCTAAATCGGCTTGATGTTGAAGCACAGCTCTTTGCAAGGCTTGCGGATGTGTAGAACCAACCTGTTCGTTAATGTTTAAGCCATCTGGTTTATTGCCAATGGCAATTACCTCGGCTCCTAGCTCATGAAACACGGGGGGTGCTACATGATAAGTAGCACCATGTGCACAATCTAAAACAATTTTTAATCCACGTAGGTCAAGCTGACTGGGGAATGTGCTTTTACAAAACTCAATATATCGCCCGGCAGCATCATCAATACGGCGCGCTTTACCTAACTTAGCCGACTCCATCACCTGCATCGGCTCATCAAGCGCTGCCTCAATGGCATGTTCCACTTCATCTGGCAATTTAGTACCAAGGCTTGAGAAAAATTTAATGCCATTATCGTAAAAAGGGTTATGTGAGGCAGAAATAACAATGCCAGCCTGCGCACGCAAAGCACGTGTAAGATAAGCCACAGCAGGCGTAGGCATCGGCCCCGTTAATAATACATCAACGCCGGCCGCAGATAATCCAGCCTCTAGCGCAGCTTCAAGCATATAGCCAGAAATGCGGGTATCTTTACCAATCAGCACGGCAGGATGTGCGCCCTTCGCTAAATGACTATCCAGCCCGGTCAGCACACGTCCTGCGGCATAACCTAAGCGCATCATAAAGTCTGGGGTAATCGGCGCCTCACCAACACGACCACGAATACCATCAGTACCAAAATATTTCTTGCTCATGCTTTATCCTTGATTAAACGCTACGATGCAACTGCAGTGATTTTTTAAAAATATAATTACGCAATCAAAATCGCGGTCACTACTTTCAGTGCATCGACGGTCGCCTTTACATCATGCACACGGACTATTTTCGCGCCTTTCATTGCAGAGATGACTGAAGCGGCAAGCCCTGCATGCAATCGTTGCGACTCATCTCCCCCCGCTATTTTTCCTAACACCGCCTTGCGAGAAAGCCCCACCAAAATAGGTGGTCCAATATTGGTTAAATCATCTAAATGTTGAATCAATGCAATATTATGCGCCGTTGTCTTGCCAAAACCAAAGCCAGGGTCAAGCAAAATGCGCTCGCGAGCGATGCCATGCGCGATCGCAACATGCAATCTGTCCGTTAAAAACTGCTTAACCTCGCGCACTACATCACTATAGTTTGGATTTAATTGCATCGTTTGTGGCGAGCCTTGCATATGCATCAAACACACACCAACATTGCTACTCGCAACGATTTCAAGCGCACCGTCTTTACCACTACCTTCTTGCAGCGCACGGACATCATTCACAATATCAATGCCGGCTACAATGGCTGCACGCATCACTTCAGGTTTATAAGTATCAATTGAAAGGGGTACTTTTGACACCTTACTCAAGGCTTCAATCACTGGAATCACGCGGTTTAATTCTTCATCCAAGCTAACAGGCGTTGCACCGGGTCGTGTTGACTCCCCACCAATATCCAGAATATCAGCACCGTCATCAATCAATTTAAGCGCATGATCAACGGCTAATGCAGTAGAGGCATACCTGCCGCCGTCAGAAAATGAATCCGGCGTCACATTGACAATGCCCATGACATGCGGCCGATTTAGATTGAGTTGGTATTGTCCGCAAATAAATTGAGAGTAAGTATGCATGCACCATTATACTTAATAAAAAGGGCTAGAAATATCTAGCCCTTTTGCGTTTTTAAAAAATTGAAAAACTAAGTTTTAGCCGCTGGTTGCGGTGCTGGTGTAGCACTAGCATCTGCATCTGACGAGCCAGCATCTTTTGTAGGTGTTATCTTGCTTTGCCTAGGTTTAGGCGCACGCACTGTCAACCCCGCCATGATGTCATTGATTTGATCAGCATCTATCGTTTCATACTCCATCAAAGCCGCAGTCATTGCCTCAACTTTGTCACGATTGTCTTCAAGCAATTTGCGTGCAACACTATATTGCTCATCCAAAATACGGCGAATTTCGGCATCAACTTTCTGTTGCGTAGCTTCAGACACTGTTTTAGAACTCATGCTACCAAAGAAAGAGTCCTGCTCACTGCCTGTATACACCATGATACCCATGGCATCGCTCATGCCGTAACGCGTGACCATGTCGCGAGCTAACTTAGTCGCACGCTCAAAATCATTAGAAGCGCCTGTTGACATTTGATGCATAAAAATTTCTTCAGCGATCCGACCGCCAAACAAAATAGAAATTTCTTCTAACATTTTATCTTTGTAATTACTGATGCGATCAAACTCAGGTAATTGCCAAGTTAAGCCCAAAGCCCAACCGCGCGGCATAATGGTAACTTTATGCACCGGATCAGCTTTAGGTAACAACTTCGCCACGACTGCGTGACCCGACTCATGGTAAGCGGTATTACGACGCTCTTCATCTCGCATCACCATCGACTTACGCTCAGGACCCATAAAGATTTTATCTTTTGCATCTTCAAAATCTTGCATATCAACGGTGCGTTTATTACGACGTGCCGCAAACAACGCCGCTTCGTTCACTAAATTAGCCAAATCAGCGCCACTGAAGCCCGGCGTACCGCGTGCCAGAATATCAGCTTTTACGTCTATATCAATAGGCACCTTACGCATGTGCACCAACAGAATTTGCTCACGGCCTTTAATGTCTGGCAAGCCTACCATTACTTGACGGTCAAAGCGGCCTGGACGTAATAAGGCTTTATCCAGCACATCCGCCCTATTGGTGGCAGCAATTACAATCACGCCTGAATTTGCTTCAAAACCATCCATTTCCACCAACATTTGGTTGAGTGTTTGTTCACGCTCATCGTTGCCGCCACCAGTGCCAGCGCCTCGACTACGACCGACAGCATCAATTTCATCAATAAAAATAATGCACGGTGCATTCTTTTTAGCGGTTTCAAACATATCTCGGACACGAGATGCACCTACTCCGACAAACATTTCAACAAAATCGGAACCTGAAATCGTAAAAAACGGCACTTTAGCTTCACCCGCAATTGCGCGCGCGATTAAGGTTTTACCCGTGCCAGGAGGACCCACCAGCAAAACACCACGTGGAATACGACCGCCTAGCTTCTGAAATTTTGTAGGCTCGCGCAAAAACTCAACCAACTCAAACACCTCTTCTTTTGCCTCATCGCAACCGGCAACGTCAGCAAAGGTTGTTTGATTGCTACCTTCATCCAATTGACGTGCCTTGCTTTTACCAAACGAGAATGGGCCACCACCCTTGCCGCCACCTTGCATTTGGCGCATAAAAAAGATCCAAACGCCAATCAGTAAAATCATCGGAAACCATGAAACAAAAATACTCATAAGAAACGACTGTTCCTCATCTGGCTTAGCTTCAACCGTCACGTTGTTTTTAAGCAAGTCTGAGATCAACCATGGGTCCGATGGTGCATAAGAGGTGAATTTTTTGCCATCTTGCGTGGTTCCGCGCAATACGCGCCCATCGATTTGCACTTTAGCAATACGTCCGTCTTTAACTTCTTGAATAAATTGAGAATATACAACTTGATTGTCAGCGCTAGTTTTAACGCCAGACAAGTTAAATACCGCCATCAATATCATGGCAATCGCTAACCAAATGGCTACATTCTTAAATACATTATTCAAAATTTATTTCCTTTATCAACATCACTTGCGATAATTAGTCTGGTTGTTCATAGAACTTTTTAGTAGATTAACCCAATTTTCAAGGTTTGCGACCTAGCCCCAACAAATAAACTTCACTACTTCTATCGCGCGATGCTTTGGGTTTACGTGTGACTACTTTATCAAACATTTGACGCATGTTTTTTATGATTTCATCAAATCCAGCGCCGATAAATACCTTGACTAAAAAGTTACCGTTTGGTTTCAACTGCGTTCTACTAAAGTCTAGCGCCAACTCTGTCAGGTAAGCCGCACCCGCCTGATCCACATCCTTAACACCACTGATATTGGGTGCCATGTCTGCGATTACAAGGTCAACTTGCACATTATTTAATTTTTCTTCCAATAGCCTTAACACCGATTCCTCACGAAAATCGCCTTGTATAAAGGTAACGCCGCCAATGGGTTGCATGTCTAAAAGGTCTAACGCAATGACTTTTCCGTGACCTTTTAAACGTTGCACCGCAACTTGCGACCAACTGCCAGGAGCCGAGCCTAAATCCACTATCGTCATGCCTGGTTTGATTAGCTTGTCTTTATCATCAATTTCCATCAACTTATAGGCGGCGCGCGCACGATAACCGTCCTTCTGCGCAAGCTTCACATAGGGGTCATTCAGATGCTCTAGCATCCAGGCTTTACTGGTGCGTGTTGGTTTCATAGTTAGATACTTTTTTATGACTGATACGACGTCATCCAATAAACATTGCTTCGTGTTAAAATGCACCACTATTTAATTATGTAAGAATATAATGAAACTAAGCACTAAACAAATCGCGCATTTACGTGGCCTTGCTCACAGCCTAAACTCAGTGGTAATGATAGGCAATAACGGGCTCACTGAAAATGTCATTAAAGAAATTGAGCTTAATTTAAACTCACATGAGCTGATTAAAGTCCAAGTTGCCGGTGATGACCGTGTTGCACGTAAAGCTATTTTTGATGAAATCTGCGCTAAAACCGGTGCGATTGCAGTGCATCACATCGGCAAACAATTAATCTTTTATCGCCCAAGTAGCAGCATCAAAGAAAGTGCGAAAGTGGTCATACCTAAAATTTAAAGCTTACGCGCTACTTTTAAAATAAATTAGCGCGCCTTTAACACCATGACTATCGCCAGTATGCATTCAATTAAATAAGCCATACTCGCCACACCATGCCAGGTTTTAAATCGGTCAGCAAATACGCTCTGCATCACATCCGCAGGAAATGCCTTAGCTTTTAGGCCTTCCAGCACATGTTGAATACCAAAGTGCCCAGCAAGCACCAATAACAACATAAAAAATACCGCCCAAAAAAATGACTGCTTTAATGCGGGGGTGCCAAATTGTACCAAACGGTAAACTAGCAGATAAAATGCACTGACCAAACCAATGTAACTCACTACGGTAAATAGCTTACCTGCAAGACTGCCCGCCAACTGCTTGTCTTGCAGGCTATCAAATAGCACATAGGCGCTAACACCAGTAGTCCACAGCGCGCCAGCCCATAGGGCGATGATGATCAGTGAGAGTCTATAAGCCATATTGATATACCAAGTCAGATGATAAATAGTGTTTAAATATACAGCACATCAAGTACTTCATACTCTTTAATGCCACCAGGGGCTGCAATTTCTGCAATGTCACCCACTGACTTGCCAATCAATCCGCGCGCGATTGGTGAGCCTATCGAAATTTTACCGCCTTTAATATCAGCTTCATCTTCACCTACAATTTGATAGGTTTTGTTATCGCCAGAATCCAAGTCTTCAATATTAACCGTTGCACCAAATACCACGCGACCTTCAGCATTTAATGTATGTGGATCAATCACTTGCAAATTAGATAACTTAGCTTCCAACTCGTTAATACGCCCTTCAATGAAGCTCTGACGCTCTTTTGCCGCTTCATACTCAGCATTTTCAGACAAATCACCCTGCGCACGCGCTTCCGCAATAGCTTGAATAATATAGGGTCTATCCACACTGCGTAAACGTAACAATTCTTCTTTTAGCAACTCTGCACCACGTACTGTTACCGGAATTTGACTCATTGCCATATTGCGCCCTCTAATAAAAAAACAAACCACACTCACATGAGCGTGGTTTGTAATGGTAAAAATTAATTTCTTTAAATTAAACTGTTTTGTGAATTAGCTTAAGTTTATTTTAGCTAAGTAGTTTATGCAAGTTTTGTAATGACTCTACCGTAATCTCTTGCATATGCGCCATGCCGACACATGCGGCTTTTGCGCCTGCAATCGTGGTGTAATAAGTCACTTTGTTTTGCAGCGCACTACGGCGAATTTCGTAAGAATCAGCCACGGCACGTTTATCCTCAGTGACATTCACAATAAAGCTGATATCGCCGTTTTTAATCATATCCACAATATGTGGACGACCTTCAGCCACTTTATTCACGGCTTGCACTTTTAAACCGCTTTCTGTCAACGCCGCAGCTGTGCCTTTAGTCGCCACCAATTCAAATCCTAATTGATGCAATTGCTGTGCGATTTCAACCACTTTTGAATAGTCTTCTTTGCGCACACTAATAAAGGCTCTACCGCCTTCGGGTAGCTTGGCTGAAGCACCAAGTTGTGATTTCAAAAACGCTTCCGCAAATGTACTGCCCACGCCCATCACTTCACCTGTTGATTTCATTTCCGGGCCTAGAATCGTATCCACACCAGGAAACTTAATGAATGGGAACACCGCTTCTTTTACTGAGTAAAATGGCGGAATAATCTCGCGCGTCACATTTTGCGATGCCAGCGATTGCCCTACCATGCAACGTGCCGCCACTTTGGCTAATTGCAAACCACAGGCTTTTGAAACGAACGGCACGGTACGTGAAGCACGCGGGTTTACTTCTAACACGAATACTGTTTCACCTTGAATCGCAAACTGCACATTCATCAGACCCACTACGCCTAAAGCCCTTGCCATCTGCTTGGTTTGGTCACGCAATTCATCTTGCAACTTAACTGACAAACTATAGGGCGGCAATGAGCATGCCGAGTCACCTGAGTGAACACCCGCTTGCTCAACGTGCTCCATAATGCCGCCAATAATCACGTCACCTGTGTTATCGCATAACGCATCGACATCCACTTCGAGCGCATCATTCAAGAATCGATCCAGCAACACTGGTGACTCATTTGAAACCTTCACCGCTTCACGCATGTAACGCTCTAATTGTGACTGTTCCTGCACGATTTCCATCGCCCGCCCGCCCAGCACATAACTTGGACGTACCACTAACGGATAACCAATTTCCAGCGCCAATCGAATCGCATCTTCCGGCGTTCTGGCAGTGCGGTTTGGCGGTTGTTTTAAACCTAATTCCTGCAACATTTTTTGGAAACGTTCGCGGTCTTCCGCTTTATCAATTGCATCCGGAGTGGTACCGATAATCGGCACGCCTGCTTTTTCTAAATCACGCGCTAATTTAAGTGGCGTTTGTCCACCATATTGCACAATCACGCCTACTGGTTTTTCCAGTGCAACAATTTCCAGCACATCTTCTAATGTCACTGGCTCGAAGTACAAACGGTCTGACGTGTCGTAATCAGTAGAAACTGTTTCAGGGTTACAGTTCACCATGATAGTTTCATAGCCATCTTCACGCATGGCAAACGCCGCATGTACACAGCAATAATCAAACTCAATACCTTGACCGATACGATTTGGCCCGCCACCCAACACCATGATTTTCTTTTTGTCGGTTGGCTGCGCTTCGCATTCCTCTTCATAAGTTGAATACATATACGCGGTGTTGGTAGCAAACTCAGCCGCGCAGGTATCCACGCGCTTATAAACCGGGCGCACCTGCAACGCTTGCCTGTAGGCACGCACCGCATGTTGATCGGTATTGAGCAATGTTGCTAAGCGCCTATCTGAAAAACCGCTACGTTTCAGTTTAAGTAAAGCCGGCTTATCTAAATCAGCAATCTGCTTACCTTTAAGCGCTTGCTCACGGTCAATAAGGTCTTTAATTTGCACTAGGAACCAGGTGTCGATCTTTGAAATATCGAATACTTCAGCAACAGTCAACCCCATCCTAAACGCATCGCCCACGTACCAGATGCGCTCGGGTCCCGGCACACCGATCTCTTTGGTAATCGTGTCCAAGTCTGTGGTTTTTTCGTCCAAACCATCTACACCAACTTCAAGACCACGCAGTGCCTTTTGGAATGACTCCTGGAACGTACGGCCAATGGCCATGACCTCGCCAACGGACTTCATCTGTGTGGTTAAGCGTGAATCTGCCTGCGGGAATTTCTCAAATGCAAATCTTGGAATTTTAGTAACCACATAATCGATACTTGGCTCAAATGACACGGGGGTTGCGCCACCGGTGATCTCATTACGCAACTCATCTAAAGTAAAGCCTACAGCCAATTTAGCCGCCACTTTAGCAATCGGGAAGCCAGTGGCTTTTGAAGCAAGTGCAGATGAACGCGACACGCGCGGATTCATCTCAATCACAATCATACGGCCATCATCTGGATTAATCGCAAACTGCACGTTTGAACCGCCGGTATCCACGCCGATTTCACGCAATACCGCCAATGAGGCATTACGCATAATCTGATATTCTTTATCCGTCAAAGTTTGTGCAGGCGCAACGGTAATGGAGTCGCCAGTGTGCACGCCCATCGGGTCCAGATTTTCAATTGAACAGATGATGATGCAGTTATCGGCTGAGTCGCGCACCACTTCCATCTCATACTCTTTCCAACCGAGCAGAGATTCTTCAATCAACAATTCACTGGTAGGTGAGGCATCTAAGCCGCGCTCGCAAATCGTGATGAATTCTTCACGATTGTAAGCAATACCGCCACCACTGCCACCCATGGTAAATGATGGGCGAATAATCGCCGGGTAGCCGATGCTCGCCTGCACTTGCAAAGCCTCTTCCATGCTATGGGCAATCATCGAACGCGCTGAACCCAAACCAATTTTCGTCATCGCTTCTTTAAACTTCTGACGATCTTCAGCTTTATCAATCGCATCTTTAGAAGCACCAATGAGCTCAACGTTATACTTAGCTAACACACCATGTTTATCTAAATCCAGCGCACAATTCAAAGCAGTTTGCCCACCCATGGTAGGCAGCAAGGCATCTGGACGCTCTTTTTCAATAATCTTTTCAACCACTTGCCAAGTTACTGGCTCGATGTAGGTCGCATCCGCCATCTCAGGGTCGGTCATGATGGTAGCAGGATTAGAGTTTACCAAAATCACACGGTAACCTTCTTCACGCAGCGCTTTACACGCTTGCGCACCTGAATAGTCGAACTCACAGGCTTGACCGATTACAATCGGACCTGCGCCAATGATTAAAATAGATTTAATGTCAGTACGCTTAGCCATTAGCCAGCCTTTCTTTCTTCTGTCTTACGTGCTTGCATCATGCTAATAAAGCGATCAAACAAATAACTCATCTCAGTGGGTCCCGGGCTCGCTTCAGGGTGCCCCTGGAAGCTAAACGCGGGTTTATCGGTACGTGCAATGCCTTGCAAACTGCCATCAAACAAAGAAACGTGCGTCACTTTGACATTCGCTGGCAAAGTTGCGGCATCTGCGGCAAAACCATGGTTTTGACTAGTAATATAAACACGCTTGGTTTCAAGGTCTTGTACCGGGTGGTTTGCGCCATGATGGCCGAATTTCATTTTGAGTGTTTTTGCACCACTTGCCAGCGCTAATAACTGATGCCCCAAACAAATACCGAAAGTTGGAACACCCTGATCAACAATCGTTTTAATGGCTGCAATTGCATAATCGCACGGCTGCGGATCACCCGGGCCGTTGGATAAGAACACGCCGTCAGGCTTATATGCCAACGCCTCTTCAGCCGTTGACTGTGCTGGCAACACTGTCACCTTGCAACCGCGTGATACCAACATACGTAAAATGTTACGCTTAACACCATAATCAAACGCAACCACATGGAACTGCTCTACAGGGCCTTCTGTAAAGCCTTGACCTAACGCCCACTCACCCTCTGTGAATTGATAGGGCTTATCACACGTCACCACTTTAGCCAGATCCATGCCGTTCAAACCGGGAAAGCCGGCAATCGCCGTAGCTGCCAACGCTAAAGCTTTAGCTTCGTCAGCCTCACCAGCCACGATTACGCCTGTTTGTGCACCTTTTTCACGCAAGATACGCGTAAGTTTACGTGTATCAATATCGGCAATCGCCACCACTTTGTTAGCTACAAGGTATTGTGACAAAGACTGTGTGTTTCTGAAGTTGCTATGGGTTAAAGGCAAATCACGAATAACCAAACCACTTGCATACACCTGACCAGACTCTACATCCTCATCATTCACGCCGTAATTACCAATGTGCGGATAAGTGAGCGTTACAATTTGCTTGGTGTAAGATGGATCAGTGAGTATCTCTTGATATCCCGTCATGGAAGTATTAAACACAACTTCAGCTACTGCATGTCCAGCAGCACCAATTGATGTGCCACGAAACACAGTTCCATCTGCTAAGATAAGTAAGGCGGGCAGATTTTGTGACACAGCAACTCCTTCAGTTTTTGACTTTTTAGATAAATTATCGATATTTAATCAACAACATTTAAGTATTTTTTATTGTCCATCATGAGCAGATGGCAGATATGCAAAACGGGAGGAGCGTTGAATACTCTTCCCGTTTCAGAATTAACGAATTATAGCGAAAAAAAAGCGACTAATCAATGTCAACGTTGCAATTGCACCATCTGCCTGTCATGTATTTTTGCCAAAAACACCTGTGCAGAAATAGCGCCCAATAGTGCCAGAAACATATCCCATTGCGTATCCCACACATCGCCTTGGGTTGCAAGAAAGGCAACCGCATCACTTCCTGAAGCCAGTGCTACCCACCACTCGATAAATTCATAAAAAGCACTAATTGCCAGACAAATACAAACGACTATAAAGAATAGCCATTTACCTGCTTTGAGTGGTGATGTACGCAATAAAATCTCACGCGCAATAATAGCCGGTACAAACCCTTGTGCCACATGACCTAAGCGATCGTAGTAGTTACGGTCTAACCCATAATAATCTCGAAACCAGCTAAACAACGGCATTTCAGCATAAGTATAGTGCCCTCCTATCAATAAAATGATGGCATGTAGCAAAATCAAAGCGTACACCAATCGGGTAAGTGGAAATTTAGCATAAGTCACCATGAGCAATGGCAAGCCGACGAGCACAGGAAACACTTCAAGAAACCATGTGAAATAATCATGCGGACGAATTGCAGACCAAACAAAAACTGCGCCCATACAAGCAAGTAGTAATGTTAAATACTGACGATTATTCATCATTAGGCAACCTCTTTAATCAAGCCCAAAACGCCTTATCAGATAAGCTTTAGCCATCTGCGTAAGACCCAAATATACCACTAGGATAATGACCAGATATAGCCAAAAGATTGAAGGCAGCGCTGTCATCTGCAACGCTGGCGCCAACGCAGAATAAGGCAGATATGCGCCAATGATACAGATAACAACGGTTGTAATTAACAATGGCAAACTTGGCTTACTTTGCAGAAAAGGGATTTTGCCCGTCCGAAGCACATGTACGATTAAGGTTTGCGACAGTAATGATTCAACAAACCAAGCTGTTTGAAACAACCCCGCACGCTCCGGTGTTGTGCAGTCAAAAATAAACCACATCAGCCCGAAGGTCAGATAATCAAAAATGGAACTAATTGGTCCAATAGTCAATATATATCTCGAAATGTTAGCAATTTCCCATTTACGCGGCTGAGAGAGATATTCTTCATCAACGGTGTCTGTTGCAACGGAAGTTTGAGAGAAGTCGTACAACAAGTTATTAAATAAAATTTGCACTGGCGCCATCGGTAAAAATGGCAAAAAGGCGCTGGCTCCAAGCACGCTGAACATATTGCCAAAATTAGAGCTGGCACTCATCCTGATGTATTTGATGATGTTGCCAAAAACCTTCCTACCTTCAATAATGCCCTCTTTGATTACTAGCAGATTTTTTTCAAGCAGTATTATGTCAGCAGACTCCTTAGCAATATCAACAGCGGTATCCACTGAAATACCCACATCAGCCGCTTTCAGCGCTGGTCCATCATTGATCCCATCACCCATAAAACCAACAACATGATTCTTTGATTGCAAGGCATGAATGACGCGCGCTTTTTGTTGAGGTGACAACTTTGCAAAAATAGTCGCTGCCTCAGCTTTATTTGCTAACTCAAGGTCAGTCATCGCCTCTATCTGGCTCCCTAACATGATTCTATCTACCGAAAGACCGACATCATGACAAATCTTGCGACTTACTACTTCATTGTCGCCAGTCAGAATTTTAACTTCAACCCCATATTGCAAAAGGCTTGCAATTGCCGGTGCAGCAGACTCTTTGGGCGGATCAAGAAACGCAATATAGCCACTCAAAATCAAATTTGACTCATCTTTTGGCTCATAAACCAACTGGTCAGAACTGACCTCTTTGTAAGCCACCGCAATGACACGAAAACCATCCTCATTCAGGTCATTAACGACTCGATTCACTTCTTCTATATGCAGAGGCTTAAGCGTTAGCGCGCCACTGCTCTTTTGCACACGATCACAGACGCTAAAAATCTCCTCCACGGCGCCCTTGCAAATCAGCAGATGCGATGTTTTGTTTTTTCCACAATGACAGACATACGCCGCCTTTGAAAATCAAAGGGTATCTCATCAACTTTCAAATAGCTATCAGTCTCATGTAGGCGCTTATGAACTTCGGCATGCTCCAACACTGCAATATCAAGCAGATTTTTCAACCCAGACTGGTAATGGCTATTCAAATACGCATACTCAAGCACCCTGTCATCATCCTTACCATAGATATCGACATGCCTTTCCAAAATCACTTTATCCTGCGTCAACGTGCCCGTTTTATCCGTACATAAAATATCCATTGCGCCAAAGTTTTGTATCGCGTTCAGCCTTTTCACAATCACTTTTTTACGCGACATCGCCATGGCGCCTTTAGCCAAATTAATGGTAACCAGCATCGGTAGCATTTCCGGCGCCAGCCCGACGGCAACTGCTGAAGCAAACAAAAGGGCTTCCATCCAGTTACCTTTAACAAACCCATTGATCAAAAAAACAGCAGGCACCATCACTAGCATGATACGGATGATAAGCCAGATAAACTTTTGAATACCTTGATCAAAGCTGGTGAGCTCTCTTACCCCCACTATGCTGGAGGCAATTGAACCAAAAAAAGTATCGCCGCCCGTTGCAATGACAACAGCAACAGCGGCTCCTGAGATGACATGAGTCCCCATGAAACAGATATTGGGTAACTCTGGTACGCTAAACGTAGTTGCAAGATTTTTGCCAGCATGCTTTTCAACCGGCATTGATTCGCCTGTAAGCGACGACTGATTAACGAACAAGTCTTTTGCAGACAACAGCCTTAAATCAGCAGGAATCATGTCGCCCGCAGATAAATGCACAATATCACCTGGTACGAGCTGACTCATCTCCATCTCAATTGTTAGAGCTGGCGAGCCTGGAGCACCCATGCGGAGAACAGAGGCTTTTGTGCTCACCATCGCGCGCAGGCTTTTTGCGGACTTACTTGATCGGTATTCCTGTGCAAAAGCCAAGCTTGTTGACAAAAAAACCATCAGCACAATGACCTCAGCTCCCCTGAACTCACCTGTAAAAAATGCGACCAGCGACAGGCTTAGTAACAGCAAAGGTAATGGGCTAATAAAACAACTCAGGAATTGTAGAAAAAGAGGCTTCTGTTTCTCGCTTGCAACAACATTGAGGCCAAATTTCGCAAGCCTTTTTTTAGCCTCAAGCGCTGGAAGTCCATCCTGAGATGAATGGAGCGCTTGTAATACATCTGCAATCTCAAGGTTGGAGTATTTATGAATCTGGTTCAAAATTTCGTACTCCTTAAATTAAGAATTGAGTACAAACTTCTGCGTATTATTGCTTAACGCAGACCCAGCACGTCCCGCATGTCGAACAAACCTACATTTTTATCCGCTAAAAATTTTGCGGCACGCAAGGCGCCTAGTGCAAATGTTGCCCGGCTACTGGCTTTATGCGTTAACTCCACGCGCTCACCGACACCTGCAAACACCACTGTGTGATCGCCGACTACATCGCCGCCACGTAGTGTGGCAAAGCCTATTTTTCCGGCCTCGCGCTCACCGGTAACGCCTTCACGTGCATAAATAGCGCAGTCTTTAAGATCTTGACCAAGGCCGTGTGCCGCCGCTTCACCCAAGCGCAATGCAGTGCCCGACGGCGCATCGACCTTGTGGCGATGATGCATTTCAACCACCTCAATATCATAATCATCATTCAATACCTTGGCGGCTTGTTCTACCAAGTTAATCAACAAGGTTACGCCTACACTCATATTGGGCGCAAATACAATCGCGATATTTTTTGAGGCGGCTTCAATTGCTAGCTTTTGCTCGGCAGAAAAACCTGTCGTGCCTATAATCATTTTTACATCATGCTTCTGGCAGGCCGCAAGATATTGAATACTGGCCTCAGGGCGGGTGAAATCCACCAACACATCTGCATCTTTTAATGCCCAATCAATATCAGCCACTACTTTAACACCTGACAACTTACCTAATTGCTCGCCGGCATTCCGGCCTAACTGAGGGTTATCAGCGCGGTCTAAAGCACCATGCAGCACCAGTTCGGCGTCTGCAAATACACACTCAAGCAGCACGTGACCCATGCGGCCAGAACAACCGGCAATGACTATTTTTAACGGATTAACCATGTTTTCAAAACCTATGACTTAAAACAAACAACCTAAAAACAAACCACTTGTAAAGATTAGAAACCTATCTTTTCCAGCATCCTATCAAAGAAACTTGGCTCATTTTCGGGCGGTAGGTCTTTTGGTTTAGGGGGCACTTTATTTCCAGCTCTTGGTGCTTCTGCAGCAGGCTTAGCCACTGACACTACTTCTTCTGCCACATAAGTACGCAAGTTTTTATCAAATATCATGCCAGACGGGGATTCATAAACTAGCACGCTAACCGGCGGGAGCTCCGCTACCGGCAAAGCTTCCAAGGGCTTTTCAGCCGCATTTAGTTGCACAGAATTTGACGGCACACTAAGAGGGGCTTCTACAGGTGTCACCGCTGCTTTTGCGGTATCTACAACAGGTGCAGGCGCAGTTACTGGGGCTGGCGTTTCAGTTAAAAGCGCAGGTACTGCGGTTTCTGCAACAATAGGCAGCGCTTCAACTGGCACGGCTAAAATAGATTTAGCCTCTTCTGCGGGTGGCGAAATATCAGATGGCGTAACATTTTGTACCGCCGGTGTTTCCATATTCTTTTCTACGGCTGCCGCCTCAACCTTTGCC
Organism: Methylotenera sp.; assembly: GCA_013141495.1. Classification (GTDB taxonomy): domain Bacteria; phylum Pseudomonadota; class Gammaproteobacteria; order Burkholderiales; family Methylophilaceae; genus Methylotenera. The sequence goes on along the minus strand of JABFQV010000001.1, from coordinate 44,241 downwards.
TTGGCCGCCGCCTCTTTTTCAGCCGCCACTTTAGCTAAAGCAGCTTCATCTTTTTCCCAAAACTTCAACTTGCTAATAATGCTTTTTTCTGCAGGCTTTTTATAAGGCTCGACAACACGTGTGCCCGTTTGCCCCTTGCTTTCATCGAGTTTAGACTGGTCACTGCCCGCAGGAATCACATCGCCGCGCACGCCTTTTAAAAGCTCATTTTCAAAATCTAAAATCACACGGCGCTGCTCTGTGATTTTGCCGCCTTCACGCATTTGATATACGTAATCCCAACGATTCCCATGAAAGCTGTCTTGAATCAGCGGCGTACCCATAATAAAACGCACTTGTGACTTAGTCATGCCAGGGCGCAATTGCAACAGCATTTTAGATGTGACGACATTGCCCTGCTGCACATCCAGCTTATAAGGCTTTACCGTTGGCAACGCGGTGCCGCATGCCGTACACACCAATGCCAATAAAATTATAAGATAACGCAAAATATTGAAATAACGCATATCATGACTTTAATTTGAATTGGCGTTAATATACCACGTAGCGTGCTAACCCAAAACATCCCCCTTTGTTAATTGTGAACAATCTAACATGCAAGATCAAAAAGACTTAAAAAACGCAGGACTCAAAGCCACCTTACCTCGGCTTAAAGTGCTGAATTTGTTTGAAAACAGTAAAGATAGGCATTTGTCCGCCGAAGACATCTACAAAATCATGATTAACTCTGGTGAAGATGTCGGTTTGGCCACTGTTTATCGCGTACTCACACAGTTTGAGCAAGCCGGCTTATTGATTCGCCATCACTTTGAAAGCGGCAAAGCCGTATTCGAACTCAATAGTGGCGGCCATCATGATCATGTAGTCTGCATCAAATGTGGTCGGGTTGAAGAATTTTACGATGCAGAGATTGAAAAAAGACAAGAGGCCGCTGCGGCTAAGCTGGGCTTTACCATGCAAGATCACTCACTGACGATTTATGGGGTTTGTACTAAACAGCCTTGTGTGCATAAAGGCCAACACGCTACCGAACCTTAAATTTAAGAAGACTTTTGCAAAGGTCTTTTAAGGTATCCGCATTCCGTGATTGATTAGAGACTTTTGCACGAACCACTAACAATTAGCGGTGCTTGACAGTCTGCCTCAAAACAATAGCCATCGAAATTCTGCTAAGAGAGCCTAGTCATGGCATGAAAGATCATCAAACAACGTAGCTTAAATGACGGCATGCTGATATAGCACGGCACAAGGCGCTGACAGAGTTGGAGCCTATGTGCTAATACTCATTGACCCTGCAAACCTGAACGACTGCAACCCCCCCAAGCTAATGGCATGGACGCCCGCTTAAACGCTAACGAACTACTTCGCTAACATTTCCTTCGCATGCTGCCGTGTAGTTTCCGTGATTTCAATACCGCCTAGCATACGAGCAATTTCTTCAATACGTTCAGCATCATTTAGTTTTTCTATCGTACTTAATGTTTGTCCATTGGCTTGTGATTTACTGACGCGCAAATGATGCCGACCCAATGCCGCCACTTGTGGCAAGTGCGTGATGACTAACACTTGGCGTTGCCCTATCTTTTGCTCGCCGAGCTGCTTTAACAACTGCCCGACCACTTCAGCCACGCCACCACCGATGCCTACATCAACCTCGTCGAATATCATGGTCGGGATGCTTTCCTTTTGTGCCGTTACTACACGAATCGCCAAGCTGATACGTGACAACTCCCCGCCTGAAGCCACCTTACCAAGCGGGCGTGGCGCAACGCCTGCATGCCCTGCCACTAAAAATTCAACTTGTTCCAGCCCATTAGCAGTTGGTGATTGTGCGGTTAATGCTACTTCAAACTTACCGCCACTGAGCGACAGGCGTTGCATTTCAGCACTGATTTGTGCACTTAATTTAGCCGAAGCGGCCTTACGCCCTTCGCACAGCCTCTGTGCATTTTGCCTATATTCAGCCAAAGCTTGTGCTTCTTTTTGCGCCAATTCGCCATCGTTTGCAAACAATTCAAGCTCAGTCACGCGAGATTTTGATTGCAATAAAACATCGGCCAGTTCATCAGGTTTAACGCGATATTTGCGTGAAATATTGTGAATACTTTGGATTTTTGAATCTAATTCGGCCAGACTTGTAGGGTCTAACTCGGTACGTTGCAGGTAACGATTTAAAAATCTATCAGTTTCTTCAAGCTGAATAATGGCGGAATCTAATGTCTCTAAGGTTTCACTCAACGCACTATCAAACTCACTCAGGCTTTGTAACTTATGCTGCACTTGTGTAAGTAGGCGCATTGCTGATAGCTCGCCTTCACTTAGTAACTCACGGCATTGTTCGCCACCCGCAATTAAACTTGCGCCGTTAGATAAGCGTGAATGGTCTTGCTGTAAAGCTTCCCATTCACTTGAGCTGATGGCGAATTGTGAAAGTTCATTCACTTTGTCGCGTAAATCTGCCAACTCATCAGCATATTGCTGCGCGTTTTTTTCAGCCTCAGTTCTTTGCTGATGTAGTTGATGCCAGATTTTATAGTCGCTCGAAACCTGAGCTGCTAACGCAGACAAACCTGCAAAACTATCTAATACGATACGTTGCGTGGCTAACTTTAATAATGAGTGATGCGCATTTTGGCTGTAGATGTCCACCAATAACTCACCCAGCTCTTTTAATTGTGCAACCGTGACAGTGGCGCCATTGATAAAAGCACGTGAGCGTCCGTCGGCAAACATCACGCGGCGCAATAACAGCTCATCCGCATCAGACGCCATCTCAGCCTGCGCAAGCCATTGCTTAGCTTCATCATTTTGAGCGATGCTGAAAATGGCACTGATTTCAGCTTTGTCGCATCCAGTACGCGTTACGCCACCCTCACCACGCGCACCCAGCGCAAGTGACAGTGCATCAATCAAAATGGATTTACCTGCGCCAGTTTCACCGGTAAGTACGGTAAAACCTGCGTCAAACTCTAAATCAAGCTGGCTGACAATGACAAAATCACGAATGGAAAGGCTTTGTAGCATAGGTTCAATATTTCATTACTAAAATCAAAAATGACAAGACGACGAGCCGCAGACAGTACATTTAGTATGGCAAGCCAGCAATTGGCTTGTCCGTAGAATAGTCCAACTGAAGTTGGTTATTCCACGCCAAGGTGAAGGCAACGCAGTCAGTTTTGTGCTACTAGATTCTAAATCATGCACCGAAATTATCCCCAGTTAAGCTTATTGCGCAACATATCAAAATAACAGTAGTTACTAGGATGCAGCAAAGAGATAGTCTGTTGTGCACGTTGCACTATAATTTTGTCGCCCTCTTCCAGCGTGACTTGATATTGACCATCAAAACTTAATTGCGCCTCATCAAACTGCACTACTGTGACTTCAATTTTACTGGTGCTGTTTACCGCAATTGGGCGATTACTGAGGGTATGCGGACAAATGGGCACCAGCGAAATAGCTTCTAGATTAGGGTGCAGAATCGGCCCCCCTGCAGATAACGCATAAGCGGTTGTACCCGTTGGCGTGCTTAAAATTAGGCCATCACTACGTTGTTTATAAACAAATTTATGGTCTATTTCCACTTCTAATTCAATTAAGCGCAAACCACTTTTAATAACCACGTCATTTAACGCATAGCTGCTGTCAATGACCTTTCCTTGCCGCATCACCTGCGTTGAAAGTAGCATGCGCGGCTCTTTGATGTAGTCTCCATCGAGAATCCGGTCTATTTCAACCAGCATATCTTCCGCACGCAAATCAGTTAAAAAACCAAAGCGCCCACGGTTGATACCGATTAGCGGCACATCAGCGTGTATCAAACTGCGCGCAACGCTTAGCATGGTGCCATCACCGCCCATCACTATCGCAACATCAACGGTTTCACCAACGGCATCTAATGACAGTGTTGAATAATGTGCCAGTTGCGCATGCTGTGCCGTATTTTCTTCTAGCCAAATCTCAAGCTTTTTGGCTAATAAATGCTGTGCCAAATCCGTCAAATCATTTTGCATAAGCTGCAAAGCTGATTTGTTCATATATTTGCCAATTAGCGCTATTTTCTTGAATTTTGGTTGCACGGTTGAATTAAAACATAGGTACGAAATGTTAGCAAAGCGAGATCGCTAAATAATGTGCGCAAGAAATGTGCGTCAATACTACATTTTTTGCGTCATAATGCTGAACTTAAGTATTACTCACAACTCATTACCATTGAATTTATTTAAGATTTTTTATAAAAATCAAACTATTAAAAAACATTTAACCTTGATGTAATACATTGGCATTGTTTTTGCCAGCTAACACCAATTAAACTAAATAAAAATACTATTGACCTATGACTGCTACTTCGCACAAAAATATCCTTAAAGCTTACTTTCTCGTCACTTACCTTGTTGTATTGTGGCTAGTTTCTGATTCGATACCGATTACAACACTGTATCAAGAAGGCTGGCTTTCGTTTGGTTTTCTGCTGATTGCTTTCCTGCTGTATGGCCTATATTACTTATTACCAGCCATTGCCATCACGGCAGTCGTGCGCTTCATCAGTCAACGCATTAAGCCAGGTAGCACCCGTCCCGCTTATGCTGCAGCCGTTGTTACAGGCGGCATCACCACACTCCTTATGTATGCCAATGCTAAATTATTCTCTCTGTACGGCATGTTTTTTAATGGCTTTATACTCAATTTAGTTATTACGCCAGGTGGAATTGAGTCTTTAGGCGGCAGTAGCGCCTCTGATGTAGGCTTTGCGCTTATTACTTTAGGTTTTTTAAGTTTGCAGGCTTTGATTTTGTGGTTGGTATGTCGTTATTATGCTAAAAAACATAACCCTCAGTTTTCATTCAAATTTCTACCTGTCACCACACTGCTCATCACGATTTTAGTTCACATGGGGTTTGCACTAGATAGTTACACCACCAATCAGCTGCACGTGGTGGCTGAGTCTATTCCATTCTATCAAACAGTTTCTGCGCGTGGCTTTTATAAATCGTTAGGCTTAACCACACAGAGAGAAACCAAATTAAAGGTAAAGGGCAAACTCAATTACCCACTTAACCCTATTCAATTCACCAAGCCAGCCAAGCCTTATAACATTATCTGGCTCACTTCAGAGTCTTGGCGTGCAGATAGCCTAGACGAAAAAACTATGCCTAATTCTTGGGAGTTTGCCAAAAATGCAGCGCATTTTACCCGCAACTACAGCACTGGCAACGGTACACGCATGGGTGTATTTGGCATGTTCATGGGTCTGCCTGGCAATTACTGGTTTCCATTTTTAGAAGCACGCCGTGGCGCTGCCATTATTGACGTGTTACAGCAACAGCAATATCAAATGAGTTTTTACACCAGCGCAAAGTTCTCTTACCCTGAGTTCGATAAAACCATTTTTGCCCAAGTGCCTAGCGAGCTACTGCATGACGCCAATGTTGCGCCTACTGGCTGGGAAAATGACCGCGACAATGTAACCAGCTTGCTGTCATTCATTGATAAACGTGATCCTGCCAAGCCATTTTTTACTTTCATGTTTTTTGAGTCCCCGCACGCGCGCTATTACTTCCCACCGGAAAGCGTGATTGCAACGCCCTACCGTGATGACATTAACTACGCAACGATCAGTAAAAAAACATTTAATGACAACATCGTGCCGATTAAAAACCGCTACATTAACTCGGTACATCACCTAGATATGCAATATGGGCGTATTTTTGAATATCTCAAAACGCACCAGCTACTTGATAACACCATTGTTATCCTGATTGGCGACCATGGCGAGGAGTTCATGGAGCATGGCTTTTGGGGGCACAACTCAACCTTTGTTGACCAACAAGTACGTACGCCACTAGTCATTTACGCGCCGGGGATGAAACCGATGGTAAGTAACGAAATGACCAGCCACATGGACGTTGTTCCAACCATTATGCCGTTACTCGGCGTGACTAATCCAAGCAGTGACTACGCCATTGGCTACAACTTATTAGCTGATAACAAACGCACGCACACTTACATTTCAGACTGGGATAAAGTCGCCTACGTGGACGACGACGTTAAAATTACACAGCCGGTAAACGGCAAAAGCTTTGCGTTGATGAAGGCCAGTAAAGGCAATGATGACGCACTAAGCACAGAGGAGCGTAAAACGATACTTGCCCAAAAACAGCCGGCGATGTTGCAATTGGTGCAAGACTTAAGTATGTTTTTTAAGAAAAAAGAAGCCAAAAGCAATGAAGTTAAAACCATAGCGCAATAACATTGCCTAAATTGCGCCACTGCATGATAATTTAGGCGTGGATACTGGCTATGGATAAACGCGCGCAAATTTTACTCAAAACTTTGGTTGAGCATTACATTAGTGATGGTCAACCCATTGGTTCGCGCACGCTGTTACAACACTCAGGGCTAGATGTTAGCTCTGCTACTATTCGCAACGTGATGAGCGACCTTGAGCAGATGGGTTTTATTGCCAGTCCGCATACGTCAGCTGGGCGCATTCCTACACAAAAGGGCTATCGCTTATTTGTAGATTCACTCCTCACCGTACAGCCTTTGGATCTAAAAGCGGTTAATCAGTTAAAAAGTGGTTTAAGTTCGCCCAACCAAAGTGAGCTGATTGCGAGTGCGGCTGACATGCTGTCGCAACTTACACAATTTGCAGGTGTGGTGCTGATTCCAAAACGCAAAACACTTTCTTTCAAGCATTTAGAATTTTTACCCCTTACTGAAAAACGCATTTTAGTGATTATTGTCACCAGCGATGGTAACGTACAAAACCGCATTATTCTGGCTGAAAAGCCTTATTCAGCAAGCGAGCTCACACAAGCCGGCAACTACTTTAATGCGCATTTTGCAGGCTTCACCTTTGAAGAGGTGCAACAAAAACTGCATGTTGAACTCAAACAGATGCAAACTGATATGAACCGTTTAATGTCAGCCGCACTCGAAGCCAGCAATAGCCAAGTTAGCAATGACGGCGTGGTCATTGCAGGTGAGCGTAATTTGTTGCAAGTGGATGATTTATCGGCCAACGTAGCCAGCTTACGTAAGCTATTTGAAATTTTTGAGCGTCGTACCTCGCTCATGCAATTGCTAGACAATAGCCAGCAGGCGGCAGGCATACAAATATTTATCGGTGGCGAGAGTGGTTACTCACCACTAGACGAATGCAGCATGATTACCGCGCCCTATGAAGCCGATGGACAAGTGGTTGGCACACTCGGTGTCATTGGCCCAACAAGAATGGCTTATGAGCGCGTAATACCCATTGTCGATGTAACGGCTAAATTGCTGTCTAATGCACTAACTTACGGGTAAGAACTAATATGACTTATAACCCAGAACCTAAATACGAACACGGCGACCAGCTAAAAGTAGGCATTCTAGTCGCCAACTTAGGCACACCAGATGCGCCCACAGCCAAGGCTTTGCGCCCTTATCTGCGTCAATTTTTAAGTGACGCGCGTATTGTTGAAATTCCGCGCATTATTTGGTGGTTTATCTTGAACTGCATTATTTTGGTGATTCGCCCCAAAAAATCTGCAGAAAAATATGCCTCGGTCTGGACGAAAGAAGGCTCACCTTTATTAGTGCATGCACAAAAACAAACCCTGCTGTTACGCGGATTTTTAGGACAAAAAATAAAATCACCGTTTGCCGTTGAGCTAGGCATGAGCTACGGCAACCCATCAATGGCTTCTGCTATTGCTAAGCTAAAAGCGCAACATTGCGACCGTATTTTAGTGTTTCCACTGTACCCACAGTACGCCGCCAGTAGCACAGCTAGCGCACTTGACGCTGTGTGGCGAGTCTTACTTAAAACGCGCAACGTACCGGCAATTCGCACCATTAAGCACTATCACGACCACCCCGCCTACATTTCAGCCTTGGCACAAAGTGTGCGAGAGCATTGGCGCATCAATGGCAAACCTAGTAAATTAGTGATGAGTTTTCATGGTGTGCCTAAATTCCACTTATTAAAAGGCGACATGTATCATTGCGAGTGCCATAAAACTGGACGACTTTTAGCCGAGGCGCTAGCGCTGAATAAAGATGAATATTTGATTGCATTTCAATCGCGCTTTGGCAAGCAAGAATGGCTTAAACCTTATCTAGCAGGCACACTTGAAGCGCTAGGCAAAGCCAATACTAAGCGTGTTGATGTAATATGTCCTGGATTTTCTAGCGACTGCTTGGAAACACTGGAGGAAATTGCGATTGAGGGAAAACACATATTCCAAAGTCATGGTGGCGGTGACTACGAATACATTCCTGCACTAAATGAAAATGAGGCTTGGATTCATGCCATGACCGCTATTGCCTTGGAAAACCTGCAGGGCTGGGTAAGCGCAGAATGGGATGGCAACCAAGCGACAAAAGAAGCGGAAATGACAAAATTAAGAGCGCAAAGTTTAGTCAATAATCAATAAGCGTTATACTGCATACTTTACAATTTTTAATTTAGCACCATACAAAACAGGTGTGTGCTAAATGATAATTTTAGGTTTTAATCAATGATAGTAATTACTGGCGGCGCAGGCATGATAGGTTCTATTATTGCTTGGCACCTCAACACCAAACTAGAACGTAACGATATTGTGATCGTTGATCGCATCACGCATGAAGACCAATGGCAAAACTTGGTCAAGCGCCAATACGCGCACTATTTAGATAAAGACCAGCTCATGGCTTGGTTGCAAGATTCAAATGGTAAATCACATACTGATATTGAAGCTGTCATCCACATGGGTGCCATCAGCGCCACGACTGAACGTGATTTTAACCAGCTGGTAGAAACCAATATTCAATACTCGCAAAACCTGTGGACATGGTGTGCTGTTAACAAAGTGCCATTTTTTTACGCCAGCTCTGCGGCGACTTATGGTGACGGCAACTTAGGTTATGACGATGCAAACATCGATAACCTACGCCCACTCAATGGCTATGGTTACTCAAAACATTTTTTTGACCAATGGGCATTACGTCAAGTAAGTAAAAATCTGCCCACTCCACCAAGCTGGGCAGGGTTTAAGTTTTTTAACGTGTACGGCCCTAATGAATATCACAAAGAGCGCATGGCAAGCGTAGCGCTACATACGTTCAACCAATTTAGCCAAACTGGCACCATGAAGTTATTTAAAGGCACTAAAGCAGGCGTTGAAGACGGCATGCAAATGCGTGATTTTGTATATGTAAAAGATGCGGCGGCCGTAGTCATTCACTTTCTTGAAGCGGCATTAAGTAGTCAGTCTGCGCCAAATGGCATATACAATACTGGCACTGGCCATGCGCGTAGCTTTAAAGACCTAGCGACGAGCGTGATGCAAAGTATGCATAGTGAGCCTCACATCACCTTTATCGACATGCCACAGGATTTACAAGGCAAGTATCAATACTTTACAGAAGCAGTAATGAGTAAGCTAGCTAATGCCGGATACAAACAACCCTTTCATAGCTTAGAAGACGGTGTGCGTGACTACGTGCAGAACTATTTAATGCAAGAGGATAAATATTGCTAATGAAGTATGTTGAATACCTTAAAGGTGAACACGCCGCTCACATGGCGATGTTTAACAAACTAGAGCCGCTGTTCCCGTTGATTAGTGAAGTTGGCATTGCCATGCAAAATACCATTAAAAACGGCGGCAAGATTTTGCTGATGGGTAATGGTGGTAGCGCAGCAGATAGCCAACATATTGCCGCTGAAATTGTTGGTCGCTTTAAAAAAGAACGTAAAGGCTTGCCGGCTATTGCGCTCACTACGGACACTTCAATCATCACCTCTGTTGGCAATGATTACGGCTATGACTATATTTTTTCCCGTCAAATAGAAGCATTATGCCGGCCTGAAGACCTAGTCATAGGCCTTACCACCAGTGGTAATAGCGCAAATGTCGTCAGCGCGATTGAAGCCGCAAAAACAATCGGCGCGACCACCGTGGGCTTAACTGGCGGCACCGGTGGTAAACTGAATGCCTTATGTGATTACAATATCGTCATTCCATCAAACGTCACCGCACGCATTCAAGAGGCGCATATCTTTGTTGGTCACTCGCTGTGCGAGATTTTAGAATCAGACTAATTCAAGCTTAAAGTTCACCTATGCCTCAAAAGTTACTCAATACAGTTAAAAGTTTCGGCACCCTTGCCCAGCACGCATTAGTGATTGGCGATGTGATGCTAGACCGCTATTTAATGGGTGAAGTCAGTCGCATTTCACCAGAGGCACCCGTGCCCATTGTATTGGTAAAGTCACGACAAGATCGCGCTGGCGGGGCAGCCAACGTAGCTGCAAATTTAGCACTACTCGGCATTAAAACGCATACCATTGGCTGTGTGGGCACTGATAACGAAGCTAAAATTTTACTGGATTTAATGACGACCGTTGGCATAGACGTCACCAGTACGATTCACTCTAACCAGCGCCCAACTATTGCTAAAACACGGATTTTAGGTGGGCATCAACAAATGATGCGGCTAGACCAAGAAGATAACACCACTTTTACGGTCGACGAAAATACGCAATTACTCAAAGCCATTCAGCAACAACTGGCACTAAAACCAGCCATTCTGATATTGTCAGACTATGCCAAAGGCTTGTTAAGCACAGAGATTTGCCAGTACATCATTTCAGCATGCCAAGCGCAAGGCATTCCTGTACTGGTTGATCCTAAAGGCCATGATTACAGCAAATACAGCGGCGCCACCGCCCTCACCCCAAACAAAAAAGAGACAGCGGAAGCCTGTTTCACCACAACACAAGACCCCAGCTTAATAACCAAAGCTGTAGCGCTTAAAAACAGCCTGAGTCTGCAATTTTTAGTGGTCACCCGTGGTGAAGAAGGTATTTCTTTAGTTAACGAAACTACGCACCTATTGCCCGCCACTGCTAAACAAGTGTTTGATGTTTCAGGTGCAGGCGATACGGTGATTGCAACTCTTGCCGCAGGCATGATGCATCACTTAAGCGTTTTAGAAAGTTTGCAACTGGCCAATGTTGCCGCTGGTGTGGTAGTCGGCAAGGTGGGCACTGCGCCAATCAGCCGTGATGATTTAATTGACGCTCTCACAGCCGAGAAAACATCAGAACAAGCGCATAAAATTTGTGATTTAACCCAACTTATGCAAAAAGTTGAGGCCTGGAAAAAAATAAACCAAAAAATCGTATTTACTAACGGCTGCTTCGATTTACTCCACGCTGGACACGTCACCTATTTAGAAGCTGCAAAAAAACGTGGCGACAAACTGGTGTTAGGCTTAAATACTGACCGCTCCGTAAGCGCGCTTAAGGGACCAACCAGACCCGTCGTCAATGAAAATGACCGTGCACGTGTGTTGGCAGCGCTGGAATCAGTAGATGCGGTAATTTTATTTGATGAAGATACACCTTTAAATTTAATCAACACCATCAAGCCCAATATTATTGCCAAAGGCAGTGATTACAGGGCAGACCAAGTGGTTGGTGGCAAAGAAGTGCTATCTTGGGGCGGAGAAATTGCCTTAATTGATTTGGTTGCAGGGCGTAGCACCACTGGGATTTTAAACAAAATTGCGAGTTAGGTTTTGGCTAAGGGCGAATTTATTCGCGCTTGCAATGGACGCTATCCACTATGACTAATAAAGAAAAAATCCTTATTTTAGGCCCGGCTTGGGTAGGCGACATGGTGATGGCACAAAGCCTGTTCAAAACCCTTAAAGCTAACAACCCTAACTGCATGATAGATGTTGCTGCCCCTGCATGGACACTACCACTACTAGAGCGCATGCCTGAGGTTTCAGGGAAAATAGCGCTGCCGTTCCAGCATAAACAACTCGCTTTTTTTGAGCGCATTAAATTTGGCAAAACCCTAAAAAACCAAGGCTACACCCAAGCCATCATTCTCACCAACTCGTTCAAATCAGCCCTACTACCTTGGGCGGCCGGCATTAAACAACGCACCAGCTATTTAGGTGAAATGCGTTACGGCTTGATTAACGACATACGCGCACTGGATAAAACAAAACTCAAAAAGACCGTAGAGCGTTTTGTAAATTTAGGCTTAAAAGAAGCACAAAATTTACCAACAGTTATCCCTAACCCGTCAATGCTATCCGACCAAGCCAATGCGCTTGCAACACTTAATAAACTTGGCTTGACTAAACCTGAGACTAAAGTGCTTGGGCTTTGCCCAGGGGCTGAATACGGTGAAGCCAAACGCTGGCCAGCCCAGTATTATGCTGAGGTTGCAAATGTAGCCATCAACAAAGGCTGGCAAGTTTGGCTATTTGGCTCAGATAAAGACATACCCGTCACTACCACCATCAACCAACTTACGCAAAATCGCTGCGTTGATTTTGGCGGAAAAACTAAGTTGGGCGAAGCGATTGATTTAATGTCGCTGTGCGATACTATTGTCACTAACGATTCTGGTCTGATGCATATAGCCGCTGCGCTTGATAAAAAACTGATTGCAATTTATGGCTCATCAGACCCGCACCATACGCCTCCGATGCACCCTGATGCCGTGATAGAATACTTAGGCTTGGATTGCAGTCCATGTTTTAAGCGTGAGTGCCCATTGGGGCATTTAAACTGCTTAAAACAATTATCCCCAACGGCTATCATCAAGAGCATTAAGTTCACAGAATAATCGCATGAAAAAAATCTCCAACTTTTACCAACAACTCAACGAAGATAAACTCAGACTGATTTTGACGCTACTTAGCGCATTATTAGCTTGGCGCATTATTTATATTCAACAGGGCTGGGTCAACGTTGATTCACTTATTTACTTTGAATCTGCCCGGCTATTCTCCATTGGCCAATGGAAACAAGGCGTTGAACTATTCCAGTGGCCGTTGTATGCGTTGTTGATTAGTGCTGTACAACGCCTAACAAATCTGAGCATACAAACTTCAGCTCAATTATTAGATATAGTATTTTTTGCCATTACTACCTTTAGCTTCACTAAACTTATTCAATTAGCTGGCGGCAATAAGCTCACTATTCTTTGTGGCGCCTTTTTATTATTCAGCTCATCATATATTGTGGGTGACGTCCTCCCAATGCTGTTGCGCGACCAAGGATTCTGGGCGGCTTTTCTCACCAGCTTAGTCTTTTTTGTTCAGTTTTATCGTACCAAAAGATTAAGCGACGCCATTCTTTGGCAAGTTTCCATCATTATTGCCATGCTTTTCAGGATTGAAGCCATTACATTTTTAGCATGTTTACCAATTTTGCTCATGTTTAAAAGTGAATACTCACTAAAAGAAAAAATCAAGCAAATAGCCATCATCAACGCCATCCCAATCTTATCCGTGCTTTTAATTATCGGAGCGTTAATCACCATACCATCAGTCACATTAAGTGATTTTGGCAGAATACAAGAAATTGTCTCAATCATGTCTGACATCTCAAACACGTTTAGCGTTAAGGCTAAGCTAATGGGCAACGTGCTAGGCGGTTATTCTGCAGATTACGGACTCATTGGCTTAGTCGCCACGTTACTCAGCATTTTTGTACTCAAGATGATCAATCTTATTGGTTGGCCGATTATTGGACTTTATGCCTTAAATCACACCAATAAAGATGCGCGCGCACCCGCTTGGCAAATGCAAACAGATACGCGCATTATTTTTTATAGTGTCATTGTGCTTGCAAGCATCAATGCATGGGCTAGCTTGGCGCGAGTTTTTATTCTATCTAACCGCTACATTATTGCGGTTGGCTTTATTGCGTACATTTTTGCAGCATTCTGCCTCGCGCCGCTAATCAGTTCTTTACGCACCAACCGCTTTAGCAACCAATGGCAAAAGTGGCTGACAATATTGCTGATTGTAATTTTTAGCTTATTATTTATCAGAAACATACTACCCAAGAAGGCTGGCTACACTTTTGAGCAAGATGCCGTTGCTTATATAAAACAACAACAAATAGCCAATGACCAAGTATTTTTTGTGACGGATAAATCAATTTTTTATGCCGGCGCCAGCTTTACAGGTAGGCGCTCAGATCATTGGCAACTAATAAAAAATGCTATTGAGGATGGCACAATTTATAAATACAATTACCTCATGCTTTACGTAGAAGTGGATGAAAGCCTAGCAGATAAAGAAAAAATATTTACCGATAAATTAGTACAATATAATTTAGAAAAAGAATTCTACGGCGTAAATCGCAAAAAAAAGATTATGCTTTATGTTAAAAATAGCGCATTAAGATAATGAACAAACTCCAAGCTATTTTTCGCAGGTTTTGGTTAGGTGGAAAATTCAAACATCAATACAGCTGTCACAAAGACTTTGGCATGGTACGCCATGCTGACGCTTGCACCATTCTTTGGAAAAAACAAGCAGTTGCCGAGATCGCCTTGGCGCATACGCTAAGCAACAAGTTTTCAGGGGTATGCTTTACCATCGCCACAGGACCATCTTTAGCTGATGTTGATCTTAAACGAGCGGCATCATTTGAAACTATTAGCCTTAATTGTGCCATTAAAAAATTTACTGAAGCTAAATTAAAACCTACACATTGCATTATTGTTGATCACAGAGTGTTTGAAAACCAATGGTCATGCGTCAAAGACTCTATTCTTTCAGGCGCAAACTGTTTTTTTTCATATGTGGGCTTATCAAGAATCTGTGAACGCGAACCAGAGTTGCTAAAATTCAATAACATTTATCTGATTGAATCTATTTCAAGAAAATTTGGCATCCCTCGCGCTAGCCAGATTGAATGTCAAAGCAGCTTTTTTAATGACCCTGAAATTTTTGTAGATGACAAACTACCTGAATTATGCAGATCAGTTGGTTTCAGTAGTAACCTGAAAAAAGGGCTATTCTCAGGAAAGACTGTCGCCACATGGGCTGTACAGCTTGGCGTAGCTCTTGGCTACCGACAAAATTTCATTTTGGGTATGGATCTAGGTGGCACAGGTAAAAGTCATTTTTATACAGAAACCAGCAATAAACCGCCTGATTTTATGCGGGATTACGAACCCTATATTAGAATTTGTTTTGAGCAAGCAAAGCGCGCCAGTGTGGCAACAGGATTTGATGTCTATAATCTATCAAAAGATAGTACACTACCACATGAAATCATTCCTAAAATAAGCTTCGAAGAAGCACTACGAATCGCCCAAAACAACCATTAACACGCGACATTTATAATCATTATGAAAATCATCATCCCATTACAAACCTGCTCTACGCGCATTCCTCTAAAAAACATCCGTCCTTTTTATAATGATGACTCTTTGTTTGATATTAAAGCAAAGCAAATTTTAGAATTTGAAGTGGCTGATAATGTTTATGTGTCATCTGAAGATGAAGATAAAGTACGCCCATTGTGTGAAAAGTATGGCTTTCACTTTATGCTGAGAGATCAATCATTAACAGGTAACAAAATCTACCAACCTGACCTTGTCAAAGCCCTCACCGAACCACTTCCCGGTGATGATGACATTATGTGGATTCAAGTTACTTCACCACTGTTTAATCAATTCAAAGAAGCCTTGGAAGTATGGAATAAAGTCAGGGATGATTACGACTCATTAGTTGCAGTAAAACCTTTTAAAGGTCATTTGCTGGATGAAAAAGGCAACCCCGTTAACTACAACTTTGGCTATTGGCATAAAGTCTCACAAGATCTACCAAAACTTTATTCTGTATTATGGAGCTTATTTATTTTAAAGCGCGCTACCGTAAATCGCTTTAATTATCATATCGGCGTAAACCCGTATTTGTTTGCCTCAGACAATATGGTGGTAGATATTGACTACCATGAAGACTTTGAGCTTGCTCGGCATATCTACACCAAAATCCATGGGGAAGTAAGTTAAAGCCAACTATGTTTCACAACTCCTTGCTAACAAAAACAGTTTAACTATAAAATAAGTGAGAAAAAATGATAAAAGTTATTGCAGAAAAGCTTGGGTATGAGCTAATAAAAAAAAAGAAAGATGCCTCTCTAAAATCACACTTACAACGTATTTTAAAGCAGTATGAGATAGACCTCGTTTTAGATGTTGGTGCTAATCAAGGCCAATATGGGAAAATGCTCAGGAATTTAGGTTACAAAGGAGAAATAATATCTTTTGAGCCTGTTAGAAGTGCATATGAAAAACTTAAAGAATCTACGGAAAAAGACAATTTATGGAAAGTATTTAAATTAGGTTTAAGTGATAAAAAGGGTGTCACTCAAATCAATGTTTTCAAATCTTCAGTTTTTTCCTCCCTACTTAAACCAAATGAATTTGGACAGAACTCTTTTAAAAAAATGGAGCAATCAGTCACTGAAGAAATAGATTTAGACACATTAGATAACTTTTTAAATGCCAATCATATTAAGAATAAACGTATCTTTCTAAAAATGGACACACAAGGACATGACCTTAATGTTTTCTTTGGCACCAGAAACTCAATCGCGACCATCGTAGGAATTCAGTCAGAAATTTCTTTTCAACCCATCTACGAGAACATGCCAAATTATCATGAGTCTCTAAAAGAATATGAGGGGGCAGGATTTATTGCTACAGGGCTGTACCCGGTTTCAAGAAGCGCCAGTGGTGCGATAATAGAAATGGACTGCGTTATGTTGAATAATAAATTTCTTCAGAATAAGCCCGCGCAATAAATGACGATAAAAACAAATAGATAGCAAGGCTAACCTGAGCTCGACAATAACAAGTTGTTCAGAATGGGGGCATAAAGATCTGCCCCACCTCGGAACTCACGGCTTCTTTCTAATTCAATAATAATAATGCTATCTAGTTTCTGACTGGATAAATCAACGTCCTCCCCCCGACAAATGAATATGCACTTGGAGTCTTCTCCAAATATGATCTTTGTCAACGCTGTCATTTTGTCGTAGCGCTCTTCATTGAGTATGAAAGACTCCCAGCTATCGGGCCGAAATGATAGTGAATGCTTGAGATTAGGTTGGACATTTGACCATAATAAAAAACAACGCCGCTCATTGGCAATGTTAAGCATATTGTCAATCAGGTGAGTGACTTTACTTTGAAAAACACTAAAGTTACTATCATTTTCAAGTATTTCTTTGCCATCTTCGTGCCAGAAATACAAGTTTTCGAACGCATTGTTTTTTAGATACCCATATTCTATGGAGTAATTGCTTTTATCCGTAAACAGTCTATACACATTATTTGATACTATTGCCTCAAGAATTTGTATGGTGGAGGTTGGAGAGGCTACAATCCAATCAAATAATCCTGCTTTTTTTTGTGCTGATTTTGACTTTGAAAATACAGTTATCCAACTAAAAAATTTAGTCACCTTTTTAGCAAAAGTCGGCTTTTTGATACCAAAATAAAAATCGAGTTGAAATTGGTTAATACAACTGCAGCCTATTGAAATAAAACACTTATCCTCAAAAAGTATCACCGTGCGACCTCTAGAATTTAATCCATTAAATTTGAAATGCTATTTCTCACTTGAATGCCGTGAGCTTTGCAGTAGTCTTTCCAATCAGCCACCTCAGTCCAATCACTCAAAAATACGAAATCTAAACCTGCACGTGTTGCAGCCTCAAAGTCGTATTTACTGTCACCAATAAACAAAGCGGGCAGTTGCAAATTACCATTCGATTTTTCACGTGCTAGTACTGTATCTTTGTTATCAGGGCTGCCAAACAAGCCCCCATTAAAGAAATGACTCAAATTACGTTTGGCAAATAAAGTACGTATCTCCTGCTGATCTCCACCTGAAAGTATCATCCAGTTAACGCCTGGCGTTGCCTCGCGCAGGGCGGGCAAACCTTCGGCTATTGGGCATTCCATGAGCCCTACTTCTAACTCACGCGCAAACTCATCTAATAATGCTTGTATTACTACATCAGTTACGGGTTGCTGCAATACTTCGCGTAAATACCATTCAAATTTATGATAACGTGAAATACCGCCTAACTTAACGTGATAATCTACCAGCGCTTGCGCCTGTGCATCTGTTGCGCCTAGGTTCTTAGCTGTGCGAAAGTAAGCTTCCGTTTTAACCACATTAGAATCCAGCACCACGCCATCGCAATCAAACACAATGGATTTATATTTTTTTAAAATTAACTGCAATTAGGTTCCTAAAGGCTCAGCGAAAAAATGGCAATGCTAAGCACCATCAAATTCACCATGCCCAATAAATCATTACTAAAAGGTAAAGTGTGAGTACAGACTTACGAGTATCTAACGCGTGCATAAAAACGCTTCAGCGCTCGGGTTAAATGCGTTAGATTGTACTTTCTTCGCCTGGCAACCTGACTAATATCACTAACATCTTCAGGACGCTGAAAAGCGACTGGCGGATTAACTAACAAAGTCTTAATTTCTTTTTGAAATGATTTAGTATAAAAGTCGTCTATCGTCATACCAGCCTTAGGTGCTTCACCGATGATTTTGTCATAGATACTTGCGTTAACTATATAGGCATGTGCAAGGGTTACGCCTGTCACAGACAATAAATTTTTGGCAACAGGCAATTTAAGACCGTATTTTTTTTGGTTTCCGCCTAGGTAAAGCATGTCCCATTCGAGACTTTTAATTTGCTCGGTAACAAGTTTCATCACTTTATTCGTGAAAAACTCAAATTCACAATCATCTTCTAAAATTAACACATAAGGCCATTTTTTAGATTTCGCATACGCAATGGCGCCAACATGACTATTTAAGCATCCCCACATTGCCTTAATTTGGTGCTCAGCATTTGCGTCCTCATTTTTACGCTGCAGACCAGCCATTGCATAGGCTTTAAAGTTTTCTGGGGGCGGGTTATTTTCTAGC
The DNA here is from genome assembly GCA_013141495.1 of Methylotenera sp. Classification (GTDB taxonomy): domain Bacteria; phylum Pseudomonadota; class Gammaproteobacteria; order Burkholderiales; family Methylophilaceae; genus Methylotenera. The sequence continues at coordinate 25,480 of JABFQV010000001.1, read as the reverse complement.
TTATCGAATGAAACAGCAGAAAACCTATGCGCATTTTTAATATTGAGGTTAGCAAACTGCACCTGCATATTTTCCCAGCGGTCAGGACGAGCATCTAAATTGATGACACAGATATACTCAAAAAAAGACTGATTCATGTATCCGCCTCTGTGCTAAAAGCCTATTGGGAAATATTTTAGATGGGGCTTGTGATGTTTGAACCATTAAACATCACAAGCATGGGATGAAAAATTTAAAGACTAGATTTAAATATCCAAAATTCGTACGCCGATTAACTAAGCTGGCTTAATCGCGCTCGCCTCTTTCGCTAATTTAGTAATATGCGCCCAATCGCCACGCGCCACAGCATCCGCGGGTGTAAGCCAAGTGCCACCGCAAACCACTACGTTAGGCAGGCTCAAAAATTGTGGTGCAGAATCAACGGTTACGCCGCCGGTAGGGCAGAATTTCACATCGCCAAATGGGCCAGAAAAACCTTTTAATAGATTAATGCCGCCCACCGCAACCGCTGGGAATAGTTTCAAGAAATAGTAATCATCAGCATTCGCCATCATGATCTCAGAGCCAGTAGAAACGCCCGGCAATAATGGCAAACCTATTTTGCGTGCAAATTGACCTAACTCGCTGGTGTAGCCAGGGCTTACGGCAAATTTACAACCTGCATCAAGTGAGGCTTGCGCATCTTTAAGGTTACGTACCGTACCTGAACCCAAAATTGCGTCAGGCACATGCTTGGCAATAGCTTCCATGCCAGCTAACGCGCATGATGTACGCAATGTAACTTCCAGCACTCTGATACCGCCAGCGAGTAGCGCTTCAGCCATTGGTACGGCGTCTTCTACTCTGTTGATAACAATCACTGGAATCACTGGGCCGTAATTGGCTAAATCTAATGTGCTCATTTTTTTCTACCTATTGAATAAATGTTTTAAATTTTATTTTAAGGGTGAGAGTTTACCCTCACCCTAGCCCTCTCCCTTAAATAGCGAGGGGATGTTCGTTTGATATTTTGGTTGGTTTTATTTTATGATAAATGGTCACCTAAACTTTGATAATCAGCCGAGAACTAGGCACATGAGTGCAGACAGTACGCGTAGTACGGCAAGCGAAATGTAACGACGTTATCGGTTGATTTGCAAAGTTTACAGCCAAGTGATTGCACCTTCTTCAGCAGACAATACATTCTTGCGCATACCACCAAATAACTCACGCCCAAAGCCGTGTGCGTTGCTATGGCGTTTACTGTCTGAAAGCTCAGCCACATCACGTTCAGCCCATTCATCTTCATCGACTAGTACGTTAACCATACCAACCGTTGCGTTTAAACGAATAATATCGCCATCTCGCACTTTGGCTAACGGACCACCGGCAGAGGCTTCCGGCGTCAAGTGGATTGCGGCTGGAATTTTACCCGATGCGCCGCTCATGCGACCATCTGTCACGATAGCAACTCTAAAGCCTTTATTTTGTAGAACAGCTAACGGCGGCGTTAGTTTATGTAACTCAGGCATACCATTAGCCTTAGGCCCCTGGAATCGCACCACGGCGATAAAATCTTTTTCCAGCTCACCGCGATCAAATGCGGCTAACAATTCTTCCTGCGCATCAAACACAATGGCCGGTGCTTCGATAATATGACGATCTTCTGGTACGGCAGAAATTTTAATCACGCTACGACCCAAGTTACCTTTAAGCAAACGTAAGCCGCCAGACTCATCGAATGGGAACGCGGCTGTACGCACGATGGTTTCATCGCTACTTTCTTTTGGCAGGTCTTTCCAAACGAGCTTGTCATCTTCTTTAACTGGTAATTTTCCGTAATCGCGCAAACCACCATAAGCCACAGTAAACACATCAGGGAACATATAACCGGCATCAATCAACTCACGGATGACGAACGCAGGACCACCCGCAGATTGGAACTCATTCACATCAGCTTTGCCATTTGGATACACGCTCGCCAATAACGGCGTAGTTTTTGCAAGGTGATAGAAGTCTGTCCAGTCGATCATAATCCCCGCTGCACGTGCAATGGCCACCCAGTGGATTAGATGATTGGTTGAGCCACCGGTGGCTAACAATGCAACCATGGCATTCACAATCACATGCTCATCAACCAATCGACCAATCGGTGTAAATTGTTTTTTCTTGGTATTTTCCAGCACCATTTTTACCGCTTCACGTGTGAGCAATTCACGCATACCATCGTTAGGGTGTATAAATGCAGCACCTGGTACATGCAAGCCCATGGCTTCCATCAACATTTGGTTACTGTTAGCCGTACCGTAAAACGTACAAGTGCCGGCGCTATGGTAGGCGGCAGATTCTGATGCTAATAATTCAGGGCGGCCGATTTTACCTTGCGCGTATTGCTCACGCACTTTAGATTTAGTAGTGTTATCTATGCCAGTACCCATAGGGCCTGCTGGCACAAACACGCAGGGCAAATGGCCAAACTGCAATGCGCCAATCAATAGGCCCGGTACAATTTTATCGCACACGCCAAGTAGCAATGCGGCATCAAACACATCGTGTGAAAGCGCGATTGCGGTACTCATGGCAATAGTGTCGCGACTAAAGAGTGATAGCTCCATGCCTGGCTCGCCTTGGGTAATGCCGTCACACATAGCTGGCACACCACCCGCAACTTGCACGGTTGCGCCATACTTATGCGCTTCATCGCGGATAATATCCGGGTAATTAACATACGGCTGGTGCGCTGACAGCATTTCATTGTAGGCAGTGACAATGCCAATGTTAGGGGCTTTTTCCACCACTACACGCAACTTATCGTTAGCTGGCATGGCGGCAAAAGCATGCGCTACGTTCGCACAGCCCAAGCGATCCGCACCGCGCGGTCGATTCACAATTTCATCTAAACGATGCAAATAAGCCGTACGCGTTGGGCGACTTTTTTCTATGATACGTTCAGTAACTTCTAAATGGGATTGTTTCATAATGTTAGATACTCTACTCAGATAACCAACTTGCGGAACTTAGTAAAAACTTAACTAAGTTAAGAAAAACACTAGCCCTGATTATCGCTAAACTGAGGCTTATCGTCAAACAAAAGCCGCTGATTAGGCGGCTTTTGTTTGACGTAAATAGATATGCATTTAACTCCGAATACTATCCATTCATTTTTTAGTCACCAATACGTCTTCCATGATTAAATACTCTAGGTCGCAGCCATAAAACATATCAAGTGCGTCTTTAGGTGAGCAAATCATCGGTTCGCCACGGCGGTTAAGTGAGGTATTTAGCACCACCGGCACACCACGCAATTGCTCAAGATGCTCAATCAGCGCGTAGTAACGCGGATTAGTCTCACGCGTCACCACTTGCACACGGGCTGTGCCGTCCTCATGCACTACTTCAGGAATACGTGATTTCCAAGCGTCATTCACATCAAAGGTAAATGTCATGTAAGGCGCAGGATGCTCAGTTTGTAAAATATCCACGGCTGCACGGTCTAATATACTCGGACAAAATGGACGCCAGCGCTCACGATATTTAATTTGCGCGTTAATGCGGTCTGCCACACCTGGGTAACTTGGATCACCCAAAATACTGCGGCAACCAAGTGAGCGCGGGCCAAATTCCATGCGACCTTGTAGCCATGCTAAGGGGTTGCCACTTGCCAACAACTCCGCGCCTTTTTGCGCGGCATTTTCCACGCGGGTAAATACGGGCTTTTCAGGGTGCGCCTCGCACGCGGCGATGCATTCCTCCGTGGTATAGGCAGGGCCTAAATAAGCATGCTCCATTTTTTGAATGGTCTCACCCGCCAAATGCGCCGCATAAGTAGCCGCACCCAGTGAGGTACCGTTGTCGCCTGAGGCTGGCTGCACAAACAGCTCTTTTACATGCGGCATGGCAATAATGCGCTGGTTTAATTTAACATTAAGTGCCACACCGCCCGCCATCGCAATGCGCCCGGTTTCTTTAATAATATCGCCTAGATAATAATCTATCATCTTCAGCGCGACATCTTCCAACAAGGCTTGTATAGACGCTGCGTAGTGAATGTACGGGTCATCAATTTCATCGCCATGACGTTTAGGCCCTAGCCACTCAATGAGTTCTGGCGTGAAATAATAGCCCTTGCCGTTTTCTTTATAGCGACGCAAACCGACCACATTCACCAGCTTGGTGTTGACGGTCAACTCACCATTTTCAAACGTCACCAAGCGTGATAAATCATACTTACTGGCATCGCCATAAGGCGCCATGCCCATCACTTTAAACTCGCCGTCCAACATATCGAAACCGAGATATTCAGTAATCGCGCCATACACGCCGCCTAATGAATCCGGATCATAAAACTCTTTAATTTTATGGATGACTCCGTTTTCACCATAGCCAAAAAAAGTGGTTGCGTACTCGCCTTTACCATCAATACCAACAATGGCTGTTTTTTCTTTAAATCCGCTTAAATGATAAGCACTGGAGGCATGTGCCAAGTGGTGTTCAACGGGGACAAATTTAGCCTTGGTTAAGCCTAAGTCAGCCATTAACTTCAATGATTTATCACGATTACGTCGGAAACGGCGATTGCCGTTAAATAATGCATCTAAGGCACGATCAGGGGCATACCAGTGACGCTTGGCATAATGCCAACGCGCCTTGGAGGTAAGTGGGATTTCAGCGTAAGGGAACGCAACGATATCAACGTCTTCCGGCTTAACACCAGCTTGCTGCATGCAGAATTTAGCAGCCTCGTAAGGAAACTGATTTTTAGCGTGTTTGTCACGAATAAATCGCTCTTCTTCTGCTGCCGCAATAATTTTGCCACCAATCAAAATAGCCGCCGAAGCGTCATGGCCTAATGCGCCAGATAAACCTAAAACTATCATGCTAATACTCTCGTGAGTTCATTTTTCATTATTTTACTGTGTTTAGGCCATGCCTGCGCGAATTAAGATACGGTCATCTTCACCAGGATGCTGTGCTGTGTATTTCTGCACAAATGCCTGCTTCAACAAGTGCGTAACTTCGGCATCATTTGCCCAGTTTTTCATTAACCGTTTTAAGTCTTTAATATGTTTACGCTCAAACCACCAATGACCAGCAACACCGCCAAAATGGGTTTGCATGCCATCCAAATCAATCAGTATGGGTGCTAAATTAACGATTTTGATATTACTCGCTTTGCAGTCACCATGTGAGAGCTTTAACAAATACAGTTTATAAAACAAAGTAGCAAGGTTACGTACCACAGTCTGCCTATCTTCCAGCTTGGTTGATTGTGCAAAAAACTGCATCACATCAGGCGCATCAATATACTCACTCAAATAATAAGCGCGACGGCGAAAACACCCCAAACGCTCCTCGATTAAAGCCAGCGGTTTAGCTGTGGCGATATTTGAAATAATCAGCCGATACGCATTCGCCCATGATTTTGCGGCACGGCTAACGCGAAAAGCACGGTTTAGCCCATGCCAAAAGTTTTTGATGTTATAACGCTTGATGATGACCGATTGACCCGCAAGCGCCACCTTGCCGACGGTACAAGTATTGCCATTTTTGATATTGAGTTTAGTCTCTGCCAGAAATACATCTAACGATGTCAGCGCTTGGCTTTCAACACAAAAGTCAGCCGCCACTGCCTGAAAGCAGTTAAAACTGCGCGTTACTTTTACATCAGTACAATTTCTAAAGACTTTTTTATCCGCATAACCTGTGGCTACTTGATGCCGAATTTTTTGCGTTAAATCCCAAACTTCAGCCACATCTGCAGGTGAATGTGTAATGCCCAACTGCAAACAATACTGCGCATAAAGCGCTGTAATCCAACCATCATCGAGCACATCCATTTTAGAGAATAGTGTCGCCAAGTTGCGCAATTTTTGACGCTGTTTAAACCATGGTGAAATTGACCGAATTCCATCGCCATCAAGCGTGTAGATTAAATCTTCTTGGTTTAGTACTGGTTGGACTAAAAAGTTTTTGAGGTATAAATCCGTTTGCAACAAGCCTGCTTGATGATGAAGCGCTACAGTTTGCACTAGCCTATGCATTAAAGAAAAACGGGCATGCTCACTCGAACCAGCCCATGACTCTTCAGCATTTGGTGCATTTTCAATTGCGCCAAATATAGCGACCAACCCATCTCCATCTTGCGTTTCACCTTGAAACAACAGTGGTGGTGTAGCAATATTTGCAGCAACAAGTGCTTTAACCCCGGCCAGATCACGCGCAAAATGTTTTTGCGCGCGCGACCCGATAAATTTTTTTGCATAAACCAGCTGATTATTCCAAACACCGCGAATGACTTCACGTTGCCGTGGAACCGTTCTCACAACAGCTTCCACCGTAATCGGCGACGCATTTTTTAAGAGTATTTGTAGCAAATTGCTAACGCTATTTTTTGCGCAAAATATAAACACGCCACATGGCGTAATAGGGGATGAAATCTAGGTAATCCACCACAGAAAATCCCGCTTGGGCAAAGTCTTGCTCAATTTGTTTTACAGGGATCACAAAGCGATTTTGATCACCCTGTTTTGAGCGCTTAGCTTCTAATTTTTTGCGTTTGTACGCCTTTAAATTTCCATCAACCCACAACGACAAAATCACTGTATCTCGCGACACGCGGTGAAATTCTTTCAACATCGCAACGCGATGTTCTGCTTGCCCGATGTGGTGCATCAATCGCATACTGAAAATGTTATCTACTGCGCCATCAGGCAAATCGATTGCAAATGCCGATGTTTGCATGGTAGTAAATTGCGCGGCAATGTCTTTAGGGCAGTTTTCAGTGGCAATCGCCACCATATCTGCTGAGTTATCGGCGCCAATAATTTTTCGCGTTGGGTTTTCTGCCAATAACGGCCAAAAACGTCCAGCGCCACAAGGCAGATCCAGCACTTGCTGTGGATTGCCTGCAATTTTCAATGCCTTGCGCGCCAACTGCACATCACGACTATGCGATAGTTTGCGCATTAAACCATCTTGATGCTTTTCATAATACTGCTGTGAGTGCTCTCGGTTATATTTATCCGAGAACTCAAGCTTAATAGGATCTTCTTTGGACTTTGTCATGGCGGAACACCTTAAAATGCGTTAATTAGTAATAATGCGTATTATAACTGTTACTTACGTTTTGCTCGATGAGAACGTTTGACAATACGCCGACACAGCCATTTTGCATAAGGCGTTAAGCGTTTTATGCCCAAATAATGCAAATAAAAATACATGCGTCGACTTTTACTCCAATGCTCAGCATGGCGGTTAAGCGCTGATAGATCCATCAAACTACGCAATACAGAAAATAGATTGATTCTTGATTTTTCTAAATCAATGGCAGCCACTTGCGGCGCATTGGCGTTTATCATATTTACAAATAAGTGCTTGGGGTAAAATGAGCGATGTTGCACTTTGGCTGCATGTAGCTGCCTCGCATAGCCAGCTACCGCCTGTAATATCGTGTTTTGCTCAGATAAAGCAGACCGTTTTTTTGCAAATAACTGACTGGTTAAATCTTCTAAGGGTACAAATCCAGCAAGCTCTTTTGTGAGTAATGTCGTTTTAAGATCCCCATTCGGATTGCGCCCAAACAACATCACCTCTGGCGCATTGACCCCACACTGCTCTAAATAACGCATCATGATAAATTCACGCTCAAATGTTGGTATGCCGCGAATCGGGTGTAACCACGACTTATGCTGATGGTTATCCTGCTTTTTGAGAAATGCGCCCATCATGCTACCGTCAGCTTGTTTAAGTTCGATACGCCCTACGCCGCTCCAACCACCACGCCGTTGGTTAGGCTCCTCAAACCAATTGACTTTAACATTCCAGATCGCATCAAAATCGTTCAGTTGATTAAGCGCCAATGTTTTTTGATATTGTGGTGCTATATATAAAGTGGTCATTTTTTTAATGCAGCCTTTTCAGCTGCTAACCTTTTTTGAAATTTATCACCATGAAATTTAGCGTAGAGCTTGTTCGCTCTGAGTTCAACTTGCCGCCAAAAATCAGGCGTGCAACCACTAACACCGCTGGAGTAATATCGCTTAAAGCGCAGATAATCACGCGATGTTAAGCCAGCATCCATACTTGAAAAATACAGCGCGGCGATATCTTTCATATTGTCAGTCATCGAAATCTTGTGATGTATCAACATTCGATGCAGATCAATCAAATAAAGCTTAATTTGATTTTGCTTTAACGCCTGCGCATCTAAACACAAATGGCAAATGTAAAAATCGCGATGATTAACGCCGTTTTTATGAAGTTTAGCCGCCACTTCAGCCACCGCAATAATTAAACGCCGTTTAAAATTGGCATCCGGTGGATTGCTGTTCCAATTAGCACATAAATCTTCTAAAGAGATAATATCGCCTAAATCTTGAGTGATGACAAAGGATTGCTGCGTTGCAGGATTTATACCTTTGACACCATAACCAACCAGCGGCGTGGTTTCAATGCCGATTTCATTTAGCCTCCTTATCGCATTAACCTCAGTCTGTGCGCCTAAAATAGGTTTTTTAAGGCTTAAAAAACTCTTAACAATTTCGTGCCAGCCAACACCAAAATGCTGTTTAACAAAATAGCTACCGCCTGCTAACTTAAGCTGAATGGTACGGCGCCCGGCTACATCTCGGTAAACCTGACCTTGCAATTGCATGATTTCGGCAAAAGCATCCGCACTAAATAGATCGCTGACAGTTGCAGGTAACTCGATCTTATCCACGTGGCATTGCCTCTTGATGTACTTGTGCTGATTTTTGCTGGGCATAGTTAATAATATAGTCAGCCTCTGCACTTGCAGACGAAGTATTTTTAATGTTTACAGTATATTGCCTACCATTATCTTGCCATTCAACTTGTCGCGTCGATTGCAGCATCATGGCAAGCGCACTATTCATCTCCAATTGATTATATGGTGATGGCAACACCACCCCCGCATTTGCTTCAGCAACGCGTGAGGCATAGCCGCAAACATCCGTCACTAATACCGGCAAGCCTGCGGTCATCGCCTCAATCAGCACAATACCGGCCAATTCAGAGCGTGCAGGATGCGCAAACACATCTGCGCCCACCATTAAATCTGCCACATCCGCACGCCCACCCGCGTGAATACAGCGCTGTATCACACCACGTTTTTCGCAATACGCTTGTATATTACTATTTGACTCATATTCGCCAATCGCAATTAACCAAGTGTTTTCCTGCAAAGCTTTCGGCAAGGCGGCTATAGCATCAATGACCCTATCCACGCCTTTGCGCGCAAAAGCTGAACCTACCGTTAGTACGATATGAGCGTTTGCAGGCAAATTAAATTGCTGCCTTGCGTAGGCACGGCACTGCTCACGATTTTTATTGGCAAATTTTTCAGCAGGAATACTAGGCGGCAGCAAATAAAAACGGCTATCTGGCGTGTTATACCACTGCTGAAAACTATGCTTTTCGCGTTCCGTCAGCAGTAAAATCTGACAACTACCTTGCGCATCCATCACGGCTTTTTCAGCTGCAGCAAAAAAGCGATAACGCCCCCGAATAAAAGGCAAGTGGCGATACAGCCAAGAGCGCTCTTCATGCGCACGTTGCGCATAGCACGGGTCAGCCGCATAATAGACATCTAGCCCTGCCATGCGGTTAAATCCCACCACCAAATCCACCGGTGCTTTGACTAAAGCTTGCTGCATGGCGTTAATTAACGATTGATGGCGCTGATGATTCAGCCAACCGCGACTAGGCAAAATCTCCACGTTAATCCGCGCATCAGGCATATCACCACGCCATTCACCGGTATAAATAGTGACGTCATGCCCAGCATTGACGCAATCATGCGCAATGCGCAGCATGTCGCGCTGCACACCGCCGTAGGGAAACACCTTAAAAATTAGAAATGCAAACTTCAAAATAGGGTTGCCGTGATGATCAACTGATTATTAAAGCTGAATTGTATGCGAAAATGCCGATTATGCTGAAATTGCTTATTGTTAAAACTTCGTCTTTAGGCGATGTTGTTCATAATTTACCGATTATCAATGACATCCTGAGCCATTATCCTGACACCGAAATTGACTGGGTGGTAGAGGCCGGCTTTGCTGATATTCCAAAGCTACACCCCGCCGTTAAGCTGGTAATTCCAGTCGCTATTCGCCGTTGGCGCAAGGCGTTATTCACCAAAAACACCTGGGCGGAAATCAAAGCGGCAAAACAGCAGATTTCACAACAGCAATATGACATCGTATTGGATACCCAAGGCTTATTAAAAAGTGCATTACTTACGCATTGGAGCCAGGGCAAAAAACATGGCTACGATAAAAACTCTGCGCGCGAGCCACTCGCCAGTTATTTTTACGACACAACACATCAGGTTTCACGCGCCGAGCACGCAGTCGTACGTAATCGCACATTGGCAGCACTAGCGTTGGGGTATGCTATCCCAAGTGGCCTGCCTGATTACGGCATTACAGCCGCCAAGCAATCGCAACTGGCACTTAACACGCTTTATATTGTTGGTTTGCATGGCACTAGCCGTGACAGCAAGTTATGGCCTACAGAATGCTGGATTGCATTAGGCAACAAGTTAGCCGAGCTGAAAATTGACCTCCTTTTGCCTTGGGCCAGCGAAGCTGAACTAAAGCGCGCAGAACGCATTGCAAGTGCGCTTAGCAACGCTACAGTACTGCCTAAATTAACAATTTCTCAATTGGCTAGCATCATCGGTCAAGCCAAGGCCACTATTGGTGTAGATACTGGGTTATCACACTTGGCAACTGCGCTTGGCATTCCAACCATTGCCATTTACACAGACACCAATCCAGCACTAACAGGCGTTTACGCCGGCGCACAGGCGCCTGCCATTAACCTTGGAAATATTGGCACAATTCCATCCGTCGAGGATGTCACCATAGCACTCAAAAAAATTCTCAATACTAATTTCTAAAAACTTAAACGATTACGCTTGAAATAAAAAATCGCATCCCCATTTTGTATTAAGTGTTAATAATAACCGGGGAAACACATGCAAGAAGAACAATCTGCAACGCAGCCTGAAGTAGAAAGCGCTGCCGAAAATAATCCAACGCCTGAGGTCGAGACATCAACCGAAAACAGGATTGCCGAGCTGGAGGCCGCTTTAGAAGAAGCCAAAGCCAACGTACTTTATGTAAAAGCCGAAGGTGAAAATATTCGCCGGCGTGCCATGGATGATATTGATAAAGCGCGTAAATTTGCCTTAGAGAAGTTTTCAAATGAGTTATTGGCAGTAAAAGACAGCTTAGATGCAGCTTTGTTAATTGAGGCAGCAGACGTGCAAAGTTACAAAGATGGTGTTGACCTCACCGCAAAGCAACTTGCCAGCGTGTTTGATAAGTTCAACATCGCCGAAATCAACCCAGTGGGTGAAAAGTTTGACCCCAACAAACATCAAGCGATCAGCATGCTTGAAAACAGTGGCGAACCAAATACCGTGACTAGCGTGCTGCAAAAAGGCTACACATTGAATGATCGTGTGTTGCGCCCAGCTTTGGTGATGGTGGCTAAATAATCAATTCAAAAACTGATTTTAACCGCCGATGAATACAAACCTAAAACTAGGCAAAGCGGATAAAACCAAAGCACTTGAATTTGTAAAAACAAACACCATTGTATAAACATGGTTAAGAACTTAAGCCGCCTGCATCAGCGCAAATGAAACACCCCTGCGTTTATCGGCGGTTAATTTAAAAATTAAAGTAAAAGGAACACAACATGGGTAAAATTATTGGTATTGACTTAGGTACAACAAACTCTTGCGTAGCTGTAATGGAAGGCGGAAAGCCACGCGTGATTGAAAACTCTGAAGGTACACGTACTACGCCTTCGATCATCGCATATCAAGAAGACGGTGAAATTTTAGCGGGCGCGCCGGCTAAGCGCCAGGCAGTGACTAACCCAAAAAATACGTTGTATGCAGTTAAGCGTTTGATTGGTCGCCGTTTTGAAGAAAAAGAAGTGCAAAAAGACATCGGTTTAATGCCTTACACCATTGCTAAAGCTGATAATGGCGATGCTTGGGTGGAAATACGCGGCGTTAAAATGGCACCGCCACAAATTTCAGCTGAAGTTTTGCGCAAAATGAAAAAAACGGCCGAAGATTATTTGGGCGAAGAAGTCACCGAAGCAGTGATTACCGTACCAGCTTACTTCAACGATAGCCAACGCCAAGCAACTAAAGATGCAGGCCGTATCGCAGGTTTAGATGTTAAACGTATTATTAACGAGCCTACAGCGGCAGCGTTAGCCTTTGGTTTAGATAAACAAGAAGGCGACCGTAAAATTGCCGTGTATGACTTAGGCGGTGGTACTTTTGACGTTTCTATTATTGAAATTTCTAGTATTGATGGTGAGCATCAATTTGAAGTGCTTTCAACCAATGGCGATACATTCTTGGGTGGTGAAGACTTTGATAACCGTTTGATCGACTTTTTAGCTGATGAGTTTAAAAAAGAAAATGGCGGCCTGGATTTACGCAATGATTTATTAGCGAAACAACGCTTAAAAGAAGCGGCTGAAAAAGCAAAAATCGAGCTATCTGGCGCGACGCAAACTGAGGTAAATTTACCGTACATTACAGCTGATGCTACTGGTCCTAAACACTTAGTGGTAAAAATTACACGTGCAAAATTAGAATCATTAGTTGAAGATTTGATTGAACGCACCATGGCACCATGCCGCATGGCAATTAAAGATGCTGGCGTTTCAATTGACGACATCACTGATGTGATTTTGGTCGGCGGTCAAAGCCGTATGCCAAAAGTGCAAGAGAAAGTAAAAGAAATTTTTGGCAAAGAGCCTCGTAAAGATGTAAACCCTGATGAAGCAGTGGCAGTAGGTGCTGCGATTCAAGGTGGTGTACTTAAAGGCGATGTTAAAGATGTATTGTTGCTGGATGTAACACCATTGTCTTTAGGTATTGAAACCCTAGGTGGCGTGATGACCAAAGTCATCAAGAAAAACACCACGATCCCTACCAAGGCATCACAAACGTTCTCTACCGCTGATGACAACCAAAATGCAGTGACGATTCAAGTATTGCAAGGCGAGCGCGAAAAAGCGGCGGCGAATAAATCGCTAGGTCAATTTAATTTAAGCGATATTCCACCTGCTCCACGTGGCATGCCGCAAATTGAAGTGACCTTTGATATTGATGCCAACGGTATCTTGCATGTTTCTGCCAAAGATAAAGCGACTGGTAAAGAAAACAAAATTACCATTAAAGCCAATAGCGGTTTATCTGAAGCTGAAATTCAGCAAATGGAAGAAGATGCCATTAAATATGCGGATGAAGATAAGAAATATCGCGAGCTGGTAGATGCGCGTAATGCCGCAGACGGCATGGTGCATTCAGTGAAAAAATCATTGGCTGAGCATGGCGATAAACTAGATGCTACAGAAAAAGAAGCGATTGAAACCGCACTTAAAGGTGTAGAAGAAGTGTTGCAATCAGACGATAAAGACGCGATTGAAGCAAAAACCACGGCCTTAACTGAAGCTTCACAAAAACTGGGCGAAAAAGTCTATGCAGCAGAACAAGCTGAAGCCAATACGCAAAGCGCGCAACCAAGCACTGAAAATGAAAAAACCGTGGATGGTGATGTAGTCGATGCTGAGTTTGAAGAAGTGAAGAAAGACTAAGTAGGGACTAGAGGTTTGGAGCTGGGGATTAGGGAAAACCTAACCCCAGCTTTTTCCCTTTCAGTTCCGCTAAACGCTAGACGTTTTTTAAAACCCTAGCCCCTAAATCCTAACCCTAGACCCTATTATTATGGCTACCAAAAGAGATTATTACGAAATTCTGGGCGTGAACAAGGATGCTTCTGAAGAAGACATTAAAAAGTCTTATCGCAAGTTGGCGATGAAGTATCACCCTGATCGCAACCCTGATAACCCGAAAGCTGAAGAACAGTTCAAAGAGGCGAAAGAAGCCTATGAAATGCTGTCAGATGATCAAAAACGCGCCGCTTATGATCAGTATGGTCATGCAGGCGTAGAACAAGGTGCAGGTGCCGGCGGCTTTGGCGGCGCAGGTTTTGGTGATGCCTTCGGCGATATTTTCGGTGATATTTTTGGCGGTGGCGCACGCGGCCAACGCAGTAATGTATATCGCGGTGCAGATTTACGCTACAACATGGAAATATCATTAGAAGACGCAGCCAAAGGCACTGAAACTAAAATTCGTATTCCTGTGCAAGCTACTTGTGAACCTTGTAAAGGCACTGGTGCAAAATCAGGCAAAGCGCCTGTTACCTGCACCACTTGTGGGGGGCATGGCCAAGTACGTATGCAACAAGGCTTTTTCTCTGTACAGCAAACTTGTCCTAAGTGCCACGGCACAGGCAAGATGATTAGAGACAACGACAAATGCGAAGCTTGCCACGGCGCAGGACGTGTTAAACAAAATAAAACCTTATCGGTAAAAATTCCTGCTGGCGTGGATGAGGGCGATAGAATACGCCTGAGTGGCGAAGGTGAAGCTGGCGTGAATGGTGGCCCAACCGGTGACTTATACGTCGTTGTGCACCTCAAACAGCACGATATGTTTCAGCGTGATGGCGGCAATCTGCATTGCGAAATGCCTATCAGCTTTAGCACCGCAGCACTGGGTGGCGAAATTGAAGTCCCTACCTTAGACGGCTCAGCTAAAATGAAGATTCCCGCTGAAACCCAAACCGGTGGTGTATTTAGGTTGCGCGGCAAAGGCATTAAACCACTACGTTCAAGCGAACATGGCGATTTAATGGTGCATGTCGTGGTAGAAACGCCAGTAAAACTCACCACCCGCCAAAAAGAGCTGTTGCGAGAGTTTGAAGAAAGCACGCAGGCTGATGCTGGCAAGCACAGTCCGAAAAACAAAAGCTGGGTGGACAAAGCTAAAGACTTTTTTGGATAGTTGCTAGTTTTGTAACATTGTTAAAATCAGCACCTTCATTAGCCAAGATTTTCTATCAGGAGAATCTTGGCTAAATCGTAATGACCAGTCTATTGATACGGCACGACTTAAACCTGACAACCGTTCGCGCTGAGCCTGTCGAAGCACTAGAGTCCATTCACATTTCGACTAGTTCAATGCGAACGGAATTTTGGATAAACCGTGCCGGATCAATAAAGCACCTTAAAAAAGCGCTTATTAAAAAGTGTTTATTTCAGCACTTTGTCCCCACAACTGGCTAATTACCTGCTTTGCATTATTCGCTTCACTATTAGTCCAAAACTGTACTTTACTTTTCCTGAACGGCTCTTGATTTTTCCAGGACGGCTCTTTATTTTCCCAAGTGGGTATTTGGGTAGGTTGTTCATGATCTAAAAGCAAATCAAGCGCTAATAAACGCTGTTGTAAATGCCGGGCTACCGCCGCACCAGTGTCAATCAACGTGACATCGGGTCCAGCCACTTGTTCTATCAAAGCACGGACAAACGGGTAATGCGTACAGCCCAGCACAATGGTATCGGCACCTGCATCCAACAGCGGTTGGCAATACTGCTCAACCAAGCGCAAAGTATTTTCAGCGGCGATCTCACCGCGCTCAATACACTCAACCAGCCCCACACAGGCTTGCGTGACCACTTTAACATTACGTCCGTAACTTTCGAGCAAGCCTGCAAATTGCGCACTTTTGAGTGTCCCCGTGGTCGCAAGTACACCGATGATGCCATTTTTAGAAGCTTCTGCCGCCGGTTTTACTGCGGGTTCCATACCGATAATTGGCATATGGTTCGGCAATGTGTATTTTGCACGCATCGCGTCAATTGCCGCTGCGGTAGCGGTATTACAGGCGACCACGATCGCCTTTGCACCGTTAGCAATTAAAAAATCTGCTATTGCAAAACAGCGTGCCTGAATTTCTGCGGGGGTTTTATTGCCATAAGGTGCGTATTTGCTATCCGCCACATACAACAATGGTTCAAATGGCAGCAAGGCATGAATGTGCTGCAACACAGAAATACCGCCCACGCCTGAATCAAATACGGCAATTGGCCTATTCTTCACATCATGAATTGCGGATTGAGCAGTCATAGCAAGGTAGTCATCAGTTACAATACGCAAATTATAAAGGATTTAGTGATGGGCAACAGGCTAAGTAAAATTTACACGCGCACCGGCGACGATGGCACCACAGGGTTAGGTGACGGCAGCCGCATTAGCAAAGATAGTATTCGTGTTGATGCAATGGGCGATGTGGATGAATTAAATTCAGTCATCGGTTTAATACTGACTGAATCTATCCCTGGTAATTTAGAAGCGATGCTTACAAAAATTCAACATGATTTATTTAATTTAGGTGGCGAAATTTGCATTCCAGGGTATGTGATTTTGCAACAAGCGTGCGTTAATGACTTAGAGCTTGCAATAGACACATTGAATGACGAATTAAAGCCGTTAAAAGAGTTTATTTTACCGGGCGGCACTAAAGCAGCAGCTTTTTGCCACCTTGCGCGCACCGTTTGCCGTCGCGCGGAACGTAAGCTGATTCAGTTGCATCGCAATGAGAAAGTCACTGAAATTTCACTACAGTATTTAAACCGCCTGTCTGATTTGCTATTTGTGCTGTGCCGCATCATCAACAAAGAAGCTAACGTTAACGATGTGTTATGGAAAAATGAGCAGGTCTAAGTTTAAGGGCACTTCTATAAATCCAATTTTTGTCATTATACGGCGTTGCTCACAAAAAATAACTCCTTATATATCAAACATATACTGCGTCGTTATTTTGTGTTCGCGCCTTGTCTAATTTAAAAACTTGTATTTATAGAAGCGCCCTTAAGCTATAATTTCACCATGATAAGAAAACTATTCAACAAAATTTTTAAACCAAAACTCGCTAAACCCGGACATGCAAAGCCCGAACGCGATCAAGCAGAAACTTCAAAACCGCGGCACTCTAATCGCCCACTACTTAGCACAAAAAAATCCGCCAAAAGCAACAATAGTGATAAAGCCAATGCGGTCATTATCCCGTACAAAAAACATCAGATAGACCGTAGCCTGTTAAGTAGCGCAGCACACAGGACAATTGAAGGCTTACAAAAAGCAGGCTTTGAAGCCTTTATTGTAGGTGGTGCCGTGCGTGATTTATTGCTCAAACGCGTTCCTAAAGACTTTGACATTGCCACCGATGCTACGCCGGAAGAAGTCAACCGCATATTTAGACGGTCGCGCATTATTGGTCGACGCTTTCGCTTAGTACATGTGTTATTTGGCGATGAAACAATTGAGGTTTCCACTTTCCGCGGCCATCATGAGTCTCAAGGCGACGCACATACTAACGAGAGCGGCCGTATTATTCGCGATAACATTTTTGGTAGCCTGGAAGAAGACGCCACGCGGCGCGACTTTACTGCCAATGCACTTTACTACAACCCAACCAGCCAAGAAGTGCTCGATTTCCACCAAGGTTTTGCGGATATTCAAGCAGGTGTTTTGCGCATGATAGGCAAACCCGAAACCCGCTATGCAGAAGACCCGGTGCGTATGTTACGCGTGGTGCGGTTATCTGCGAAACTTGGGCTTAAAATTGATGACGCGACGATGGCGCCAATCGCCAAGATGGCGGACCTATTGCAAGACGTTCCTCCTAGCCGCTTGTTTGATGAAATGCTGAAGTTATTTCTATCAGGTCATGCCATTGAAAGCGTCGGCGCACTACGCGAGCAACATTTACACCATGGCTTACTGCCGATGCTAGATGTCGTATTAGAACAGCCCATGGGTGAGCGTTTTGTGATGTTGGCGCTACAAAATACAGATGATCGCATCGCATCGGGAAAATCAGCCAACCCCAGCTTTTTGTTTGCTACCTTACTCTGGCATGAGGTATTAACCGCTTGGGAAACTTATAAAGCTGAAGCACCGCCAATACCCGCGCTACACATGGCGATGAGTGAAGTGATTGCCACGCAGGCAGAAAAATTGGCCATTCATAATCGTTACACCGCAACCATGAAAGAAATCTGGGGCATGCAGCCGCGCTTTGAACAACGTGCCGGCAAGCGCCCGTTTGGTTTACTGACGCACCCACGCTACCGTGCGGGCTATGACTTTTTATTATTACGTTGCGAGTCAGGTGAATTGCCTGCTGAACTAGGCGAGTGGTGGACAAACTTCGCCAATGCCGAAGGCGAAACACGTGCTGCCATGTTGCAAGCGGACACCGCACCTAAAAAACGTAGAAAAAGAAACCGTAAAAAAACCAGCGCCACGACAGAGGCATGATGAAACAGGCATTTGTTGCACTTGGGAGCAATTTAGAAAACCCGATAGAACAAGTACAAAAAGCGTTCATTGCTTTAAGTCATTTACCTGACACGCGGCTAGTTAAACAATCATCACTCTACAAAACAGCACCCATTGACTGTATTGATGCTGCGCCTGACTTTATTAACGCAGTGGCAGAAATTGAGACGTTGCTGTCACCACAAGTATTACTCGACGCCTTACATGAAATTGAAAATGAGGCAGGACGTGAGCGCCCTTATATCAACGCGCCACGTGTGCTCGATTGCGACTTATTGTTATACGACAATATAGCGCTAAATACAATTAAGCTCACGTTGCCGCACCCGCGCATGCATACGCGCGGCTTTGTCTTGCTGCCACTATTTGAAATCGCACCGCATCTTATTTTGCCAAAGCATGGCAAAATAGCACCATTGATTACACCCGACTTATCCTTGGGTATTAACAGACTTCTTTAAGCTTAAAAAACATGAGCATTTTTAATAAATTTCCTTACATCGTGGTTGAAGGCCCTATTGGCAGCGGCAAGACCACGCTTGCAAAAATGTTGGCAGATAAATTTCCAGTAGATTATTTATCTGAAAAAGCTGAGTCCAATCCATTTTTACCGCGCTTTTATCAAGATGCGCAGCGCTACGGCTTACCGACACAGCTGTTCTTTTTATTTCAGCGTGCCAACCAGATTAAAGATATTAGTCAGCGCGACATGTTTGCCAAGCCCATTGTTGCAGACTTTTTTTTAGAAAAAGACCCGATATTTGCACGGCTGAATTTGGATGATGAAGAATATGCGTTGTATCATCAAATTTACCAGCGGTTACAGTTAAAGGCGCCCAAACCTGATTTGGTGATTTACCTGCAAACGCCTGTCGATGCGTTGGTAGAGCGTGTTGAGGCGCGTAATGTGAGCTACGAGCAGGATATTCCGCGTGAATATTTGGAGCGTTTAGCCAATGCTTACAGTGAGTTTTTTCATAACTACGATGCGTCGCCAGTACTTATTGTGAACAATGAAAAACTCAACATACTAAAAAATGATAGCTCACTGGATTTATTATTAAATCGCATTATGCAGATTAAAGGTCAGCGCGAATTCTTTAATCCAAATTTTGAATAATTATTCACAAGTCGCCTGACACATGAAATTAACCAAAATCCAGCAAATGGCAAATCGTGGCGAGAAAATTGCCATGCTCACTTGCTACGACGCCACTTTTTCCAAATTAATGGAACATGCCGGCGTGGACATTCTACTGGTGGGTGACTCACTCGGCATGGTGCTGCAAGGTGCAGAAAACACGCTCAATGTAAGCATGCACCACATGACTTATCACACTAAAAGTGTAGCAGCGGGCGCAACGAACACGCTGATTATGGCCGACATGCCAGTGGGCAGTTACGAACACGATAACGAAGCCGCTTACAAAAATGCCTCCTGGTTAATTAAATCCGGTGCGCACATGGTGAAGTTTGAAGGGGGTGGGGACCGCATCAACACCGCTCGCTATTTGATTGAGCATGGTATTCCGGTTTGCGCGCATCTGGGGTTTACACCACAATCGGTGAACCAACTTGGAGGTTATAAAATTCAAGGTAAAACAGAAGCGTCAGCCGAGCAGATTCTTAATGATGCAAAAGCCATGAGTGACGCAGGCGCCAGTTTTGTGTTGCTGGAAATGGTGCCGGCAGCGCTGGCTAAAAAAATCACTGAAAGCATTAAAGTGCCTACCATTGGCATTGGCGCTGGGGTAGATTGCAGCGGGCAAGTATTAGTGGTACAGGATTTACTAGGCATTTACACCGGGCCGGCTTCTAAAGCCCCTCACGAATTTAAAAGCCCACGATTTACTAAAAACTTTTTGCGAGACACCAATAGCATTCAGCAAGCGGTCAGTAACTATGTGCAAGCGGTGAAAAATAAAAATTTTCCAGCGCCTGAGCACAGCTATTGAATTTGCCGCAAAAAGCCCAATTTAGTAGTTAACCAATGCAAATTATCCACACCGTAAACGAATTAAGAAATGCACTGAAAGCCCAAGCTAGCATTGGCTTTGTGCCCACGATGGGCAACCTGCATGCGGGGCATATCCACTTGGTAGAAATTGCCAAACAGCATGCCCAATGTGTAGTAGTAAGTATTTTTGTAAATCCGTTGCAGTTTGGCGCCAATGAAGATTTGGCCAGTTATCCGCGCACTTTAGAGGCGGACTGCGAACAACTGAAAATTGCAGGTGCGGATATTGTATTTGCACCATCGGTTGCAGAAGTCTATGCAGATTTCGATGGCAACAATCTTAATCAAACCATGACCATTACGCCGCCGCCAATGGCAAATGAGCTTTGCGGCGCCTCGCGTCCCGGACATTTTAGCGGCGTAGCCACTGTGGTGATGAAATTATTTAATATCGTGCAGCCACAAGTTGCCGTATTTGGACAAAAAGATTTTCAGCAACTTTTTGTGATTAAACAACTCGTCAAACAATTTAATTTACCTATCACAATTATTGCAGGCGACACCGTACGCGAACCGAGTGGCCTAGCAATGAGCTCGCGCAACGGCTATTTATCTTCAACACAAAAAATAGCAGCCGCACAACTACAGCTGTGTTTGCAGCAAATTGTGAGCGCCATCAAACAAGGCAATACCAACTTTGCCAACTTGGAGCAGGCAGCAATACAGGCATTAAATGACAAAGGTTGGCTGGTTGATTATATTTCCGTGCGTTCAGCTAACACATTGGCGCTTGCTACGAAAGATGACTCAAACCTGGTGGTATTGGGCGCTGCTAAATTAGGTAACGTGCGCTTGATAGATAATATTGATTTTTGCGCTAAGTGATTGAAAAGACTATAATGCAGTCCCTTTTTAAAAACGGTTAAGCACATGCAAAGAACCATGCTTAAATCTAAGTTGCACCGCGTTCATGTGACGCACTCTGAGCTTCACTACGAAGGTAGCTGTGCTATTGACGAAGAATTGCTCGAGGCTGCAAACATCCGTGAGTATGAACAAATCAGTATTTATAACGTTACCAATGGCGAGCGTTTTACTACATACGCTATTCTTGCTGAGCGTCACTCTGGCATTATTTCCGTAAATGGCGCTGCCGCACACAAAGCAGACCCTAAAGATATTATTATTATTGCAAGTTATGCTATTTATCATGAAGATGAACTGGCGAACTTTCAGCCACAACTCGTATATGTCGATCATCAAAACCGCATACAATCTCAACGCAATGCCATTCCCGTACAGGCCGCTTAAATGACACAAAACTTAAATACAGCAAAATCAGACGCAGCATATTTAGAAGCCATGAAAATCGCAGTAGTCGATGCGATTGAAGATATTAAAGGCTTTGATATCAGCGTGATGGATGTGCGCAAACTCACCAGCATGACCAACTACATGATTGTGGCATCAGCTAACTCTAGCCGCCAAGCCAAGGCTGTAGCCGATAATGTACGTGAAAAACTTAAAGAAAAAGGCTATGCCATTCGCGGTACTGAAGGCGAAAAAGAAGGCGAATGGGTGTTAGTGGATTTAGATGACATTGTTGTTCACATCATGGTGCCAGCTACCCGTGCTTATTACAATCTTGAGCAATTATGGGGCGAGGCAGAAAGCCGTCGCGGACATATTAAAGCGGAATAATTCCGTTATCTATCAGTTTCAGGGCTAATGTTTGAAACTCCGCATCATTTCTGTCGGTCATAAAATGCCAGGCTGGGTTGAAACAGCCTGCGCAGAATACATCAAGCGTATGCCGCGCGAACTCAGTGTTGAAATCATCGAAATCAAACCAGACAAACGCGCAGACGGCAAAAATAGTGCAGTGGTACAAGAAGCAGAAGCTAAGCGAATTTTAGAAGCAGTAGGTCGTGATTATTTAATCGCCTGCGATGAGCGCGGGCAGGATGCCACCACCCTGCAACTCGCCGATAAAATGAAGGTTTGGCAAACCCTCGGCCGTGATGTCAGCATTGTCATTGGCGGTGCAGATGGCCTGCACCCAAGCTTAAAGCAGCAAGCCAACTGGCTGTGGGGCTTATCTAAACTAACCCTACCGCATGCATTTGTGCGAGTACTACTTTGCGAACAACTGTATCGTGCGCATTCAGTGATACAAAACCACCCTTATCACCGCGAATGATCATTTCATTGAGCACCATGCAATATCAAAAATCTTTAGTATGGTTTCGTCGCGATTTACGCGATTTTGATCACGCGGCGCTTTACCATGCACTTAAACACTCAGCCCAAGTTTATTGCGCGTTTGTGTTTGATACTGACATTTTAGACAAACTCACCAATAAAGCTGACCGCCGCGTAGAATTTATCTGGGAAAGCATAAGCGAACTCAAAACCGCACTACAAAATAAAGGTGGGGATTTAATCGTACTGCATGGTAGCGCTACGGATGAAATTCCAACCCTGGCAAATACGCTACAAGTGCAAGCTGTATTTAGCAACCACGATTATGAGCCCAGCGCTATCGCACGTGATACTCAGGTAGCGTCAAAACTCCAAAGCAGCAACATAACCTTTCATCACTATAAAGATCAGGTAATCTTTGAAAAAGATGAAGTCTTAACCATGGCAGGTAAGCCATATAGCGTATTTACGCCCTATAAAAACAAGTGGCTTAATACCGTAAACGACTTTTACTTAAAAGCTTACCCGGTCGATGCTTACCTGCACCATTTAGCCAAACCACAAACCACCAATTTAATCAGCCTTGAAGCGCTTGGCTTTCAACGGACGAATTTATCAGATATGCGCCTACCCACGGGCATGGGCGGAGGCGTTGCATTATTTGCAGATTTTGTAGCGCGTATTCAACGCTACAAAGAAGCGCGAGATTTTCCTGCGGTTAAAGGTGTTTCATATTTATCAGTGCACCTACGCTTTGGCACGGTTTCTATTCGCCATCTGGCACGTACCGCTTTACAAATAGGGGGTGCCGGTGCTGAAACTTGGGCTTCCGAGCTGATTTGGCGCGACTTTTACTTTCAAATATTGCATCATCATCCGCAACTAGCCGTTGGCAAAGCCTTTAAGCAGGAGTTTGAGGCATTACCATTTCCCAATAATCCAGACTATTTTCAGGCATGGTGCGATGGAAAAACTGGCTATCCGCTAGTAGATGCTGCCATGCGCCAACTCAATAGCACCGGTTTTATGCACAACCGCTTACGCATGGTGGCAGCAAGTTTTTTAGTCAAAGACCTGCTCATTGACTGGCGCTGGGGCGAGCGCTATTTTGCCGAAAAACTCATGGATTTTGACTTCAGCGCCAATAATGGCGGCTGGCAGTGGGCGGCTTCTACCGGCTGCGACGCGCAACCCTGGTTTAGAATTTTTAACCCCATTACACAAAGTGAACGCTTTGATGCTAATGGTCGGTTTATCCGCAAATATGTCCCCGAACTTACCAACTGCAACGATAAAGAAATACATGCACCATGGCTAATGCCGCCGTTACGCCAATCAGCCATTAACCTGGTAATTGGTCATGACTATCCCAAGCCAATTGTCGATCATGCAACACAGCGCACATTGGCTTTGACGTTATATCAAGTGAATGGTTAGAAAATTCAATTAAAAATACGCAATCAACCCAGTTTATTTTACAGCAATACGATTATCTTCAGAAGCTGAAACATCACCTTGAACAAGCTTGTAAGCTATTGCAGTAAGTGCCAGAAAAAGAATGGCGATGACACTCCATAAAACTTTATAGTTTTTCACATTCTCATTTAAAACGTATACATCATAGTTGCCATAAACTTATCTATATCACGTTTACGCGTTGCAGAGGCAACTGCACCATACAAGTCACCTTCTTTGAAACTAAAGTATTCTAACTTTCCACTCCAGTTTTTAGAGTAACTATAGCCTGCAATTAAATCTAGCTCCTTACCAAAATGGCTACTATTTGCTAAGCTTCCAGCCGCTGAAAAGTCTCTATCAGAGTCAAGCCAATGGTACTCTGCAGAAAGTTGCACATCTGCCACCTTGCCGCCTAAAGTGATAAAAGTGTCTTTAATTCCGTCTTTTGGTGTTGTTAGCAATGAATCACCTAAACCTTGGAACAAGTGTCCAGTGGCTAGCGGTGTTTGGAAGCCATAAAGGCTGTTATTACTTGACAGCAATTCGCGGTCTATTCGAGCTGACCAGTTGCCAAAACCGGCGCCAGCGCCTAATCTCAGGTAGTGGGCATCAATTCTACTATCGCCACCACTGTAATCATTCTGTTTTGCGTATTCAGCGGTATAAAGCACTTTCCAGTCAGCGTCTACTTTATGGCTACCATCTGCACGTAAACCAAAGGTTTTACTAGAATTGTTGGTAAAGGCTGCACCAGTAGTTGGATAGGTGAAGCCATTTTTTGCCATATCTTGAAAATAGCCGTAGGCAGTCAAGTTTTCAGTAGGCGAAAATTTCCAAGTGGCATGTGCAATATCCACATCGCCCGCACTAAAATACTCACTGGTAATTCTACGTAGCGCTTCAAAATGTGCCGCATAAAGCTCTATATTTTGTATACCTTTATGTTCTACCGCAATTCCATCAAACACTTGCATGACTTGGCGATACTCAACATTGCCAATAAACCGCACGTTATCTAACTTAACAGATTGGCGTCCAATACGTACCTTGGTATTTTCTATACCTGTCCATTCTACAAAAAATTGGTTAATTCCCGTGTAATCTGGGTCTACTACCAATGGATTATTGACCTTATTTGCAGGCGTTACACCACCAAAAGTTGTGTTGGTTCCATCATAGAAGTCATGATTAAATTGCGCTACGTTGATTAGCTGTGCGGCTACACTAAGGTGATGAAGCGGTTTTGTTTGCCAGCCAATTAAACTGCGCATCGTCCAAGCATTTGACTCGTCTAACTTACCGTCTTGATCAACATTTTCGTAGCGTAAACGAAAGTTAGTCATGGGGGTACCCATCGTAATCGCTTCCATCAGCGTTGTTGGGGCAGTGGATTTAACAGCGTTATCAGCCAATGTGGGTAAGGCATAAAGAGCTGCAATGACTGCCAATAAAATGCTTGAAGTGCGGTTCATGTCTAGATCCTATCGCGTATAAATAATTTTTATGTCAGATGCAGCCGCAGTATTGCTTAAGTATTCCTTATCTACCGCATCCATAATTGGCTTAATACCTGTCAAAGTTCCATTAGCCTGCAGTTGAATTTGCCCTTGGCTATTCAGTAAAGTAACGGA
>JABFQV010000015.1 GCA_013141495.1 Methylotenera sp. | reverse complement strand
TTTTAGCTGCTGCAGCGGCTGGATTTGCGATTGATTGTGTCGCAGAACCTTCTGGCAAGTAAACAGTATCAGCCTGCTTACCAGAATAGATAACCTTATCTTCTGGTCCGGTGACTTTCAGCATTCCTAGTGCACCTTTGTTGAAGGCTCGGAAAATAGAGTGATCGACGATAATAAAAGTACCTGGCACATCAACTTTAAATTCAGTAATAGCAGAGCCGCCCGCAGGCACTAAAGTTGTTTGGACATGGTTATTTTCAAGCTTGCCACCTTCTACATAGACTTTGTCAAAAATTTCACCAATGACGTGGAACGAAGACACCATGTTAGGACCGCCATTACCCACAAATAAACGTACCGTTTCGCCTACTTTAGCTGTAATTGCTTTGTCCCCATTCAGCGCACCTACAGAACCGTTAAATACAACGTAATCTGGCTGCTCTTTAATAGCTTTTTCCATATCAAATGGTTGTAAGCCAGCCTCACCGTATTTACCTTTGGTGTAGAAATCGCCTTGCATCACGTAATACTCACGGTCTACTTTTGGCAA
This sequence comes from Methylotenera sp., assembly GCA_013141495.1. Lineage (GTDB taxonomy): Bacteria > Pseudomonadota > Gammaproteobacteria > Burkholderiales > Methylophilaceae > Methylotenera. The sequence goes on along the minus strand of JABFQV010000015.1, from coordinate 30,152 downwards.
GCCTGCTTTAGGTTCTACTAAAATTAGGCCATACATACCGTTGCCAATATGCATGCCTACAGGTGCCGTAGCACAGTGATAAACATACAGCCCAGGATTAAGTGCTTTAAAGCTGAATTTAGAGGTGTGACCAGGCGCAGTAAATGATGATGCCGCACCACCACCTGGGCCTGTTACCGCATGCAAGTCAATGTTATGTGGCATTTTTGAATCAGGGCTGTTGGATAGGTTAAACTCAATTTCATCCCCCTCACGAACGCGCATAAACTGACCAGGTACTTGCCCACCAAATGTCCAGAACATATAGTCCACGCCATCTGCCATGCGCATGACTTTTTCTTGTGTTTCCATATTAATAACGACTTTAGCAGCGTAACTTCTGGTGATTGGTGGCGGAACATTAGGCGCCTGCGTGAGCACACCCTGAATCACTGGGAGGCCATTCACTAGGCTGGCGTCTTTCTTTTCACCGTTAGATGCTGATTTGTCTGCGACTTGAGCGCATGAAACCATGGCTAATGCTGCACTAATAACAGTTACAAATACTTTGGTCTTAAATTTAAACATGATTACCTCCCCTTGGTGATAGATAGGTATGACATTATTCAGAATGCCTGCGACGATTAGTCGCACCTTGGAGAGAAGAATAGCTATTAAATGAATAGATTATCTTGACCCGAATCAAGAATCAAAAATTATTATTCAGCGCTTTCTAGCGCGTCATTTGCGCATATAACAACGGTAGTTCTTTAGGTAAATCTTCTGGTTTACGTATCACAGCAAATCCGCCAGCACCAAACAAGTGGGGTAGATACTCATTGGCTTCTCTATCTATCGTTACGCAGAACGGCCGTAAACCTAGCTGGCGCGCTTCATGAAGTGCCATACGCGTATCTTCAATACCATAGCGCCCTTCGTAGCGATCCAAGTCATTTGGCTTGCCATCGGTGAGCAATAATAAAAGGCGTTGACGTTGTGGTTGGGCCGCAAGTAAAGCACTTGCCTGACGTATGGCCGCCCCCATGCGCGTATAGTAACCTGGTTTAATGGCTTGAATACGGCCACGCGCCAATCCGTCATATCGGTCATCAAAACTCTTTAAGCGATTAAAACGTACATTGCCGCGTTTTAATGATGAAAATCCATACATAGCGAAGCGGTCGCCCGTCGCAGAAAGCGCTTCAGAGAACAAGTACAAACTATCGCGTATCACGTCAATTACGCGGGCATGGTCAGAGGCATAAGCATCGGTAGAAAGTGATAAGTCAGCCAATAGCAAACACGCCAAATCACGTTGCTGATTGACTTGTGCGCGATACATGCCGCGACTATCAGAATGCTTGCCACTGAGTAAATCAGCCTCTTGCAGCACCCATGCATCAAGGTCAATTTCCTCACCGTCTTGCTGTCTTTTGAGCCAAGTTCTGGTGGGTGCCAGCGCTTGAAACTGACTGCGCAAGCGTCTTGCTGTGCGGCGTAATTGTGCCGGCAATTCGCATGGTTCAGCTTGTTGCGATACAAGCTCCTGTAAGCGGCAGTAATCAGGCTGCATGATTTGTTTTTTGTAATCCCACTCAGGTAAGGGAATGCCTTCGCCCAGAGGCGCGTCATCTTCGCCTGCAGGCGGCAGATCAAGGTCAAAACGTAACTTAGCAACACTCGTTTCGCCGTCGCGTGCTATCGTCATCGTGTCCATATCTTCTGCGGCTAGCGCGGCACTTTCAACGTCATCTTCTTCGTCTTGTGGACGATTCACGTTGATATATTCAGTCCACGAAAACAAACTTTCAGCACGAAACATCATAAGAAAGCCATCTTTGCCATCTGGCATATCAGTTCGTTCAGCAGCGTGTTTTTTGCGACTTTTAACACCATTTTTATCTTCCGATTGTTCGCGTTCAGGCGCACCATCACTGGTGCTAACCTTATTCTTGGCGCTCATTGGAGGACTTGGGTGTGTCCAAAGCAACACAGGTTGAAATAGTTTCTTTGATGGGGGCAAAACATGAATACTGCCAGGTTGAATTAGCGCTTGGCGAATAGCAGCCTCTTGCGCAGCTTCAGCGGCAGGCAGGCTTGTTGGCAAAGGCCGCAAGGGCAATAGCGTATTGACCAATCGATGGTATCTGGCAACCAAACCAGGAAAGCGCTCCAGCGTGACTTGCGTAGCTTTTTGATTACGGACAATCCAAGGCAAGCTGTCATCAACATTTGCTGCTGAAAGCGCCACTAACCACAAGTATAAATCGCGATTAAGACTTCGCTCGGTGAATATATCTATTTTTTCTGGTAATCGCAGCGTTTCGCCATCGCGCCAACATAGCTCAATCCGTTCACCCGTAGTCGCAAGTCTATCTCGCCAACTACGACGTGCACCGTGGCGAGTGGATGGTGCCGCAGAGAGATTTAAGCCCGCATCTCCGCCCAAAGCCCGAAAGAAAATAGCGGCAGTTTTACTCATTTCATCTAAGCTGACAGCAGCCTCCGCATGCTGCTTATCGGCAACACGCGTGACCAATTTGTGCCAGAGCTCTCCGACGTATTCTTCCATGTTAGCGTGTTTCTATTAAACGCATTTATAGGCCAAACGTCGCATCAATCACTTCGCGCAATGCCACTGCGGTTTCAGGGTCGTCCGTCAACGTCTCAACCAAAGCTGCACGGCAAGCTAGTACTGGCTCACATCCATCTTTAATCAGCGTGGCGGCGTACACCAACAAGCGTGTACTGGCGACCTCTTCCAAGTCATGGTCTTTCAACGCACGAAATGCATTAGCAATAGAAACCAAACGTTTTGCTAACATTTCATCAATACCTGTTTCGCCAATTAGAATCGCTACTTCCTGCGTAGCTGATGGAAAATCAAAAGCGAGTGAAATGAAACGCTGCCTTGTGGAGGGTTTCATGCCTTTGAGAAAATTTTGATAACCTGGGTTGTAAGAAACCACCAGCATGAAAGATGGCGGCGCGGCCAAAATTTCACCAGTGCGGTCTATTGGTAAGATGCGTCTATCATCAGCCAGTGGGTGTAACACAACCGTTGTATCTTTACGCGCCTCTACTACTTCATCTAAATAGCAAATACCGCCCTCACGCACTGCCCGCGTTAATGGCCCATCGCTCCACACGGTTTGACCGTCAACAATCAGATGTCGACCAACCAAATCAGCAGCGGTTAGGTCGTCATGGCAAGCTACAGTATGCAGCGGTAAGCATAGCTTAGCCGCCATATGTGCGACAAAACGTGTTTTACCGCAGCCCGTTGGGCCTTTAATGAGCAAAGGTAAATTATTGCGCCATGCACGTTCAAAAAGCTCGATTTCGCTACCGTGTGATTGATAAAAAGGTAAGTTTTCCATGAAATTTCCAGTATTGCTTTTAAGTTTAACCAATTAAATTAGTAATTTTTTTTATTTAAGACCCATTAAGTAAGCCACTGCAATTAAGCCGCCAACGATGGCAAAATAGCCAAACATAATGACGCGCCACAAAAACTTAGTTCTACGCAACCCCATAAAATAATTGGCTACCAACTGACTTTTTATCATGGTGATTGCTAATAATGTAAGCATAACGCCTTTGCCCGCCATGCCTGCCTCGCCTAAGCTGAATGTCATGATAGTCAACAACGCTAGCACCAGCCAAACGACTGTAAAAAATAGATTTGATTTTTCTTTAGTGTTGTTCATAACAATCCTAGCGAATAATGTAAACCAGCGGGAATAAGATAATCCATAGAAAATCTACCATGTGCCAAAATGAAGCACCAGTTTCTACACCAACATAATCATGTGCACTATAGCCGCCATGTCTAGCCTTCATAATGATGACCGCTAAAATAACCATGCCCATTAACACGTGCATAAAGTGGAAAAATGTCAGTGACAGGTAAAACATATAAAAATTATTGGTGCTCATAGTGATGTCTGCTGCAAACTTGTCTTGGAATTCCACCATTTTGATGCCGACAAATACACCGCCAAGTAAGAAGGCACCTGTCAGCCAATGTGAGCACTGTTGATTTAAACCACGCTTAATCGCCTCAACGCCCCTTACTACAAAGTAACTGCTGGTAATCAGCACCAGCGTATTAATTGCCCCTGAAGTACGGTTTAATGTAAGTTGCGAAGCATTGAACAGTTCAATATTCTGAGCACGGGTAAAGGCATAAGACACAAATAGCACACCAAAAGCTAACATTTCTGCAAAAATAAAAATCCAGATTGCAAAATCACCTGGGAGGTCTTCTTGGCTAAGGGTGGCGCTACTATGGTTCACTGAATTCCAATAGTTAAATTATGGTGATAGCTTTTGAAAGAAATATTGCTTGCATAATGTGCGTTTGAAATTGCTGGGTCATTGATGCAAATCAAGTTGTAAAAATCAAATAAACCTATTGAAAAAGAGGAGCCGAAACTCCTCATTTTTTACTTTAACTTCTGCTTAACTATTCAAATGCATGGCTCTTACCTTTAACAAAAAAACTGCCAATGTAAAGCAATAGACCAAGTAAAAACACCAAGCCAGCACCTTCACGCGCCCAGTAAAATATTGATATTTGATCTTGCACAGCCATAAAGCTCATTGGTGTAACAGAGATACGTTGCAACCAAATTTGCACAATACCAGCACCTGTTAAGAACAAGGCAATAAAGAACATTGCAATTGTCATTAACCAGAATGACCACATCTCCATGATTTGCGCTCTTTCAGGATTCGCTGCACGTCCACGCAAGATAGGCATTGCGTAAGAGATCATGGTTAGCACAACTAAGGCATAAGCCCCGTAAAACGCCAGGTGACCATGTGCCGCTGTCAATTGCGTGCCGTGCGCATAGTAGTTCACTGGTGCGAGCGTGTGTAGGAAACCCCACAAGCCAGCCCCCAAAAATGCCATTACACTTGTACCAAGTGCCCACAATACAGCAGCCTTGTTAGGATGCTCACGACGGCGTTTATTGACCATATTGAATGCAAATACTGTCATCATAAAGAACGGAATTGGTTCAAGGGCAGAGAAGATTGAACCCCACCATTGCCAGTAAGCTGGTGTACCGATCCAGTAGTAATGGTGACCTGTACCGATAATGCCCGTGACTAAAGTCATGGTAATGATCACGTAGAGCCATTTTTCAATCACTTCACGGTCAACACCTGTTACTTTAATCAATACGAAAGCTAACATTGCACCAAGAATCAATTCCCATACACCTTCAACCCAAAGATGCACCACCCACCACCAGTAGAATTTATCTTTTACTAGATTGACCGGGTTGTAGAACGAGAACAGAAAGAATACCGCCAAACCAAGCATACCAAGTGACAACACTAAGCTAATGGCTGTTTTGCGACCTTTAAGTACTGTCATCACAATATTGAACAACCAAGATAAGGCAACTAACACGATACCTACTTTGGTTGGTAATGGTTGCTCAAGGAACTCGCGCCCCATGGTGTTAAGCAGGTCATTGCCAGTCCATTTTGCAAGGGACGCATAAGGGACTAGCAAATAGCCCAGCACGGTAACCGCACCCGCCACCAAGAAAATCCAAAAGGTAAGAATAGCCAGCTTGGGGCTGTATAGCTCGGTTTCAGACTCTTCTGGAATTAGATAGTACGAGGCTCCCATAAAGCCAAACAATAGCCAGACAATCAGCAAGTTGGTATGCACCATACGAGCCACGTTAAAAGGAATGGCGGGGAATAGGAAGTCCCCAACCACATACTGAAGCCCCATGATTAGACCGAATAAAATCTGACCAAGGAACAGAGCAATTGCTGCGATGAAGTAAGGCTTCGCCACAGCTTGAGATGTATATTTCATTTTAAAATCTCCTGAGTTATTGGCAAGTTAGCCTTCAATGTTTGGTGGCCATTTATTGGTATTAATCTCAGACGCATATTTAAGGAATGCAATGAGATCATCAATATCTGCGTCACTTAAATTAAATTGCGGCATTTGACGACGTCCAGGCACGCCAGTTGGCTGTCCTTTAATCCACGCTTTAATAAAATCCGGTCCACGACGTGGATAAACATTACCTAATTCTGGTGCAAAATAAGCACCCTCACCTAATAATGTATGGCAGCCAATACAGTTATTGGTCTCCCATAGTTTTTTGCCGTGTTCCACTGCTGGCGTAATGTTTTGGCTATTGTCTCGCTTTGGTAACACTTTCATGGTGTCAAAAGTGAGTGCAAGAAATAATAGGAAGAAGAAAACTCCCCCACCGTAAAAAACATTTCGCGCCATCGACTTGGTAAATTTTGCGCTCATAACATTGCTCCTTTAAATTAAAGAGTGAAGAAAATTACATTTCGCACGATAGCATTTGGTGCTCAATTATTTCTTGACTCGAATCAAGTTTTGAAAGTTGACTAATTTAGTACACAATACTCTTTATAAAGATATCAAAAATATAAGGAGATGATTTATGGATAAATCACAAATAGCTCAAAAATTATCTGGGTTTTACATGTTTTCTGAATTGCAACCATCTCAGATTGAGCTATTAGCCAATGGCACTAGGCTAGTAGACATCCCACGCGGTGGCAGACTATTTAACCGCGGTGACAAAGCACATGGATTCTATCTCTTGTTGGAAGGACAAATAAAGCTGGGGGTAATCTCACCGCAAGGTGATGAAAAAGTCATTGGTTTGATTCAGCCTGGTGAAAGCTTTGGTGAGGCTGTGCTATTCCTAGAGCGCTCTTTTCCAGTTTACGCACAAACCACTTTAGATTCTAAAGTATTATTAATTACCAGAGAGGCGATCTTTGACATTCTCGATAACGACGTGACAGTCGTTAGGCGTATGCTAGCAGCCATATCGGCGCGCAACCGTCAGTTGGTCAATGATATTGAGTCCATTTCATTACAAAACAGCACGCAACGACTGATTGGCTATTTACTGCAGATTAGTGCTGATTCTCCAAATCCAGAGCGTGTACAATTACCTGCAAATAAATTAACAATTGCATCAATGCTCAACCTCACGCCAGAAACACTCTCACGCGTGATGTTACGGCTGAGTAATGCTGGTTTGATTGAAGTGAACGGTAAGGAAATTGTTATTACCAATGTGGCTGGCTTACGTAACTTTGAGTAATTTAGAATGTCAGCTTAGGGCCCGATCCAGAAGTTGACGAGCCAAAACTATGCGACTGCTTTGCCCCCTTTTCTGACTGACAGATGAAATTTATGGGTTGCTGAACTGCGTTGATGATTACGCTAATCCAGCGTCCGCTATGGGGGGCTAATCTCTGAGTTAATTTGTCAAATCAATCGTACAATTTGTTTTTGCTTCTCAGTGACAAAAACCAAAATCAATCACAGAATACGGATACCCTTTATTTAATCAACTTGAACCCAAATTGTTTATTAGGCTAAATATCCCCTCCCACGCATGTGGATGGGAGCGGTTCGATTCTAATGAATTATCTTGGCTGAAATAAAAAATTGGCACTACGTTTACTAAATAAATATTGTAGGCCACACACCCTTAGCATGAGTGCAAAAAAATATTTTGTGCTACATTTACGCAAAGAATGTAAACTTCCGTATTATTGAAAATATTATATTGATAGACATAAGCTACCAGCTCATGAATAATGGCCAGATGGTGTTTTAACACTTTAAAAAGAACTCGAACAATGCATAAACAATTATTAAATATATTCACAGCATGCCTGCTTGCTTTAATGTTGGTCGGTTGCGCTTCTCAAGCCAATAAAGACCCATTAGAAGGTATAAATCGCGGTATTTATAAATTTAACGATGTCACTGATAAAGCCGTGTTTAAGCCAGTTGCCACCGCGTATAAAGCCGTTGCGCCAGACCCCATACGCAGAGGAATTAACAATTTTTTCAGTAACTTAGGTGCTATTACCAGCGTGTTCAACAACCTGCTACAGTTTAAGTTATCTAATGCATTTAGTGAAGCAGGACGCTTTGTCATTAACAGCACCTTTGGTTTAGCTGGCTTTATTGATGTTGCTGGCATGGATAATATAGCAATCCATAAAGAAGACTTTGGTCAAACATTAGGTCATTGGGGCGTGGGCTCTGGAGCCTATTTGGTGTTGCCGTTTTTAGGTCCGTCTAGTGTTCGAGATACCACCGGCCGAGTATTTGACTCTGCCACTACAGATCCAATCACTTACACACGTAACATTGGCGAAATACGATTACACAACCAATTGCGTGCTGTGCAATTTTTAGACAAGCGCGCAGAACTGTTAGACGCCACAGATTTAGTGGATGAAGCCTCGCTTGACCCGTATGCTTTCATGCGTGATGCTTACTTACAAAGACGTGCAAGCCAAGTTCAAGATGGCTTAGTGCCAACCGACTTGATTAAAGATGAGTTCTTTGAAGAAAATAACGAACCTGCATCTGAAGTGGAAAAAGTTAAAGTAGTAGAAGTTAATTAGCGTTCCAATATAAACAAAACAGCCCGCATAAGCGGGCTGTTTTTTTATGAAGTCAATCGCTAGCAAATAAGGTGGCAAAGCTAAATGCCTTGTCCGTGGAATATATCTGCTTACCAATGCTTAGCATCACCGCAGAATATACCTGCTGAAGCAGGTTATTCGTACGCGAAAAGCAGATTATTCACACGCTGTAAACCGTAAAGGTCTTGTCCGTGGAATATATCTGCTAAAGCAGATTATTCACACGCCACAGTCATCCGCTCAATTAAAATTGAGCCCACCTGTTTTGAGCCTTGCACCAGCACATCATTGCCAATCGCGACAATCATTTTCAGCATATCTGCCATGTTACTAGCGATGGTAATTTCTTCCACTGGATGCACAATCACACCGTTTTCCACCCAAAAACCTGCAGCACCGCGGGAGTAATCACCCGTCACCATATTCATGCCGTGTCCTAGCAGCTCGGTCACCAGCAAGCCTGTGCCCATTTGTTTAAGCATCCCGGCAAAGTCCAACGAACCGGATTGCACAATCAGGTTATGGTTGCCACCCGCATTGCCCGTTGTTTGTAGACCAAGCTTTCTGGCTGAATAACTACCCAGCATGTATCCTTGCAATACGCCATCTTTTACCAGCTGACGCGGTGTTGTTACCACCCCTTCACTATCAAAGGGGCTACTCGCCAACCCTTTTTTTATATGCGGGTTTTCATCAATATTCAGTAATGGTGACGCAATCTGCTTACCTAGGCTATCAAGTAAAAATGAAGATTTACGGTACAAATTACCGCCGGAAATCGCACTCACCAAGCTAGAGATCAATCCGCTGGCTAATGGCGCTTCAAACAACACCGGCACCTGGCAGGTTTTAATTTTTCTTGCATTAAGGCGGCGCACTGTACGCTCACCCGCAAGTTTTCCAACGGCCGTAGCGCTTTGCAAATCAGCCGCTGCGCGTGCAGTGCTATACCAATAATCGCGTTGCATATTCGCATCTGACTCCGCAATCACCGAGCAGCTAATACCATGCCGTGAGCTAGGGTACCCGCCCGTAAAGCCATGGCTATTGCTATAAGCAAAAAACCCCGTGCCTGTAGAAACACTCGCCCCTTCAGAGTTAGTGATGCGAGCGTCCACATGCAAAGCAGCCCCTTCACACTCTTTGGCAATGGCGATAGCTTCATCTACCGAAAGATTCCAGGGATGATGTAAATCCAAATCTTGAATATCAGTTGCCATCAAGCTGGCATCGGCTAGCCCGCAAAATGCATCTTTAGCGGTATATTTAGCAATGTTGCAAGCGGCAGCTACTGTGTCTTTTAAGGCTTGCGGGGTTAAATCCGAGGTGCTGGCATGGCCTTTTTGCTGACCAAAATACACCGTGACCGACATGCCTTTATCTCGGTTGTACTCAATATTTTCAACCTCGTTCATCCGCACCGATACGTTTTGCCCGATGCTCAAGCTTAGCTCGGCCTCTGCCGCACTCGCACCTGAATTTTTTGCGATTTTAAGCACGTCTTCCGACATCTGCTTAATTTGATCTAATGAGTAACTAAAGCCTGAATCTGCCATAACGCTTTCTACTATCTTTTTTAGGATGAAAATGTACGCTAAAAACTAAACGCCAAGGCTGTTATAATACCGCAACATGAAACCTAAAAAGACAAAGACCGGCATTGATTTTAGTTATGATGCGAATTTAGCATCTAAATTAAACGCAGAAGAGCCTATTAGTAAAACAAAACTCAAAGCGGAGGCGGATGAGCAGCAGGCACTCGGCGTGCGGCTCACCGAACTGCCTAAAGATAAGTTGCTGAAATTAGACCTGCCAGATGCAGTACTAACAGCGGTGCTAGACACTAAAAAAATTACGGCCAATGGCGCAATTCGACGTCATCGCCAGTATCTAGGCAGATTAATGCGTGACATTGATAACGCGCTGATTTTAGAGCAACTAGCACGTTGGGATGGCAAACATACGGCTGAGAACGCTTATTTTCATGGCTTGGAACGCTGGCGTGACCGCATGATTGCTGATAGCAATGTATTGGCAGAATTTATTGCGCTTTACCCCAAAACAGATATTCAACAACTACGCACCTTAGTACGTAATGCGCAAAAAGAGCTGGCCGCCAATAAGCCGCCTAAAAGTAGTCGCGAGATTTTTAAACTACTGCGTGAAATTACAGGTGACAAAGTTAACGTTGAGGCGTTAGATGCGTCAAACGAACATGAACACTCCGCGCCTAGTGGAGAGTGAGTGATGATGATTCAATTCAATGCAATGCTGGATGTAACCAGCGACGAAAGCCCTGTGCCAACCATTCGCACTAAAGAAACATTGGATACCTTGACATCAGGCCAAGTTTTAAAGGTGGTCACGAGCAAAGAAAGTACTATTAAAAACATAAGAACTTTAGTTGCTAACAACCCTTTTGAGTTGCTCGATAATATGAAAAATGAAGAAGGATTTGTATTTCTTATTAAAAAGTTATAACAATACAATGCAACAAAAATCGGTCTTAAATGCGAACAAACCCAATCAGAGAAAGAAGGTGAAATTATGCGTAATATCATGCTAACAATTCTTATCGTATTGGCTACCGTATTTACGATACAAAATATGCACCCAATTGACTTGGTATTTATTGTTTGGTCTATCAAAACTGTAACTGCCTTTGCCATTGCAGTAGCGCTAACATTGGGCGTTTTGATTGGCGCACTACTCGTGTTGCCAGCAGTAATGCGTAGCAAGCGCATTGCCAATCAATCCAAACAACAAATTGCCACCTAGAACACGCACTAAGTCACCAAAATCAACCGATCGCCACAGAAGCCGACCTCACGGATAACCCTAAGCTTTAACAGGTTCTGCAGTTAACTCCGTCTCTGGAATGGATTAACTCAGCAGTTGGTTATCAGCCACAGAGCGCATGCCGGCACCAAGCCCGTTAACATTTCTGATACGTGAACTAAACGCTGGCTAACGGCAACCATATCATCCGAATCACAATGCGTACGCATTGTGATTCATCATTTCAACTTAAGGTGCTTTCATGTCTGAAGCTAGTTATTTCGTCCCACTGTTTAAGCGTGGCATTATTGCCATCAGGCGCCGTTTTAGCTTGATTGAAGATAAAGCTGATGACGAGCTAATCGACCATAGCATACGGTCAGCTGCGGTGCTCAGAGGCACTAACCTATGGGTATTGATGTTCGCCATTTTGATTGCATCCATTGGCCTCAATGTAAACTCTACCGCCGTCATCATCGGCGCTATGCTTATCTCCCCACTAATGGGGCCAATTATGGGCATTGGCTATGGCGTAGGTATTTATGATGCGGCGCTTATCAGAACGTCATTCAGAAACCTTGGTATTGCCACTTTAATCAGCTTACTGGTGTCAACGCTGTATTTTTTGTTAACGCCACTTGCTGATGCACAGTCTGAGTTGTTAGCGAGAACTAGCCCTACTATTTGGGATGTGCTCATTGCTTTTTTCGGTGGACTTGCCGGCATCATTGGGGCTACGCGCAGTGAAAAAACCAATATTATTCCAGGTGTCGCCATTGCTACTGCACTGATGCCTCCACTGTGTACTGCGGGCTATGGTTTGGCAAATGGTAACTGGGAGTTCTTTTTTGGCGCTTTCTATTTGTATTCCATCAACTGTGTGTTTATCGCATTTGCAGCCATTCTGATTATTTGGGTGCTAAACCCATCGCACAAATTATTTGTCGATGAAAAAACAGAGACTCGCGTCAGTCGCGCGCTGACTGCGATAGTGCTACTCACTTTGCTACCCAGTATTTATCTCGCGGTTAAGTTGGTGAAAGAAGAGGTATTTAGTTCGAGGGCCAGAACATTCATCAGCAAAGAATTGACTTTTGAGCAGGCGCATTTAACGGAGCGCAGCATTAACCCGACAAAAAGGCAAATAGAAGTGGCACTCATCGGCGATCTTATCAGCCACGAAAAACTCAAGGATATTGAAGCGCGCTTAATGTTATATGGGCTGGATCATACTAAATTACTCGTACATCAATCCAAAGATAATACCGTTGATGTTACGGCCTTAAAATCCAATATTGTTAGTGAGTTATACAAAGACAACCTGCACGCACTGGATGAAAAAAATAAAACCATTCAAAACCTGCAAGCCGAACTGCAGGGGATTTCTGCCAATAAAGCCATGTGGAGAAACATTTCAGCGGAACTCCATGCACAATATCCGCAAATTAGAGAAGTGTTGTTTTCTGAAGCCGTACAATGGAAAGTTGGCGACGATAACACTGATGGTAAACAAATCGTACTTAACATCACAGCTTCAAGTAAATTAAGTAGCAGTGATCGATATCGAATTATTGAATGGTTAAAAGTACGCCTTCAAACAGACAGCATTAAACTCGTTGTTGACTAAGTTAACCATAAGCGTGCAAACTTAAAAGCAATGATAGGCACATAAGCCTCCACAACATAAACGACACAATACTGATGCATACCAGTCATTATTTGCATATTGACTCGTGCTGTATGATATAAAACAGCATAACGCTAGAAACAGGATAACCAAGCATGGCTGAACACAAAAAATCTTTAAACGAATCTGAGCAGGGTTTAATTTACGCGCCATGGGAGCGCACTTTCAGGCGCGTTGCAACGCCCTTTGAGGCATTTATTCATGGTCAAACTGCCAGCGGACTGTTGCTGATAGGCGCGACCATTATTGCGCTTATATTAGCCAATACTGCACTTGCTGACGCTTACCAACATTTAATACATACAGTTGTTAGCGTTAATGTGGCGAGTTGGGGCATCAATATGAGCCTGCATCATTGGGTGAATGATGGCTTGATGGCGCTTTTCTTTTTTGTGGTGGGTATGGAGTTAAAGCGTGAAATTCTGGTAGGTGAATTATCAAATTTACGTCAAGCTGCCTTGCCTATCATCGCTGCTATTGGCGGCATGATTGTGCCTGCGCTCATTTACGTTGCGTTTAATCCCACCGGGGATGCTGCGCGCGGTTGGGGTATTCCCATGGCAACTGACATTGCTTTTGCTGTGGGCGCACTAGTGTTGCTCGCAAACCGCGTGCCCAAAGCGCTGATTACCTTTTTAGCGGCCCTCGCCATTGCAGATGATTTAGGTGCAGTCTTGGTGATTGCCATTTTCTACACGCAAACGTTATCTATATACTGGCTAGGCGTTGCTGCTTTATTAGTGGCCATTTTATTTACATTTAACTTCTCTGGCATTCGCAATGCAATTCCCTACTTCATTATTGCCGTTTTATTATGGTATGCACTACTGCAATCAGGTGTGCACGCCACCATTGCAGGTGTGTTAGGTGCGTTTACCGTCCCTGCTCGCTCTAAATATGACCCTACCTTATTTATTGCATATATTAAAGATCAAATGGCACGCTTTACATCGAGCCAAAAACAAGGCGGCAACGTCATGACTAATCACCAACTTCATAGCGCAGTACAAATGTTGGATAAAAGCGTGCAAGGGGTACAAACCCCGTTGCAACGCCTAGAGCACATCTGGCATTTACCTGTCGCGTTTATTGTCATTCCAATTTTTGCTTTATTCAATGCAGGTATTCCACTACAAATGGGCTCTCTAAGTGAAACGTTCACTCATCCAGTCATGTTAGGTGTAACACTTGGCCTGCTATTAGGTAAGTTTATTGGGATTACCGGCGCATGTTGGCTGGCGCTGCGTTTTGGCATCGGACAGTTACCGAGAGGTACACGGTTTAGTCAAATTGCGGCCGTATCCGTACTGGCAGGTATCGGCTTTACCATGTCTATTTTTATTGCTGAGTTGGGGTTTTCATCGAATCACGCAGATTATTTATTGATGGCAAAAACTGGCGTAATAACCGCCTCTTTAATTGCGGGGCTCGTTGGCTATACTTGGATGTACTACTTGGGACGTAAAAAATAAGGGGGCGTATATTGGGTATCTGTATTTCAGATTTATTTTTTAGAATATAGCTTGTCCACTAAAGCTCAGAACTAAAAATCGCATTATTACAATAAAAAAGGCGCTAATGCGCCTTTTTTATCAACTTATAGTTATTCTGAGATTTTTTTCAGATTATCTAAGCCGCCACGATAAACACCTGTGATTGTTTTTACAGCATCTTCATCACCTTGCCCCGCTACTGGGGTAGCACTTGTATCTTTACGCTTGAACGTACCTTGCCATACCACTAATGTTTTATCTTTACCTTGGGATTTAACCGTCACGGTAGAAACGTAGTTGCTTACTGGCAGAACACCTTCAACAATTGAATATTTGAATGATTTATTTTTTGCGCTATATCCAAGTAACTTCTCTTTGATTGTTCCGTCATCTTGGAGTGTTAAAAGTCGTTCAGCGCCAACTTTGTTGTTAGTGCCTGATACGATTTCGGTCTTTTTAACTGCTGGGTGCCAAGCTCCCAAATCATTAAAGTTGCTAACGGTTGACCATACCTTTGCTGCGGGAGCATTGATAGTGACTTCTTCATGAGCAGAAAGACTTTTTGCTTCATCAGCAAATGCATTAATAGTGGTACTTAGTAATAGTGAAGCAAGCAGTAAACTGTATTTCATATCAAACCCCTAATTTGTTGAATTGGTATATCTAAATGATATATACCGCTTAGTATATTTTTTGCTAAATAAGTTCAAATATATTTGGTATTAACTACCTAGTAGATGCTTTAAATTCACCAGCGTGGCTCTAGCTCAATACTTCAGCTAACAAGATAGTCTATAGCGCAGATGGTAAATTGAGTATTGTACGTACCCATCTACCCCAATATTTTTTTGGTTTGGGTGATAATTTCTTCTGCAGTTGCGTTGTCGTAGTTAAATATTGAGCCTTTTGCCTCGACTTCCATTCGGGTAGCGTTATAACTGATTGATTCAATTTGAATTTGAATATTACGCTCAGATGTTTTTGCAATCAGCAATATGATGTTGTTCTTGCTATGCAAATCTTCTGACAATACTTGGATTTTCATTCGGCTCAATGCACGTTTAGTAGCTACGCGCACTTTATCTGCAGGGGCGGTAAAAGTCCGCGACGTTGTACCATTCATCGCACGGCTCAGGGCGGCCGAGCCACCGACACCAGCGGCTGAAGTTAACATTGGCACACAAGCCGTGCATAACAGGCTGGTAGCAAACAAAGAAACTATCTGTAAATATCGCATTGTTGATACCTCACCTTCTCAAAAGTTATTGAAGCTAAACCTTAAGCGCTAAAAATGCTCCTGCTACGGGATAAGCGCATTAATTTCAACATCAATTTTTTGCCCGTACGGTTGAATAGCCTGAGTAATGCCCTGCAAATCCCCCGTCTGCTGTTTAGCATCCCCCGCCATTGAAGCGCGAGCAACAACAACCACTTTATCTGCTAGTGAAAGTTTATGGTTAGGGGTAAGTGCAGTGCTGTCATCCAAATGATAAGCGTATGGCAAGTTACCAACGGTAGTGCGTAAAATCGCCAGTGGCATAGATGGCCCTTGAGTAGCTCGCGCATAGATAAATACGGTAACAGATGGATCTAGATGTTGTGCAAGTTTTGGCGAGATGCTCACCGTGCCACTAATCCCTGCGGGCTTAGAAACCGGTTGAGCAATTGATTGAGTAACAGCTGGCTTCACTTGTGGCTTAACCGCTTTATCACCTAACAATACATGCGCCTCATGAAGCGAAGCTTGCACATCGGATAAGACCTCAGAACCTATTGGTAACGCCTGTTGCGCTCGCTCCCAGTAACCAATCGCTTGCTTATAATCTTTGCGGTCAAATGCGGCAGTAGCTGCCAACATTAAGGCTTTCACGTGTTGCGGGTCTAGCTTCAGCGCCTGATTCACAAGAGCCTCTGGCTCGCCAGCTAGCTGACCTGCATTAACGACGGCAAGTGCATCAGCATAATCTGCCAATAATTGTGGGTCATCCGTGATTATTTTTGTAGCATGCGCATAGGCAGATATTGATTTAGCATGTTGACCAAGTTCCACATAAGACCTAGCCAGTAAAGCCCAACCTTCGCCATCTTCTGGATTATTCTCTAGTTTACTTTGTAATGGGGCTAATAATGGCTCAAGATCACTCATCATATTGCTATGCCCAGTCATAGACTTTGAAGCGAAACTATTAGACGAAGCGGCAGGAATAATCACAGAATCTGGGTTGCCAAGCTTGTAATAAAGCGAAGCTGCAAGCAACGGAATGACTAATAGCAAAACCAAAGCTAGCGACCTATCTGGAGCGGTCACCACTGAAGCGTGCTGTACATCGCCTATTTCTTCCAGAATACGACGTTCAAGCTCGCCTTTTGCCACTTCATATTGCTCTGCATCAAGTACGCCATTCGATTTATCTTGCGCCAACTCTGCAAACTGTTGGTTAAAAATTGTGCGCTTTTCTGTATTTACATCTACATTTTCGTTAACTTTTGGGCGCACAAGTGCCGGTAATATCAGCGCCAATACGGCAAGTAGCAATAAAAACGCAATTATCCAAAATACCAGCATCATGATTCCTTATTAAGTAACGCATTCACTTTACGTGCTTCATCCGCACTCAGTGGCGAATTTTCTGCCGACTTTGCACGCCGGCGCAACATCAAGAATAAACCTATGCCACCCCCTAGCAAGAGGGCAAACGGGCCAAACCATAGTAATAACGTCGTTGACTTCAATGGTGGTCGATATCTCACGAAATCTCCATACCGTTCAACCAAATAATCAGTTATTTGTTGATCACTCATGCCCTTAATAGCCATTACGCGTATTTCTTGACGTAAATCTTCAGCCAGCTCAGAGTGTGAATCAGCCAGAGTCTGGTTTTGGCACACTAAACAGCGTAACTCTTCGGATAAACGCCGCACCTGTGCTTCAACAGCAACATCATCATGCAGTGGGCGTGCTTCATCTGCCCATACATTCGCTATCAACATCAGACAACATACTGTCACTACACGAAATATCAACTTCATTGAATTTGCAGCCTTTTGACTAAGGGTAAAATCTTATCGCGCAACACCGCTTCAGTAACTGGCCCAATCTGCTTATAGGCAATAACACCCGCTTTGTCGATAACATAGGTTTCTGGCACCCCGTAAACGCCATAATCAATACCAACGCGGCCGTTTTCATCAACAGCTGTCGCCACATAAGGATTGCCGCCTTCAGCAAGCCACTGTAGCGCATCTAAACGTGTATCTTTGTAATCCAAACCGTAAATGGGTACGACACCGCTTTTAGAAAGTGCAACTAATACATGATGCTCATCTCTACAGGCGCCGCACCATGAGGCCCATACGTTGAAGAGCCACACCTTGCCCAACATATCTTTATTAGAAATTATTTTGTCTGCATTATCCAAGCGTGGCAAGCTGAATGCGGGCGCAGGCTTACCGACTAGCGGGGATGGCACCTCGCGCGGATCAAGATTAAGACCCACAAAGAGGAAGCCGACCACAACCAAGAATATAATCAGTGGCAATAATGCTCGCTTCAAGTTGAGATCTCCGTTGCATTCTCAGGCAATGGTTTAGTCCGCCCTTTTAAACGGTAGCGCCTATCAGAAATTGCCAATAGACCACCAAAAGCCATCATTAAACAACCAAACCATACCCACTCCACCATCGGCTTATGATAAATACGCACACTCCATGCCCCGCCATCTAACGGCTCACCTAATGAGGCGTATAAATCATGGATGACACTCGGGCTGATACCTGCTTCAGTCATTGGCATATTTTGTACGTGATATACCCTTTTTTCAGGGTTAATCAGCGTGCGTTCAATGCCGTTTTTTGTAATGCGTATATGCCCTCTGCTTGCTGAGTAATTAGGCCCTTCAATCTCGGTAACACCTTCAAACGTAAAATTAAAACCTGCCAAGTGTGCGACATCGCCAGGTGCCATGCGTACTGCGATTTCCGACTCAAATCCTTTAACGACGGTCACGCCTAAGGTAAATACCGCAATCCCCAGATGCGCAATCACCATTCCCCACCACGAATACGAATTAGATTTTATCCGCGCAATTAAAGGTTGATCAGCACCACGTAGCCGCTGATAGACCAAATTGGCAGTTGTAGCAAAAATCCAAAATGCAAGAAACAAGCCCAAACCTATCATGGGTGTCCAGTGACCAAGCAGTAAAGGTAATATCACTGCAGTTGCAACGCTAATACCAAATGCCCAGCGTAAGCGCATTGCCAACTCAGGTAACGTTGCCTGTTTCCAGCGCGCAATAGGGCCTACACCCATTAAAAATAACGCTGGTGCCATCAATGGTGCAAATACGGTATCAAAGTATGGCGGGCCAACTGAAATTTTGCCTAGACCAAGTGCATCCAGAAATAGTGGGTAAAGCGTGCCAAACAATACCGAAATAGCGGCCACAGCTAGCAGTACATTATTTGCAAGCAAGAAGCTTTCTCTTGAAACCACACCAAACTTGCCGCCACGCCCTACGGTTGGTGCGCGCCATGCAAAAAGAAGCAGCGACCCACCAATCACAAGTACAAGAAAAGCCAGTATAAAAAGTCCGCGTCTTGGGTCGGTAGCAAAGGCATGTACTGAGGTAAGCACGCCTGAACGTACAAGAAATGTGCCTAGCAAACTTAAAGAAAACGCGCAGATAGCCAGCAATACGGTCCAAGCTTTGAAACTGCCACGTTTTTCTGTCACTGCCAATGAGTGCATGAGTGCCGTGCCTACCAGCCATGGCATAAATGAAGCGTTCTCAACGGCATCCCAGAACCACCAACCGCCCCAGCCCAGCTCATAATAAGCCCAGTTACTGCCCGCCATAATGCCTATTGTCAAAAACACCCAAGCTAATGTCGTCCATGGACGAGACCAGCGCGCCCAAGCTGAATCTAACTCACCGCCAAGCAACGCTGCAATTGCAAAGGCGAAGGCAACTGAAAACCCAACATAGCCCATGTAAAGCATTGGCGGATGGAACACCATGCCAGGATCTTGTAGTAACGGATTCAAATCACGGCCATCCATCGCAGCAGGAATCAAACGCTCAAACGGATTAGAAACGGAGAGCATAAACAACAAAAAACCGACACTAATTAAACCCATGACACCTAGTATTCGTGCACGCATCGCGCTGGGCAAGTGTTTAGAAAAGAAGCTCACTGCTACTGTCCAAACACTTAGAATGACGGCCCATAATAACAATGACCCTTCATGTCCGCCCCACACCGCTGCAATGCGATATTGCAAAGGTAATTTTGAATTGGAGTTTGATGCCACATAGGTGACGGAGTAATCCATCGTTGCAAATGCATAGGCCAAACAAATAAACGCAACCGCGACCAATAAAAACTGCGCACGCGCTGCAGGTTGAGCCAACCCCATCCACACCGCATTACCACGTGCAGCGCCGATAATGGGAAAGACGCCCTGAATCAATGCCACAATTAAGGCTAAAATCAAAGCAAAATGGCCAATTTCAGGGATCACATTAACATCCTTTTTTTATGTTTATATCTATTTAAATAACTTAATTTAACGCTTAAATACTACTTTAACTGAACATCAGCAGGCGCTTCTTTAGCGCGTTTCAAGGCTTCGGCCGCTTCTGGCGGCATGTAGTTTTCATCATGTTTGGCGAGCACTTCACTCGCTTCAAACACACCGTTAGCGCCAACCTTACCTTGCGCCACAACACCTTTACCCTCTTTAAACAGATCAGGCAGAATACCTTTATAGATAACTTCAACTGTTTTAGCTGTATCCGTGATACTAAAATGCACAGTCAGGCCATCATCCTGACGTTTTAAACTAGCTGGCACGACTAATCCGCCAAGACGAAAACTTGTCCCGTGCGGCACTTCACCACTAACCACCTGCGTTGGCGTATAAAAAAACACCATATTGCTTTTAAATGCATTCAAAATAAGCATCACCGCCAGACCTAACAAGGCTAGGCCAATTGCAATTAAAATGAAGCGTTTGTGTCTTGCTTTAATCGTCATTATTTATCCTGTGCCAGCAACTTGGCCAAATTTAGTGCTACGGCACTGCGCTTGCGCAAAGCCAATACTTCCCAGACTAACCATAATGCTGTAAGCCCGAATGAGAACCACACATAAAAGGCATAGCCACCCATATTAAAAAATGCAGACCAACTTGACCATTGCATTATGTATTACCTCCTACGCTTAGTGCCTGCTCTTTAACCCAATCTGATGCACGTTCACGCTCAAGCATAATGCAGCGCACGCGCATCAACGCCACGGCAATGGTGTACATCCAAAAAGCCAGCGCCATCAACAACATCCCCAGCAGCATCGTGGTCACCATTTTTGGTGCCGCGCCCATACTTATGGTTGAGCCCTGATGCAGCGTGTTCCACCATTTAACTGAAAAATAAATAATAGGCACGTTCACCACACCGACCAATGCCAATAATGCCCCCGCTTTATCTGCTTTACGTGGGTCATCAATAGACGATTGCAATGCAATAAATCCCAAATAAAGAAACAACAAAATCAGTTCGGAAGTGAGGCGTGCATCCCATACCCACCATGCGCCCCACATTGGCTTACCCCAAAAAGAACCTGTGACAAGTGCCAATAAAGTAAATATTGCGCCTGTCGGCGCTAAAGCCTGCGCCATCATCGCAGGTAATCGTGCATTCAATGACAACCCTAACGCTGCCCATCCCGCCATGACCATGTAAATGAACATTGACATCCACGCGGCAGGCACATGTACAAAAATAATGCGGTAGGCTTCACCCTGCTGAAAATCAGTCGGCGCAATAAAAAAACTGATATATAACCCGATGACAGCAAAAATACTAGCCGCCCATGCGAACCATGGAATCATACGTCCAGCGAGTGGATAAAAAGTCTGTGGGGATGAGTATTTAAACCAATTGATGTTCATCACTATTTAATTCACTTAAGTTTTTTATTCAACAGAAATACGCAAAGCCGCCGCCGTAGCAAAAGGCGCCAACACTAAAGACAACAAACTAAACGCGGCTAGCAGCGACAAATGCGCTTCTGGACTCATACCGTGCTGACTCGCAGCGACCGCACCCGCGCCAAAAATCAGCACTGGAATATACAATGGCAACACCAGCAAGGCGATCAACAACCCACTACCGCGTACACCTAGGGTAAGTGCCGCGCCAATGGCGCCAATCAAGCTCAGTGCAGGCGTTCCTAACAATAGCGATAACACCAACACCAACAATGCGTCATTGGGTAGCGCGTATTGCAAACCAATCATCGGTGCCAGCAAAACCACCGGCAACCCGCACACAATCCAGTGTGCCAGAACTTTGGCAATGACCAGCATTGGCAATGGTTGCGGCGCAATTAACATCTGTTCCAAACTGCCGTCAGAAAAATCTGACGCAAACATACGCGTCAAAGAAAGCATCCCCGCCAACAACGCCGCCACCCACAAAACACCAGGGGCAATACTACTTAATACAGCGGGCTCTGGGCCTATCCCCAACGGGAAGAGGCTGGCTACAATCAGAAAGAAAAACAACGTGGTAGCAACATCTGAACGTCTGCGCAATGCCAGCAAAATATCGCGCTTAAATATAGTGACCCATGCGCGATTCATAGATCCAACCTTAAAACCTGTGTTGATTGCGCGCTGATGACAACATCCTGATGCGTTGTAATAATCGCCATTCCATCGTTATTTAGGTGGTGGTTAATACGAGCCACTAGCACATCAATTGATGCACTATCGAGCGCAGCAAAAGGTTCATCCAATATCCATAACTTACGTTCTGTAAGCCATAACCTTGCTAACGCAACGCGCCTTTTTTGGCCTTGTGACAACACCCGCACTGGTAAATTTGCACAACGCCCAACACCGATTGCTTCAAGCGCATCTAATACGTCTGACTTTTCTGCATGATCAGCGGCCAATCGCATGTTGACCTGCAAATTCTCAATGGGGCTCAAATCCTCTTTTAACCCGTTCAAATGGCCGATATATAACAAGTTTGCTTGAAACACTTCAAGCACATGCTTAACTTGCTCACCTTGCCAATAAATCGATCCTAATTCAGGTTGCATCAACCCACACAGTAACCGTAGCAAACTACTTTTACCACTGCCATTATCACCTAGCACATACATCAAGCCACCTGGCTTTAGAGTAAACCCTATATGCCTGAATAATACTCGGTCACCTCGTACGCAGGTGAGGTTATCCGCAGTAAAGTCTTTAGATGTCAATGCGATAGCCTACAAAAGCGGCATCGCGCACGGTACGAGTATGGCCTTCATTACTGTGTGTATTATCAACATCAAAGCGGATTTCAGCCTCTACGGTTGCTTTCTCACGCAAGCGATAACTGGCGCGCATGGTTGGAGAAATCAAATAAGTCAGCGTATTAGGGTCAGAATCTTGGCGTAGCAACTGCAAGGTGCTATCAATACGCCATTTTTCGGCAGGGGCAAAGCCATTACTAAATAGAATTGACTGACTACGGCTTGTTTTACCACTGGTGAACGTTGCACTAATCACTGAAGTATCGTCCTTAAATAAAGTATCTGTTCCCACACCTTGAATATGATAGGTCCAAGTATTGCCAGAACCTGCTACAGATCTTTTAAAGTTTTCTATTTCTAGGTCACTTAAAACAATTCCATTTTCCAATGCCTGTTTTTCAAACAACGCTATCGCAGCAGCACTTGCGCCAGGCTGGCCTGATGTTCTGTTTACCTGTACATCGCCACCTAATTGCCAACGCGTTGTTATTTGTTTAGTTGCACCAAACAGGGCTGTCTCAGTTTTTAACGTGCTTCGAACTGCTTCATCTTGCAACATCGCATCTGTCCAACCGGTTGCACGCTTAGCGCGGCTCAAGGTTGAGTATTTGCCAGCCAATGTACTTCCAGTCAAGGCATTGACGGTAGTTAAAATTGGTGAGTTACGATAGTCCACTAAGAAATTGTAATTGATACCACTCTCTGTTTGCCAGTTACCCTGTGCCATCGCGGTATTGACGCGTTTATACAGGGTATCGTAATCTAATAAAGAAGATATAGATCGACCATTATCAAAGTAATGTACCTCACCCCCTACTGCGCGACGGTCTGTTATATCTTTAACTGTCTGGTTCACAAAAAATACATTACCGCTCCAGTTTTCAGACAACGGTCCAATATCTAAGTTGATCCCATAAAATTGGCGTCTGTAATCTACCGAGTATTCAGCCAAGGTACCCGCCGCTACATTAATTTTATATTGCGGTGTAAATCCATAGCGCAACCATGCGCCATCAAACCGACCCAAAACACCACCGGAGTTGCCGTTTTGCCTACCGACACGAATCATGTAATCAACCGCCTTATCTTCAAACTCAACATAAGCCGCATCAGTTCTATCTCTGTTGGCATGCCTATTACTAGCAGTAGGTGATAGGTAATCCATCGTTTGCCGGTTCCGAAACACAATTTTTCCATCATATTCATTTTGACGTGTGCGCGCCGTGAGGTTGATGCTACTCACAAGGGATGACTGATCATGCGACTTAGTTTTACTCACTTTACTACCGTCAGGATTATAAGTGCGGGTATGCGCATCATAGTAATATTGATCCCAACTGCCATATACCGTAGTTTCATGTATCTCTCGTATGGCCTTTTTCGCATGTTTATTATCAGCACCGCCGGCCTTGAGTGCAGCATCCACAATGGCTAACTGCTTACGCACACGGGCCACACCACTACCTTCAGGATACAATTTCAAATAAAGTGCATATTCTGCCTTAGCCTTTGCAAACTCCGAGTTCTTTTCACGTGCTATACCAATTAACTCCTGCGCGCCCTCACCAGCTTTATTAAAAGGTAAGTTGAGTGCAATGTTAAGCAACTCAATGGCTTTTGCATATTCTCCTGAATCAACCAAAGCACGACTATCTACTACCAACTTCTCCGCATAACTATCCAAGGTCATGCCTTCTGGAATACCTGGAACATCCACTGACTGACCGCCTTCAACTGTAGCTACTTCTGGCGCTGCTACATCTTCGGTTAATGGCGGAGTGCCTTTTGGTAAGGGCACGTGAATAATAAGCCCGCGGCCGCTACTATCTGGTGTGATGCGGAATTTAACCGGCTTTTTGAATCTAATCGCAATGGTGTTGGTCTTTTGATCAGGAAAGTTTATGGTAAATTCTGGCACTAGATTAGTAGGCGGAGAACTCAAGAATTCGCGCTTAGTAGGCACGGTAAAGCCCAAGTTTTTATACTCAGGGAATTCCAAGAAAATTTGCACTCGACTAGCTACATTGGTAGGCGCATGCCTGATGTAACGTATCTGCGTTTTAAATTCAATATGAATATCAGCCTCAGTTTTTGTTTGTACGATATCAACCTTATCAAGTATCGGATCAGCAAAAGCAACGGCTGGAGATAACAAACAAAATAAGATTAAAGTTGAGGTGAGGTTTTTAAATATATTCATATTTTATCTTTTTCTATTAAAACAATTTACGTAATATTGCTATAAAAATTTCATGAAAGTCAACAAGTTGCAATTTTCAGTTGTTGTCAATTGCAACTAAGCAGCCACTCTCATCATATTATTTATCGAATGTACTGGTATTATGACAGCCAGAGGCATTGCAGTCTTTGGGAGAATTATGTGACTTAGATTCAACCCCTGAATAATTTGCGCCGTGACACCCTCTACATGTCATCCCTGCAAGCAAGGAATGATTTGGCTTTGTAGTGCTCCCAAAATTGCTCGTGCTCGTATGACAAACATCGCATGAAAGTCCAGCAATTGGCACATGGTTGGACGGCCTGCCCGTTGCAGAACTGCCATTATGACAACCAGAACATGTCCCCGCCACAACATTTGTATGGTTCATGGTTGCACCAGCAAATGTCGAAGTAGATTTGTGGCAGGTTTCACACGCCGCAGTAGTTTGAATGTGGTTGCCAGGCTTACCAGGTGCCGTGGCGCCGTTGTGGCAAGTAGCACAACCGGTTACCCCAGCTGGATGGATGTATTTTGCACCAGCAAATGTCGAAGTGGATTTGTGGCAGGTTTCACACGCCGCTGTGGTTTGAATGTGGTTGCCAGGCTTACCAGGTGCCGTGGCGCCGTTGTGGCAAGTAGCACAACCGGTGACTCCAGCTGGGTGGGTGTATTTTGCACCAGCAAATGTCGAAGTGGATTTGTGGCAGGTTTCACACGCCGCAGTAGTTTGAATGTGGCTGCCAGGCTTACCAGGTGCCGTGGCGCCGTTGTGGCAAGTAGCACAACCGGTGACCCCAGCTGGGTGGGTGTATTTTGCACCAGCAAATGTCGAAGTGGATTTGTGGCAGGTTTCACACGCCGCAGTAGTTTGCACGTGATTACTTGATTTTCCTATAGCCGTTGAGCCATTGTGGCAGCTAGCACAACCGGTGATCCCAGCCGGATGGATGTATTTCGCACCAGTAAAACTCGTTGTACTCTTATGGCAGGTTTCACAAGCTGCTGTGGTTTGAATGTGACTACCAGACTTGCCAGTTGCAGTGGCGCCATTGTGGCAGCTAGCGCAACCGGTGACCCCAGCTGGATGAGTAAATTTTGCACCAGCGAAACTCGTGGTGGATTTGTGACAAGATTCACAAGCCGCGGTGGTTTGCACGTGATTACTTGATTTTCCTATGGCCGTTGAGCCATTGTGGCAGCTGGCACAACCGGTGACACCAGATGGATGAGTAAATTTTGCACCAGCGAAACTCGTGGTGGATTTGTGACAAGATTCACAAGCCGCGGTGGTTTGCACGTGATTACTTGATTTTCCTATAGCCGTTGAGCCATTGTGGCAGCTAGCACAACCGGTGATCCCAGACGGATGGATGTATTTCGCACCAGTAAAACTCGTTGTACTCTTATGACAGGTTTCACAAGCCGCGGTGGTTTGAATGTGACTACCAGACTTGCCAGTTGCAGTGGCGCCATTGTGGCAGCTAGCACAGTCTTTTACACCAGATGGATGAGTGAATTTTGCACCAGCGAAACTCGTGGTGGATTTGTGACAAGATTCACAAGCCGCGGTGGTTTGCACGTGATTACTTGATTTTCCTATAGCGGTTGAGCCATTGTGGCAGCTAGCACAACCGGTGACACCAGCTGGATGAGTGAATTTTGCACCAGTAAAACTCGTGGTAGATTTATGACAAGTTTCACAAGCCGCGGTGGTTTGAATGTGACTACCAGACTTGCCAGTTGCAGTGGCGCCATTGTGGCAGCTAGCACAGTCTTTTACACCAGATGGATGAGTGAATTTTGCACCAGCGAAACTCGTGGTGGATTTGTGACAAGATTCACAAGCCGCGGTGGTTTGCACGTGATTACTTGATTTTCCTATAGCGGTTGAGCCATTGTGGCAGCTAGCACAACCGGTGACACCAGCTGGATGAGTGAATTTTGCACCAGTAAAACTCGTGGTAGATTTATGGCAGGTTTCACATGCCGCGGTGGTTGGGATATGTTTTGATGACTTTCCTAGCGCACTGCTACCATTGTGGCAACTGGCACAGCCCGTGACACCAGATGGATGGGTGAATTTTGCACCAGTGAAACTCGTGGTAGATTTATGGCAGGTCTCACACGCCGCGGTAGTTGGAATATGTTTTGATGATTTCCCTAGCGCCCTGCTACCATTGTGGCAGCTAGCACAATTGCCAACTACACCTTTATGATCAAAGCCCTTAGCTGGCAACCAAGCGCTGGTTTGGTGGCATGAATCACATGACGTACTGGTTTGAATATGCTGTGGCGACTTGCCCCGCACATTTGTATTGTTATGACAAGTCGCACAACTTCCAGCGACTACTTTTACATGGTTAAAACTTGCAGGAACCCAGCTAGATGACCGATGGCAAGTCTCACATTTTTCATTGGTAGGAATATGTTGACTTGGTTTAGCGCTAGATGAGGCTCGACCATTTGAAATATGACAACTTTCACAGGATTTTGGCGTTCCCTTAAATATCCCTTTTGTGTGACAACTGGCGCAGTCTGCATTGGCATGCGCGCCACTTAATACAAAACCTGTCCGGTTATGATTAAATTCAGCACGCTTGGTTGCCGCAGTAGCATCAGCCAATCCGATCGAAAAACTTAACAACAAAACTGACAGAAACAGCCCAAGCCATTTAAGGCTAGGGGCTATGTGCGCACATCTTGCTACTTCAATCAATTTTGTTAAGTTCATATTATCTCCCGACATGCCGCCACCCAAAGGTGTGATAGCCTTTTTTTATTTACAGCCGTATCATATGTGTGATAATTTCACACGTCAATATAAATGTGTAAAAAACTCCCACATTTTTGTATAATTGAAGAACATGCTAAACAAATCTGAAGCCATATCTAACAATACCGCGCAACAACGCGTGCACACGGCCATGCATCGCGTACTGAAACCGCTTATTAAATTAGCCTTAGCTCAAGGTGTTAACTTCACCATGTTGCTAGAAACATTAAAGTCAGTGTTTGTTCAGGTAGCAGAAGAGGAATTTAAATTAGCGAATCGTGAGCAGACGGACAGCCGCATCAGCCTGCTCACGGGCATTCACCGTAAAGATGTGCATCGCCTGCGTAACGAACCAAAAACCACCGCAACTCAATCTAACTCGGCAACATTAGGCTCTCAGCTAGTTGGCTTATGGATTAGCCACGCAGACTTTATAGACGCTGATGGAAAACCAAAGCCGCTACCAAGACTAGCCAGTGCCGGCGGCGATATTTCATTTGAACGCTTAATGGCGAGAGTAAGCAAAGACATTAGAGCGCGACCTGTACTGGATGAATGGCTTAGAGTTGGTGTCGTGAACATTGACGAGAATGATTGCGTTTGCCTTAATACAGAGGCATTTATACCAACGGCAGGCTTTGATGAAAAACTTTATTTCTTTCAGCAGAACATTCATGACCATATTGCTGCCACTACTCATAACCTGATGAATCAAACGCCACCCATGCTAGAGCGTTGCGTTTATTACGACAACCTCGCACATGAAGAAATCCAGGAGCTGAAAGCGCTGGCAGAAGATCAAGGCATGATCGCTTTAAAAGCCGTCAACAAACGTGCTTTAGAACTGCAGGCTAACCCTAAAGACGTAATATTGGCGGATCAGCGTTTTACTTTTGCACTATACTTTTACCACGCTAAAGAAGACCTTGAAACCAAAACAGTTTATGACGAGCATCAAAACAAGAGCCCTGAAAATGGCTAATCTAAACAGATTGTCTATCATTAAATGTATGCATAAATAGGCCTGACATGAAAAGACTCATACCCCAATGCCTTGCACTCCTTCTGCTTAGCTTGTCGCTAACAACACATGCCAACCCATGCGACGATGGTGGTATTGGTGGCACGGGCGCTGAGTTTACTCACGGTATTGGCGGGACGGGAATTTCACCTAGTCGCGGCATTGGTGGCACAGGCATCACCGCAGAAGATGGCGGCATTGGCGGTACAGGAGCCGAGTTTAGCCGTGGCATTGGCGGAACAGGTACCCAAGCTGACAGCGGCCTTGGTGGAACAGGTATTGTTGGCATCATCACAGGCTTTGGCAGCATCTGCGTAAACGGTCTTGAAGTACATTATTACAATGACACCCCAGTTAAGTTAGATGGCGAACAGGTGAGCAGTAATGCACTTGCGATTGGACATGTCGTTGCGGTAGAAGCTACCGGCAGTGGCCAATCTCTGATTGCAAAAGAAATACGCGTATATCATCAAATCACAGGCCCCATTACGTACTTAAATGAGGCGACAGGGGCATTGAGAGTAATGAACCAAAAAGTTTCAATTAGCAAAGATCAGCTCAAAGAATTAACAGTAGGACAATGGCTTAAAGTGAGCGGCCTGCGCTTGGCTGATGGCAGTGTACAAGCAAGCAGAATAGAATTGACCCCTGCTCAAGTGAACGCCACAACACTAGGGAAGCTATCGAAAAAAGGAAACAAACTTTACCTCAGTAACACACCTATTGAAGGAGCCCCGTCTTTAAGCAATACGACGACTGACATGCAACTGAGCGGTACTTGGAATGGAAAATCACTCAGCGTCAAGGATATATCGCCAGACCCAGTAGGCAACCTATTGCAAAAAACCAAGGCATTCCATTTGCAAGGGATTGCGGACACAAACATTGGCAAAGGAAAAGTAGTCATAGGTGGACAAGCAATTTCTGTCACTAATAATACGAAAATACTTGGCGCTAAAATTGGAAAATCACTAACAGGCAACACTGTCATTGTGCGCGGGAGAATAACTTCGGGCAAGGTAACTGCCGATTCAATTGAACTCAAAGCGATTAAAATTGAGCATAAAAATCAGCGTGATTATCATGCCAAACCACTTAACAATGCGTTAGATCAAGAAGCTAGCGACAAAACATCAGAAAAAAATAATCCTGAGGCTGAGAAAGCTAAGAAGATCGAGAAAGCTGAGAGGGCCGAAAAATCTGAGAAGGCTGAGAAGGCTGAGAAGGCTGAGAAGGCTGAGAAGGCTGAGAAGGCTGAGAAGGCTGAGAAGGTCGAGAAGGTCGAGAAGGCTGAGAAGGTCGAGAAGGTCGAGAAGGTCGAGAAGGTCGAGAAGGTCGAGAAGGTCGAGAAGGTCGAGAAGGTCGAGAAGGTCGAGAAGGTCGAGAAGGTCGAGAAGGCTGAAAGGGCTGAGAGG
>JABFQV010000002.1 GCA_013141495.1 Methylotenera sp. | reverse complement strand
ATGTTGGGCGATGTTGTAAATGTTTCATTGCTTGTAGGCGTCATTGCTAACTGATTAAGTAATAACGGCAAGCACCCAAAAAACTTTAGGATAAATATTAAAAGCTAATTAATTTATATAAAAAAACACTGTTCTATTTAATTTGCATAGTAAATAAATACAACAGAATACTGAATATATACCAGCCACACGTAGGTGTTTGTAAGACAAACACCTACGTGTTTGCGTCTGTGTCACTTACGCAAAAAACCGAAGGTTCTCAATTGTTAAGTATGTGTTAAAAGCTCAAAGTACGTCTAACCAAGATAGTACGTTTTTAACAGATGCGAAAATTAATGAATCGGGAACAAAAATGAATGAAATAGATTTGATGTCGGAAATTAAAGACGCCAACCTCAACTATTTAATGTTGGCGCAACAACTTATCCGTTCAGATAAAGCCACCGCAATTTTTCGATTAGGTATCAGTAAAGAGATTGCAGATTTACTTGAGGGTTTAAGTAATTTGCAACTTGTTAAGCTTAGTAGCACTAA
Organism: Methylotenera sp.; assembly: GCA_013141495.1. Taxonomy (GTDB): domain Bacteria; phylum Pseudomonadota; class Gammaproteobacteria; order Burkholderiales; family Methylophilaceae; genus Methylotenera. The sequence continues at coordinate 434,497 of JABFQV010000002.1, read as the reverse complement.
TATGATGTTAGCGCGCTTCAGGTTTGATGACAGTGCAATTTTGGGTATGTTGACTAATTACACTAAAGATCGCGCTCAAGCACATTTACATACCGCAATTTTAATGTCTGGTCAGGCGACTGAGGCATTTGCATAGTATTGGGTTTAAGTTGAGCCAGGAGAAAATCATGAATAAGAAAAGCGTAGTGAATGAGTCCGAACAAATTCAGCTAGCGATGCAGATGATTAAGCTGGGTGCGAGATTGCAGTTACTTGAAGCGCAAACTACGCTCTCTCGTGAACGCTTGATTAAACTTTACAAAGAGCTAAAGGGTGTTTCTCCACCAAAGGGCATGTTGCCTTTTTCAACGGATTGGTTTTTAACTTGGCAGCCTAACATTCATTCTTCTATTTTCTTTAATATCTATAAGTTTATGGTGGATTACACCGATGTAACTGGTATTCATGCAATTATCAAGGCTTACAGTTTATATTTGCAGCAAGTAGAGCAGGAAGATTCAGACATTGAGCCGGTATTGTCAATGACGCGCGCTTGGACATTGGTGCGCTTTGTAGAAAGTAAAATGTTAAAGCTGCAAAGTTGCAGTTGCTGTGGCGGCAATTTTATTGTGAATGCCTATGATCTAAATGGTAGCTATGTATGTAATTTGTGCCATGTGCCTTCCCGTGCCGGTAAAACAAAAAAGGCCAAAGCGCTAAGCTATAAATTAGTGCCAATGACCGCATAACAACTGCATCGATAATAAATCAATAATTAAGGGAGATTTTCATGAAAGACGTTTTATTTTTTGATAGCATGCTCACCCCAAAAATCATTACATTCGTTTACTGGCTATTACTATTTGCGGCGGTAATGGCAGGTTTGAGCACTATGTTTGGTGGTTATGGCGGGTTCTCAATAGGTAATTTCTTTACTGGCTTGCTATATAGTGTTGGTGGAGCAGTTGCGGCAAGAATTTGGTGTGAATTGCTGATAGTGCTGTTCAAAATGAACGAGGCGCTCCAAGATTTACGCCACAAGTAAATTGCTTGATCAATAGTTATCAACCCTGACAATGCGGCAACTGAGCTAAAATCAGTTGCCAGCCTGTAAATAATTAACCCACTCCTAATGCTGAAAAATTAAGCCTCGTGTTTAATTGAGGTGTTAAGCTGGAACTTTTTGGCTTACTAAATGCAGCAAAACCTATCTGCAAAGTTTAATTTAAAACCTGCAACCTTAGCTGTACTTATTCAGTGCGCGGCTTTATTGTCTGTGCTTTGTGTTACATGGGCTATTTACTGGCTCATGGCAATCATTTTTAATCTTGATTTAACTTACCCCATTTTTACGTTGGTGTTGCTGCAAGCATTGTTTGCGGCTTTTTTTTCGTATTTGTCAGGCATGGCTACTTGGTGGCGTTGGATACATTTAGGCTTTCCAATGATTGTTTGGGCAATGTCAATCTTGAATATTCCAAATACATTTTATTTGATAGGTTTTATTGTCACGTTAAGTCTGTACTGGACGACATTTCGTACTCAAGTGCCATTTTTCCCCTCGCGCCCAGTCATTTGGGAGCAAGTGCTAAGTCTTTTGCCACAAAACATGCCGATACGCTTGATAGATATAGGTAGTGGCTTAGGTGATTTATCCATGTGCGTAGCTAAAGCGCGGCCAGAAAGCTTGATTGAAGGCATTGAAATAGCGCCATTGCCTTGGTTGGTCAGTGTGGTGAGAGCCAAGTTTAAGCGCTCTAGTGCAGTTTTTAAATTTGGCGATTATCACGCGTTGGATTTTGCAAATTACGATGTGATTTTTGCTTATTTATCGCCCGCGGCTATGCAGGCACTGTGGCAAAAAGCACAAGTGGAAATGCGCACTGGCACTTTGCTTATTAGTTATGAATTTGAAATTGAAAATGTACCGCCTACACAAGTCATTAAGCAAAGACATCATGAAAAAAGTCTGTACATGTGGAAAATAAAATAAAAAGTTAGTATTTACACTGAATTAAATTAAAAATAAAACTTTACGGTAACTAGTTGATTTTTTATGCTAATCAATGCCGGCAAGGTGCTTACTTGATTTAATCCCATGTGAATTCAAATGCTGGTTTGAAAAAACCGCTTTATTCAAACAATTAAATTACGCTATATTGGTTATTGTATTAAGTAAGTTAAAGTAATTTTTAGAGTTAATTATCTATTCTGGGGCGCTTAAAGAATGTTTATTATCATTGGATATGTTGTTATTTGTGGGGCCGTATTTGGCGGATACGCAATGGCAGGGGGGCACTTAGGTGGCTTGTGGCAACCGCTGGAGGTCGTCATGATTTTTGGTGGAGCCCTTGGTGCTTTTGTTGTGGGTAATGATGGCAAGGCCATCAAAGCTACGGTTAAAGCGTTACCTGGTTTGTTTAAAGGCTCCAAGTTTAACAAAGCGCTTTATATGGATTTGCTAGCACTTCTGTTTGAAATCCTTACCAAGATTCGTAAAGATGGCATGATGGCTATTGAAAATGATGTAGAAAACCCAGAGTCAAGCCCATTATTCAGCAAGTATCCAGCACTGCTTCACGATCATCATCTTATTGAATTTATCACTGACTACCTGCGCTTAATGGTGTCTGGCAATATGGATGCGTTTCAGGTTGAAAATCTCATGGATAACGAAATTGAAACGCACCACATGGAGGGGCATGTGCCTGCACACTGTATTGCAAAACTAGGGGATGGCTTACCCGCTTTTGGTATTGTGGCGGCGGTGATGGGGGTAGTGCACACCATGGAAAGTTTGCATTTACCACCAAATGAACTAGGCGTTTTGATTGGCCATGCGCTAGTGGGTACATTCTTAGGTATTTTGCTGGCCTATGGTTTTGTAGGGCCGCTTTCTGGTTTGTTAGAGCAAAAGCTTGAAGAAGGCACCAAAATGTTCCAAACCGTTAAAGTTACTTTGTTGGCTAGCCTGAATGGCTATGCGCCGGCCATTGCAGTTGAGTTTGGACGTAAGGTACTTTACTCAACAGAGCGTCCTACATTTGCCGAGCTTGAAACCCATGTTAAACAGACTAAAGGTAAATAAGATGACTAATCACGGGGATAGTCATGGCTGAAGAACTGCACCGACCGATTATCGTAAAAAAAATCAAAAAAGGTGGCGGCGGTCACCATGGCGGTGCATGGAAAATCGCCTATGCTGACTTTGTTACCGCCATGATGGCTTTCTTTTTGCTGATGTGGCTACTGGGCTCTACCTCAAAAGCGCAAAAAGAGGGGATTTCTGATTATTTTAAAACGCCGTTAAAGGTGGCGCTCATGGGCGGCACCTCAGTTGGGGCCAGTGATACATTGATTAAAGGTGGTGGTGGTAAAGACCTCACTAAAAAGCAAGGGCAGGTAAAGCCGGTTGATGGGCCGCCAGGTAAACAAAAAGCCGTGGATATTAAAGATGCCAAAGCCGCGCTTGAGAAAGCAGAAGCTGAAAAACTTGTAGAGCTGAAAAACAAGCTGGAAAAAACCATTGAAGATAGTCCGACCTTAAGCAAGTTTAAAAAACAACTTATACTTGATATCACTACTGAGGGTTTGCGAATTCAGATTGTAGATGAGCAAAACCGACCGATGTTTGAATCTTCAAAAGCTGAAATGCAACCTTATGCCAAGCAGATTTTGAAAGAAATTGGCCAAATGTTAAACGGCGTTACTAATAAAGTCAGCTTGTCTGGTCATACTGATGCAGCATCTTATTCAAGCGGTGGTAAAGCGTATAGCAACTGGGAGTTATCCGCAGATCGCGCCAATGCTTCGCGCCGTGAGTTGGTTGCTGGCGGTATGGATGAAACAAAATTACTGCGTGTTGTAGGGTTGGCTTCGGCTTCACTGTTTGATAAAGACGATCCGCTTAACCCAATCAACCGGCGTATCAGCATTATTGTAATGAATAAAAAAGCTGAAGAAGATGCGATGAAAGATAGCGCCGCCGTTAATCTACCTTCGGATGCAACAAGTGAAACAATCGATCAAACGCTAGCGCAGTAAACGTTGTTTAAAACACAAATAAAACATTAAGTTGGCGCAACGCTGTGGGTTAGCTGGCTTTATAGAAAGAGAGCTTTGCACGAAGCTGCCTTATTGCTAAAAACGTTATTTTGTCATTCTGAGCGTAGCGAAGAATCCAGGCAACTAATTGATTATACTGGATTCTTCGCTACGCTCAGAATGACGGGCTTGATATTTTAGTTAAAAATAGTGCTATTTTTAGCTTCATGCAAAGCTCTCAGAAAGTAAGTATAGAAAATAAGTATTTTGAAAGATACCTCGTATGGAAATGAAAACATTACCGATTACTGAATTAAGAAAGCTGCTGGGTGCAGTGTCTGATCATGGTAAGCAGCATTTAGTAGAGGTAGAGGCAGACCTGCTACAAACTACATTTTTATTAAGTGAAGCCATTGAGAAACTTGGTGCCAGCTTTACAGCGGTGCATGAGGCCGTGACTGAGCAACAACACATGTTAGATGCATTAGTCGCTAAATATGCGCTTGATCAAGACGAGCTCAATAGGCTTGATGCTTTTAAACAAAAAATTGGTGAAGAAGTCAACGCAGCGGTGACTAGCCTGCAATTTCAAGACCTTACCAGCCAATTGATTTCAAGAACCATCAAACGCGTGAATGGCTTAAAAGACTTGTTGCATGAAATAGAAACCCATAGTGGCGAGATGGATCCAAGCCATGAGCATCAGGAAATTGCCAAATTTTTAGATGCAATGAGCCATAGCTTAAATGAGGGTAGTCATGCGCTGTCCGGTGGCTTGCGTCGTTCAGTCGGTCAGCAAGATATGGCAACAGGGGAAATTGATCTTTTTTAGCAGCAATCGCTAAATAAATCATACTTTATGCCGTTAAGTAGTGTGAGTTAAGCATTAAAGCGCCTTGATTTTGTAAGATCTAAGGTGAATTTTGTTAACAATGAAAAAGTGAGTAAAGCAATGGCAAAAACAATTCTAGCAGTGGATGACTCAGGTTCTCTACGCCAAATGGTGGCATTTAGTCTTAAAGCCGCAGGTTACGATGTTGTGCAGGCGGTGGATGGGCAAGATGGCCTCAATAAGGCAAAAGAGAAAACAGTTGACTTAGTGCTGACAGATCAAAATATGCCGATTATGGATGGCTTAACGCTAATTAAACATTTACGTGAATTGGGCTCGTATAAAACTGTGCCAATTTTGATGCTAACCACAGAATCCAGTGATGAAATGAAAGCTAAAGGTAAGGCTGCAGGTGCTAATGGCTGGCTGGTAAAACCATTTGACCCCAAACGGTTAATTGAAGTGGTGCAAAAGGTCATCGGATCTTAACTTCAAATTTAACTTTCTCGCTTGATACTCAGGATGAGAAAGGTTAAATGCGCAAATGTTGATGGTGAATAGGTAGCAAGAAAGTAAGTTGATAAGCGGAGTACAGCAATGACAATTGATATGAGTCAGTTTTATGAGGTCTTCTTTGATGAGGCAGACGAGCTACTGGCAGAGGCTGAGCGCCTGCTGTTAGGCATCGATATGGAAAGCCCGGATGATGAAGAGTTGAATGCCATTTTTAGGGCAGCGCACTCCATTAAAGGCGGGGCGGCTACTTTCGGCTTTATGGACATGACCGAAATTACCCATGTGCTTGAAAACCTGCTGGACAAAATTCGTAAGCATGAAATGGCCCTGACCGCTGAGCATGTGGATGCCTTTTTGGCAGCAAAAAACGTGTTGGCGATGGAGCTAAACGGTCATCGCAATGCCGCAGAGGTTGACCAAGAGCAAGTAGCTGATGTCAAAATGGTGTTGAAGTCACTTTCAGATGCCAGTGGTGTTGTGATTGCAACGCACCCTGTAGCCGCACCTGCGCCCGTAGCTGCACCTGTACCTACTGCACCCGCACCAGTTGAGTTTTCTGCCACGGCTGAAGTTGCGCAACATGAGATCCCTGACGGGTCAAGCTGCTTTAACATTGTGATGCCAGAAATTACCGAAAGAGACGTTGAAAACCTGCAGGAGGAGCTAGGCTTATTGGGTTTGGTAGTGGTGAGTAAGCAGGCCAATGGTCGATATGTATTGTCGCTCACTACAGATTCTTCACAGGCCGATATTGTTTCTATCTGCTCATTTATTGTGGATGCCGATGACTTAGTGATTACATTAGCGCCAACGGCTACAGCTGTTAGTCCAGCTGTTGAAGTTGGTGTTGCAACTGCAGCACCAGAACTTGCAAAAACAGAATCAAAAGCGACATCAGGCTCAGGCGTTGCAATTCATGAAGAAGTCGGTTATGGCTTGTTTGAAGAAGAAGGTAAAGAAAAAGTAGAAGAAGGTTATGGCTTTTTTGCGCCGTTCCAACCGCATCCAGATGCCGTTGCTGCCACTTTAATTGGCGATGATACCGTTCCAACAATAGCTAATAGCGGCGAGCCTACAGCTACGGTTACTGCAGAAGCCAGTTTAGGTGCGCCAGGTGGCGTTGAAAGAAGAAGCCCTGGTCGTCGTGAGTCAGATAAAGCTACCTCTAATGCAGAAACCTCGTCTATCCGTGTGGGCGTAGAAAAAGTTGACCAACTCATTAACCTTGTTGGAGAGTTGGTGATTACACAGGCCATGATTGAGCAACGCATCAGCAACCTAGACCCAGTCCATCACGAGGCACTCATTAACAGCGTAGGTCAGCTCACCCGTAACACGCGAGATCTGCAAGAATCCGTGATGTCTATCCGTATGATGCCGATGGATTTTGTGTTCTCACGCTTTCCACGCATGGTGCGTGACCTAGCCGCCAAGCTCAATAAAAAAGTAGAGTTTGTCACAGTAGGCGCAGCGACAGAGCTGGATAAAGGCTTGATTGAGCGCATTGTGGACCCGTTAACTCACTTAGTGCGTAACAGTGTTGATCACGGTATTGAAATACCGGCTAATCGTAGGGCGGCAGGTAAAAGTGAAGCAGGTACATTAACACTTTCTGCCGCACACAAAGGCGGCAGCATTGTGATTGAAGTGACCGATGATGGTGCGGGTTTAAATCGCAATAAACTGCTAGAAAAAGCGGCAAAAAATGGCTTGGCCGTGAGCGAAAACATGTCAGATTCTGAAGTGTTCGCGCTTATATTTGCGCCGGGTTTTTCTACGGCTGAAGTCGTTACCGATGTTTCAGGTCGCGGTGTGGGCATGGATGTGGTTAAACGAAACATTGCCTCAATGGGCGGTGTGGTTGAAATTCGCTCAGCACTAGGTTTTGGCACCACTATTTCAATTTCATTGCCACTCACATTGGCGATTCTTGATGGTATGTCAGTGTCGCTAGGTAAGAGCATTTATGTGATTCCGCTCAACCTGATTGTAGAAACACTACAACCGCGTGCGGAGGACATAAAAACCGTGACCGGCGAAGGCCGCATGGTACATGTACGTGGTGAATACCTGCCGATTATTGCGCTGCATAGTTTATTTAACCACGCAACGGACATTACCGACCCCACAAAAGGGGTGCTGGTACTCATTGAGTCTGATGGTAAAAAATCTGCCTTATTTGTTGATCGACTAGTCGGACAGCAACAAGTCGTCATTAAGAGCTTAGAAACCAACTTTAAAAAAGTGCCAGGTATTTCAGGGGCTACCATCATGGGTGATGGCGGTGTGGCGCTGATATTAGATGTTTCAGCCATTATTCAAATGGGGCAAAACACCAACTACCTCACAGGCGCACCACCGTTTTCAAACCAAAATAATCAACCATTACAAAACCAAAGAAATGCATAAGGAGCTTACAACATGAGTACAGATACTGCGACCAGCAACGCGTTAAAAGCAAAAAGCGCAGAAGGTGAATACTTAACTTTTGTATTGGGTGCTGAGGAATATGGCTTAGAGATACTTAAAGTGCAAGAGATTCGCGGTTACGATGCCGTTACGCAAATTGCCAACACGCCTGAGTTTATTAAAGGCGTGGTTAATTTACGCGGAAAAATAGTACCGATTGTTGATTTACGCATTAAATTTAACTTGGGAAAAGTTGAATACAACGAACTCACGGTAGTGATTATTCTAAACTTGCACGGACGTGTCGTCGGCGTGGTGGTAGATGGCGTATCTGATGTGATTGCCTTGAAAGACGAGCAAATTCGCGATGTGCCGTCATTGGTGACCAGTATTGATACCAAATACATTGTAGGCCTTGCAACCTTGGAACAAAGAATGTTAATACTTGTAGATATTGAGCAGTTGATGAGTAGTCAAGAAATGGCGCTGATGGATGCAGTGGCGGCTTAAAAAGATTGTTTTTTTTAACATTAGATTAGAAAGCTAATATCATGATTACGGATTTTTTTACAAAAAAAAACAAAGAAATTGCTAAATTAACGGCTTTAAATGACATTAATGCTCAGGAGATATTAAATAAAGACAAGTTAATCTCAGAACTGCGTTCACATGAGGATACTTTATTGCGTATCAAAAGTGCGATAGATGGTTCATCTGCAGCCATTATGACAATAGACCGTAACTTTATTGTGAACTATGTGAATACAGCAAGCATGAAGCTCTTTAACGGTAACCGTGAAGAGTTTAAAAAAGTATTTCCATCGTTTGACCCCGACAAGATTGTAGGCACTTGTATTGATGTTTTTCATAAAAATCCTCAACATCAACGCCAGTTGCTTGCCACCCCAGTTCACTTGCCATTTTCTACTGAAATCAAGGTCGGACCACTTACTATTGCGCTTTATGTGACTGCAATTTATGGTACCAAAGGTGATTATGTAGGCAATATATTAGAGTGGCGAGATATCACGGAAGCCAAAAAACGTGAGATTCAGGATTTCGACAGCAGAAGCCAAAAGCAAGCTATTGATATATTTCAGGGGGCTATCGAACTGGATTTAGACGGAAACATTTTGTTTGCCAATGAAACTTATCTGAGTATGCTCGGCTACAGCGCAAATGAATTGATTGGTCGGCATGTGAGTCTTGTATTAGATCCAAACTTTGCAAAAAGTGCTGAGTACTCAGCACTATGGGCTAGATTGATTAAGGGAGAGTATGTCTCAGGCCAATATAAGCGCATTGCCAAAGGTGGGCGTGAGGTATGGATACAGGCCTATTACAGCCCTATTTGTGATATGGCTGGAAAGCAGGTTAAGGTTGTAAATTATGTAATTGATATTACCGAGCAAAAACTGCAAGCGGCAGATAATGCGGGTCGAATCGATGCGGTCAATAAAATACAAGGCGTGATTGAATTTGACCTCAAAGGCAATATCTTGGCGATGAATGAAAACTTTGCCAAAGTAACGGGCTACTCAGAGAAAGAAGTTGTAGGCAAGCACCATAGCCTATTTGTAGAGCCTGCTTATAAAGCTAGTCAAGAGTACAAAGAGTTTTGGCACAATTTAGTGCAGGGGCAAGCTAGCGCTGGGCAATTTAAGCGCATTAACAAGTCAGGTGATGCAGTTTGGTTGCAGGCGTTTTATGCACCAATTTTAGATATCAATGGCAATCCTTATAAAGTGATTAAATTTTCCACCGACATTACTGAACAGCATGACAATGCCCAAGCCTTAGCCGACGCAGTAGAAGAAACCCAAGCGATTATTGAAGATGCCAAAGCTGGCGACCTCAGCAGTCGCGTCTCCTTAGCAGGCAAAACTGGCGCCATAGCCAGCCTGTGTGACGGCGTCAACGCCCTGATGGACAAAATGACCGAAGTCATCATTCAGGTAAAAGAAGCTGGCGAAACTATCAACACCGCAGCAGGTGAAATAGCCTCAGGCAACAACGACCTCTCAAGCCGCACCGAACAACAAGCCTCCAGCCTGGAAGAAACCGCCGCCAGCATGGAACAACTTGCCAGCACCGTTAAAAGCAATGCTGAGAACGCCAAACAAGCCAACCAACTCGCCGCTGCCGCCTCAGGCGTAGCCGTTAAAGGCGGAGATGTTGTCGGGCAAGTCGTCAACACCATGACCGCCATCAACCAAAGCGCGCATAAAATTGAAGACATCATCAGCGTCATTGACGGCATCGCCTTCCAAACCAACATCCTCGCCCTCAACGCCGCAGTTGAAGCCGCGCGTGCTGGCGAACAAGGCCGTGGCTTTGCCGTCGTTGCAGGCGAAGTACGCAACCTCGCACAACGCTCAGCCACCGCCGCCAAAGAGATTAAAGAGCTGATAGCCGACTCGGTGAGCAAAACCGCAGAAGGCACCAAACAAGTTGAAAACGCAGGCACCACCATGGCGGAAATCGTAACCTCAGTGCAACGCGTGACCGACATCATGGGCGAAATATCGGCCGCCTCAGTAGAGCAAAGCCAAGGCATCAACCAAGTGAACAGCGCCATTACCAGCATGGACGAAGTCACGCAACAAAATGCCGCCTTAGTAGAGCAAGCGGCAGCGGCAGCGGAATCACTCGTTGACCAAGCTGTAGGATTGATGGATACCGTGAGTGCGTTTAGGTTGAGCGGAACAGTGCATAAAGGTAACGGCAATGTACGCGCATTAGCCAGACCCGCCACACCAAAGTTTGCGTCAAAAGCATCGACAGCAAAACCAAGCGCAAAGTCCACGCAGAAATTAAGTGTTAATGCCGGCAGTGATGATGGCGATTGGGAAGAGTTTTAAAGTTGAGTTTTTGCACCTGCCATGCGAATAAAATCAACGTCAAAAGTGATATAAAAATAATATTTGGAGATTGAAAATGGACTTGATAAAAAATCTGACAGTAGCACAGCGGATGTTAGCTGTGATTGCGTTGGCTATTGGCGTGGCAATTTTTCAGGCAGCGATAGGTTTGTATGAGCTGAGCAAAGCCCGAAATAGTTTAAAGAGTGTTTATGAAGACCGCATGATTCCAATTGAGCAGTTAAACAGTATTGGCGTGAATATGCTCAAAAACCGTACCCATATTAACGCTGCTTTGGCAAGTGCAACAGTGGTGATTGATGCTGATAAAAAGCCTCAACTAATGATGAAGGCAGAAAACTCGCAAGAAGAAGCGCAGTATGTAGAAGGCAAAATAGAGGAAATTAGTAAAACCTGGAAAAGCTACATCGCGCATAATTTGACGCCAGAAGAACAAGCGCTGGCAGATAAATTTGCAACAAGCCGCGGCGAGTTTGTGAAGCAGATATTAAGGCCAGCTATCGAGCAGTTACGCGCAAATGATTACGACAGATTAAGTGAAGTTAACACGCATGCCCGAGATATTTTTAATGCGGCTGAAAAAGATCTGGCTTCGCTTAAACAATTGCAATTAAACATTGCCGAGAGCGAATATAAAACAGCGGCCGCTAATTTTGAAAACACACGTTTGTTAACATTTGCCGGCTTGATGTTGGCAATTGTGTTATTGCTAGTATTTGGCTTGCTAATCTCTAGGTCTATCGTCAAGGCGCTGGGGGCGGAACCTGCAGCATTATACGACACGGCTAAACGTGTTGCCGCAGGTGACCTTGATTTTAACATTGCACTTGCTGCCAATGACCGTAGTAGCGTAATGGCAGCGATGGTGAATTTGCAAGGCAATATTAAAGCGCTGGTTGCAGATGCGGCTGTGTTGTCAAAAGCTACATTGGAAGGTCGTTTGGCAACGCGCGCGGATGCTAGCCGTCATCAGGGTGATTTCCGTAAAGTAGTTTCTGGTGTGAACGATACCTTGGATTCTGTGATTGGTCCGCTGAATGTCGCGGCAAATTATGTTGACCGTATTTCTAAAGGCGATATCCCAGCCAAGATCACTGATCACTACAATGGTGATTTTAATACCATCAAAAACAACCTTAATACCTGTATTGATGCGGTAAATAGTTTAGTCGCAGAAACTGTTTCTCTTGAAAATGCAGCCATTGATGGCCGCCTTGCTACACGTGCAGATGCAACTAAATACCAAGGTGACTTCCGCAAGGTGGTTGAAGGTGTGAATAATTGTTTAGATGCGGTGATTAACCCATTAAACGTTGCCGCAGGTTATGTTGAGTATTTTGCTAAAGGAAACATCCCGGCAAAAATTACTGATAACTACAATGGCGATTTTAATATCATTAAAAATAACCTTAATGCCTGTGTAGATGCGCTGAGCTTACTGGTTGCAGATGCTAATATGCTGGCGCAGGCTGCACAGGATGACCGCTTAGACACACGTGCAGATGCAACTAAACACTGGGGCGATTACCGTAAGGTGATTGACGGCGTGAACGGCACGCTTGATACCGTGATGCAAAAAAATGCAGCGGATGCTGCTGAAAAAGCAGTCGAGGCACAAGTGCTGGCCGACGCCGTAGAAGAAACCCAAGCGATTATTGAAGATGCCAAAGCTGGCGACCTCAGCAGTCGCGTACCGTTAGCAGGCAAAACTGGCGCCATAGCCAGCCTGTGTGACGGCGTCAACGCCCTGATGGACAAAATGACCGAGGTCATCATTCAGGTAAAAGAAGCTGGCGAAACTATCAACACCGCAGCGGGTGAAATAGCCTCAGGCAACAACGACCTCTCAAGCCGCACCGAACAACAAGCCTCCAGCCTGGAAGAAACCGCCGCCAGCATGGAACAACTTGCCAGCACCGTTAAAAGCAATGCTGAGAACGCCAAACAAGCCAACCAACTCGCCGCTGCCGCCTCAGGCGTAGCCGTTAAAGGCGGAGATGTTGTCGGGCAAGTCGTCAACACCATGACCGCCATCAACCAAAGCGCGCATAAAATTGAAGACATCATCAGCGTCATTGACGGCATCGCCTTCCAAACCAACATCCTCGCCCTCAACGCCGCAGTTGAAGCCGCGCGTGCTGGCGAACAAGGCCGCGGCTTTGCCGTCGTTGCAGGCGAAGTACGCAACCTCGCACAACGCTCAGCCACCGCCGCCAAAGAAATTAAAGAACTGATAGCCGACTCCGTGAGCAAAACCGCAGAAGGCACCAAACAAGTTGAAAACGCAGGCACCACCATGCAAGAAATCGTGACCTCAGTGCAACGCGTGACCGACATCATGGGCGAAATATCGGCCGCCTCAGTAGAGCAAAGCCAAGGCATCAACCAAGTAAACAGCGCCATTACCAGCATGGACGAAGTCACGCAGCAGAATGCCGCCTTGGTAGAACAAGCGGCAGCGGCAGCGGAATCACTCGTTGACCAAGCTGTAGGATTGATGGATACCGTGAGTGCGTTTAGGTTGAGCGGAAGCTCAGCCACACCGAGCCGAAACCTAAGAACCGTCGCGCCACCAGCAAGGCTTGCAAGTAGCACCTCGACAGCAAAGCCGGGCCAATCCTTTTCATTTGACGAAGCCAAACAAGCGCATATTAAGTGGAAAAACCGCTTAGTGGACTACATCGCAGGACGCTCAAAAGAGCATTTAGAGGTGGATAAAGTTTGCCGTGATGACCAATGCTCATTAGGTGGCTGGATTTATGGCGGCGCACAAAAACACGCGCATACGCATGAATATAAAGAACTAAAAACCGCCCACGCTGAGTTCCATCAAAGCGTAGGCCATATTGTACAAAGTGTGCAAAACCAAGACCAAGCGACAGCAAAACGACTATTAGGCGGTGAGTTCTCAAAAACCTCTAAACGTACGATTAGTGCGATTGATAGTATTGAGGCGGTTGCTAAAGGTAAAAAAGCCAGCGCATCCTCTGCAAGAAGTGTTGCGCCTAAATCAATTGCCAAGGTTAGTGGCAGTGATGACGGCGATTGGGAGGAGTTTTAAAGCGTTGTAGTTAGGTGGTAGATTAAAGTGTTTTAACAATATTGATACGGCATGAATTAGACCTGACAACCATTCGTGCTGTACCAGTTCTTGGCATCACCGCAGAATATACCAGCTGAAGCTGGTTATTCATGCGAGAAGCCTGTTGAAGCACAAAAAACCGTTCACATTTCGACTAGCTCAATGAACGGATTTTTGGATAAACAGTGCTGGATCAGTAGTAACAAGTGTAGCTTCGATGCGATGCAATGCATTGCAGCTTGCTATTGAATGTAGGCGGTTTTTGTAGGGTGGGGTTTTAACCCCACGCGGGATGTGAAAATTTAACCATTGCAACGCGCAAGCCACTTGCGACCCTGCTGGGCTTTCCCGTTTGCTGGATTTAGTAGTACTTATCAGTTTATTCTGAGCGTAGCACCCATGCGGTGCAAAGCCCAGGTAGCTGTATTTAATGTATAAATTTGCAGTTTAAGCTTAATTTAAAGTCATAGGGAAACCGAATCATGAAAATTAATATGCCAGTCACACAGCATGAGTTAGTGCTTAAAGACTCAATTCAGATTGTTTCCAAGACGGATTTAAAGGGCTTAATTACTTTTATCAATCGTGATTTTATTGATGTAAGTGGGTTTGATGAGGATGAGCTACTTGGCAAAAGCCACAATATTGTGCGCCATCCTGACATGCCGCCAGAGGCATTTGCCGACTTATGGAACACAGTCAACGCGGGAAAGCCCTGGATTGGTATTGTTAAAAACCGTTGCAAAAATGGCGACCATTATTGGGTCGAGGCGATTGTTTCGCCTATGCAGGAGAATGGTCAAGTGGTTGGCTTTATTTCAGTACGAAAAAAAGCCACGCAACAACAAATTGAAGGGGCTTTGCGTTTTCATCAGGCGATTAGAGCGCAATTAAGCTGGGCAGAAAGTCTTAAGGCAAAATATCAAGCCATTAAGCGCAGCGTTACTTTAAAAGTTAGAATTTTCAGTATATTTACGACTGTGGCTTTGGTGTTGATAGCGCTCGGTTATGTTGGTATTTTTGCGCATCAAGCCAGTAATGAAAGCATCAATAAAGTTTATTACGACCGTATGCAATCTTTGGAGCAACTCAATACGATTGACCGTATGTATTCTGTGAATGTCGTGAATACTGCTATAAAATTAGAAAACGGTCTCAAAAATTGGGACAAAGCTGAAGCCGATGTAGATGCGGCATTGAGCATGATTGATAAACAATGGAATATCTATCGGGTTAAAGTGGCTGAGGCGGATGAGAAGCAATTGATTTTGGCGCTGGATCCGCTACTTGCTAATGCGAACCTAACCGTTATTGAATTAAAAAATATTTTACGATTACGCGATGCCGAGCGTTTAGCTGAGTTCAACAAGAACGCTCTACACCCTGTAACAGAACCGATAATAGAAAAAATTGATGCTTTAAAAACGTATCAATTATCTAAAGCTGAAGCTTTGATAAGCGATTCTGCGGCCGCTTACGTTTTTAATAAAAGGTTAATGATTGTATTTATTGTCTTTGGCCTTATTGTGACGGCGCTATTAGGCTGGAGGCTTCATAAAGCTTTTATTCCACGTATAGGTCATGCAGTCAGATATTTACTATCTAGCGCACAAGGTGTTGAGCATGAGTCTGTGATAAGGACTGGGCATCGAGATGAAATGACCGATGTAATGGATGCTTATCGCGCACTACGCGCACGTTTGGATTTCAATAATGCTGAAACATTATCAGGGATTGATCGAATTAAGTCTGCACTCGATAACGCCTCTATCCCGGTAACCGTTGGCAGTGATTCTAATAAGCTCATTTACATGAATAAAGCCGGTTTTGCATTATGGGAAAAAATGAGTGGTGAATTATCCAAACGTCATCCAGGATTTTCTGTAAGCAATCTGATTGGCGGCACATTAGGCAAGTATATTGAAAATGAGCAGGATCGCGCCTCGTATGTAGCCTCTTTTGATGGCTCAAAAGCGCTTAAAACGACAATGGGTGGGCGTCATTTAGAGTTGGCATTTAATGCGGTGACTAACTCTGAAGGCGTTTATCTCGGCCGTATGATTCAGTGGGTTGACCGAACCGATGAGATCATCGCAGAGCAAAAAGTAGCTCAATTGATAGAGCAAACGGTGGCAGGTGTGTTGAATAAGCGACTGGATTTATCTGGCTTGCCAGCAGGGTTCATTACTGATGTGAGTGCGGGGATGAATCGCTTACTAGAGGCCGTGATTAACCCGCTTAACATGGCTGCTAGCTATGTTGATGATTTATCAAAAGGGGTGATTCCTGCAGAAATTACTACGCAATATAACGGTGATTTTAATATCATTAAAAATAACTTGAATGCATGTGGTTTAGCCATTAGAGCCTTGGTTGCTGACGGCAACTTGTTGGCACAATCGGCTGAAGCCGGTGTGTTAGACGTGCGCGCAGATGCTTTGCAGCATTTAGGTGAGTATCGCAAAGTGATTGAAGGCTTAAATGCAACGCTAGATGCAATGGTTAAACCGCTTAATATGGCGGCAAGTAGCGTAGAGCGCATTGCGCGTGGTGAAATTCCTGCGCCGATTACTGATGTTTATAAAGGTGATTTTAATAAACTGAAAGATAATTTAAATACTTGTATTAATGCGATCAATGCATTGGTCGGCGACGTGCAAATGCTTTCAGAGGCCGCGCATGATGGTCGTGTTTCTGTTCGTGCCGATGCCACTGCGCATCAAGGTGATTTTAGTAAAATTGTAGGTGGCGTGAACGAAACGCTGGAAATGATCGTAGGCCCAATTGCTACAGTTAAAACTGCGGTTGAAACTATCAATACTGCTGCTAAAGAAATTGCCCAAGGCAATGCTGACTTATCACGCCGCACTGAAGAGCAAGCCGCGAATCTAGAAAAAACTGCGGCAAGTATGGAAGAGCTCTCTTCAACCGTGAAGCAAAATGCTGATAATGCAAAACAAGCGAACCAACTTGCAGCAACTGCATCTGAGGTGGCGGTTAAGGGCGGTCATGTTGTCGCCCAAGTCGTGACTACCATGGCCAACATTAACCAAAGTGCCAAAAAGATTGAAGACATTATTTCTGTGATTGATGGCATTGCCTTCCAAACCAATATTCTGGCATTAAATGCAGCAGTTGAAGCTGCACGTGCCGGTGAGCAGGGGCGTGGTTTTGCCGTAGTGGCAGGCGAAGTACGTAACCTTGCACAACGCTCAGCAGGCGCGGCTAAAGAAATTAAAGAATTGATTACCGACTCTGTGAATAAAACCGCTGAAGGCACTAAGCAGGTAGAAAATGCAGGTAACACTATGCAAGAAGTGGTGACTTCTGTGCAACGTGTGACCGATATTATCGGTGAAATTTCCGCCGCATCTCAGGAACAAAGCGCTGGTATTGAGCAGGTGAATGAAGCTATCATGAAGATGGATGATGTTACCCAGCAAAATACCGCATTAGTTGAAGAAGCCGCAGCTGCAGCTGAATCCATGATGGAGCAAGCCGATGAACTGATGAACGCCGTTAGCGTGTTTCAGCTGGAGGGTGAGCCTGCAGGTAATAGACGCGCGTCCAATAGTCCGTTAAGACGTGCTGTAGCAAAGCCTATAAAAGCCGCTATAAAAGCTACGCCAGCAAAATTAAATAATAAAGCAAGTAGTGATGATGGTGATTGGGAAGAGTTTTAAAGCGTTGAAGTTAGGTTTTAGATTGAAGTATTTTAACAAGCGTAACAAGCCTCGATGCAATGCATTGAGGCTACGTTGGTTAAGTGAGTAGGCGAATTTTAATTGTATTTATAGCTGTTCTTCTAAATAATTCGATGTCGTCATTCCGTGCTTGACACGGAATCTAGTGGCTTAACGACGCTGGATACCGACGCTCAAAGGTATGACGATAACAAGAAATTTTTATATCATCGGATTGTTTGATGTAACAGCTTTTAATGATTTAAAACGAAAAGAGTGACGTAATGAAAATGACAGTAGCAAAAAAAATGATGTTATTAACCTTTATTTCAGTTGCGGGGTTAATTGTTTTATTGGTGTTAAGTTTGCGACAAACAGAATCCATTTTTAATACCACCAATTATGCTAATACCAATATTGCACCTAGCATTGTTGAGTTGGATAAGTTGCGTTATACGTTTAATACGTTGCGTATTCGGCTTGCCAACCATACCTTTATCAAAGAAGCCGACCAGATGGAGGCGGTTGAATCTGCTATTAGAAAACTGCGAGGCGAGTTGAATGCGTTAACCGATAGTTATGAAGCTTATCTCTCTGATGAACAAGAGCGGAAATTACTTGAAGCAGATAAACTAGGGTTGGATGTTTACTTTCAAGATATGTCGCCTATTTTAGAGGCATCCCGCGCAGGCGATAAAGAGCGGGCGCAAGCACTATATATTGCGATACGTAGCCCGGCAGAAAAAGCCAACGCAAGCATTGCGGCACACATGGATTATAAAACGACGTTAGGCAAACAAATTGCAGAAAAAGCTTTAGATGCAAAAGCACAGGCAGTCAATGTGTCGATTATTATTAGTCTGTTGGTTTTATTTGCTTTAGTTGTGCTTGGTGTGATGATTACGCGTAATTTACGCAAGCAATTAGGTGGTGAGCCAGATGAAGTAGCGAAAATTGCAAATGATATTGCCAATGGTGATTTGAACAGTGCGATTAAAATTGAAAACGGCGACACCACAAGCTTAATGGCCTCAATGCGAGATATGCAGCAAACGCTCAAGGCTGTGATTGATGAGCAAACTAATATGTCTGCTGAAAATAAAGCCGGTAATATTGGCGCCGTAATTAATACCGCTAAATTTCGTGGTAGTTATAAAACGATGGCAGAAAACGTGAATGAAATGGCGTCTAACCAAGCGGTTGTTATGCGTAAAGTCACGGCCTGTATTGCAGAATTTTCAAAAGGTAACTTTGATGCACCATTAGAGCGCTTTCCTGGCCAACGCGCGTTCATCAATGAGGGCATCGAGCTTTTACGTTCAAACGTGAAAACATTTATTGCCGATATGCAAACGATGTCAGAGCAACATGACTTAGGTGAAATTGACGCGACTATTGATGCCGCTAAATTTTCTGGCGCTTATGCACAAATGGCGCATGGTGTAAATACGATGGTAGGTGCGCATGTTCAAGAGAAAGAAGAAGTCACGCAATTGATGCGCGCACTCGGTGATGGTGACTTTGATGTGCAGATTCATCAGTATCCTGGTAAAAAAGCTGAGATCAATAAAAATCTTGATAGACTGAAAGGTAAGCTGAAAGGCGCGGTTGACTCTGTAAAATGGGTAACCAATGAGCACGCACAGGGCAACATTGATATGTCATTACATGCCCATTTGTTTAAAGGCGGTTTTAGTGAGTTAATTAGCGCTGTTAATACTATTGTCGCAGGCCAGCAGGAGTTGACAGAGAAAGCATTAACTTGTGTTAAAGCGTTTGGTGAAGGTGATTTTGATGCGCCGTTAGAAAAATTTCCCGGTAAAAAAGCTTTCGTTAATGAGGCCATCGAACAGGTGCGTACTAACTTGAAAGCGTTAAATGAAGATGCAGAGTTGTTAGCTGACGCTGCACGTGATGGTCGCGTATCTGTACGTGCAGATGCCGATAGACACCAGGGTGATTACCGCAAAATTGTTGATGGCATGAATGAAATGCTAGAGATGATTGTGAAGCCGATTGTCATTGTTAAACAATCGGCAGAAGCGATTAATACGGCCGCTAAAGAGATTGCGCAAGGCAACGCAGATTTATCTCGCCGCACAGAAGACCAAGCCGCCAATTTAGAAAAAACCGCGTCAAGCATGGATCAGCTTTCATCAACTGTGAAACAAAATGCGGATAATGCTAAACAGGCTAATCAGTTGGCGATTGCAGCCTCTGGTGTGGCAGTGAAAGGTGGTGTAGCTGTATCTGACGTGGTGAGCACCATGGCGGATATCAATGCCAGTGCCAAGAAAATTGAAGATATTATTTCAGTGATTGACGGCATTGCCTTCCAAACCAATATTCTTGCGCTAAATGCTGCAGTTGAAGCTGCGCGTGCCGGTGAGCAGGGCCGTGGTTTTGCGGTAGTGGCAGGCGAAGTACGTAACCTGGCGCAACGATCAGCTGGGGCTGCAAAAGAGATTAAAGAGTTAATTCATGACTCTGCAATTAAAACAGCCGAGGGCACCAAGCAAGTGGAAGCTGCCGGTGAAACCATGCAGGAAATCGTAAGCTCAGTAAAACGCGTGTCAGATATTATTGGCGAAATTGCTGCTGCATCAACTGAACAAAGTGCCGGTATTGCGCAAATTAATGATGCGATTATTAAAATGGACGATGTGACACAGCAAAATACGGCTTTAGTGGAAGAAGCGGCTGCCGCGGCTGAGTCGATGATGGATCAGGCAGAAGAGTTGATGAATGCTGTGAGTGTGTTTAGTATAGAGGATGTTCAGACGCACAATCGTTCTAGAATGCTGTTGTTGAAGTAGTCAGGTGATTTTAATTAGAGCTAACCTTAAACCAGTGGCTTTAAAAATCATCCGTAGGTAGTGGTTGTGGGCTAAGTGTAGCTGTAAGTGCACGATGCTGATTTTTAGTGGGATTTTTGGAATTTATTGAGATATTCAGGAGAATAAAATGGCTGTAATTGATCGTGTTTTAATTGGTGAAGCGTTAGTAATTGAAAATCGCCCAGACAGTAATGAGCTGGACCTTAAAAATGTTGCTCATATTGACCTTATTATGGGTCCACGTGGCAGTGCTGCAGAAGATGCATTCTGTCGTACTTTGACTGACCAAAAAGAAGGCGTGAATGGATTGCTGGCTATTGTTGCCCCTAACATGATGGTTAAACCTAATACTGTGATGTTTAACAAGGTTACGCTTAGAAACACGAAACAGTCAGTGCAAATGTTTGGCCCGGCTCAACGCGGTATTGCGATGGCTGTGATGGATTGCGTCGCTGACGGTACGATTCCAGTTGAAGAAGCGGATGATGTGTTTATCTGTGTTGGTGTGTTTATCGATCAATCAGCAGATATGGATGATCGTATTCAGGATTGGAACTACAGAGCGACTAAACAAGCGATTAAAAGTGCAATCGCGCGTGAGCCAAAAGCGGCTGACTTGCTTAAAGTTTACCAAGAATCTGCACATCCTTTCGCGGCTCATCCAGCAAAAAGAAGAGCCACTGATAAGTAATTTAACTAGTTGACCGAGAGATTGATTTGAACTGACTTATGCATGATTTAGCATAACAAAACCTCATCAATTCGCCATTTACGCTAATCCTCAGCCAGCCGAAAGGTTTCTAAAATGGGCCTTTGGAGTAGCGTGAATGCCGGGTTCTCAAGCGTTAAGTAGTCGTTGATTTTGTGTTAAATAATTATAAAAGACCCTCTACATAAAAGTCTAAAGTTGCAAACTAAATGGTGAATCAATAATGGCAAAAAATGAACAACAAGATGAAAGCCGAGAGTTTAATTTTACAGCTCAGGATTTTGCCAAAATACGTAAGCTTATTTATCAGCATGCAGGTATTTCGTTATCAGAAGCTAAATCAGACATGGTATATAGCCGAATTGGTCGGCGGCTACGCAGTTTAGGTTATCACTCGTTTAAAGAGTATCTTGATTACCTTGAAAGTGAAAATGATGCCGACGAATGGGAGGCGTTCACCAATGCGCTAACAACCAATTTGACCTCTTTTTTTCGTGAAGAACATCACTTTCCTATTTTAGCCGAACACCTTGTAACGTTAAAAAAACCAATTCGTATTTGGTGTTCTGCTGCATCTACTGGCGAAGAGCCTTACACCATCGCAATGACGGCTTGTGAAGCGTTTGGCACCATGAGCCCGCCTGTTGAAATTATTGCAACGGATATTGATACTAATGTGTTGGCAACAGCATCGCGCGGGGTCTATCCATACGAGCGTGTGAGTAAGTTATCTGATGCGCGCCGTAAACATTTTTTTCAAAAAGGCTCTGGCGCGCATGAAGGTTCGGTACGCGTGCGTAACGAATTAAAAAGCTTGATTACTTTTCATCAGCTTAATTTACTTGAAGAGTCATGGCCATTGAAAGAATCATTTGATGTGATTTTTTGTAGAAATGTAATGATTTACTTTGATAAACCTACGCAATCAAAAATATTGAGTCGTTTTGTGCCGTTAATGAAGCCCCATGCATTATTGTTTGCCGGTCATTCAGAAAACTTTCTTTATGTGTCTGATGCGTTTCATTTGCGCGGCAAGACCGTTTACGATTTAAGTGATGGCAAAAATGTTAAGCGTGCTGGCAGCCTTTCTAAAGAGAGCGTTCTATGAGTATGTTGGAAGAAGAAATTTCTACAACGCTGTATTTTGATCGCACGTTTGATTGCGAGGCAGCGAAAATATCACCAGGTGAATACTATTACACTGATAAAGATATGCTGATTGTAACCGTACTAGGTTCTTGCGTATCGGCTTGCATACGTGACAGCATAACAGGCATCGGCGGCATGAACCACTTTATGCTACCAGACAGTGCTACAGCGGATAAGGATAGCCCTGTTTCAGAATCTATGCGTTACGGCACTTATGCGATGGAGGTTTTAATTAACCAATTGCTACGCAATGGTGCGCGTCGCGAGAATTTAGAGGCCAAGATTTTTGGCGGTGGCAATGTGTTAAAAAGCTTTACTACAACCAATGTTGGTGACCGTAATGCGGTGTTTGTGCGTAAATTTCTTAAAGATGAGCGCATTCGAGTCACAGGTGAAGACTTGCTGGATATTTACCCAAGAAAAGTCTATTACTTTCCAAAAACGGGTAGGGTGTTGGTTAAAAAGTTGAAACAAATGCATAACGACACCTTGGTGAAACGTGAAGAAGCCTATGCCAGCAAGCTCAAGACTAGCAATGTGGGTGGTGAAATTGATTTGTTTTAATCGCTAGTATTTATATTCCACAACAGTGGATAAGAAAGGGCGTTTTGATCTGGAACCACTTTAATATCAGCCACTATACCAACAGCTATTTTGGATATTTGATCCTACATAGCAAACAATAATAAACGTGAGATGTAATTAAATGAAAATAAAAGTATTAGTGATTGATGACTCCGCATTAATTCGTAGCTTGTTGACTGAAATTATCAACAGTCAAAGTGATATGGTCGTGGTGGGCGCTGCGCCTGATCCACTGGTTGCGCGCGAAATGATCAAGCATTTAAATCCTGACGTGCTCACTTTGGATGTGGAAATGCCAAAGATGGATGGTCTGGATTTTTTAGAGAAGTTAATGCGCCTCAGACCGATGCCTGTGGTAATGGTATCAACGCTGACTGAGCGAGGTTCGGAAATCACGATGCGCGCATTAGAGTTGGGCGCAATAGATTTTGTAACCAAACCAAAAATGTCGATTACAGAAGGTATGCTTGAATATACCGATATTATTACCGACAAGATTCGCGTTGCATCTCAAGCTAGAATAGCGTCACTGCCTCGCTCATCGGCCACACAAGCGGCCACGTCTGCACCTGCGCAACTTCGCAACCCGCTTATTAGTAGTGAAAAATTATTGATTATTGGCGCATCAACGGGAGGCACTGAGGCAATTAAAGCTTTTTTGCTGCAAATGCCCTCAGATTGCCCGGGTATTTTGATTACACAACACATGCCAGCGGGCTTTACTAAGTCATTTGCAAATCGATTAAATTCACTCTGCCAAATTTCAGTGCAAGAAGCACAGGGCGGGGAGCGTATATTGCCAGGACACGCGTATATTGCACCAGGTGATCAGCATCTTTTGCTTGCCAGAAGCGGTGCGAATTACGTCACACAGTTAAGTGATGCTGCGCCGGTGAGCCGCCATAAGCCTTCTGTAGATGTGCTGTTTGAGTCTGCCGCTACATTTGCAGGTAAAAATGCGATTGGTGTCATTTTAACCGGGATGGGTAAAGATGGGGCAGCAGGCATGGCGCTAATGAAGCAAGCTGGCGCCTATAATTTTGCACAAAATGAAGCTAGCTGTGTGGTGTATGGCATGCCCAAAGAGGCTGTGGCGCATGGTGG
The DNA here is from genome assembly GCA_013141495.1 of Methylotenera sp. Classification (GTDB taxonomy): domain Bacteria; phylum Pseudomonadota; class Gammaproteobacteria; order Burkholderiales; family Methylophilaceae; genus Methylotenera. The sequence goes on along the minus strand of JABFQV010000002.1, from coordinate 410,686 downwards.
TGTAGATGAAGTTGCGCATTTGAATGATTTACCAAAATTGGTGCTAAATTACTTAATGGCAAATACCGCACGTGCGATGCGCGTGTAAGAATATAGAATACCTAATAATGACTATTGTTAACGGAGTAAAGCATGGCAAACCCAAATACTAAATTTCTTGTGGTAGATGATTTTTCTACCATGCGGAGAATTGTTCGTAATCTACTCAAAGAGTTAGGCTATACCAATGTTGATGAGGCTGAGGATGGCGTCATAGCGTTAAATAAGCTTAAAGGCGGTGGGTTTGAGTTTGTGGTGTCCGATTGGAACATGCCTAACATGGATGGTTTGACTTTATTGCAAAACATCCGAGCGGATGCTGAATTAGCTAAAATCCCTGTATTGATGGTGACAGCTGAAGCTAAAAAAGAAAACATTATCGCTGCCGCCCAAGCTGGTGCTAATGGTTATGTTGTTAAGCCATTTACCGCCGCCACCTTAGATGAAAAATTATCCAAAATTTTTGAGAAGCTTGAGAAGGCGGGGGCGTAAAAATGACTGGCGAAACTTTACAGCAACAAGCCTTACAAGCCGAGCTTATACAAGCTTCGGCACCTAATGACGATATGCTTAGCCGTATTGGACACGTCACAAGGATGCTACATGATAGTTTGCAAGGTTTAGGGTTAGATAAGATTTTAGAGCAGGTTGCGCAAGATATACCAGATGCGCGTGACCGATTAGCCTATGTTGCACGCATGACAGAGCAAGCAGCTGAACGTGTACTCAATGCAACAGATGCAGCAATTCCGCTACAAGATGAACTTGCATCAGGCGCTACGGCATTGCAACAACGTTGGAAAGCTGTGTTGGCAGAACCTTCATTAAAAAGTGAATATAACCTGGCTGCAGATGAAACTTTGGCATTTTTAGCCATGACAGGAAAGCACACCGCAGAAACCAAAGCGCTGTTGATGGATATTATGATGGCGCAGGATTTTCAGGATTTAACTGGTCAAGTGATTAAAAAAATCACAGGATTAGCGCAAGACCTTGAAAAGCAATTGGTGCAAGTGCTAGTGGACTTTTCTCCAGCTAAGCCTAAAAAAGACGGTGAAGCAAACAAGGTGGAAAGCAACGATGCGGCTTTACTCATGAATGGTCCTCAAATTGACCCAACTGTGGCTGATGTAGTCGCAAGCCAAGAGCAGGTGGATGATTTGTTAGATAGTCTCGGATTTTAGACTGGCGCTTCAGACTTTAACTTCATTTTAGGTTCTTAAAGATTTTAGGTTCTTAAAGATTTTTGGTGATTAAAGTCTTTAGTGGTTCTAGGTAATTCGTCAGGCTTTACTTTAGTAAACCTGTTGATTTTAATAGTCTCGTTTGCATTTAGTTTTTTTGGTAATTAAGCCCGCTATATAAACATGATTGCTTTATAGCTAAACATTAGGGCGTGCTAAAATAACGCTGTTACTGTTAATTGATATTAAATATGATTGTTCGTACCCGTTTTGCCCCAAGTCCTACTGGTTTTCTCCATATTGGTGGCGCGCGCACCGCATTGTTTTCATGGGCTTATGCCAAAAAACATGGCGGTGCTTTTATTTTACGTATTGAAGATACCGATGTTGCGCGTAGCACACCAGAGGCGGTGCAAGCCATATTAGACGGCATGCAATGGCTGGGCTTGGATTACGACGAAGGCCCATTTTACCAAATGCAGCGCATGGATCGCTATAAACAGGTGATTCAAACCATGTTGCAACAAGGTAGCGCCTATTATTGTTACAGTAGTAAAGCCGAGTTGGATGCGTTGCGTGAGCAGCAAATGGCAGACAAACAAAAGCCACGTTATGACGGAAAGTGGCGTCCAGAAGCCGGTAAAGTATTGCCTGCTATCCCAACCGATATTTCACCGGTTATTCGTTTTAAAAATCCGCAAGATGGCGTCGTGGTTTGGGATGATTTGGTTAAAGGCCGTATTGAAATTGCCAATAGCGAGTTAGATGATTTAATTATCGCTCGTGCCGATGGCACGCCTACTTATAATTTTTGTGTAGTGGTTGATGATTGGGAAATGGGTATTACGCAGGTTATTCGAGGCGATGACCATGTCAACAACACGCCACGTCAAATTAACATGCTCAAAGCACTAGGCGCTACGATTCCGCAATATGCGCATTTATCGATGATTTTAGGTGGTGATGGGCAAAAATTATCTAAACGGCATGGCGCTGTGAGTGTGATGCAATATGATGAAGATGGCTATTTGCCAGAGGCCGTGCTGAATTATTTAGCACGTCTAGGTTGGAGCCATGGTGATGAAGAAGTTTTTAGCATGCAACAATTCTGTGAGTGGTTTGACCTTGACCACATTACGTCGTCAGCCGCGCAATTTAACACTGAAAAACTCAATTGGTTAAATAATCATTACATCAAGCTGGCAAGTGCCGAATCCCTCGTGGGTGATATTACCAAACGCCTTGCTAAATTAAATGTAAGTGTGAGCGAAACCCCTAACTTGCCAGCCGTGATTGATTTATATAAAGAGCGCGCAAATACGTTAAATGAGCTTGCGGCAAGTATTGCTTATTTTTATCAAAAACCAGTCATGGATATTGCTGCCGCAGAAAAGCATTTAACCGTAGAAATCAAACCAGTTATTGAAGCATTGGCTGATTTGTTAAAAGTTGTTGATTGGCAGGCCGAAGCGATTCACCATGCGATTAACGAGGTGGTGACGCAGTATCAATTGAAGTTTCCTAAAGTAGCAATGCCGCTACGCGTAATGCTGACGGGTATCGCGCAGTCTCCAAGTATTGACCAAGTGATGGCGTTGCTGGGTCGGGAAGAGGTGTTGGCAAGAATTACTAACCATTAACTAGCTATTAAATAGTGGTTTAAATGGAACGAATTTGATTGCTCTAACTCAGAACGAGTGTAGTATTAACAAACTGTAGTTGTAAATTTTATATAACTCCAAACAATAGGAGACATCATGAATCACAAAGGGCAAATGTTACAAGACCCATTTCTTAACGCTTTACGTAAAGAACATGTCGCTGTATCTATCTATCTCGTTAATGGCATCAAATTACAAGGTCAAGTAGATTCATTTGATCAGTACGTTATCTTGCTTAAAAACACGGTTACTCAAATGGTTTATAAACATGCGATTTCAACCATTGTTCCAGCACGTATGGTAAACATACCTGACCAAGAAGGCGATGAATAAGCATTGAAAGATTTGTTTGAAAGACCAAGTGGTGGCGATGCTGCCATCATGGTCAGCATTGATTTTGGTGATACCGATTACGAAGAAAGCTTACATGAACTTCGTCAGTTAAGTATCAGCGCTGGTCTGGCAATACGCGGTACGGTTGAAGGCCGGCGCGCTACACCTGATGCCAAACTTTTTATCGGTAGCGGTAAGGCCGATGAATTGTCGCAAATGATGCAAGCCAGTGAAGCTAACATTGCCGTATTTAATCACGACCTATCCCCATCGCAACAACGCAATTTAGAGCGGCTGTTACAAGCACGTGTGGTCGATAGAACCGGCTTAATCCTTGATATATTTAGCCAGCGTGCACAAAGCCATGAAGGTAAGCTGCAGGTTGAGCTTGCACAGCTCGAGCATTTGTCCACGCGCCTAGTGCGTGGCTGGACGCACCTGGAGCGTCAAAAAGGCGGCATCGGCGTGCGCGGTGGCCCTGGTGAATCTCAGTTAGAGCTTGATCGTCGTATGTTACGCGTACGCGTTAAGCAGTTGCGTGAAAAGCTAGTTAAGCTCAAGGCGCAGCGTGGCATGCAGCGTCGCGCGCGTAAGCGCTCAAATGTAATGACAGTGTCTTTGGTAGGCTATACCAACGCAGGAAAATCAACAGTATTTAATCGCCTGACCAAAGCCGACATTTATGTGGCGGATCAATTATTTGCGACCTTGGATACAACAACGCACAAGATTTTTATTGAAGGTTGTGGGGCTGTTGTGCTATCCGATACGGTTGGTTTTATTAAGCACTTGCCACACGCTTTAGTTGAAGCGTTTGGTGCAACGCTAGAAGAATCAGTACAAGCAGACCTATTGCTGCATATTGTAGATACGGCTAGCACCAACCGTGATGAGCAGATTGCACAGGTGAATAAAGTGCTGCTGGAGATTGGCGCGGCTAAGGTGCCACAGATTTTAGTGCTTAACCAAATTGACCGCGTGGGCTTGGAGCCATCCGTGACGCGTGATGAATATGGTAGAATTGCAACCCTGCATGTATCTGCTAAAACAGGTGAGGGCATGGACTTGCTAAGGCAGGCCATGGCGGAACATTACCAATATATACAAAAGCAACGAACAGAAGAACATGCTTATGCTTAAGGTAGCAATCAGTATCATTGGGCGCATACAAATGTAGTGTTGAGTAAATAAAAAGCCATGAAAATACAGTTCATCTGTATTTATTGGTGAGTATTTGTCGCTGATAATCATTTTTTGGTTAGCTAGCGTGTTTAATGAATGTCAGTTTTAGTTTTGGAGCAATGAATGATTAAATTTCCTGGATGGCGTGCACAAAATAATGAAGGTCCCCCAGATTTAGATGAGGTCATGCGCGATTTAAGCCGTAAGATCAACACCTTGTTTGGAAAAGGTGGCGGTAATAAGTCTAATCCACAGCCAATTCGGCCGCAAGCTAACCCTGTTAACTTACCTATATTACCTATTTTGGCGGTCGTGATGCTGATTTGGCTAGGTACGGGATTTTATATTGTTGATCAAGGTTCGCTTGGTGTAGTAAACCGTTTTGGTAAAGTGCTGGATGAAAACACAGAGCCAGGTCCACGCTGGCATTTGCCTTACCCAATTGAATCTGTTTCTGTGGTAAATATGGAGCAGGTACGCAGGTTAGAAGTCGGCTATCGCAGCAGTGCTGAAGGCGGAGGTAGTAAAACCAAGCAACCACGTGAAGCGTTGATGCTGACTGAAGATGAAAATATTATTGATTTACAGTTTGCGGTGCAGTACAACCTAAATAATGCAAAATATTATTTGTTTAATAACCGTTCAACTGATGCTGCGGTTATGTCTGCAGCTGAAACGGCGATTCGCGAAGTGGTAGGTAAGAATAAGTTAGATGATCTATTGCAAAAAGGCTTGGCAGATACTTCAGAGCGCATGCAGGTCATTTTAGATAGCTACAAGACTGGCGTGAAAATTATCAGCGTATCGTTGCAAAGTGCTCAGCCACCTGAGCAGGTGCAAGAAGCATTTGAAGACGTCAACCGTGCTAATCAAGATAACCAGCGTCAAATTAACGAAGGTCAAGCCTACGCGAATGATGTTATTCCAAAAGCACGTGGTACGGCTTCACGTTTGTTAGCCGAAGCCGCAGGTTATAAATTAAAAGTTGAGAGTGAAGCGCGAGGCAATGCCAGCCGTTTTGATCAAATTTTAGCGCAATATAACAACGCGCCTGAAGTGACGCGCCAACGTTTGTTTTTAGATGCGCAAGAGCAGATTATGTCGAGTGTTAGTAAGGTGATTGTTGATCAAAAGGCGGGTAGTAACAGCTTGCTGTATCTTCCGTTAGATAAGCTCATCAGTGCTAGTGGTGGCGACACGGTTCAGCAGTCACAATCCATGCAGTCACTTAATCCGCAGGTTGGCGCTGCCACGGCAGCTGAAGCTTTAGCCACTGCAGATCGCACACGCGATGCTTTCCGTAGTCGCGACAGAGAAAGTCGATAAGGAATAATGATGAAAAATATAAAAAATATTCTGATATTTGCAATTGTTGGTTTGATGCTTTTATCAGTTTCAGCATTCACTGTTGATCAAACGCAATATGTATTGGTGCAACGTTTAGGTGAAATTGTTGCCGTTAAGAAACAGCCAGGGCTTTATTTTAAAGTGCCGTTGTTAGATAACTTAAAGTATTTTGATAATCGTATATTGACACTGGATTGGGAGCAGCCTGCCAAATTTATCACCAGTGAAAACAAATATATGATGGTGGATTCATTTGTGAAATGGCGCATAGTCGATCCTAAAAAATACTATGTGTCGATCAAAGAAGGTGGTGAAGCTGCCGCAGAAGATCGATTATCAAAAGTGGTGAATGCTGGCTTGCGTACGGAGTTTGGTATGCGTACTGTACATGAGGTGATTGCCGGTGAACGCGGAGTGGTGATGGATCGCTTGCGTGTAAAGGCGGATGCTGAAGCGCGTCAAATGGGCATTGAAGTGGTGGATGTGCGTTTGAAACGTGTTGATTATTCAGAAGAAATCAGTAAATCTGTATTTGATCGTATGATTGCAGAGCGTAAGCGTCTTGCTAATCAGCTACGGTCAGAAGGTTCTGCTGCCTCTGAAAAAATTCGTGCAGATGCAGATAAGCAACGTGAAGTGATTGTTGCTGAAGCTTTCCGGGATGCACAAAAAACCAAGGGTGAGGGCGATGCTAAGGCCGCTGAAATTTACAATCAGTCCTATAGTCGCAATCCGGAGTTTTACGCATTTTATCGTAGCACAGAAGCCTACAAAAATAGCTTTAAGAGCAAGAGTGATGTCATGGTGTTAGATCCAAACTCAGACTTCTTCAAGTACATGCGTAGCCCTTCTAAAAAATAAGGCTTAGCATTTTTAGCGGTACACTACTGACTGCGTTAGGTCTTATGCTGGTTTTAGAGGGTTTATTGCCTTTGTTGATGCCACAGGCTTGGCGTGAGACCTTCAAACGCATGATTGAGATGAAAGATGGGCAACTAAGGTTTGTCGGTTTGGCGTCTATTATTGGTGGTTTGATATTAATTTTATTAAGTAAGTAATTGTTTTTTTGTAAATAATTGCCTGCTAAAAAGTGATGATAAAAATGCGTAATTGGTTGCTCCCGGAATATGTTGAAGATGTTTTGCCCGCTGAGGCTACACGTATTGAAACATTGCGTCGTACCTTGCTTGATCTGTTTAAAGTGCATGGCTATCAGTATGTTATTCCTCCGATGTTAGAGTACATGGAGTCTTTAATTACAGGGGTTGGGCATGATTTAGATCTGGCCACGTTTAAAGTGGTGGACCAGCTCACAGGCCGCTTGATGGGCGTGCGCGCTGACATGACGCCACAGGCGGCACGGATAGATGCGCATTTGTTAAATCATCAGGGCATTACGCGCTTATGCTATGCCGGTAGCGTATTGCGTACCAAACCAGATGGTTTGGCGCAAACACGTGAACCGTTACAGCTAGGTGCAGAGTTATATGGTCACGCCGGAATTGCGAGCGACATTGAAATTCAGCGCTTACTTGTTAAGGCATTGCAGGCCATAGGTATTGATCAAGTTCACATGGATTTTAGCCATGTGAATGTGTTTGGTAGCTTAATTGAATCTAGCCAAGTCAACCCGCAGCTTGAGAAAGACTTATACGCCGCGTTGCAAAGCAAAGATCAATCTTCTGTAGCAGTGTTAGCTAAAGCTTTAGATAAAACTACGCGTGAAGCCTTATTACATTTAACCGAGCTTAATGGTGATAAAACCATATTAGTGAAAGCTGCAAAGTTGTTACCAGAAACTGCTGCGATTAAACACGCACTAGAAGATTTAATCAAAGTGAGTGGTGCTTTAGATGACTTGGGCGTTACTGTAAGCTTTGATTTAAGCGAGTTGCGTGGCTATCATTATCATAGTGGTATTGTGTTTGCCGCTTATGCGCAAGGTTATAAAGGACCATTAGCATTAGGTGGCCGTTATGATAAGGTTGGGCAGTCATTTGGTCGCGCACGTCCTGCCACAGGCTTTAGCCTGGATTTACGCGGTGTGGCAACAGCGTTGCCACCAGCACAGTCAGCCACCGCCATATTTGCGCCTGCTTCAGATGATAAAACGTTAATTGCCAAAATTGAGGCTTTGAGGGCTGAAGGCTACATCGTAGTACAGGGCTTAATCGGTGCTGAGTCTGATATGGTTGAACTCAATTGTAATAAAAAATTGGAACATTTCAACTCAGGTTGGCACGTAGTGGAAATAGCACACCAATAAAAATCATCACAACTGCTCGTTATTAAAAAAATTCAACTAACTCAATTGTAAAGTCAACGTTATGGCAAATAAGAATGCAAAAAATGTAGTCGTCATCGGAACCCAGTGGGGCGATGAAGGTAAAGGCAAGATAGTCGATTGGCTCACAGATCATGCCCAAGGTGTAGTGCGCTTTCAAGGCGGACATAATGCTGGACATACGCTGGTTGTTGGTCAAGGTGACGCACAACGCATTTATAAACTAAATTTGGTGCCATCTGGTATCGTACGTGCCGGCGTGAACTGCTACATTGGTAACGGCGTAGTGTTAGATGCTGGGCATTTGTTGAGTGAGATTTCCGTACTTGAACAAGGTGGTTTGGAAGTTAAAAATCGTCTTAAGGTCAGTTCAGGTTGCCCATTGATTTTAAGCCATCACGTAGCTGTTGATTTAGCGCGCGAGGCTAAGCGTGGCGCGGATAAAAAAATCGGCACCACGGGTAAAGGCATAGGTCCCACTTATGAAGATAAAGTAGCGCGCCGTGCTTTACGTGTTTATGATTTATTTTATCCTGAACGCTTTGCCGATAAATTACGTGAAGTCATGGACTATCACAATTTCGTACTTACAAATTATCTCGATGCCAAGGCTGTTGATTTTAACCAACAATACGATGCAAGCATGCAGCATGCGATAGCCTTGAAACCTATGGTGACCGACATTTCAGCTGAACTTTATGCGGCTAACGCTAGAGGTGAAAATCTCTTGTTTGAAGGTGCACAAGGCACACTATTGGATATCGATCATGGTACTTACCCTTATGTGACATCTAGCAATTGTATTGCAGGCCAAGCTTCAGCAGGCACGGGTGTTGGTGCCAATATGTTGCATTATGTATTAGGAATTACCAAAGCCTACACCACGCGCGTAGGTGGCGGACCTTTTCCGAGTGAGCTGGATATTGAAACGCAAGGCGTGCCTGGATATCAAATGTCTAACAAAGGCCAAGAGATTGGCACAGTCACAAAACGTAAACGTCGCTGTGGTTGGTTTGATGCAGCAGCATTGCGTCGCTCTGCGTTAATTAACGGTTTAACGGGTTTATGTATCACTAAACTGGACGTATTAGACGGTATTAAAGAGCTTAACATTTGCACCGGTTACGAGCTGGATGGCAAAAAAATAGATCTACTGCCGATTGGTGCCGATGACGTAGCAGGCTGTAAGCCGATTTATGAAACGGTGCCAGGCTGGTCAGAAACTACTTTTGGCGTTAAAACTTGGGATGGCCTGCCTAAAAACGCACAAAACTATCTCAAACGTTTAGAAGCTTTATGCGGTGTGCCAATTGCCATTGTTTCAACAGGCCCAGAGCGTGATGAAACCATTGTGATCGAGCATCCGTTTAGTCTCTAGATTTTGTAAGGCATTCGAGTTAATTTGCGATGAATAAGCGATTACCTGAAATGCCAAGTTTAGGGAGCGAGGCTTACGCTCCTATGATGCCAAAATGGTTTACAAACCTGTTAAGACTGATTTCACTATTATTTGCAATCGCGGTAGCATGGTTCAGTATTCATGATTGGGCAAAGATGCCTTTATGGGTTCAATTGCTGGTTTGCATACTAGTACCTGCGTTTTTCTTTTCTGCACTACATTCCAGGGGTTGGTCACAGTATTCATCAACCCCATTTTTTCTTGCGGATCATCTCGGGATGTATTTTAAGCATAAATATGCACTTACTACGCATCTGGGTAAAAATGCTGAAATAGAAAATAGTCGAAGAAAAAGCTGGCTTTTTGTGCCTTGGGAAAATATCTCAAACATTCGAGTCTCGAAAGTAGCAACGCATGACGGTTCAACTAATGGCGCTGTATTGAATGTAAAAGCGACGGAGGATGAGTTGCAAGATTTTTTTGCTGACATACAAGTAGATAAACATTTGCAGCAAGACGGTAGTGTATCAGTGGCTTTTTATATGAATGTTCCACCAATGCCGCGCACAGTGGTTGCTATAGCCAATGATATGATGAGTCGCCATAAAAAGTCAGCGTTGAGTACAAAGTATGAGCGAGCAAAATAAACTGTCTAATCAATTTAGCTACACGCAGCTTTTGTTTGGTGTTGTATGGTTTTTATTTTGCGTTGTTGTGTTTAGTGATGCTGGTTTTAATATGCTGTTGATTCTGGTGGCTTTGCCTGTAACGCTGATATGGGGACTGGTCTGGCTAGTTAGACTTATTTTGTCCTTAAAACGTCAACGTAGAGGTATCGTTGAGGCCAAAAGAAACATAGCCTATTGGTCGATTGAACCAGTTCTTGTTATTTTGCCATTAGTTTTAGCTTTAACAGGTATTTTTTCTTCAGTAAGGTTTGCACTGAGCGAACATGCGTTGTCAGTCTATGCAGAGCAAGTTCGCGCTGGAAAAATTGACCTTGCTTTTGAGTTTAATCATCCAAAGCGGCAAGTCGGTCTTTATAGCATTACATTTACGGATATATTGTCAGATGGGACGGTAAGAGTATTGACTTCATCTCATGGCCTATTTGATAGAGCTGGTTTCGCAAACTCATCGCACATTCCACCTTTGATGCAGGGTGAGGATTCTTATAAACATATTCATCAGCAATGGTGGTATTGGTATGAAAGTTGGTAACAATATGCAGCAACGTCTAGCGTGGGCAATTACGGGTTCTGGGCATTATCTGCGTGAATCTCTATCTATCCTTAACTCTTTGGAAAATGTTGATGTATTTCTTAGTAGAGCGGCGGCTGAAATCATTCAGCAGTATGGGTTTCAGTCGTTATTAAACGCTAAAGGGCATCGAGTCTTTCAAGATAAAACTGCTAGCAGCGTGCCTGTTGAGCTATTTTACCAAGGTAAATACCATACGCTGGTGATTGCACCTGCCACTTCAAATACTATCGCTAAAATGGCTTATGGTTTTTCAGATAGTTTAGTGACCAATTTATACGCGCAAGCTGGAAAAACACGCGTACCAAGTATTGTATTTGCCTGCGATACAGCGCCGGAGTTGGAATCTGAGGCACCGCGAGATAATGTTGTTAAAGTGTATCCGCGCAAAATAGATTTAGATAATATCGCCAAGCTCAAAACATTTGAAGCAACTACAGTGGTGGAAGATATGCAGAGCTTAAGTGAAAGCATACAGAAAAATATGTATTTGACGGCTCAGTCTGCCATTCAGTCTTGAAGTATGACTAAAAATCTACTTTTTTTAACGGGTAAGCTTGCCGAAAAAAGTCTTAACAAAGTCTTGAGTGAAGTGCAAAGCAACCCAAAAACGCCGCCGTTTAAATACCGTATTGAGCAAATTGGTGTCTCTGTTGCTGCTTTAATGACGCCAGATTTAATAGCGCGCAGACTTAAACAAACCGGTGATGCCGATAAAATAATTGTTCCAGGCTTGTGCCAAGGTGATTTAACCGCGCTTGAGGCGCAGTATGGCGTGCCGGTAGAGCGTGGTCCTATAGATTTGAAGGATTTGCCGCAATATTTCGGTCATGCAGGCGTAGCGCCTGATTTAAGCCAGCATCAGGTGAAAATTTTTGCTGAGATTGTAGATGCGCCCTATTTAAGTATTGAAGGCATCGTAAAAAAAGCACAGCAGTACCAAGCCCAAGGTGCTAATGTGATTGATTTAGGTTGCTTACCAGCGGTGCCTTTTTCGCATTTGGCAGAGGCCGTTACAGCACTAAAACAGTTAGGTTTTCAAGTGAGCGTAGATTCACTCAATACTGACGACTTATTGTCCGCAGGGCATGCAGGCGCAGATTATTTATTGAGCTTAACAGAAAACACGTTATGGATAGCTGATGAAGTAGCTGCGACGCCAGTGTTAATACCCGCTAAGCCGCATAGCTTGGCATCACTCTACCGTGCGATTGAAATATGCCTACAACGTAACAAACCATTTATTGCGGATGCGATTTTAGATCCGATTCATTTTGGGTTGACTGATTCAATTGTGCGTTACCAAAAACTGCGCAAAAAATACCCTGAGATTCAAATCATGATGGGCATTGGTAATTTAACCGAGCTGACGGATGCCGATACCACAGGCATCAATGCGCTGTTATTTGGCATGATTAGCGAGCTTGATATCAACGCGGTATTGGCAACGTCTGTAAGCCCGCACGCTGTTAACGCAATTGCTGAGGCAGACATCGCTAGGCGCATCATGTTTGCAGCAAAGCGTGATGATAGGCTGCCACGAGGCTATAGTGACGGCTTGCTTGGACTGCATGATAGACGCCCATTTACTTACGGCGCAGATGAAATCAAAGAAATAGCTACTCAGATAAAAGACCCGAGTTTTCGTATTCAAGTCAGTGAGCAAGGCTTGCATATCTACAACCGTGATGGCATATATGAGGCGGTTGATCCGTTTGTACTATACCCACACCTAAAAGTGGATGATGATGCTTCACATGCGTTTTACTTGGGCGTTGAGTTGGCGCGCGCACAAATCGCATGGCAATTAAATAAGCGTTACGTGCAGGATCAGGAACTCAATTGGGGGCTTAGTGCCTTGCATGCGGAGAAGCTTGGCAAAACTGCGCATCGTGAAGCTTCTATTAAAGAAAAGCGTAATAAAAAGGCTGCGAAAGAAAGTTAAACAATGATTTATGAAACGATAGTCAGCAGTATAGATGCAGAGGGCAATGCGCATGTCACGCCCTTTGGTGTTCGCCTGCAACAGGGCTTGGTGGTTATTTCTCCATTTAAGCCCTCACGCACGCTAGACAACATATTGGCAACAAAACATGCAGTGCTTAATATGACAGATGATGTACGCAACTTTGCAGGCGCGTTGACCGGGCGAGAGGTCGGGGCGCTAGTGCCTACAGAAAAAATAGCCGGGTTTAGATTGTCTGACGTGTTGGCGCATAAAGAACTAAAGCTAGTAAACGTGCAAGATGACGCTGTTCGCCCGCAACTTTTTTTAGAAATAGTGCATGAGGCGCAGCATCAATCTTTTCAGGGGTTTAATCGTGCACAGGCGGCCGTGATTGAATTGGCGGTATTGGTAAGCAGATTGAAACGGCTACCGATGGAAAAAATTAACCAAGAGATTACTTATTTAAGCATTGCCATTGAAAAAACAGCCGGACCACGTGAGCAGGAAGCCTGGGGCTGGTTAATGGAAGCGGTGACCAACCATCAAGCAGCAATGAACGCTGAGAACTTAGCCTAATGACGCAATTATTGATTAGCGTTACCAGTGTGGCAGAAGCTGAAATTGCGTTGGAGCATGGCGCAGATTTTATTGATTTAAAAGATCCGACTAAAGGCGCATTAGGGGCATTGCCGTTGGCAACGATTCATGAGGTCGTGGCGTACGTGAATAATCAAAATCAGTATGGTAAGCGATTAACCAGCGCAACAATCGGCGATTTACCAATGCAAGCTGAGTTGATACTTGAGCATGTTGTTGCTTTAACAAAAACCAAAGTAGATATTATAAAAATAGGTTTTTTTGAGACGGATGATTATCAGCCATGTTTGGATACGCTAAAAACAATCGCACAAAACGATGTAAAACTTATCGCAGTCTTGTTTGCTGAATATCAGTATCCGGCAAGCTTAATCAGTGCAATTAAAGCCGCAGGTTTTTACGGTGTGATGTTGGATACCTCGCATAAAAACGGTGCTACTTTTTTAGATTATTTTTCAGAAAAACCCATGCAGTTATTTGCCAAAGATGTACATACGCAGGGTTTGTTATTTGGGTTGGCTGGGTCACTCACACTACAACATGTAGCGATAGTAAAAACAATAAACCCAAGCTATGTGGGTTTTAGAGGTGGCGTTTGTGTTCAAAATCAAAGAAACTTAAGCTTAAGCGCTGAAAAAATAAAGGCAATACGTAAAGCAATGTAAATTTGTTGTAAAAAACCAACAGAACCTGTTGCAAACCCGCATTTATATTATATTAAAGGTTGCGCTGACGTGGTGCGTTGCGTATCATTAGCCGTTAAGTAATTCACCAATCAGGAGTCAAATTAAATGAAAAAAAATCTTGTTAGCCTTGCAGTAGCCGCTTCACTGGGTTTAGCCGCTTTTTCTGCATCTGCAGAAGATATGTACCGTGGCGCTTGGTACGCAGTGCCAGGTGTAAGTTACATGGATACAGATAGTGACCTAGATGCTAATAACGGCGGTGGCGCATTTATTAAATTAGGTAAAGAGTTAAGCCCGAGCTGGGATATTCAAGGTGGTTTAGGTTACAACCGTGCCAGTGAAGATACAGGTATTGCTGGAGTAGGTGGTCGTTACAAACAAACGACACTAGGCGTTGATGCTTTGTATATGTTTAGCCGTGATAAATTTCGTCCATTCTTGTTGGCTGGTTTGGGTGTAGCACGTAACAATGTTGACTACAGTAACTTTGCTCAACTTCAAGACAGAAGCAAAACATCATGGTTAGCCAACGTTGGTTTGGGTGCGCAATACCTTATTAATGATACTTTTGGTTTGCAAGCAGATTTGCGTCACCAATGGACTCGTTCAAATGCAAAAGCACCAACTACAAATTTTGATGCTGATGGCACCATTGGCAATACATTGCTTAGCTTAGGTGGTATTTTCCGCTTTGGCGCACCAGTAGCAGTACCAGTAATTGCAGCTGCTGAACCAGCACCAGCACCTTACGTTGCACCAGCACCAGTGGCGGTAGCAGAGCCAGCTCCAGCTCCGGCGCCTGTAGTAGCGCCTGAAGCTTGCCAACCTAAATTTGAAACCATTACACTTTCTGCTGAGAAATTATTTGGTTTTGACAAGTTCAAGTTAAACGGTGACAGTGTGCCTGTTCTTGATGATGTTGTTGCTACATTAAAAGCGCATCCAGAGTTTGATGTTGTATTAGTGATTGGTCATACAGACCGTATTGGTTCAGAAAAATACAATCAAAAATTGTCAGAGCAACGTGCAAATATCATCAAACAACATTTAGTTTCACATGGTATTGACGCTAGCCGTTTACGTGCTGTTGGTAAAGGCGAGTCACAACCTGTAGTTGAGTGCAAGGGCGTTAAGGGTAAAGCTTTAATTGAGTGCTTAGAGCCTAACCGTCGCGTTGTTATCGAAGGTCAAAGACAGCATTCAGTAAATGAGTGCAAGTAATAAGACTTTAATGCTAAATTTTCACTAAAATTTAAGCATTGAAACAAAGCCTCGCAGATGCGGGGCTTTTTTATTGGTAGAATGAGCAGCATGAACACAACAAATCATTCAATGCAGACTATAGCTAATGTTGACCTGATCATAGAAGCACGTTGGGTCGCTACAGTCGTTGCAAATACGCCATTATTAGAGCATTACTCGCTGATTATTCAAGCGGATACCATTGTAGATTTACTGCCAACTGAAGCGGCTAGAAAGCAATATACAGCGACAAAACTAGTGCGCCTAGATGAGCACATTCTAATGCCTGGTTTAATCAATTGCCATGCGCACGTGGCCATGACCTTAATGCGTGGAATTGCAGATGATTTACCTTTAATGACCTGGCTTAACGACCATATATGGCCAGCAGAGCGTGCGGTCATTTCTGAGCAATATGTAAGGGACTCGTCATTGCTCGGTTGTGCTGAAATGTTAAGCGGTGGCGTCACTTGTTTTAATGATATGTATTTTTTCCCGCAGGCAACAGCCATGTCAGTAAATCAAGCCGGGATGCGAGCCAACTTAGGTTTGGCTGTGCTTGAGTTTGCAACCAGCTATGCCAGTGATGCAGACGACTACTTACGAAAAGGTTTTGAGGCGCACGATAGCTGGCGTGGCAATGCGCTCATTAGCGCGTCCATTGCACCGCATGCACCCTATACGGTATCAAATCAAACATTTGAAAAAATAATCACTTATGCCGAGCAGTTGGGTTTGGGTATCCATACGCATTTACATGAAACACGTGATGAAATTAGTC
Organism: Methylotenera sp.; assembly: GCA_013141495.1. Lineage (GTDB taxonomy): Bacteria > Pseudomonadota > Gammaproteobacteria > Burkholderiales > Methylophilaceae > Methylotenera. The sequence goes on along the minus strand of JABFQV010000002.1, from coordinate 394,743 downwards.
AAAGCGAGGCCCAGTACGGTATGCGGCCAATCCAAAGATTGACGGAGCTCGGTTTGTTAGGTCCAACTTTTGTGGCAGCGCATGGCGTGCATTTATTAGCGCATGAAATAGACGTGTTAGCTGAATACGGTTGTCACATTGCGCATTGCCCCAGCTCTAATTTGAAATTGGCGAGCGGTATTGCACCAATAGCCTCATTATTGAAAAATGGTGTTAATGTGGGCTTAGGCACTGATGGTGCTGCCAGTAACAATCGACTCGATATGTTTGCTGAAATACGCTTAGCGGCATTGCTGGCTAAAGGAGTCAGTGAAGACCCTACAATACTGCCAGCACACCAAGCGCTTGAAATGGCGACGATTAACGCGGCTAAAGCGCTAGGTTTGGAGGATAAAATAGGCAGCATTGAGGTGGGGAAACAAGCCGATTTAGCGGCAGTTAAATTAAGCGATTTCAATACATCTCCCTGCTACGACCCAATTTCACATTTAGTTTATAGCTGTGGACGTGAGCATGTGACTCACACCTGGGTTGCAGGTGAGTTACGTTACAGTAACGGCGTTTATGCCAACATAGAACCAATAGAATTAAAGGAAATTGTCCAAATATGGCAACCGAAACTAAGACAATACAAACATTAAATGCCGACACATTAGAGTTACAGAAATTTGCTGATCTCGCCCATAAATGGTGGGATAAAAATAGCGAATTTAAGCCCTTGCATGAAATTAACCCGCTACGGCTTGATTACATTAATAGCTTAGTTGGCTTAAAAGGCAAGCGCGTGCTTGATGTCGGTTGTGGTGGCGGTATTTTGTCAGAGGCTATGTATTTTAAAGGCGCTGATGTTATGGGTATTGATTTAGGCGAAAAAGCGCTCAATGTGGCTAAATTGCATCAATTAGAAAGCGGCGCACAAGTCGCTTATCAGCTGCTACCTGTGGAACAGCTTGCGATCGAGCAACCCGCCAGCTTTGATGTGGTGACGTGTATGGAAATGTTAGAACACGTACCTGATCCGGCCTCAATCGTTGCCGCTTGCGCTAAACTAGTCAAGCCGGGTGGCTCAGTATTTTTTTCAACCATTAACCGTAATCCTAAAGCTTATTTGTTTGCAGTAATCGGTGCCGAGTACCTGTTGAATTTATTGCCAAAAGGTACGCATGACTACGCAAAGTTTATTAAACCGTCTGAGTTATCAAGTTGGGCAAGATATGCCGACTTGAATACATCGGGGTTGCGTGGCATGAGTTACAACCCACTTACGCAGCATTATTGGTTGAGTGATGATGTTTCTGTGAACTACCTCATGCATACCCAGCTTAGCTAACTTCTGGTTGACAACATGATTCTATTTGATTTAGACGGTACATTGGTCGATACCGCACATGACTTAGCTTACGCCTTGAATTTACAGCGTGAGCGGCATGGTTTAGAGGCATTGCCGTTTGAAGTCATTCGTCCATACGCTTCCCATGGATCCAAAGGCTTGCTTGCCATTGGTTTTGATTTAACCCCTGAAGACGCATCGTTTGCTGCGATGCGCGAAGAATATCTCGCGCTATATGATGAGGTGCTGACCCGCCAACCCATATTATTTGATGGTATGGCCGAGTTGTTAGCACAGTTGGATGAGAGGCAGGTGCGTTGGGGCGTAGTCACCAACAAGCCACGGCGTTTTACCCAGCCGTTAATGCAGAATATTGGCTTAATAACACGTGCTGCTTGTGTGGTCAGTGGTGACGATGCAGCGCGTCCTAAGCCGTACCCTGATACTTTGTTACTTGCTTGTGCACAAGCTGAGGTTAATCCTAAAATGTGCTGGTATGTGGGCGACGCGGAACGTGATATTCAGGCGGGCATTGCCGCTGGCATGCGCACAGCAGTGGCTTTATATGGTTATCTGGATGTAACAGACCAGCCAGCAGCGTGGGGTGCCGATGTTTTTGTCAATGCACCGCTCGATATATTAAAGCTGATTTAAAAGACTTCAATAGGGCAATGGAATAGCGTGCAACATAACAATGAAAATATAGTTGCGCCAACGCTACGTGAAGCCATCGGCTATTGGTTCAAACTCGGCTTACTCAGTTTTGGCGGCCCGGCAGGACAAATCGCGATGATGCATCATGATTTGGTTGAGAAAAAACGCTGGATTTCTGACAAGCGATTTTTGCATGCATTAAATTACTGCATGATTTTACCAGGGCCGGAAGCGCAGCAATTAGCCACCTACATTGGTTGGTTAATGCATCGCACCTGGGGCGGCGTGATCGCAGGAGGCTTGTTTGTGTTGCCTTCACTGCTTATTTTAATCGCGTTAAGTTGGGGCTACATGCGCTTTGGTGATATCCCTCAAGTAGCTGCCATGCTTTATGGCATCAAGCCTGCAGTGGTGGCTATTGTATTGTTTGCCGCTTATCGCATCGGATTGCGCGTGCTTAAAAACAAAATACTTTGGGGTGTCGCGTTATTTGCCTTTGTGGCGATTAGCCAATTACATTTACCTTTCCCCTTGATTATTTTAGCCGCAGGTTTAGTGGGCGCTGTTGCACACTATTATTTCCCTCGACAATTTAACGTAGTTAAACTACACCAAAGCAGTGCTAGTCAGCATAGTAAGGCGGTGATTGATGACGATACGCCATCGCCATTGCATGCAAAATTTAGCCTGAGAAAAATGCTTAAATGGTTAGCGGGCGGTATCGTTATTTGGTGCATGGCGATGGCACTATTAACATTAGTTTACGGTTGGCAAGCAGTGTTGACACAAATGGCCTGGTTTTTTACTAAAGCAGCCTTGCTCACATTCGGCGGGGCATATGCGGTATTGCCTTATGTGTATCAAGGCGCTGTTGAGCATTATCAGTGGCTTACGCCACATCAAATGATCGATGGCTTAGCGCTGGGTGAAACTACCCCTGGTCCATTGATTATGGTGGTGGCGTTTGTTGGTTTTGTTGGCGGATGGTCGCAGGCGGTATTGGGCAGTGATAGCTTATTTTTATCAGGGGCTGTTGCGGCAATGGTGGTGACGTTTTTTACTTTTTTACCTTCGTTTTTATTTATTTTTATCGGTGCGCCATTGGTAGAAGCCACACAAAATAATCTTAAATTATCTGCGCCATTAACCGCAATTACAGCGGCAGTGGTGGGGGTGATTGTGAGTTTGGCGCTGTTTTTTGCACAACATGTATTTTTACCAACGGCTACGTTGCAGGTCATAGATTACTATGCCGTTTTATTAGCCGTATTAGCGTTATGGCTGTTAGTAAAATGGAATCTAAGCGTGATTAAGTTGGTCGCTGCGAGCGCAGCGTTAGGCTTGCTACATTTTTACTGGTTGCCCGTCGCAGGCTAAAAATAGTGAGTTAACAACGCAAAAGCACAAATCTAAACGCTTCTGCGTTCCAGCATGGCTTGCGCTAACGTGCCGCTGTCAACATACTCAATTTCACCACCCATTGGCATACCGCGCGCTATGCGGCTAGTTTTAATGCCACGCGCACGCAGTAGTTCACTGATGTAATGCGCGGTTGCATCGCCTTCAACCGTGTAATTAGTGGCAAGTATCACTTCTTGCACCATGCCATCTTGCGCACGTTTAATGAGCCTATCCAGGTGAATTTCTTTTGGGCCGATACCATCTAAAGGCGATAGCCTGCCCATGAGTACAAAATACATGCCTGTATAGGCGCGCGTGTTTTCCAGCATCATAAGGTCAGTCGGCATTTCTACAACGCACAGCACGCTGCTATCTCGAAGCGCAGATTCACACAACGGACAAACGGGTTGCTCACTAAACGTGTTGCAAAGTTTGCAATGGCCGACCACCTGCAAGGCATTATCCAGCGCCAAAGCTAAATTATTGGCGCCTTTTCTATCGCGCTGCAACAAATAATAAGCCATGCGTTGGGCAGATTTTGGCCCCACGCCAGGTAAGCAGCGTAAACCATCAATGAGCTGTTCAAGGGCTGGCGGGTTTTTCATCTCAAATAAAGTACGTTTGAATTAAAACGGTAGCTTCATGCCGGCTGGCATAAAGCTGGATAAACGTGCTGAAGAGGTTGCCTCCACTTTTGCTGTGGCGTCTTTGAGTGCGATGACTAATAAATCTTCTAATGTTTCTTTATCATCCATCACGCTGTCATCCAAGGTGACGCGCTTTACTTCGTTTTTACACGTCATTTGTACTTTGACTAAGCCATTAGCAGCAATGCCCTCAACTTCAATATTGGCAAGTTCCGCCTGTACTTTTTGCATGTTAGCTTGCATTTGCTGGGCTTGCTTCATCATATTGCCCATGCCACCTTTCATCATTTCACTGCTCCTTAGTTACTAATAGGTTTAATTGAATTTGGAATAATCGTCGCGCCAAAATCGTTAATCAAGGCTTGAACAAAGCCATCTTCTTCAATCGCACTTTCTGCGCTGGCTTGTGCGACGGCTTTTTCTTGAGAAATTTGTTTGGCGGGTGTGTTGCCAGTGCCACCAATGCTGAATTGCAGTTTAATTTTTTTATCAAAATATTGCGCAATGGCGCTACCCAACTTTTCTTGATAATTGGGCGACAGCAAATGTTTTTGAGCCTCTGGCACACTAAGTGAAATACTATGCTCATCATAAGCGATTAGCTCACAATGTTTGGCCAGTTCTCTGGCAAGCCCCAGTTTTAATTCATCTACCAGGCTACGCCAGTTGCCATTAAAGCTAGTAGCCGGTGTAGTAGTGTTTTCACTTGATGTTTGTTGGCTGGTAGCGGCTGAATTAACATTTGTTTGTTGGCTAAGTGTTTCAGCTGGCGCTGGTTTGGCTACAAATGGCGCTGCTACTGGCTTAGCTTGGCTGATTGCTGGTGTAGGGCGCGTTAACTGGTTCGTCTGCTCGGTTTTTTTTTGGCTAACGGAGGTATTGCCATCGTTAGGTGTAAACGCCAGCATGCGCAATAAGCTCATGGTGAACCCTGCAAATTCATCAGGCGCCAGACCAATATCACGGCGTCCTAACAAGGCTATTTGATAATAAAGCTGCAGTGTTTCAGCGGGTAATTTCTGTGCTAAAGCCAGCAATGCCTCGCGCTCGGGTAGGTCATCTGCCACACTTTCAGGCACGGTTTGTGCCACAGCAATTTGATGCAACAATTGCGCAAAATCATTGAGTGCGGCTTCAAATGAAATGCTACGTTGTTCCATGGCTTTGGCTTGATTGATCAAGCTACTGCCGTCGTTTGCCAGCAGTGCCTCTAACAACTGATACAAATAGCTTTGATCAATCGCGCCCAGCATCGCGCGCACTTCAGCTTCATTCACGGTTTGGCCGCCGTAAGCAATGGCTTGATCAGTGAGTGAGAGCGCGTCGCGCATACTGCCTGCCGCTGCGCGTGAAATCAAGTGTAGTGCCGTTGCTTCAAACGGAATGTTTTCTTGACCAAGAATGTTTTGTAAATGTCCAGTAATCGACGTGCCGGCCATTTGACGCAAATTAAATTGCAAACAGCGTGATAACACCGTGACTGGTACTTTTTGCGGGTCTGTCGTGGCGAGGATGAATTTGACGTGTGCGGGAGGTTCTTCCAGCGTTTTCAGCATGGCGTTAAAGGCACTTTTCGACAGCATGTGCACTTCATCGATAATATAGACTTTAAAGCGTCCTGCAGTCGGTGCATATTGCGCGTTATCTAATAAATCGCGCATGGCATCCACTTGCGTGTTGCTTGCGGCATCTACCTCAATTAAATCAATATAACGACCTTTATCAATTTCGGTACAGGCGTTGCAAATGCCGCACGGCTTAGCGGTGATACCAGTTTCGCAATTGAGTGACTTAGCTAGAATGCGTGCGAGGGTGGTTTTGCCTACGCCACGCGTGCCAGTAAATAAGTAAGCATGATGTAAACGATTTTGTTCGAGCGCGTTAGTTAGCGCACGGACTACATGGTCTTGGCCGACGAGTGTTTCAAATGATTTTGGGCGCCATTTACGCGCGAGAACTTGATATGACATAGGCTAAACTGTAGCTGAAAATTGTCTTTTCGTCTTGATGTATTTAAAGCACATTTGGGGGTTCTTTAACTTCCAAGTCATTTTTTAGAGCGTTAAAGTGAAGAAGAGGCGAGCCTTGACCCCGGCACTTGCTTAATAGTTGTGGCTGCTTGCTTCCGCACCTGACCAGATTGGCTACTTCACAATGCGGGGAGGCCCGCCAAATGCAATTTTACAATACTTTGCTGGTTTCACGCTAATGCATTCGCGGATTTTTTACGTTTTATCAGTAGTGCGGCAATTTTGCTCAGATGGTTATGTTTTCAGGATTTAAGTGATGTCAAACATATCCTTGATTTAAGTCAAAAACAGGCCTTTTTTACCGATATTACAGGGTGTAAAAATGTAGAATGATCAGGTCATTCACTATTTTTAAAAGGTTTAATATGTTTCCAGAATATCGCGATTTAATCACGCAACTCAAGCACGTAGATTTACACTTTACACATTTATTTGATCGCCATAATGCGATTGATCAAAAAATTAAAAATATGGAGGCGCAAATTGAGGTGGGTACGCATGATGAAATTGAAGCGCTAAAGAAAGAAAAACTTCATCTTAAAGATGAGATATATGCAGTTTTGGTTAAAGCTAGCTAGTACCAATCTAGGTTAACCCAATCAGCTTGGGTTAACCCATTGTGCTGTTTTGTGCGCTACTATTTTGTGCGCTACTATGCCGTTGAACGACATGCCTATGATTTCACTGCCATTGGTAGTGATTGATTGCTGTGGTGAGCTCCGTTAAGGCTAGCTCCAATTCCGCCACGGCTGGGTTTAAGTCGATATTCTCCAAATTAGATTCGATATAGACTAAAACATGCATGGCTTTTTCAGCTGCAAACACGCCGACCATGCCTTTAATGGCATGCGCGCTGTGACGTATTAAATTGAAGTCATTGGACGCTATGCCAGCTTTTATTGTCTGCATTTGCGTAGGTATATCTTTTTGAAATAAACGTACGATTTCGTCGAACAGTTCACGGTTGTCATCCATGGTTTGTCTTGCTTTATTAAAATCTGCAATTGGAAGTTGTGTTGCCAACGTATTGTGTAGGGATGTACCACAGCCTGTTTCACCGTCAATATTGGATATAAGACCATCTAGCTCTCGCCATAATGCCTCTGTATTGATTGGTTTGGATACATAACCATCCATGCCATGGCCTAGGCATTCCTCACGCACACCGTGCATGGCGTGTGCGGTCATCGCGATTATGGGCGTGTAATTCCGAGTTGATTTTTCTTGCTCACGAATCAGCTCGGTTGCTTCAAAACCGCCCATTACCGGCATATCAACATCCATTAAAATGGCATCAAAGTTACCCTCATTCCAATAGCTAATCGCCTCAACTCCGTTATTGGCGATAGTGATGCTATGCCCTAATTTTTCTAATATACGTGTTGCCAGCGTTTGGTTTACTGCATTATCTTCGGCTAGCAGTAAGTGAAGCTTGCGTTTTGATTCGCGTAAGGTGTGCCGTGTCACTAGAAGCGGCTCATCTTGTGGCATTGCGCTAGGTGATTGCATCGCCAAAGCTGACATGATGGCATCAAATAAATCAGCTTGTGAGACAGGTTTCATTAAATAGCCGGCAATGCCTAGTTCACGGCATTTAGCGGCATCACCGCGTTGGCCTGCAGAGGTTAACATCATTACCGTTGCAGGAGGGGCGTCATCAGGGCGTTGCTTCATCTGCTTGGCCAGTTCAAAGCCATTCATGTTTGGCATTTGCACATCTAAAATGGCGAGCGCGTATCTTTTATTGGTTTTTAATGCCTGTTGCAGTGCAAGCAAGGCTTCTTCACCGCTCGCTACTATCGTCGGTAGCATTCCCCAACTGAGTAGCATTTCTTGCAATATTTTTTGGTTGGTGCTGTTGTCATCAACGACCAGTACCGGTAAACCTTGAATTTGTTCAGCGTGCTGTTGGTTTGTAACGACCTCGCTTGAAATGACAGGCGCATCAATGGTGAAAAAGAACGTTGATCCTTCGCCCACTTTGCTTTTTAAGTCAAGCTTACCGCCCATCAAATTGATGATTTTTGTAGAGATCGTTAGTCCGAGGCCAGTGCCGCCATATTTGCGAGTGGTTGAAGTGTCAGCTTGTGAAAATGACTCAAAAATTGATTGGAATTTCTCTTCAGGAATGCCAATTCCAGAATCACGTACGCTAAATTTTAACTTGGCGTTACCCGTGAGCGCACCCTCAATTTTTATGACTGAGAGTTCTATTTCACCTATTTGTGTAAACTTAATCGCGTTACCTACTAAGTTTAAGATGACCTGACGCAGTCGGCCAGGGTCACCAATAATCCGGTCTGGTACATTGGGTGCGATATAAAGCAATAACTCTAGGTTTTTTTGATGCGCACGTGGCGCGAGTGATTTTATGGCATCCCGCAACATTTGTCCGAGTGAAAAATAGATCACATCGATGTCCATTTTTCCTGATTCAATTTTAGAAAAATCCAAAATATCGTTAATGATACTAAGCAAAGCCTCGGCAGATGACTTCACGATACTGATGTATTCACGTTGTTCAGCATTCAGGTCTGTATCTAGCGCTAGGTCTGTCATGCCGACAATTCCGTTCATTGGTGTACGGATCTCATGGCTCATATTTGCCAAAAAATCACCCTTGATTTTATTGGCACGTTCCGCCATTTCCTTAGCTTGTAAAAGTGCCGCATCGGCGGCCTTGCGGGAGGAAATATCCTGAAAAGCACTTACCGTACTAATGATTGCGCCATCCGCATTGTAAACGGCGCGCGACAATACAATTACCGGAATTGTTGAGCCATCTTTACGGGTAAATACCTGATCATCCATTTGTGCTTTGCCGTGTTTAATTACTTGGTTCATAATCGGGCAATCATGCGCAGCGATTACTTCACCCAATGCAGAATGCGTATGGATGATGTCATGCAATGGTAAGCCCACCAGATCTTCACGCTTCCAGCCTAGTAGTTTTTCACCTTCGGAGTTAATGTAAACACACTTTCCCTCGGCGTCTTGCACGTACAGACCCTCGCCAAGGGTTTCAGTGACGCTTTCATAGAATGCACGTTGCGCTAATAGTTGGTCACCCAAGCCTTTGCTGGCGGTGATGTCGTAGCGAATGGACACATAACGCAATGGCTTGCCGTCATCATCCATAAACGGCACGATGGTAGAGTCAACCCAATAATAAGAGCCATCTTTTCTGCGGTTTTTGACTTCTGCACGCCAAACATTGCCGCTGCTAATGGTTGCCCACATACCTTTAAAAAATGCATGGGAGTGGTAGCCGGAGTTTAAGATACGATGATCTTTGCCTAACAGCTCCTCGCGGCTGTATTGACTGATTTCACTAAATTTGTCATTGGTGTAAAAAATCTTACCTGAACTATCTGCAATACTCACAATGGCATGCTGGTCCAAGGCAAATTTTTGAAACTCTAAATCACGTACAGAGTCGCTCAGTTTGTTACGCGTTACTTTTAAGCGTGTAAATACCCAAGCCAAATAAGCGAGCATAAGGGCAGAAAATATAGCCATTGCAAGCTTGTTATTGGCGGCTTTCTGTTGCCTTTTTGTAAATAGTTGGCTGTAAATTTGATGGAGTTTGTCGGCTTGAAAGTTAGTGCTTGATCGTGTAATTTCATGCACTAATGCATCGACTTCAGTTTTATGCGACATGATAATAGCCACATGTTTGTTCAGACTTTCGAGCGCTTCGTCGCCATCTTCAGCTGATAACTGTAACGCTGTGAGTATTTGCTGAATACGACTTTTAAGATCACCTGTCGCATTGTAATCATATAACAATACATTTTCGCGTAGTTCATGGATAAGCTGCGCGTGCTCAGATTGAGGTGCATGGGTATCTAACTGCAACTTGGAGGCAATTGGAAAATATTGTAATGAGTTACGTAGCACAGCATTGTGCGATTTAAAATTTTCTATCAGCTCATATTTTTGCTTAAAAAGTTCTCGATAGTGTTGAAACGCCTGTTGAATTTCTGCGTTGCCTTCACCAAAATAATCAGCCTTTTCTGTTGCCATGGTATTAAGCAAAAAATCAATGTGTTGCTGTGATGAGATAATCGGATCGTAATTTTTAAGTTGACCATAACGCGACTGCAACACGAATTGGTTAAGTCGCGCATCTTGTTGATCTAGTTGTTCAAAGTTTTGAATGGTACGCAGGTGTAGCGGGGTGTCTATTTGAACTGATTGGAAATACAGCCAACTCAGCAACAAAAGCCCAACAAGCCATAGTGAGTTTTTGAAAGGGGCGTTTTTGAAGCTTGTATTATTGGATATTAAAGGCTTCATAACGGTTTGCCCTGATACTCACCAGTTAATGTGCGAAGAAACGCCTCTATGTCGCTCACATCCGCCTGAGGTATTGGGCGACCAAGTTGATATTTAGCCATAATGTTGATGGCTTCTTCGAGCGTTTTGGCATTGCCGTCATGAAAGTAGGGCGCAGTGAGCGCAACATTACGTAAACCCGGCACGCGAAACTCATGCAGGTTTTCCGGTTGATGGGTCAGGTTGTAGCGACCGTTGTCAGCTTCGGTCAGGTTGCCTCTATCTGCAAAATAATCGCGCATTAAGCCCATTTTTTCAAACATATTGCCACCTAGGTTAATACCTTGATGGCAACTCGCACAACCATAAGATTGAAACAATGTATAACCATTTTTCTCTTGTAGGCTGATAGCCTTCAAGTCACCACCTAAAAACCGATCAAAACGTGAGTTTGGTGTCAGTAGCGAGCGATCAAAGGTGGCAATTGCATCTTTGATATTATTTGGGTTGATGCCATCTTTATAAATTTTGTTAAAAGCGCTGCTATAGTAATCGTCTGCCTGTAGCTTGGGTAAAATTTGCGCCCAGTTTGAACCCATCTCTTTTGGGTGGTTTATTGGGCCCTCAATTTGGTCTTCTAGCGATGCAGCGCGACCATCCCAAAACTGTACAAAATTAAAAGCACTATTAAAAACGGTTGGCGTATTGATGGAGCCTTCACCACCTTTGATACCGATTGACCTAAAGCGGTTATCAACACCGCCCGTTGATAAAGAGTGACAACTGGTACAGCTGATGGTGTTGTCGCCTGAAAGGCGTACATCATTAAATATCGTTTGACCAAGCGCTATTTTGTTGGGATCTAATGGCAGGCTTTTGGGTAGGGCTTGCGTGATATTAAAGTCAAGTTTTGGTTGCATTAACTGAATATTGACCGGTATAACTTCAGGCTGCTTTAGTTGGGAGTAAAGCACTACGGCCACAATCACAATTAAGGCTAGGGCCAGTATTAGCAGTTTAGCCGATGTCCGAGTTAAAAGTTTAGTGGTCATTTTCATCATCTAAAAATGTATTTTTAATTTTAATAACTTCATCAAATTCGCTAAAAAAAGCCTCCACACAGGTTGGGTCAAAGTGTTGCCCAATGCCGTCGCGCAGAAGTTGGCAGGCATCCTCTATGCTCCAGGCTCTTTTGTAGGGGCGTTCAGAGGTGAGGGCGTCAAACACGTCAGCCACGGCAACAATGCGTCCGAACAGTGGAATTTCTTCATTTGCCAAGCCTCTTGGATAGCCACTACCATCGTACTTTTCATGATGGGTATGTGCAATTTCTGCGGCTAATTTAAGTAAGGGTGAGCTGCTTTCATTTAATAATCTATAGCCGATTACTGCATGTTGTTTCATTAAGGTAAATTCTTCAGGCGTGAGCTTGCCTGGCTTAAGTAAAATTGCGTCTGCAATACCAACTTTGCCAATATCGTGCATGGGTGCAGCTTCTAGCAATAACTCCTGCTGCTGTACAGATAAACCAAGTACACGCGCTATATGTTTTGAGTAATGCGCCATGCGTTGAATATGCGCGCCCGTTTCCGGGTCGCGGTATTCTGCGGCTTTAGCCAGGCAAAAAATAGTTTCGCGTTCTTGAGCTTTGATTATTGCGGTAGCTTTACTGACCTCATCGGCTAGCCATGCGGCATGATCCATGAGCTTTTTTTGGCTTTGGCGCAATGCCAACATGTTTCTAGCACGTGCAACAAATTCGCTGTTGTCTAATGGTTTATTGAGAAAGTCGGTAACACCGCTGACAAGTGCTTTGTGGCGAACGCTGGTTTCGCTGTTGGCGGTGACCATCAGTACCGGTATATCCTGATAGTTAACAAACCCTCTAAATTGCTGCGTAAATTGAATACCATCCATTTCTGGCATCATGTAATCAACCACGACTAAATCAGGTTCATTATCTCTACACCAATCTAGCGCTTCAACCGGGTTGGTAAACGCAATAGACTCATATTCAGGGATTTTCTTAATGAGGTGTTGCAGTAAAGTAATGTTCAGTTGCGTGTCATCAATGAGCAATATACGCATAGCGTCTTGTTAGCCTGTTTTATTTGTATCATAAACATTGTAATTATGGCTCAAAAACGATTGGCTTGGGATTAAATGGATTTAAAACCTGGCGTGTTTCTAAGATTTTATTGCTCGGGTATTTAAGATAAACGCGATGACGTGCCTAAAATAATGATGGCATATATAACTTATGAGTAATGGTTTTAGTACAAATAATTAGTAAAAATAAAAAGGGCTCTAAATTTAGAGCCCTTTTTAATCCAGCAAACTTAAAATCAACTGCTTATTTTGCGATGTCTATTTTTGCTTTGCCACGTAAGTCAGCCATAAATTTTTCTAAGTTACGTTGTTGCAGGTTTTTTTGCAAACCATCTTTTACCTTGTCGTAAGCGAGTGGCTGTGCGGCGCGTGTGTCAACCAGTTTAATTACATGCCAGCCAAATTGAGTTTGCACCGGGCTGGTTGAGGTCGCACCTTTTTGCAGGTTAGCAACAACATCGCTGAATGGTTTAACCATGGTTGCTGGTGAGAACCAACCGAGGTCACCACCTTTTTCTTTTGAGCCTGGATCTAGTGATTTTTCTTTAGCAATTTTTGCAAAATCGCTACCTTTTGCCAGTTGAGCAATGATGTCTTTAGCTTCAGTTTCGGTTTTAACTAAAATATGACGTGCGCTGTATTCTTTTTCACCATAGGCTTTTTTGTATTGCTCATAAGCCGCTTTGGTGTCTGCATCTGAGATCGGGTTTTTCTTAAGGAAATCTTGTAAAAATACACTGGTTAGCAGTTTGCGACGGCCAAGTTCCTCACGTGCGATGTAATCTGGTTGTTTATCCAGTCCGAGTTTTTGAGCTTCTTGGTACACAAGCTCAGAGCTGACTAACTCATTGATAATGGCGTCTTTAGTGTTAGCGTCAACTTTTTGACCATTGGCGGTAGCATCTTTAACGATTAAGTCATAAACAGATTGTTTGATTTGTTTGCCATTAACGGTAGCAACCGCATCTGCAGCAAATGCTGATGGTGCTAAAGATAAAATGGCGACTGCGATTAAAGTTTGGGTGAATTTCATACAAAAGTCCTCAAGATAGAAATTTAGTTTGGGTGATTAAGGTTAGAAGATTAAACGGATTATTAAGTCTCATCCGCCGCAATGGCTTCAATGCTAAGTGCATGTATTTTGTGCGGCATGAGGTCAGTGAGTGTTTGATAAATAAGACGATGGCGCATTATCTGTGATTTTCCACAGAAATGCGAGCTGGTTATTTTGAGCGAAAAGTGAGCACCGCCACCATTGCCTTTGTGCCCCGCGTGCAAGGCGCTGTCATCGACTAGGTTAAGCGTTGTAGGCGCAAGAACCTGCAAGCGATTGGTAATTTCATCTGCTAAAGTCATTGGTCGCTTAGGGTAGGGTTTTTCTAAAAGGTTTCACTGAAACCTGACTATAAACACCATTGATAACAAAAGGATCATTATTGGCCCATTGTTGTGCTTCCTCAAGGCTGGAAAACTCTGCCACAATCAAGCTGCCAGAATAACCGGCAGGTCCTGGATCCGGGCTGTCGATGGCTGGAAATGGTCCTGCAAGCAGTAAGCGCCCGGTATTTTGAAGGTCTTGCAACCTAGCTAAATGTTCAGGTCTTGCGCTTAAGCGTTTATCTAAGCTGTTCGGAATGTCTTCGGCAACAATGGTGTACCACATTATTGTGCATCCTCTTTTGAGTCTTCTTTAGGTAAGTATTTGCTGATAAATAATGTTTGCACAATAATAAAAACAAACATGATACCTGTGATGCCAAAAAGCTTAAAGTTCACCCAAGTGTCTTGTGAGTAATTAAACGCCACATAAAGATTTAAAAAGCCTAGTGCGACAAAAAGCATGGCCCAGGCAATATTGAGTTTAGACCAAACGGCATCTGGTAATTGAATTTGTTTGCCCATCATACTGCGCATGGGATTTTTGTTAAACATCAGTTGCGCGCCTAATAGTCCTGCAGCAAATAGCCAATATAAAATACTAGGTTTCCATTGAATAAAGGTCGGGTCTTTTAGTAATAAAGTTGCACCACCAAATACGGTAATAATGACACCACTAATAAGCAACATTTTTTCTACCACGCCGTGGCGAAGTTTGACGTAAATAATTTGTGCAATCGTAGCTACAATGGCAACGGCCGTTGCGGTAAAAATCCCAAAAAACTTAAAGGCGACAAAAAACAAAATAACAGGAAATAAATCAAACAAAAACTTCATATTGGCTCTTTTAAAGGTGGAAGCTATTTACATCAATAGGCTTAAAAATAAAACAAAAACAAATAAAAAAACAAGGCTTTAGCCTAATGCGCTATTTTGCTATGATAGTTGTTGTGCCGCAAGGCGTAATTTCAAGTACTTATTAGAATTATCTTTGTATTTTTATTTTGTAATTTCTATGTGTAATTTTCAGGTGTAATGTTGACGCAAGTCAGTTACTAACAATGCTTTAATGATAGATCTACACTCGCACTCTAATATATCTGATGGTTTGCTTTCGCCAACTAATTTGGTTGAGCATGCTGCAACGCATGGCGTAAAGATCTTAGCTTTGACGGATCATGATGACATAAGTGGCTTGGCTGAAGCGCAGCAAGCCGCAATACAGCACGGCATACAGTTGGTAAATGGTGTTGAAATATCTGTGACGTGGAAAAAACGTACGTTGCATGTGGTGGGGTTAAACATTAACCCGCTAAACACAATGCTCATGCAAAGTTTAGCCAGCGTCAGACAAAGCAGGTTAGAGCGCGCCAAACAAATGGCGCTTGGCCTCGAAAAAGCTGGTATTCATGGTGCCTTTGAAGCGGCATCAACTTTGGCAGAGCAAAGTATCTTAACGCGTATGCACTTTGCGCGCTTTTTAGTGGAGCGTCAGTATGCCAAAGACGCTAAGTCTGTCTTTAAAAAATATTTAGTAAAAGGTAAACCGGGCTTTGTGGATCACGAATGGATGAGTCTTGAATCTGCGCTTAATTTAATCACTGGTAGCGGTGGCGTGGCGGTGTTGGCACATCCTGGGCGTTATGATATACGCCGAACTAATATGTTGTTATTGCTGGAAGAGTTTAGAGCCTTGGGTGGCTCTGCAATTGAAGTGGTCACAGGTAGCCACACTCCCGCGCAGTATGTTGAATACGCAAAATATGCGCAATTATTCGGCTTAAAAGCCTCGCAAGGCTCTGATTATCATGGCAAAGGGATTAGCTTTATGGAAATGGGACGATTGCCAGCTTTACCAAGTAATTGCATCCCTGTTTGGCAAGGCTGGTCACAAATTAACGCATCAGCAGCTTCTTGAGAACCTTATTCGTATGTCACAGTTTTTTAATATCAATTTAGATAATCCACAACCACGCCTGATGACGCAAACTGCTGACATTCTGCGTAAAGGCGGGGTGATTGCTTATCCAACAGATTCAGGCTATGCGCTAGGCTGCATGCTTGGCCATGGTGACGCGCAAGCGCGGATTCGCCAAATTCGCGGCGTGGACGAAAAGCATTTTTTCACACTATTGTGTCGTAATTTAAGTGAGCTAGGCAATTATGCGGTGGTGAGTAATAGCCAATTTCGCCTGCTTAAAGCCAATACGCCGGGCGCCTATACTTTTATTTTAAACGCAACGCGTGAGGTACCGCGTAAATTGCAGCATCCAAAACGTAGTACGATCGGCATCCGTGTGCCGCAACACAATGTTGTACAGGCCATATTAGAGGCCATAGACGCACCATTGTTAAGTATGACACTTTCGCTTGCTAATGATGAGGTTGCGTTCACTGAAGCATGGGAAGTTCGCGACCGCCTAGAGCAGCAGGTAGATTTAGTGATTGATGCCGGTACTTGCGTGGCAGGTGCGACGACAGTGATCAATTTAACCGGAGAGTCCCCAGAGTTAATTCGTGAAGGATTGGGTGAGTTGGCGCCTTTTGGTTTGTAATGGCCCGATTTTCAAAGCAACTTTATTAAAGAGTAAACAATGGAATTATCCCTGATACAAAAAATAGTAATTTATGCCTTGCCCGTTATTTTTGCGATCACAGTGCATGAGGCGGCTCATGGCTATGCGGCTAAATACTTTGGTGACATGACTGCGCATAATGCAGGACGCATCACTTTAAATCCTATCAAGCACATAGACCCATTTGGCACGATTTTGCTGCCAGCTTTAACCATTATGTTGGGCGGCATTTTATTTGGCTGGGCTAAACCTGTGCCTGTGGATTTTGCTCGTTTACGCAATCCTAAAAAAGATATGCTGTGGGTGGCAGCTGCGGGGCCGGCCTCAAATTTTGTGATGGCTGTATTTTGGGCCTTAGTGCTTAAATACTCAGTGTTGATGCCGGAAGCTTTCGTCTTGCCGTTAACCCTCATGGCTAAAGCTGGCGTAATGATCAACATTGTGTTAATGGTGTTAAACCTATTGCCACTGCCACCATTGGACGGAGGCCGTATCGCAGTAAGTTTGTTGCCGCATCATTTGGCGCAGCCTTTTGCACAGCTTGAGCGTTACGGTTTTATTATTTTAATTGTGCTTTTGTTTACGGGTGTATTGAGCAAAATACTGATGCCGCTGATTAGCATTGTATATAGCCTGATTTCTAGTTTGGTTTAAGGACACCTCTAATAACTTAACTTTGTGAGCATCCGCTTACGGCTTGCCTGCTTAAACCATTTCGCCACCACACTTCGTTGCTCGAGAAAAATTATTCCTTACATATCAAATATATGCGGCGTCATAATTTTTCACTCGCGCCTTGCCTGGCTTATCGCACCACTGTTCTGGTTTTAGCCAGTTTACAGTGGTGGGGAAGCCAAATACTGGCTTACGGGTGGAAATTTGAATGATTAGAGGTGCCCTTAACTTGCTATAATATGACTTACTTCATTTAAGGTTTTTACATCAGATGGCAATAGAACGGGTTTTATCGGGCATGCGCCCCACAGGCAATTTGCATTTGGGGCATTACAACGGTGTACTTAAAAACTGGATTAAGCTACAACATGAGCATGAATGCTTGTTTTTTGTGGCTGATTGGCATGCTCTGACAACGCATTACGACACGCCTGAAATCATAGAGGAAAGCGTGTGGGAAATGGTGATTGATTGGCTGGCAGCCGGTGTTGACCCTGCAAATGCCACTATTTTTATTCAATCTCGCGTGCCAGAGCATGCAGAGCTACATACATTGCTCAGTATGATTACACCACTCAGTTGGTTAGAGCGCGTACCTACCTACAAAGACCAGCAAGAGAAATTATCAAGTAAAGATTTATCGACTTACGGCTTTTTAGGCTACCCGTTACTACAAAGTGCTGATATTTTGATTTACAAGGCCACCCAAGTACCGGTGGGCGAAGACCAAATTCCGCATATTGAATTTACGCGCGAAATTGCACGCCGCTTTAACCATATTTACGGCAAAGAAAAAGGTTTTGAAGAAAAAGCCGAAGCTGCGATTAAGAAATTGGGCAGCAAGCGCGGCGCTTTGTATGAAGAGATGCGTACCGCCTACCAGCAAAGCGGTGATGAAGAAGCGCTAGATTCAGCACGTGCCATGATTGAGGAGCAGCAAGGCATGAGCATGGGTGATAAAGAGCGCTTGCTTGGCTATTTGGAAGGCGGCGGCAAAATGATTTTGCTGGAGCCTGATTATAAGCTCACGCCAGCTTCAAAAATGCCAGGGCTTGATGGCCAAAAAATGTCTAAATCGTACAACAACACCATTTCATTGCGTGAAAATGTAGATTCAGTCGCGAAAAAAATTAAAACCATGCCAACCGACCCTGCGCGCGTGCGTCGCACCGATCCAGGTGACCCTGCTAAATGTCCAGTATGGCAATTACACGAGATTTATTCTGATCAATCTACCCAGAACTGGGTGCAAAATGGCTGCAAAAGTGCATCTATCGGCTGTATCGAATGTAAAGGCCCGGTTATTGAAGGTGTGCTAAAAGAATTAAAACCCATTCAAGAACGCGCTGCGCAGTATGCAGAAGACCCAACGCTAGTGAAGAATATTGTGGCCGAAGGCTGTGAAAAAGCACGTAAATTAGCGCGTGAAACCATGCGCGATGTGCGTGATGCGATGGGGTTGAATTACAGTTAATAGCATACGGCTCAATTAAAATACTGTGATAGAAACTCCACTTAATGCAAAAATAAAGGGCGAGGATTTTACAGATCTTCCTAAAGACCTCTACATCCCGCCCGATGCATTAGAAGTATATTTAGAGGCGTTTGAAGGCCCACTCGATTTACTGTTGTATTTAATCCGCAAACATAATCTGGATATTCTTGATATTCCAATGGCGGATTTAACGCGCCAATATATGGTGTATGTAGAAAAAATGCGCGCCATTAAGCTGGAATTGGCGGGTGATTACTTGCTGATGTCTGCCATGCTGATTGAAATAAAATCGCGCATGCTCTTGCCTAAGCCTACCGAAATTGCTATCGATGATGACCCGCGTGCTGAACTGGTGCGGCGCTTGATGGAATACGAAGCCATTAAACTTGTAGCGCAACGGTTAGACGAAATGCCTAAAGTGGGTGAGGGCGTTAGCGTTGCCAGCGCTTATTTTCAGCATATTAGCCAAGTGCAACCGCCTGAAGTGAGCTTGGATGACCTAGCCGAAGCATGGCGTAGTGTGCTAAAGCGGGCTAGCCATTTTCAGCACCATAAAGTAGGGCGCGCAGAACTTTCGGTACGCGAGCACATGAGTATTATTCTGCGTCGTTTAAAGGCCGATAACCTACTCGAATTTACGCAGTTATTTGATGTGGTCAATGATGGTATTCCTAAATTAGTGGTGTATTTTTTAGCGATATTAGAATTAGCACGCGAAGGCTTGTTGCGGATTACCCAGCAGCAAGCTTTTTCACCTATTTACATACAGATAGCTTTAGATTTAAATAAAAATCATGAGTGAAACCAGTAACATCGCTCAATTAAAAAATGTATTAGAGGTTGCGTTGTTAACCGCGCAAGAGCCTTTATCTTTAGACGACTTGCTACGGTTATTTGTAGAGCGCATGGAGCGCGCAACGTTACGCATGTTGCTGGATGAATTAAAGCAGGATTGGGCTCTGCGTACCTTGGAGTTGGTGCAAGTCGCATCAGGTTACCGTTTTCAGGCGCGAAAAGAATATGCGAATTATTTGGCGCGGTTAAACCCTGAACGGCAAGCCAAGTACTCACGCGCCGTGATGGAAACTTTGGCGATTATTGCCTATCGTCAGCCAGTAACGCGCGGTGATATTGAAGAAATTCGCGGTGTGGCTGTTAACGCCAATGTGATGCGCCAACTGCAAGAGCGTGATTGGGTTGATGTGGTAGGGCAACGCGAGGTGCCGGGAAGGCCTTCACTCTATGCCACCACTCAACATTTTTTGGATGACCTTAATTTGAAATCGCTTGCAGAATTGCCGCCGATGGAAGATTTTGTGAAATCTGAAATTAAGCTGTAGCGCTTAGCTTAATTTCCAAGCTTATTTTTATCTGCGGTGATTTGGCGTATCTGCGGTAAAATTGCGCCTATTCAATCAAATTAGTGAACTATCATGGCACGTCCTTTTAAAACCCAACGCGACCCGCAGGCCACGCCTCGTCGCCCAAAAACTAACTTTACCAAATTAGCTGATGACCCAAATGCACCACCAGAACCTACGCAACGGTTACACAAGTTATTAGCGCTAGCTGGTTTAGGTTCACGTCGTGATATGGAGTTGCTTATCGCAAGCGGGCGCGTCACCGTGAACGGCGTACCTGCCACGGCAGGCCAAGGCGTTACGCAGTTTGATGTAGTGCGTTTAGATAGCCGTATTCTTAAACTGCCATTTGTAGCAGAGCTTCCACAAGTGTTGATTTACCATAAACCTGAAGGCGAAATCGTTAGTCAGGATGACCCCGAAGGCCGCGCGAGCGTGTTTGATAAGCTACCAAAAGTTAAAAATGCTAAATGGATTGCCATTGGTCGTTTGGATATGAACACCAGCGGTTTGTTGATATTTACCACCTCCGGTGAGTTGGCCAACCGCTTTATGCATCCACGTTATGAGGTAGAGCGTGAATACGCTGTACGTATTTTTGGTGAGCTGACTGAAGGTCAAATGACGCAGTTAAAAGAAGGTATTGAGCTGGAAGACGGCCCTGCTAATTTTGACAGCATTACCGCACAAGGCGGCGAAGGCGCTAACCATTGGTATCAGGTGATTCTGCGTGAAGGCCGTAACCGTGAAGTGCGTCGCTTGTTTGAGGCATTTCAGTTACCAGTCAGCCGTTTGATGCGTGTACGGTTTGGCCCTGTTAATTTGCCGCCACGCGTGAAGCGTGGGCAGATGTTAAAACTAGAACAAAAAGAAGTGGTTGGCTTGCTGGAATGGGCTGATTTGCCTGTCCCAAGCGCACCGCTCAGACAACTTACGCAGCGTGAAAAATTAAAAGCGACTACTGTATTTATGCCAAAAGTGCGTAAACAGCGGGTAAGCGCTTTAGATCGAGTGCCACGTACAGATGGCGAACCTTACAGCAAAAAACCTAGCGCTGCGCGTAAGGAAGCACCGAAAAAACCAGCACCTAGAAAAAATGAGAATCGCCGCGTGCGGCAGACTAGCGATTTGGCGGCTCCGGCCATGCAGAAAAAGAGTGATAGGAATAGAGGGCGCGGTTAGTAGTCGCAGACAATCAAGCACAAATGCTAAGTATTGTGCTTGATTCAGTTTTTTTACAGCTTACCTAAACGCCACAACGAAGTAACCTCAGCTTTACGGGCTACATGTAACGGGTCGCTGGCATCTAGCGTTTTATTGTGTCTGGCTTTGGTATCGGTTCTGTCAATGACTTTTAAGCCGGCTGCGGCTATCCAGCCTAGCAATTCATCACGTGTTCGTAAGCCTAAGTGTTCAGCAAAGTCTGATAACACCAGCCAGCCTTCACCAGCATCATTTAAGTGCGCGCTTAAACCATTTAAAAAGCCTTTGAGCATTTTGCTTTTTTCGTCATAGATTGCAGATTCCAGTGCTGAGCTAGGGTGTGCAGGCAACCATGGCGGATTGCAGACGATTAAATCCGCTTTGCCATATTCTACGGACGGATATAGGTTAGCTTCAACCAACTTGACGTTGTTTTTTAAGCCTAGCAGATTGATGTTTTTGAGTGCGCAATCTAAGGCGCGGTGAGAGTTATCGGTGGCTAAAATTTTTGTAATGCCACGATTAGCGAGTACAGCGGCGAGTACGCCAGTGCCAGTGCCTATATCAAAGGCCAGGTTGCACGGTACTGGTAACGGCGCAACATCAACTAAATCTAAATATTCACCACGAACGGGTGAAAATACGCCGTAACTTGGGTAAATTTTGTTGTTAATGGCAGGAATATCAACGCCATTCTTGCTCCATTCGTACGCCCCCACTAAGCCTAAAATTTCTCGCAAACTTACTACAATGGTTTGCGTACTTTTGCCATAAGCATGTTCGCAAGCGGCTTTTACATCTGGTGCACGGCGTAGGTTAATGTTGTAGCCCACGTTTAATTCAATCACCAACATGCCCAAAATACGCGCTTTTTGTGATTGCGCTTGGCGATGCAAGTGAAACGCTTGCAGCATCGTATCTGCTGGTGGTTTTGGTTTTTTACCAGGTCGATCAATACGGCGTGATAGCGCTTGCATCAGCATTTTGGCATTTTGAAAATCACCACGCCACAGTAAGGCGGTACCTTCACAGCAGAGCTTGTAAGCATCGTCTGCTTTGGTGGTGTCGTCAGCAATTTGTACGCGCTTAGGCACAGGTGCGGCGTTTTCTGAATGCCAGATGCCGGTTTTAGTTTTGCCGGCTTCTTGCCAGTTGATTGTATTGGGTGTGTTCAAAATATTATGGCCTGTTAGTGTTGGTGAGGGTCTTTCGACGGGATTAAGAGCCGCTCTTCGATGAACTCACAAATTATCCAACGCCTAAGCGCTGGGATAAGTTGGATAGCCTTGAGTTTGCTCGCTGGGATGCTTTAAGCCAGTTGAGACTTAGTCAGTAAAAATACAAATTCATTGCCGGATGAAACTTCTAACCAGTTGAATACAATATTGGGATATGCGGCTTCTAAGGCTTCGCGATTATGGCCGATTTCAACAATCAATATGCCGTCATCCGTTAGGTAATTAGCGGCTTCGCGCAAAATTGTGTGGGTGTGGTCTAAGCCCGCCACGCCACTGCCAAGTGCTAATTGCGGCTCATTACGATATTCCGCTGGCAATGCGGCCATCGCTGGCGCATCTACATAGGGCGGATTGCTGATAATAACATCATATTTTTTGCCGTTAAGTGCGCTAAACATGTCGGACTTAATTGCCGTGATTTGCGCTTCTAAACCATAATTCGCGATATTGATATTTGCCACATCAATCGCATCTTGTGAAATATCAATCACATCAATCGCGGCATTGGGGAACGTGCTAGCCAGTAATATGCCCAAACAGCCACTGCCGGTGCAGATGTCGGCGGCACTTTCTATCAGTTCTGGAAATTCAATCCACGGGCTTAAATCATTATTTAATAACTCTGCAATAAACGAGCGCGGAATGAGCACGCGCTCATCCACGTAAAACTTCAAGCCTTGCAGCCAAGCTTCTTTCAATAGGTAAGCCGTTGGTGTATGTTTGCTAATGCGTTGGTCAATAAAATCCGCTAACTTAGTACGTTCTGCTTCCGTTAGGCGTGCGTCAAAAAAGTTATCCAGCGTGTCCATCGGCAAATGCAGTGCGCTCATGATGAGCCAAACCGCTTCATCATAGCCATTATCAGTGCCGTGACCATAAAAAATGTCGGAGGCCTCGAATTGGCTGACGGCAAAGCGTATCCAGTCGCGGATGGTGAATAGTTCAGTTGTTTCTTGTTGGTATGTCATTATTTTAGCCAAAGAGTGCACAGAGAACACAGAGGCGTTTCACAGGTTTTCTCTGTGCACTCTGTGTTCTCTGTGGCTTATTTTAAAAGTTTTTGCAAAGTGAGCTTGTAGGTTTCTTTTAGCGGTTCAATATCTGCAACGCCCACACACTCATTCAGTTTGTGAATGGTCGCATTTAATGGCCCAAATTCAATCACTTGTTTGCAAATGTCAGCAATAAAGCGCCCATCAGAGGTGCCGCCGGTAGTCGATAGCTCCGGCGTTACGCCGTAAGCCTGTTCAATCGCGCCGGAAATCGCTTCCACCAGATTGCCGCGTGGCGTAATGTAGGGCGGTGAGTACTCCCAATCTAGTGAATACTCTAAGCCATGTTTATCTAAAATGGCGTAAACACGCTCCTTTAAGTTTTGCTCGGTACTGGCAGTACAAAATCTAAAGTTGAATAGAATTTCCACTTCGCCCGGCACCACATTGGTCGCGCCCGTGCCACCGTTCATGTTGGATATTTGCCAAGAAGTGGGTGGAAAATATTCGTTGCCGGTATCCCAAACGGTTTCGACCATGTCTTTAATCGCAGGTGCCACCATGTGGATGGGATTTTTTACCAAATGCGGATAAGCAATATGGCCTTGCACACCTTTAACGATCAATTTGCCAGAGAGTGAGCCGCGACGACCGTTTTTAATCATGTCGCCCACCACTTTGTTACTGGTTGGTTCGCCAACGATGCAGTAATCAATCAGCTCATTGCGTGCTTTTAACGCTTCTACCACTTTTATCGTGCCATCTACGGCAACGCCTTCTTCATCGGACGTAATTAGCAAACCGATAGAACCGGTGTGGTTTGGATTTTCAGCAACAAATTCTTCAATACTGGTAATGAATGCCGCCAGCGAGGTTTTCATATCTGCTGCGCCGCGTGCGTAGAGCATGCCATCTTTAATTGTAGGCTCGAACGGAGGCGTGTGCCATTTATCAAGCGGTCCTGTTGGCACCACGTCGGTATGACCTGCAAACACTAACAGCGGACCAGTAGTACCACGACGTGCATAAAAGTTATCCACGTTACCAAAGCGCATGCGCTCGATTTTAAAGCCTAGCGGTTCCAGGCGTGAAATCATCAGCTCTTGGCAACCTGCATCTAAAGGCGTGTTAGATTGGCGTTTCAGCAGGTCAATCGCTAATGCCAGCGTCTTATTTTCTGGAGTTTTGCTCATGGTTTAAAGGTTTCTTTGTATAAGTTTTCATCAAAGCCCAAACATAAAACTTTGCTGTCTTTGGCTAAAATTGGGCGCTTGATGACAGAGGTTTTAGCTTGCATTAACGTCAATGCAGAAGCGTTATCTGTAATGCCGGATTTTGTAGCATCATCTAAACCACGCCAGGTAAGCCCGGCGCGGTTAATGAGTTTTTCCCAAGGGTATTGGGTTAACCAGAGATTGATTGTGACTTCATCAATCCCTCGTTTTTTGAAATCATGAAAAACATAGCTGACACTATTTGCATCCAGCCAATCACGGGCTTTTTTCACTGTGTTGCAATTAGGAATGCCGTATAGCGTCAACATATAGTTAGGTTTAGATGCCGCGTAACAATTCGTTAATACCAACTTTACCTAAGGTTTTGGCATCCACTTTTTTAACGATAACTGCGCAATAAAGGCTGTAGCTACCGTCTTTTGAAGGCAGGTTGCCAGAAACTACAACTGAGCCTGAAGGTACGCGGCCATAAAATACTTCGCCAGTTTCACGGTCGTAGATTTTAGTAGATTGTCCAATGTAAACGCCCATTGAAATCACGCAGTTGTCTTCAACAATCACGCCTTCAACCACTTCAGAGCGGGCACCGATGAAGCAGTTGTCGCCAATGATCGTTGGACCGGCTTGAACTGGTTCTAATACGCCGCCAATGCCCACGCCACCGCTTAAATGTACGTTTTTACCGATTTGCGCACAGGAACCAACGGTTGCCCATGTATCGACCATGGTGCCTTCACCCACGTATGCGCCAATGTTTACGTATGACGGCATCAATACTGCGTTTTTACCTATGAAAGAGCCACGGCGCACAATTGCATTAGGCACAACGCGGAAACCGCCTGCTTTGAAGTCCTCTTCAGTATAGTTTGCGAATTTTGGAGGCACTTTATCAAAGTATTTAGTCACGCCATCATCCAGCAATACGTTGTCATCCAGGCGGAATGAGAGTAACACTGCTTTTTTCAACCATTGGTGTGTTTCCCATTGTTGGGTGTCGCCTACACGGCTGGCAACACGCAATTTTCCGCTGTCTAAATCAGCTAAAACTGCAGCAACCGTTGCTTTGATTTCGGTAGATGCATTGGCTGGGTTGATGTTGGCGCGATCTTCAAACGCGGCTTCGATAATGCTTTGACGTGAATCCATAAAAGTCTCTAAAGTAATCAAAAAAAGTGAGTAAATACGTAAAACGACATTTTAACTCAAACCGGGCTATCGCCCAAAAATAAAGCGCATAGCTTCACCGCCATGCGCTTTATCAGTGTAACTATTTTGATGCGCGGCTCTATTTAGCTGTTTTAGCGGCTTCGTAGAGTGGGCGGACTTTAGGCGCCAATGCGCGTAACTCTGCAATACGGTTCGTGCTGGCAGGGTGCGTGCTTAAGAATTCAGGCGGTTTTGCGCCACCTTGCGCTTCCATTTTTTGCCAAAGTGTAACGGCTGCATCAGGGTTATAGCCAGCGCGTGCGGCGAGCTCTAGCCCAATTTTGTCAGATTCCCGTTCCTGCTCGCGATTATTAGGCAGTGCAAAAAAGAGTTGTGAGCCCATACTTGCCGCTTGCATAGACGCGCTGCCAACAACTGCGCTGGTGCCTTTTGACAGTATAGCGCCTAGCGCTTGTAAGCCGAATTGCTGAACATAGGCTTGCGACATGCGCTCGCGGCCATGTTCACGCAACGCATGTGCGATTTCATGACCAATCACCGCGGCCAGTTCATCATCAGTGGTTTTCAGTTTTTCAATCAGACCTGAATACACCATGATTTTTCCACCGGGCATGCAATAGGCATTGAGTTCATCATTTTTATCTACATTGACTTCCCATTTCCATTGGGTTGCATCGGGTCTAAATACGCCAACCTGAGCAATCAGTCGGTTTGAAATTCTGCGTACACGCTCAACCTGAGCTTTGTCTGCATTGAGCGTATTTTTCTTTCCCGCTTCTTTTAGTGTTTGTGTGTAAGCCTGATTGGACATGTTGGTGACTTCTGTGGCTGGCAGCAACATAAATTGCGAGCGGCTCACGCCAGAAACGCTGTCCTTGGTGGTGGTAGCACAACTGCTTAACTGGGTTGCAACAATCGTCGCAATCACTAATGACATTTTTTTAAGTGTGAGTTTTTTCATTTTGTATGAAACCTTAAATTTATGACTTAAATTGATGATTCAGCTTTAACGTTTAATATGAAAAACGGTTGATTTTTGCATCAAATACTCCGTATGAATTTTTAGTTTTAATTTATACGGAGTGTTGTATAGCCAAGGTTAGAAAGTAACTTGCGCGCCAAGTTCAACCACGCGGTTTGGCGGTAATTTAAATTGGTTGGTAATTGTCTCCGCGCTTCTAAATAGTCCGATGAAGATTTTTTTACGCCAGTAAGCCATTTCGGAGGACTCATTAGCAATGAGAATTTCTTTACCGATAAAGAAAGAGGAATCCATGGCTTCTAAGGTTAGACCTTTTTCTGCACAAAGTTTTAAATCTCTGGGTAAATCAGGCTCGTCTTTAAAACCATAGCGCACCGTCACTTTGTAGAAGTCGTGCGGTAAGGCAGTTACTTCTACACGATCTTCAAGCGAGGAGTGTGGAAAATCTAGAAACTTAACGGTAAGAATCACCACGCGTTCATGCAACACTTTGTTGTGCTTTAAGTTGTGAAGCATGGCGTGTGGCACACCTTCAAGGTTGGGGGTCATGAACAATGCCGTGCCAGGTACGCGTGTGGGTGGATGCGCGCCAATCGCTTCAATAAACGGATCAAGTGCCATGGCGTCATTTTTAAGATGTAGGTACAGCATGCTACGGCCAGTTTTCCACGTAATCATCAAGATGAATATGAGCGTTCCTATCACCAGCGGCACCCAGCCACCATCAGGAATTTTCAATACGTTAGCACTAAAAAATGCAACATCGACCGTTAAAAACAGCGCTACCAACATGCCGGTACGTAATTTGCTCCACCCCCAAATGTTGTGAAATACAATGCCTGCCAGTAATGTAGTAATCACCATGTCGCCAGTCACCGCAATGCCGTAAGCGGCAGCTAAATTTCCAGATGAGCCAAAGCCGATCACTAATACCATTACGCCTAGCATTAAGCCCCAGTTAACGCGTGGCATATAGATTTGGCCTTCCTGGCTTTCTGAGGTGTGCTCAACATGCATGCGCGGTAAATAACCTAATTGTAAAGCTTGGCGCGATACTGAAAATGCACCTGTAATCACCGCCTGTGAGGCAATCACCGCAGCCATTGTTGCTAACACTATCAGCGGGTACAACATCCACTCAGGAGCTAATAAATAAAAGGGGTTGATGACTGCTTCAGGGTTTTTTAATACCAAGGCACCTTGACCAAAATAGTTCAAAATCAGTGCTGGCAGTACAAAGCCAAACCAAGCTAAACGGATAGGTACTGGCCCAAAATGCCCCATATCCGCATATAAAGCCTCGGCGCCGGTGACCGCAAGCACCACTGCGCCTAGTGCCACAAAGGCTATCCAAGGACTTACCTGAAAAAATTGTATGCCATAGATAGGGTTGAGCGCATTTAAAATAGTGGGATATTGCATAATGCCACTGATGCCTAAAATGGCTAATGTGCTAAACCACAGTAACATCACTGGACCAAAAAAAGCACCGACTAAGGCCGTGCCTTTGCTTTGCGCCCAAAATAGAACAAATAACACGACTAAGGTAATGGGAAGTATCAGTGGATGCAGTATCGGTGCCGCAACTTCTAAACCTTCAACTGCGGATAGTACAGAAATGGCGGGGGTAATCGCGCCATCGGCATAAAACATACAGGCGCCTAGAATACCTAACAACATAATCATGCGTTGCTTTTTTAGGTTATCCCCAGCATTGCTACTGGCAAGGGCTAATAGCGCCATAATGCCGCCTTCACCACGGTTATCCGCACGCATAATAAATGCAACGTATTTAACAGACACCACCATGATAAGGGCCCAGACGATGAGCGATAATATCCCGAACATATTTGCTTCATTCAGCGGTACGGGATGATGGCCAGCAGAGAACACCTCTTTCATGGTATATAGCGGGCTGGTGCCAATGTCGCCAAATACCACGCCAAGTGCGGCGAGTGTGAGTGCAGAAAGTTTGGTTTTACTGCCAGTAGGAGATGACATTAAAAATATATTTAGGTTTAGATGAGTTGGCTATTATCAACCAAGTGTACGACTAAACCAATTGTTTTTTTGTAACCCAATAGGGCGAATGATTTTTAGCACTCGATATGATTGACTATACCGCTTAAATCTTTGTTTGGTTAATAGTGGCCTCTGCTGAACCCACGCCAAATGTTAGCGTCACTTCATCACCATTTTGTAGTTGTTGGCTAGCACTGATAATTTCTCCGCGTTTATTTTGCACAAAGGCATAGCCGCGTGTAAGAACAGCTTGCGGGTTAAGGTGTGTCAGATTTTGGCTTAGGCGCTGTAAATGCTGTTGTTTGGTTTGCAATTGTTGAGTAATGCTTATATTTAAGCGATTTGCAAGTTGCAGTAGTCGCATTTTTTGTTGTTCGATTTGCTGTGTGGGTGAAATCAATCTGCGTGCCATGTAGTCTAGCGCTTGCGCCTTTTGGTTTAAGGCAAATTGTATATTTTTAACGAGTTGCAGTTTTAATTGTTTAAGTGAGCCGAGTATTGCCTCGCGTGAGGGTGTTGCCAGCTCGGCCGCGGCAGTGGGCGTGGCGGCGCGGATGTCTGCGACAAAATCACAAATGGTGAAATCAGTTTCATGGCCCACGCCGCTAATGGTAGGTATATTGCATGCGGCAATTGCTCGCGCTACGACTTCTTCATTAAATTGCCATAAGTCTTCAATGCTACCGCCACCGCGACAAATAATCAGCACATCGCATTCTGCGCGGGCGTTTGCGGTGTTAATTGCATTGGCAATCAGTTGTGCGACACCGCGGCCTTGCACTGGTGTTGGGTAAATAATGATGGGAATGCTCGGCATGCGGCGTTTAAGCGTGGATAGCACATCGCGCAAGGCTGCGGCATCGGCGGAGGTCACAATGCCGATTTGTCTGGGATGCTTGGGAATGGCGCGTTTAAAAGCTGCGTCAAATAAACCTTCATTGCTCAGTTTGTTTTTAAGTTTTTCAAACGCTTCAAACAATGCACCTAAGCCTGCGCGTTGCACAAACTCGACAGTTAGCTGAAAGTCACCGCGCGCTTCATAAAGGGTTACTGTACAACGTGCTTCGATTTTATCGCCTTCGCGCGGTGTAAAGTCACAAAAGCTATTGCGTCCTTTAAACATGACGCAACGTACCTGTGCGCCTGTATCTTTAAGTGAAAAATACCAATGTCCACTGGCCGCACGGGTAAAGTTAGAAACCTCGCCTGACACCCAGAATAATGGAAAGCTTTGTTCCAACACATTACGCGCTAAACGATTAAGCTCGGTCACGGTCAACACTTTTGTTGGGGTTAAATTTACTGCAAAGTCTGTCAAAACTGGCTCGCCTAATAGATTATCTGGGTTAAAATGATTTTTTAAGATTATGAGACCTTTGCGCGAATCATAGAATGACGTATTTTTATCAAAAACATCAACGTGATGTCATTTCGAACGAAGTGAGAAATCTAACATCTTCAATAAGAGATAAAGATTCCTCTCTTCGTTCGGAATGACAGTTTTAATGTTTTTAGGCTTAAAATCGCTTCGTGCAAAAGTCTCATTATATATGGTGGAGCTACATGCTAAATAAACTTCTTACCGGTCGCACAGGATATTTTATAGGTTTTATTGCCTGCTTTGGTTTGGTCGGCCTGGCATTGTGGATACAAACACGTTACAACCTAGAGCCATGCCCGCTGTGTATTTCGCAGCGTATTGTGTTCATGGCGTTGGGGGTGCTGTTTTTGGTGGCGGCGATTTTTAATCAAGCCCCAAAACTTTTCGCAGCGTTACATGTGGTTGCAGCTTTAGGTGGGGCAGGGGTTGCAATCCGTCATTGGTGGATACAAGCACATCGTGAAAGCATGATTGCTGATTGCGGTGTAGGCTTTGATTACATGTTTGAGAATTTTCCGTTAGAAAAAGCATTGAAATTAGTGTTTAAGGGGACGGGTGATTGTGCTGCCATTGATTGGACATTTTTAGGGTTGACCATTCCACAATTGTCGCTGATTGCGTTTGTTGGTTTTGGCGTTTATGCGGTTTATTTAGCTCGGTTAAATTTAAAAAATAAATAGAAAATAATTTTATGTACAAAACTATAGATAATTTTGTTGGTAACACGCCATTAGTAAAGTTGCAGCGCATGGCCGGCAACACCACCAACACCATTTTATTGAAGCTGGAAGGTAATAATCCCGCAGGTTCAGTAAAAGACCGACCTGCATATTCGATGATTACACGCGCCGAAGCACGCGGTGATATTAAACCGGGCGATACATTGATAGAGGCGACCAGCGGTAATACCGGCATTGCATTAGCCATGGTGGCAGCAATGCGTGGTTATAAAATGATATTGGTGATGCCAGAAAATCAAAGTGTGGAGCGCCGCCAAAGCATGAAAGCTTATGGGGCTGAATTAGTGCTAACACCGAAGGACGGCAGTATGGAGTTAGCCCGCGACGTGGCGATGAAATTGCAAGCAGAAGGCGAAGGTGTGGTGTTAGATCAATTCGGTAATCAGGACAATCCGCTTGCGCATTATGAGGGTACCGGGCCTGAAATTTGGCGTGATACTGATGGCAAAGTCACGCATTTTGTTTCCAGTATGGGCACTACGGGTACGATTATGGGGACCTCACGCTTTTTAAAAGAGCAAAACCCTAATGTACAAATTATTGGGGTGCAGCCAGAAGAAGGTTCGCAAATTCCGGGTATTCGCAAATGGCCGGAAGCGTATATGCCAAAAATTTACGATGCAAAACGCGTGGATGAGCTTATATATGTAAGCCAATATCATGCTGAAGACACCACGCGTAAATTAGCTGCGACAGAAGGTATTTTTGCCGGCATTTCGTCAGGTGGTGCTTTGTATGCTGCGTTGCAATTATCTAAGCGTGTAGAAAATGCCGTGATTGTGACGATTGTGTGTGATAGAGGTGATCGTTATTTATCTACGGGTGTGTACCCGTCATAGCTTAGATGCGCGCAAAATGAGTGCTCAATTTCGCCATGTGATTAGCATATTTTGCCTACTTTTAGTCAGCATGAGTGCTGGCGCTGTTACCGAAATTTCAATCAAAGCAGGGCGTATTGAGCATCCGCAAGGCGACGCCCAAGACATTAATCTACAACTCAATTTAAATAAACGCTTATCGACATTAAGTTTAACCGCTAAGCTTAAGCAGAAAAATGAAAAGGATTTTACCGAGCTTAGTTTTCGCTGCGATGTTCCGCAGTCTATTGAGTTAAATAGGTTTAAATGTAACGAGGGTTTGGTTAAAAATACTCGGGTAAATTTACCTTTTTCGCTTGAAATTAACAATTTATTTAGTCATGGTGCGCCTGATTTACAAGCAACCTTGCAGATAAAAAATGCCAGTTTCAGTGATGAGGCAGGACTGCATGCGGCAGAGAAGCTAAGTGGCAATGTTGTGATTGCCCTAAAACAAACCGGGCAGTTTTGGCAGTGGAAAACAGCGCTGGACTGGCAATTGGGTGAGGTGTTTTGGCAGCCGTTTTATTTAGCCAATGGCGGGCATGCACTTGTAGCGAATGGCAGCTTTGAAGATGATGTGCTCACAGTTAAATCTGCGCATTTGAAAATTAAAAATGTGGGTGAGCTTGATGCAGATGGGCAGATGCATCTTACTGATTTTAAGTTGATAAATTTAAATGCGAACTTACCGGATTTAGCTTTAAATACTGCCTACCCTTTGTTATTCAAACCTTTTTTAGAGAAAACCGCATTCAATGACGTTGAGATAGAGGGTAAGGCCGCACTGTCATTACACATTGTTAATTCAGAGCTGAAATCGTTCGAACTTCGTCTGAAAGATGTCGATCTCGCAGATAAAAATCAGAAGTTTGCGTTATATAAACTCAATGCGAACTTACCATGGAGTTTTGATAACCCAAAAAATGTGAGTTTGAACTACGATAGCGGGGAGTTGCTTAATTTACCTTTAGGCAAAACTAATATACAAGCTGAAGTGAATCGTTATTCGCTAATATCACCTGATATTCGGTTGCCTGTTTTAGATGGCGCACTGCGTTTGTCCGATATTTCAGCCGCGCGTATTGGCGGGCAATGGTATTGGCACTTAAGTGCTAAGCTAGAGGCCGTTTCAATGGCAGACTTCAGCGTGAAGCTTAATCTGCCACGGATGTCAGGTAAAGCTTCGGCTGAAATTCCACTGGTTACCTATAGTAATGGCATTGTCACCACAGATGGTAGTGTGGTGCTCAATGTATTTAACGGCACGGCAACAGTCACGCAACTTACTCTGCAAGCCCCGCTTGGTATTGCACCTAAGCTGAATGCGGATATTGCTTTAAGAAACTTGGATTTAGGTGATTTAACCCGCACATTTTCATTCGGTGCGATTGAAGGCAGGCTTGACGGTGATATTGAAGATTTAGAACTACAAAACTGGAAGCCGGTTCGGTTTGACGCCATGGTGCAGAGCAGTCCTGGCAAGTATCCGAAAAAAATATCACAACGCGCCGTAGAAAACATATCAGCATTGGGCGGTGGTGGAGCTGCCGCAGCGGTACAACGCAGTTTTTTACGGTTTTTTGAGCAATTTAATTATGGAAAAATGGGTTTAAGTTGCCGGTTGCGTCATGATATTTGTGAAATGGGCGGCATTGAGTCAACGCCACATGGGTATATCATCGTTAAAGGCAGTGGTATCCCGGCTATCACGGTGATGGGGTACAATCAAACTGTGGGTTGGAGTGAGCTGTTGGCGCGAATTAAGCGCGTGACGGACGGCAACAGCAAGGCAATCGTTAAGTAGCTGAGTTTTTAAAATACTTTAAATCAAAAGGATAGAACATGAAAAATTGGATGATTGGTGTGACACTGGCATGTGCTTTACCTGCATGTGTCACCATCAATATTTACTTTCCTGCAGCTGCTGCAGAAAAAGCTGCAGATAAAATAATTGATGATGTATGGCAATTAAAAAATGGTGGCGAGAAGCCTAATGTCAATAGCGTTGAACCTGCCGCGCCAGCAAAATAATCCCCATAATCCCCCTAGATATAATCCCCTAGATAAAGGAATCAAAATGAAGAAAATATTATTCAGTTTAGTGTTGTTATTGAGTACTTTATTGACTAGCCAATTTGTAGCTGCGGCAGCAGATTTGGAAGTTAACACTCCAGCTATTTCGGCTATTAAAAATAGTATGCAAGCACGCCATGGGCAATTGACCGCGCACTATGCCAGTGGCGCTATTGGTTTAACAAAAGACGGTTTGATTGCGGTACGTGATGCGAATGCTGTGCCGCTTAAAGATCGTGGCGGGTTAAATAGCGCTGTAGCTGCAGAAAACGCAGATCGTAACAAACTTTATAAAGAAATCGCTACCGCCAATGGTCATCCAGAGTGGCAAGCAGAAATCCAGAGTACGTTTGCAGGCCGCTGGATAGATAAAGCGCAGGCGGGTTGGTGGGTGCAAGGTGCTGGTGGTTGGGTGAAGAAATAATTTTTAGAAGGCTTTAAGTATGACTCCCACGCTTGTATTTGACATCGAAACCATCCCCGATACGGATGGACTTCGTACTTTATTAGAATTGCCGGCAGATACGTCGGCAGAAGATGTTGCCAATATTGCCCTGCATCAACGTCGTCAGCATAATGGCAGTGACTTTTTGCCACTGCATCAGCACCGCATTTGCGCTATATCCTGTGCTTTGCGTGAAGGTAAAAACTTCAAAGTGTGGACATTAGGCGATTCGGGTTCATCTGAGGCTGAAATTATTCAGCGTTTTTTTGATGGTATTGAGAAATATACCCCGCAGATTATTTCATGGAACGGTGGCGGTTTTGATTTGCCGGTGTTGCATTATCGCGGCCTAATTCATGGCATCAACGCCAGCCGTTATTGGGACTTAGGCGAGGATGACAAAGAGTTTAAG
Organism: Methylotenera sp.; assembly: GCA_013141495.1. GTDB lineage: Bacteria > Pseudomonadota > Gammaproteobacteria > Burkholderiales > Methylophilaceae > Methylotenera. The sequence goes on along the minus strand of JABFQV010000002.1, from coordinate 360,060 downwards.
TGGAATAATTACATTAGCCGCTACCATGCGCGCCATTTAGATTTAATGGACGTGATGGCGATGTATAACGCTCGCGCCAACGCGCCGTTAGATGATTTGGCAAAGTTATGCGGCTTTCCAGGCAAACTTGGCATGGACGGCAGTAAAGTGTGGGATGCCTATAAAGCTGGTGGCATTGAAGATATTCGTAATTATTGTGAAACGGATGTTGCCAATACTCACCTTGTGTTTTTACGCTTTCAGTTGATGCGCGGACATTTAACGCCAGCGGCTTATGAGGCGGAGATTAAGCTTGTACATGAAACCTTAAGTGGTTACAGCGCACCACACTGGACAGAATTTTTAGCGGCTTTCACGTGTGAATAAGGTGCTTTAGCACCTATATTTATTCCACGGGGACAACCCTCGCGGTTGTGAAGTTGTAGAAAGCTGTAGGAGCGAATTTATTCACGAATAAATTCGCTCCTACACGACAGTGGATCATTACTCGTTCAATAATGCGTTAAAATCACACCTCACTTTGAATCACAGGTTTTTTCATGGCACGTCGCTCCAGAAATCGCAATCAAACACCAGTCATCCCCGAAATTAAACACGCCACCATTGAGTCGCTAGACCAAGAAGGGCGCGGAGTTACCCATGTGGAAGGCAAAACCATTTTTATTGATGGCGCGCTGCCTAATGAAAAAGTCACCTTTCAATCGGTTCGCATTAAACCGAGCTATGAAGTCGCTAATGTGGTGGAGGTGTTGAAGCAATCAAACCAACGTGTTACACCAAAATGCCCGCACTTTGGTTTATGCGGGGGCTGTAAGCTGCAACATTTAGATTTTGCCGCGCAGGTGGCTGCCAAGCAGCGCTTGCTTGAAAATGATTTGTGGCACATTGGCAAAGTTAAAGCTGAAAACATGTTGCCACCGCTGTATGGTCCTACTTGGGGTTACCGCCACAAAGCGCGCTTAAGTGTGAAGTATGTGGAAAAAAAACAACGCGTACTGGTGGGTTTTAATGAAAAAGCCACACGCTATGTGGCAGTGATGGATAGCTGTGAGGTGCTGGTGCCAGAGGTTTCTGCCTTGATTGCACCATTGCAAACCATGATTGTGCAACTTAGCATACGCGATAAATTACCTCAAATTGAGTTGGCCGTTGGCGAGCCCTCACCAAGTAGCGCGAGCGAGCCCGTTGAAGGTAATGTTAAGCCAGTCATTGTGTTGATTTTGCGCATTATGGCAGCGCTCACGCCAGAAGATGAGGCGCTACTTAAAGCCTTTGCTGATGATCACGCAGTGCAAATTTGGACGCAAACTAAAGGGCCGGATACGATTAAGCCATTTTACCCACTTGATGGCGCACAATTGCAATACAGCCTGCCAGAGTTTGGTTTAACTTATCCGTTTAAACCCAATGAGTTTACACAGGTAAACCCGCAAATTAACCAAGTGATGATTCGCCGTGCCATGCAGTTGCTGGCACCACAAGCCGATGAACATATTGCTGACTTTTTTTGTGGCATTGGCAATTTTACCTTACCCATCGCACGTAGCGGCGCGCAAGTGCTGGGCTTAGAAGGCTTGGCTAATCTGGTTGACCGCGCCAATGAAAGCGCACAGCTGAATGACCTTGGTCATGTGAAGTTTGGCGTGGCTGATTTATTTAAAATGACACCAGACGCGCTAACAAACTTAGGTGTTTTTGATAAATGGCTGGTGGACCCGCCGCGTGATGGCGCATTCGAGTTGATTAAATCACTAGATGCTAACAATAGTGACCACAATAATAACCCAAGGCGGATTGTGTATGTATCGTGCAACCCGGCAACCTTAGCGCGCGATGCAGGGGTATTAGTCAATGAAAAAGGCTACATTTTAAAGGCAGCAGGGGTGATCAATATGTTCCCGCATACCGCACATGTGGAATCTATTGCGTTATTTGAGCGAGTTGCCTAATTTAGTAGAGAGTGCTTCAGTACATAGTTTTGTTTAGTTCATTCAATAAGAGAGTTTTGCTCGAGTGCTTATTTAACCCAAAAACCTATCACCTTCGTCATTCCCGCGAAGGCGGGAATCCAGTTAAGTGGTTGATTAGCCTAGATTCCCGCCTTCGCGGGAATGACGGATTTCTTGAGTTTTATACAAAATTACACGTAAATTAGCTTCGTGCAACGCTCTCAACAAACAACAAATTTATGTTGTAAAAAAACAACAACCTGTTGTTTGAAGCGGATTTTATTGATGCATATCAAATGCAGCGCATATTTAGCCCGTATAATTCACATATCGAATTTGTGTGTATTTGTTTATTTTTAAGTGGAGATATCAAGATGAAAAAATCAGTATTAGTTTTAGCGATTGCTGCAGCATTTGCGCCTGTATTGGCACAAGCTGAAGCGGGTGATTTTGTTGTGCGTGCACGTGCAGTGAGTGTTAGCCCAAATGAAGATAGTAGTTTGGGTAAGTATGTAAATAAAAATTTGGGCGCAGTTATTAATTCTGGAGCAGAGCTGTCTGTTGACAGTAATGTGATTCCTGAGTTGGATTTTTCATACTACGTCACTAAAAATATCGCTCTTGAGCTTATTCTTGCGTTAGGTACAAAGCATGATGTTAGTGTAGTAAAATCTACAGGCCCTGTTGTAAATCAAAACTTAGGTAGCGTTGATCTTTTACCGCCAACCCTGACTGCACAATGGCATTTTAATCCTGATCAAACATTTGATCCATATGTTGGTGCTGGTATTAACTACACTCACGTATTAGACCGTAACTTAAAATTTAGCCAAGGCGGTTTAGGCGTTAGCAAAATTAAGATTGATAGCGATAGCTGGGGTTTAGTTGCACAGGCTGGTTTTGATATTAACTTGAAAGATGGTTGGTTGATTAATGCTGATGTAAAGTATGTGCAGATTGATACGGATGTAAAAACTAAGAGTACTACTACAGGGCAATGGGTGAAAATCGATTCACTTGACATCAACCCATGGGTATTTGGCGTTGGTATTGGTAAAAAATTCTAATTATCGAACTTTAAAAGTTTAATAATTTAAGACTACAAAGTTTTTAAGTTCCACGTTAGCCTCTGCCTTTATTGGCAGAGGCTTTTTTTATGTAGTTTTTGTATTACTAGGCGTTTTATGTGCATTACCTTCGATTCCCATTTAGAAATCGAGGCAAAGCCTGACAAAACCCTCGATTTCACTTACGTTACATCGAGGCTACTTTTTTCGCAGAGGGGTTAGATAATTTTAGAGAACCGCGCGCGATTGCGGTCGGTTTGTAAATAGCGATCAAACAGCATGGCTACGGCTCTAACAAAAAACCATCCAAAGTCGGTGACTTGCAAGCCTGTGTCTTCTAGCACGACCATGCCTGAGCCTTCCAGCTCTTTGAGCGCTTCTAGCTCTGATGCAAAGTAGTTTTTGAAATCAATCATATAAGCTAGCTCAATGGATTCATACTGCAATGCGCCTTGGCACATAATGGCCATAATCACGGCGCGGCGTACTAAATCATCGCGCGATAGCGCTAAACCACGCACTACTGGAAAGCGGCCTTGATTGAGTAGGTCGTAATACTCTTCAATTGTTTTAGCATTTTGGCTGTAAGTTGCGCCTACGCGACCAATGGCAGAAACGCCTAGGCTGATTAAGTCACAATCCGGTTGCGTGCTGTAACCCTGAAAGTTGCGATGCAACCTGCCTTGACGCTTGGCAATGGCTAAGGCGTCAGTAGGTAACGCGAAGTGATCCATGCCTACATACACGTAGCCAGCATCAAGAAACGTTTTAATCGCATTGGATAGCATGGCGATTTTTGCTGAGGCTGCGGGTAACTCGTATGAGTCAATACGGCGTTGTGGTTTAAAGCGCTCAGGTAAGTGCGCGTAGGCGTAAAGTGCGATTCTTTCAGGTTTAAGTTCTACAATCTGGTTGAGCGTTTGCGTAAATGATTCCGGTGTTTGTTTAGGCAGGCCGTAAATTAAATCGACATTAACCGAGTCAAATTTTAAGCGTCGTGCCGCCTCAACTAGAGAGAATACCTGCTCGGCGGGTTGAATACGATGCACCGCTTTTTGCACTTCTGGGTCAAAATCCTGTACACCAAAGCTTAAGCGGTTAAAGCCAAGTGATGCTAAATGCGCTAGGCGATTTTCATCTACCGTGCGTGGATCAACTTCAATCGAGTATTCACCATTTGCCTCCAGTACAAAGCTACGGCGGATCATCGCCATCAGCTCGCTTAATTCATTATCACTAAAAAAAGTAGGTGAGCCGCCACCTAAGTGCAATTGTGAAATAGTTTGTCCTGCACCTAAATGTTCAATATGTAAGTCAATTTCACGGCTAAGATAGCGTAAGTATTCTGCGCTACGCTCATGATGCTTGGTGACTATTTTATTGCAGGCACAAAAGAAGCAAAGTGACTCACAAAAAGGAATATGCACATAAATTGATAGTGGCAAAGTCAAACCGCCTACGCGACGTTGCGCCAGCGTTTGTTTGTAGGATTCCTCAGTGAATGCTTCTACAAAGCGATCAGCCGTTGGATACGAAGTGTAACGCGGCCCGGAAACATCAAACTTTTGTAAAGTTTCAGGGCTTAGTTCTGGTATGGCGCTGTTTGATTTGGCAGGCTTTATTGCAGCTTCATCGGTAATCATTATGCTACTCCTAATTTAGGCTGACACTGTGCCAGCAATCAGCCAAATAGTCTTTGATGCATATCAAATGACTACATGAGCGCTATTATTTTTTAACACATAATTTCACTACAGACTGGCGATAAAGGCTTGAAAGCGGTATGCTTGGCTTAATCGACTCTATTGGTGAAATATGCACTCTGTTACCACGCCGGAAGCCCTAAAAGTGGCTTGCTCAAATTGTAATCTCCGTGAGCTTTGCATGCCCGCCGGCTTTACCGTTGACGAAATGAAAAGGGTTGATGAGGTGGTTGAAAAACGCCGCCGCATTAAGCAAGGCGAGTTACTGTTTAGTAATGGAGAAGCGTTTACCTCCCTTTATGCGATTCGCACAGGTTTTTTTAAAACTTGCGTGACCAGTGCAGATGGCCGTGAGCAAGTGACGGGTTTTCAGATGGCGGGTGAAATTATCGGCATGGATGGCATTGTGAGCGACCACCATAACTGTAATGCAGTGGCGCTTGAAGACGCCGAGGTCTGCGAAATGCCCTTTGCCAGTGTAGAGGATCTTTCACGCGAGTTGCCTGGTTTACAACGCCATGTGCATAAAATTATGAGCCGTGAAATCGTCCGTGAAAATAGTGTGATGATGCTGTTAGGTAATATGCGGGCGGAAGAGCGCTTGGCGGCATTTTTGTTAAACTTGGTGCAACGCTTGCATGCGCGCGGATTATCGCAGTCTGAGCTTGTGCTGAGAATGACCCGTGAAGAAATTGGTAGTTATTTAGGCCTTAAGCTTGAAACCGTTAGTCGTGCTTTTTCAAAATTTAGTGAAGAAGGCATTATTGAAGTTAAGCAGCGCCATGTGAAAATAATCGCGCCAGAAGCGTTGAAAAAAATATTTAATCCGCAGACCTATTTTTAGTCAACTTTTATTATTGATTGAGATTACCTTAGTAAGGTAGTCCCCCATCCAAACCTTCCCCCTGCTTGGTGAAGGCGTTTGGCTACGTTGCATCGGGCGACGCCCAAGACGGAGCTAGGGTTTAACGTCCCTTTGATGGGTTGGCCCAATAAGCCTCTAGCAAAGCTAGATGTCACTTAACTTAGAAAAATATTTCGTGGATAACGCGAGGTTTTTAATACCATATGACTTTAAAAAACCACCTCACCACCACTGACCACAACCGAGATGTACTCGGTATGAAATACATTTACCCTGTGATTTCGCGCCGTGCTGGCGGCGTTTCAATTGGCATTAACTTAAATACTAACAATGCCTGCAATTGGCGTTGTATTTATTGCAATGTGCCTAACCTCACACGCGGCACGCCCCCACCCATAGAGCTAGATGTTTTAGCGCAGGAGTTACGCGCTTTGTTAACCGATGTGTTGCATGGCGATTTTATGCAGCGTTATGTGCATGAAGAAGATCGTCAACTTAAGGACATCGCATTTTCAGGCAATGGTGAGCCTACTAGTGCAAAAGAGTTTCCACAAGTGATTGCATTGGTAGAAAAAGTATTAGCTGACTTTAACGTACTTGGTCACATCAAAGTGCGGCTGATTACCAATGGTAGCCTGATAGATAAACCATTAGTGCTTGAGGGCATTAAGCATCTGGCTCGTCTTAATGGTGAAGTTTGGTTTAAGGTGGATGCCGGCACTAAAGAAGGTATCGCGCGTATTAACGATGTGACATTAAACCCGCAAAGCCATTTGCAACGTCTTAAAAAGTGTGCCGAAGCTTGCCCAACGTTTATACAAACGTGTATGTTTGCATTAGATGGGTTGTCGCCAAGCGAAGCCGATATTATCGCTTATTTAGCTTTAATCGCGCAGGCAAAAGACGTGGTTCAAGGTGTGCATCTGTATGGCTTAGCGCGACGCTCAGAGCAGGCTGAGGTGGATAGATTAACTAGGCTGCCAGCAGAGTGGCTTGAGGCGATGGCAGAACGCATACGTGATTTAGGTCTTACTGTGCAGGTCAGTCCGTAGTGCTTTATTGCTGTTTTAACGAAGCGTGATGCACTAGCGTTTTACACTGAGTTAAGCTTAGTGACTGAGTAATACATCGCATTCTGCCGCATAAGCCACACCTTTGCTGACGCTACCGAGTAAAAAGTCTTCCATACCGTTTTTCTCATGTTTACCGATAACGATTAAGTCTGCATGTTGCGTTTTGGCATGATTGCAGATACTTTCTGGGGGATAGCCTGTGAGTATTTTTCTGGAAATATTTTCTCCTAGCGTTTCTTCAGTGATGATTTCACTCAGGCGTTTGTCTGCGTCAAGTAGCGCTTGCGTGCGGTATTGCTGTAATAAAGCTTCGTTCATGCCCGCTTTGTACATGTGCGTTTCTTGGTTGGTATCAAAGATGAGCAAGCCTTCTATATGTGCTTGTGGCGCAATGGTGCGAGCTAGCATGGCAACATTAGCCGCACCTAATGAAAAGTTTACTGCTGCAATTACATGTTGATAGGCTGGTGCCATCACATTTTTGTTTTTAACAATCAATATCGGGCATTTTGAAACACGTAGTAAGCGTGACGATGTTGAACCCAGTAGTTTTTCTAATAGGGAGTGTTCGCCCTGTGCACCTGCCACAATAAGCTCAGCGTTTACTGCGATTGCATAATCGGCAATTTCACTATGTGCACGTCCAATTCTGGTGGTGGCATGTATCGTGATGCTAAGTTGCTCACGCAGTTTACAAGTTAGTGTATCAAGCTGGGTTTTAATCGCTTCTTGTTGCGCTTGTTGGTAGTGCGTTTGAAAGCCAAACGAGAGTTCTGAGCCTACATACAAATCCAGCGGGTGTACCACATGAATGACATGCAACTCTGCGCCTTGCTGCTGGCTAATTAAAGCAGCGCGTTGTACGGCTAAATCCGCCTCCGCAGAAAAGTCGGTACCTACAACTACATGGGTGATGGGATGCATAGCTTTCTCCTTAAATATTTTTAATTCTTTAAGTTCCATTGGACCGTGCTTTACTGCGATTTAGTGGCGCCATCTAATACCCTATTTTCGTCATCACCGTTTCACTAAAGGGCTGAAGCCTTAAGTGGAAGCACGAAAGCAGACTATTCGTACGAGAAACGAAGAGAAAAGTCTTTGCAACTCATTGAATCAGCTATATTTCTCACTTCGTTCGAAATGACAGTTTTTGATGTTTTGTTAAACAATAGCATCATAATTTCCTTTCGTGCAAACTAATAGCCTTTGTAAAATAGCGTGCCATTGCATTTAGGGCAGGGTGGAACGTGCCCTGTTTTTTTAAGATTGACTTTTTGCCCGCATGCTTGGCATGTCAGGCTACCTGCTGATGTAATTTCACCAGTTTTGTAGGTAAGTGCCTGTACGGTTTTATCCAGTAGTGAATGTATGGCATTGTTGGTGAGTTCTAACACTGAGGCAAGTGAGGATAAGGCCCCAGCCCCCAAACGTGCAGGGTTTAATTTTTCCTTGGCTTCCTCGCCTAGCCATTTGGCATCGGAGATGGTTTGCGCTAAATCTCGATCAAGGTATGTTTTCAAAACCTCCCCTTGTTCAGAGCTGAGCTCGCCGAGGGTTGTTAGTTGTTCGCGCGCTTTTTCTAGCGCCACTGACATCGCTTCGCTACCACGTTCTTTTCCAGTTAAATAAAGATCTTTGAATTTATTGGCAAATAGGTCGTACTGTTCAGCCAATCTATCTTTATTTTCATCATGATTGCTGTTTTTCATCGTAAATCTCCTGAGTGATGTTGATGTTAGACATACATGACCAAAGCTAGGCGCTGTTAATCTAATCAATGGCTATTATTTAACCCAGATTTTCCATTAGGCGATTTAGCATCTACTTGAATGTCAACTTGCCCATTTTGCGTCTTTTTTGTGCAGATTTTATGGTCAATAGTCGTTCTATTGACAGAAAATCTGCACAGAAAATCCATCAAACTGTGCGGCGTTGCCGCTCCAAGTCCTAATGGAAAATCCAGGTTAAACTCAAATAGCACATCAACGCTCACCATTCTACGAACAATCACAAGGTTAAAATATACGCGTAAACACGTAATAAAATTCTCTTATATGCCGTACCAGGTACTTTTTGGCAGGGCAAGTAGAAAAATTCTGAAAGTTAACTGTTTTGGATGCGGTATAGGCACCCTCGTCGAATCAACATTTTTTCGATCTCTACCGCAATAAACACAATACTTGATAAGGCCATACAAACAAGCAGTTCGCTCACGCTCAGTGGTTCAGTTTTGAATATGGCGTTAAATGCAGGCACGTAGATCGTGGCCATTTGCAGCATAAAGGTCACGATAACGGCCGCGGCTAATGGCCTATTAGAAAAAATTCCTATGCTAAAGAGCGACTCTTTCTCTGAGCGTATCGCCATTACATGGGCTAATTGAGAGAGTGTTAGCACGGTAAAAGCCATGGTTTGCCAATGTGAAGACCCTGTGTGGTAGGCCCAAGCCTGCGCAAACAAAGTAAGCCCGGCCATCAGTAGCCCGACCCATATCATGTGCTGCCACATGCCGTGTGAAAACAGGCTTTCTTGGGGTGGGCGCGGTGGGCGGCGCATCACACTGCGCTCCGCAGGTTCTGCCGTAAGCGCTAATGCGGGCAAGCCATCTGTCACTAGGTTTATCCACAATATGTGTGTTGGTAGTAGCGGGATTGGCAACCCTAAAAAAGGGGCTAAGAAAATAGTCAACACTTCGGCTGAGTTAGTGGTAACTGCGTAGCGAACAAACTTACGAATGTTGTCATAAAGTCGCCGACCATAGCGCACCGCGTTGACAATGGTGGCAAAGTTGTCATCGAGTAACACCATACGTGACGCTTCACGCGCTACATCGGTGCCACCTTTGCCCATGGCAATACCAATATCTGCTGCTTTGAGGGCAGGTGCGTCATTGACACCGTCGCCTGTCATGGCGACGATTTCACCTTTATCTTGCAGCGCGCGTACGATTTTAATTTTTTGCGCGGGGTCAACGCGTGCGTAAACTCGCACCAGCTCAACTTCAGCTTTAAATGTTTTCTCATCCAGTTTAGCCAGTTCAGCACCGGTCATCACTCGGCCGCCACTATCTGCCAATATGCCAAGTTGGTAGGCAATAGCACGTGCGGTGGCGGGGTGGTCGCCCGTAACCATCACGGGTGTAATGCCAGCAGATTTGCATAATGAAACGGCTTCTTTTGCTTCATTACGTGGTGGGTCGATTAGGCCTGCGAAGCCAATAAAAATAAGCTCACACTCTAGTGATTCTGGCTGATCACTATCTGGCAAGGTATCCCAGTGACGATAAGCAAATGCCAACACGCGCAAGCCATTGGTCGCCATGGCTTCAGCTTGTTGTAATAATGCGGCTTGGTCTATGGTTTGTTCGCCACTGGATGTGAACATGCGCGTACATTGTGATACTAACGCTTCCGGCGAGCCTTTGGTGTAGGCAATAATGCCATTGTCTTTGCGATGGAAGGTCGTCATGCGCTTACGTTCAGAATCAAAAGCGAGTTCTTTTAACCTAGGCATATCTTTTTCAAGCGTGGCTTTAACAAAGCCAGCTTCTTGCGCCGCTCGCAAAAGCGCCGCCTCAGTGGGTTCGCCTTGTATTTTTTTATGGCCATCTAGATGCGCATCGTTGCTTAATGCCAATGCTTGAAACAGGGTGAGCCACGGCTCATTTTTGCTTTCAATCGAGTTTTTTTCATCTTGCCATGCTGTACAAAGTTCACCATTCGCAAATAACGTGGTCACGTGCATTTTATTTTGCGTGAGCGTGCCCGTTTTATCAGAGCATATAAAAGTCACGGAACCTAATGTTTCTACTGCAGGCAAGCTTTGAATCAACGCGTGTTGCTTGACCATTTTATGTGCGCCTAGGGCGAGTGAAATCGTCACCACAGTTGGCAATGTTTCGGGAATGGCTGCCACAGCCAAACTCATGGCTGTCATAAACATGAGTAGCAGAGACTCGCCACGGATGACACCTATCACAAACACCAACACGCAAATAGTCAGTGCTGCGAGTGATATCCACTTACCAAAATTAGCCAGGCGTTTTTGTAACGGTGTTTTAGTGTCGTCACCTTCGCTGAGTAATGTGGCGATTTTACCCAGTTCGCTCTGCATGCCGGTGGCGATGACTAAGCCGCGCCCACGGCCATAGGTGACAATAGTGCCTTTGTAAGCTAAACAGGTTTTATCGCCTAAAGGCGCATCAACCAAAGATAACGCATGAATTTGTTTCTCAACGGCCACAGATTCACCTGTCAACGCCGATTCATCTATCCTCAGTTGCGCCGCTTCAACCAACCTGAAATCTGCGGGCACTACATTGCCAGCCTCTAGCAATACTACGTCGCCCGGCACCAGTTCAGAGGCGTTAATGGTTTCTACCTGGCTATCGCGCAACACGCGCGCACTGGCTTCAGACATGCGTTTTAGTGCAGCCATTGCACGCTCTGCACGAAACTCTTGAACAAAGCCAACCACCGCATTAAGAATCACGATAACGATGATAAAAATGGTGTCGCCAACATCGCCTACAAAGCCGGAAATAATGGCCGCCACAATGAGCACCATAATCATGAATTCAGTGAACTGATCAAGCAACATGCGCCAAGGCGAACGTCTGCGCTTTTCACGTAACGCATTTGGCCCGTGGAAAGCCGTGCGCTCAGCTACTTGCGCTGCATTTAATCCAGTTTGATGATTAGTTTCAAGGTTTTTTGCAGCTTCGTCAGCTGATAGCGTGTGCCAGTGGTGCACTTTGGTATCGGTTTGATTAGCCATGTTGAAATAGAATCCATGTGTTGAGGATATAGAACAACAGTAAACCTAGGCTAATCCAGGTGAGCTTTAACATCGCGGGCCGTTGTGGGCGAAAGATGAAGCCAACGGTTGCCAATGCGCTCATCATTACCGCTGTAAACGCAGTCAGCGCGTGACTGCTATCAACATTGCTGAGTAGGGCACCTTTGGTATAAAACAAGTCATCTACTGCCAGGTAAATGATGTTGAATAAATTACTGCCCAATAAGTTGGCAATTGCCATATCCAGCGCACCGATGCGTAATGCTGAAATTGTGACGACTATTTCTGGGGCTGATGTCACTGCGGCAACCAGCAATGTACCAACGAAACTTTGCCCCCAACCCATCAATTCGGCAATATCTTTAGCAACAAAAGGTAACCAAGTGCCTGCCGCAACCACTGCTGCTGCCGCTAATGTGAAACCTGTAATCGCTTGCCGTAAAGTGGTGTGTGGGTAGCGCTCTGTGGAGGCCTCGGTGTATGCGTCCAGTGTGCGCTGTTCATAACGATGCACGGCACGTATCGCTACAAAATAAATCAGCACGAAAAATGGGGTGTAGAGCCCGACATGACCTAGTACGGGGCTGATTCCCGCTTGGTCAAGTAATAAGCTGAACCCTGCAAACGCGATCATCAATGCGCCCAGTGAAGCAGATAAAATATGTCCTTGTGCAGCACTGCTATATAGCGTTTCGCGTTTGTATAGTGCATCCAGTATGACCAAAAAGCCAAGATTGAATACGGTACTGCCCAGCGCGTTGCCGACTGCAATATTTGGAGCGTCGGCCCACGCCACGGCTGATACGCCGGTGATGAGTTCTGGTAAAGAGGTGGCGGTAGATAATAAAATAAGCCCCACCCATGAGGCGGACATGCCGGTTTTTTCAGCAATAATGTCGCCATAACGCGAGAGAAAATAACCGGCATAGCCAATGACTGCAAGGCAAACAGAAAATTTTAGCCAAAGTATCATAATAATTGGTTGCTCAACATAGCTGTTAGCCTTGCGATCTCTGCTTCTTCATCGGCGGGGATGATTAACACTGGTTTTGATGATGCGGTACTTATCGTCGTTAAATGCACCCGATTTGCGGCGTCATTTAACTTAAACCCTAGAAAATCCAGTTGATCACAAATGAGCGTTCTCACCTGCGCAGAATGCTCACCAATGCCACCGGTAAATACCAGCGCATCAATGCCACCTGATTTTGCGGCATAGCTACCGATTTCAGCACGTACTTGGCGTGCAAAGTACTCCACCGCAAATTTGGCTGCCTTGCTACTGCTTTGCACTAATGCAGACATTTCGCTACTTTCACCATCTGAAAGCGCTAACAAGCCCATGTGTTGATAAACCAATGTGGACAATTCGGTTTCGTTATAGCGTCTAGCCAGTTCTAGCATTACACCAGGATCAATATCGCCACTACGGGTTGCCATGGGGATGCCGCCGGCGGGCGTGTAGCCCATGCTGGTATCTACCGAGCGTAGTTTTTCGAGTAAGCACAGGCTGGCACCACTGCCGAGATGCGCAATCACAATACGGCCTTGTGCCGTCGCGCCAAGGTACTTTGGTAGTTGTTGTGCAACATGGGAGTAATTGATGCCGTGGAAGCCGAAGCGGCGCAATTTAAGCGCTTGTGGAATTGGCAGGCGATAAGCCATTTCAGGCAATGTGGCGTGAAACGCTGTATCGAAGCAAGCAATCTGCGGACAATGGAATTGCTTGGCGCACAAATCTACGCCTAGTAAGTTGCTTGGCATGTGCAACGGTGCGAGGCAGGTTATGCCCTCTAGCCGTGCACGCTCATTGGCATCAATCAGGCGCGCAGCATCGGTTACTTCTCCGCCATGCACAAAACGATGGCCGATAACCGTTGGTTGCACATTGCCTAAATCATGCAGTAACGCGTCAAACGCTTTAGCATGATTTTGGTAATGATCGTCACCAATATGCGCGTAGTGGAAGTTTCTCCGCTCACCATGAGCCAAAAATAAGCTTGCCTTAAGGCTGGATGAGCCACTATTGATGGTTAATACATTTAGCTCTGCCATGTCCAGTTATCTTCTTCAGGCAAATCAACTCCGTACTCATAGGCGTAGCGGCAACACTCAATCTGCCGGTTACGTAACTGCTCTTGAACATGCGCACCTATTGTTTGCAATGCCGGAATGCGGTTGATCGCGTCTATGGCTAAGCTGAAGCGGTCTATCTGGTTTTGTATCGCCAGCTCTAACGGCGTATTGATACTGCCTTTTTCTTTATAGCCGCGCACATGTAAATTACTGTGATTGGTGCGGCGATAGGTCAGGCGATGAATCAAATAAGGGTAGCCGTGAAAATTGAAAATAATCGGTTTATTGGTGGTAAACAGGCTATCAAAATCACGATCTGAAAGCCCATGCGGATGTTCGATTTGCGGCGACAATTTATACAAATCGACGACATTAACGAAGCGTATTTTGAGTTGTGGAAAGTGCCCGCGTAGCAGCTTGGTTGCCGCTAATGCTTCCTTAGTGGGGATGTCGCCAGCGCATGCCATGACTAAATCAGGCTCTTGCCCTGCGTCGTTACTGGCCCACTGCCAAATACCAAGGCCTTTAGTACAATGCTTGATTGCGGAGTCCATGTCTAAATACTGCAAGTGTTTTTGTTTGTCGCAAACGATGACATTGATGTAATCGGTACTATTTAAACAGTGATTGGCGACTGATAGCAGGCAATTGACATCAGGTGGCAGGTAAATACGCGTGACTTCAGGACTTTTGTTAACCACAATATCAAGAAAGCCTGGGTCTTGGTGCGTAAAGCCGTTGTGATCCTGCCGCCAAACGGTAGAGGTAATCAACAGATTAAGCGAAGAAACCGGCGCGCGCCAAGGTACCGCCTTAGACATGGCCAACCATTTTGCATGTTGGTTAAACATGGAGTCAATCACATGCACGAAAGATTCGTAAGTGGAGAAAAAACCGTGGCGCCCGGTTAATAAGTAACCTTCCAGCCAGCCTTCTACCGTATGTTCAGATAGCATTTCCATGACGCGACCATCGGGTGATAGTTCACCCCCATCGGCATCTTCAGGCAGGTAGTCAGCCAGCCAGGTTTTTTTGCTGACTTCATAAATGTCATCCAGTTTATTCGAGCTATTTTCATCTGGTCCGAATACACGAAAATTATGCATATTCTGACGCATAATATCGCGTAAAAACTTGCCGAGAGGCTTAGTATTTGGGGCTGAAACCGTGCCTGGGGCGTCTAAAGCCAGTGCGTAATCGTTAAAATCCGGCATACGCAAGGCCTTGCGAAGCAAGCCGCCATTGCCATGCGGGTTGGCGCTCATGCGACGGTTGCCAGCGGGCGCCAGCGCTTTTAGTGTTTTTTGCAGTTGCCCGCTTTCGTCAAATAAATGCTCAGGTCGATAACTCCGTAACCAAGCTTCCAGTTGTATTAGATGCTCAGGGTTATCTTTGATGTTGCTCATAGGCACTTGGTGGGCACGCCAAAACCCCTCAACTTTATGACCATCAACTTCTTTAGGGCCAGTCCAGCCTTTAGGGCTACGCAACACTATCATTGGCCAGCGTGGGCGGGTTGGTTTACCACTGTCACGGGCTTCTTTTTGTATGCGCTTGATTTCATTCACACATATTTCCAGCGTAGCTGCCATTGCTTGGTGCATGATGTTGGGGTCACTGCCTTCAACAAAGTAGGGCGTCCAACCGTAACCAATGAAAAGGTTTTCAAGTTCTTCATGTGAAATACGTGAAAGAATGCTCGGGTTGTTAATTTTATAACCGTTGAGATGCAAAATCGGTAGCACAGCACCGTCGCGAATCGGGTTTAAAAACTTATTAGAATGCCACGATGTGGCCAGCGGACCAGTTTCAGATTCACCGTCGCCCACCATCACGGTCACTAATAAATCAGGGTTATCATAAGCTGCACCAAAGGCATGAGAGATGCTGTAACCTAACTCGCCACCTTCGTGAATTGAGCCTGGCATTTCAGGCGTGCAGTGGCTACCAATACCGCCGGGGAACGAAAATTCTTTAAAGAACTGACGCAGACCTTCTTCATCTTCGCTTTTATTCGGATACACCTCGCTGTAAGTGCCTTCCAGGTAGATTGGCCCTAATACGCCCGGCGCACCGTGGCCAGGACCTG
Organism: Methylotenera sp.; assembly: GCA_013141495.1. Lineage (GTDB taxonomy): Bacteria > Pseudomonadota > Gammaproteobacteria > Burkholderiales > Methylophilaceae > Methylotenera. The sequence goes on along the minus strand of JABFQV010000002.1, from coordinate 344,441 downwards.
CCAGAAAGATAGCGTTAAGATCGTACTTTTTAATCAGGCGGTTAATATGAATATAAGCAAAACTCAAGCCCGGGCTTGAGCCCCAATGCCCAAGCAAACGTTGTTTGATGTGTTCTGGCTTGAGCGGATTTTTTAATAATACGTTATCGCGCAGATAAATCATGCCCGCCGATAAATAATTGCAGGCTTGCCAATACTTGTGGGTGAGTTCTAGCTCTTGGTCAGAAAGTGGGGGCGTAGTTTGCAGGTTGTTCATTAAATGGGCCTCTGCTCAATGTATGCTGTTAAATTCAACGGTTACAAAGTATGACTGATTTGTACGGTTGAGTGTACAACGCTGAAGTATTTACCAAAATAAGGGTAGGCACTTAGCCTTACGTTATATTTTGTAGCCGCTTATTCTAATTAATATGATTAAAACCCATGGTCGCATGTATTTGCAAGTTAGGATCATTGAAGAAATTTGAAGTACGCGTAGATTTTTTGAAAAACTCAATTCACACAGTGCTTGGTTTAAGCGGTAATAACAGAGCCAACAAACCTTTATGAATAAAAAGCAATTGCACAAAGGTCTTTATATGCAGGCTATTTAGTCTTGTGCAGGCTTAACACCAGTGGCCGCGTGGTTGCGGCCTTGGATCGCTGGCACCAATCCATCGTGTTTGTCAGGATCAAGCGTTTTATTGATTTCAATGCCTTTACGATAATAATCAACATCCGTCACAGGATCCGGCACAGTGATGGCAAAATACAAGGTGATGAATGAGGCGATGACTACCGTTAATGGACCACCGACTACCAGCCACATGTGCCCGTAATGCCACCATGGTTGAGAGGGTTCATTGTCGATATTTTTATTCATGTTGATGCCTTATGCGTTAATCTTCAAATTGTTGATTATTGATCCGGCACTGTTTATCCAAGCATCCGTTCGCATTGAGCTGGTCGAAATGTGAACGGATGCTTGTACTTCGACAGGCTCAGTACGAACGGTTGTCAGGTTTAATGCGTGCCGTATCAATAGAGTGTTATCAGGGTGCTTTAGTTATCTAGTTATCTAGTTATTAGTTATCTAGGTACTTTGCTATCTAGGAACTACAAATACTGCTTTTTCAATGACTGATTCTTTGCTATCTATCGACTTTACTTCAAATTGCACTTTGTGCGATCCCGAAGCCACTGAACCATCTGGAATTTGCAGGCGTACTGGAATCCAGCGTGATTCTGCCGCATTAACCGTGACGGTTTTATCTTTTGCCGCCACGTCTGATTCAATGGTTAAATTATTAATACCAGTGGCGCTGAGCTGGTAATGCTGGGTGGCTTCGGTGGCATTCATAATTTGCAGGCGATAGACGTTTTCTAGCATGCCGCCTGGCGCCAGACGTGCCATTACACCGCGATCGCGTACTACATCTACTCTAAATGATGACCTGAACCACAAGCTTGTCAATACCGCAGCTACCAGCAGGGTAAGTATGGCGGCATAAATAATGACGCGTGGTCGCACGATGTGACGTAACACCTGTTTTTTTGACCAGCCTTGGTTCATGGCATTTTGAGTGGAGTATTTTACCAGCCCACGTTCGTAGCCCATTTTATCCATGACCGTATCGCACACATCGGCACAGGCGCCACAGCCAATGCATTCGTATTGCAAGCCTTTACGAATATCAATACCGGTTGGGCAAACTTGTACGCACATGCTGCAATCAATGCAGGCACCTAAATTTTTGTTTGTAATATCCGCTTTGCGTGAGCGGCTACCGCGTGGTTCGCCACGGGCTTCGTCATAGGTGACGATTAGCGTATCGTCATCAAACATTGCACTTTGAAAGCGCGCGTATGGGCACATGTATTTACACACTTGTTCGCGCATAAACCCCGCATTGCCGTAGGTGGCAAAGCCGTAAAAACAAATCCAGAAGGTTTCCCATGGGCCTAAGCCTAGGTTTACAACAGCACTGCCCAACTCACGAATGGGCGAGAAATAGCCTACAAAGGTAAACCCAGTCCATAGGGCAAATATAATCCATACAAAATGTTTTGCACTTTTTTTAAACAGTTTTTTACCCGACATTGCAGCGTCATCAAGCCGCATACGTGCGGCTCTGTCGCCTTCTATTTTAGCTTCTATCCAAAGAAAGATTTCAGTGTAAACAGTTTGTGGGCAAGCGTAGCCACACCACAAGCGCCCAGCAATGGCTGTGAATAAAAACAGCGATAAGGCCGATATGATGAGTATTGCTGTGAGATAAATCAGGTCTTGCGGGTATAACACGAGGTTAAAGATATAAAAGCGTCTTGCTTCAAGGTCAAACAACAACGCTTGGCGACTGCCCCATTCAAGCCAGGGGATGCCGTAAAAAACGAGCTGGGTCAGCCAGATGGTGACCCAGCGCCATTTAGTGAAGAACCCGAACGTGCTACGAGGATATATTTTATCCGCTGCTGCATACAAGTTGATTACGACAGCCTCAGGTGTGGCGCTTTTTGTATCTGAGTGCTCGGTCGGGTTCTGTTTTTGCGTCATATTGCTTTTCTTATTGCGCCGTTTCTTGCGCTACATTGCTCGCTGCACCGTTGTTAGACAAGCCCCAAACATAAGCCGCCAGCACGTGAATTTGCTCAGGTGAGAACTTACCTTCTTGAGCAGGCATTTGGTTATTGATGCCGACATTGATGCGTTTAATAATTGCAGCTTCGCCAGCACCATGTAGCCAAATGTCATCAGTCAGGTTCAAGGCGCCGATGGCTTGGTTGCCTTTGCCGTCAGCACCGTGACAAGCCGCGCAGATTGCAAACTTCTCTTGACCTTTTGCTGCACGAGCCGCGTCATGGTTGCTGTTTGACAAGCTCAACACATAGTTAGCTACATTTTTAACGTCATCTTCATTACCTACAGCGGATGCCATTGGCGGCATAATGCCATTGCGACCGTTGGTAATGGTTTGCTGAATGGTTTCAGGGCTACCACCATAAATCCAATCATGATCGGTTAAATTTGGAAAGCCTTTACTACCGTGAGCATCTGAACCATGACATTGCGCACAATTGTTCATAAACAAGCGTTCGCCAATGGCTCGAGCTTCAACATTGTTAGCTAACGCTTCAACTGGCATGGCAGCAAATTTTGCATATAGCGGCGCAATGGTTTTATTGGCGGTTGCCATTTCTTGCTCATATTGCCCAACTTGAGACCAGCCTAGCTTGCCTTGATAAGTCGCGAGAGCAGGGTAGGCTGCAAAGTAAAACAGTGAGAATACAATGGTAATGATAAACATCCACACCCACCAGCGTGGTAGCGGGTTGTTCATTTCACGCAAAGTTTCATCCCATACATGGCCATTGGTATTGTCACCACTGGGGCTACTAGCTTTAATTTTGCTGGTAACCCATAGCAATAAAGCACAACCCAATACGCCGGCCAGGGAAATCACCGTGATAAAGATGGGCCAAAAACTACTGGTAAAGTCGCTCATTTTATTTTCCTCTAAACTTCAAATTAAGAAGTTTTAACTTTAGGTTTATTTAATTTTTAATCATTGGTAAAGGGTAGGTTGGCCGCATCTTTAAAGTCTGATGTGTCGCGGCGTTTCCAAGCCCAAATGATGATGCCAATAAATACGATAAAACTCATCACTGTGGCTAAAATACGGAGTGTGTTGATATCCATCTGTATCCCCTTTTTACTTTAAATGAGTGCCCAAAACTTGAAGGTAAGCAATAATCGCATCCAGCTCAGTGACGCCTTTTGCTTCTTCTGCCGCGCCTGCAATTTGCGCGTCAGTGTAAGGCACACCCACGGCACGCAGTGCGCGCATATTAGGAGCAAGTGACGCTGCATCAACTGGTGTTGTTTCTAACCAAGGGTAGGCTGGCATGATAGATTCAGGCACGAGGTCACGCGGGTTAATTAAGTGAATACGTTGCCATTCATCACTATATTTTCCGCCAACACGGTGTAAATCTGGACCAGTACGTTTACTACCCCATTGGAAGGGATGGTCATACACAAACTCACCTGCTACAGAATAATGCCCGTAACGTAGTGTTTCTGCACGGAATGGGCGAATCATTTGTGAGTGGCAGTTGTAGCAACCTTCACGTGTGTAAATGTCGCGCCCAGCCAATTGCACCGCGGTGTAAGGCTCTAGGCCTTTGATGGGTTCAGTGGTCGATTTTTGAAAGAAAAGCGGCACGATTTCCACCAAGCCCCCAAAAGCTACCGTTACTAAAATCAGCACAATCATCAGAAAGTTGCTGGTCTCAATTTTTTCATGGCTGAAGCCAGGTTTTTTATCTTGATTTGACATGATGATTTTCCTTAAGCGTGAGCAGCAACAGGTGGAATAGTCGCAATGGCAGCTTTACCACTGGTCGCAGTTTTAAGCACATTCCACAGCATGATAATCATGCCACTGAGGTAGAGCAGACCACCCAACATACGAATAATGTAGTAGGGATGTTTTGCTTTAACGCTTTCAACAAAGGTGTAGGTGAGTGTGCCGTCAGCATTGATCGCGCGCCACATTAAACCTTCCATCACGCCGGCAATCCACAGTGCTGCGATATAAAGCACGATACCTACTGTAGCTAACCAGAAGTGCAACTCAATTGCTTTCATACTGTGCATTTGTTTTTGACCAAATAAACGTGGAATCATGTAGTAAATAGCACCCATTGAAACCAAACCAACCCAGCCTAGCGCACCAGAGTGAACGTGACCAACAGTCCAGTCTGTGTAGTGTGAAAGTGAGTTAACCGTTTTAATCGCCATCATCGGGCCTTCAAACGTACTCATACCGTAGAAAGATAATGAAACAATCATGAAGCGTAAAATTGGATCAGTACGTAATTTGTGCCATGCGCCTGATAAGGTCATCATACCGTTAATCATACCGCCCCAGCTTGGTGCTAATAAAATCAGTGAGAACGCCATACCTAAAGATTGTGTCCAGTCAGGCAAAGCGGTGTAGTGCAAGTGGTGAGGACCCGCCCACATGTAAGTGAAAATCAATGCCCAAAAGTGCACGATTGATAAGCTGTAAGAGTAAACAGGACGGTCAGCTTGTTTAGGTACAAAGTAATACATAATGCCCAAAAAGCCAGCAGTTAAGAAGAAACCAACCGCGTTGTGACCATACCACCATTGCACCATTGCATCTTGTACACCAGCGTAGGCTGAGTATGATTTCATCATACTTGCTGGCATTGCAGCACTGTTAACAATGTGCAGTAAAGCTACGGTGATAATAAATGCGCCAAAGAACCAGTTAGCTACGTAGATATGTTTAACTTTACGTGTGCCGATGGTGCCAAAGAACACTACCGCATAAGCTACCCAAACCAGCGTAATTAAAATGTCGATTGGCCACTCAAGCTCAGCGTATTCTTTACCTTGAGTAAAACCTAAAGGTAGCGAAATTGCTGCAGCTAAAATAACCGCTTGCCAGCCCCAAAAAGTAAACTTGGCTAATTGCGGTAAAAATAGCGTGGTATGACAAGTGCGTTGCACGACATAGTATGAAGTGGCAAACAAGGTACAGCCACCAAATGCAAAAATAACCGCATTGGTGTGTAATGGACGTAAACGACCAAAGCTTGTCCACGGCAAGCCGAGATTGAGCTCTGGCCAGACAAGTTGTGCGGCAATAATAACGCCGACTAACATGCCCACCACGCCCCAGACCACGGCCATGATAGAAAATTGACGTATAACACCATCGTTATACGTCGCTGATTGAGTATTTAAGGCTTGCATTTAGTTCCCCCCAAGTGCGTAAGAGTGTTGCTTATTGATAATTCATTGTGAATTTTACACCGTGACATTTTGTCGCATTTGGTCAAGGTCGTATTTGATACAGGTCAATTGGTGGGCATTAAGAAATAAAACATTTGTTTTTAAATGAAGATTTTTCTGTTCATGGATATGAGCACATGAATATAATGTGGCATGATTCAGTAGCCTTAAAAGGCTAAATCTAGAAACGTAGAAAGCAGCATGCCAAATGCGGAGTTCTATGTTCACAAACGTACGTACAGTGTGTAAGTGTTATGCACCTTCATTCCAATTGAAGCTGATTAACTACTGCTTTCATTAACTATTAGCTGCCTTAATATGACAAATGTCTCTGCTATACAAAATCCCCACCAAAACCATCTGCTTAATGCACTACTAGAGGTAGATTACGACCGTTTGTTTCCTAATCTTGAGTTGGTTGAAATGCCATTAGGCGAGGTACTTTATGAATCTGGGGGAATATTAAAATATGTTTATTTTCCAACAACAGCCATCGTGTCGCTACTGTATGTGATGGAAAATGGCGCATCGGCTGAAATTGCAATTGTTGGTAATGAAGGTATTCTTGGTATATCTGTATTTATGGGTGGCGATACTACGCCTAGTCGCGCTGTTGTACAAAGTGCCGGCTATTGCTACCGCATGAAGGCACAGCCGTTAAAAAACGAGTTCAATAATGCGGGGCCGGTGATGCGCCTGTTATTGCGTTACACTCAAGCCCTTATTACCCAAATGTCACAAACTGCGGTGTGTAATCGACACCATTCTGTTGAACAGCAACTTTGCCGTTGGCTACTTCTTAGTCTTGATCGTCTCACTTCGAATCAATTGAATATGACACAGGAGCTGATTGCCAATATGCTGGGTGTGCGCCGTGAGGGCGTGACTGAAGCTGCCGGTAAATTGCAACAAGCAGGGCTAATTGAATACAGCCGAGGTCGGATATTAGTACTTGATCGTCCAAAACTGGAGCTACGCGCCTGTGAGTGTTACCAAGTTGTTAAAACAGAGTTTGATCGGCTACTACCATCTCTGCATGCTAGTGCTAAATGAAATGCGGTTTGGGCAGCATCGTATTTTAATGTGTTGAATCGATACCTAAATAAAAGCAGTCTTGTGGATTTAAATTTACCTAGGTAACGCATCGTTACACGACGCTGCGGCAGCATGTTTATGCTAGCGCCGGCCAATCAGCAAGCCGATAACCACACCAACACCGGCAGCAAGCCCAATTGAGCGCCATGGATTTTCATGCACATAAACATCGGTCACTTTTGCCGCTGCTTTAGTTTTGGCTAGCACTTCATCTTGCGCATCGGCTAACTTGGCTTTTGCAATGTTCAGTGATTTTTCTGCTTTGGATCGTACCTCAGCAATTTTTTCACCACTAGTATTTGCAGTGGCTTTCAGCAGCGCTTCAGCATCGGCAATGACTGCTTTAAACTCGTTAATTAATTGACTTTTGTTGAATTGGTTAGCTAGACTTTCCATGCTCTTCTCCATTGTTAACTAAACTGTACTTAATATATTTAAACCTAAACGTTGTTGCTTATCTCTATAGCCCGGGGACTAATGCTACTTGCGTGCGAACAGCAAGAAGGCTCCAGCCACCATCGCCGCCACACCAGCCCATACCGGAACGTTTACGGTTTCTTTGTCTTTAACTGAAAGCTCTATCGGGCCTATCTTGGCTTGATGTGTTTCTTTTGTGTAAGTAAAGCTACCATACGCCAACCCAAGTGCGCCAGCCACGATCAGCGCGATTGCCAACATTTTGACTGCATTCATCTTAATCTTTTCCTCTACAAAAATATTTACACAGATAATTGGGTGCCTTAGTAAAGCAGATGTGGTAAACCGCTCACTCACTCACAAACGTCGCCCCTGAATCACACGTACCAATATCACTACAACGGCGACAACCAAAAGAATGTGAATTAACCCACCCATGGTGTACGCTGAAACTAAGCCAAGTACCCAGAGAATCAGCAATATAACTGCTATGGTTTCAAGCATTTTTTACTCCTTATAAAAATAGTCAGATTGACTACTTAACTTTTAATCGCATGTCGTTTTTAACAGAGGTCACACCATTAACGCCACGTGCAATTTCGACCGCCTTGTCTATGCCAGCTTCTGAGCTAACAAAACCACTCAACTGCACCACGCCCTTGTAGGTTTCGACGTTTATTTCAGCTGATTTTAATGTAGGGTCATTTAATATCGCAGCTTTTATCTTTGTCGTAATAACGCTGTCATCAAGGTATTCACCTGCGCTTTCTTTCTTAGATGTTGATGCTTCTTTATTTTGGGTGGTTGCGGCACAACCCAGTGTTGTGGCTAATACGCCAGCCAAGATAATTGTAGGGATATATTTAAGTTGTTTCATGGCTGTACTCCATGTGAATTAAAAATAGACTATGAAAAATTTTAATGATGGCAACTCTTGCATACTTCTATTGCCATTATTTTTAATGTGACTGACACCTTAACGCTATGAAAATTAATTGAATATACGTGTCAGCACGTATCTATTAATTACTTATTCAATACGATGATTGTGACCAATTATTAAAAGTTTATCCGTGCGCTAACGTACATATACGGAAGTCCTTACTGTAAATTTTCAGTCAGCTTTACGTACGCTAGCGTACAGACGACCGATAAGTTATGAGATATTTTGCCAACCTAATGTAGGATGGTGTTTCCCTTGGCAACTTCCGCCAACAGGGCTCCTTTTGTTTTAGGTTTTTGTACTGATTTTTGACCTCACTTCAATCTTGTGAAAACATAGTTAGCTCACAGAGAGCAATGTGTTTAGTTAGGGTGACTATTTGCTGGAGATGCTTGTTGATGAATATGCGTAAAATTAAGTACTTCAGTATTGCAAAACTGGCAATAGCGCTTTGTGTGTCAATGCTCGTAGGCTGTACATCAATACCTACCATGGTACCTGACATGGCAATGGCATCTTCACACCCAGTACAACTTGATGGCGCGCATGGCCCCTTGACCGCTCATCAGAGCAAGGCGATTCTCGCTAGGCTTAAGAAGAATGGCGACGATACCAATATTTTCGATAAACACTTGGCGCTGGAAGCGGAGATTGTAGGTAGTCCGCTGGTAGTAGGCAATAAAGTAGAATTGCTTGTTGACGGCCCGACCACTTATAGCGCTATGTTTGCAGCTATAGCGAATGCGAAGGACCATATCAATATGGAAACCTTCATCATCGAGGATGATGAAATCGGGCAGCGTTTTGCCGAACTACTCATCAGCAAGCAAAGAAGCGGTGTGCAGGTAAACTTGATTTACGATAGTGTGGGGTCGATCAATACACCTGAAGCGTTTTTTAACGCTTTGGAAGATGTCGGCGTGAATGTTTTGGAATTCAACCCGATTAACCCACTTAATATGCGCAAAAGTTGGCAAGTCAATCAGCGCGATCATCGTAAGTTATTGGTTATAGATGGTCAGGTCGCCTTTGTAGGCGGCATTAATATCAGTAGTGTATATTCAAGCGGGTCTTTCAAAAAATCCAAGTCACAAAATGAAAAGCAACCATGGCGAGATACCCATTTACGCTTGATAGGTCCGGTAGTCAGTGAGTTTCAAAAACTGTTTATGGCAACATGGAGCCAACAGAAAGGCGAGCTATTGGCCGCTAGAAATTACTTTCCTGAGCTCGGCAACAAGGGTAATGAGGTCGTGCGCGCTATCGGTAGCTCGCCAGAAGAACCCTACAGCCAGATCTATGCCACATTGCTCTCTGCCATCAATAGTGCAGAAACCCGGGTTTTTCTGACCAATGCTTATTTTGTTCCAGATCCTCAACTACTTGCAGCATTAAAGGATGCCGTGCAGCGCGGTGTTGACGTAAGGCTACTTTTACCCGAAAAAACAGATTCAGTCATGGTGTTTTATGCATCTCGTTCTTATTACGATGAGCTACTGAGTGCAAATGTAAAAATTTATGAAAGACAGGACGCATTGCTGCATGCCAAGACTGCACTCATAGACGGTGTATGGTCAACGATAGGCTCGACCAATCTTGATTGGCGCAGTTTCGTCAATAATCAGGAAATCAACGCCGTCATACTGGGACAAGATTTTGGGGATCAAATGCAGGCTTTGTTTGAAAAAGATCTGGAATCGTCCAAACTTGTAACGCTTGAATCATGGAGAAAACGTCCAGTCAGCTCACGAATTAAAGAAAGAGCGGCACGTTTGTGGGCACGCTTCCTGTAAACCATTGACCATAAACCAGTGGTATTTTCTCAATGAAACCGAGTTTGCTATATGCAGGCTTCTATAAATAAGGGTAAATCTATGCGCTGGGTAACCTTTTTGCTAGCTATTGGCAGTCTATGGCTCCTTAGCGCGAACGCATCAGCGACAGAGTCAAATGTATCTAGCATAGCATTACGCGCAAAATACACTGAATTAACCAAGCAACTGCGTAGCAATCAGTTTCAACGTGCGCTGTATATTAACTCTACGGAATCCTCGCACGATTTAAAAGGTGAAATCTATGCTGTGGTTGATTATCCATTTGCCACCGTTAATATGGCGCTCAACGACCCCGCGCATTGGTGTGATCTACTGATCCTGCACATTAACATCAAATACTGTCATGCATCCATCAGTGATATTAAGACTACGCTCACTGTCAATCTTGGTAAAAAATATGATCAACCGCTGGCAGATACCTATCGCGTCGAGTTTAATTATCAAGGCATAATCACAACGCCGGATTATTTTGCACTTGAACTCAACGCCGAGAACGGCCCCTTAAGTACCCGTGATTATCGTATCTTGGTTGAGGCTACGCCGGTCAAAGATGGGCGCACATTTCTGCATTTCACTTATGCTTATAGCTTTGGTTTAACAGGTAGCGTCGCAATGAAAGGCTACCTGGCAACCATCGGCAGGAGTAAAGTCGGCTTTACCGTCACCGGCAAACAGCCTGATGGCGAGACTGTCTATATTCAAGGGGTACGCGGTGTGGTTGAACGCAATACCATGCGCTATTACCTGGCAATCGATGCTTATATTGCTGCATTGGCTACACCTGCCAAAGCTCAGCTAGAGCAAAGGTTACTGCTGTGGCATAACGCCAATGAAAAATACTCCCGCCAGTTGCATGAAGTTGAGCGCGACGAGTACTTAAAAATGAAACGTAAGGAATATCAGCGCCAGCAGGAAGCCCAGTAGGCTATATCGATGATTAAACTGTTTAAAATTGCATCAGCTAGTTTGATAACAGTACATTTGGTACTAATAGTTTCGGTAATAAGCAGACACTAGATTACCTGCCCCTAATTTCATGCAATTATGAGGACTATCGGCAAGTGTCTTACAACATTCAAACAGGAAAAATACACATGTACCAAAACGTAACCAAAAGTAATGGATGCCGATGTAAATGCAGTAGCGAGCACTTCAAAGTGCTCGCTGTATGAAAAAACTAATTGTCACTGGTGTTTTATTTACAGCATGTGCCGCTATCACTGACATAGCATTTGCCGATGAGTTGGTTGAAATTGCCAAACCGGTAGCAAGTCCTGAGCTGGTTGAAGTGAAACTGCCGCTACCGCACAACCCTACAAAAGTAGAACGTTTATCTGACAGTGTAGTCGACAAAAGCTATTTAATCCCAGTAGCCGAAATTATTGGATTTGATTTTCTTTTAAATCAGTTTAATCGTCGCTACAGCGGCAGTAGCGATTATGATTCAAACTTTTCAACTATCCGGCACAACTTGAGCAGTAGCTGGAAGGACGACAGAGATCCTTTCAATATTAACCAGCTAGGTCATCCATATCAGGGTTCCATGTACCATGGTTTTGCCAGGTCTGCCGGTCTCAATTATTGGGAATCATTAGGTTACACCTTGGCAGGTAGCGCTTTTTGGGAAATAGCCGGAGAAAAAGTGCCTCCCTCTAAAAACGACATGCTCTCAACTGGTTTTGGTGGCTCTTTTCTAGGTGAAGCACTCTTTAGAATGTCGAATCTAGTCCTTGAGAAAGGTGGCAGCTCTCCCAGTTTCTGGCGTGAGACTAGTGCAGCCATCATATCTCCCTCTGCCGGATTCAACCGGTATGCACTGGGAGATAGATTCGACGCTGTTTTTGCAAGTAATGATGCTGCATATTACAGCCGCCTTCAGTTCGGCATCAGCAATACCATTCATGGTGACCCGGGCACCACAACTGAAATTAAACGCAACGATGCCCAACTGGATTTTTTAATGGGTTATGGTCTGCCAGGAAAACTGGGTTATGCTTATACACGCCCTTTTGATTATTTCGTGTTTCAAAGTACGGCTTCAAGCGCCAATGTATTTGAGAGTGTGATGACTCGAGGTTTGCTGTTAGGGCGAGATTATCAAGTAGGAGAAAGTTATCGCGGGTTGTGGGGGTTATATGGCAGCTATGATTATATTTCACCGCAAACTTTTCGCATATCCAGTACAGCTCTGTCGCTGGGCACAACAGGACAGCTATGGCTAAGTGAGTCAGTAGCACTCCAAGGGACGCTTATGGGCGGCGTTGGCTACGCTGCTGTTGGGACCAACAATGGAAAGACAGCACAGGATTATCATTACGGGGTTGCGCCCCAAGGTTTGGCTGCGTTACGTGTTATTTTTGGTAAAAAAGCTTCTGTGGACTTTACCGGGCGTGAATATTTTGTAAGTGACGTCGATAACATACACAAAGGTGGCCACGATAACATCGTGCGTGCAGATGTTGCCTTTACTTACCGAGTTTATCGTAAACACGCGGTAACGATAAAGTATCAATGGAACCAGCGCGATGCAACTTTCCCAGATATTGGCGATAAAAAACAGGCGACAGGCACGCTGGGGATTTTTTATACATTTCTTGGGCATGATGGGTTTGGTGAGATAGATTGGCGCTAACAAGTGAATTGCACCTGTTTAAGGTCATTGAAGAAATTGCAGAGTTGATACTTATTGTCGCCTGTATTCGTCTGATTCTAGGTATCTATATTCGCCGCTACCAATCTGCATGGTCTAAATCATTAGAAAAACGAAAACTGGCAACGTTATTGGTGCTTATTCTAGCTGTCACTGCAATTAAAGTGAGTGAAGATGCAATCGGGGGAGAATCTGGCCCGATTGACAATGCGATCTTGATTTTCATTCATAGCCACGTACCAAACAAGCTAACGTGGCTATTTGAAGCCGTGACACTTAGCGGGTCATCAACCGTTTTATTGACACTCGCCGCACTGACGGTAATCCTACTTCTATACTCAAAACATTGTGCAGAGGCTTTAATCGTGGCAGCTTCCACTATTAGTAGCGCCATTGTGATTTACATCATTAAAGCGATTACCAGCCGAGATCGGCCAAAGTTATGGGAAGATACCGTCTGGTATTGGGGTTCCAGCTTTCCTAGCGGTCATACACTAGCAGTTGCAGCATTAGCCACAGCGATCGTTCTATGTGTAAGCCGAATCAGACCTGCATCGCGCAATTTCGTACTGGTGACAGCAGTTTTATGGATATTTCTAGTCGCCATCTCGCGTCTGGTACTAGGCGTACACTGGCCAACTGACGTGCTTGCCGCCGCGTGCATCGGGGCGTTTATACCTCTGGCGATGAGCGTTGTGATTGATATACGTAACACCTAACAGCATTAAAACTTAAATTATCTTCATCAATAGCTGAACTTATGTATGCGGAAAACACAACCGCTGAGTCAAATAGACAAAAAAATGCTTTAGTGTTTTAACACACTAAGGCATCCCAAGTTATCTACCTGAATCGCGATGCTCTTCGCCACGATCACCTTTATGATTGTCATGGCCCCTTTGATGATCATTATCTTTATGATTGTCATTACCCCTTTGATGATCATTATCTCTATGATTGTCATGACTTCTACGATAACCTTCATCATGGCCTCTCACATAACAGCCGCTCAGACCAACCAACACCAAACTTAAAACTAACAATAACTTTTTCATTATGACTCCTTCTGGTAAACACTTAACAGTTTACCCTTGTTTTTATCATATCATTCATCAGAAAATACAAGCGTGGTAAATTTAAGTCATCGGGCAATCAGACCATGCTATAAATCTGGTAGTACTTCTAATGTAGGGAATAGATTTAAGTATAGAAACTCAATAAATACTATGTTTTAAACTGCTTCATTTAGTGCATAAAGAACGACAATACAGTTAACAGAAACTCAGTCTTTTTTCAGTATCAAACTATTTTTAACTGATTTAACGCCCTCAGTATCCACTGCAATTTTTTCAGCTTGCTTAATTTGATCTTCCGTTTCAACAAAGCCGCTTAATATCACAACGCCCTGATGTGTTTTAACACTTACTTTTAGGCTTTTTAGACCCTCATCTTTTAATAAATTACCTTTAACTTTTGAGGTGATAAAACTATCTTTGGCAATGCGTTTAACATTTTTTTGATCCGCCTTTGATTTGAAATTTGTATATTCTTCTTGGTTAAGGCTACCGTCATTGTCTTTATCGGCATCATTAAAGTGATTATTAAAAAGCTTTTCACTTTTTAGCTCTGATTTAGTCAGGCTGTTGCTGTTGTCAAGGTCTAAAGCTTTGAATGCGGTGGTATAAGCTGATTGGTTTGCATCCGCAATATTATCCAAAGCGAAGACTTGCGAACTGACTGAGCTTACAGTCAATGCAACGACAAGCAAGGTAGATTTAATGTGTGTGGTGTTTCTCATGGAAATTTCCTAAATTAATATAAAAATGAATCCTTGTCATAGTAAGCTGAAGAGTTAATTTAAGTATGTACGCTAGCCAACATAGCAATCTGCTATATTTTTATGTTTAATAGTTTTAACCATCACTGGGCGGTTTCAAGGTTGAAGTGCAAAATATTACACTTCTTCAAAACTTAAAATCATGAAATTCCTGATGAGTTTTTACTAGTAACTTAGTAAATTGGCACAAACTATACTAATCTGTATAGTTTGAATGTAGTGCCATATAAAATTGCGATTAAGTTTAATCGGAAGGCTTAGATTGTTATGCCTAAGCCATTGCAAATTAAATTGTTAAAGTTCATTAACACTAAACCATCGCTGAAAGTGATAGCGGCAAACCAATAGACACACGCAACCCGCTAAGTAAACTGGATGAGCAGGTGGGTATGCATCTATCTTCTGAGCGTTTCCCTGAACCCAATATCAATATACAATCACCCTAAATTAACGCTTGGAAATCGCATGTTATCCCTACGATCATTGATTATCACTGGTTTAATCTTACTGGTTACGGTGCTGTTATCTGCCTGCATGACGGGTGCTTATGTGGCTACCGAGCTAGAAAATGCCGATAGAAAAAAAGCCTATACGCAACATATCGCCATTTTTAAACAACACATCAAAGCGTTGCAAGACAAAGGAGACCCGCTGGGGGATTACTTTTACGCACTAGGCAACTCCGACGGCTGGATAAAAGACGTAAAAGATCCTAAAGAAATTACTGCTTTATTTGAGAAAGCCGCAGCAAAAGGCTCTATGGATGCCAATATTTTATTGGCGTTGCAGGAGGCCAGTAGCGACCCTAAGCCAGGAAGGTTGGATTATTTAAAAAGTCCTAGAGGAAATATCGCGGCTTGGGAATCTGGCTTGGCTAAATTGCTACCCTTGTTGCAGGAACAGTGCTATGCACGACGGCTAACGACGGGAGACCTCTTCGATCCTCGCCCGCAAGAGGGCTATTATTCTATTGCTGGTGAGATTTGGCCAACGTTTCGCGATGGTCATCATACGCAGAGCAATCAAGGAGAATGGGTGCTCAAGGTTCCAAAAAACCCAGAACGCCAGAAAATATGGGAAGACATAGACAATAACTGCAAGTTTCCACCAGATGTATGGCTAGATACCTTATACCGCGACTAGGAGCAAACCATCGCTGAAAGTGATAGCGGCAAACCAATAGACTCACGCAACCCGCTAAGTAAACTGGATGAGCAGGTGGGTATGCATCTATCTTCTGAGCGTTTCCCTGAACCCAATATACAATCACCCTAAATTAACACTTGGAAATCGCATGTTATCTCTACGATCATTGATTATCACTGGTTTAATCTTACTGGTTACGGTGCTGTTATCTGCCTGCATGACGGGTGCTTATGTGGCTACCGAGCTAGAAAATGCCGATAGAAAAAAAGCCTATACGCAACATATCGCCATTTTTAAACAACACATCAAAGCGTTGCAAGACAAAGGAGACCCGCTGGGGGATTACTTTTACGCACTAGGCAACTCCGACGGCTGGATAAAAGACGTAAAAGATACTAAAGAAATTACTGCTTTATTTGAGAAAGCCGCGGCAAAAGGCTCAATGGACGCTAAGATTTTGCTGGCGCTGCAGGAGGCGACTAGCGAACCTCTGCCTGGTCACCTGAATGAAGGTGTGGGTCCTCGCGAGAACCTCAAAGCTTGGGAGTCAGGTTTAGCTAAATTACTGCCTTTATTGCAACAACAATGCTATGCGCGACGACTAGTTGTGGGTGATGGGATACTTAGTGAAGCGCTTCCGCAAGTGGACTACTATTCGATTTCAGGCAAGATTTGGCCAATGTTTCGAGATGGTCGACACAGCCTCATTAAGGATAAAAATGGGGAATGGTCGCTACTAATTGCTAAAGACCCTGAGCGCTACAAGCTTTGGGAAGACATAGACAGCAATTGTAACCACAAAAATGAGCTGTTTGACACACCATACAATAAATAGGAGTTGGTATGGCCGACGCCAGCAATCAATCAAATGACCCGCGCAACCCACTGAGTAGGCTCGATGAGCGTGTAGGCATGGCGCTAGCATTTTGGGCTTATCCGCAGTCAAAAGTAGAAGAAGCCAATGACATTGCTCCATACCCCGAACATTGGGAGCCTGCTAAGCTAGGTATTCATTTGCCTTCAGGTTGGATTGTCGCCAACCAAGATGTCAACGGAACCCTTGCAAAAGGCAGCCCTGAAGGCTGGAACACTCAGCATAACGCTAAAACTGGCAAGCTAGAAAATCAGTTTATGGTGTCGATTAACACCAAAACCCACCAAATCACCATTGACTTTAAAGGCTCTGATGCCACGAGCAATTGGGTGTCGGACTTTACAAATGCTGGGGCGAGTGAGTTTGCCAAAATTCAAGAAAAAGCGCAAAAAGCTTACGATGCCATCAAAGCAAATCCTGACTATAAAGACTATCACTACGCCGCCACAGGTCACAGCCTAGGCGGCGGTATGGCGCAGAGCTTTGCGCTCAAGAACAATCTTGATGCCTACGTCTATAACAGTCTGCCGATTGCCAGTGACACCATTAACAGTGACTACTTCAAAGATGTAGGTGGCTATAAGGCAGCACTTAAACAGTATCAAGATGCCAACCATCAAGTGCACGATGTGCGTACCCCCAACGATATTGCGACTTATAATTACGACAAGTTCATGCAAAACCAGTATATCAGCGGTCACGTTGGGGCTGGACCCACCATGTTGCCTGGTTCGTCAATGCCTGCTTCAATCAAAACAGCGCTGATGCTTGGTGGTTATACTACACCAGTAGCAACGGCTATCATGGGCAAAGATCACACCATGGGTGCAATGTTTAACGGTCAACAAGGACTTGCAGTTGGTGAGGCTGGTCGTTATAGCATCCCAGAAGGGCATCAGGACTTTGCGCAATTAACCCCAGAGGCGCGCAAGCTGTTTATTAAACTAAGTGAGTCTCCTGTTGTGAAAGCTATGCAAGCGCCAAATAGCGGCGGCGACATTAGCATGACTGACAAATTTGAGATGAAGCACGAAGATGGCGGTACGCAACACATTACGGTTTACCGCAACTCGCGCGAAATCGATATTGATTACTACGATAAAGACGGCAAGCGTACATTGGTTAATATTGATAGAAAAGGTCGTGCAACAGCAACTGAATACGACGCCAATAACACAACGCCGATAAAAACCGAGAAAATCGGATTATATACTGACCCACTAGCACAACAGCCGACGAACTTTGCTGCACAATCAGAGACTTTGAAAACAGAGAATTTGGCTGGCGTAACGAAGTCGCCAGCGCTGGTTATCCGCGATCAAATTGCTAAAAACTTAGCGAATGATCCAGTTTTTTTGTCTCGATTGGCCTTAATGGACTCTGGCGAAGATGTTGCTAATTCGACACCTCAAGCATATACACACTCGCAACAATCTTCTCAAGTAAAATCCGCCGAAGCCTGACGCGTTTTTGCAATTTGAAATTGCGCAACAGAAAGCTGTGAATGCCTAACTAAGTTCTCAATACGCCCTTTTAAAACTTAAAATCATGAAATTCTTGATGAGTTTTTACTGGTAACTGTGTAAATTGGCATAAGCTATACAAATCTGTATAGCTTGAATATAGCGTCATGTTAAATGGCAATTTAAGTTTAATCAGAAGGAAGATTGTTATGCCTAAGTCGTTGCAAATTAAATTGTTAAAGTTCATGAGCGCCAAAACGCTGTTGTTACTCAGTTGCCTCGGCATTGTTGCTTGCGGTGGCGTCGCCCATCAGCCAGCGGCATTGACGCATAATGATTGGCCTAACTATGGACGAGATTATAGCAATCAGCGCATGTCACCACTCACGCAGATTAACCCACAAAACGTTAAAAATATGACGCTGGCTTGGCAGTTTAAGAGCGGTGTGTCAGCAACTTTTCAGGCCACGCCCATTGTCACTAATGGTGTAATGGTTGTGGCGTTACCCTACAATCATGTGGTTGCGCTGAATGCTAAAACAGGCCAAGAGTTATGGCGCTACAAGCATGAACGCAGGGCTAATTGGAAAATGTGTTGCGGTCCGGCGAGCAGGGGGGTAGCCGTAAGTGAGGGTAAGGTATTTATTGGCACGGTAGATGCGAGATTGATTGCATTGGATGCAAATACGGGTGCCAAGGTTTGGGATATTGACGTAGCTGATGACACGGCACTGACGGAAAATACCAGCTCCTTAAGTAAGTTGGATGCAAAAAGCCAAAAAGAGTCATACGGCGGTACCGGTATCGGCATCAATATGGCACCTGTAGTTTATCGTGGCAAGGTGATTGTAGGTGTCACAGGTGTTGGTTATGGATTGCATGTTGATACGCCAAGGTTGGATGCCCCGTTGGGCGCGGTGATAGGTGTGGATGGCCGTTATGGTCGCCCTGGATTTTTAGCGGCTTTTGAGGTTAAAAGCGGCAAGCGTGTTTGGCAGTTTGATACCATCCCAGCGCAAGGGTGGGAGGGTGTGTTTGCAGAAACTACCTCTGATGGTATTTCGCTTAACCGAGATATTGTCGCCGAGAAAGCGAGTTTAGATAATAATAAAGACGCATGGCGTTATGGTGGCGGCTCGGCTTGGAGTACACCAGCGATTGATCCTAAAACGAATACTTTGTTTTTTGGTACGGGCAACCCATCGCCACAGATGAATGACATTTCGCGCCCGGGGGATAATTTATATACAGTGTCATTAGTGGCACTAGATACAGAAACCGGCAAAATAAAATGGCATTATCAGCAAGTGCCGCATGACGTTTGGGGTTATGATTTAGCTAGCCCGCCAGTGCTGTTTGATTATGTGAAAGATGGCAAAAAAATTGCTGCAGTGGGTCAAGCCGGTAAAACCGGCTGGTACTATGTTAACGACCGTGCAACAGGCCGGTTAATCATGAAGTCAGACGCGTTTGTGCCGCAAAAGAACTTATTTGCTAAAGCGACAACAGAAGGCACGGTGTTGTACCCTGGTATTTTGGGCGGGTCAAACTGGAGCCCGAGCGCATTGGACGAACAAAATCAAACCAGCTTTGTTGCAGGCATACATGCGCCCATTAAATATACGCTGGTAGAAGAACCTGCTAAAAATGGCTTGCCTGCAATTCGCTATGCATCGTCTGAGCCAACCAAAGATCCGCGCTGGGGGGTGTTATCCGCCATCAACTTAACAACCGGTAAAATGCGCTGGCAAGTAAAAACAGAACAACCGCTGATGGGCGGTGTGCTTGCCACACGCGGCGGTTTGGTGTTTATGGGTGAGGGCGATGGTAATCTCAATGCTTACAATAGCAACACCGGTGATTTATTATGGCAAGCAAAAGTGGATGCCGGTGTGAATGCACCTCCGATTAGCTATGAAATTGATGGCGTGCAATATATAGCGGTGGTTGCAGGTGGTAATGCTATTTTCGGCTTCCCTACAGGGGATAATGTTCTGGTCTATGCCTTAGGAAAATAATGTTAAATAGATTATTTATTGTAGTTTGGGTGTTTATTGCTGCTGCAGGTTGCGGCAGTACACAGCAATACACGGCGTTACCGGCTAATGCCTCTGTGGTGATTTTAGGCGACAGCCTAACTTATGGCACGGGTGCTGGTCGAGGCGAGGATTATGCCAGTATTTTAGCCGCTAATACGCGTTGGAATGTGATCAATGCGGGTGTACCGGGTAACACTTCGGCGAATGGGTTGGCGCGATTACCAGAGTTATTGGCAGAGCATGATGCAGGTGAGCAAAAAATCGACTTGCTGATTGTAGAATTAGGCGGCAATGATTTTCTTAAGCATGTAGCAGAAACAGAAACCGTTAATAATATCAAGGCGATATTAACGCAAGCTAAAGCTAAGAACATTCAAACGGTTTTGCTTGCCATTCCAAAATTTAGCCCGGTAGGTGCGGCTTTCGGTAACCTTTCTGACCATCCCTTATATGAAGAAATAGCGCAAGAAACAGGTGCGCCACTAGTCGCGGATGTGTTTTCTGAGGTGTTGGCTAAAAATAGTTTAAAAGCCGACCCGATACACCCCAACGCCGAAGGCTATCGTATTGTTGAAAGTCAGTTACGTAACGCTTTGGTTAAGCTTGGGTTTTTAACAAGTAATTGAGTTTACGCTTTATGTTTGATTTTTAGATAAAGCACCACGCAGGCTAAAACCAGCGTGATGCAGTTGGCTACAATAATGGGCCAACTGCTGATCATTACGCCATAGGCCAACCAGCCTAGTACCCCTAAGCTAAATAGGCTGTACATGGGGAGTGAAACGCCAGATAAGTCGCGCGTTTTCCAGGAGTGATGTGCCTGCGGTACAAAGGCGAGCGTTGTTAAAAATGCTGAAAAGTAGCCGATTAAATCTGTCGTGTTCATCTGTTTTTTATTCTTAGGTATTCGTAAGCAATGGCTTAAGCAGGTTTGTTAAGTGACAACAAGCGTTTAAAAAGAAGTATGGTCAACAGTACAACTAAGCCCGCTATTATGCCAAATAGGCCATTGAGTAGGGTTGGTGTAATCGTTTGTAAAAAACCATTCTCTATGGAGCTGGCTACATGTTCAATCCAATGGTGCACGCTAGGAATGCCGTGAGTGAGAATAGCGCCCCCTACTAAAAACATGGCGGCGGTGCCTACCACAGATAAGGTTTTCATCATGTGGGGCGCAAAAGCCAAAATACCAAAGCCTAATTTTCGTTTTAATTGTGCAGTGAAGGTTTTGCCTTGGCTTTCTGCTAGGTAAAGTCCGCCGTCATCCAGCTTAACAATGCCTGCTACAAAACCATACACGCCTACCGTCATAATGACGGCAATACCAACAAGAACGGCGACTTGTTGCGTAAATGCTGCCGTTGCAACCGTGCCTAGTGTGATGACAATGATTTCGGCTGAAAGGACAAAGTCGGTACGAATGGCACCTTTGATTTTTTCTTGCTCAGACGCTTCTATCGTGCCACTTTCATCTTGACCTATTAAGTTTTGTGGCTCAAGTGGGTTGATTTCATCATGATGAAAGAACTTATGAAACAGTTTTTCAACCCCTTCAAAGCATAAAAACAAGCCGCCCAGCATTAGTAGTGGTGTAACCGCCCAAGCTGCAAACGCGCTAATGGCAAGTGCCGTGGGCACTAAAATAACTTTGTTGAGCATGGAGCCTTTTGCCACGGCCCAAATTACCGGTAACTCACGGTCTGCATTGACGCCGCTGACTTGTTGCGCATTGAGTGCTAAATCATCACCCAACACGCCAGCCGTTTTTTTTGCGGCGACTTTAGTCATCACAGACACGTCATCTAAAATCGTTGCAATGTCATCAATAAGTGTTAAAAGACTGCCGCCGGCCATAGTGAAGGGTTCCTAAAGTTAAGCTTAATATTGCTTTGGCGGATTATAATGAATGATGTGTAAATTATCACCTAAATGTTAAAACTTTATGAAAAATCAAGCCGATAACGAATGGACGCTAGCCATAGAAGGCATGACCTGCGCATCGTGCGCAGGTCGTGTAGAAAAGGCGTTGTCTAAAGTATCAGGCGTGGTCACGGCTGAGGTCAATCTAGCGATGGAGACAGCTAAAGTAAAAGGCTCGGCCAGTGAGGTGACTGTTGACAAGTTGGTTGAGTCAGTTGTTGCTGCCGGCTATCAAGCGCATGCGCTAAATTCGGAAAATGCAGAAGCTGATTATATTAGTGAAACTAAATATCATGCATACAGTTGGTGGCCAATAGCGCTATCGACGCTTTTATCATTACCTTTAATGATGGCAATGATTGCTGAGTGGCTGTTTGGACAAGGTTGGATCGCTTGGCAAGGTCAGCTTTCAGGATGGCTTCAATGGGCATTGGCAACGCCGGTGCAGTTCTGGCTAGGCGCACGCTTTTACAAAGCGGGTTGGAGTGCTCTTAAAGCGGGTACTGGCAATATGGATTTACTCGTAGCGTTAGGCACTTCAGCAGCTTATGGCCTGAGTGTGTATCTGTTACTCAGCCCATCACACGCGGGGGCACATCATTTGTATTTTGAATCATCGACTATTGTCATTACATTGGTATTGCTTGGCAAATGGCTGGAATCTCGCGCCAAAGCACAAACTACGGAGGCTATTCGTGCGCTTAATGCCCTGCGTCCAGATAAAGCCAGTGTGATTCAGAACGGACAGGAACGGCAAGTTGCTATTGCGAGCGTTAAGGTAGGCGATGTGGTCGTGATTCGCCCAGGGGAGCGCATTGCTGTGGATGGCCGCATTACGCAAGGGGAGAGTCAGGTAGATGAATCTTTAATTACGGGTGAAAGCTTACCTGTAGCAAAAAAAAACGGCGATATGGTCACAGGTGGTGCTGTGAATGGCGAAGGTTTGTTGTATGTGACCACTACTGCTATTGGTGCTGAGTCAGTGTTGGCACGTATCGTACGCCTTGTTGAATCTGCCCAAGCGAAAAAAGCGCCGATTCAGCGCTTGGTGGATAAGGTCAGTGCAGTTTTTGTCCCCGTGGTGATTGTCATTGCACTGCTAACGCTATTGGCGTGGGGTTTGCTCGGTGGTGATTGGCAAGTGGCGATTCTTAACGCAGTGGCTGTGCTGGTGATTGCATGTCCGTGCGCACTCGGTTTAGCTACGCCTACCGCGATTATGGTGGGTACCGGAGTCGCTGCCAAGCATGGCATTTTAATAAAAGATGCCGAAGCGTTGGAACTTGCACATGCGGTTAAAACCGTGGCTTTCGATAAAACCGGCACCTTAACTGAAGGCCATCCAAAGCTCGTTGCATTGGAATCCGCAGTTGGAGATGAGGCTAATTTATTGGTATTGGCGGCTAGTTTACAATTTGGCAGTGAGCATCCTCTAGCCAAGGCTGTTAAGGATGCAGCTCAGGCTAAAGCACTCTCATTGCTACCAAGCCATAATGTGCAGGTCATTGCGGGTAAAGGTATTACCGGTGTGGTGGATGGCCAGAAACTGTATCTTGGCAATACCCGCATGATGGAAGAGTTAAGGGTTAATTTATCTAAATTTAAAGCACGTGCGGCGACATTAGAGGCTGAAGGTCATAGTGTTTCATGGTTTGCACAGGCGAGTTCAATGCCAAATTTTGCCCCTAAGTTAGTTGGATTATTGGCTTTTGGAGACAGTATTAAAGCCACATCAGCGGATGCGATTGCAGGTTTGGAGCAGCAGGGTATTAAAACAGTATTGATCTCAGGTGATAATCAGGGTAGCGCTTCTAATGTTGCACGTCAGCTAGGTATTTCAGAATTTTATGCTCAGGTATTGCCGGATGAAAAAGCTAAAATGGTGGCCAAACTTAAACTTAATGGCGGCCTAGTGGCGATGGTGGGCGATGGCCTGAATGATGCGCCGGCGCTAGCGGCGGCAGATGTGGGTATTGCTATGTCTAGCGGTACCGATGTGGCTATGCATACCTCTGGCATTACTTTAATGCGTGGCGACCCGGCGCTGGTGGCGCAAGCGATTGAGATTTCACAGCACACCTATCACAAAATCAGGCAAAACTTATTTTGGGCTTTTGTTTATAACGCAGTGGGTATTCCGCTTGCCGCATTCGGGCTCTTAAGCCCAGTGGTCGCAGGGGCTGCAATGGCGTTGAGCAGTTTTAGTGTAGTTTCTAATGCCTTGCTACTCAAGTTGTGGCGGCCTAAAGCCGATCAAAAATAGCGCGTTAAAATACCAAATTAGGCTAATTTATTAGCTATTTAATTTTGTAAACGCTGATTAATTTGCTTTAGCCGCTGATCAACAAATAGCGCAAGCTCCGGGCTAAGTGCCGACATGTTTTTGACGCGGGTAAACGCTAAGTTTGCATCATCCAGTTTACCAAGCGTTTGTAACGAAATGCCAAGACCGATCAATGTGCTAGTTGTTGTCGTGTTGTTAGGCGAGGCATTACCAATAGATAGTGAAGCCATGTAATGACTAACAGCCTCTTCGTGGCGTTCAGCACGTTGTAGTAACGTAGCAATAAAACTATGGAACCTAGCGTTATTTTTTGCGTAAATCATACCTTGTTCTAATGTAATCAACGCGCCTGCATTGTCATTTGCTTCAACTTGCAAGCGGGCAAGTGCCATACGGAAATCGGTTTGATCTGGTGCAATGGTCAATCCCTCAGCAAGTGTCTTTCTCGCATCATCATTGCGCTTATTTTCTAGTAATAAACTTGCGAGCGTTTGTCTGGCATCATGATTCTTTGGGTCGATTTCAAGTGCTTGCGTTAAGCTGGCTTGTGCTTCAGAAACCCTGCCTTGTTCTAAATACGTTAAGGCCTGTCGGTAGTAATTGCCCGATTGTTGGTCTGGTCGGATTTGTTTAACAATGGCTAAATTATTGGCATTTGCTTTAGTTAATGGTTTTTCAGTTGATGTTTTGTTCGCAGAGATTGCTTCATCTTGCTTAACGGATGCACTTACTGTTGCAAGCCTATCTTTTTTTTCGGCTATTACTTTTAACGGTCGGTTATTTACTACTGATATTGGCGCTGTTTCAAGTAGTTGAGTGTTTTCTGGCAGTGAAGTGCCAAGCTTGGTTTCAAACAATGGCTTGGGTTCACTTTCTGTCATTGCAGTGTTTACTTGCGGTATCTCAGTCGGCTCAATTGTAGCCGTATCTGTAATGGCTTTAGCATTTGCATCAAGAGGCGCCGGTTGGGATTCAAGCGCTATGGTTTCTGCTGGAGTTTTATTGTTAGTTGGGTCTGTTTTTTGCACCCAGAAGTAGGCACCAGCAATCAGCAATAGGATAAGAGCGCTAATTTTGACAATAGGCAATGGCTTGTGCTGTGGTTTGCTAGCACTGATTTTGGGTGATATTGTGTTTTGTACGTCAGCAGACCCAGCGCCACGCTGCTCCAGATCTTTTAACATTTGATTGATTAAACTCATTTTTAATATCAGTCTTTTTTAAATATCGCTTTAAATTTTTAGTAAGCTAGGGCTAATTCTATTAGAAATAGTTTGAATAAATAGATGGGTAAGCCAACAAAATCCCAGTCAACACTATAATCAGAGTCACCAATATTAAAATGAGTGCAAACCCTTTTTTACCAATAGATTCTACAGATTTAGTATCTGCAGCCGCAGCGAATACCTCGCGTGCACCGACTTCTTTTTTACCTTTGCCATAAGTGGCTAATAACGCTTTATGCGCAAGTATATTAACTAAACGCGGCACGCCTTTTGATTTTAAGTACATGATATATAAAGCTATGTTGCTAAACATACGACTGCCTTGGTAACCAGCTACTACTAAACGGTGGTTCAGGTAGTATTGCATTTCATCGCGCGTTAAACGGTCAAGCAGATAATCAAATGTGATGCGCTGTTTTAATTGCCTAATTGAAGGCTGGTTAAGCTTTTCTTCAAGTTCTGGCTGCCCAAAAATAACAACTTGTATCAATTTGCGTTTTTCAGTTTCAAGGTTACTCAATAAGCGTAGCGCCTCTAGTGTTTCAATTGGCATCGCTTGTACTTCATCTAAACACACCACCACCTTGATGCCTGCCCGAGCAAAGCGTAACAACTCAAGGTTGAGCGCTTTTAGTAACAAATGCTGTGTCACTGTATTCGGTAATGTAATGCCTAGTTCATCAGCAAGTACCATGAGCAATGACTGCGGCTCCAGGTAAGGGTTTGGTACATAGGCTACTTTAAAATTCTCGTCTAAGCTAGACATCAACTTACGACACAATAGGGTTTTTCCTGTGCCAACTTCCCCTGTTATTTTGATAAATCCTTCACCAGAGGTGATTGCAAATAACAGTGTGCTAAGTGCCTCTTTGTAACTATTTGAAGCAAAGTAAAAGCTGGTATCAGGCGTAATGCTAAAAGGCGATTCTTTCAACCCAAAATGTTGAAGATACATTACTTAGTTGCCCCCGTTAGCACTTTCAGCGCTAGCTTCAGGTCTTCGAATCTCATTTACACGTTGCTGGGTAGATAGCATGTCATTATTCCAGCTGTCTTGTCCTTGTACCACGGTTGCTTTCAGTAAAATCACGAGTTCAGACTTGGTGTTAGTTGACCCACGTTGACGAAAAGCAGCGCCTATGCCTTTTATATCACCTAAGCCTGGCACTTTGGATTTTGTGCTAATTGAGCTCTCAGTCATCAGCCCGCCAATGGCAATCACGTGACCATCGCGTGTGCGTACAATGCTGTCGGTTTCACTGACATTGCTGGAGGCTAAAGGTAAGTTAAGTTGACCTGAAGTACCGCCTAAATTAACTTGCTTGTTTACCGTTGTCACCTGGCTGATTGAAGGGTGCATGTGTAGGATGATATTGTCGTCTTTATCAATTTGCGGCGTGACATCAAGGGTAATACCAGAGAAAAAAGGTTGCAAAGTGACTTCCGGTACGGTGGTTGTTGCACCGGTTGAGGCGGTAGTGCTGGAAGATACGCCAGTCACAAAAAACTCATCGGTACCTACTTTTAACACGGCTTTTTGATTGTTAATAGTGGCAATACGTGGGCTGGATAGCACCTGTACATCACCTTGTGTTTCTAAAAACTGCAATAAGGCAGCAAAGTTAGCGCCTTGTAGGGCTACGGCAAATAAAGATGCGCCAAGTGCTGTTGTGGCTGTCGCTGAATTTGCTATTAAATTGCCGGCTGATGCGCCTAAATCGCCACTGATTAAATTGCCATTGCCGCTGGTTGCGAGCTGGGTATTAGCATTTAAGCTACCCACAATACCGGTGTTTCTGCCACTGCTGCCAAATACAGACCAGTTGACGCCGCTTTGAGATAAGTCATTCAATTGTACGTTAAGAATTTTAGCTTCTAAAATCACTTGTCGTTCAATTGAAACCTGCATTAAACGTAAAAATGCTTCTACATTGCGCACTTCGCTAGGCATTGCGCGTACCACAATTACACCTGATTGCAGGTTAACAATCACACGCCTGCCATTTTCTGTGCCGACAATACCATTGAGTGAATCGGTTAAATCTTTCCAGAAGTCGTTGTTCGAGGTGGTTGCAATGCTGGTGCTAACGAGGGCAGTGCGGTTATTGGCACTTCCGCTACTGGTGGAGGAGGTGCTCGTGCCGCTTTGTTGCCCTGATTGACTATTGTTGCCACCACTGACTGAGCCTGATGTCACGCGTGTGTCAGAAGTGCCTTTACGCTGACCAACAATGTAATTCACTTGAAAAACACGGGTTTGCATCGCCGGGGATTCAATAAAAATACGAGAGCCGTCCACTTTGTACTCATAACCATAAAGATCGCGCAAAGAATCCAGCGCTTCAAACACGGTCACATCTTTTAAATTGACTGAAATTGAACCAGTTACATCCGGGTGAATCAGCATGCTGTAGCGGGTTCCGCTTACAATGCCCATTAACACTTGGTTAGCAGGTGCATTGTTGATTACCAAATCAAAACGTTGTTCAAGTCGTTTGGTGGAGGCTTTGGGCATCGCAATTGTTAATGGCGGTAACAGCGCATTATTGACAGCGTCAGGCGTTGGTGTTTTCTCTTTGGTTGCAACGGCAGTTGTTAACTCATTATTGATCTTATTTAACGTTGCATTGGGTTGCTGCTCGGTAGTGGCGCAACCGGTAATGAGTAACAAAGTCAGTGCTAGTGGTAATGGCTTGGATACGATTCGCATCTTTTTATTCTCGCTTATTGTATTCATTTCAATTTAGTTGTTTGCTTAACGGTCGTGGTTGCTTTCACCAGATTTTTCTCAATAGCATAATCCATTGTCAGCGTCACGGTAGTTTTGTCTGGATAACGCAATACCGCTTCATGTTCATTTAGTTTAATGAGTGTTGCCTGTTCGTATTTTTGGCCTAACAACACTTTGTTACCGTTAATAATAGCGGCTTTGTAATTTGAGCCCAGCATCACGGATTGTAACACTGGCCCCGTGGCAATCGCTTCACTGGTGAAATTACCATTAAATACAGCGGGTGGCTGTGTCGGGTCTTTTAAGGTCTCGGCATGCGCTGATGCAAACGGAAGCGCTAAGCTAAGCAATGCGGCTAGCTGATATTGCCAAGAGTTTGAATATTGTGGCAGTAATTTCATCATTAAATACTCAGCCATGTTTGATCTAAGCTTAAGGTGTAAACGGTTAATTTTAAGCGGTTAGATGGCCACTCATACGTTGGGCTTGTATCCGTGTTTAAAGCCGCTTTGCTCCATAAAATATGCCAAGGTGACCGTTCTAGTTCAGACACATAAGCGAGTAAATCTAAATAGCGGCCTTCTATTGTAATCTCCACGCCATGCTTAAAGACGGGCGCAATATATTTTTCTGATGTTGGACTTATTGCTGTGCTTGACGTTGCCATTGCATTTGGTGTTTGGCTCGCTATGGCTGGGCTAGTGTTGGTGTCGTTAGTTGCGATGTTGTCTAGCAAACCTGTGGTCGTTAAGGTTTTTAGTTCAATCAACTTTAATTTGCCATTTTCTTTCAATAAGCTACGCAATAGCTCTGGTATTTTATCTGGCTGTATCAGCGTTGTTTGCAGGCTATTTAATTTACTTTCTAACGAAAGTAAATTTGACTGCAACACGACGATGCGCTGCTTATTTTTCGCATCTGGGTCGATGGCGTTTTGCCCTGCATATTGTGCTAGCTGTTGGCGCAGCACCTGCACCTGCGCTTCATCGGCAGAAATTGCATTGGTGAGTGATTTTTTTTGCAAAAGAACAGGCTCTAGTAGCAGTGCGTTAATTGCGACATAGACCACCGCCAATAATGCGCCAAAAACCAACCAGCGTTCACGCGGCTTAAGCGCATCAAACTTGTCAGTGATAGATGCCCAAAGTTGTATTAAAGAAGCGTTCAATTTTGCCTCCCTGCTTTTAGTTCTAAAGCGTTGCTTGAAGATTCCTGATGGCTGGATTGCAATGAAAATTCAATAAAATTAGCTTGTGGCACTTGGTTGGCTATATCATCGGCCAAGATGGGCTTGCCGCTGCTAGCCGTGGCTGAACTTGAAGAGGGCGTTGGTTGCACGGAAGTGTTGTTAGGTGCGGCAACCTCAACTTTTGGTAAGCTTATATTTAACGTGGCAAAGGATTGACCTTTTAACACGTCCTCATTACCCAAGCGAGAAATATACTCCGGTACCAGCTCACCTTGTAAGGCGCGACCACTGATGTTGAGTTGGTTGTTATCGCTATCCATGCTAAAGCTGGTTAACCATAAGCCCTCAATACTTTGTTTGGCAAAAGCACGCATTAACGCGGCGTAACCTTTATCAGGAGTGGTGGCGCTTTTGCTTACGGTTTGCAATACTTGCTGCTGTACTTTTTCTTTTTGCTCAAGCTGCGCTATTTGATCTAACAACGCCGCATCAGCCTCATGAGGCGCATGTAGCAAAGCGGTTTGGGTTAATTGTGTTTGCGTGGCAGACAAAGTCTCAGCTACCTGTTTGCGTTGAATGGTTAACGACGACAACTGGCTTTGTGCAAAGCTGTAATATACCAACATCAATGCTGATAGAAAACCAAGGCTAATGGCGATGTTAGTCGGGCTTAGAAGCTCCTTTTTTTTAATTAAGGATAAATTTAGCAGGTTGATTTGCTGACTCATGCTGACTCATCCTGACGTAATGCCGCACCCAATAATGGTAGGAAATTGGCTTGGTTGGATAAGTTGCCTAAATCAACACCATCATCAAAACTAAAAATATCATCTAAATTAAATTGATCAACCTGAATATAGAGTGAGGTTTTTAAATAATCATAAAAGTCTTCACGTCCCATAAATGGCGCTAAAACTAAACGATTAATCGTGATGTATGGGAACTGACGTTCAAAACTATCTAACGAACGTTGCACATCTAACGACAGGCGTTCAAATGTACTTGACTTGATGACGCTGTCTTCACTTTCAATCAGTGAAGTATCAACATCAATATATCGAGAGTAGTAGAGTTCACCGTTTGCTGTAAAGGTTAATAAGCAGCCGCTATCATTGATGCTGAGCATGGCTAAACCACGACCCTCTTGTTCGATAAAGGTGGCAATGTTACGTTGTGCCAGTTCTGGGATGTCAATGACTTCAAGGCCTGAATTAGAAGTTTCAATCAAGCGCTGAATATATTCACTGATCAGGGTATTTTTTGCGGCAACAGCATATACGTATGGCTGCCGGCGCGAGTTATTGGGGTCGGTTGGAATATCAATGACATCAACTGTCGCTTGCTCTACCGGACATTCAATCATGTCTTTTAACTTCCAGCCCACGGCTTGCTTTAACTCACTGGCGGGTACATTGGGTTTTTCAAGCTGCAATAATTGATACTCACCTTGTGCTAGCAATAATGAGCAGTGCTGGTTAGATAAGCCTAAATCTTTAACTAAAACCTCAACAGCCGCGCTGTCTTTCAAGCTTTCTGGACGCATTTCGGCAAACATAACTATTGGTTTTTCATTGTGATTTTTTATAACATAGGCCACAGACGAGCCGCTTCCTGAGTCGCTTAATACAAACCAGCCGGGTTTTTTCTGTTTAGTGAAAAATTTCATGGATGTTACTCATGGTCGCTATTTAAATGAATTTTATTTATTTTTTTGATTATTTAGTACGCACGTAAGTATATACTACATTAAGTTACATCATTTAACATATTGTAATATATGCGTTTATTTTTATAATTTAGTAGTTTTCCCGCATATAAATAATGGGTGTTTTATAAATACCAAAGGTAGCACGTGATGTCGGGTTTGCACCAAACCAAGGCAGGTTCGCATTTGTTGCGCTACTTACCGATGACGAGGTGCAAGTGCTACCCGCCGCACCATTTAAGTTAAGCGATAAATCAGCACTGCCATTGTTTCCCGCGCCTGGCTTGGTTAAGCGCAAAAAGCTTGAAACGCCGTTAATCAATGCACCACTGCCTGTTGAGTAACCTATTTGCGTTTCACATGCCGCAAGTGCCGACGTGTAGTTACTCATTGCAATGCTATTTGATGGGAGTGTGGTGCAGTTATCCTGTACGTTTCTGATATAACTTGAGCCGTTCCAATACTGTGCCTCAAGTGCAATAGGTAAATTTAATAGTTCAGAACCATAGGCGTTTTTCAATAATAATCGCCCGCTACGAATGGTTGTCGTTCCTTCAGAGCCGGTCGCAGAACTAACACTATCTGTATCGGTTGCGCGTAATTTAATGATAGTCGGTGAAGTTTTAGCGTTGGTAAAGCTGTAGTTGGGCGTAGCATTTGCTACCCCTGCCAAAAACGCACTGGAGGCGATTGTCGGGCTTAACAGAGATCCTAATCCAGAGGCGTTGCTATCAGATAACGTAATTGTTTTGGCGAAATTTGGTGTGGTATTGATTGAGCCGTCATAGTTTTGAGTGAGCGCATTGGCAGCATTTAATGCCCTTACTTGTACGTTAAATGGTTGTGTGGAATAGGTAAAGCTGCCGCTACTGCATCCTTGTGTGACGACAGTATCAAAATGATGTGGAATAAAACGCCCAACAGCACCAACAGTGCCAGTTGATCCGTTAGCTGTTAACCCCGAGCCTAGATAATTGTTACTGCTTAATGTCGCGTTAAGGTCAATGAGGCCGACCTCACTCCAGTTGAGGTTGCTACTGGTTGCCACTCCATTTGTAAAAGAGCCTAATGTGCCAGAAAAGCTACCATTGACGGCACCTACACCAGTCGGTTGATATTTAGTAAATGAAATTGCCGCGCTTTCTGGAGATGACTCGTTGCCAAAATTGGGGGTTAGGTTATTGTCATTGTTGCGCGCAGTTACCGTTGCGCTGAAATTATTGCCGGCTTTAATCGGTGCAGCAGTAATGCTACTAAATGCAAAATCTTTGGGCGCGGTAATAAACGTATCGGTCCCATTAATCGATAACCCAGCGTCGCCTGTCGCCGCAGAACCTGCATAGGCTACAGTTAACCGCATGTTGCCAACATCAGGGTAGCTAAGTGTTGCATCTGCTATACCTGTGTTGTTGAAAATCAGGCTAACGGGGTTGGATGACGCGCACATTGCGCTCGCGCTGTTCGCGCTGTTCAAATATCTTCCGTTTACTAGCATAGGTAAAGTGCCAGTACTGGGGTTGATGTAACTACATGCCATTTGCAGTGTACGCGTAACGTTAGCCAAGCCTGGAACGCAGGCATTTGAGGTGTCTGATTTTTTGACGGCACTAATAGAGACTGTTTGCGTAACGCCAGCTACGTGATCAAGAATATTAAAAATAAAACCTGAGTTGAAGGCTGTGTAAACGCAACCCGCAAAGTTGCAACTTGTAGTTGCCGTTGGGGCTGGAGTGATTGATGCCGCGCCTAATGTTGTTGATACATTGGTATTTACCGAAGTTAGCTGTAAAGTTTTAGTGACTGAGCCACTGGCTGGAATATTGAAATTTGCGGTGCCATCACCCCAGTTCGCCGTACCCGTACCTGTTGCTGTTAGCGCGCCAGACACGCCCCCAGTATAAAGTGTCGTACATGCTGCGTTTGCACAGGCTTTTATCGTTAGTGTGGTTGGTGAGCAAGTCACACCATTGCCGCTTGGGTGCTCAATCTGAATATGGTCAAAGCCTCCACTACAAATACGTGCCGACCCATCCCAATTTTTACCAGTTGATTGATTTGAGTAGATTTGTGTGACATTTGCATCGGTTAAAATGTTGTTAAAAATCAAGATTTCATCAAGTTTGCCATTGAAGTATTTTGGAGCATTTGATGGTGATGTATTGCGTACGATGCCTATGCCATTAAAAGTGTTTCCGATTGCGCCTGTGCCTTGGGTACGAGTGTTTTGTAGCGCACCATCAACATAGATCTTGGTAATGCCAGTGGCCATATCTCTTGTAAAAACAACATGGTGCCATTGGCCGTTATTGACTGAAGAGGTTGATGTAAAAGAATTGTCATTTTTGACATTAAGCCCGATGCGTCCGCTCGCATCTAGCCAGCCGATAAAAACATCATCTTGCCCACCATTCTCCTCAACACCAGTGATGCCAGGCGCTTGCCAGTCGATGTTGTTGCCGACTTGAGTCGTGTTTAACCAAGCGCTAAACGAAAAGGTTCCTTTGAGCTGATTGTAGATGGTAGGGACTTCAACGTAATCATTATTACCATCGAACACACCTAATCGACAGATGCCCTGACCAATACCTGTGCTGTTAGTCGTTATCACACCATTGATAGCCGTGCCATTATTGCCTGCAATAGCGTCAATTACCTGACCAGGCGCACCAGACCAACTATTTTCGTCGAAACGATATTCCGCTATCGGGGTGGGAGGGACGACCGGAGTTGCTGTAGTTTCATTTACAATGAGTTTGTCGTTATTCGAACTTTGATTGATAGATAAGCGCATACCACTACTAGCGGTCCATGAAAATTCTACACCAAGCTTCGAGCCTGCCGGCACATTTGAAGCTGACAGCCCTGTAAGATTTATGGTGTAATCAGCTCGGCTGCTGATGCCTGTTTGCGTAGCTGGTGTGCCCGAGAAGTAAACTTTATTATTACTCGGCGTGGTATAAAATAAATTGACGGTGAGTGTCTGTGTGCCTGATTGAGAACGAGCCCTGATGCCAATACTGGTGCCAGTGATGTTCATCGCAGAGGCGTAACCAGTGCCGTTATAATAAACGCTAAGCGTTGGAGTAGCACTATCCCACTTAACATCTCTACTGGTGGATGGGACGCAAGTCGTATTGTCAGTATCAGCCATCAAAGCAATGCCTGTGACTGACGCTAGCTCAGTATCGTTAGCTACAGGACAAATAGTGTTAGTAGTTACTGGTGGCTGTGTGAGTGCAGTGCCATTATTAAAATACATGAAGTAAGTTCTTGATGCGGCTTGCGCTAACCCCGTGCAAAATAACGCCATGACTAAAAAGGCAAAAGAAAGTTTTTTTGCGGATAAGCATTTGTTCAATGTCGGCAAAAGTTGTTGCATTGTTTTGCAGTTGTCGTGGTTGTTCATAGATCAGCCTTATCTGTGACATTTGTCTGCGGCATGTGCGCTAACGTAATACGGTATGGGTAGTATTGCATGGCGTGTTTATTTTTCTATAGAAGCAGAAACGCTACGTTCAATAAAGCCAACGTTGCCGATATTGCCTGTAGAGGCTACCGATGTAATTCTAAAAATATTGATAGTTGCGCTGCCCTCCGGATAAGTCTGTAGCGCGCACGTGACGATCACATTGAAGCTATTAACGCTCAGCGTGGTGGGTGAAGTAGGGCAGGTTGCGGTGGTGCTGGCAATACCCCATTCCAGCCCTGCGCGTGCGGCCCAGTAAGCACGTGAGCCTTGTACATCTTGCGCTGAGGTTAAATGCTGAGTGTTAGAGAACGTCACCATAAATGCACCTAATGCGGCTAGCACTACCAGTAGAAAAATGGCAGCGATGATGGCAAAACCGCGTTGTATTTTGTGGGGTTGCATCATGGTGTATTGTTCACATGAACTTCGTGGTACAAGCTCACGGTTTCATCGCTATCTGTAAACTTTACGGTGAGTTGTACTAATGCATTGCGTTGTAAATCTGAGCCGTTATAAACAAAGCTACATACGCTCACATTGTTGGCTAAAATGGCACCTGTTGTGGGACACGCGCTAGTAAATGTGTTGCTGGCTGTGCGATAGAGCTTGCCACCACTACAAACAAAGGCGACGACTTTTTCATCTTTGGGAATCACGTGAAAACGGTTGCTGCCAGAGGCGAGCGGGAATAATTTGCTGGCAATGCTGATGTTGGTTTCACCTGACAACACTCCCGTAGTAATGGCTGATACAGCAGACGTGTTATTGCCAACGTAAGCATCGTTAATACCAGCGCCAAGGTTATAAACAGCAATGACATCACCGGTTATAATTTGCTGGTCAGGCAACGTACTATTAAGGCTAAGCATATCAAAACTGCTATCTGCTGCGGTAAAGTTAAGGGGGTCACCAAGCCCCGTACTGTTAGTGTCAGCACGGTAACGCCCACCGGTTTTGGTTGGGATGAATTCTACGCACTGGCTGGTGGGTGTACGTACACTATTTGGTAATGCCTTGCGAATATCACGCGACATGCGACGCACGGCAGTATCGGCTACATCGGTGAGTGCGGCACGGCGGGCGCTATCAAAATAGGCGTCAATTGGTTTTTTGATGAAAATTGCGACCATGCCACCAATGATACCTGTGATAACAATGACCATAATGAGCTCTACTAGGGTGAAGCCGGACGTGCGGTGGAGGCTGGTCTTTAGGGTGCGCATGTGATGTCGTCCCCATATCGTGTGCGATAGCCAGTCATGCTGACGCTCTCGGTACCGCGGCTAACGGTGACCGTCGCTTGTTTTGCAGCGATACCTAACGATGCGGAATCAGCGGTGACAGCAATGTTAATGGTATAAGCTGAAACTTCGCTTGGTAAGTCTGTAAACAGCGCATTGCTCTTGCCATTGAAATCGCTCACATCATCCATGGTGTCACGCGTTGTTTCGCCAGTAGTCACTAGGGGGTCAGGGTCACAGTAGGGTTTAAGTAAAATCTCTTCCAAAATCGAGTCAGCCAGTGCGGCAGCCTGTTTGCGTACCATAGGGTCAGCGCTGGATTTAACCACGGTGTTCATCACAGAAAGAATACCCACCACGGCAACGCTCACGATCACAATAAAAATCACCAGCTCAATTAGCGTAAAGCCTACTTGAAGCTTGCCTGCCCTGAGCCTGCCGAAGTGGTTGAAGCGACCTGATAAACGCTGGTTAGTCATACACGTAACCGGTGGTGGCCTCTACCGTGATGCCAGTGCTACCCGTAATGGTAATGTTAATATTGGCATTTTGATTGGTACTACCAAGCGGCGTAAATGTAAACGCGGCAACAGAACCTGTTAAGCCATTACCCCCTCGAGGCGTATTGGGCAGAGTAGGGGCTGTATCGCAAACGCCATCCGCAGGCGTGTCAGTATCCATTGTAAGCGCTACGCCTGTTGTATTTAAGCCCACACAAACCGTGCGCCGTTGTGCAATCGCAGTTTTTTGCGCGTAACGCAGTAGTGACATCGTTTCATCATGAAAGCCACGACTTTCAAAAGCAGATTGATCGGTAAAGTTGGGTAAGACAGCGATAGCCAGGATGCTGACAATGACCATGACCATAATCAACTCGATGAGCGTGAAGCCTGCGCTATTATGAGAGGACATCGGTGCTTAATTGGGTATTAAATAAGGTCAAATTTGTTGTGTGACCACTGATTTTAGGTGCTGATCTAAAGTGAGTAACTCTATTTTAGTAACTAAGGCTGTGGCCGCAATCATGGCATCGGGTAGTTTAATTTTTCTTGTTTGGCGAAGTGCAATGACACTATCCTCGATTTCCGTTGATAGCGGAATGACGGTAAAGGATTGAAGCCGAACACGGATGAGATTGTCCTCATCCGATGTTATGCCAGGAAAGCCAAGTAACTCCATTCGAGTAATGGGGCTGTAAGCACACTCTGTAACAAGAATATTTTTTGAGATTGCCTCTGATAAAACCGCTTGGTTTGATTGAAGTAAGCCAAGAATATAATTGGTATCCAGCAGGTACTTAATGCCACTCATCACGAAGTCGCTCCTGAATTAAAGCAGGATTGCCAGAAAAATTTGTCGATTGCTCCAACCCTCCTTGTAGCTCAATCAGTGGTATTGTGTGTTTTGTTATTTCCTCACGTTGACCTTGCTTCTGGATTAGAAACTCAGCAAAATCAAGCAACTCCGCTAAATATGGCTCTGGTAGGTGCTTGCCAACTTCATAAAGTTTTTCTGCGGTATTCATGCGGGTTCTCCAGTCATTTCTTTTTGCTTAGCTATGTTGATGCAGCACAGCGGAATCAAGGGTTTTGGTGAGAATCCCTCGATTCCATTACATTGCATCGAGGCTACGCTTGCTTAGCAATGTGCAGGAGCGGCGACCCGCCGCGAACAGGATGTCTCCCTGATATTTTTCGGCGGGTCGCCGCTCCTACATTTATCTTACCGAACTACAGTCGCTATGTAGCCTTGATGCAGCGTAGCGGAATCAAGGTTAGGATGTTAACCCTCGATTCCGCTACGCTACATCGAGGCTACGTTTGCTAAGTTGTTATAGTGCGCAAGTTACAGTCGTATTTTGAGCTACACCTGTTTTAGCTTGAACTGTACAAGTTACAGCTCCTCCATCATTAGCGGTACAAACACCTGTGCCAGCAATCTGAAATTCGTTGTTAGTAGTAGCTGCAACACTGGTTAAGGTGACACCAGTCACAAAAGGTTGAAGAAGTGCGCTAGTACATACATTAGCTGCACTTAATGTTGAGCCCTTAGCAGAATTTGCTTTGTGAGCAGCAAAGTTAATAGCTGTTCCTGATGCAATTGAGCCTGCGACCCCGTTAGCCGCAGCATTTCCAGCATCAGTGCTTAAATCAATAAACTTCGGCAAAGCCGTCGCCGCCAAAATACCTAAAATCACAATAACAACGACTAATTCAATTAAGGTAAAACCTTGTTGAGTATTACGCATTACAATCTCCTAAGTTAAAATCAAGTTAAATCAATACTGTTTAAGTACATACAGATGAAGCAAGAGTGCTTGTTATCACTGGCGCTACAATTACCCCTGCTGCAAAGTTTGCGGCTTGGTATGTAAACTGACAGTTAGTGCCAGTGCCACCAGGTACAACAATTGTAAGCGTATTTAAAGCTGCACCACCGCCACCAGTTAAAGTAAAATCAACTGGGCTGACAGTACTCAGGCCTGCCGCAGTGATGATGCCGGCTACATCCGCTGTTGGATATTGACTGACTATCCCTACAGCAATGCCTTCCATGTTAGTCGTTGTTGCTGTCGTGTCGCCTGGGCAAGGCGTTCCTTGCGCCAAGCATTGCGCATGCGCCAATGCAGATGCTCCACGCACTGCGCCCAATGCGCCGTTAAGTTTAGCAATACGCGCACGCACTTGCATGTCAGTGTAACGCGGTAGGGCTGTTGCGGCTAATATACCTAATATCACAATCACCACAACCAGTTCAATCAATGTAAAACCCGATTGATATTTCTTCATTTTTGATTTTCCTTTACCGTTTAAGACGGTTGTTAAAAATTCATTTATTCTTTACGCATAGTTTTCTATGCAAAATCCATGCCAAGCGCACTAGTCATCAACTAACCCAGCATATCAATTCCAGCTATATTTACTCAGCGGCATCAAGGCGACCCCAGTAATGTATGACACTTTATTGCCAGATGCAAGTTCCATTTCCCCGTAAAGCACCTTCATGCCGTATTTTATAGTGTAGTCACCTGGGGTATCTGGAATGAAGTAGTGACGCTGCCCAACAATATAAACTACTTGGTGTTTAGCATTATCATAAAACCAGTTCCCGCCTGCTAGTGACTCAATGTTGTCTGGGGTTAATTCACCTAAATAGTTTTCTGGCTTTTGGGCTAGTAAGTTGATCGGATTCTGTGTTGCAAGGGCAGGGATGTCTGCGTTGCGGTTAGCCATCATTAAGTTGGCCGTACTTATCCATAAGCCGCTTTTAATCATAGTAGCGGTGTATTCCATGCTGGCTTTTTCTGCTTGACCCTGATACCAGAATAGTCGATCTAATGCGGTAGCCCCTAAAATAGCGACCAAGCAAATAACAACTATCAACTCTATTAAAGTAAAGCCACGTACAGTTTTTGTATAGATTACTGACAATGATGGTTGAATTATCGACATATTTGGCAAGCGATTGATCGTTTTAACCTTTGTTCATGGCAACTTTGCCAAGATCCCATATCGGCAAGAAAATACCTAGCGCAAGTATCAGAACCATGACGCCTAAAAATACGATTAAAACTGGCTCAATTTGAGCGCCTAAGGTTTTAATTTCATACTCAACTTCACGTTGATACATGTCGGCTATTTCTTCCATTAAATCATCCAGTGAGCCAGATTCTTCGCCCACGGCAATCATTTGCAGCACAATAGGGTTAAATACGCCTGCATTGGTGGCGGTGCGCAAAATACTTTCGCCACGTTCTACGCCTTCACGCATTTTTTCAACTTGGCTTGCGATATATACGTTATCTGTGGTTTGCGCCACTAACTTAAGGCCGCTGGTGATAGGTACGCCACTTTTGCTGGCCAAGGCAAAGCTTCTGGCAAAGCGCGCCATGGTGGCTTTGTGAATAATCTTGCCTGCAATCGGTGTTTTTAATTTAAAGCTGTCCCAGTTGTATTGGCCTGAGCCACTGGCAGTGTAAGTGCGAAATAACCACACGGCACCAATGATAACTGCTATCAGGTAGGGCCAAGAGGCAACCATGAAGTTAGAGAAAGCTAGCAAAATTTTTGTCATTAAAGGTAGTTCAGCCCCAAAGCCTTGAAACACTTTAGCAAACGCTGGTATCACAAAGAGGTTAACCACTACAATCGCAATGCCCATGGCAATGACTACGAAAGTAGGGTAGCGTAGAGCTGCCTTGATTTGGTCACGCATAAAGCGCTCAAACTCAAGGTGATCAAATAAGCGTAGAAATACGGTTTCTAGCATCCCTGTACTTTCACCTACGCGTATCATGCTAATGTAAAAGTTAGAAAATACTTTGGGGTGTTGGCTCAGTGCATTTGAGAGTTCGCGGCCACTGGCAAGGCTTTGACGCAAGCTGGCAATCACGCTCGCAAAGGCTTTGTTTTGGGTTGAGGATTCTAAACCATTAAATGCATTCATAATTGGAATGCCAGCTTTTAGCAGTGTGTACATTTGCCGGCTAAATAGCATGACGTCGATGGTTTCAATTTTTTCGTCAAATAA
The DNA here is from genome assembly GCA_013141495.1 of Methylotenera sp. Classification (GTDB taxonomy): domain Bacteria; phylum Pseudomonadota; class Gammaproteobacteria; order Burkholderiales; family Methylophilaceae; genus Methylotenera. The sequence continues at coordinate 304,044 of JABFQV010000002.1, read as the reverse complement.
ACTTATTGACAAGTTTTTACCAGCTGCTGACGTGGCCTGAGCCTTAATCTCGATAGGTGTAATGTTGAGGCTAAATAACTGGTTGGCCAAAGTGCTGCTATCCACACTTTCTAGCACACCTTGAACTAAAGCGCCTTTGCTGTCACGACCTTTGTACGAAAAATATGGCATTTAATTTAACTTAATTAAAGAGTGTTTATTTAAGCTTGGTAAAGATTGTTCAGCAATAGTGTCAACTCGTTCCCTGAGCTTGTTGAAGGGGTTCGTCAGCTTGCAAGCTCCCATCGACAAGCTCAGGGAACGGGCGTGAGATGGCGTATTTTTAAGTGGTGTACGCATGGGGGTTACTCCTCAAACTGGTTGCTAATACGCATGGCTTCAGCAATAGTGGTGCGTTGTGCGGTAACTAAATCGACGGCATTCTTACGTAGTGTTTTGCCAGTCATGTGTTGTTTGCCAATTTTAATAAAGTAATTAGGGTCGTGATGACTGGCCGCATCAATCAGCTCGTTATTCATTTCAAGTAGCTCGTAAACGCCAACGCGGCCTTGGTAGCCCGTGCCATTGCAAACGCTACAGCCTTTACCATACACGTAGCGGTGAGCTTCAACCTCAGCGCCAAGTTCATGTTGTAACCAGCCGTGTTCAAAAGGTTCCGGTGTGTAGGTTTCTTTGCAATTGTCACACACTAATCTAACTAAACGTTGCGCAATCACGGCTAATATCGAGGTTGCCACCATAAAGCGTGGCGCGCCCATATCTATCATTCTAACGAGTGTACTGGTGGCATCGTTTGTATGTAAGGTAGATAACACTAAGTGGCCTGTCATCGCAGCCCTTAAGCCGATTTGTGCAGTTTCTTGGTCACGCATTTCACCGACAAGAATAATGTCAGGGTCTTGGCGTAAAGTAGAGCGCAACACACGTGAGAAATCCAGATCAATTTTTTCGTTGACTTGCACCTGGTTAATGCCGGGTAGGCGGTATTCAACTGGGTCTTCAACGGTGATGATTTTATTCGCCAGTGAATTCAGCTCATTGAGTGCTGCATAGAGCGTTGTTGTTTTACCGCTACCCGTGGGACCTGTGACCAACACCATACCGCTAGGGCGGTGGATCAGTTTACGAAAGCGCTCTAGCATGTCGGCAGGCATGCCGAGTTTTTCTAACGAGAACTCATTGCTGTTTTGTATTAGTAAACGCATCACCACAGACTCGCCATACTGTGTGGGCATGGTTGAAATACGCACATCAACGGGCTGGTGTTTTACTTTAACGGCAAATCGACCATCTTGCGGCAGACGTTTTTCAGAAATATCCAGACCTGACATAAGCTTTAATCGCAATACTAAAGCTGAGGATATTTTTAACTCAGCCTCAGTTTGCAAGTGCAATACGCCATCAATTCTAAAGCGAATATGCAGCTTGTTTTCTTGCGGTTCAATGTGAATGTCAGAGGCGCGTACCTGCACTGCATCTTCAAAAATGGTTTGTAATAGCTTAACAACAGGCGCATCTTCGCTACTGCCACCCATGCCTAGTGCCGCAAAGTCAATGACAGATTCGCCCAGGTCTTGACCAAGCTCCAATGCCAGGTTTGAAATTTCGTCAGTACGACGGTAGCTGCGATCAATCAGTTGCAGGAGTGCGTTTTCTTGCACAACAGCAAGTTCGATATCCCGATGCAATAAGCGTACGATTTCATCGTAGGCAAATAAGTCGGTGGGATCAACCATGCCGACAAGGTAGCTGTTGCCTCTGTCTTCAAGCACGGCGCAACGAAAACGCCTTGCTTGAGCTTCGGGCAATTTAACGATGGTTTCAGATTTGGTATTAAATTGCTGGATGTTGATATACGGGATTTTTAATTGACGAGCGAGTGCTTCAGAAATCTGCGTTTCTGTCACATAGCCGCTATCAACAAAAATTCTTCCCAGCTTGCGACCAGTGCGTTTTTGTTCTTCTAGTGATTTGTTTAAATCTTCAGCAGAAATTAAATTTTGTTGAACTAAAATTTCACCAAGACGAACTTTTTCTGGACGTGCCATTTATACCTCTAAAATATGAAGCCTCGGGTAATTATAGACGAGAGCGTGTAATTTGACGGCGAGAATTAACGATCTAATTTAATTTTTAGGCAATATTCTAACCAGCGTGTCATCTTTAATATAGTAGTGGTGAAATAAAGCCGCAGCAGCATGCAAGCCAATCAGGTAATAGCCAACAACACCCATCGTTTGATGTACTTCTTTGACTAATCCTGCTAACTCTTTATTTTTAGCCACCAGTGCAGGTAGCTCCAAGCCAAAAAACGGTATAGGTTTACCGGATGCGCTTAATAGTAGCCAACCGAGTAGTGGCATGACAATCATCAAGCCGTACAACGCCAAATGTGCCAGTTTGGCTGATAACATCTGCCAGCGCACAGGCTCTGGTGTAATGCTTGGTGTAGGTGCGGTTAATCTGGCGTAGATACGCAGTGCGACTAATACCCAAACGCTCAAGCCTAGCATAAAGTGCCAGGTTTTTAACGCCTCGCGCGGGTCGCTACCTTTGGGGTAAAGTTCACGCAATTCAATGCATGCATAAACGGCAATCAACAGCAGCAACATCAACCAATGTAAGCCAATAGATAAAGTGCCATAACGCTTGTTTGTATTTTTCCAGGACATGTTTTTCTCTTTATTATGATGAGATAGTTAGCGCGTATCTTGCACTTAACACGCTTAAAGTGCAACCCATGCTACAAGCTGGCAGTTATTAGAAAAGCCTGCGCTCGCGCATTACGTGTTAGCCATTCTGCTAAATAAACCCATCTCGAGTCATTCTGAGCGAAGCGAAGAATCCAGCACAATGCAACTAGGTCGCACTGGATTCTTCGCTTCGCTCAGAATGACGATTTTTTAGCTGAATGATACTTTGCCGTTATTTAGCAAGACTTGCTGGTTTACCAGCTTAGTCGCGGTTATCAGTTTGTTCTGGTTAGCAAGACTTGCTGGTTTACCAGCTTAGTCGCGGTTATCAGTTTGTTCTGGTTAGGGGATTAGCTATAAATCTTTGCAGGCGCGCAAAGAATGCTTCACTAGCATTTTGCAAGCCAATAAAGGCCTGGGTTAAAACTGTGATTTAACCGCGTTAATTTGCGGATTAATCATGTTAAAATCCAATCCATATAAAAACCATTAAAAGTTAATTACAACATGGATCAATTCGCTAAAGAAACCTTGCCGATCAGTTTAGAAGATGAGATGCGCCGGTCATATCTTGATTACGCCATGAGCGTAATTGTGGGGCGCGCGTTACCCGATGTGCGTGATGGCTTAAAGCCGGTACATCGCCGTGTTTTATTTGCGATGCATGAGTTGAGCAATGACTACAACAAGCCTTACAAAAAATCTGCACGTATCGTGGGTGATGTGATCGGTAAATACCATCCGCATGGTGATACCGCCGTTTATGACACTATCGTGCGTATGGCGCAAGATTTCTCCCTACGCTACATGTTGGTAGATGGCCAAGGTAACTTTGGTTCTGTGGATGGTGACAATGCAGCAGCGATGCGTTATACCGAAATCCGTATGGCGAAAATCGCGCATGAGTTGTTAGCCGATATCGACAAAGAAACTGTCGATTTTGGTCCAAACTATGATGGCTCTGAACACGAGCCGCTCATCATGCCGGCGCGCATTCCAAACTTATTGATTAACGGTAGTTCTGGTATTGCGGTAGGGATGGCAACGAACATTCCACCGCATAACTTGAATGAAGTGCTAGATGCATGTTTTGCCTTGTTAAAAGACCCTGAAATGGGCATTGAGGAATTGATTGAATTAGTGCCAGCACCAGATTTTCCAACCGCAGGTATTATTTACGGCACTGTTGGCGTGAAAGAAGGTTATCGCACAGGGCGAGGTCGTGTGGTGATGCGTGGACGTACTCACGTTGAGGATATGGAGCGCGGTGGTCGTCAGGCATTGATCGTGGATGAACTGCCGTACCAAGTGAACAAAAAAACCTTTGTTGAAAAAATCGCCGAGTTAGTTAACGAGAAGAAAATCGAAGGTATTTCTGATCTGCGCGATGAGTCAGACAAATCTGGCATGCGTGTAGTGATTGAGCTTAAACGCGGTGAAATTGCCGAAGTGGTGCTGAATAACCTTTACAAACAAACGCAATTGCAAGATACGTTTGGTATGAACATGGTGGCCTTGCTGGATGGTCAGCCACGATTACTTAACTTGAAGCAAATGCTAGAGGCGTTCTTACGCCATCGCCGTGAAGTTGTTACACGCCGCACCGTGTTTGAGTTGAAAAAAGCACGTGCGCGCGGCCATATTTTAGAAGGTTTAGCCGTTGCACTCGCCAACGTAGATGAGATGATTGCGCTGATTAAAGCCGCACCAACGCCACCGGAAGCTAAAATAGACTTGATGGCGAAAGTTTGGAAATCGCCCGTGGTTGAAGAAATGCTTAAACGCGCAGCAATGGAAGCGTCACGCCCTGAAGGCTTAAGTATTGATTTTGGTTTAACGCCAAACGGCTACAAATTAAGTGACGTGCAAGCGCAAGAAATTCTACAAATGCGTCTGCAACGCTTAACTGGCTTAGAGCAAGATAAAGTAGTGAGTGAATATAAAGAGGTGATGGATATTATTGCGGACTTACTCGATATATTAGCCACCCCCGCACGTGTAACTGCGATTATTACTGACGAGCTCACGGAAATTAGACGACAATTTGGTGATAAACGTCGCAGTGAGATTGTGGTAAATGCACAGGATTTATCATTAGAAGATTTAATTACACCGACTGATGTAGTCGTGACTTTATCGCATACCGGCTATATTAAATCTCAACCGTTAGATGAATACCGTGCGCAAAAACGTGGCGGCAGAGGTAAATCAGCCGCGCCAACCAAAGAAGATGACTTTATCGATAAAATGTTTGTGGCGAACACGCACGATTATATTCTGTGCTTCAGTAGCCTTGGCCGTGTTTATTGGTTAAAAGTGTATGAAGTGCCACAGGGTAGCCGTATTGGCCGAGGCAAGCCCATTGTGAACTTATTCCCGCTGGAAGAAGGCGAGAAAATCAATGCAATTCTGGCGGTAAAAGAGTTTGATGAAAATCACTTTATTTTCATGGCAACCGCAAACGGTACCGTGAAAAAAACGCCGTTGACAGATTTCGCGCATCCGCGTAAATCAGGCATTATTGCCATCAATTTAGATGATGGCGATTACTTGGTTGGTGCAGAGGTGACGCATGGCACCAATGATATTGTGCTGGTTTCTAATGGCGGTAAAGCGGTTTGGTTTGATGAAGAAGATGTGCGTCAAATGGGGCGTGCTACACGTGGTGTGCGCGGCATGAAGCTGGCTGATAAACAACAGGTGTTGTCATTATTGATTGCAGATAATGACAAGCAAACTGTATTGGTAGCGACTGAAAATGGTTATGGTAAACGTACTGTTTTAGGTGATTTCCGTCACTCTGGTCGTGGTACGCAAGGCGTAAAAGCCATTGCGGTGAGCGAGCGTAACGGTTTGGTGGTTGCGGCAAAACTGGTGAATGATGAAGATGAAATTATGCTTATTACTACCGGCGGCGTGTTGATTCGCACCCGTGTGAAAGAGATTCGTGAGTTAGGTCGCGCAACACAAGGTGTTACGCTAATCAACCTGGGTGAGGGTGAAAAGCTCTCAGGTATTGAGAAAATTGTAGAGACTGAGGATGATGGTGAGGACGAGATCGAAAGTTAAACAAACTTGTAAAATCCAAGTCCATCCGTAGATAAAAATACTTGATACAACATGACAACAATTTATAATTTTTCAGCAGGTCCAGCAGTCTTACCAAAACCCGTACTTGAACGTGCCCAAGCCGAAATGCTGGATTGGCAAGGCTCTGGCATGAGTGTGATGGAAATGTCACACCGTGGCAAAGAGTTCACCAGTATTTTAGCCAAAACGGAAGCAGACTTACGCACGCTGTTAAGTATTCCGCAAAATTACAAGGTATTGTTTTTGCAGGGTGGGGCGATTGCGGAAAACGCGATTATCCCGATGAACTTGCTAAATGGCGGCGCGGCTGACTACGTGGTGACCGGCGCTTGGTCTAAACGTAGTGTGGAAGATGCCAATGCCTATGGCAAAATCAACGTAGTAGCGAATAGCGAAGCGGGTAAATTTACCGATGTGCCGGCTTACTCGAGCTGGAAGTTAAATAAAAATGCGGCCTATTTGCATATCTGCACCAATGAAACCATTCATGGTGTTGAGTTCGACGGTTTGCCAGACGCTGGTCATGTGCCGATTGTTGCCGATATGTCGTCACATATACTTTCACGTCCGATTGATGTCAGCCAGTACGGCGTAATTTATGGCGGTGCACAAAAAAATATCGGTCCTGCCGGTTTGTGTATCGTAATCGTGCGTGAAGATTTACTGGATAGAGCATCGCCTTTGACGCCAGCGGTGTTTAACTGGAAAACGCAGGCTGAAAATCAATCCATGATTAACACGCCGCCAACTTACAGCATTTATATCGCTGGGTTGGTGTTTGAATGGTTGTTAGCGCAGGGTGGTGTAGAGGCAATTGAGCAGGTCAATATCGCAAAGGCGAAAATGCTTTACGATTACATTGATAGCACTGATTTTTATAGTAATCACGTTGCACTCAACAACCGTTCACGCATGAATATTCCTTTTTTCTTGACGGACGAATCACTCAACGATGCGTTTTTAAAAGGCGCTGAGGCTAATGGTTTATTGCAGTTAAAAGGTCACCGTATGGTGGGTGGTATGCGTGCTTCTATTTATAATGCCATGCCGATTGAAGGCGTACAGGCTTTAGTTAATTACATGAAAGCATTTGAAAGCGCGCACTAGACATGTCTAATCAACAAACGCCTAATCAGTTAAAGCAACATCGTGATCAAATAGATACGATTGATGAGCAAATTCTCCAGCTTGTAAATGCGCGGGCAAATCATGCGCGCCATATCGGTGAGCTTAAAGATGATGGTGTGATTTACCGCCCAGAGCGCGAGGCGCAGGTGCTACGCCGTTTGCAAGCGCACAATCAAGGGCCATTGTCCAACGAGGCTGTGGCTAATATATTTCGTGCGGTAATGTCAAACTGCCGCGCTTTAGAAAAAGAACTGTCTATTGCGTTTTTGGGCCCGCTTGGCACTTACAGTGAAGAGGCCGCACTTAAACAGTTTGGGCAAGGTAGAGCTGCCATTGTTTGCGGCTCAATTGATGAGGTGTTTCGCACCATAGAAGCTGGTCAGGCAGATTACGGCATCGTGCCGGTAGAAAACTCTACTGAGGGTGCGATTGGTTTAACTCTGGATTTATTACTGGCAAGCCCGCTTAAAATCTGTGGTGAAGTTACTTTGCCCATACACCACTGCTTGCTGTCAAAACAAACGGATATTGCGCAAATTTCGCATGTATTTTCGCATGCGCAATCGCTCGCACAATGCCATGAGTGGCTGAATAAAACATTGCCGCGTGCAGAGCGCGAGGCTGTTACCAGCAATGCGCGCGCCGCGCAGATGATTCATGATCTGGTTTCAGCTGACGGTACATTTGCCGCTGCTATTGCCAGTAAGCGTGCCGCCGAGCTGTTTGGCTTAAATGTGTTAGCTGAAAATATTGAAGACGACCCTAATAACTCCACACGCTTTTTGGTGTTGGGTAAACATGATGTTGCACCTTCAGGCCAAGACAAAACCTCGCTGGTGATGGCTACTAAAAACGTGCCTGGCGCGATGGTGTCATTACTTGCACCCTTGGCCGAACATGGCGTAAGTATGACTAAATTTGAATCTCGTCCCGCTAGAACTGGAGCGTGGGAATATGTATTTTTTATGGATATTGAAGGCCATCAATTAAACGCGCCTGTAGCCGCTGCATTAAAGGCGATTACTACACACGCTGCTTTTATTAAGGTATTGGGGTCTTACCCTGTTGCCGTCATTTAGCTTATCCTTTTTCAAAAGTTTTAAGGTTTTTTATGAGCATTGCCGATTTAGCCCCTGAGTACATTCGGAACATCGCCCCATATCAAGGCGGCAAACCAATCACTGAACTTGCCCGTGAAATGGGCTTGCGCGTAGAAGATATTGTTAAGTTGGCTTCAAATGAAAATCCACTTGGTATTAGCCCTAAAGCTGAATACGCGATACAAGAGGCATTGTTTGATATTGCGCGTTATCCGGATGGTAATAGCTTTGCGTTACGTGATGCTGTGAGTAAAAAATATGAGGTAGCGCCTAACCAAATTGTATTTGGCAATGGCTCAAATGATATTTTAGAGTTGGCGGCACGTGCTTTTTTAACCTCAGATTGCGAAACAATTTACTCACAACATGCTTTTGCCGTTTACCCGTTAGTGACGCAAGCTACTGGCGCCACTGGTATCGTTGTACCCGCTAAAAACTACGGTCACGACTTAACTGCGATGTTAGCCGCCATTACGCCTAAAACACGCATCATTTTTGTGGCAAACCCTAATAACCCCACTGGCACATTGCTAGGCCGTGATGCGCTTTATGCATTTTTAAAACAAGTGCCTAAGCAGGTATTAGTAGTGCTTGATGAGGCTTATGATGAGTATTTGCCTGTAGCATTGAAGTCTGAAGCGATTGGCTGGTTAAATGAATTTGATAATCTGATTATTTCACGCACCTTTTCTAAAGCCTATGGCTTGGCAGGCTTGCGTGTAGGGTTTGGTTTATGTCATGCAGAGATCGCTGATTTGATGAACCGTGTACGCCAGCCGTTTAATGTGAATAGCATTGCACAGGCAGCAGCGGTTGCGTCTTTGGCAGATGATGATTTTGTAGAGCGCAGTTATGCCTTAAACCAAGCGGGAATGGCTCAGTTAACCCAAGGCGTTGAGAAATTAGGTTTTGAGTACATTCCGTCATTCGCTAATTTTGTCAGTATCAAAGTAGGCAATGCCGCAGACTATAATCAAAAACTACTCCAAAATGGCGTGATTGTTCGACCGATTGCCAATTATGAAATGCCGGAATACATCAGAGTTAGTATTGGGTTATTTTCTGAAAATGCTAGGTTTTTGGAAGTGTTAGCAAAAATTAAGCAAGCTTGAGTGGATGGTGAGCTCGCATCATACAAAAAACAGATGTCCACGACATACGCTAGACTCAAAAGCCCTGCAGTTGTTGTTTTGATGAGTGTTGCATCATGAATTTACTTAGGTGGTATTCGGTAAGTTTGCGGTGTTGTGCGTGTTAAATTGAGCGCAAAATGCTTCTCACGTTATGACAACTTCAGTTGTAGCGATGACAAATTAATAATTACTTAAAGGACTTTATCATGTGGACTAAACCAGCTGCTACAGAAATGCGTTTTGGCTTTGAAGTTACAATGTACGTAATGAATAAATAATTTGTAATAACGCATTATAAAAAAGGCTGCCGTAAGACAGCCTTTTTTTGTTAGAAACAGCCTTACAAGTTAATCAGGTAGGGTTTAGTTAGTAGTTATATCGCTTTTGAATATTTTTTTTAAAGAATCGTAGAATTTTATGCATATACACGTATTAGGCGCAGGTGCTGGCGGTGGTTTTCCGCAATGGAACTGCAACTGTTTTAATTGTGACGGTTTACGTAAAGGCACGATTAAGGCAACCAAGCGTACGCAGTCTTCTATTTGCGTTAGCAGTGATGGCGTCAATTGGGTGCTTTTTAACGCCTCACCTGATGTCCTTCAGCAAATTCAGGATTTCCCAGCATTGCAACCCGCACGCGCAATCCGTGATACCGGCATTCAGGCGATTGTGTTGATAGATGCGCAGATTGACCACACTACTGGTTTATATATGTTGCGTGAAGGCTCTGTGAAGCGTGAAATTTACTGTACCGATATGGTCTATGGCGACCTTACCTCGGGTAATCAGGTTCTAAACATTCTAGGTCATTACTGTGGCATCAATCACCATCAAGTACCGATTGATGGTAAAACCAGTTTCACCATGCCCAATGTGCCTAATCTAAAATTTACCACAGTGGCACTCAAGAGCGCGGCACCGCCATATTCGCCACACCGTAACGACCCGCAAGCGGGTGATACGATTGGCGTATTGATTGAGGAAATCAGCACAGGTAAAAAATGCTGGTATTCACCAGGCTTGGCAGAGATTGAGCCACACTTACCAGCGCTGATGAATCAAGCGGATTGCATCATGGTAGACGGCACGTTCTGGACGGATACCGAGATGCTGGATTTAGGCTTAATGACCAAAACAGCACGCAGCATCGGTCATAATCCGCAGTCTGGCAAAAACGGCATGATTGAAGACTTGGATAAGTTTGGTGATGTGCGAAAAGTGTTGATTCATATCAATAACACAAACCCAATATTACGTGAAGATTCTGCCGAGCGTGCAATTTTAAATGAACACAAAATTGAAGTCGCTTATGACGGCATGGATATTATTTTATAAAAGAACTCAAACCTAGTCATGATAATGCGTTGTTTCAAAATTTTTTATTGCTTACATACAAATGTATGCCGCACTCAAAAAATTTCTTACGCCTTGTCTCATTTAGAACTTTGAGTTTTTAAAAAGGAAAAAAACAAAATGACTGAAAAATTAGCACCATGGAGCAGAGAAGAGTTTGAAGCTAAATTGCGCGAAAAAGGTAAGGGTTATCATATTTACCATCCAATACATGTGTTGATGTATGAGGGTAAGCTAACCCAAGCGCAAATGCAGGCTTGGGTCGCAAATCGTTATTACTACCAGATTGCAATCCCGATGAAAGATGCTGCCATTCTTTCAAATTGTCAAGATCGTGAACTTCGTCGTGGCTGGATTCAACGTATATTTGATCATGACGGTAGCGGTCAAATTGCAGAAGGCGGAGAGGGTGGTATTGAGGCTTGGATTCATCTAGGCGCTGCAGTGGGTTTAAGCCGTGAAGATATTATGTCCCTCAAATTAGTGGCACCAGGCACGACGTTTGCGGTGGATGCTTATATCAACTTTGCAAAACAACGCCCATGGCAAGAGTCTGTGTGTTCTAGCTTAACTGAACTTTTTGCACCGCATATTCATCAACAGCGTATCGATTCATGGCCTGATATGTACCCGTGGATTAACAAAGAAGGCATGCAGTATTTTAAAAATCGCTTAACACAGGCGCGCCGTGACGTTGAGCAAGGTTTATCTGTGACTTTAGATTACTTTAGTCAAAGCCGCGAGCTTCAAGAGCGCGCGCTTGAAATCTTGCAATTTAAGCTGAATGTATTGTGGGTGATGGCAGATGCGATTATGTTGCAGTGTACTGACATAAAAGTGGAAGGCCGCGACTATCTGCGCCAACCAGTCATGAATGTGAGCTAAGAAAAAGTAATTATGGAAAATCCTATACAGCATACTGATATTTACGCGCTTGCGCATCATCACAGATTTCAGTGGGAAGAGGCGCAGCAGAGTTATGTGATACTTTTTCCTGAAGGCATGGTCAAACTGCATGGCGGTGCTGGAGAAGTATTAAAGCGTTTAGACGGCAAGGCTAACGTCGGGGAAATTGTCGCTGACTTGAAAGTGACGTTTCCCGACGCCGATGAAATTGAAAGCGACATCATTGGTATGTTTGAGCTTGCTGTAAGTAAGGGCTGGTTACGCAAGGTATAACTTGTTTACGATATTTATGGTCAGGAATCAGTTAGTGCAAAATTTAGGAGTAGCAAAATGACGCAAGCATCTTTAGGTGAGTCTGTTGTGCAGAAAGTAGTGCAGGCGCAAAACAATGGTGTAGCAGCATCCGCCACACAAACACAGCCGTTATGGTTGCTGGCAGAGGTAACCTATCGCTGCCCGCTGCATTGCGCATTTTGTTACAACCCGACTGATTATGATAAGCACACTCAAAATGAACTGACTACCGAACAGTGGATACAAGCTTTGCGAGATGCACGTAAATTAGGTGCAATTCAGCTAGGTATATCAGGTGGCGAACCATTATTGCGTGATGATATTGAAGATATTGTGATTGAAGCCAAAAAATTAGGTTATTACAGTAATCTGATTACATCTGGCGTAGGGTTGACTGAAAAGCGAATTCAAGCGTTTAAAGACGGTGGTTTAGATCATATCCAATTGTCGATGCATGATATTACTGAAGAAATCAATAACTTCATTACCAATACCAAAACTTTTGAGCTTAAGAAAAAAGTGGCTGCCATGATTAAAGGTCATGGCTACCCAATGGTGCTCAATGTGGTAATACACCGCTATAACATTGGGCATATGAAACAAATTCTTGAAATGGCCGATGCATTAGGTGCCGAATATATTGAATTGGCCAATACGCAATATTATGGTTGGTCACTGGTTAATCGTAGTCAACTCATGCCGACAAAAGAGCAGGTAGATGAGGCTGAAAGAATTACTAACGAATTCAGAGAAAAATCCGGCAGCAAAATGAAGATATTCTTTGTCGTGCCTGACTACTTCTCCGATCGCCCTAAAAAATGCATGAATGGCTGGGGTGAAGTCTTCATGATCGTCACTGCTAATGGTGATGTATTGCCCTGCCATTCAGCTCGCGTATTGCCCAATATGCAGTTTCCAAACGTCAAAGATACTGGGCTGGAATACTCCTGGAAAGACTCGCCTGCTTTCAACAAATATCGGGGCACAGACTGGATGAAAGAGCCGTGTCGCACCTGTGATGAAAAAGAAAAAGACTTGGGCGGATGTCGTTGCCAGTCATTCCTGTTAACCGGAGATGCTGAGGCCGCGGACCCGGTTTGCAGTAAGTCACCGCATCACCATTTAATTGAGAAAGCCATTGAAGATTCTAAAAATCCAGTGTTAGCCGCGCAGCCGATTGTGTTCCGTAATGATAAGAACTCTAAAAAAATTATTGCAGGTGAGTTTAAGGAACTTGTTGATGAGTTTCATGCCTTGCCCTAAATGTTAGTCCTGATAATTTAGGGTGCCTTGCTAATATATTAGCCATAACGCACCAATTATGGTTAAATTAAACGCGCTTCTGAGCTCATTCAGCAGCGCGTTTTTTATTTGAGAATAAATCTTGAAACATCATCCCTCACCACTTGTATTATCGGTAGTCCTTGCGAGTTTGGCCGCATTAGCGCCATTTGCCATCGATACCTATCTACCGGCTTTCCCTGTGTTAGAAAGTAATTTGGGGGGCACTTCACTTGAGTTGCAACAAAGCCTCACATTTTATTTGCTACCCTATGCATTGATGACGTTGTGGCATGGTGCCATTTCAGATTCCATCGGGCGCATTACGACCATTAAATGGGGCTTGGGTGTTTTTGTTTTGGCTTCAATCGGCTGTGCTTTTGCCCCTAATGTTGAAACACTCTGGTTTTTTAGAGCGCTACAAGGGCTTTCAGGCGGGGCAGGCAACGTAGTGGCGCGTGCAATGGTGCGTGATCTATTTGAAGGGCCACAAGCACAGCGCGTAATGGCCACGGTACAGATGCTGTTTGGTATTGCACCAGCGGTGGCACCTATTATTGGTGGCTTGTTGCTTGGGATTCACTGGCAAGCTATTTTTATATTTTTGGCATTGTATGCCGGGGTTAGTTTATGGGCAGCAGTGCGTTACCTGCCTGAAACCATGCCAAAAGCAAAACGATTGCCACTGTCAGCCAAACAAGTCATTAAAGACTATCGCATCATTTTTGGGGATAAAGAATTCAATTATGTAGTATTTGCACTAGGCGCTAATTTTGCGGGATTTTTTATCTATGTGTTGGCAAGCCCGGTATTTTTAGTCAAACATCTAGGGCTCACTGAACACCAATTCGGCTGGATGTTTATTCCCACGGTATTTGGCATGGTGCTGGGTTCTTATCTGGCTAAACGTGCGGCAGGTCAATATCCGCAACACAAGGTTATAAAAGTTGCCTATCTCTGGATGGCAGCAATGGTTGCGTTGAATCTAGTAGTTTGTTTTGTGTTGCCGACTAATGCTATTTACAACATTGTTCCAGTCGCATTATTTAATATAGGTATGGCGTTGGCGATGCCGATACTTTCTTTAGCTGCGCTTGACCGCCATCCAAAAATCCGTGGCACAGCGGCTTCAGGCCAGGCTTTTATCCAAATGCTGTTATCAACAGTTTCAGCAGGGCTCATTGTGCCGCTGGTTTGGTATGCGCCGTCTGGTTTGGCATTAGCCATGGCGGGGTATTTGATATTTGGCTGGACGATGATCCGGCAAGCCAGGCTTTTAAAGCCTTAACTTTTAAACTTCCTACTCACTTTTCCACGTTAAATAAACCCGACAATCAAACTCAAGCTGATGATAATCAGGCTCCATATGTTGGCAAAGTTGGTAGAAAGCTTTGTCGTGGTTACGCTCCTTTAGGTGCGCTAACTCATGCACCACAATCATGCGTAGAAACTCAGCAGGGGTTTCTTTAAAGAATGATGAGATACGGATTTCTTTTTTAGCTTTAAGTTTTCCACCTTGCACGCGTGAAATAGCCGTATTAAGGCCTAGCGCATGGTGCTCTAAACTTAATCGGTTATCGTAATGCACTTTGTCTAATAGCGGCGCGTTACGCAAAAACGCTTGTTTAATATCGTTACTGTATTGATAAAGTGCTTTATCAGTTTGTATCGTATGATTTTGTGGGTAACGTTGCGTGATGTAATCACCCAGCAAATTCTGCGTTTGCAAGTGCCTGATTTTATCTTGCAGGGCAGGTGTGTAGTGCTGAAGGTATTTGAGTGGCTGCGTCATTAAAAAATTATTGTGCTGATTTTAGTTTAATAAACTTTTCTTTGTAATTACATGAGAACTCGTCATCTTTTCTATAATTGGTACAACCCCAAAACTGCCCATGTGGGCCTTTTCTTAAGATTAAGCTACCACCACAGTCTGGACAAATTGGTTCTTTATAATCACATCGTGTATTTTTACATATATTTAGATTGACTTTTGCATATAGGCCGCTACCACACCATTTACAGGCGTTCTGCGTGTAGTTGCAAATAGGATAGTTACTACAGCCATGAAAGTTACTATGAGGCCCATCTCTAGCGATTAAAAATCCCGTTGTACAGGCTGGGCATAAAATGTCTGCAATTTCTTCTTGAAAGCCATCACCTTTGAATTCATCAGTTGATATTGGATATTTGTGTTCCATTAACTCTCTAATGAATGAAGAAGGCTTATTGGCATCGGTAATTAAATATACGTGATGCCTTGCTCGTGTTAAGGCTACATAGAATAAACGTCTTTCTTCAGCAAATTTATAACTTTCGACCTTAGGTAGTAGCAACTCCAGTAACGGATGGCTGGTTTTTTCGGAAGGAAAGCCATGATTGCCTTTGATAAGGTCTAACACAATGACGTAATCAGCTTCTTTGCCTTTAGAGCTATGAACCGTCATGAAATCAATTTTAAACTTTGAGAATTTCTTTTTTAGCACACTAAGGTTTTTGGGTTGATTAAAACTAAAACGACCTAGTAGAAAAATGCTAGTGGTATTCGCAGTTTTTAAACTTATAGCATTAAGTGCAGCATCTAAACCAATCTCGGATTTATTGGTTTTGATAATGGATATTGTGTTTGTATCGATGAGTGTATGGCTTTGTATTAGCTTTTTAATTTGATCCGGATTTTGGGTAATAAAGCGTGAGGCAACTTCGCCTATTTTATTGTTAAATCTAAATGTTTTGTCCAATATGCTTGTAGCCGTTGTGCCAAAGTTGGCTTCAAAGTTTTTAGTTAGAGAAACATCACTGCCACTGAAGCGATAAATAGATTGCCAATCATCACCTACACAAAATAAGCTTGCATGAGCTTGTTGCGCAATTAAAGCTTTAAGTAGTCGTGCACGGTTGTCGGAAATATCTTGAAACTCATCTACAAGTAAATATAAAAAGGGCGATTGGTAGCGTCCAGATTCAACGTACTCAATGGCTCTGATAATCATGTCATCAAAGTCTATGTTATTGGTAGATTGCAGTTCTTGTTGATAGGCTTTGTAAATAGGCTTAAATAGTTGAATAGTTGCTTCAATTCGAACCCAATCTTTGCTTGATTTAAATTTGATTGCTAATTCACCGATAGTTAAGCCCACCGATTTAAATAATGTAAGAATTTCAGCAATAAGTTTACTGAATTTGGATACCTGACCTTGTGCGTTCAGGTTTGTCAGCAACAGATTAGCCGGCAGAGGAGCGTAAGTTACTCCGGCTTCTGTAAGTTTATCATTCAGTACTTCAGTCAGCCTGCCCTGTTGTTTGTAATAACTGTAAGTTTCAATGAGCTTGGTTTGGTGTTGTTGATGTAAATCTCGTTTCCATGCCATACCTTTGAGGTATTTTGCTTGGTCAATAAATGGCGGTGTTCGATTATTTTGGTCAACAGCAAAGTGTTCTATGTAAATGTCGTAATCGGTTAAATAAAAATCTGGCTGATATTGCTTATAGTCAGGGCCGCGCGTGTCAATTTTATATTTTGGCTCATACTGATACTTTACGCCTTGCCGATATAGAAAATTTGCAATTTCGCACTCTTCATAGCTTTTAACTTGTTCACCCTGCAGTGTTCGAATGTCATTATCTAATATGTAGGCTGTATATTCGCCCAAACTCTTAAATGTATGTTGGCTCTTATACGGGTGCAGTAAATTGGCAAAGTAATGAATTAAAAGTGCCTGGTAATCTTCGTTTTTGAGTAATTGCTGAAATTGATTTTCGACAAACTTTGTTCGTAAATGTTCGTTGGTAGCCATTTCGTGAATTGATGGCTTTACGCCTTCAACTTGACCAATAATTTGCAAACCTAAGCTGTGAAAAGTCTTAGCGGTAAAGTTATTAATGGATAGTTTATCTTTAATACGCGCATGCATTTCATCTGCAGCTTTATGGGCATAAGCTAACATTAGTATTTCATTCGGGCTAGCTAAACCCGCTTTTATTAAATAGCCTGCGCGTCCAATCATGGTGCTGGTTTTTCCTGTACCCGCACCAGCCAAAACAAGATTGTATTTTTCATCTGTTACGCAGGCCTTGCGCTGTTGTTGTGTGAGTGAGTTGGTTTCCACTTGATCGAAAAATGATTTGTATAAGCTTAACTGTTTGCTAACAAAGGTTTGGTTTATTTTATCAATGTGTGAATAACCATCACTTATTAACAGTTTAATTTCCTCAAAACTGTTTTTGCCCTCAGTGGAGAGCATCTGCATCAAGTTTTTTTGCTTTGATGTGGCTGATAAATGCCCATAAGTAGAAAACCAATGTTGGGCGTCAGCATGGCGAATATAGCGATTGCTAGTAAATAACTTTTTAGCATCTGAAACTGCTTGAGTGATAATTGACTCAATTTGTATGAGGTATTTTTTAGTGTAGTTTAAAAGACGCTGATTAATAATGGCGCCAAGTTGAAGTGAATCAGTTTTTCTAACACCACAATATTTAATTTCTCCAAAAGTGATTTTAAAGATTAACGTATCCCATAAGAAGCCGGATTTAATAGTGACAGGTGATAATATTTCTATAAACTTAAGAAAGTTAGATTGGTCATTATTCACAAATTTAAGCCCACTTTCTTGGATACTTAAATCTAGATATTGCACATTACGGGCAAAGAAGCTTGCAAAATTACTAATACTGTATGTGGTGTTGGATTGATTGAGCACAGGATGAATTTTATATGAAGCTATGGCTCGTGTGTTTACAAAGTGACCGTCAATTGCCCCTGCATAAAGTCTATAAAAAAAAAGGAGGCTATCGCCTCCTTTTCACTTAAATCTACGGTTACTCTATCAGTAAATCACGCTTACCTGGTACGCCATTCATTGCATCAGCATCTTCGAGGGCTTCTTTACGTGAGGTAATGACTGGCCAAAGTTCTGCCAAACGTGCATTGAGCGCAATAAACTCCTGCTGATCGGCTGGCACATCATCTTCTGCAAAAATGGCTTCTGCCGGGCATTCTGCCACACACAGCGTGCAGTCAATGCACTCATCAGGGTTGATGGCTAAAAAGTTGGGGCCTTCTACAAAGCAATCCACTGGGCAAACATCTACGCAATCAGTAAATTTACATTGAATACAGTTTTCAGTAACCACATAGGTCATTTTTAAGTCCTTTACCGCTTTAAAAGCTAAAGTATTATTTTATTAGAAATTTTGTTAGTTCGCTTGGCTTAATTATTATTTCATCACTTCAAAATATTAAATAATCATGCCCGCGCCAACCGTATTATTGGTGCTTTCATCAATCACAATAAATGCGCCTGTGGCACGGTTAGTGGTGTAACTATCCACCATTAGCGGTTGCGCAAGTTTGAAGCTCATGCGTGCAATATCGTTCATTTTCAAGTCCGTCGTGGCTTGTTGCTCCAGCGTATTCACATCTATTTTATATGAAATAACGCCCACTTTAGCTTTAGACTCACGCGTGGTATGGCGGATTACATACGTGCGCGCAGGTGACATGGGCGTTTCTGATAGCCAGCACACAAAAGCTTCAATGTTTTTTACCGGCGCAATATTGCTGCTTGATTTTACAATCATGTCGCCACGTGAAGTGTCAATTTCATCTTCGAGTAACAAAGTGATGCTTTGCTCAGTTTGCGCGCTTTGCAATTGTGCTTCGCCTAGTTGAATCGCTTTGACTTTTGATTGGTAGCCATTCGGTAATACAGTAACGGCATCACCCACTGCAATATCGCCACTTTCAATGCGCCCCATAAAGCCTCTAAAATCATGCAAAGCAACATCAGAACTGGCATGCGGACGACATACAAATTGTACAGGGAAGCGAAATTCTTCAGATTGATCAATGTCAGAAGCCGGTGCTTTTTCTAACATCTCAAGCAGTGTTTCGCCGGTGTACCAAGGCATGTTTTCCAGTCTATCCACCAGCATGTCACCATTTAAGGCAGACATTGGGATAAAGCGAATATCGTGGCTATCTCGTTGCAAACCAATCTCGGTTGCAAAGGCTAAGTAATCTGCACAAATTTTGTCGTAAATGGCTTGGTCGTAATTGATTAAATCCATTTTATTGACAGCAACCACAATGTGCTGAATGCCTACCAAATGCGCTAAATAGCTATGGCGACGGGTTTGGGTGAGCACGCCACGGCGCGCATCAATCAAAATAATAGCCAAGTTAGCAGTAGAAGCTGCGGTAACCATGTTGCGTGTATATTGCTCATGGCCAGGCGCATCCGCAATAATATATTTGCGTGTGCCCGTGCTGAAATAGCGATAAGCTACGTCAATGGTAATGCCTTGCTCGCGCTCAGCCTGTAAGCCATCGGTCAGTAGTGATAAATCCACAGCTTGCATACCGCGTTTTTTAGAGGTGTTTGATATTTGCGTAAGCGTATCGGCTAAGATAGTTTTAGTATCAAATAGTAAGCGGCCGATAAGCGTGCTTTTGCCATCATCTACGCTACCGCAGGTCATGAAGCGCAGTAGGGAGTCGTTGTGTTGGGTCTGGTTTGTATTATGCATAGTGCTCATTTAGAAATAGCCTTCCTTCTTGCGTTGTTCCATGGAGGCGTCTGAAGTTTGGTCGTCCAATCTGGTCGCACCACGCTCGGTAATCGTTGTAGTTGCTGTTTCCAGTACAATTTTGGCAACGGTATCCGCGTCAGAAATAACAGGGGCGGTACAGGTAATGTCGCCCACTGTTCTAAAACGCACTTGCATGTTGATGATGTCTTCACCCGCTTTTGGTGGGTTAACAACCCCGCCATCTGCAAGTGGCACGTTCACAGGGACGATAGCACCATCACGCATGACCACATCACGATGATGCGTAAAATAAATACTGGGGAGGCTTAAGTTTTCGCGTTCAATGTATTGCCAAACGTCCATTTCTGTCCAATTTGAAATTGGAAAGGCGCGAATGTTTTCACCTTTGTGTGAACGTGCATTGTAAAGATTCCATAATTCAGGACGTTGGTTTTTAGGGTCCCACTGACCAAACTCATCGCGGAAGCTCATGATGCGCTCTTTGGCACGTGCTTTTTCTTCATCGCGTCGCGCGCCGCCGATGCAGCAGTCAAAACCAAACTCTTCAATCGCTTCAAGCAAGGTCACTGATTGATGCTTGTTGCGAGGTTCGTCGGCTGATTTTAAAACCACAGTGCCGCGTTTCATCGAATCTTCAACCGAGCGCACAATCAGGCGTTCGCCCAGCTCTGCTGCGCGCAGGTCGCGAAAATCAATCACTTCTTGATAGTTATGACCCGTATCAATATGCATTAATGGAAACGGAAATTTACCTGGACGAAACGCTTTTTCAGCCAAACGCAGAATGCAGAGCGAGTCTTTGCCACCTGAAAACAGCAATACTGGGTTGGCGCATTGCCCTGCAACTTCGCGCAGAATATGAATAGCCTCGGCTTCTAGCCAATCTAAGTGAGATAAGGGTTGTTTAGTTGTCATGTGTTTTAGGTTTTAAAAATCAAATTCATCGGTGATCAGTGCAAATGCATTTCGCATTTAATTAAGGTGAAGCTTCTTTATGGCGAGTGATAAACAGCAAGTTTTAGAATTTTACCAGTTTTTATCGGTGTTCATTGGTGTTCATTGGCGGTTAATAAAAAGGTTTATTTTTTTACATGCAAACCGCATTCTTTGCTGGTTGGGTCTTCCCACCACCAGCGGCCAGCCCTTATATCTTCTCCCATGGCAATTGGGCGCGTGCAAGGTGCACAACCAATACTGGGATAGAACTGGTCATGTAGCTTGTTATAGGGTACCTCATGTAAGCGAATGTAAGCCCAAACCTCTTGTTCTGTCCAATCACTTAAAGGATTGAGTTTTTCCAGCTTGTTGCCTGTATCAAATTCACGAAACGGCAAATTAACGCGGGTTGTTGACTGCTCGGCACGCATGCCGGTAATCCAAGCTTTTTTGTCTTTTAAAGCGCGTTGTAGTGGCTCAACTTTACGCATAAAGCAGCAGGCTTTGCGCAATTCGATAGACGCATAAAATGCGTTAATACCGTTAGTTCTGACATAATTCTCAACCGCTTCAGCTTGCGGGAAAAATATTTTAAGCTTGGTATGGTAAGTTTGTTCTGTTTTTTCGATTAAATCGTAGGTTTCAGTAGGCAACCTGCCTGTATCTAATGAAAAAATCTCAATGGCTAGTTGTTCGCGTTGAATGATGTCTGTGAGCACCATGTCCTCGGCGCCCATGCTATTAGCAAAAGTGATTTCATCGTGGTTACCAAATTCTTGAATAGCCGCGGTGAGCAAACTGACAACATGCGCGCGTTTTTGGCTCACAGAGGCTTTGAGTGACTCTGTGAGTTCAGGAGACGTGGCCGGGTTGTTTGCCGCTGGTTTCAGCATGGAAATTTGGTTGCTCATTTTATGTTTTTTTCACGCTACGCAACATTATTTTGGCTTCGATTTAATCTACGCCAAACGGGTTGTTTATCATCCACTGCACCTTGATAGGGCTGACTGAAGTCTTTAAGGCTTTGCAAAGCCTCTTGTGCATTACGGTCTGCGCGAATTAAATAACTATCAAAGCCTGAACGCTTTAAGAAAAACAATTGGTCGCGCAATACATCACCAAAAGCGCGTAATGTATGATTAAAACCATAGCGAGTACGTAATAGGTTGCCGATTGAGAAAATACGGCCATCAGCAAAACGCTCGACATAAACTGCAATCAACGGGAATATATTGAGGTCAGACTCAGCATTGGTCAGGCTTTCCAGCACTTCATGCGTGGCTAACCAAATACCGACTTCTTGTTTGATGATACGCGTTGCCAACTCACTTTTACGCGCCAAGTAAACCGACAATGGCACTATTATTTTGCCAGTTGCTGGAATTTGTGTATTGGCAATTTGCTCAGCCGAGATTGTGTTCTCGCCAGTAAGTTTAAACAGTACAACTTTACCTGCTTGCTTGCGTATTTCTTGATCTACTTTCGGCAATGTAACCAAAGTCCAATCATCGATCACAATTTCATTTTGGGTAATAAGATTAGACATGCGTTACCTCTTTTTTTGGTTCTGTTGTTGCATAAACGTGCGCCTTAAATGGCGCAATACCAATGCGACGCACGGTGTCGATAAAGCGCTCTTCATCAGACCGCTCTTTGAGATAAACCTCAATGAGTTTTTGTACGACACCAGGCATTTCTTCTGCAGAAAACGCCCGACCGATGACCGTAGCCAGGCTGGCGTCATTACCTTGTTTGCCGCCTATTGAAACTTGATACCATTCTGAACCATCTTTATCTACACCCAAAATGCCGATGTGACCAACGTGATGATGGCCACACGCATTCATACAACCTGAAATGTTGAGCTCAAGCTCGCCGATGTCGTGTAAGTAATCCAGATTATCAAATTGCAATTGAATTGCTTGGGCAATGGGAATGCTTTTAGCGTTGGCCAAAGAGCAAAAGTCACCACCTGGGCAGCAAATAATATCGGTGAGTAATCCTATGTTTGGGGTGGCTAAACCATGCGCACGGGCTTTTTCCCACACGGCAAATAAATCGCTTAATTTCACATCGGCCAGAATTAAATTCTGCTCGTGTGAAACACGTAGTTCACCAAAGCTGTATTGTGCGGCTAGGTCTGCAACTACATGCATTTGCTCACTGGTGGCGTCACCTGGGGCTTTGCCATGTGGCTTGAGCGATAATGTAACTGCTCGGTAGCCTGAAATTTTGTGTGGATGCACACTGCGTTTAGCCCAAGCGGCAAAGGCGGCATTGTTTGCAATGGCAGCATCAAAACTTGAGTCGTGTGCGGGTAATTTTGCATAGTCAAATGCTTCGAAGTGTTGTGCAACGCGCGCTAACTCAGCTTCGGTAATAGTATTTGGGTTATCTTTCAGATGTAACCATTCAGCTTCAACTTGCTTGCTGAATTCATCAATGCCCAAGGCCTTAACCAAAATTTTAATACGTGCTTTATAGGCGTTGTCGCGGCGACCATGCAGGTTATACACGCGGATAACAGCTTCGCAATAGGTGAGGGCGTGTTGCCATTCAAGGTGCTCTCGAATCACAGTACCCAAGATTGGCGTGCGACCTAAGCCGCCGCCTACCCATACTTTAATGGCAACTTTATTTTCCGCGTCACGATAAAACTCCATGCCAATATCATGCATTTGTACGACAGCGCGGTCTTGTTTAGTGCCAGATACAGCAATTTTAAATTTGCGAGGTAATAGTGCAAATTCCGGATGAAACGTACTCCACTGGCGTATCACCTCTGCCATGGCACGTGGGTCTATGATTTCATCTGGGGCAACCCCTGCAAATTGATCAGTAGTGATGTTGCGAATGCAATTGCCTGAAGTTTGAATAGCATGCATTTCAACGGTGGCAAGCTCCGCTAAAATATCTGGCGTGTCTTCAAGTTTTGGCCAGTTGAGTTGCAGGTTTTGGCGTGTACTAAAATGGCCATAACCTCTGTCGTATTGAGTCGCAATGTCAGCTAATTTATGTAATTGGCGACTAGATAACATGCCATAAGGTACGGCTATGCGCAACATAGGCGCATGGCGTTGAATATATAAGCCATTTTGCAGGCGCAATGGACGGAACTCTTCTTCTGATAACTCTTTTGCTAAATAACGACGTACTTGGTCGCGATATTGAGCTACACGTTCATCAACAAGTTGTTGATCTATTTCATCATATTTATACATATATACTTAAACTTTTATCTTTAAACTTTTTAAACTGGCTTTTAA
Organism: Methylotenera sp.; assembly: GCA_013141495.1. GTDB lineage: Bacteria > Pseudomonadota > Gammaproteobacteria > Burkholderiales > Methylophilaceae > Methylotenera. The sequence continues at coordinate 280,312 of JABFQV010000002.1, read as the reverse complement.
ATCAAGCCAAGACGAATTTTAAACCAATAATAAGTAACAGCGTAGCTAAAATGAGGCGTAAAACTTTTTCTGGAATTTTTACGCTTAAATGGCTACCGACCCATATGCCCGGCAATGAGCCTATAAGCAAGGTCCCTAATAATTCAAAGTTCACATGACCTAATGTCCAGTGCCCAAAGCCGGCAACTGCAGTTAAAGGAATGGCATGCGCCAAATCTGTGCCGACAACTTTTAATGTGCTCATTTTCGGGTACAAAAACAGTAATGCCAATGTGCCCAATACACCGGCACCTACTGATGAAATAGTGACCAGCGCACCTAAAACGATACCGACTAAAATGGTTAAAGGAATTTGCATCTGCTTAAAGCGTCCGCTACTGATTAAGCTATGCTCAACTTCTCTAATTTGTTTGCGTGTTACGTAGCTACGAATCAGTAAGGCAACGGAGGTGAGAATAAGCGCAACACCCAAAGTTAGCGTAATAATACCGGTGACATCTTTTTCAATTTTAATTAAATGCTTAATGACAAAAATGGTCGCAATCGCTGAAGGCAAGCTTCCGGCTGACATCCAGCCTACCACGCGCCAATCAACGGATTTATGGGTGTTATGATGAACAAACACGCCGCCAGTTTTAGTGATGGCGGCATAAAGCAAATCTGTACCTACCGCAACAGCCGCCTTAAAGCCGAATAAAAACACCAGTAATGGTGTCATTAGTGAGCCGCCGCCCACACCGGTAATGCCAACTAGCAAGCCAACTGCAAAGCCGGCAAATATATAACCAAATTCCATATGGAGTATCCGTTATTAGTAATTTATTATAATTTAGGCGCGCACTATATCAGTAAATAATAGTTTTATTTAAGAATATGTTATTCTATACATATATCTTTTAATTATATAAATCAGTCTATCGAGGTTAGATAGAAAGTTGGGTAAACATGAAGCTACACCAGTTACGATATTTGCATGAAGTTGTACGGCAGAATTTAAATATTACCAGTGCGGCGGAGGCTTTATTTACCTCGCAACCTGGTATCAGTAAGCAAATTCAGTTGTTTGAAGAAGAGCTTGGCTTGCAGGTTTTTCATCGTAACGGCAAGCGCTTAACCGGCGTGACAGAGCCAGGCAGTCAAATTTTAGCGCTGGCCACTAAAGTAATTCGTGATATTGATAATATCAAACGTGTGGGTGAAGAGTTTAGCGATGTGGAGTCGGGTACGTTGACAATTGCCACCACCCATACCCAAGCGCGCTATAAGTTACCTGCTGCAGTCAAAGCGTTTATGGCTAAATACCCCAAGGTGAAATTAAACATTCATCAGGGTAATCCGAGCCAGGTTGCCGAACAAGTTGCCAATGGGGATGCTGACATTGGTATTGCTACAGAATACATTAGTGATAATGAAGATTTATTATGCTTACCTTGCTACCACTGGAATCGCTGCGTTGTGGTGCCGCATGGTCATCCATTACTGGCAGAAAGTGCGCTTACACTGGAAAAATTAGCCTCATACCCGCTTATTACTTACGACTTTGGATTTACCGGCGGCACTTTAGTTTCTAAAACCTTTAGCGAGGCAGGTTTAACGCCAAATGTAGTGTTAACAGCGATTGATGCTGATGTGATTAAAACCTATGTTACGCTAGGATTAGGCGTTGGCTTGCTAGCTAACATGGCGTATGACGCTGAACGTGACACCAATTTAGCCATGATCGATGTTCGTCATCTATTTGCTGACAGCACCACTTACTTAGGCGTACGTAAAGACGTGTTTTTACGTGGGTATATGTATGGTTTTATTGAACTGATTGCACCTAACTTTGACCGTAATGCTGTTAGTTCCTCCCTTAAAATTTACGAATAATAAGGCGCTGTGATGAATAAAACTAAAATGATGAAGTATTTTTATAGTTTAGCGTTGCTTTTGCTCATGAGCGCTTGTAGTGCCGTGAAGCCTGTAACGCCGCAATTGGATTTAATAGGCAAAGTCAGTGCAGGCATGCCGGCGATTGACCCAAGCACGGCTATTTATGAGTTGGCGGTGAATGATGGCGTGAGTTACCAAGATGTGGTGGAGAGTTTAAAGTCGATTTCTGAAGGCATGAACTTTGTAAACCCGGCCAACTTTCCGATTGGCGAGCACATAAAGTTACGTGGCATTGACCCGCAAGGCATTAAGGAGGTGCGTTCATTTTGCAACCTGAGTATGGGGACGGAAATTATTTTAGACCATCCGGAATTTCTAGTATTTGCCCCTTGCAGAATCGCAATTTATGAAAAAGCAGATACGAATAAACAATTAAAATTGTTTATTGCGTTAGATCGCCCAACTTTTGATTTAAAAAGTATTAAAAACCCCACAGAACGCGCAAAAAAATCTGCGCAGGAGTTGGAAACAACCTTGTTGCAAATCATGGATAAAGCACGTAAGGGTGATTTCTAATCACTTTGACGTTGAAGTACAGGGGCTTTGAAGGGTCGGGACTTTGAAGGTGCAGGCTTAAACTTAACGTAAATTATCACAGTAAAATATAAATCATCATTTAAGTCTTAGATAAAGTATAGGAACAGTATGAGTGAGCCAATTCTGATTGCAAAAAACAATGAAATATCGAGCTTTATTTTACCCAAAATGGCAAACCGTCATGGTTTGATCGCCGGTGCTACCGGCACCGGTAAAACCGTCACTTTGCAAACCTTGGCTGAAGGTTTTTCTAATCTTGGTGTGCCGGTGTTTATGGCGGATGTAAAAGGTGACTTATCTGGCATGAGCCAATCTGGCGGTGGAAACGCCAAAGTTGAAGCACGTGTGCAGCAATTGGCATTAACAGAATTTAGCTATAAAAAATCCCCAGTGGTGTTTTGGGATGTATTTGGCGTTAAAGGTCACCCAGTGCGCACCACCATTGCGGAAATGGGGCCTTTACTGTTAGCGCGCTTACTCAACTTAAATGAGGTGCAAGGTGGTGTATTAAACTCAGTATTTAAAATTGCCGATGATAAAGGCTGGCTACTGTTAGACCTTAAAGATTTGCGCGCCATGATGCAACACGCGGCTGAAAATGCCGCCGAGTATCAAACGCAATACGGTAATATATCTGCGGCTAGTGTGGGCGCGGTGCAGCGTGGTTTGCTTGAGCTAGAGACGCAGGGCGCAGATCAATTTTTTGGTGAACCTGCGCTAAATTTAGATGATTTAATACAAACCGATGCGGCAGGGCGTGGCATCGTGAATATCTTGGCCAGTGATCAATTATTTCATTCGCCCCGTATTTACGCCACTTTGTTGTTATGGTTGCTGTCAGAGCTGTTTGAACAAATGCCGGAAGCAGGCGATTTAGATAAACCTAAATTAGTGTTCTTTTTTGATGAGGCGCATTTGTTGTTTAACGATGCGCCACAGGCCTTGCTGCAAAAAATTGAACAAGTGGTACGCTTGATTCGCTCAAAAGGTGTGGGCGTGTATTTTGTGAGCCAAAACCCGCTGGATATTCCTGATGTGGTATTGGGGCAATTAGGTAACCGCATACAGCATGCTTTGCGCGCGTTCACGCCACGTGACCAAAAAGCCGTAAAATCAGCGGCAGATACGTTTAGAACTAACCCTAAAGTCAATGTTGCTACGGCGATTACCGAGTTGGGCGTGGGTGAAGCTTTGGTATCATTTTTAGATGAAAAAGGGATTCCAACCCCAGTTGAGCGTACCTTTATTTGCCCGCCGTCTAGCCGTATCGGGCCAGCGACTGATGCTGAACGCAGTGAAACTATTAAGACTTCAAATATTTTTGCATTTTATGAAAAAGCAGTCGATCGTGAGTCTGCTTACGAAATTTTAAAGAACCGTGCAGAACAATCCGCCGTTGAAGCCAAAGAGGAGGAAGGGTTTAGTTGGGGCGGTGTTTTTGGTGGTGGCAATGGTGATAAAAAGTCGTCTTCAAGTAGTCGTTCAGATGGCGTGTTAGAGGCCGCAGCAAAAAGCGCGGCGCGTGCCATAGGCTCACAACTCGGGCGGCAAATTGTGCGTGGCATACTTGGCAGCCTTTTAGGTGGACGCAAGTAGTTGTTCACAATAGCGCGAGCTGGCTTTGCCGAGCAAACGATTACTAAATCACGTTTTATTGCCATGGCAGTGCCCTGTGCAGATGAGCGTGAAGTAGGCGCGGCATTGCGTGCATTTGCGGCACAACATCAAACCGCACATCATTTGGCTTATGCGTTTCGGCTTAAAACTGAAGCCGGCATTGTGCCGCGTTTTTCAGACGCAGGTGAACCTTCCGGCACTGCGGGCATGCCAGTCTTAAAGCTGATAGAAGGGCGTGATTTAATTAATGTTTGCGTGGCAGTTATTCGATATTATGGTGGCATCAATCTAGGCACTGGCGGATTAGCACGCGCTTATGGCGGCACGGCAAAGTTGGCGCTAGATAATGCTAACACCACGGCTTTTGTGCAGATGCAGACGGTTCAGTTAACGATTGAGTATAAACAAATGGATCTGGTGACCAGAGCTTTGGCCAACTGTAACGGTAGTGTCGTCACTAAAGTATTTAATGATCAGATTGATTTGGTACTATTATTGCCAGTCGATGAAGTAGCTAATTTCTTGAATCGTTTTAAGCGTTTTTAATAAAGGTGCCCGTTAAGTGTTAACTTAACGCCACGAGATAAATATGACTAAAAATCCGCAACTACCGCCTTCTGTTCATGAAATCGCAGCATGGGTGCTCACAGCCTTCGCCTTGTTTTTTGTGGTGAAATTTAGCCTGCTCGCGGGGTTATTAGCAGGTTTGTTAGTATTTCAATTGGTGCACATCATTACGCCTTATATTGCACGGCGCTTTCCGAGTAAGCGGCCGAGTAATCGCGCTAAGCTTTGGGCGGTGGGTATTTTAGTGTTCATTATTGTGAGCTTACTTGGTTTGGCTGGGGCGGGTTTGGTTGCATTTTTGCGCTCAGATGCAGGTAGCGTGACTGTATTGCTGGCAAAAATGGCACAGATTCTTGAAGATTCACGCAAAATACTGCCTAGTTGGCTACTTGAGCATCTGCCCGCCGATGCCATTGCCTTTAAAGAGCTGGCAACAGAATGGTTGCGTTTGCATGCCGATAAATTGCAAGTGGTTGGCGCAGAGGCTGGGCGTGCTACAGCCCACATACTTATCGGCATGATTATTGGCGGCATGCTTGCCCTGCGCGAGGCGATAACTATCGATCGCTTTAAGCCGTTTGCAGGTGCACTGGTTGCGCGTAGCAGCTTATTCAGTGATGCATTTAAGCGCGTGGTATTTGCGCAAATTCGTATATCAGCCATCAATACTATTTTTACTGGCATTTATTTAGTCGTGGTTTTACCGATGGCAGGCGTGCACTTACCGTTGGTTAAAACCATGATCGTCATTACTTTTGTGGTGGGGTTGATTCCCGTCATTGGTAATTTAATCTCTAACACGGTGATTGTAGTGGTGAGTTTGAGTCAGTCGCTAGGTGTAGCACTCGCTTCATTGTTGTATTTAGTGGTGATTCACAAATTTGAATACTTTTTGAATGCACGTATTGTGGGTAGCCAAATTCGCGCTAATGCGTGGGAGCTTTTGATTGCCATGCTGTGCATGGAAGCCGCATTTGGCTTGATCGGCATTGTTGCCGCGCCAATTTACTATGCTTATGTCAAGGCGGAGTTGCGTGCGCGTAATTTAGTCTAAGCCACGTCAGCTTGAGCCGTCAATGTTAGAACTTTAGTGAAAGCCATTTAATGACTGCGTCATTTATCCTCATTAGCATGTTAGTCGCGGCTGCGGTGTTAGTTCACTTTGAGGCGCTCAACCAACTCACCATCTTGATTCCCAAGCTTGATATTAAGCACCGGTTGCGTGTGTTGGTGGGTGTGTTTGGCGCGCTGTTGGCGCATGTCATTGAAATCTGGCTATTTGCCTTTGGCTACTATTTGATGGTGCGTCAAGGTAGCTTTGGCTCGCTAGAAGGTCATTTTGACGGTGGATTGATGGATTGTGTTTATTTCTCGCTTGTCAATTACACCTCATTGGGTTTTGGCGACATTGTACCCAGAGGGGATATCAGGTTTTTGGCTGGTATTGAGGCACTGACTGGCTTAGTGCTCATCACCTGGACCGCTTCTTTTATGTTTATCGAGATGCAAAAGTTGTGGAAAGATAAATAGCCAGGCTGGATTACCTGGCTATTTATCAGTTCACATTGTTAAAGTAACACTTGGTTATGCTCACCGCGCTCATACACAATGTGCGCGCGGCCAACTAACAGCGGATCTAACGCGCCAATCGAGATGATGTCCTTATTGGTATAGGGTAGTTTGTGCAAAACGTAACGCATTGCATTGAGACGCGCCCGTTTTTTGCAATCCGATTTAATCACGGTCCAAGGTGAATCCGCGGTATCAGTATGAAAAAACATGGCTTCTTTCGCCTTGGTGTAATCATCCCATTTATCGAGCGAGGCTAAGTCAATCGGGCTTAGCTTCCATTGTTTGAGCGGATGTAACTCACGTTCTTTAAAACGTCTGCGCTGTTCTTCACGGCTGACTGAGAACCAGAACTTAATCACATGAATACCGCAACGCGTCAGGTTGCGTTCAAAATCAGGGGCTTGGCGCATAAATTCTAAATATTCATCATTGTTACAAAACCCCATCACTCGCTCTACACCTGCGCGGTTATACCAAGAGCGGTCAAACATTACAATTTCACCCGCGGTGGGCAATTGTGAAACATAACGCTGAAAATACCATTGACCACGTTCTACTTCACTCGGCTTCTCTAGCGCTACCACACGTGCACCACGTGGGTTTAAGTGTTCCATAAAGCGTCTAATGGTGCCACCTTTACCAGCGGCATCACGCCCTTCAAATAAAATAACCACCCGTTGCCCGGTTTCTTTTACCCAAGCTTGCAGTTTTAATAGCTCTACTTGTAAGTGATACTTTTGTTTCTCGTAAGACTTTCTTGAGAGCAGGTTTTTATAAGGATAGCCACCATCGCGCCAGTCTTTTGACAGCGCTTGATCCGCATGTAGAGTGCTTTTTTGCCACTTAATGTTTTTAGTGTTTTCAATGGCTTTACTTAACGCCGCAACATCATCCGGAGACGCGCCATCTAAAATAGTTTGCAAGGCGTCAGGTAATGATGCCTTGTCTGCACTGTTTGATATGCGGTTAATAATATCCTCTAGCGCCGTGGATTTTGAGTCACGTGCCGCAGAAACTTTTTTGTTCACAGAAAAAGTCTCAATGCCCTCTGTGGTAATTTCAGATGGTACATCCCCAGCCACAACTGGGCGTGTTTTAGTGGGTTTACTCAATAATGCGGTTGATTTTTCTGCTTTGTTTTTAAGCGTCATTTTTAATCCTTAACCTTAGTCTTATCAAGTGATTTTCACCCATCAAAATAACAATGTCAAACTAGATTGCACTAGCCTTGACTTAGCGCAAATAACGTGTTTTTTTCGAAAAAAAGCCTCATAAAGTGAAGCTGATTAAGCTTGTTTTTGGTTAGAGAACCCCTAAAGTAAATAAAAATCAATTATGCTCAAGATTAGTTTTTAAGTTGGTAAAACCTGTTTTCTAGTGTTTTTCCATCTTTTATATTATCTAACCTGCTACCAACCGCATTACCCAACGCGCTCAGCCTGTCATCTGGGTGGGGATGCGTTTTAAATAACAAGGCCACGCTATCATCATTTTTACTGGAGTGGCCTAACGCTTGTAGCACGTCTGGCAAGCCGTAGGGTTCATAACCCGCACGTGTGGCATAACTTAAGCCTAATCTATCCGCCTCATATTCTGCTGACTTATCTAAACTACGCGCACTAATCTCAGCACCACTGCCAATCGCCTTGCTGATTAGATCATTGTCTTTAGCGTATTTTCCGCTTAAAAATCCGGCGCCTGCGTTTAAAAGCTGTTGTTTTTGTAATAATTTAAGCTGGTGTTTTTTTACGATATGTGCAATTTCATGGCCCAGCACACCCGCTAATTGCGCTTCGTTAGTGAGTTGGCGATACAAACCCTTGGTGAGCATGATGTAACCACCAGGCGCGGCAAAGGCATTTAAATCATCACTTTCAATCACACCAAAGCGCCAAGGCAGGTCTGGACGTTCAGATTGTGATGCCACCCAGCGCCCTACGGAATTCACGTATTTTTGCAGGGCCGCATCTTTAACGAGTGGTGCTGCACCTAGTAAGTTGCCAGCTATTTCGCGGCCTAATGCAATTTCTTCATCCTTACTTGGGTTTTTCCAGTTAAATGCGGGTTGCGTGGCTTCTGCTGACGTCGTTGTATTGTTTTTAGTTGCGGCATCAACTGCGCTCGCATTGGAATTAGGTGTTTCAGCGGGCGTTATAGGTTCTGCTTTTTGACCTATTTCTTTTTGAACGGCGTCTTTCAGCGCGTCTTTAAAATCAAAAGCCATGCTTGGTAAGCTTAAAGCACTAAGCAAGCCAGCAAGCAGGCTGGCGGTTAATAAGTTTTTATGCGCTAAATTTGACTGTTTATTTTTCACGAGTGTTCTCATTTTGAATCCCCTTTGCCCGCTTTTAAATTAGCAAAAGCAATGGTTTTTAGTTTGCCGGCATTGGCAAATTGTCGCCCTTGTTCAGCGCTAAGGGTATAGCTCTCTAAGGTTTTGATTTCAGTTTCGTTAAACTTGGCAGCTTTAAGATCTTGCTCGCTTAAACCACGCACGCCAGTAGTAGAAACCACTTGCCCGGTGCCAGCACGGCCGCTGGCCAAAGCTAATGCGCCTGAAGTTTTGTTGCTTGTAGTAGCGGTACCACGTTTTACTGATAACATCCTTACCCAGCCTGTGTTCTTTTTAGTTTTAACTTGCAACCATGCGCCTTGTTTTTTTAGTATTTCCAGGCTTTCTCCACGCGTAAAACTGCCTGCAACTTTAGCATCAGTATAAGGTTCAGCACGTAGATTGTCGTTTTTTAGGGCGCTGCCAGTTTCTGCGGCTATGCTAAATCCCGCGTGTAACATGGGTAGCATTAAAATTGCAATGAGCAGTGGTTTTAGATTTTTGATCATGACGGTTCTCTTTCTAATATTTCGAGTTTGATAATAGCCTGTGCAAATAAAGCACGCCACTGACTTGCCATCGGTTTTTCTGTATTAAGGGTGCTGGCGTGCAGTACATAACGCACTGTAGCATCGTTAGGCAACCCAATATTTTGTAATAACGGTTTTAACTTCAAACCTAACTGTGCCGCATCTTGCTGGGCTTTTGCGGCCTCAATTTCGTTATCATGCTGGTACGCCCAACTGACGGTAATGATGTCAGCAAATAGGCCCCAAATCCCGCTTTGAGTGCCTTTTAAAACTTCTACCGTGGCAGGCTGTTGCAGTGCCTGTTCAATTTTATGTTGAAGCTTCTTGAGCATACTGTCACTCAACGGTAGCGTGCTATCTATCACGATAGGCATTAACAAAATAGCCGCGCCTTTTTTGCCTGATTCTACATCGTTGGCTAATAATCGCTGCATGGCACGCGCGTTGGCAAGTGCGTAAAGTTTTGCCACACTAAAATACATCACAGCCCAAGTAATCGGCCCAGTAAAGTCTAAATAAGTATGCGTGAAGTTAATGGCAAGGTATGACAATGCGAGCAAGCCAATTTGGCTACTACTGAAAATAGTCATGACCTTATCGTGATCTACATTGCGGAAGAATGCTAGCGCTGTTAGCCAAACTAGGGTGAGGCTAATTAAAATATAAGGAATACTACCGCGCCATACTTTTAGGTAATCATTGTGTTTTACGTTATCAATGGCAGTGGCTAAAATTTCAACACCAGGGAAGGCTTTAGCCATGGCGGTGGCTTTGATGTCAAATAGAGAGGGTGCGGTAGAGCCAATAATCACAATTTTATTGGTAAATTCATTGGCTGGGCGTGTTTTAACCTTACTTGCCATGTCGGTATAAACATCACTGAAACTGGCAAACTGATAAGTGAAAGGTTTGCCGCGCCAGTTGATGAGCATATTCTGTGGTGGCGATAGAGAGTTAATTTGTGCAAAGTTCCCCACGGCTAAAGGTAGTGAGGGCAATATCCAGCCGTTTTCATCGTGCCAAAGTCTGTACTCACGCACAATGCCGTCTTTATCAGGGTAAATATTGTGTGTGCCTAGGCGCGTTGAATTTAGTGCTGCCTCAAAATGCGGTAAAACAATGGCAATGGGTTGATCTGCACTATTTTCACCATCAGCCGTGGCACGGCGCCTGATGCCAGGAATCATGCTGGGCGTGATGAGACTTAAATGATCGCTTTCTGGCGCTAAACGCAGTAATGGAAAAAACGTATTATCTGTAGCGGCAATGACTTCATTAAAATAAGCATCGCTGTCAGGGTTGTAAATGTCAGGGTCGCTAAACAGAATATCAAAAACAACCGCCTTGGGCTGCTGTGCTTCAATGTTCTCTAAAAACTCAGCTAGCACTTGCCTAGGCCAAGGCCAACGACCGTATTCGCTAGCCATTGCGCTTAGTGAAGCCTCATTAATATCAACAATCACAATATCGGGGTCTGGCTTGGGCACAACAATGCGGTTTTTAACCATCAGGTCAAAAGCGCGGTCGCGCATGTTTTCACCCACATGAAACACACTGGCATCCAGCAGAATAAACACCGTAAGCAGGGCGCTGAGATACAAGTAAAAGTTGTTATGTAGCCGGTGCGTGATGTCGGCAAGCCAATAATTTAGCAGTAGTTTGAGTTTAATCACGGTGCGCCTAAGCATAAATTAATTTATGCTTAGTTTGGCATAAACTCACCAATTCTTGAAATGTTCTTTTTAAAACAATCGTTAAGTCTTATCAAATCGCGTGATATTACAATTTCAAATACGCTCAGTGGGGTGCTGGCAGGTTTTTTAACATAGCGCATCAGGTATAATTCAGCCCTATGATACAAATCTTTATATTAATTATCGCTGTGGCTATTTTATTGTTACTTGCGTGGCAAATATGGCGTGAAAACAAGACCAATCAAAACATCGTCATTTTGCAACAGCTAGAAGAAAAGCATCGTGCCATGCTGCTTGATTTTAACGATGGTTTAAACAAGCTGGGTGATCGCTTGAGCGCATCTACACATGAAACGAGCGAGCGTTTGCGCGCTAGTGTGGCGACTGAGCTGCAGGCTACGCGCGACGCCATGCAAGCCTTGCAATTGGCGCAAAATAACAGCTTGTCGCTGACACGTGAAACGGTGCTAGAGAAACTGCACACTACCTTAGCAGAGCAGGGCAAGGCTGAACAAGAACTTATTCAATCTACCATGCGCAATGCTACATTGCAGCTAACAGCCAGTATCGAGGCTTTAACTAAATCGGTAGATGGCCGCCTGGAGCAAATAGGCGGTAAAGTATCAGAGCGCTTGGATGAAGGCTTTAAAAAGACCAATCAAACCTTTATAGATGTGATGGCGCGGCTCGCCACCATTGATGAAGCGCAAAAGAAAATTGATGGCTTAACCACTAATGTAGTGAGTTTGCAGGAGTTGCTGGGTGATAAGCGTTCACGTGGTGCGTTTGGTGAGGTGCAGTTAGAAGCCCTAGTGCGCAATGTGTTACCTGTGAACTCATTTGCCATGCAATACACGTTTGAAAACGGCACCCGTGCTGATTGTGCACTGTTTTTACCTGACCCAACGGGTACAGTGGCGGTGGATAGCAAGTTTCCGCTTGAAAATTATCACCGTATGCTTGATAACAAACTCAGCGATGCCGAGAAGCTCTTGGCAGAAAAGCAGTTTAAGATAGACGTTAAAAAGCATGTAGATGACATTGCCATGAAATACATTATTTCTAACGTTACCTCCGACGGCGCGGTGATGTTTATCCCAGCTGAAGCCGTGTTTGCCGAGCTGCATGCGTACCATGCCGATGTGATTGAATACGCCATGAATAAACGGGTGTGGGTCGTGTCGCCTACCACACTAATGGCGGTACTCAACACCGCACGCGCGGTACTTAAAGATGTAGAAACCCGTAAACAAGTACACGTGATTAAAGAAGAGCTTGGCAAGCTCAGTAAAGACTTCGGCCGCTTTGATACACGCATGAAAAAACTGGCGGATAATATTCGCCAAGCGCATGAAAATGCACAAGACGTGCATATTTCAAGCCAGAAGATTACACAACGATTTGCCCAAATTGAGCGCGTAGAACTGACTAAAAGCCCGGCAGATTTGCTGGATATTATAGATGATAAAGAAGATTAACTAAGTTACATAACATTATGATAATAAAATTATTTTACTTCGCAAGACTCAAAGAAACGCTTAAGTATTCAACTGAAGATTTAAACCTGCCAGATGAGCCTATGACTGTTCTTAAACTGAAAGCTTTTTTAGCTAAACGTGGCGATGTTTGGGGTGAAATGTTGATGGGGAAATTAAAAGTGCGTGCTGCGATTAACCATGAATTAGTGGATGACAATGCGTCCATTAGCAATGGTGATGAAGTGGCGTTTTTCCCACCGGTCACTGGTGGATAGCGCCTACTATTTATGACAGTGCGCATTCAAACTGAAGATTTCGATGCTGGCTTTGAAATCAGCCAGTTACATAAAAACCATAAAGATATTGGCGCAGTTGTCAGTTTTATTGGTTTGGTGCGAGATATGAATGATGGCGATGCAGTATCGCAACTCACACTAGAACATTACCCTGGCATGACAGAAAAGTCTTTAGCGTCGATTATCAACCAAGCCAAGGCGCGATGGAATATTGTGGAAGCGTTGATTATTCACCGCGTTGGCACATTGCAACCTAGCGACCAGATTGTATTGGTGACGGTAAGCGGTGCGCACCGTGGTGAAGCGTTCGCTGCGTGTGAATTTATGATGGACTATTTAAAAACAGAAGCGCCATTTTGGAAAAAAGAAGCAACGCCACAGGGTGAGCATTGGGTAGAGGCTAAGTCAACAGATGACGCGGCGCGAGAGCGCTGGGGTATGGGCAAATAATTTATTCATCATTTTGAGACCTTTGCACCACAAGGGTACTCCGATTTTCTAAGTGCTAAAGCACTTGAAAAGTCGTATGCACGAAGCTAAAAATAGTGCTATTTTTAACCAAAATATCAAACCTCGTCTTTCTGAGCGTAGCGAAGAATCCATGCAACTCATTGATAATACTTGATTATTCGCTACGCTCAGAATGGCAAAATTAACGTTTGTAGCAATAAAACAGCTTCGTGCAAAGCTCTCATTTTGAATAATGATTAACACAATGAAAAACAATATGCAAAAAACATTAACACCGCAACAACTCACGCTCAATATTGATGCTAAACAATTTAACTTTGTTGACACATCAGAACTCCTGAGCGCTGACCAGAATCAGGCACAGTTTCCTGCTTGGACCGCGCAATCTGAAGCCAAAAAAGCAGCAGAATTTGGGCTAAGCATTAAGCAATCGGGTTTTAATCTGTTGGCATTAGGTGAGCCTGGCTCCGGGCGCACCACGCTTATGTTGAGTATGATGCATGAAGCTGCCTCCAAGCTGCCTGCGGCGAGTGATTTAGTCGCTTTGTATCAATTTGACGGCAATGGCAAACCTTTGTTTTTAAAGTTGCCGGCTGGCGCGGGGTCACAGTTAAAGCAAGCTTTAGATGCCTTTGTGCGTACTTTTGCCAAAGACTTAGCGGTGCTGTTAGAGGCTAAAGTTCAGCAAAATTCGCTGGCACCATTGGAAATTTTTTTGGCAGGGCAATTAAACACAATTGAAACGAGCCTGACGCTCATTGAGCCCGATAAAATGCCGACGCATTATTTCAGTTTGCTAAAGCAGGATATTTTAGACACCTTGGAGGCCTTGCCGCCTACCTCGAGTGCAGATGGCGACAGTAACTTGGAAGCATTGCTAACCGAGGGGTTTTTTGGACGTTACCGCGCGAATGTACTGGTAGAACATCAGCTCGAACATAATGCGCCCGTGCTGTACGATAACGATCCAAGCTTGCAGTCATTGTTTGGCGGAATTGAGAGCGCAAGTGAAGCCAGTAACATTCCAGACTTTATGCGTTTGCGCGCGGGCAATCTGCTACGTGCTAATGGGGGCACTTTATTGCTACATTTGCGTGATATTTTGGCAGATGAACAAAGTGGGGCACACATACTCGAAAAACTGCATCGTTTTTTACGTAATGGCACCCTGCAAATTGAGGATTTAAGCAGCAGTAGCAACCAAGGCAGTAGCCTAATTAACGCACAGGCAGCCATTCCTGTAAGTGTTAAATTGGTATTGATCGCCACACGAGAAGACTACTACGAGTTGCTTGGTATCACCCCTGACTTTTTTGACTACTTCCCCATCAAAATCGAGTTTGCAGATCAAATTAAAGCCGGGGCAGACAACTATGCCGCTTACGCCATGTTTATTGCACACAAATGCCAGCAGCATCATTGTCATCAATTTACGGCCGAAGCCGTTGCGGGCTTATTGCAAGCGATGCATAGATTGATTGAAGACCAGACTCGATTGAGCACCAAATTTTCCGTGCTAGAAAAACTGCTGCTAGAAAGCGCTGCAGCGGCCAGCTTGCGCGGTGCCCTTTTGGTAGAGATTGAAGACGTAAAAGCCGCGATACAACGCAAATATGCACGCCATAGCTATATTGAATCTCACATTAGAGATTCAATCATCGACAAAGAACTCATCATCAGCGTACAAGGTGAGTGTATCGGGCAAATTAACGGCCTCACACATATTGACCTTTCTGAAGCGAGCTTTGGCTCGCCAGTGCGAATTTCAGCCAACTGTTACGCAGGTAGCCGTGGCGTGCTCACAATAGACCGTGAAGTGCGCATGAGCGGCCCCACGCATGATAAAGGCGTCATGATTTTACAAAGCTGGCTACACACCAACTTTGCAAAAATGAACCCGCTTAACCTCACTGCCTCATTGGTCTTTGAGCAAGAATACAGCGGTGTAGATGGCGATTCTGCCTCCTGTGCAGAGTTATTCGCACTGCTATCATCATTAGCGCAAATACCCATCAAACAAGGCATCGCCGTAACTGGCGCGATGAATCAACATGGTGAAGTACTGCCGATAGGCGGCTTGAATGAAAAAATTGAAGGCTACTTTAGAGTGTGTAAAGACATCGGGTTAGATGGCGAGCAGGGCGTGTTAATGCCTGCGCGTAATATGCGCCATTTAATGCTTAGCGATGAGGTAATACAAGCGGTAGAGGGTGGTCAGTTTAAAATCATTACTATGAATACAGTAGCCGACGGCATCGAGCAACTCACTGGGAATAACTTGCAAGAAGTGAATGCAATGGCAGAAAAAGTACTTAGTGGCTTTAAACTAACCTTAGAAGCAAATATGCCAAAGCGGTCTAGTTAATTGCGGTCGTGTTAATTCAATAGTGCGTCTAGCGTATTGATTGACAATCCAATATTAGATAATTTACATTAAAAATACGGTTTATATCACTGTTTTAATTAAATTAAATTTTATGATAAAGGGTGTTAACTAAACTCCTATAGAAGTGCATGGCGGAAATTAACCGTATGAATAAAATTGACACAAAATGCAGCTTAGCAACAACTACCATTGAAACCGGCAAAGTACATGTTGATGCTGAGCGTGCAAAGCCATCAAAAGAAGTCAAAGTGGGCAAGGGTAAATAGTCGCCAGCACAAAGGTTTCATTATTCTTGACGATGTTAATTAGCTAGACTAGACTAACCTGAATTAGGAATAAGGAGCATTAACCATGCAGTCAGTTAATATGTTGCAAGCTAAATCCAGTTTGTCTCGTTTGGTAGAAGCTATTGAGCAGGGAAGTGAGCGTGAAATTGTTATTGCTAGAAACGGCCGTCCAGTAGCTAAATTAGTGCCTATTGCGGCTGTGGCATTAGGTCAGCGCCTTGGCGTTGCAAAAGGGGCATTTAAAGTTCCTGACAATATAGATGGCAGCAACCATGAAATAGCAGGTTTGTTTTTAGGGGTAACGGGTTGAATCTACTACTAGATACCCATGTTGCTTTATGGGCAATTACAGATGACCCAAAACTGTCTGCCAAGGCTAGAGAATTAATCATTGCTCCGCGTGCAAATGTCTGGGTGAGTGCTGTTAGTTTGTGGGAGATTTCCATTAAGCATAGCTTAGGTCGTGGTTATATGCCTGTTTCAGTATCGGAAGCATTGGCTTATTTCAATCAGGCTGGCTATAACATTCTTGCGATAGAGGCCGAACATACGGTTGCTGTTGAAGGTCTTCCTTCACACCACCAAGATCCGTTTGATCGCTTGTTAGTAGCTCAAGCGCTTGTTGAGCCTATGCGCCTTATGACGCATGATGAAACTGTAGCTAAATATAGTGATGCAATTATTTATATTTAACCCATGAATGTTGTCAGATGAATGTAAATAGTGATTTAGAAGTCAAATGTAGGCTAGATAAATGGCTATGGGCAGCACGTTTTTTTAAAACGCGCAGCCTGGCAACCGCTGCTATTGAAACAGGTAAAGTACATGTGGATGGCGACCGTGCAAAACCTGCAAAAGAAGTGCGCATAGGCCAAGTCATTCATATCCGCAACCGTGATTTTGAAATTGAAGTCAGCGCGCAAGCGCTATCAAATATCCGCAAGGGCGCGCCAGAGGCTGCTCTTTTATACACAGAAACACAGGCGAGCATCACCAAGCGTGAAAACGCCAAAGCGACAGGTGAAGGTGAATATGCGCTACGTGACCGTGGAGTAGGGCGCCCGACTAAACGGCAAATGAGAGATATTAAAAAGTTTACTGGCGGATAATTCGGCTAAGTTAGTCAGCGTGAGCTTGCCAAGGATTTAGGTATTAGTCTGGGTAAAGCTAACTTTTGTCTTAAGGCATTGATTGAAAAAGTTTTGCTAAACGGCAATTAGCTTCCCTAGTTTGGCAAACGGCATTAGCTTCCTGCATAAGTGAGCGCGCGGCATTACCGTGCTGTTTGTTACATCAAGGCAATGGCCTAAGAATATGACGTCAAACCAGTGAGTCCACCAGTAGGGCCGGAGGTTTACCTTATTGAATTTTTTAAACTGACCAGCGTTCTTATTTTAATTGCAGCAATTAAATGATTGCTTTAAGTCTTGACTCTTACACGACAAAGTTTATACTTAAGTCTATACATTATAGTGTGGGGAAAGCCATGATTGAAGTGGAGTTAGATGTTAAGCAATGGGGTAATAATTTAGGTGTGCGCTTGCCTGTGGCAATTGCGCGTGAATCACACTTGAAGGCACATCAACGTGTGCGTATCAGCGTCCTCAATGGAGAAATTATCATTAAGCCAGTCACAGAAGTAGTTTTAACTTTAGATCAGCGATTAGCGCTGTTTAATCCTGCAGAGCATGGAGGTGAAGTGATGGTTGCTCCGCAAACATTAGGCGCTGAAAATTGGTAAAGCCTCTATTGAACTGGGTGCCAGATCGACAAGATATTATCTGGATAAATTGCAATCCTCAGGTTGGTCAAGAAATGCGTGACCTTCATCCTTTCTTGGTGCTGTCTCCACTGGCATTTAATGACAAAACCTCATTGGTTATCGGATTACCAATGACGACGGCAGAATACAATGCCAGCAATCCTTTTGCTGTAGTTGCTGGAAAAGCGTCAGGCAATAAGTCAGATAAAACTAGTTATGTCCTTTGTCATCAACCAAAGTCTTTTGATTGGCGTATGCGTGACGCAAAACCACACCCTTTAGGTCAATTGCAAGAGTCTTATTTTGAGCAAGTACGTGAGTTATTAAATCAAATCATTCAACTGACTTGAGTGATGTGAGTTAAATTAGTGTGCAGAGTGAATGATCATGACTGGTCAACTTGATGAGCATACTCATTTTGGGTGAAACTTTTGGTAAAGTCATTTTTTATCCATTTCTGAAAATAGCAGTTTCCTGCAAAATGACTATTTACACAGATTTACCTACCCCCCCACACGCTAAACGGCAATTAGCTTCCCTAGTTTGGCAAACAGCATGAGCTCGCTTACTTTTCATTATGATGCTTAGCGGTATTGCTAACCGTTGACAATGAAACGAATAGAGTCTACATTTCACATATAGCACATATATGGAGTTAAAATCATGTCCCAATTGCACTTTTATGTCCCGGATGAAGTTGAAACGCAAATACGGATAAGGGCAAAGAAGGCTAATTTACCCCTTTCTAAATATTTGGCTGACCTTGTTAAGCGCGAAACGGACGCACAAAATCAATGGCCAGCAGGCTATTTTGATTTATTCGATGCATGGCAAGGCGGACCGCAAAATAGCCCCACTGAGTTAGTGCTTGAAACGCGGAACAGTGTCAATTGATACGGTTGTTAGACACCAATGCCTGCATTCAGTTATGGCAACGCAAAAATTTAAATGCGCGCCGGCATTTTGCAAAATATAGCCCTACTGACATCGCTTTGTGCAGTGTGGTCAAGGCAGAGCTTTTGTTTGGAGCATTGCGCAGCGAGTACAAAGAAAATAATCTACAACTGCTACAAAAATTATTTGCACCGTTACAAAGCTTTGATTTTGATGATGCTGCAGCAGAACATTACGCACAGATGCGTGCTGATCTAACCGCCCAAGGGTGTTTGATTGGCGCTAATGATTTAATGATTGCCGCGATTGCACGTGCCAACCACGTCACGTTGATCACGCATAACACGGGTGAGTTTAGCCGAGTAAAAGGTCTTGCGATTGAAGATTGGGAACTTTAGCGATGTTAATGGGGATGCGCGCATCAATAGTCACTACTCATGAATTTAGATACTTTTCTTGAAAATGATTAAAATGTCAGGAAATAGCCAATGGCTAATTAAATCGATCTACAGCATTAGCTTCCGGCGTAAGTGATAAACGGCTGAAGCTTCCCTAGTTTGGCAAACGGCATTAGCGTTCGTAATTTGAAGTTTCCTAGAGTTCTGTCAGGTTGATACGCCGCCAACAAGTCTTTGTGTAAATACATTTTCCACCCCAGTCATTTCGCTAATCCCATTAACTTCACTTAAGATTTTGCTGCTACATTGAAGTCATGATATATGGGCTCAATCTCTTGATAATTCATTCTAAAGTGAAGCGTGCCAGATTTGTAGCGATTGCTGTCCTGTGAAGATTTCTTTGAATATCATTAAGCATCTACTTTGGTGAGTGATAAACAAATTGAACATTTGACATCGTCTCTCTTGCTGGGCATTATCTATTTTTTTGAAATTGAAAAGACCTTGTAATGCTCACTTGCTTCAAAGCCTACGATATCCGCGGAAAACTCGGAGTCGAACTGAACGAGGATATCGCCTACCGAATTGGCCGAGCCTATGCCGTTTATTTGCAACCGGAATCAGTGGTCATCGGTGCGGATATACGCCATAGCAGCGAGCCTTTAAAAACAGCGCTTGCCAATGGACTGATGGATGAAGGTGTTAATGTCATTGACATTGGTTTGGCGGGGACTGAAGAGGTATATTTTGCGACATTTCATCTTGAGGTGGATGGCGGCGTTGAAGTGACGGCCAGCCATAATCCGATGGATTATAACGGCATGAAATTGGTCAGAGCCGGTTCAAGACCGATTAGCGGTGACACTGGCCTACATGAGATACAAAAGCTTGCCGAAGCTAATCAGTTCTCAGATGCCAAACCACGCGGAACGTTGATCAAGCAAAATGTTTTACCGGTGTTCATTGAACACTTGCTCACTTATATCGATGTAGATAAATTGCGTCCGCTTAAGCTGGTCGTCAATGCCGGTAACGGTGCGGCAGGGCATGTGATTGATGCCTTAGAGCAGGCGCTGCAGCAACGAAAAATTCCGGTTAGCTTCATTAAGATACATCATGTGCCTGATGGCAGCTTTCCCAATGGAATCCCGAACCCATTGTTGCCAGAGAATAGAGCGGCGACAGCAGAGGCTGTGCTGGCGCATCAAGCGGATATGGGTATTGCTTGGGATGGTGATTTTGATCGCTGTTTTTTATTTGATGAACACGGTGAATTCATTGAGGGATATTACATTGTAGGATTGCTGGCGGCGGCATTTTTAGCTAAGCATCCTCATGAAAATATCATCCATGATCCGCGCCTCATTTGGAATACACAAGATATTGTAGCCAAGTCTGGTGGTCATGCCATTATGAGCAAAACCGGCCATGCTTTCATCAAAGAGCGCATGCGTTTAGAGAATGCCATATACGGTGGTGAAATGAGCGCGCATCATTATTTTAGGGATTTTGCGTATTGCGATAGCGGCATGATTCCTTGGTTGCTTGTCTGCGAGCTGCTGAGTCAAGCTGGTCAATCATTATCTGCGCTAGTGGCGGAGCGTATCGTCTTATTTCCGTGTAGTGGTGAGCTCAACTTTAAAGTGGAGAATGTTGCTGATGCATTAAGTCATATTCAGCAGTATTTCATGCCTGAATCGCCCAGCATCGATGAAACCGATGGCTTAAGTATGGCTTTCACTGAATGGCGATTCAATCTGCGTGGTTCCAATACCGAGCCGTTGTTGCGATTAAATGTAGAGTCGCGCGCTGATGCTCAATTGGTTCAGCGAAAAGTGGATGAGATTTCAAGCCTGATCGGTAGCATGTAATGCGAGGTTGTTACAAAATTGTACTAACGGAAAAGGGTTGCGTAGCAATGCTATTTTTTGGTAAACTCATGTTCAAGTGATGAACGCACCAAGATAACCATACTAATGACCATCCAATAAATGCTAACTGATGAATACCGATACAAGATTCTGAAGCTGCTTGAAGCGCAGCCAGAGATTAGCCAGCGTGAACTGGCTAAGAACTTAGGGGTGAGTCTAGGTAAAGCAAACTTTTGTCTCAAGGCGTTGATTGATATTGGTTTGATTAAAGCGAGTAATTTCCGCAATAGCCAGAATAAATTAGCCTATATGTATTTACTGACGCCAACTGGCATTGAAGCAAAGTCAAGTATCACGCTACGTTTCTTAAAGGCAAAGATGCAGGAATATGAACTGCTGCAAAAGGAAATTAGTGCATTGATGCAGGAAGCAAACACCGAATTAGCTTCAAATCAAAAGTCTGTAACGAGCATATCGCCAACTTTAGCCGCTGGAGTAATTAGTCTTGAATAATCGCTATGCAGTCATTCTTTGTGGCGGTTCTGGTACCAGGTTATGGCCGTTATCGCGCACGCTACGGCCTAAGCAGCTTTTAGCCCTGAATGGTGAGCAAACTTTGCTTCAGCAAACGGCTCAACGTTTAACGCGGCATGTTGCTCCAGCGCACTTATTCACCGTTACCCATGAAGATCATAAGTTTGAAGTAAAAGGCCAGTTGGCTGAGATCTTTCCAGAAGCTGTTGCCAATGTGTTGGCTGAACCAAGTGCCAGAAACACCTTGCCCGCTATTGCTTGGGCAACTTACCAAATCTATCAACAGGATCAGGCATCGCTGATTGGTGTATTTGCCTCCGACCATTCTATTGATAATGAAGATGCTTTTTTAAGTGCGTGGCAAACCGCAGAGCAGGTGGCCGAACAAGATTATTTGGTGCTGCTTGGTATCAAACCGCATGAGCCTGCAACTGGCTACGGTTATATTAAACCTAGTGAGCAATTGCCGTTCGAAGGTAATTTAGCAGTGCATCAGGTTGCACAGTTTGTCGAAAAACCAGATATTGAAAATGCACAACAATTTGTGCGTGATGGCTATTTATGGAATAGCGGCATGTTTGTGTTCAAGGCCAGCACTTTTATGCGCATGCTAGAGCAGTATCAGCCAGCAATTTATCAACAAGTGCTCGAAATGAATCCAGCAAATTTGGTTGAGAGTTATGCCAAGTTTCCCAGTTTATCCATGGATTACGGCTTGGCGGAAGTACTGGCCAAACAAGCTGAAAAAATAGCCGTAGTACCAGTCGATATGGCCTGGAGCGACTTAGGTAGCTGGGACTCGATCTACGCGCGACATGATAAAGATATGAATAACAATGTCACCCATGGTGAAGTGGTTAGCCTAGATACACAAAATAGCTTGATCTGGACAGAAAACGGTTTAGTTGCCACGTTGGGGCTAAGTAATGTGGTGGTGATTCAAACCGCCGATGCGACCTTAATTTGCGATAGAAGTCGCGCGGAAGACATAAAGTCTTTGGTTGCAGAAGTGAAAGCAATTAAACCGGCGCTCACCGAGATACATCAAACCGTTTATCGACCATGGGGCAGTTATACGGTGTTAGAAGAGCGCACCAATTTTAAGATTAAACGCATCGTCGTTAATCCCGGTGCGAAACTTTCGATGCAGATGCATCAGCATCGCTCCGAACATTGGGTGGTGGTATCAGGAGTTGCTACTATCAGCAATAATGAAATTGAATATACATTACAAGAAAATCAATCTACTTACATCCCGCAAACGCACCGACATCGCTTGGCAAACAATACCAGTGAACCTTTAAGTATTATTGAAGTACAATGCGGCGAATATGTAGGTGAAGATGATATTGTTAGGTTTGATGACAACTATGGAAGGTTAACCAATCAATGAGTAAAGATACCAAGAAAGTTGCATTAATTACTGGTGTTACCGGTCAGGATGGGGCTTACTTAGCAGAGTTCTTATTGGGCAAGGGCTATATCGTGCATGGCGTAAAACGCCGCGCATCTTTGTTTAATACCGATCGTATCGATCACCTGTACCAAGACCCGCATGTCGATAACAAAAACTTCGTGTTGCACTACGGCGACCTCACAGACTCAACTAATCTAATTCGCATCATCCAGCAAACACAACCGGATGAAATTTATAACCTAGCGGCTATGAGTCATGTGGCGGTGAGCTTTGAGACACCAGAATACACCGCCAATGCCGATGGTATCGGCACCTTGCGTATTTTGGAAGCCATCCGTATACTCGGCCTAGAAAAGAAGACCAAGTTCTATCAGGCCTCGACCTCAGAGCTGTATGGTTTAGTGCAAGAAACTCCGCAGAAAGAATCTACACCATTTTATCCACGTAGCCCATACGCAGTCGCTAAACTCTATGCCTACTGGATCACGGTGAATTACCGTGAAGCTTATGGTATTTATGCCTGTAATGGCATTTTGTTTAACCATGAGTCACCGGTTCGCGGTGAAACCTTTGTCACCCGTAAGATAACCAGAGCACTGGCCCGTATCAATCTAGGTTTACAAGATTGCCTGTACTTAGGTAACTTGGATGCTTTACGCGACTGGGGCCACGCTAAAGACTACGTGGAGATGCAATGGCTGATGCTCCAACAAGAGGTCGCTGAAGACTTCGTGATTGCCACTGGTGTGCAATACAGTGTGCGCGATTTCGTCAATGCTGCCGCTAAAGAGCTTAATATGGAAATCACATGGCAAGGCATGGGCGTTGAAGAGAAGGGCTATTGGCAAGATAAATGCATTGTGCAAGTCGATGCCAGATACTTTAGGCCGACTGAAGTAGAAACGTTGTTGGGTGATCCTACTAAAGCCAAAGAGAAGCTTGGCTGGACACCAAAAATCACTTTCCACGAACTGGTGGCAGAAATGGTGCGTGAGGATTACAAATCAGCACAACGTGATGAGTTGGTGAAGAAGCATGGTTACCAAGCCATGGATTATCACGAATGACGAGTTCGCAAAGCATTCTACATTTCGAAGTAGTCACAATTTGTGACTACTTCTGCCGCGCCATGCTTTCCAGTGTATTAAATTCAGAACCTGTTTGGTGAAGGTTCAGTATTCATGAGCGCAATTAAGCTATTTGAAACCAAGCAGGACCGCTCGGAATGGGACCAAGAAGCTGAGACTTGGTTTTTTAGCATTGCTGATGTAGTTGATACGCTTACTGATAGTGCTGATGCTGCCGCGGATAGGCGCAAGCTAAAGCAGCGGCTCAAGGCCGAGGATAATGAAACTGTGACTAATTGTCACGGTTTGAAAATGCAAAATAACTTAAAATAGCAATAAATTATTTTATAGAATAAAAAAATCAACATGAACCTAAACGTAAAAATTTACATAGCAGGCTACCGATGCTTAGGTTGTCCTGCACAGATACTTTCATGGGTGCATCTATGAGCAAGACTGATATTTTAAAAATTGAAGCATTGAAACATCTGCTGCAAGCAGATGAAAACCTTGAGCTAGCAGTACTGGTTGGTAGCCGAGCCTTAGACGTGGCAACACAGCACAGCGATTGGGATATTGCCGTTCGCTGGAAAAAAGGGATCAAGGGTCTGGTGCGCTTGGAATACTCAGAAGCGCTAAAGCAGAATATTGCTGATGTCATTACTATACATCAAGACCAGATTGATCTAATCGACATGACGACAGCTCGTCTAGCCATGCGGGCAGTGATTGCTGAAGAAGGTGTGATGCTTAAAGGCGATGACACATTAGCCTGGAGTCACTTTCTTACTCAAACATGGGGAGAACTGGAAGATTATTACTGGAGAAAACACCATGCGGCTTGATCTTTACCAAGCAGAAAGTGAGCGCATTGCCAAAGAGCAAATTGCGCTACTTGACGAGGCCAAGCAACGTATTGTATCAGGCGCACCGCTTTCACGCCTTGAACAAAATGGCGTATTGCATGCCTTGCAAGTACTTATAGAGAATGCAATTGGTAAATCAAAACATCTGCTTAAGTCTATAGAAGAACCAGTACCAGTATCGGCATATGATGCTTTCGCCAGCCTTGAACAGCGTGGAAATATAACACTACAAGAATTAAAGCAATGGAACGCCGCGATTGGTTTGCGTAATCGCATTGTGCATGACTACATGAACATAGACATCAATTTTATTTACGAACTGATTACAAGCAATCACCACCAATTTATTGGCGAATTCTTGCGTAAACCATTAGCAAATAAGCTTTAATAACTAAACAATTAACATGAATCTAAATGCAAAAATTTTCGTAGCTGGTCACCGTGGGTTAGTAGGCTCGGCCTTAATGCGTCAATTGCAAGCCAAAGGCTACAGCAACATTGTTACGCGCACCCATGCCGAGCTTGATTTAACCAATCAACAATTAGTTGCTGAATTTTTTGTATCTGAAAAACCAGAATACGTAATTTTAGCCGCAGCAAAGGTGGGGGGCATCCATGCCAACAACATCTACCCAGCAGAGTTTATTCAAGAAAACTTAGCAATTCAAACCAATGTGATTCATCAGTCGTATGTAGCAGGCGTTAAGCGACTATTGTTTCTTGGATCTAGCTGCATCTATCCACGTGATTGCCCGCAGCCTATTAAAGAAGAATGCTTGCTCACTGGTCCATTGGAACCGACTAACCGGCCTTATGCCTTGGCTAAAATTGCCGGCATTGAAATGTGTTGGAGCTATAACCGCCAATATGGCACGCAATTTTTGGCCATGATGCCGACCAATCTGTATGGCCCAGGGGATAACTATCATCCTGAAAATAGCCATGTGATTCCGGCCATGATTCGTAAGTTTCATGAAGCTAAAGTGAACCATCAAGACATAGTCACCATTTGGGGTACGGGCACTCCTAAGCGTGAGTTTTTATACAGTGACGACATGGCCGAAGCTTGTGTGTTTGTGATGAATTTAAGTGATGAACAATTTAAACCTTTATTAGCCGCAGACCGCAATGATGGACTACCGCCATTACTTAACCTAGGGCGTGGTAGTGATTTAACCATTGCAGAGCTCGCGAATTTAGTTAAAGAGGTGGTGGGTTTTGAAGGTGATATTACTTTGGATGTCACTAAACCAGATGGCACCATGAAAAAACTCATGGACTCAGGTCGTTTGAATCAGCTGGGCTGGAGAGAAAGTACATCGCTATTAGTTGGACTTCGGGAAGTATATCAAGATTTTAAGAACCAAGAAGGTTTGAGGTAAAAATGTTAACTAATTCATCCATACTTATTACTGGAGGCACAGGATCATTCGGTCATACGTTTGTGCCAATGACGCTGGCTAAGTACAATCCGCATCGGTTAGTCATTTTCTCTCGTGATGAAATGAAGCAGTGGGAAATGGCAAAACTATATGGAAACGATGAAAGAGTCAGATTTTTTATTGGTGATGTACGAGATAAAGACAGACTTGCACGCGCCTTACATGGCATCGATTACGTGGTTCATGCGGCCGCTACAAAAATTGTTCCTACTGCAGAATATAATCCTTTTGAGTGTGTTAAAACAAATATTATTGGTGCAATGAACTTGATTGATGCTTGTATAGATCAAGGCGTTAAGGGTGTTGTAGCCTTGTCCACAGATAAAGCCAGTAGCCCAGCAAATTTATATGGTGCAACTAAGTTGGCCTCAGATAAATTATTTGTTGCAGGTAATTCATATTCTGGTAAGGGCTCGACTAGATTTTCGGTTGTTCGATATGGTAATGTGATGGGCTCTCGTGGTTCAGTTATTCCATTTTTTATGTCCATTGCGGATAAAGGTGTGCTACCTATAACAGATGGCCGTATGACGCGTTTCATGATTACGCTTGAGCAAGGCGTTGAATTAGTTTGGCATGCGTTTGAAGATATGGTGGGCGGTGAAATTTATGTAAAGAAAATTCCATCTATGAATATTGTCGATATTGCAAAGGCCTCAGTGCCAAATGCGAGTCACGAAATTGTTGGCATCAGGCCGGGTGAAAAACTACACGAACAGATGATAGGATCTGAAGATGCGCTTTATACTTATGAATACCCAGAGCACTATAAAATATTGCCAGCCATCCACAATTGGAATGATGATCCCAATAGAATAAACGGCGGAAAGAAAGTAGCACCAGACTTTATTTATAGTTCAGACAACAATCCAGAATGGATGAGCGTTGAATTTTTGCAAGCTTGGATTAATCAATATCGTGACAAGGTAGGTAAGATTTGAACGCAATGATTCCTTACGGTAGGCAAGATATATCTGAAGCTGATATTCAGGCAGTAGTGGATGTTTTACGGTCTGATTTCCTTACGCAAGGCCCCGCAGTACCTGCCTTTGAGAATGCGGTTGCAAACTATTGCCAAGTTAACCACGCCGTTGCTGTAAATAGCGCAACCAGTGCCTTGCATATTGCCTGTTTGGCTTTGGGTGTTGGTAAGGCTGACATTGTTTGGACCAGCCCAATCACTTTTGTTGCCAGTGCAAATTGCGCCTTATATTGTGGAGCAGAGGTTGACTTTGTTGATATTGATTCACGCACCTACAATATAAGCGTTGAACGCCTAGCTGAAAAGTTGGCGCAAGCACAGCTAGATGGAGTTTTACCTAAAGTAGTTATCCCTGTGCATCTGTCCGGCCAACCTTGCGATATGGTAGCAATACATCTACTTGGTCGGCAATATGGTTTCAAAATTATTGAAGATGCATCACATGCAATTGGCGGTAAGTATCTAAATGAGCCTATTGGAAATTGCCGATATAGTGACATTACCGTGTTTAGCTTTCATCCGGTCAAAATTATTACTACTGGTGAAGGTGGCATGGCCTTGACTAATGATTTGCAACTAGCAAAACGCATGCAACTATTACGTAGTCACGGTATCACCCGTGAAATAGCTGATATGACCCAAGCGCTAGATGGCCCTTGGTACTATGAGCAGATAGCACTAGGGTTCAATTATCGCATGACGGATATTCAGGCTGCATTAGGGCTAAGCCAGATGAAGCGGTTAGATGAGTTTGTGTCAAAACGCCACTCAATCGCAAATCGTTATGAGGAACTGTTAGCTAATCTGCCAGTGGTCACTCCATGGCAGCATCACGAGGGTTATTCCGGGCTACACCTGTACGTGATAAGACTTAAATTAAATGAAATTCAGAAATCACATCTTGTAGTTTTCGAAGCGCTACGTGCAGCTGGAGTTGCAGTGAACCTACATTACATTCCAGTGTATCGTCAGCCATACTATAAACGGATGGGTTTTAACGTTGGCCATTGTCAAGAAGCCGAGCACTATTATGCTGAGGCAATCAGCTTGCCCATGTATCCAGGGTTAACAAATCAGCAACAAAACCAGATTGTTACGGTGCTGAAAGAGATTGTAGGCGCATGAAGATAGCTGTTATCCCAGCCCGAGGAGGGAGTAAGCGCATTCCTCGCAAGAATATCAAAGACTTTTGCGGCAAGCCTATGATTGCATGGTCCATTGAGGCCGCAATGACATCTGGCCTCTTTGACCACATTATAGTATCTACGGATGATACTGAAATCGCAGATATCGCAAGGGAATGGGGTGCTGAAGTTCCGTTTATAAGGCCTTTAGAATTGTCGGATGACTATGCGGGTACAACTGAAGTGGTTGCACATGCAACTCGCTGGTCTATTGATCAAGGGTGGCCAGTTTCTGCTGTTTGTTGCATCTATGCAACTGCACCATTTGTGCAGATAGATGATCTTAGGCGCGGACTCCAATTATTGGAATCCGGTAACTGGGCGTATGCATTTACTGCAACAGATTTTGCCGCGCCAATTTTTCGTGCATTTAAACAATTGACTGAAGGAGGCGTGGAAATGTTTTTTCCTGAACAATTTGCGACTCGCTCACAAGATTTACCAGTTGCCCTACATGATGCTGGGCAGTTTTACTGGGGGCGTCCAGATGCATGGGCAAACAATATGAAAATATTTGAAAAATCTTCAGTTCCAGTTGTTATTTCTAGATTAAAAACACAGGATATCGATACTCCAGAAGACTGGGCAATAGCCGAACTAATGTTCAAAATATTAACTAAATAATGGATTGCTATGATGAAATATTGTATTAGATGTGTCATGCCATCAACTAAACCAGATCTTCATATTGATGATGGTGGAGTTTGTAATGCTTGTAAATCATATGAAAATAGAGCTGAAATCGATTGGGATCTTCGAAAAAAAGAGTTGTTGGAAATTCTAGAAAAATATCGAAATACTGAAAGTAATTGGGATTGTATCGTTCCAGTAAGTGGGGGAAAGGACAGTACATATCAGGTAATTAGAATGCTTCAATTGGGTTTGAATCCGCTTTGTGTTACGTCATCAACTTGCGATTTATCTCCAATTGGTAGAAAGAATATTGAAAACTTGAAGCAGTTGGGTGTTGATCACATGGAGTTTTCACCTAATCCATTGATTAGAGCTAAATTAAACAGAATTGGTTTGACTGAGGTTGGTGATATTGCATGGCCTGAGCACGTTGGTATTTTTACTATTCCTGTTCGAGCTGCTGTGCAATTTAATGTCCCATTAATTGTTTGGGGTGAGAATTCACAAAATGAGTATGGTGGCCCGGCAGCAGCATCTGATAATAATGTGCTTACTCGACGTTGGCTAGAAGAGTTTGGTGGCTTACTTGGTATGAGAGTGTCTGATCTTGCAGAGACTTATGGTATTCCGCCTAAAGGATTATTAGCATACCAGTATCCTAGTGATCAAGATTTGAAGCGAGTAGGAGTGACAGGGCTTTTTCTTGGACATTATCTTCCTTGGGATGGACTAGCTAATGTATTGATTTCACAAGCACATGGGTTTGTTAGCTTTGATGGCCCTGTAGAGGGCAGTATGGTTAATTACGAAAATTTGGATAATCACCAACATGGCATTCATGATTATTTCAAA
Organism: Methylotenera sp.; assembly: GCA_013141495.1. Classification (GTDB taxonomy): domain Bacteria; phylum Pseudomonadota; class Gammaproteobacteria; order Burkholderiales; family Methylophilaceae; genus Methylotenera. The sequence goes on along the minus strand of JABFQV010000002.1, from coordinate 250,708 downwards.
TTTCTTAAATTTGGATTTTCTCGTGCAACCGATATTGCTTGTTTACATGTTCGCCGCGACCGTATTACCCGTCAGGATGCGTTAGAAATTGTTAAAGCGCGTGATGGTAAGTTTCCATGGACATATCTAGGTAAACCACTAAAGGATATTCTTGATCCATTGGATATGACGGTAGATGAGTTTATTAAGATTTGCGATAAATTCACTAATAAAAAGATTTTCAAGAAAGATGCATCAGGCGCTTTGCTGAAAGATAAGCACGGTAACCTAGAAAAATTAAACTACGATAACGCATGAAAGTAGCCATTATCAATTACGGCATGGGTAATTTAAACTCAGTACGTAGATCTTTTGAGGAGATTGGCGCAGATACTGTCATCGCTAATCACCCATCTTGTTTGTATGGAGTTGATAGAATTGTTCTACCAGGCGTTGGCGCATTTGCTGAAGGTATGGCGCATTTGAATCAAGGTGGATGGGTAACTGCTCTGAATGATGTGGTGAATCTTCAGAATAAACCATTGCTTGGTATTTGTTTGGGAATGCAAATGCTTGCCAGCAAAGGGCATGAAGGCGTTGAGACTGAAGGTTTGGATTTTATCTCAGGTGAAGTAAAGAGAATAGATCTGATAGGGTGTAATGAGCGCATTCCGCACATGGGGTGGAACGAAGTTCGTTACAAAACAAAAAGTGTCATGTTTGACAGTATTCCTGACGCTTCAGATTTTTATTTCGTTCATAGCTATGCTTTTGTACCCACTAACTCAGGCAACTTAATTGCAACTGTGGATTATGGATGCGAGCTAACTGCAATTGTTAGTAGCAATCATGTCTTTGGATGCCAATTTCACCCAGAAAAGAGCTCTAAAGCTGGACGTCAAATGCTGAGAAATTTTATGAGCTATTCTGCATGTTAAAAGTAAGAGTCATTCCAACGCTTTTGTGGAAAGATTTTGGTCTAGTTAAGGGCGTAGCTTTTGATAGCTGGCGCCGTGTAGGTTCAATTTTACCTGCGGTTAAAGTGTATAACTCTAGAGATGTAGATGAGTTGATAGTGGTCGATATTACAGCGTCGAATGAAAGGAACAAGCCAGACCATGAGACAGTGGCAGATTTTTCAGAAGAATGTTTTGTTCCACTAACAGTCGGCGGTGGAATTACAAGCCTTGAGGATGTTTTACACTTATTGCACTCAGGCGCAGATAAAGTTTCAATTAATACTGCGGCTTTTGTCAACCCAGGCATCATTGATAGTGTTGCCTCTCGGTTCGGCGCTCAGTGTATTGTGGCTAGTATTGATGTTAGGTATTTTGACGATGGTGGTTACCGTTGTTTTAGCCATTCAGGTTCGCAAAACACTGGGAAAGGCGCTGTTGAATGGGCAAGAGAGCTTGTTAGTCGTGGTGCAGGTGAAATTTTGCTAACATCAATTAACAGAGATGGCACGATGCAGGGTTACGATTTGGAGCTTACAGAGCGTGTTGCTAAAGCAGTAAATGTACCTGTAATCGCTTCTGGTGGAGCTGGTAATTATCAGCATATGATAGATGTTGTTTTACAGGCAGGCGCATCTGCCGTTGCGGCAGCAAGTATTTTTCATTTTACCGAACAGACCCCAGCGGGCGCAAAGCAAGCAATGAAGTTGGCGGGCATTCCTATTAGGCAAAATTTTATTAGCTTGGCTAATATATGAAGATAGCTTTTAGAGTAGATGCCTCAATGCAGATTGGTACTGGCCATGTGATGCGTTGCTTGACATTGGCAGATGAGCTGGCAGGCGATGATACAACGATGCATTTTATATGTAGGTATTTACCTAGCAGTTTGGAACAAAAGCTACGAGATAAAGGGTTTAACGTTTCCATTTTGCCCGCAAGTGAAAAATCTAATGAAGAATTTCCTCTAGCCCATTCTGACTGGTTAGGTGTTTCTCAGAAAATAGATGCAGGGGCAACATTAGCCTTAATCCAAAATCAAGGATACGACTGGTTGATTGTGGATCATTACGCCTTGGATATTCGTTGGGAAAAAACATTAAGATCAGCGGTAAAAAATGTAATGGTGATTGATGACCTTGCTGATAGGCAGCACGAATGTGATGTTTTGCTTGATCAGAACTTACATGTCGACCAAGAAATAAGATACAAAGACAGAGTTCCCAGTCAATGTAAAACACTTATTGGCCCACGGTATGCGCTACTGAGAAAAGAGTTTGCTGAATATCGAGAGAGGGTTAAGCCAAGAGAAGGTAAGGCAACATGTATTTTAGTGTTCTTTGGAGGGGTCGATGCCAATGACTTTACAACGAAAACTATATTGGCCTTATCTCAAATAACGGAACATAACTTTTCTGTCGATGTCGTGATTGGTGATCAACACCCGAATAAAGAGGAGATCGAGAGATTATGTCAACGCTTAGATTACTCCTGTTATGTGCAAACAAATAGAATGGCAGAGTTAATGGTTAAGGCAGATTTTTCGATTGGAGCAGGTGGTGGAGCTGTGTGGGAGAGGGCTTGTTTGATGTTACCAACACTATCAATTCCTACCGCGCAACATCAAGTTAAACAGCTTGTCGATGTTGCATTAACGGGAGTTTCCTATACTTTTGATACAGTAAATTACACCTCAGAAAAAATAAAAATGCATGCTGAACTGCTACTGGATAATAGTTCACTTAGAAATTTACTGTCGACAAGATCTGCTGAGATTGTTGATGGTAATGGTGCTTATCGAGTTGCTCAGACTTTACGCTCTGAGATAGAAATCAACTTGCGACAGGCTGGTATATTAGATGAGGAGTATTTATTTGCATGGAGAAACCATCCTAAAATTAGAGAGGTTTCGTTTAACAAAAATGAAATAACTTGGGATCAACATCACCATTGGTTTAGTTCTTTGCTATCAAACAGTCAAAGAGTGTTGCTTATAGGTGAATATAAAAATCAATCTATGGGCGTGGTTAGGTTTGACTTGCAAAATGACAGTGCTGAAATATCTATTTACCTTGTGCAAGAAAATGAGAGCAATGGGCTAGGACTTCCTTTGATTAGAAGTGCTGAAAAGTGGATATGTAAACACCGAAGTGGCATTAAGAAGTTGAATGCAAATGTATTAGAGAGCAATAAGTTATCTCAGGGATTTTTTATAAAAGCTGGATATAGTCCAGTAACTAGAATGTATTGTAAAGAGCTATAGCTAATGGGAAGAAATATAAAAATCGGAACGCGTATAGTGGGGGTAGGCCAAGCCCCATTTATTATTGCAGAAATGTCAGGTAACCATAACCAATCGCTTGAACGGGCGCTTGAAATAGTGGAAGCAGCGGCCAAAACTGGTGCGCATGCGTTGAAAATACAAACTTATACTCCAGATACCATGACGCTTGATTTGGATGAGCGTGAATTTCACATTAGTGACCCAAAGAGCATTTGGGCTGGGAGTTCGCTTTACAAGCTTTATGGTGAAGCATATACCCCTTGGGAGTGGCACAAACCAATTTTTGACCGTGCACGTGAGCTCGGCATTATTGCATTTAGTACGCCATTCGATGATACAGCAGTGGATTTTCTTGAAAGCTTAGAGGTGCCTTGCTACAAAATCGCATCCTTTGAGAATACTGATCTTCCTTTGATTCGCCGAGTAGCTGCAACTGGTAAACCGCTGATTATTTCAACCGGTATGGCTAGCATAGCCGAACTTGATGACACCGTACGCGCCGCACGCGAGGCTGGTTGCAAAGACTTGATTTTACTGAAATGTACCAGTACTTACCCAGCCACAGCTAACAACACCAATATGCTAACGATCCCTCATATGCGAGACCTCTTCGGCTGCGAAGTTGGTTTGTCTGATCACACAATGGGTATAGGTGTTTCTATAGCGAGTGTCGCATTGGGGGCGACTGTGATTGAAAAGCACTTTACCCTTAATAGAGCAGATGGTGGTGTAGATAGCACATTTTCAATGGAGCCAATGGAAATGGCGCAGTTGGTTGTAGAAACAGAACGTGCATGGCAGGCAATGGGGATTGTAAGCTATGGTGCAACAGCAGCCGAGCAAAAATCAATTCAGTTTCGCCGCTCTTTATATATTGTAAAAGACATGAAGGCTGGAGATATTCTTACACCTGATAATGTAAGGGCTATTCGCCCCGGGCTGGGCATGCCAACAAAATATCTAGACATAATCTTGGGGTTGGCTGTGAAGCATGACGTAAAGCGCGGGACGGCATTGGGATGGAGTTTGTTAGGTTGAGTTTACTAATACTAAAGGGTACACCTGATAATACACGAAAAAACATTCAACCTAACTTCTTAAGGTCTGTTGATAATGCGTAAATTTATAGACCAAAATGACAGTGGTATTGATGCTCTTAAGCTCTATGCCTTAAGTGTTTTTGTGCTTGTTACAGTAGCTTCTGTTATGGCGATTAATGTCATAAGCTTAACTGACTTTGTAAGAATTATTGTTTCATGCGCAATGCTAATTGGTATATATTCGCTTATCTTAAGAGTTTTTGTGCGCCACGATGTTTCTGTACTAATCGTAATAGTTAGCCTTACCTTACTACCTTTTTTGCCTTATATGCGCTATGTGGCTTACTTGCTGAGTGCATTCGGATTGGCAATATTGCTTTTCCATAAATACAAACTTAAAAAATACAAATTACTTTTTTTACCAGTGTCCCTCGTAATAATATTGGGCTCAGGCATGTATTCCGACTTTCAATATCAAAGAACCCTATTAATGGGTACTACGCATATTGATACTTTTTTTCATGCGGCAATTGCTGCAATGTATAGTCATTATGGGGTGGCCTCTATTGGGCTGGATGGATTAGTTCCAATCGCTTATCACACGCTATCTCATAAAATTATGGCAGGGTTAGCAATACTGACTGGATTTGAGGCATTGGCTGTATATGCCTATTTATTTTTTGCCATGGGCCCACTGTTACTTGTATTCACATTGGCAGGTTTTGCTTGTCAATTTAATTCACGGCTAAATTTTGATCGCGCATTGCTTGGTATAGCGCTATGTATGCTTACAATTATTTCTGTACCTATTTTTAGCCAAGTAGCCATGTGGGATAGTTACTTTGTTTCAGAATCCTATTTAGTCGCATTGGTAATCTTTGCTGTATCACTAACTACGTTTATCCGCTATGTTGAAGGCGGTGGCGCCGATCTTACTCTATTGGCATCTTCATTAACGCTACTTATTTTTGCGGGCCTAGCCAAGGGAAGTGTTGGGTTGGTGGGTATTTGCGTGTTTGGTCTATTTGGACTCACAAAATTTCGCACTTTTAAATATTGGTTACTGTTGGCAATTGCATCCGTGTTTTTATATTTTGCGATTATTGATACTGCCACTTCGGCAAAACAATTCATTCCCGTAGTGCCATTACATTTTATAAGTTCGTATGTTGGTATTTCATATCATTGGCCAATTTTTGCTAAACTACTTTTATTTTTTACCATACATTTATTACCTGTATGGATATGTTTCATTTTTGGTGTACGAAAATTAGGTGCCGAATATTTTAAAACTAACGAGTTCCAAATACTCTTCGCCTTGCTAATACCAGCACTCCTATTCGCTCTAACCTTTGAAATGGCCGGTGGCGCGGCATATTATTTTTCCAGCATCCCAGTAATAATATCGCTACCATATCTAGTATCAAACCTTTTAAATTTGTTAAACGAGATTAAGTTCAAACACGTTGTTAGCGTATTAATACTCGCAAGTTTAATAGTATATCCCGCTATAGTACATAAGAGCTTTTTGATGGCACCCGTGGGAAGCCAAACCAGGAATGCAGCTTTACTTGATATTGTTAAAAAACTTCAATACATACGAGTCAATTCAGCAGTGAATACCATTATTAAAATTGAAAACTCTGAATATATAGTAAAAGTTGTTGGATGTAATGCATATTGGTTTTTGCCAGCAGTAGCGGAAAGACCTATAATGGCAGGCTTACCCAATGCAAGCTTGTGTCCTCATCTAGGTATTGGCTTGTATGGTTTGTCTGATTATAAACAAAGTGAAAAAAAGCATTACTCAAAAGATATTAAGGTTCTTTCCGTGAATGTTAAAAATAAATAAGGGCAAGGTTGTAATGAAAAAAATAGCAATTTTGCAATCAAACTATATTCCTTGGAAAGGATATTTTGATATGATCGCTGCGGTAGATGAGTTTGTTTTATATGACGACATGCAATATACACGCCGCGATTGGCGCAATCGCAACCAGATTAAGACTCCGCAGGGAGTGCAGTGGTTAACGGTTCCTGTGCTGGTTAAAGGAAAATATGATCAAAAAATCAGGGATACCGAGATTGATGGGTTAGACTGGGCACCGCTTCATTGGAAAGCATTAGCGCAGAACTATCGACGTGCGCCACATTTTGATGAAATTGCGGCATGGGTTGAGCCGCTTTACATGGCTGAGTCTTACACCCATATCTCGCAGCTAAATCGCAGCTTCATCGAAGCCGTCTGTAATTACCTAGGTATCAAGACCGTTATTACCAATTCATGGGACTACACTTTGCTCGATGGCAAAACCGAGCGTTTAGCCGATCTTTGTAAGCAGGCAGGTGGAACGGAATACATTTCAGGACCTGCAGCCAAGGATTACGTCGAAGAAAGTATCTTTGCTGATATGAATATCAAGCTTACCTGGTTTGATTATGCAGGCTACCCCGAATACCCTCAACTTTGGGGAGAATTCACTCATGGAGTCACGATTCTTGATTTGCTATTCAATTGTGGTAAAGATGCACACCACTATATGAGATATATACGTCCATGAAGCTTTCAATTGTCGCCACACTCTACAAATCCGCACCATACATCACCGAGTTTCATCAGCGGGCAAGTGCCGTGGCTAGGCAACTTGTAAGTGAGGATTATGAAATCGTTCTTGTGAATGATGGCTCACCCGACAACAGCCTTAACCTTGCCGTGCAGCTCACTGAGAGCGACAGCCATGTTGTCGTTATCGATCTTTCACGTAACTTCGGCCATCACAAAGCGATGATGACCGGGCTTGCCCACGCGAAAGCAGAGCGGGTATTGCTCATTGATAGCGATTTAGAAGAAGAGCCGGAATGCTTGATTGCTTTCGCTGAGCAGATGCAAAGTCAACGCTGCGATGTGGTGTACGGCGTCCAAGAGCAGCGCAAGGGTGGCTGGTTTGAGCGTTGGAGCGGCCAATGGTTCTATCGCCTCTTTAAAGTGTTCACTGGTTTGGCGTTGCCTGAAAACATTGTCACTGCACGCCTAATGACTCGTCGTTACGTTGACGCCTTATTGCGCCATGGGGAGAGAGAAGTCTTCATGGCTGGCCTATGGCATATCACCGGTTTTGATCAACGTCCACAGTATATAAAAAAACACAGCACCAGCGAAACTACCTACACCTTCCGCAGAAAAATGTCTCTGCTAGTTAATTCAGTGACTTCTTTCAGTAATGCGCCGCTAGTGGGCATCTTCTATATCGGCGTATCAATCTCACTGGTTGCTTTGTTTTATATCGGTTACCTGGCAATTCAATGGACGTACCTTGCTAAGCCCTTAAGTGGCTGGACGTCAGTGATGGCTTCAATCTGGCTATTGGGAGGAATGGTAATTTCTTTTATAGGCGTGGTTGGCATTTACCTATCGAAAATATTCTCTGAAACTAAGCAACGCCCCTATACCATCGTAAGGCAGATTTATGCAAAACAACAAAACTGACCTACTGACTGAGGTTGCCGAATACTACACAACCAAATTGGCAGAGTATGGCGAAACGCCGCGCGGAGTTGATTGGAACGGCGAAGAAAGCCAAGCATTGCGTTTCGAGCAGTTATGCAAAATTATCGCTACATCAAGTCACTTTTCAATCAATGATCTAGGGTGTGGTTATGGTGCGCTCTATGACTTACTTACTAACAAATACGAAGGATTCTCCTATTTTGGGATTGATGTTTCAGAGAGCATGATTCGCACTGCTGAGCAGCGTTATATAAACAAACCCCAGGCTCATTTTGTTCTTTCGAGCAAGCCGGATCGAGTTTCTGATTACGGCGTAGCAAGTGGCATATTTAACGTTCGCATGGGTAGATCAGATGATGAGTGGCGATCTTATCTCGAAGCAACACTGGACGTACTAGACGGGACCAGCCGTCTTGGTTTTGCATTCAATTGCCTGACGTCCTATTCCGATACTGATAAGATGCGTGACTATCTTTATTATGCTGACCCTTGTGTGCTGTTTGAGCTCTGTAAACGTCGTTATTCGCGTAACGTGGCTCTTCTCCATGACTATGGACTATACGAGTTCACGATTCTAGTAAGGAAGCAACCATGAAAAAACCATTAGTTATCTTTGGCACCGGTGACATTGCACAACTCGCACACCTCTACTTCAGCACGGACTCAGAATACGAAGTAGTCGCCTTTACTGTTGATGCTACGCATTTAACGGAAACAGTTTTTTGCGGCCTCCCAGTCATAGCTTTTGAGGAAGTTAAAACACGTTATTCACCAGAGCAATGCGAGATCTTTGTTGCACTTAGCTACTCGAAACTGAACGCAGTGCGCAAAGAAAAATACCTGGCAGCCAAGGCATTGGGTTATCGAATAGCCAGCTTCATTAGTTCCTTCGCTACAGTTCTAAATGAGGGGCGCATTGGTGAAAACTGTTTTATTTTTGAAGATAATACTATTCAACCATTCGTCACCATTGGCAACAATGTCACGCTTTGGAGCGGCAATCATATTGGCCACCATTCCACCATCAAGGACCACTCCTTTATTGCCTCTCATGTGGTTGTTTCAGGAGGCGTGGAAATTGGGGAGCAGTGCTTTATCGGTGTGAATGCAACGTTGCGCGACCATATCAAGATTGGCGAAAAATGTGTGATTGGTGCCGGTGCCTTAATGCTTTCTGATACAGAACCTGAAGGCGTTTATATTGGTGCAGCTACGGAACGTGCAAAAGTGCCAAGCACGAGGTTAAGGGGCATTTAAAGTGATGCAGAAATGGAAAAAATTAGGACAAGTATTTGAACCTAAAAATAATTCTGATTGGATGGTAACGCATGCAACCGTTCCATTTGTGGGGAAGATTTATGGAGATAGTATAAAAGTTTTTTTTAGTGTAAGGAATAGCAATCAAGAGTCTTCTATCGGTTTTGTTGTTTTTGATATTAATTCGCTTGAAATTAAAGGAATGTCAGAAACTCCCATATTATCAAAAGGTGAACTTGGTTGTTTTGATGATAGTGGCGTGATGGGTTGTTGTGTTATTGACGCTGGTAATGTCGAAAGAATGTATTACATAGGATGGAATCTTGGCGTGACGGTTCCCTTTCGTAATTCTATTGGTATTGCTGAATCAAAGGATGGCGGAAAAACATTTAAAAAACCTTTTGCTGGCCCGATTATTGAACGAACAAAAGATGAACCACATTTTGTTGCAAGTAACTGTGTAATTTACGATAGAGGTCAGTACAAAATATGGTATCTGTCATGCACTGGTTGGTTTCGAGACGAAACTGGTAAGGTGATACATAAATATCATATTAAGTATGCTGAGTCATCTGATGGAATTGAATGGAATAGAGAGGGTGTCGTTGCTATTGATTACTTAAATGAGTATGAATACGCTATTTCTGTGCCTAGAGTTTTAAAAGACCAAGACGGTTTGTATCGGATGTGGTTTTCTTCACGGGCAACAAAAGAGATTCCTACTTATCGTATTAGATATGCTGAATCAAAAGACGGTATAACTTGGACAAGAAAAGATGAGGAAGTGGGAATGGATGTTTCTGAAGACGGCTGGGATTCAGAAATGATTTGCTACCCATTCGTTTTTGACCATAAAGGCCAACGCTATATGCTATACAACGGTAACGGATATGGAAAGACTGGATTTGGTTTGGCGGTTTTGGAGTAATGATGACGAAATTTTTAGAACACGTTTATATTTTCAGCACAATTATATTTACAGTTTACAGCCAACTCATTATGCGTTGGCAAGTGTCGCTTGCAGGTGAGCTACCACAAGAACTTAGCGGAAAATTACAGTTTGTTGGGAATTTGCTCCTCGATCCTTGGGTATTTTCAGGGATAGTAGCTACTTTTTTGGCGGGTGTTTCATGGATGTTGGCGATGACTAAATTTGAAGTTAGTTATGCTTTCCCTTACGTTAGTCTGAACTATGTGCTGATATTGTTTGCAAGTTTTTTTATTTTTAATGAGCAGCTTAGCATTGCAAAGTTGATTGGGACTCTTATAGTGGTTCTAGGTATTATTGTAATTGCGAAAGGTTAATAGTGAGCCAAATTACTTCTGGAATTAGAAGCATACTTTCACATCCCACGGCTTACAGCACTTTTCAATATTTAATGGGAGCCAAACAGGGATGGACTTTATTTGTAAATCATTATATTAGACCTAAGAATGGTGATGTGGTATTAGATATAGGATGCGGCCCTGCAGATATTGTAGAGTATCTTCCTAATGTAGATTACTGGGGTTTTGATATTAGTGAGGAATATATTACCAAGGCCAAAGCCAAGTATGGGCAACGCGGTAGATTTCATTCGAAAATTCTCACCCTTGATGACCTTAAGAATATGCCAGAATTTGATTTGGTAATTGCATGCGGTGTATTGCACCATGTGAATGACCAAATTGCTAATGACATCTTTAAACTTGCCTATGCCGCATTAAAACCTGGTGGAAGATTTGTAACGATTGACCCATGTTTTACACGTGATCAGAATTTTATTGCTCGTTTCTTAATCTCAAAAGATCGCGGACAGAATGTTCGAGATCAATCAGGATATGAGAGTCTGGCTCGTGATATTTTCCCTAAAATAGAGGCAAGTATTAGGCATAAAGCATGGATACCTTACACACACTGCATTATGGAGTGCACAAAATAAATGAAAATACCATTTAACAAGCCTTACATGACAGGTAAAGAGCTGTTTTATATTGCTGAAGCGCATTTTAATAATATGCTGGCGGGTGATGGCCCTTTTACCAAAAAATGTCATACGTGGTTAGAACAAAAAACAGGCGCTAAAAAAGCATTACTCACACATTCATGTACCGCTGCACTTGAAATGGCCGCAATCCTTGCGGATATTCAGCCAGGTGATGAAGTGATTATGCCTTCATACACGTTTGTTTCTACTGCAAACGCTTTTGTTTTACGTGGCGGCATACCTGTATTTGTAGATATTCGACCAGACACGCTAAATATTGATGAAACCCTGATAGAAGCCGCAATTACACCCCGCACCAAAGCGATTGTGCCTGTGCACTACGCTGGTGTGGCTTGTGAGATGGATACTATTATGGATATTGCTTCACGCCATAATCTGTTAGTGATTGAAGATGCAGCACAGGGGATTATGTCTACTTATAAGGGTAGGGCATTAGGTTCGATTGGGCATATGGGTTGCTATTCATTCCATGAAACAAAAAATGTCATTTCCGGTGAAGGAGGCGCTTTACTTATTAATGATGAATGCTTTATAGCGCGCGCTGAAATTGTTCGTGAAAAAGGGACTAATCGCAGCCAGTTTTTTCGTGGGCAAGTAGATAAATATACTTGGGTAGATGTGGGTTCTTCATATTTGCCTGGTGAAGTGATTGCGGCTTTTTTATGGGCGCAGTTAGAAGATGCACAAGCAATTACAAATAAGCGTTTAGATGTTTGGCAAAAATACCATGAAGGTTTAGAAAAACTTGAGCTGCAAGGCCTTTTGCGCCGTCCGATTATTTCAGATGACTGTAGCCATAATGCTCATATGTATTATGTGTTACTTAACTCGTTAGCTGAACGTACTCATGTAATTGAAAATTTACGGTCGCGAGAAATATATCCAGTATTCCATTATGTGCCACTGCATAACTCACCTGCGGGACTTAAATATAGCCGTTTTCATGGTAGCCTTAAACATACTGAAGACCTAGCAAACCGAATACTTAGGTTACCAATGTGGGTAGGCATGGATAATGTAGCTGGTGTGGTCGCCAGTCTTACAGGCGCTCTTAATAACTAAGTCATTATGAATTTTATGTTTGTGGATGATTCTTTCTATAACTAGCAAGTTAAGAGTTTGGCTTGTAGGGTAGTGCGCGCTAAGGATTTATTTTTTGAGAGTATGAAAAAAGCTGGAATAATTAACTCTGCTGGAATTTATGTTGTAAGTAGCCTTGTTACATCTGCAATTCCATTTTTGCTATTGCCAATTCTAACTAGAATACTAACCCCTGCTGATTATGGAATAGTGGCAATGTTTGGTATTTGGATATCTATACTTGGGGTTTTTGTTGGCCTAAGTGTGCAGGGTGCAATCGGCATTAGGTACTTTGAGTATAGTCGCGCCAACATGCAACAGTACGTATCTAGTTGTATTTACATATTACTTTTGACGACTGTTTTCACAGTAGTTTGTGTGTTTATATTTAGATCAGTTCTTGAAAAGTATACGTCTTTGCCAAGCCAATGGCTAATCTGTGGTGTAATAGTTGCTGGAATGCAATTTGTTATATCCGTGAGGCTGTCACTTTGGCAGGTTGCAAAATTACCATTGAAATATGGCACACTTCAAATTATACAAAGTGCAATCAACGCAGCATTGTCGCTATGGCTTGTGATAGTAGTGGGCTTTGCGTGGGAGGGTCGTTTAATAGGTATATCTGCAACGGGGCTTGTAGTAATGTTGGGGTCTTTGTACAGTCTTTGGCGAGAAGGTTGGTTGACGCTAAATATTAATTTAAATTATGTGCAAGATGCACTTAAATTTGGTGTGCCACTTATTCCCCATGTGTTAGGTGGCATGTTATTAACTGCAATTGATAGAGTCATGGTCGCAAATCTATTGGGAATAGACCATGCTGGCGTATATACCGTCGCGCTACAAATTGGTATGGTGTTAAGCCTGTTTACAGTAGCAGTAAATCAAGCATATGCACCTTGGTTGTTTGAGCAACTTAGAGATTTAAATGATTATAAAAAGCGTAAAATCGTTCGTTACACATATTTGTATTTTATTGCACTTACGGTGGTAGCGTCAATAATCGGAATGTATGCTAATAGTATTATTTCAATAGTCGCAGGAAATCAGTTTAAAGATGGTGCTGAAGTTGTAATCTATATCACAATGGGATTTGCATTTGGTGGTATGTATTTTATGGTTACAAATTATGTGTTTTACGCGGGTACAACAGGAAAACTAGCAGTTAATACACTTATCGCGGGATTGATTAACGTTATTTTGACTTATGTGCTTATTCAAAAAAATGGTATAACAGGTGCAGCGCAGGGCTTTATGATATCGCAGGCATTTTTATTTCTAGGTACTTGGCGATTAGCGCATTATGCACACCCAATGCCTTGGTGGAAATGCTTTTTAAAGGATAGAGATGAAGGAAAGGATTAAAACATTAGGGACTACGTTAGCAACATTGCTTCGTGTAGCTAGGCATTCTCGATTTCGATATAAACTCCCTACAACTCTCGTATCTGAACAAGTGTGTTTTGTATTGGGGAATGGCCCTTCACTAAATACCGACTTAGAAAAATGTAAACATATGCAATTTTTAGGAGAAGTATGGTGCGTTAATCAATTTGCAGAAACTGCTTTATATGAACAGCTCCAGCCTAAAAACTATGTCTTTGCTGATTCAAGTTACTGGAGAGACGACGAGACGGAGAGCTTGATTCAATTGAGAACGGAGTTGTTTAGTACCATATTAAATAAAACAACATGGCAACTTACAATTTACATACCGTTTGATGCAAAAAATCATTTTGAAGCGATATTTGGCAATACCTCAAACATAACCCTACATTTTTATAATAGCACAACAGCTTTAGGGGCTAAGCGGGTTGTGAAAATGATTTATGATTACGACTTAGGCATGCCATGGGTACAAAATGTATTAGTGGCCGCATTGTTTTTATCGCTTCGTCGTGGCTATAAGAAAATTTATCTTCTTGGTGCTGATCACTCGTGGCACGAAACATTAGCATTAGATGATGAAAATCGCGTGTGTATTAGAGATAATCATTTCTATCAAGGTAATGCAAAGCTTATTCCCTTTACTATGGGGGGAGACCAAGGAAAGACATTCACAATGGCGCAACTTTTTTTTGCTTTATCAAAAATGTTTGAGGGATATTGGATGATAAAAGAATATGCAGAAGCTCTTGGAGCTGAGGTGCTGAATGCAAGTTCTATAACTTATGTTGATGCATTCAAAAGGGTAAAGATTGCTGATATTTCTGAAATTCATATGATTAGCGATAGTTTAAATTCGTCTTTATGAGTAAACCTATACTTACAATGTTGAAGACTCCTTTCACTTTATGGTTTAAATGGTTGTTATGCAAAGTTTACTTTGAACATAAGTATGCAAAAAAGCATCTTGTAATCGGTTATATGGCACGCTTTTCAAATTGTGCCTTTGGTCGATATAACACGCTTTATGTGAATGTGCAGATAGTTAATGTGACGATGGGTGATTTTAGCTATATTGCCAATAATTCAAAAATAGCAAATGCGGAAATTGGTAAATTTTCTTGCATCGGTTCTGAGGTTCTTGCTGGATTAGGTAAACATCCTTCGCGTGATTTTGTCTCGACTCATCCGATGTTTTATTCACCATTCTGTCAAGCTCAAATGACTTTTTCACCTAATGCTGCTTATGATGAATTTGAAAGAATTAAAATCGGGAATGATGTGTGGATTGGTGCAAGAGCTATTATTTTAGATGGCGTGACTATTGGTGACGGTGCCATAGTTGCTGCTGGAGCTGTAGTCACTAAAGATGTTCCCGATTATGCTGTGGTGGGTGGAGTACCTGCAAAAGTTTTACGTTATCGTTTCGAAGAAAATGAAATAGCTTTTTTAAAGCAATTTAAATGGTGGGATAAAGATATTGACTGGTTGCATAAAAATTACAAACAATTCCATGATATTAAAAAACTGATGCAAATTGATAATAATAAAATGAGTAGCATTATAAATTAAGATTTTTTCAAAGACTCTATGACATCACCACCACTCATTACAATTATTATTGCCGTATTCAACGGTGCAAAAACCTTACAGCAATGTATTGATAGTGTCGCTCAGCAAACTTATCCAAATAAAGAGCTGATTATTCTTGATGGTGGCTCTAAAGACGGCACAGTTGATTTGCTTAAAGCCAATCAGCAGGCAATTAGTTATTGGGTGACAGAGCCTGATAATGGCATCTATAACGCTTGGAATAAAGGGGTGGCGCAGGCAAAGGGAGAGTGGATATGCTTTTTAGGTGCGGATGATTTTTTTTGGAATTTAGAGGTTTTGGAAACGTTAGCCAAGCAATTGGTGTTAATTCCTCCCTACATTCGCGTTGCTTACGGCCAAATTATGCTGCTTACTGCTGATGGGGTAAATATACATGCGGTTGGTGAGCCATGGGATAAGGTAAAAAAACGTTTCAAGCATAAAATGTCAATACCGCATCAAGGAGTGATGCATAGGCGTAACTTATTTGAGTTGCGCGGAAAGTTTGATGAGTCATACCAAATTGTGGGCGATTACGAGTTATTGCTACGGGAGTTAAAAGCTGGTGACGCTGCTTTTATATCTGATATCATCGTAACGGGTATGCGCCAGGGCGGCATTAGTAGTAATCCTCAGCAGTCACTAACTATTTTACGCGAAGTGAGACGTGCGCAAATAACACATGGGCAAAATTTGCCTAGCAGAATTTGGCTAATGGCGGTAGTTCGTGTTTATATACGTTTGTTGTTGTGGAGAGTTTTAGGTGAAAAGCGCACTAGAAAGGCGCTAGATGTTGGGCGGCGTATCATGGGGTTGCCTGCGTATTGGACTAAAACATGAGGTATGATTTTATTGCATCCTTATCAATACTCGCGCTTTGGTCTTTGCTTTGAGTCAAAGCCTTACGGACTTGATTATCTCTAGAATTAAAAGCAGTTAGGCTCAAACCACGATGATTTATTACATTGTAGCGTTGCTACTTTATTCAGCCTACATGGCTTTTGCGTACATCAAGATACAAGATACAAGATACAAGAATCTAGCCCATGTTTTAGTGGGCATGTTGCCGCTTTTTCTTTTGGTTGTTTTAAGGGACGAGGTTGGCACTGACACCACAAGCTATATCAATATCATCTCTCAAGTAAGTTCTTCTGATGCTTTTGCGGGTGTTGAGTTTGGTTTTATCTATTTAGTAAAAGCGTTGCTATATATCGTAAATGATCCGTTGCAAGTTTGTGTGCTAGTTGCGGTTATTACAACAGTGGTGTTACTCATCGCAGCAAAGTCTGATGATCGAGCATTGTTTGTGTTCATCGTTTGCATTGTGCCAATTTTTTATTTAGATATGACGATGAATGGCTTGCGATATGGTCTTTCATTTGCGTTTGCAATGCTTGCAATGTCAAAGTTTTATCAACATCATTTGTTTTTAAGTGTCACTTTAGGTGTAGTTGCCGTTTTGTTTCATGTGAGTGGGTTGTTAGTGTTTTTAATTGCCGCATTACTTGCGGATAATAAATTTAAGTTTATTCGATGGCTGAAGTTAATAACAATCGTGTTGTTGGTTGTGCTGGCTCAGTATTATTTGGTTGATATTATTAACTACTTGGCAGAGTTTAATTTGTCTGCGAGCCTAGATGCTAAAGGTAAGTATGTTGCCTATAAAAGGTTTTATTCACCGTCTTGGTACTCTGGGTTAGCCCCTTTAATCATTTCATGGTCTATTTTGTATGTTTTATATACAGGTAAAAAGCAGGATTTTTTGTTAGCCAGCCATCAACTTTATACTTTAGTTACGTTAACGCTGCTAGCGTTTATATTGGCAAAGTTTAGTTATGCAGGGCTTAGGCTACAGTCGGTTGTATTATTTTCCATGCTTTTAATAATGCAATTCAAACCACGCTTGGC
Source organism: Methylotenera sp. (assembly GCA_013141495.1). GTDB lineage: Bacteria > Pseudomonadota > Gammaproteobacteria > Burkholderiales > Methylophilaceae > Methylotenera. Next base: position 233,729 of record JABFQV010000002.1, on the reverse strand, counting down.
TGGAATTATGGATGAAAAAAGAAGAAAAGGGTTGTTGGTTATTGGGTATTTAGGTTTGTTGGTTTTTATTAAAAATTTGGTCTCAACCCAAGGTCAAGGTCCATCGCCATTTGCACCGTGGCACGTTAACCCTGATATTGTGCAATTATGGAATACAATTAATGGATAATTTTCAAGGTGGAGTAAAATCCAAAGCTGGCGCTTTGCAATTAAATTCACACATTGTAGATATGAATAGTGCCAGCGTTAGCGTCATTATTCCCTGTTACCGTTGTAGCGAAACCATTGCCCGAGCGCTTGCGTCTGTTGCAACACAAACCATGCTGCCAAAAGAGGTGATATTGGTAGAAGATGCCAGCCCAGATAATGGCTTAACGCTTCAAGCTTTAAATGAGCAGGCTGCAAAATATGCCGATAGTTTTGAGGTGAAAGTGATTGTGCTCAATCATAATCAAGGTGCCGCCAATGCGCGTAATGTTGGATGGAGCGTAGCCAGCCAGCCTTATATTGCATTGTTAGATGCTGACGATGCTTGGCATCCGCAAAAAATTGAAGTTCAATATCAGTTCATGCTAAAAAACCCTCAAGTGGTGTTGTGTGGACATGATGCGAAAATGGTGACTGATGATAGTCAACCGGATTGGCCGTTGGGTGGCTGTGATTTTAAAACCATTTCAAAAACAAGATTATTGATTTCCAATCCTTTTGTCACACCATCTGTGATGATGAAAAAAGACATCGTGCTTCGATTTAATCCAACTAAAAGGTATGTAGATGATCATTTGTTATGGCTTCAAATTGCATTTGATGATTACAAAGTAGTTAAATTAAGCCCAGCACTCGTCGCTATATACAAGCCTATGTTTGGTGCTTCTGGGTTAAGTTCGCATCTTTGGGCAATGGAAAAAGCAGAGTTAGGTAATTACTGGTTGCTATATAAAAATAAAAACATTGGTTTTATTTTGGTAGCCACGCTGAGCGTTTATTCTTTAGCAAAGTATTTGCGCAGATTGATTATTGTCAGCTTAAGGCGAGCAGCTTTTGTTAAAAATTAAACCGCAGATTGCCGTTTTACTGGCCACTTTCAATGGTGAAGACTATTTAAAGGAGCAACTGAATAGTCTTCAAAATCAGCTAGGTATTGAAGTTTTTATTTTAGCTTCAGATGATTGTTCGTTAGACCTAACGCCTCAATTATTGAATGAGGCGCTTGCTGTAGATAGTCGTATAACTTTATTGCCCAGCCAAAAACTGGGGAGTGCAGCGGCTAATTTTTTTAGGTTATTGCGTGACGCTGACTTAACTGATGTTGATTATGTGGCATTGTCTGATCAAGATGATATTTGGCTACCTTATAAATTAAGTCATGCTATTCAGGTAATTGCTACTAATAACTTAGATGCTTATTCAAGTAACGTGATGGCATTTTGGCCAAATGATAAGCAGAAACTCATCAACAAAGCCCAGCCACAAAGGCAATGGGATTATATGTTCGAATCCGCTGGGCCAGGCTGCACTTTTGTTTTAACTCAAAAACTAGCCTTGGATTTACAGCATTTTTTAATTACCCACCAACAAAAATGCCAACACATTGTATTGCATGATTGGTTTATTTACGCGTTTGCAAGGTCACGCGGCTTTAATTGGTTGATTGATGATGAGTCACATATGCTTTATAGGCAACATGCAGGCAATGTGGTGGGTGCTAATGTGGGTGTTAAAGCCAAGCTAGCGCGTTGGCAAAAAATGCGCGAAGGCTGGCTAATGAAGCAAGCATTATTGATTGCAGATATTTTAGGTTACAACGATGCCTGGCCGATACAAAAACTCAAGCGCTATGACTTTATTGATCGGCTGGCTTTAATAGCGAATGTGAATAAATTACGCAGGCGGTGGCGAGACCGTATTGCATTGGCGTTGTTTTTATTATTGCCATTTAAAAAATGAATGCTGCCATGACATCAAATCAAACTTCGACATTAAATAAACCATCAAATCCTGATGTACGATTAAGCATTAATAATTTTGACTTATTACGTTTTATATTCGCGTTCATTGTTTTTTTAGTGCATGCGTATGTGTTGTCTGGTGCGCAATCTCTTTCAATACTCAGTAAACTATTTTCATCTGCAATCGCAGTGAAGTCTTTTTTTGTAGTGAGCGGTTTTTTGATTTTTATGAGTTATGAAAACTCTAGCAACAATAAGCGTTACTTTTTAAAAAGGGCGCGAAGAATTTACCCTGCTTATTTTTGTATCGTGATAATTTGTGCCGTTCTGGGTGCTATTTTTAGCACGTACTCATGGAGTGAGTATTGGTCTTTACCTGTGTTGAAATATATCGCTGCTAATTTGGTATTCCTTAATTTTTTGCACCCCAACTTACCTGGTCTTTTTGAGGGCAATATGCTTCAAGCTGTTAATGGGGCACTTTGGACGTTAAAAATTGAAGTGATGTTTTATCTTTTTGTGCCGCTTGCTGTGATGGCATTCCGTAAGTTTGGTCGGCTTTCTATGTTGGTTTTATTCTATATTGCATCAATCTTGTACTCCGTCGTGATGATTAAGCTGGCAAGTCAAACTGGGGTGGATGCATATATGGAGTTGCAGCGTCAATTACCTGGGCAACTCGCATTCTTTATTGCAGGCGCGACAGGTTATTATTATTTTCAATATGTAGCTAAATATGGAATATGGCTAGTGGCTTTAGCTATCTCAGCTTTCGCATTGCAGGCATGGTTACCTTGGGTGGCTATTGAGCCTGTTGCAATAGGTATTGTGGTTGTTTACTTTGCTTGTATTTTTAAATGTGTCGGCAATTTTGGTAAATATGGTGACTTTTCATATGGCATTTACATCGTGCATTTTCCTGTATTGCAGGTGTTGGTTTCTTACGGATTTTTTAAAGAATCGCCTTGGTGCGCACTTGGCATTTCTGGACTTTTGATTTTGTTGATTGCCTTTTTGTTTTGGCATTTGATTGAAAAACCATTCTTACGTAAATCATCCCATTATGTTGCGGCCAGTGGCTGATACTTTATGAAAGAACTTTTAGAGAGCTTTGCATGAAGCTAAAAATAGCACTATTTTTTAACCAAAATATCAAGCCCGTCATTCTGAGCGTAGCGAAGAATCCAGTATAACCAATTAGTTGCCTAGATTCTTCGCTACGCTCAGAATGACAAAATTAACGTTTTTAGCAATAAAGCAGCTTCGTGCAAAGCTCTCTTTTAGTTAAGATTGATGTACCGCGGCTGATTTTTTATTAACAGCGCATTTGACAGATTAAACCAACATCATTAAACTAGTTAGATGACTAGTTTGACTGGAGTTTTATGATGAACACATGGCCTGTGCAAGATGCTAAAGCGCGCTTTAGTGAGTTTTTAGATGCCTGTATTGCTGAAGGTTCGCAGCTTGTGACGCGGCGTGGGGTAGAAACGGCAGTGTTGGTGCCTATAGCCGAATGGAAGCGCTTAAATCAAGCCGCGCCACCTACGTTAAAAGCCTTGTTATTGTCTGAAGATGCACGTGGCGATTTAATTTTACCTCCTCGTGGCAAAGTTAACCGTCGCCTAGCTATTACCGAATAAGCATGTATTTACTCGACACCAATATTGTTTCAGAGCTCAGAAAAATAAAACCGCATGGCGCAGTTGTAGCGTGGTTGCAAAGTGTAGATGATCATGATTTGCATCTTTGCGCCGTCACCATTGGCGAAATACAAGCAGGCATTGAAATCACTCGTGAGCAAAATACAGACAAAGCAAACGAAATTGAAGCATGGCTTAACCAGCTTGCCAGTAGCTACAGCGTGCTACCAATGACCGCAGAAACATTCAGAATATGGGCAAGGTTGATGCACGGGCAATCAAATACGGTGATTGAAGATGCCATGATTGCCGCTTGCGCAATTTCGCATCAGCTCACTGTGGTTACACGCAATACGCGCGACTTTGAACGATTTTCTGTAAAGTTGCTTAACCCATTTGAGTTTTAGATTAATTAATGACCATTATTTAGACTTTCGATGATATCCTAACTTCTAACTTCTAACTTCTAACTTCTAACTTCTAACTTCTAACTTCTAACTTCTAACTTCTGTTGAATTTCGGCTTTAACTTGATTATGTGGAATAGGTGGCTTTTTGCTATTCATGCTATTTGACTACTTCAATAAGCCTACTGTTGCTTAGGATGGCTTTGCTGAATTGACCAGCCATTGACTGCAAAATTCACTTGCGTTACATGTAACAATGTTGTTATACTTTCGTTACATGTAACAAGGTAACGAAAGGAATTGATCATGCAAGCAAATGTTGCTTTAAGAGTACAAAAGCATCGGGCTAGCTTACGGGCTGCCGGTTTACGCCCTGTGCAAATATGGGTACCTGACACGCGTCGTGCGGGTTTTGCGGATGAATGCCGTCGGCAATCACTTGTATTGCGTGGTGATCAGCAGGAGGTTGATGTGTTGGATTGGTTAGAAGTAGCTGCTGATACCGAGGGTTGGAAATGAGGCGTGGCGATCTAGTCACTATCGCGTTGCAAGGCGCTTATGGTAAGCCTCGTCCTGCGTTAATTATTCAATCGGATCTTTTTGCTGAGCATCCATCCGTTACCATCCTTCCAGTGACAAGTGAGCTGCGGAATACGCCTTTATTTCGCATTGCGGTTGATGCAGACGAACATAATGGGCTTAGTAAAATTTCAGAGATCATGGTGGATAAAGTGCAAACCGTTCCTCGTGATAAAATTGGCAACGTGTTCGGACACCTCGCTGAAGAAGATATGCTTGCTGTAAGTAGGGCGTTTGCCGTTTTTATGGGCGTAGTTTAGTAAGGGTTGCAGATGAGAAATTAGTCAAATTTGCAACATTGAAATTATCGGTGAAGCGAGCAATAACGTTCAAAAACACTTTACTGAATTTGCAGAATCGCAATCCGGAGCTACCTTTGGCATTTGCTTATGAGATGCGTAACGCGGTGGCTCACGGATATTTTAAAGTGGATTTTGAAATCGTTTGGAAAACCATCCAAAATGACTTACCTGAATTAAGTCAGCAAACCAAATCTGTTCTACAGCAGCTGATCGGCTAGCCCACTTGCTTAAACCAGTAATGCGCTGCAACAATTTCCCATTGGGCAATATCATCGTTAAAGAAAGTTTTTAGTCATTATGAAGGTTTTAATTACGGGTGCAACTGGCTTTGTGGGTAAAGTGCTTTGTGCTGAATTATTTAGTCAAGGGCATGAAATACGGGCGGCGGTGCGCACTAAAGTTGCCCCGATTGAAAATGTTGAAATGACAATGGTTGGTGAAATTGATCGTGGTACTGATTGGTCAAGCGCGTTGCGCGATATAGATGTTGTGATTCATCTAGCGGCACGCGTACACGTAATGCATGACACGGTTGTTGATCCATTGGCTGAGTTTCGCAAGGTTAATGTTGATGGCACACTTAACCTTGCCCATCAGGCAGCAAGGGCGGGTGTAAAACGCTTTATTTTTATTAGCTCAATTAAGGTGAATGGTGAGCATACAGAAGCAGATAAGCCATTTAAAGAAAGTGATGTTGCTAATCCACAAGACGCTTATGGTGTATCAAAGTTCGAAGCTGAACAAGGGTTGTTAAAAATATTGCCAGAAACTGGAATGGAAGTTGTAGTTATTCGTCCACCACTGATTTATGGCACAGGTGTAAAGGCTAATTTTTCCAGTATGATGCGTGCTGTTAAGCGCGGCATACCCTTGCCACTGGGCGCCATTCGCAACAAGCGTAGTTTTGTTTATGTAGGTAATTTAGTCAGCTTGATTACAACGTGTATTGATCACCCGGCGGCAGTCAATCAAGTATTCTTGGTTTCTGATGGACATGATTTATCAACTACTGAGTTACTAAGTGCGTGTGCTGTCGCGCTTGATGTAAAGCCCAGACTTTTGCCTGTGCCTCAGAAATTGATTGAAGTAGGTGCTGCAATGCTCGGTAAGCAAGCGGTTGCACAACGTTTGTGCGGCAATTTGCAGGTAGATATGACTAAGGCCCGCACTTTGCTTGGTTGGGTGCCTCCTTTTTCTGTTGAGCAGGGCTTAAAGGCAACTGCACTTGGGCTTGATTCAAGGCTAATTCTTTAGACAAGGTTTTAAGTTTTGGGGTGTTCGATAAGTCTCCCCTGAGCGATGCCGAAGGGATTACGAGAAGGATATTAATTTCATTGGTGATCATCTGCCATAAGTCAGTTGAATTGCACTCAGTTTTGACGCTTGTAAAATATATTTAATTACCGTTGACACGGTTCCACTATATGATACCATGTAAAAACATGAACGCAACGCACAAAAAGACCTTAGAGGTTATCTTCACCAACCCAGTATCGAACTCTCTTGAGTGGCGTCGTATTGAGGCGTTGTTGATTGCTATCGGCTGCCAAGTGATTGAAGGCAACGGCTCAAGGGTAAGGTTTGAGAAGGGTGGCTTGATTGCAACTTTTCATAGACCGCACCCAGCAAAGGAAGCTAAACCTTATCAGGTGCGTGATGCAAGACAATTTATTGAGAGTTTAGGAGTAAAACCATGAACACAATGACACATAAGAGCTATGCGGCTCGTGTTGAATATAGTGAAGACGACAAGTGCTTTATTGGGCATATTGCTGGCATTCGTGATGCAATTGGCTTTCATGGAGAAAGTGTTGCAGAGCTTCGTACGGCTTTTATAGAGGCTGTAGATGATTATTTGGTGACTTGTGAAAAACTAGGCCGCGAACCAAATCACCCATACTCAGGGCAGTTTAGATTGCGCTTAAAACCAGAGCTGCACGCAAGAGCAGCTATAGCAGCAGAAACTAAGGGTAAAAGTCTTAACACTTGGGTTTCAGAAGTAATAGAAAGAAGTATCGCCTCCGCCTAATAGTTTAGGAGATTAGCTGTTAGGAATGCTATGTTTGTAACTACTGCCTATATAAAAGTTATGGTTAACTGTTGAATGATTAAGCGTTTGTTTGATTTTTGTTTGGTGCTATTTGCGTTGCTGTTTTTGCTGTTGCCATTTTTGCTGGTGGCTGTAATGGTGAGGGTAACTTCAATTGGCCCAGTTCTGTATTGGTCTGACCGTGTTGGGCGTGACAATCACATTTTTAAAATGCCTAAATTTCGCTCTATGCGTGTGGATACGCCAGCTGTAGCAACCCATTTGTTAGCAGACCCTAAACAGTTTTTAACGCCCGTAGGCTCATTTTTACGTAAATCCAGTTTGGATGAACTGCCGCAGCTTTGGAGTATTATTAAAGGGGATATGAGCTTTGTAGGGCCGCGTCCAGCGCTTTTTAATCAAGATGACTTGATTGCATTGCGAACACAGTATGGTGTAGATAAGCTAGTGCCGGGGTTAACCGGTTGGGCGCAGATAAACGGGCGCGATGAATTGCCAATTCCTGACAAGGTTGAGCTTGATGTGGAGTATTTAAATAATCGATCCTTTTGGTTTGATTTAAAAATTATATTACTTACTTTTTTAAAGGTTATTCGGAGAGATGGCGTTCAGCATTAGTTGTGCCCGTTAGCGTTGCGAGTTTAAACCGCTTATTTTGATAGTTGGTAGAGCCGCCACCATATTTAACAATCTATATTTAAACCGGCGTATAATTCAACCAGTTGATGGAACTAACTTTTAATTTAGTTAGTCACAGCAATACTGATTTGGGGCTGACCAGGTTTCGACGTGGGTTACAAAGCAGTGCAGGGCATACCGAGGCTCAGATTACCTCGTAAATACAGCTGAAAAAAGTATAGTCGCAAACGACGAAACTTACTCTCTAGCAGCTTAGTTCTGTTAGACGCTACACCAGCTCTCCCGTGGGTTGGATTGGGGTAACCCATACGTAGTGTCATATACACGGGATACGTGTTGTGTTGGGTTACTTAGCACTTCATTAACCTTAAGGTAACTCGTCTGTACACTGCTTGTCTGTTGGTGTGGTGCAGATTAAATTAAACAACAAGGCTAAGTATGTAGAACTGTCTGTAGAGGATTTGCGGACGGGGGTTCGATTCCCCCCAGCTCCACCATTTAAGTGTTTCACCTAGTATCAATCGGTATCAAAAGCCTAGTAAAATCAACCTTCTAGGCTTTTTTTACGCCTATTGCAATAGCATGCCGTTGCTTGACAACTAAGCAACATTGGTAATCCTGTCTATCAAATCGATTAAACTGTCTATTAGGTATTGTAAAGCTGTCTATACTATATATAATAACTGTCTATTGTTTTATTTGGTGGACTGTATGCGAGAGAGAACTAAAAATATCCGTGACTATATGCTTGATCTATGTAGATCAAGGACGCTTAACGTTGCTAGTGAGGCGGCGGCGCACTTTGGTATGACAAAACAATCTGCTGCAAAGCATCTTCAAGCCTTAGAGTTAGAAGGTCTTGTCGTGTCAACAGGTAGTACCAAAGCTAAGGTCTCTGTTCTTGCCGTGTTAAAAAAGCAAACCTGGAAATTTACCAGGGACGGTTTGCGCGAGGACATCGTTTGGCGTGAGAGCCTTGAACCATTGATTCACGACCTCCCCGAGAATGCTCACAACATATGGCATTACGGCGTTACTGAGATGGTTAATAATGCAGTTGACCATTCTGAAGGCACCGAAGTTGTCATCGATCTCGAGCGTACGGCTTTGGATACAACAGTCAGGATTTCAGATAACGGTGAAGGTATCTTTCATCGCATTCAACGATTAGTAGGGCTTTATGATCCACGTGAATCTATTTTAGAGCTATCTAAGGGCAAGCTGACAACAGACCCAGCGAATCACTCCGGTGAGGGCATATTCTTTACTTCACGTGTATTCGATATGTTTACGATACTTTCTAGAACGTTGTACTTCTCACACCAGGCTGAGAAAGATGATTGGCTAATCGACTACGATGAAGATGTGCCAGGCACAATAGTTAGATTGAAATTAGCTAACAACTGTGAGCGAACACTTAAATCTGTTATGGATTATTACGCTGAGCCTGACGAGTTTTCATTTAGTAAAACGACAGTACCAGTTAGGCTTGCAAGGCACGAAGGTGAAAAACTTGTATCTAGATCTCAAGCTAAACGTTTGGTGGCGCGGTTTGAAAAGTTCAAAACAGTTATGCTTGATTTTGATGGTGTGGAGGAGATCGGTCAAGGCTTTGCAGATGAGATTTTTAGAGTCTTTGCAAACTCACATCCCGGAGTTGAGCTCATACCTTTTAATGCAACAGAAGCCGTGCATCAGATGATTAGCAGAGCTCTGGCAGCATAAAAATGTAATGGTAATTGGCGCATGACTTTTATGTTTGAAGGCGAAAATTCGGTTCTGGTTGATTATCAGGACTACCACTAGGAGATGTGAATATGAACAAGATGCACAATCCACCACATCCGGGTGAAATGCTAAAAGAGGATGTACTGCCAGCGCTGGGCTTGACGGTCACGGAAGCGGCTGAGCAGCTAGGCGTTGCCCGTGTAACACTCTCTCGCATGATTAACGGCCATGCGGCAATTAGTGCTGATATGGCTATTCGTTTGTCGCAATGGCTTGGGGGTACGGCTGAGATATGGCTACGTTTACAGCTTCAGTATGACTTATGGCATGCAGAGAAAAATAGCAAAATTAAGATTAAGCCAGCACAACAGTTGGCGGCATAGAGAATTAACCGTGGCCTGACGGTCTCAGGCAAAAAGCGGGGCAGCTAGTGCCGGAACACTAACAATACTTAATAACCAGTATTTATAGGCTGTACATCACCCATTTATTGGAGTGGCGCGGCTTTTCTGAGATAATGATGTTTTGATTTTTTAATGGGAGCTAAATAAAATGGCGCAATTTGATCATGTCAGCGTAAAAAAGAAAGCTAACATTTATTTTGATGGTAAATGTGTGAGTCATACCGTCATGTTTCCTAATGGAACACGTAGCACCATTGGGGTGATTTTTCCTAGCACACTTACATTTAATACCGTGGCACCTGAGCTGATGGAAATTAATACAGGTGTTTGTAAAGTACGTATCAAAGGCGAAGATGTCTGGAAAACTTACAGTGCAGGTGAGAAGTTTACAGTTCCAGGAAACTCGTCATTTGATATTGAAACAGTAGAGACATTAGATTACGTTTGTCATTTTGAGTAATTATTAGCCTCAGATTTACGCAGATGAGACCTGCTATTGGAATTTCATGTTTAATTCTTAACATAAATTAAAGTAGGTAGTTGTGTTTGAATTTACAGGCGTTTATCTGTTTTTATCTGCGGCATACGACTTTTCAAGTGCTTTAGCACTTAGAAAATCGGAGTGCCTGTGGTGCTAATTTGATTTTTAAGGATTGTTATGCCTTCATTTGATATAAGTTCAGAAGTTGATATGGTTGCGTTGAAAAACGCGATTGATACTGCGGGTAAGCAAATTACCAATCGTTATGACTTTAAAGGTACTTCAGCCAAGGTTGAGTTAAACGAGAAAGATAGTCTCATCACTTTGTTTGGCGATAATGATTTTCAGTTGGATCAAATTAAAGATATTTTGTTGCCAGGCATGGAGAAAAAAGAGCCTGATTCATCCAAGCGACTTGATCACCAGGATGTGCAAAAGGTGGGTGGCAATAAAGTGAAGCAAGTGCTTAAAATTAAAGACGGTATTGATAGTGATTTAGCCAAACGTATTAGTAAGCTGATTAAAGATTCCGGTTTGAAAGTACAGGCCAGTATTCAGGGTGATACGGTACGTGTCAATGGTGCCAAGCGTGATTTATTGCAAGATGCAATTGCATTTGTAAAAAAGAATGTAACGGATTTTCCGTTGCAGTTTGGTAATTTTAGAGATTAGGTTTTTTAGCCATAGAGTCGCGGGAAAGCCGAAATTAAGCTTTATGGATCAGGTCTTCTCTGTGGTCTCAGTGTACTCTGTGGCTAAAATTGAATTTTAGGTTTTAAAAATATGGCAAAAACGTTATACGATAAATTATTTGATAGCCACGTGGTGCATGAAGAAAATGGCACGGCGTTAATCTATATTGATCGTCATTTAGTGCATGAGGTGACTAGTCCACAAGCCTTTGAGGGTTTGCGCTTGGCTGGACGTAAACCTTGGCGTATCTCTTCTATTGTAGCAACGGCTGACCATAACACGCCAACGAATGGCTGGGATAAAGGGTTGGCGGGTATTGCTGACCCCATAGCCCGTTTGCAGATAGAGACGTTGAGTGACAACATTCGTGAATTTGGCGCAAAGGCCTATTTTCCATTTATGGATGCCAGCCAAGGTATCGTGCATGTAGTGGGTCCAGAGCAGGGTGCAACCTTACCCGGTATGACAGTGGTGTGTGGCGATTCGCACACCAGTACCCACGGTGCATTCGGCGCATTGGCGCATGGCATTGGCACTTCAGAAGTTGAGCATGTGATGGCAACACAATGCCTGGTACAAAAAAAGTCTAAAACCATGCAAGTGCTGGTAAACGGCACATTGGGCCGTGGCGTAACGGCTAAGGATGTGGCACTGGCTATCATTGGCAAAACAGGCACCGCAGGTGGCAATGGTTATGCGATTGAGTTTGCGGGCTCGGCTATTCGCGGTTTAAGCATGGAAGGCCGTATGACCTTGTGCAATATGGCGATTGAAGCCGGTGCGCGCGCCGGCATGGTGGCGGTTGACGACAAGACAATTGATTACGTAAAAGGTCGCCCGTTTGCACCCAAAGCTGATCAGTGGGATGCCGCAGTTGCTTATTGGAAAACTTTGCATAGTGATGACGATGCCAAATTTGATGCGATAATTACTTTAGATGCCTCAGAAATTCAGCCTCAGGTCACTTGGGGTACCTCACCGGAAATGGTGGTGGATATTGATGGGTGCGTACCTAGTTTAGATTTGGCGAAAAATGACGTGCAGCGCGGAGATTGGGAGCGTGCCTATGCCTATATGGGCTTGGCGCCGAATACACCGATTAGCGAAATTAGTATTGATAAAGTATTTATCGGCTCATGTACTAACTCACGTATTGAAGACTTGCGTGCGGCCGCGGCGATAGCAAAGGGTAAACATGTTGCTCCTAACGTGAAGTTGGCTTTAGTGGTGCCGGGCTCCGGCTTGGTGAAGGCACAAGCAGAGCTAGAGGGTTTGGATAAAATCTTCACTGAGGCAGGGTTTGAATGGCGTGAACCAGGATGCTCAATGTGTTTGGCGATGAACGCGGATAGACTTGAGCCTGGCGAGCGTTGTGCCTCCACATCAAACCGTAATTTTGAGGGGCGTCAGGGGCAGGGTGGACGCACGCATTTAGTTAGCCCAGAGATGGCAGCTGCGGCTGCGGTTGCAGGACATTTCGTAGATGTCAGACAATTTATTTAATTTTTTATAAACATTATTAGGAGTGACAAATGAATAGATTATTTGTATTGATGGCACTTGGTGCTGCATTGGTGTTGTCGGGTTGCAACACTTGGCATGGCTTTGGTAAGGATTTAGAAACAGCTGGCGGTAAAATTCAGAAGTCGCCGAATAACTAATGAAACCGTTTATCAAATTAGATGGGTTAGTGGCGCCGCTGGATCGTGCTAATGTCGATACCGATGCTATTATTCCCAAGCAGTTTCTCAAATCTATCAAGCGTAGCGGTTTTGGGCCTAACGCCTTTGATGAATGGCGTTATCTAGACCATGGCGAACCCAGTATGGATAACACCAAACGCAAAATCAACCCGGATTTTGTGCTGAATCAAGCGCGTTATCAAGGCGCAAGCGTATTGCTGACGCGTGAAAATTTTGGCTGTGGTTCAAGCCGAGAGCATGCGCCATGGGCGCTAGAAGACTATGGCTTTAAAGTAGTAATAGCCTCTAGTTTTGCTGATATCTTTTTTAATAATTGCTTTAAAAATGGCATGTTACCGATTGTGTTGAGCGCGGATGTTGTTGATAACTTGTTTAATCAAGTTGCAGAAAATGAAGGATACAAGCTCAACATTGATTTAGCCGCACAAACCGTGACTACGCCAACTGGTGAAGTGTATGCGTTTGAAGTAGATGCGGTACGCAAACACAATTTACTCAATGGCTTGGATGACATTGGTTTAACCATGCAACAGCAGGATAAAATTAAAGCATTTGAAGCAAAGCATCAACAGGCTCAGCCTTGGTTGTTTAATTAAACAGGAGCTAGGGGCTGGAGGTTAGAGGCTGGGGCATGAATGCCTCAAGTACATCCCTAATCCCCAATTCCTAGCCCCTAATCCCTTGGAGTAAGAATGAAAATCGCAGTATTGCCAGGTGATGGCATTGGTCCAGAAATCGTTGCACAAGCCGTTAAAGTATTAAATGCGCTTAATTTAGACATCAGCATGACAGAAGCGCCCATTGGGGGTGCAGGTTATGAAGCGGCAGGCGATCCATTGCCCGACGCAACTTTGCAGCTAGCCAAAGATGCTGATGCGGTTTTGTTAGGTGCCGTGGGTGATTGGAAATATGACAAATTAGAACGTCATTTGCGTCCAGAGCGTGGCTTATTGCGCATTCGTAAAGAGCTTAATTTGTTCGCTAACTTGCGCCCAGCCTTGCTTTACCCTGAGTTGGCCTCTGCTTCAACCTTAAAGCCTGAAGTGGTTTCAGGCTTGGATATCATGATTGTGCGTGAGCTTACAGGTGATATTTACTTCGGCCAGCCACGTGGTATTTCTACGCTAGAAAACGGCGAGCGTGAAGGCGTGAACACCATGCGTTACAACGAATCCGAGATTCGTCGTATTGGACGCGTCGCTTTTGATATCGCCATGAAGCGGAACAAAAAAGTGTGCTCAGTGGATAAGGCAAACGTGCTGGAAGCCACTGAATTGTGGCGTCAGGTAATGATTGAGTTGTCAGCAGAATACCCTGAAGTTGAGTTGAGTCACATGTATGTAGATAACGCGGCGATGCAATTGATTCGCGCTCCTAAGCAGTTCGACGTGATGGTAACAGGCAATATTTTTGGCGATATTTTATCCGATGAAGCTTCGATGCTTACCGGTTCTATCGGCATGTTGCCTTCAGCATCGCTGGATGCCAATAACAAAGGTATGTATGAGCCGAGCCACGGTTCAGCGCCAGACCTCGCAGGTAAAAATGTGGCTAATCCACTGGCAACGATTTTATCTGCGGCCATGATGTTACGTTATACTTTTAACGATGAGGCTAATGCGCAACGGATAGAAAATGCCGTTAAAAAAGCGCTGGCGCTTGGGTTTAGAACCGCGGATATCTGGACAGAAGGTACCAATAAAGTGGGTTGTGCCGAGATGGGCGATGCCGTGGTAGCTTCTTTATAGGGGCTGGGGACTAGGAATCGGGGGCTAGAAAATAGTTTGTAGGGTTAAGCGTTAGGGATTAAATGGTGAATTTTCAGCCTTAGCCCCTAAACCCTAGCCTCTAGACCCTTAAATGATAAGAAAGATAGAAAATGCTTAAAGTAGGCTTGGTAGGATGGCGCGGCATGGTTGGGTCAGTACTCATGCAGCGGATGATAGAAGAAAATGATTTTGCGCACATTGAGCCGCAATTTTTCACTACATCTCAAGTAGGTGCTAAAGCACCGAATGTAGGTAAAGATTCAGCGCCATTAAAAGACGCGATGAACATCGCGGAACTAGCGCAAATGGATGCGATTATTTCGTGCCAAGGTGGCGATTACACTAGCGAAGTATTTCCAAAACTCCGCGCAGATGGCTGGGCTGGTCATTGGATAGACGCGGCCTCAACGCTACGTATGGAAAAAGACGCTGTGATTATTCTTGATCCAGTCAATATGCATGTGATTCAAGACGCCTATACGCATGGCAATAAAAACTGGGTGGGCGGTAACTGTACTGTTTCACTCATGTTGATGGCTTTAAATGGTTTGTTTAAAGAAAATTTGGTCGAGTGGGCAACCTCAATGACCTATCAAGCAGCATCAGGTGCTGGCGCACAGAATATGCGTGAATTACTTAAACAAATGGGCGAGGCGCACTTTGCCGCCAGCGAGTTGTTAGCTGACCCAGCATCTGCGATTTTAGATATTGACCGCACGGTAGCCGGTACATTGCGCGATGACGCTTTTCCCGTAGCCAATTTTGGTGTGCCACTGGCCGGAAGTCTTATCCCATGGATTGATAAAGATCTTGGTAACGGTCAAAGTAAAGAGGAGTGGAAAGGCGGCGCTGAGACTAATAAAATTTTAGGTCGAGAAGCTAATCCGATTATCATTGACGGCCTGTGCGTGCGCATAGGCGCAATGCGTTGCCATAGCCAAGCGCTCACAATCAAACTTACCAAAGATGTGCCATTGGATGAAATCAACCAAATGCTAGCCGAGGCTAATCAGTGGGCAAAAGTGATTCCCAATGAACGTGAACCTAGTATGCGCGAGCTTACACCAGCAGCAGTGACAGGCAAATTAACGACGCCAGTCGGACGTTTACGTAAATTGAGCATGGGAAGTGATTATTTGTCTGCATTTACGGTAGGTGACCAATTGCTATGGGGTGCGGCTGAGCCGTTACGCCGTATGTTGCGGATTTTAATAGAAAAGTAGTGAGGATTACCCCTTCATTGTTATGATTTAGACAACAATGAAGGTCGGCAGCCAGATAGCGGTTGGAATATAATGTGCATTATGAGCTTGCATAGCTAACTGTTTGATGTTATTTTCATATTGCAAATTTTTAGTTTGATTAAAGGTAGTAATGTGCATAAATCGAAAATAAAGCAAATCTCGTTGGCTGTCTGTTTGGCATTTATACCTTTTTATGGTTTTGCTGCAGGCTTAGGTAAGCTAAATGTAAATTCAGGTTTAGGTGAGCCGCTTCGTGCTGAAGTGATGCTTTTATCGGTCACACCAGAAGAGCTTTCAACAATGGTTGCTAGCATTGCTTCTGAAGAAGCCTACGCCGTCCAAGGCATCTCTCGTCTTGGTATTCATAGTAACATTAAAGTAAATTTAGCTAAAAATGCAGATGGCGCACCGGTCCTGAGGCTAATCACTAATCAACCTATCAGCGATCCGTATTTAGATATGCTTATTCAGGTAGATTGGGCATCGGGTCGCTTATTACGCGAATATACAATTTTATTAGACCCACCTGGCTATAAAGATGCGCTTAGTAGTGCATCAACCTCAACAGTTTCACTTCCATCAGCAGCAAGCAAGCAAAACCGGGATGTAATCTCTAGCGTTGCTAGTTCAAGTACATTTGATGGCGCACAACAATCCTCTAAAAATTCCAAAAAACCAAGTAAGCAAATTCCAAGTAAGCCAATTAAAGCACAACAAGATCAAAGCGAAGTTGGCGACGATACAGCGCCAAATCAGTTGATCTCAACGCGTGGAGACACCTTAAATTCACTTGCAAAAGAAATGCAGGTTGAAGGGGTGAGCTTAGATCAAATGCTCGTAGGTTTATTTGAGCAAAATAAACAAGCTTTCACCAACGGAAATATGAACCGACTTAAGGTTGGGCAGATTATCAAAGCGCCTTCAAAAGAAGCTTTGACGGCCATTGGAGCACAAGAGGCTAGGCAGGCTATTAAGGTACATTCAGCCAACTGGAATGACTATCGTAACGCTTTGGCTGGTAACGTGGCCGCAAAACCAGTCATTGAAGAAATCGAACAAAAGCAATCTGCATCTGGAAAAATTACCACCGCTGAAGATCAAGCGGCTCCGATTAAAGCTGGTGCGCAAGATGTAGTTAAATTGTCGGCTGGCGAGAAAGATAATACAAAAGCCGGTAAAGAGGGTGGTAAAGATGTAAAAGATTCAGCACTTCAGCTTTCAGTATTACAAGAAGAGGCAATAGCGCGAGAAAAAGCATTTAAAGAATCACAGCAACGGATTAGTGCTTTAGAGAAGCAAATTGAAGATATGCAAAAGCTGTTGGTTTTGAAAAACCAAACCATGACAGATTTGCAAAAAAATGCTGAACAAACGGTTACTACAGTTGAGGATAAATCGGCAGATAACCAAGTCAATGCAGTCGCTGAAGTAAAACCTGCAGTAAAACCAGTGCCGCCAGTAGTTAAGGCGCCAGTTGAAGTAGTGGCAGAGCCATCGCTTTTTGACGGTCTATTTGGCGATGCAGATATGACGCTGTTAGGTGGCGCTGCTGGCATTACATTGCTGGGCGCCGGCTGGATGTTTCTACGTAATAAACGCAGAAAAGATTTAGACAGCTTTGAGCGGGGCATTTTAACTTCAGGTGGCCTACGCGCAAACACCGTGTTTGGTAATACTACGGGTAGTTCTAGCAACTCAGATACTTCATTCTTGACGGACTTTGCTCAAAGTGCTGATGGCAGCATGATTGACACCAATGATGTTGATCCTATCGCTGAGGCGGAAGTTTACATGGCGTACGGCCGTGATGCGCAAGCAGAAGAAATCTTAAAAGATGCTATTTTAAAAGAACCAAAACGTTACGAGTTGCATTTAAAATTACTCGAAATTTACGCGGGTCGTAAAGATGCAGCTGCATTTGAAACAATCGCTGGAGAACTCTACACAACATTAGGGGCAGATGATCCTACATGGGCAAAAGTTGCTGAGCTTGGTGTCACCGTTGAGCCTGAGAATCCGCTGTATGACATTAGCAATATAGCCAGTGCTCACGTGTTGGCAGTTGACAAGTCTGATGTTTCTGATCTCGATGAAGTTGCTACATCTACTGAAGATGGTCTCGATTTTTCATTAGATACAGTAGAACCGATTGCAGATAACAAATCCGTAATTGAGCCAATTATTGATGATGCTAATTCCGCTGTCATGCAAAGTTTTGCAACAACAGAAAGTGTTGATCAAGACCAGTCGTTTGATTTGGGTAGTGTTGATGTTGCTACAAGCGAAAATGTTGCTGAGCTTACTGATGCTGATTTAGCTGGTTCTGATTTGGTTGGTACTGACGAGCAATATGTTAATGCTATTGAGCTGGAATTACCTGAAATTGCTTCAACAGAAGTGGCATCAGCGACAGCGGATGTTGTTGATGTGTTAGAGGCTAGTAAGCAGGTGGTTGAAGCGGATAGTAGCAATGATAATTTGATGGATTTTGATATATCAGATTTCAATGTGAAAGAGGAGGCTTCAGTTGAGCCTCTAGCTGAAACCCTAATAGAACCACCCCTAGCCGCTTCTGCTTTAGTGATTGAGGATGAGCCAGTTTTTGAATTTGCAAATACGTTTGATGTTGCGGCTAACTTAAATCTGCCTACTGAGGCTGAAAAGCCGGATCAAGAAATAAGCAGTGATGCTGTTGAATTTGGTTTGGAATTTGACGTTCCTGATGTTGTAACCGATGTAGCGGCTACAGACCTGGCCCCCGAGGCTCAAACTCAGTCGACCCCGGAGCTCGAGCCTGATGTTGAGGAAATTTCTTTTGATTTTCCGTTGGCAGAAGATGAAGCGTTAACTGACGACTCTGAAAGCTTAGCGCTAGATAATGAAATTGATGCTAATGCGTTTGATTTTTCAGCAATTAGTTTGGATTTAGGCGAGGATGATGTAAAAGCTGAGGAAGGATTTGCTACGGATGACGTATCTGTTGAATTAGCAGCGCCAACCGCATCTGAAAATCAAGATGTTGATATTAAACTTGATTTAGTCGCAGCCTACATTGATATGGACGACAAAGAGGGCGCGCGTGAATTGTTAGATGAAGTGCTTAAAGAGGGTGGTCCGCAACAGGTGCAGCGTGCTGAGCAGTTATTGGCAAGTTTGGCATAGTTAACGCAATTTAGAAGATTAAGCCGAGCTAAACGCTCGGCTTTTTTTATCTAACTTAAACGCTATCAATTTAAACCAGGATTGTTCCACTAGGCTTACCGCTTTGCAAGGGCTAATGATGCGATGAAACGTGGCAATATCGCTACGCTATCCCAATCATAACCTTTCCCCTGCAAGCTGGAAGGAACTATTTTTCTCTAATGGACAATCTAGCTTAAATGGTTTTTAATCGCTGATCAGCTATTTTTCAGATATCCATTTTTAGTTCAATATTGGCTCTCGTTTACCGATGCACCCTATTATAAAAATATTAAGCTTTATTTTGACACTGTTACTTATGAACTTTTTGAGTAACTCACTATTACACCTACTTTTTCTTGGTGTTTGTATGGTTGCAATGAGCTTGCAAATACGTAGCTTTACGCGCGTTGTGATGCGTATGCGCTGGTTGTTTATTTCGATATTGGTTATTTACGGATTTGGTACGCCTGGTGAATTGATTCCACATATCCCGCTTGATTTTTCACCTACTTTTGATGGTTTGCAGTTAGGGCTATTGCATATCGAAAGAATAACTATTGCCTTGGCTACGCTTAATATATTGTTTATCACTGGTTCAAAACAAGACTTAATTCTTGGTTTATATATATTACTTAGCCCACTCAAATATGTCGGGTTAAATATAGAAAAATTTGCCGTAAGATTATTTTTAACGCTCGAGTATGTTGAGGACTTTGCTACGCAGCGTCATAAGCCGTTTGGCTTAAATCATTTTGATCACCTTTACTTAAGTGCCGATGATGTATCGAGTGACAAAATAGTTGTTTTCAATCAAATACCTTTTAGTATATTAGATAAAGTATTGATCGTAATTTTTATGATGATAGCTTCAATTTGTCTGGTGTTGGGATTGCGCTCGTGAAATATGCATTAGGGCTATCTTATGATGGCGCAAATTTTTGTGGGTGGCAAAGCCAGCCGAATGCCGGTGCTGTGCAGGATGCGTTAGAAGCGGCCATTGCAAGCATCGCTCAACATCCTGTGCGAGTGCATGCGGCAGGCCGCACGGATACAGGCGTGCATGCACTTGGTCAAGTCGTACATTTTAATACTGAGGCTGTACGGCCGATTTCTGCATGGGTGCGTGGCGTAAATGCACATTTGCCGCCAACAGTACGTGTGGAGTGGGCGCATCAAGTAGCCGATGACTTTCATGCTAGATTTTCAGCTTTTAGTCGTAGCTATCAGTATTTGCTGGTCAATTCATCGGTAGCGCCTGCGCTGATGGCAGATAAAGCTGGCTGGTTTCATTTGCCGCTAGATTTTTCAGTCATGCGTGAGGCCGCCAGTTATCTGGTGGGGCAGCATGATTTTAGTGCATTTAGAGCCTCTGAATGCCAGGCAGCATCACCAATCAGACATTTAACTAAAGCCGATGTCGGCGTGGCCGGGCAGTATTTTGTATTTAACTTCTCTGCAAATGCTTTTTTGCAACATCAGGTACGCAATATGATCGGCGCCTTGATTTACGTGGGTAAAGGCAATTATCCACCTAGCTATATTAAAGAGTTATTACAAAAGCGAGATCGTACGTTGTCGCCGCCAACTTTCTCACCTTGTGGATTGTATTTAACGGGTGTCGGGTATGATGAAAAATGGGGGTTGCCTCAACGCTCCCAACATGGCTTGCAGGTGCTGATTTAGCGGTACAATAGCGTCTTGTGATTTAATGCTGTTGTTAAAAAATCTTGTGATATAGCGCGTCAGCTTAAGGATAACGCTTTGAGAGTTAGAGTTAAAATTTGTGGCATTACGCGTGTGGAAGATGCTTTAAACGCAGTGACTAACGGTGCAGATGCCATTGGTTTGGTATTCTACGCTCCCAGCCCGCGTTGTGTCAGCATTGCAGAGGCTGTTGAAATCGCAGATAAAATCCCTGCTTTTGTGAGTGTGGTTGGCTTATTTGTGGATGCGGAAGCTAGCTTTATTGAAGAGGTGGTATCGCAAGTAAAATTAGATTTACTGCAATTTCACGGTGACGAAACACCTGAAGCTTGCGCGCGATATAGACTGCCCTTTATCAAAGCAATTCGCGTTAAGTCAGACACAAATTTGGTACAATGTGCACAAGATTTTTCTGCAGCCAAAGCCTTGTTATTGGATACTTATACCGAAGGTGTAGCAGGCGGTACCGGGCACGTATTTGATTGGAATTTGATTCCAGCAACTTTAGCAAAACCTGTGATTCTTGCCGGTGGTTTAAATGCACAAAATGTGGCGCATGCCATTACACGGGTAAAACCTTATGCGGTTGATGTAAGCGGCGGTGTAGAAATTTCAAAAGGTATTAAAGATGTAGCAAAAATTGCTGCATTTATGCAACAGGTTTATATATAGTAAGTTTTAGGCAGTAAGCTTTGAGATGCAAATAAGTTAATGTGGAGAGTAAATAATGCAGCTTTATGACATGCCGGATGCACGTGGGCATTTTGGACAATTTGGCGGTACGTTTGTAGCAGAAACATTGGTTGAAGCGTTGGAAGAGCTGCGCATCATGTACGAAAAATATCGTCATGATCCTAAGTTTTTAGCTGAATATGCGTATGATTTAAAACACTTTGTAGGTCGTCCTAGCCCTATTTACCACGCAAAACGCTTGTCAGATAAAATTGGCGGTGCGCAAATTTACCTGAAACGCGAAGATTTAAACCATACAGGTGCGCATAAAATTAACAATACTATTGGTCAAGCATTGCTGGCTAAGCGTATGGGTAAGCCTAGAGTCATTGCAGAAACCGGCGCCGGTCAGCATGGTGTTGCCACCGCAACTATCGCGGCACGTTTAGGCTTGGAGTGTGTGGTGTATATGGGCAGTGAAGATGTTAAACGTCAAGCCCCTAATGTATTCAGAATGAAACTACTGGGCGCCACTGTGGTACCGGTTGAAAGCGGCTCTAAAACACTGAAAGATGCGCTGAATGAGGCAATGCGTGATTGGGTGACCAATGTGCATAATACGTTCTATATTATTGGTACCGTTGCAGGCCCGCATCCATACCCGATGATGGTGCGTGACTTTCAGGCGGTCATTGGTATTGAAGCTAAAGAGCAAATGATGGAAATGGCGGGTCGCCAGCCGGATGCAATTGTTGCATGTGTTGGCGGCGGCTCTAATGCCATGGGTATTTTTTACCCTTATATTGACGTACCTAATGTACGTTTGATTGGCGTTGAAGCGGGCGGCCTTGGCATGGAAACCGGTCAGCACGCAGCGCCATTAACAGCCAATAGTCCGGTAGGGGTGTTGCATGGCAATCGCACCTATTTAATGCAAGATGCCGATGGCAATATTATTGAAACGCACTCAATTTCAGCTGGGTTAGATTACCCTGGCGTTGGCCCGGAGCATGCATGGCTAAAAGACATTAAACGTGCTGAATATGTGGCGATTACTGATGATGAGGCCATGGCGGCGTTTCATAATCTATGCCGCACAGAAGGTATTATCCCGGCACTTGAATCTAGCCATGCTTTAGCACATGCTGAAAAAATGGCTAAAACCATGCATAAGGATCAGATTATTCTCGTTAATTTATCTGGTCGTGGCGATAAAGATATCAATACTGTTGCCAAACTTGCAAACATCACTTTATAAAATGCAAATCTCGTACCACCGGCACGCCGAATTTCTAACTAATTAACTAGTACATTTAAACTTTAACTGACGCCTATTATGTCCCGTATTCAATCTGTATTCGCAACACTTAAACAACAAGGCAAAACCGCCTTAATCCCTTATATTACGGCAGGCGATCCGCATCCTAAACATACGGTCAATTTACTGCACACGCTGGTTAAGCATGGCGCTGATATGATCGAGCTTGGTGTACCGTTTTCTGACCCAATGGCCGACGGCCCTGTCATTCAACGTGCCAGTGAACGTGCTTTGGCCCATAAAGTAGGGTTGACTGCAGTATTGGCTATGGTGAAAGAGTTTAGACAAACCAACCAGACCACACCGATTATCTTGATGGGTTATGCTAACCCGATTGAAGCCATCGGCGCGGTAGCTTTTGCAGATCGTGCGAAAGCGGCAGATGTCGATGGCGTGATTACTGTTGATTACCCACCAGAAGAATGTGGCGAGTTTGTTAAAGAGCTTCGCGCACGCGATATAGATCCGGTGTTTTTATTGTCACCAACTACTGAACCTGAACGCGTTGATTTGATTGTGAAGCAGGCTAGTGGTTTTGTGTATTATGTGTCGCTCAAAGGTGTTACCGGTGCGGCTAATTTAGATATTATTGAAGTAACTAAACGCGTTGCTTCTATTCGTGGGCAAACCAGTTTGCCGGTAGGCGTTGGTTTCGGCATTCGTGATGCGGCCACTGCAAAAGCAACGGCTGCGATTGCAGACGCTGTGGTTGTAGGTAGCCGCATGGTACAAGTCATTGAAGCGTCAACGGATGAAAATTTGCTTAGCAATGTTGCTAAGCTGATGGATGAATTAAAAACAGCAGTAGATGCTGCGTAATTGTTAAAAAGGATGCAACTATGGGCTGGTTAAACAAGCTACCACAAAAAATTAAACGTGTTGTCGGCGCCGACAAAAAAACCGTACCTGAAGGGCTGTGGAGTAAATGCCCATCATGTCAATCTGTGCTATACCGTAAAGACTTGGAAGATAATTCCGAGGTATGCCCAAAATGTGCGTATCACAACCGAATTGGCGCACGTGCACGTTTAGCGCAGTTGTTAGATGCGGAAGGTCAATTTGAGATTGGTGCTGGCGTACAGCCAGTAGATACGCTCAAATTTAAAGACAGTAAAAGCTATGCGGATCGTATTAAAGAATCGCAGAAAGCCGTAAACGAGAAAGATGCGTTGATTGTGATGCAAGGCAGCATTAAATCAGTGCCGGCAGTGGTGGCGGTATTTGAGTTTAAGTTCATGGGCGGCTCAATGGGCTCGGTCGTGGGAGAACGTTTTGTGCGCGGTGTTCAAGCCGCGATTGATAACAAAATGGCTTTTGTTTGTATCGCAGCCAGCGGCGGAGCGCGTATGCAGGAAGGTTTGTTTTCTCTGATGCAAATGGCTAAAACTAGTGCCGCACTTACGCAATTAAGTGCAGCAGGATTACCTTACATATCCGTGCTGACAGACCCTACCATGGGCGGTGTTTCAGCAAGCTTTGCCATGCTAGGCGATGTGATTGTGGCTGAGCCGCAAGCATTGATTGGTTTTGCTGGCCCGCGCGTAATTGAACAAACCGTGCGTGAAACGCTACCAGATGGCTTCCAGCGTGCAGAGTTCTTGTTAGAACATGGCGCGATTGATTTGATTATTGACCGCCGTGAAATGCGTAGCAGACTCGCTGGGATATTAGCTAATTTAATGCGTTTGCCAGTAGCGGCTTAATTGACAAACAACGCTGGCATTATTCGTAGTCTAAAATTGATGCAGCTTGCTAAAGGTGATGTAGATGCCTAGTGACTTGGTTTTTAAAAATAGTGACTTAGTTTTTAAAGATAGCGACGTTTTTAAAGATAGCGACGTTTTTAAAGACAGTGACTTGGCGCCTAAAGATATAAATGCATGGCTAAGGTACATTGAAAGCCTGCATCCTAAGTCTATCGCGATGGGATTAGAGCGTGTTAAGCAGGTTATCGGGCGCTTAAAATTACAGAAAAACTTTAAAGTGATCTCTGTTGCAGGCACTAACGGCAAAGGTTCAACTTGCGCAATGTTGGAGCAGATTTATACGCACGCCGGTTTTGCTG
The DNA here is from genome assembly GCA_013141495.1 of Methylotenera sp. Taxonomy (GTDB): domain Bacteria; phylum Pseudomonadota; class Gammaproteobacteria; order Burkholderiales; family Methylophilaceae; genus Methylotenera. The sequence continues at coordinate 209,197 of JABFQV010000002.1, read as the reverse complement.
TAGGTTGTTATACCTCGCCTCATTTGCTACGTTATAACGAGCGTGTTCGAATTAATGGCATTGAGGTGAGCGATGAGGCGCTGTGTGCAGCATTTTCTGCAGTTGAAACAGCAAGAAAAAGTGAAGAAGTCGTCGCGCTCACGTATTTTGAGGTGGGGACATTAGCCGCAATGTGGCACTTTGCGCAAACAGGGATTGATGTCGCGATTTTAGAAATTGGATTGGGCGGTAGATTAGATGCAGTGAATGCGTTTGAGCCTGATTGCGCCATCGTGACCAGTGTTGATTTAGATCATCAAGAGTTTTTAGGCGAATCACGCGAGGAAATCGGCGTTGAAAAAGCCGGGGTATATCGTCAATCAATACCAGCTATTTGTGGAGATAATCATCCCCCCTTAAGTTTAATAAACCATGCCCAACAAATTGATGCTGATTTTAAGTGCATCAATCGTGACTTCACCTATACCTCCTCAGCGGCTGATTGGTGTTATTTGTCAATGGGGCGGGTCATACATACTTTGCCATTGCCAGCGTTGGAGGGCCATTATCAACTCAATAATGCTGCATGCGCGGTAGCGGCGGTAGAGTCGTTACAAGCATACTTACCTGTTACCACCGCGTCTATTGCTAATGCAATGCGTCAGGTATTTCTAGCTGGCCGTTTTCAGACAGCGTCTAAGACGCCTTGGGTGATTTTAGATGTGGCGCATAACCCACACGCGGCGCAAGCCCTTGCCGAAAATCTGGCAGGATTAAAGTTAACAGAACGCACGCACACTAAAACTTTGGCAGTATTTGCAATGTTGGCTGATAAAGATATGAAAGGTGTTGTGAATACGCTAAAAAATGAAATCGACACTTGGTATGTTGCCAATATTGACCATGTTCGCGGGGCTTTGGCTTCAGACTTGGCTGCCATTATTGCGGAAATTATGCCTAATGCCAGCATTAAATGTTTTGATACAGCGGCTAAAGCCTACGAGCAAGCTTGTATCGATACAGAAACCTGTATTGATAGAAATGAAAATGATAAAATAGTCGTGTTCGGTTCATTCTTTACCGTTGCAAATGTAATGCAATATTTGAATCAACACACAAATCCTCATCTTTAAGGACGCAGTAATGCCCCCAGATATACCTAATGACCAAGCTCTGAATCTTAAAAAACGTGCCCGTCGGCGCTTGGTGGGTGCAGTAGCGCTTGTGCTGTTGATGGTGATTGTTCTGCCGCAGATATTGCAAGATAGAGTGGCGATATCACAACACGAGAGCATTAAAATCACGATGCCTGATACCATAAGCACTACAAACCCAGAGCCCATGATTGGGTATGAAAATAAGATTGAAATTAACGAGGTTTTAGCGGCGGACACAGAAGCTGAAGCTGTGGTTGAAAACGTGATCGAAAGTAAAGAGAGCGACAGTAAAGCTGTTGAAGATAAAGAGCCAGCACTCAAAGCGGAAAAACCTTTACCACTAAAAAATTCTGAAGTTAAAATTGCAGTAATTAAAAACAATGAGAAAAGTGTAGCCTCTAAAAAACCTGCCGTTAATGTAACGGATACGACGCCCACTCAAAAGCACGATGAGTATTTCACAGTACAAGTGGGCGTGTATGCTGACATTGCCAACGTAAAGCGCATACAAGATCAATTAAAATCAACCGGGTTTAGCACGCATACAGAAAAAATATCCACGCCTAAAGGTGAAAACATTCGTCTGAAAGTAGGCAATTTCACATCTCGTCAAGCGGCCGTAAATGCCTTAGATAAAATCAAAGAAATAGGTCTAACTGGAATTGTTGTTAGCAATGAGTAACGTTGTTAATCAGTCACGCTACTACCCGTTCAATCGATTAAATCAGTGGGTTAGAATAAAACGATGACCAGTTTTGATTATGCAGTATTGATCATCATCGGCTTATCCATCATATTTAGCGTGATGCGAGGCATGGTGAGGGAAGTGTTGGCTATTTTAGGCTGGGTAGCTGCATTTTATGTAGGCAGAACTTACACTGATCAAGTTTTGCCGATGATGCCAGTTGATATTCCTAGCGAATCATTACGTATCTTAGCAGCATTTTTAGTGCTTTTTTTAGCAACGTTATTACTGGCGAGTTTATTGGGTATCGCACTTTCTGCAATTATTAGAAAAGTAGGTCTTGGTTGGCTTAATCGCTTGCTAGGTGCCATGTTTGGCGTGATTCGTGGATTGCTTGTTGTATGTATATTGGTGTTCTTAGCTGGGCTAACTAGTGCCCCTCAAGATGAACGCTGGCGCAATGCGATGTTTAGCGCGCCGATTGAAGCACTTGTGATTAGCATATTGCCGTGGATACCTGAAAACATTGCCAAGCATGTTAAATACGACTAAAGATTATTATAAAAATCATCATTCAATTACAAAATTAACCAATTAAGGCTTTATTCATGTGCGGAATTATAGGCATTGTAGGTAAAAATCCAGTTAACCAATTGTTATACGATGGTTTGCTGGTATTGCAACATCGTGGACAAGATGCCGCAGGTATCGTCACCACCGATGGCAATACTTTTTATATGCATAAAAATAACGGGCTCGTGAAAGATGTTTTTCATACACGCCACATGCGTAATCTAGTGGGTAATGTGGGTATTGCCCATGTGCGTTATCCTACAGCGGGATCATCTAGCGCAGCTGAAGCACAGCCGTTTTATGTGAATTCTCCTTTCGGCATTGTGCTGGGTCATAACGGTAATTTAACCAACTCAGTACAGCTTAAACAGGAAATGTTCAAGCAAGACCTGCGTCATATCAACACCTCATCAGACTCTGAAGTATTGCTCAATGTACTTGCGCATGAAATTGAAAAAACCGCTCCTAACTCAGTGCTTAATACCGACATGGTGTTTGATGCAGTTGAAGGTGTGCATAGACGCTGCAAAGGTGCGTATGCTGTGGTGGCGATGATTGCCAATTTCGGCTTGCTTGCATTTCGGGATCCTAACGGCATTCGCCCATTGATCATTGGCAAACTAGAATCAGAACAAGGCACAGAGTATATTGTGGCGTCTGAGAGCGTTGCATTAGATGTGTTAGGCTTTAAAATATTGCGTGATGTAGCGCCTGGTGAAGCGGTATTTATTGACATGGACGGTAACTTTTATTCTCGTCAATGTGCTGAAAATCCAAAACTTAACTCTTGCATCTTTGAGTATGTTTATTTAGCGCGGCCAGATTCTGTGATTGACGGCATTTCTGTGTATCAAACCCGTTTAGACATGGGAACTAGCCTTGCGGAAAAAATCAAGCGTGAATGGTCTGATAAAAAAATTGATGTTGTGATACCTATTCCTGATACTAGCCGCCCAAGTGCGCTACAGGTAGGTATTAGCCTGGGTTTGGATTATCGTGAAGGATTTATTAAAAACCGTTACATTGGACGTACATTTATTATGCCGGGGCAGGCGTTACGTAAAAAATCGGTACGCCAAAAACTTAACCCGATTGGCGTGGAGTTTAAAGGTAAAAATGTACTGTTAGTTGATGATTCGATTGTGCGTGGCACAACCTCGCAACAAATCGTACAAATGGCACGTGATGCTGGCGCCAATAAAGTTTATTTTGCCTCAGCGGCGCCACCTGTTCGTTATCCCAACGTATATGGTATTGATATGCCCAGCCGGGATGAACTGTTGGCAACAGACCGTACTGATGAGGAAATCTGTAAAGAAATCGGGGCGGACGGGCTAATTTACCAAGATTTAGATGCGCTGATTAAAGGCATTAAATTGAGTAACCCCGCCATTGATGATTTTGACTGCTCATGCTTTGATGGCAAATATATCACCGGCGATATTGATGAAGCTTACTTGGCTAACATTGAGGCGGCGCGAGGCGACGGTAACCAAGTGCAAAAACCAGCTAACTCCAGTACGCAAATGGACTTAAATTTGATTGATAGCCAGGAGTAGTTGGCTTCTTGAAAATAGCGGCCCCTATTTGCGCTTGCAAGTAAATATCAAAATAAGTATCAAGCTGAAGCTTGACGTTGTAAAAGGTAGGGCTTAATATGTAATGGCGCTGATTTGAGTGGCCAACTTTAAACAAAGCCTTACTCAGCTTGCGAGCGCATAATAAATTCTGCTAAAGCGAGAACCTAAAACCCGTTTTAGCCCATTGCTATCACGGGTTTTTTATATTTAGAATTTGAGGGCATTATGAATAAACAGCAATATCACCCCAATACATTATCGGTACGTGCAGGTAGCGAGATGACTGAGTTCGGTGAGAATTCAGAAGCTTTGTTCCTAAATTCCAGCTTTAGATTTAACAGTGCCGCGCAAGCTGCCGCTCGCTTTGGCGGAACAGAGCCTGGTAACATTTACTCGCGCTTTACCAACCCCACTGTCACCATGTTCCAAAATAAGCTGGCTGCATTAGAAGGTGCAGAGCAGTGCGTGGCAACATCAAGCGGCATGTCGGCGATTCTTGCCTGCGTGATGGGCCTTTGTAGCGCAGGCGACCATATTGTTGCTTCACGCAGCATTTTTGGCACCAGCGTACAGTTATTTGGCAATATTTTAAAACGCTGGGGTTTAGAGGTGACCTTTGTGTCATTGACCAATCCAGATGAGTGGCAAGCTGCTATCACATCAAAAACTAAACTATTTTTTGTGGAAACACCATCTAACCCGCTGACTGAAGTTTGCGATATCAAAGTGTTAGCTGATATTGCGCATCAAGCTGGTGCACATTTAGTAGTGGATAATTGTTTTTGCACCCCGGCAATTCAGCGGCCATTAGCACTCGGTGCCGATATTGTGATCCATTCTGCGACAAAATATATTGACGGGCAGGGCAGATGCCTAGGCGGCGCTGTGCTGGGCTCAAAAGCACTCATGGAGCCTGTGTATGGCTTTTTGCGTACGGCCGGTGTCACGATGAGTGCATTTAATGCATGGGTATTTTTGAAAGGACTGGAAACGCTGTATATCCGTATGGAAGCTCACGCTAAAAACGCTTTGGCGTTAGCTACCTGGCTAGAGGCACAGCCGCAGGTGGCACGTGTGTATTATCCGGGCTTAAAATCTCATCCACAACATGCCTTGGCCATGCGCCAGCAAAGCAGTGGCGGTGGTATTGTGACGTTTGAGATTAAATCTAACGCCAATCAAACCGCACAACAGGCTGCTTGGGCGCTCATTGATGCGACACAATTGATTTCAATTACCGCCAACTTAGGCGATGCCAAAAGCACAATTACGCATCCGGCCACGACAACACATAGCCGTGTAACGCCCGAAGCGAGAATTGCTGCAGGTATTACCGATGGCTTAGTGAGAATTGCCGTGGGCTTGGAGTATATTGAAGACTTAAAAGCAGATTTGGTATTCGCAGGTTAATGCGAATTCAATTTTATACAGTTAAAGCTGGCAACTGGTTGTTAGCCAGCTTTAGGGGCCTCTATTTATTCAAGTTTTTAAGTTAGGCAAGGCGCGAATAAAAAATTATGACGCAGTATATATTGGAGATATTAGCAATACTTGCCAGTTTACTGGCTTAGTAGTGCTTATCAGCTTACCTCTGATAAGGAATAATTTTTTATTAGCAACGTAGCATAACGACAAAAATTGAATTAATAGAGGTGCCCTTTAATGATTGTACCAACATAACCCTGATGCAACGGTCAATTCGTCATTAACGATAGAATGCAGATAGCCTACCAATGAAAAAAACACTCATGAACCCACGTACTTTTTTTGCTTTACTGCATGATATGGCGGTGGCAACAGTCGCTTGGGTCGCGGCTTACTTGTTGCGATTTAATTTTACAATTCCTGATTCACATTTTCAGGAAATGTTGCAATCAATGCTGTGGGTGGTCGCGTTGCAAGTGGGTGTTTTCATTACATTGGGCTTGTATCGTGGTATGTGGCGTTTTGCCAGTGTGCCTGATCTTAAACGTATATTTTTAGCGGTTGGTTCAGCGGCAGTGTTGGTGGCGGCGGTTTTGTTTATGGTGAAAACTGCCACGGTGGTGCCGCGCTCAGTTTTGATTCTTGACCCGCTATTACTTATTTTAATGATGGGTGGCAGCCGCTTTGCCTACCGCGCTTGGAAAGAACACCAGCTTTATGGCGTGAGCTTAAGGCAAGGTAACCCGGTGATTGTACTGGGAGCAGGTGATGCGGCAGTTGCCTTGGTTAAAGATTTGGCACGTAGCACGCAATGGCATGTGGTTGCGATGCTAGATGACGATGCAACCATGTTGGGGCGTGAAGTTTTTGGCGTCAAAGTGAAGGGCGCCATACAACAATTAGAGGCTGTGTGCCAACGTTTGGGTGTCGCGCACGTGATTGTGGCAATGCCTTCAGCATATCATCAAAAGCGCCGTCAGGCGATTGAGCTTGCCAATGCGCTGGGGTTAGAGGTGCTGACAGTGCCTGCGATTGATGACCTAATGAGCGGCAAAGTCAGTATTTCGCAAATCCGAAAAGTAGATGTAGAAGACTTGCTGGGGCGTGATGCAGTAAAACTTGATAACACTGGCTTACAAAATCTGATTGCCGGACATACGGTATTGGTGAGCGGCGCAGGCGGTTCAATTGGCTCGGAACTATGTCGCCAAATCGTGAAATATCAACCTGCCACGTTAATTTGTCTGGATATTTCAGAGTTCGCACTTTACCAGCTTGAGCAAACGTTAAGCGCATTTAACTTACCGACAAAGTTGTTATATATGACTTGTGATGTTAAAAATAGCGTACGCATTACAAATCTATTAACGCAATATCAACCAGCAGTCGTGTTTCATGCTGCGGCTTATAAGCATGTGCCGATGATGGAAAATGGCAACGTGTGGGAGGCCTTGTCGAATAATGTCATTGGTACGCATACGCTGGCTTTAGCCTGCAAAGAAGCTGGGATAGAAAAGTTTGTGTTGATCTCAACTGATAAAGCCGTTAACCCAACGAATGTAATGGGTGCTAGTAAACGTTTGGCGGAGATGGTGTGTCAAGGCTTGCAAGGTTCCACAGGTACGCGCTTCGTGATTGTGCGCTTTGGTAACGTACTGGGTAGCAGTGGTAGTGTCATTCCTAAATTCCGCGAGCAAATAGCCAAGGGAGGACCGATAACCATTACCCATCCTGAAATTACGCGCTATTTTATGTCTATTCCGGAGGCGGCACAGTTGGTGATGCAGGCAGGGCTAATGGGTAAGGGCGGTGAAATTTTTGTGCTGGATATGGGAGAGCCCGTTAAAATCGCTGATTTAGCCATGGATATGATTCGATTGTCAGGCTTAGAGTTAGACGAAATTAAAATTGAATATGTAGGTTTGCGCCCTGGTGAGAAGCTTTACGAAGAGTTATTAGCTGATGATGAACACACCATGCCTACGCCACATGAAAAACTGCGTATTGCGCAAGCAAGAATCACAGACACCGTATGGGTCAATAAGCTACTGAAATGGATCGAAGGCGCACATAGCACCAAAGAAAATCTTATCAAACTTGAGTTGGCAGTTTGGGTTGAGGAATATAGTCCGCAAATTCAGGCAGGCATAGAGATACGCACCCAAGCCTTGAGCGAGCAGGTGACTTTGCATTAACCATTCTTTTTTTGATAAAAAGTGTACGAAGTTTATTAAGTAAAACAACCTGAGGTGCAATACCCGCGCCATAGTAGAAAATATAGGCTCTAATATATGCATTTAACTGATCCCCAACAACTGCTTGCACAATCTGAACTTATTTATTCATCTGAGGCGGTTGCAACAGAAATTGTGAGATTAAGTAAAGAAATTACGCGCACGCTCGAACATAGCCGGCCCGTAGTTATTTGCGTCATGGGCGGTGGTGTTGTTTTTGCCGGACAATTGCTAACGCAGCTCTTATTTCCATTAGAGTTGGACCATGTACATGCCAGCCGTTACCAAAATGCAACCGTTGGCAAGACGCTCAGTTGGAAATCACTCCCCAAGCTAGATTTATCCGGTCGCACTGTATTGTTGGTGGACGATATTTTAGACGAAGGTGTCACTTTGAAAGAGATTCAAGACAAATGTTTAGCGCTTGGTGCTTTAAAGGTGTTTTCTGCAGTATTGATTGAAAAAAAACTTGAGCATGCCAAGCCGATTAAAGCTGATTTTGTAGGGCTTGAAGTGCCTAATTGTTATGTATTTGGCTATGGCATGGATGTTTATGGATGGTGGCGCAATTTACCTGCGATTTATGCGCTAAATTTAGAGTGATTTTTAGTTTTGGCACGAATTTCTCTTTTTAGTGTTGTTGTAAAATTGACACTAAAGTTGACTTGTTAACGATTAAATCAATAGTCTTCCAAAATTATCTTATAACTATTTGTTTTTATTAAATTAAATATCTGGCATTTATTATGCATTGGTAAGTGTACGTGAGCAAAATTGCTCATCATACGGTGCCTAATTATTATGGATATAGAAGTTAATAATAAACTTTGGAAAGATATTTTTTCCGTCATACAGCACGCTGAACATATTGAAACTCATTTCGACTTTTTTCAGTGGATGCAAAACAATATTACCAGCTTGATTCCACACGATGCACTTGTAGTCGCCTGGGGCGATTTTAGCGATAAGCATATTGGTGCAAGCTTAAGTTATGACGTTACCTCTCATTTAGAGGGTGTCAACACGCGCGCATTGTGGGCAATATTAGATCAAATAGGCGTCTGTGCAACACATTTGCATCAACGTTGGGTCAATAATGGTCGCCAGTGTTATGTGATTGATGATCTTAATGATATGGCTACTGAGTATGATTTTAAAACCATATTTTCTGGCAAACCCCATGAAATGTGCTCGATATTAGTATATGGCGTTACTGATTACCGTAGTAAAAATGAATGTTTATATGTGTTTTTAGGTAAACAGAAATCATTTGAAGTTAATGGCTTAGCGATGCCTCTACTCATACCTCATATAGACTATGCACTCAGAAAAATCACGCCGCTTGCACCTACGGATACTTCAGAGAAATGTGCGCCCGTGGTTAGTCTATCCAGTTTAAGTGAGCGAGAGCTGGAGGTGATTGATTGGATTAAAACGGGTAAAACCAATCAGGAAATTGGCATGATTTTAAATATCAGCGAAAATACAGTTAAAAGCCACCTTAAACGCATCTTTCAAAAATTAAATGTGGGTAAAAGGGCGCAAGCGGTTGCCCTGCTTGCCAATTTAAAATCAACAAAACCAAGTTACAACGCCCTTAACTTCATACGCTAATCATAAGCGACTCATCCTGCAGGGAAGCTAAGGCTAATCAGCGTTTATCGACCTGTTTACGTTGAACCAATGCTAGCCAGCATCAATTATCATTGAGGCGATGAGCGATATTTTACGCGCTATAGAGTAGAATATGCATTTGATTGGTGCCCGGAAGAGGACTCGAACCTCCACACCCTAAGGCACATGGACCTGAACCATGCGCGTCTACCAATTCCGCCATCCGGGCAATTAACTTACGTATTTAAATACTGTAGCCAATTAAGGCGTTGAATTTTATATTAAAGGTGAGCTTTGTCAATGACAAATCATAGAAATAGTCACAAAACTAAAAGAAGTAATGATCCTCATGCTGCGCGCGAAGCGAGCCGCTACGATACGCCGTTGCCGAGTCGGGAGCTGATATTGAGCACCATGGCTGACCAAGGTGTGCCGTTGGGCGTTGAGCAGCTCTACGCGTTACTGGAGATTAGTGATGCTGAGCGTGAGGTGTTTAATAAGCGCTTAAACGCGATGGAGCGTGAAGGCCAGATTATTCGAAATAGAAAAGGTGCGCTGTGTATTGCTGATAAGCTCGATTTAATCGCGGGCGTGGTACAGGGTCATCCTGATGGATTTGGCTTTTTAGTTCCAGATGATAAAACCAAGTGTAATGGCGAGGATTTATTTTTAAGTCCTAAAGAAATGTCGCAGGTGATGCATGGTGACCGTGCCATGGTACGCATGAGTGGCTTGGATAGAAGAGGCCGGCCAGAAGGCAAAATTGTAGAGGTGCTAGAACGCCGCACCCAAAAGCTGGTAGGTCGTGTGATTCAAACCAGCGGCGTAACCGTGGTGGCCGCTGAAGATAAGCGCATTAACCTTGATATATTGATTCCATATCATTTAGATATGGGTGCAAAATCTGGGCAAGTGGTAATGGTGGAGCTAACAGAGCAGCCATCTTCACACGCAAAGCCGATGGGCAAAGTAGTGGAAATTTTAGGTAACTATGCTGATAGCGGCATGGAAATTGAAATTGCGCTACGCAAGCATAATCTACCACACGAATTTAGTGCTGAAGCGGTTAAGCTGGCAGAGTCTTATCCTAAGTTAGTACAAGCGGCTGATTACAACGGCCGTATTGATTGCCGTGAAATGCCGTTGATTACGATTGATGGTGAAACGGCGCGCGACTTTGATGATGCTGTATATGCACAGCCACAAGGCAAAGGGTGGCGGTTATTGGTGGCGATTGCCGACGTGAGTTTTTATGTAAAACCAAACGATGCGTTAGATAAAGGTGCGTTTGAACGTGGTAACTCCGTTTATTTTCCGCGGCGTGTTATCCCGATGTTGCCAGAGGCTTTGTCTAATGGCTTGTGTTCATTAAACCCTGATGTTGAGCGCTTGTGCATGATCTGTGACATGCAGATTGACGGCGCCGGCATTGTAAAGCAATTTAAGTTTTACCCCTCAGTGATGCGCTCAAAAGCACGCATGACTTATAATCAGGTGTTTGAAATCTTGCAACATCCACAAGATGCGTTAGCACAAGAATATGCTTGGCTGGTACCGCATTTGAATGATCTCAATAGCGTTTACCAATTGCTACAGACGCAACGTGAAAAACGCGGTGCCATTGAATTCGAGACATCAGAAACCATCATGATTTTTGATGATAATGGAAAAATTGAGCGCATTGAGCCAAGTACACGTAATGAAGCACATAAACTGATTGAGGAATGCATGCTGGCAGCCAATGTTTGCGCGGCTGAATTTCTAAAAAAACATGAGCATCCTGCTTTATATCGGATTCATGAAGGTCCGACACCTGAAAAATTAGAGCTGCTACGCACGTTTATGGGTGAATTTGGCTTTGGCGTAGGTGGTGGAGAGAAACCTCACGCCAAAGACTACGGTAAGTTATTAGACAAGATCAGAGAGCGCCCTGACGCGCAGTTATTGCAAACGGTGTTATTACGCTCTATGCAGCAAGCCGTGTATAGCCCAGACAACGTGGGCCACTTTGGTTTAGCGTATGAGGCTTACGCTCACTTTACATCGCCTATCCGCCGTTACCCGGATTTGCTCATTCATCGTGCAATTAAAGCGGTATTAAATGGCGATCGTTATAAAGCTGGGGACTGGAATAACTTAGGTATGCAATGCTCGATGACTGAGCGTCGTGCCGATGATGCTACGCGTGATGTTACCAATTGGCTTAAATGCTTTTACATGCAGGATAAAATTGGCGAAGTGTTTGAGGGTACGGTCGCAGGTGTGACAAGTTTTGGTTTATTCGTCGCACTCGATGGCGTGTATGTAGAAGGCTTATTGCACGTTACCGAGCTTGGAAACGATTATTTCCATTACGACAAAGCACGCCATGAAATGGCGGGGGAGCGGACTGGAGTGCGCTACCAGTTAGGCGACAGGTTGACCATTAAAGTAGTGCGTGTTGATTTAGAAACTACTAAGATTGATTTTTCTTTAGTTAATAAAAACAATGATATAAATAATGAACTTAATGTTGATTCTAAAAAAATAGGCATGCGTATTAAAACGGGCCACAGCGGTAAATCTACTGTAAAATCCACGCCTGGTTTTGATGATCTAAAGTCAGAAGCTACCAATTTTGGTGGTAAGTTTGGCAATAAGCCAAAAGCTGAGTCATTTGAACCATCAACACGGAAGCCATCGCCTTCAGGCAAACCTAAACCACAAAATAAAACCAGTAAACCTAAAAAAGTAGCGACCAAAGCTACTGCAAAAGCAACTAAACGTAAGGTGAAAAAATGAGTGATGCCCGTATTTTATTTGGCTTTCATGCCGTATTAAGCCGTTTGCGCCAACATAGCGCCAGTGTGCAAGAGATTTTAATTGACCGTGACCGCCTTGATGCGCGCATGAAAGATTTGCTGAAAATGGCAGAGTCTGCTGGTGTACGTACCATGGAAGTAGAACGTAGCCGTTTAGATGGCATGGCTGGCATGAATGGTCGTCATCAAGGTGTGATTGCACGCGTGGTAGATACACCTATACCATATAAAGATATACACGATATTTTAGAGTCTGATTTAACCGAACCGCCGTTCTTTTTGATTTTAGATGGTGTGGAAGACCCACATAATTTAGGCGCGTGTTTGCGCGTGGCTGATGCCATGGGCGTGCATGCTGTGATTGCACCTAAAGACAGAGCCGTTGGCTTGAACGCAACCGTACGTAAAGTTGCCTGTGGTGCAGCAGAAACCGTACCGTTCATTGCGGTGACTAACTTGGCTAGAACGATACGTGAGCTCAAAGAGGCCGGGGTTTTTGTAGTAGGTACCACCATGGACGCGCCAAGCAACTTGCTCAATACCAAGCTAGATGGCCCAATTGCTTTAGTGTTAGGTGCAGAAGGCGATGGCATACGCCGCTTAACCGCTGAAACTTGTGATGCGCTAGTGACAATTCCAATGTTTGGTTCGGTTGAAAGCTTAAACGTGAGTGTGGCTAGTGGTATTTGCTTGTATGAAGTGCGCCGCCAGCGTAGCTTGATTGCGACTAAACTCGCGGTTTAACTTGTAGTTTAACTCGTAGTTAATCTGGGATTAAGATGCGGACTGACGATAATAGTCAGCATCTTACCCAAGTTAAACCGAAACCTCTAAACTTCTACCGCGTACAAACGGTGCATGACTTACTTTTTAGGTAATGACGTAATTTCAGGATTTTCTGGTTAGGGAAATCAACCATGCAAAGATCAACTTGAATTTAGAGCAGTTGCATCGTGTTAAGTGTTCTTGTTCTGATCTTTTTTAATAATTTGGTATCAGTAATGAGTGATTCTCCATAACTTGGTACTAAAGTTTTCATCTTTTGCTGCCAGACATCAGTTTCTAGTTGCGTTTTAAAGCAGCGTTCAATCACATTAATCATGGCTTGTACAGACACAGATGCACCAGGGGATGCGCCAAGCAAGGCCGCCACTGAACCATCTTTTGCGCTGACGATTTCAGTACCAAACTCAAGCTTGCCACCTTGCTCATTACACTTTTTTATAACTTGAACGCGCTTGCCAGCATGGGCTAACTGCCAATCAGACTCAACCGCCTGTGGATAAAACTGGCGTAAAGACTCTATGCGTGAAGTGTGTGATTGCAGTGCTTCGCCCATGAGGTAGCGTGTTAAATCCAGATTTTGCCAGCCAGCGCCTAGCATGGCTTTGAGGTTATTGGGTTTGATTGACTTTAACAAATCCCAATACGAACCTTGCTTTAAAAACTTTGTGGTGAACCCGGCGTAAGGCCCGAACAGCAGGGCAGGTTTGCCATTGATAATGCGAGTATCCAAATGTGGCACAGACATCGGCGGCGCGCCCAATGCGGCCTTACCATAGACTTTGCTATCATGTTGCCTAACGATGTCAGGATTGCTGCATACCAGCCACTGACCACTGACTGGAAAGCCGCCATAGCTTTTTCCTTCTGGGATATTAGCCTTTTGTAATAACGCTAATGCTCCGCCCCCTGCGCCTAAAAATACAAAACCGGCATCAATCGTTGTCTTGTGTTTATTGGTCAGGTCTTTTAAGCCAACCCGCCAACGTCCGTTGCTTAGTTGTTTTAAGCTTTGTACTTCAGTATTGAGATTAAGGTCAAAATTATTTTTAGTGGCTAGCGATTTAATTAAGCTACGTGTTAATGCACCAAAGTCAACGTCACATCCATAACTTACACGTGTCGCCGCTACGCGTTGATTGCTATCGCGTTGCTGCATCATCAGCGGCATCCAGCTTTTTAGCTGGGCTATATCATCACTAAATTCCATATCTTGAAATAGATGATTTTCTTTGAGTTGCAGATAGCGCCTGCGTAAAAACTCAACATTATCATCACCCCAAACAAAGCTTAAATGCGGCGTGGTATTGATGAATTTTTTTGGACTAGGCAGTGTATTTTGTTCAACAAGGTAAGACCAAAATTGTAGCGAAACCTCAAAAGAAGCGTTAATGGCCAATGCACGGTCAATTTCTACAACACCATCAGCGCGCATCGGCGTGTAATTAAGTTCACAATAGCCCGCGTGCCCAGTGCCGGCATTGTTCCATGCATCCGTACTTTCAGCGGCAACCTGAGGTAAGCGTTCTACCATCATCATAGTTAGTGAGCTATCTAATTCAGATAATAATGAGGCGAGGGTGGCGCTCATAATGCCGCTACCAACTAATAAAACATCTACTTTTTTTTCAGTCATAAGGTTTGTATTTTATAAAACGATTCTCAATGTTGACTTGAAATTTTGCGCTTATTCTTTTTCTTTAGATGATTGTTTTGATATAGAAAGCGCCGTATCAAGTGTGTGCTGAATGGAGCTTTCACTTGAAGTGGATGCGTTAACTGTTTTGTGTACGCTATGAAAGTCATGGCAGGACATGCAACCGCTGGCAATGCGTTTGTGTTTTGGACGCTTGCCAGAGTGACATTGCAAGCAGGAGTCGCGGTCGGGCATGGCTACGTCTGCGCTGGTTTCTGAGGCCTCTACCTGATGACACGAATCACATTGTTGCGTGCGATGTGACGCATGTTTAAATCGCGCCTTACTGAACCAGTCCTGGTTAATTTGCAATGGCTTGACGCGCCATGGTAACGCATCTCCTTTATTTGACGTTTCAACCACATGGCAGTAAGCACAACCGTCTGTTTTTAATTTTTCCAAATAGCGCTCAACATTTTTTGGCGCTAATAATTTTAGCGTATTCATCACTATTTGCTCTGAGCCATGCGGCACATCAAGCTTCGTGTCTGCGGAGCCCACCTTAAGCTCACCCGCATGGCAAGCCGCACAATCGCGCTTATAAGCGATTGGTTCAAATTGCAGCTCTTTACCTTTTGACTGGTGGCAAGTTGTACATGAAAGCTCACGTACATCCCACATGCCGTTAGGGCCCTGCACTTTTCCGATGTGCTGTGAATGCGGAAAGTTCAGCCCGGAGTTTTCAATTAAACGTGCTTTTTCAGATTGTGGTATTCGCACAATTTCTGCGTTATTAGCACCTGTTTTAAACGTGAGTTTAAATTCAGGATGGTCTTTATCAAAATCATGAATATCCGATAGCTTTGTGGTGGCATTAATAGCTTTAATGTTGCCGTGACACTTAATGCACATGCCATCATCTTGCCGTGTTAACGGTTGTGGTGATTTGTGTTCACGATGACATTCACCGCAGCGTGTGCTGCCTAAAAACTTGCGTTTAGCCTCAAAAGCATGATGTTGTAGCGCGGGGTTCGTAATGTGCGGTGTGGTGTCGCGGTGACACTGCATGCAGGATTGGTCAGTGACCTGTTGTGTTAGCGTTTGATGGCAATTGGCGCATTGTGAGCCAAAATGCCGATGCGCATTTGAAATATGCCCTGGACTCCACACTCGATCAAAACCAAAGGGCAGTTCTGCCATGGTGTCGTGTAGTTTTGGGATTAAATTTTGCGCTAACGGTAATGCTAAAAACAATAGCGCAATCAATGCCGCCATCCATATCGACAAACGTCTTTTAAAGCGTGTCGCTCCTGGTAATGGTTCGTGTGTACGTGATTTGATGTTTTGAAAATCATCAGGCAAGCTGTGCGCCAGCGCGAGCGATATTGATAAATCGATATCTGGTGGCGTTGGCTCTACCGTTAATAGATAAGGCCCCAGCATGACTTGCGTGCCTTGTGTTAGCGGAATGTTTTGCCTAGATGCAGAATCAACTTCTAATTCACCATTGAGCGCTATTAAATGTAGCTCACCATCATCACGACGCTTGATTACCGCGTGGTGCATAGCAATACGTGGGTCAGGCAAGTGAATGGTGCACTCTGCACCGCGGCCAAATGCGATTTCCTCTGCGACCAAGGTGCGATAACTCCGCATGGGTAAACCACGTGAGTTTTGGGTGACTTTAATGAACAGACAATTGATCATGCGTTACCAATAAGCAAAAACAGCAATGACATGCGCCAGCATCGCCACCAGTAATGCGATGGTGAACGGCACATGAAAATATAACCAAAAACCTAATCGAGCGCGATACATTAAATCCTGGCGCGCGCGCCTTACCAAAGACTCACGCCGCACCATGATTGAATATAAATCTCGATACAATTTACGTTGCTCAGGGGATAGTGTGTTGTCCACGGTCGAGAGTTGTTGAACCGCGATGGCGGAAGGGCAGTTTGGTTGAAATCCTCTGAGTTGCTCTAGCAAGCCAATGCCGATAGAAGTTTCGCCGCAAGCCCGCGCAACAACGTTATTGATGTGGTCTGGCATTAATAACGCAATTTGTCGGGCTAACTTATCAGATTCAGCAATGCGTAACAACAAGCCATCCAAGTTATCCTCGCCCATGTTTTCGGTCATTTGGCGTGGATAAATCATGTAAGTGTAGTTACCAAAAAACCCACTGATAACGACGATTAACAACATGGCGTAGGCAAATGTATGAACGTTTAGCCCAAAGTGAAAGCCGCTGTGCAGGGTGACAATAACCGTAAGCGCGGTGCCCAAGTAAATGTGCGCAGATAGCCAGCCTTGTGTGGCGCCAGTACCACGGTAACGCCGCTTTCGCACGCCATACCACGCCATCCATAACACCATCAACGCTGAAATAGTGCCGAGTCCATAGCCAAGCCAGCTGCCACCATAATGCCCAACCGCTGGCTCAAATAATAAATAAGCAGCAAAAGCGATAAGAATGATGACGACCGCTAGTTTAAAGTAGAGGTAATTTTTAAAGTCAAAAATGTTACTGCGTTGCATGCAAATAGTGCTTTCTGAGTTTCATCTAAGCTAAGTTTCATCTAAACCAAGTAAAGCGACTTCACCAGAGGTGCCGCTGGCATAACCCAACAAACCTTCAGGATTAACGCGTAATGCAGCACCAACCGGGCAGGCACGTACGCATACAGGGCCATCGGTGATATCTTTACACATATCGCATTTAACCGCGACCTTGCTGCTATTGGTTGTGGGTAATGCTTTTGGCTCAATTCCCAACATAATTTGCCACAGGCTACGCTCCGGCTGGTCTTGAATCACAGCCATTTGAATCACGTCATACGGACAGTTCTGCTGGCAATTGCCACAACCGATACAGCTATCATCGATATAAACTTCGCCATGTGGTGCGCGGTGAATCGCGTCTGGCGGACAGTCTTTCATGCAATGCGGATGCTCGCAATGACGACATGAAGTAGGCACGCGGATGTTAGCAAAAATAGGCCCAGTGTCACGGTCTAATCGCGTTGCGCCGCCATGGGTGTCAGCACAGGCTTGTTCACAGTGATTACAGCGAATACACAGCGACTCATCAATCAGCAATACATCAGTTGCCTCGCCAACGCCTTGTTGAATGAGGAACGAGATTAAGTTGGATTGCGTAGATTGGCTGGTAAACGCACCGCTACCATCTGAGGCACTTTCAAGTTGTTGACGTTTTTCTTGTTCTTGTAAATGATTAAGGTAGCGTGCATCAAGCGCGTTACGAATTTCAGGATTACGCGCGATGATGTCGCGCATACGATCCGCTTTAATCAACACGGCTTCAGTGGCTACTGCTGCACGCACGGTGGCGTAGCGGGGTTCGCCAGAAACCAGTGACATTTCTCCGACATAGTTACCCGCAGCCACATAAAACAGCACCACCTCGCGCCCGCCTATCATGCGGGATACGGTCACTGAACCACTTTGAATCAGGTACAAACCATCCGCTTCATCACCTTCGTGAAAAAGGTCTTCACCGGCTTCATAACTTTTAAGCGTTGCTTGAGTGGCAACATCATTAAGGTCATCTTCACTTAAGGAGAGCCCAATACAAACTTGAACCACACTTTTAATAGCGACTTCATTCAGCATGCGGCGCATGGCCTGTACTGAGCCTATCAGCTTTTGCATCACACGCCGTGGCGTTTCGATAATGACGCACTTCGTACGTGCGCGCACTGTGCCTGGCCTGCGGCGACCAGAAACCAAAGCAAGTTCGCCAAAAAAGTCGCCAGCTTTAAGTGTGGCGTCTGGTTCGTTGTCTTCATCAATCAGTACATCTAATTCACCTTCAATGATAGAAAAGAAAGTGGTGCTGTAATCGTTACGTTTAAAGATAATATCGCCAGGTTCTGACAATAAAATATTACTTTCCAACACCAGTTCACGTAATTGCAACGTATTAAGCATGGCGAGAATCGGCACATTTTTTTGAATTTTATACAGCACATCATCAACCCCACGATCGTTGCAAAAGCTCGAAAACTTTTCACGCAACAAAGTCGTATCGGCCGGCTCTACATCGTTGCCAAGAATATACTCAATAACCTCAAAACCTTGGTTGATGCCTTGCTTAATTAAAGGGTAGCCTGCAAGTGCGCCAATAATATAGAGTCCGGGTACATTGGATTCATAACTGGCAGAAAGTAGCGGCAGGGCACCCACATCATCTGTCGGAAAAGCAATGCCAAAGCTCTCCAATAAAGGGCGCGATGGCAGTGCACCAAGCCGGGCAATAATACGATGGCACGGAATGTGTTCAACCCCCTTGGGCGTACTGGCAAATAGGGTGATTGGAAACTCGCCTTTGGTATTTTCTTCAATCGATTGAGGTTTGGTTTCGAGCAACCAATCTATAGCACCTTTTTGCCGAGATTCCATTAACTGGCTCAGGTTGCTTTCTTTCAAATTACTAAAGTCTTCAGCGCGGTTAAGTATGATAACCTGGTTTTTATTGGTAAGTGCCAGCGCGTTTTCTACACCACTATCACCACCGCCAACCACAATAATGGTTTCATTTTGGTAAGCATCCGGGTCATCCAATTGATATTGTACTTGTGGTAAATCTTCACCAGGAATCCCTAATCTGCGTAGATTACCTTGCACACCAATGGCAAGAACCACGTGATTAGCGGTGAACTTGTCGCCGTCTGCCAGCTCAACTTCAAGCTTGTTTTTAAGGCGTGAAATCGCCACCACTTTAGCCTCATAGCGCACATTAACGTTGTGATCTGCAATGGATTTTTCCCAATTTTCAAGCACAGTTTCACGTAATGATGCCGTAAATGGAAGTGGGCTACGAAGCGGTAATCCACGAGGCTCAGACATCACCAGTTTACCGCGCTGATAGCTACGAATCGTGCTCGCTACAGTTTGCGACGCCTCCAGTAATAAGTATGAAACGCCATGCTCGGCCGCCCGGATGGCCGCTGATAATCCACTGGGTCCGGCTCCAATAATAATGACGTTAAAATGTTTGGGCATGAGGTCTTCGATGGTCTTTAAATTTCGATTTTAAAAAAGCATGTTGATGTTGTCATATACAAGGCGATAAGTCAAAATTGAGTAAGGCTAAGAAACTTTAGTTTTCAAGCCTTGAGATGTGTTTTTAAAATTATATTAAGCGTCTATTAAGGTAATTAGCAGGATTATATTGGACGTCTTCCAAGAGAAGGCGCGCTTACAGTTACAAAGTTGCTGATTAAGTTATTAAAGCTGTCCTAAAGTATTTAAGCCGGTAAATCCCCGCCACCTTTTTTCATTATTTTTCCGTCAGCGGCACGTTGTTTACGCACCTCTTTAGGATCTGCGATTAAAGGGCGATAAATTTCCACGCGATCTAAATGCCGCAAGGGCGACTCTAATTTAACCAGTTTGCCAAAAATGCCAACTTTATTCACGGCTAAATCAATTTCTGGAAATTTACTCAAAATACCGGACGCCATAATTGCCTGCTCAGCAGTAGCGCTATCTGGCACATTGACTGGCACAATCAACTGCTCTGTAGGCAATGCATAGGCTACTTCTACTGTAATTTCGGCTTGGTTATTCACGGTTGTCGTCCTTTGGGCTTCTATTTTTATGCATATACTTCATCAGCACGCGTCACAAATCCATCGACAAAGGTATTGGCGATGTGGCTAAAAACGGGTGCGATAATTTTTTCTAAAAAGCTGTTAGCAAACTCATAATTGAGCATGAATTCAATTTTACAGGCACTTTCATTTAGCGCGATAAAGCGCCATACACCTTCAAGCTGCTTAAATGGACCATCTTTAAGTTTGATTTCCATCAAATTAGGGTAAATTTTATGGTTTTCGGTGGTAAATTTTTGATGTAAGCCGTGGTAGGCAATATGCAGTGTGGCGATGGTCGAAATTTCATCTTGTTTAATTAAGTCCACGCCACCGCACCAAGGCAAAAACTCTGGATACTTAGTCACATCGTCCACCAGCGCGTACATCTGGCTTGCTGAATGGTTAATGAGAACTGATTTTTGAACTTGCGCCATGCATCCCTTTAATGTTCAGCTAAATCTGCGCAAGTGTTGTTAAGTAAACTGGCGCAGAAAGTAGAGTAAAATGATATTTTAAGCCATTCGCCAAGAAATATTTAGTTTTATGAGCATTGCACAAAATAAAAAAGCTTTTTTTGATTACTATATTGAAGATAAGTATGAGGCTGGTATTGTTTTAGAAGGCTGGGAAGTTAAAGCCATTCGAGATAACCGCGTCAACATTAAAGAAGCTTATGTCATTATTCAACGCGGTGAGATTTACCTTATTGGTTGCCACGTTACACCATTAGGTGCAGCTTCTACGCATATTCGGCCAGATGCAATAAGAACGCGCAAGCTATTGTTGCACAATGAAGAAATTATAAAATTGATTGCTAAAGTTGAACGTTCTGGCTACACCATTGTGCCGCTTGATTTGCATTTTTCAAAAGGGCGCGTTAAGGTGCAAATTGGGTTAGCCAAAGGTAAAAAGCAACACGATAAACGCGATACTGAAAAAGAGCGTGATTGGGAGCGTGAAAAAGGCCGTATTATGCGGGCGCATAATAAATAAGCCATATGCCTCATGCCCAGCGACTCAAACTCCCCACAGGTCTAACAAAAGCCCTTTCACTCAAGCAACCCTACGCATGGTTAATTGCTCACGGGTATTTGCTGGTAGATGACCGCACTTGGGGTACGCAATACCGTGGCCCCATTCTGATTCATGCTAGTAAAGGCTTGTACGCCGAATATTATGACTATCTAAAATCCAGTACTGATATTCCCTTACCCCCTAAAGACCAGCTTGAGCTCGGTGGCGTAGTCGGTATTGCCAATTTGGTACTATGCTGCCGACCCGGGGAGTTACCTGACGGTATCAGCCGTCTGCAACGTGCGCATTTTGGTGGTGTTCACCAAGAGTATTATGGATTTTTGTTTGAGCAGGCAACGCCATTGGCGCTTATGCCATGCCGTGGCAAGCTTGGCGTTTTTGAAATTAACATAGATGAACTGCTAGCGGCGCCACCTGTTAAACAGGCTGAGTTATTTTAGGTTTGCGATGATTAGTCCTGCATCCCTGAGTAAGTTGATGAATAAACATGGATAAACAAAAACACCAAGACTGCCTGCAATGTGCATATTATTTTATTACTTATGATGTCAGTTTTCCCTACGGTTGCCGTGCGATGAACTTCAAAAGTAAACAGCTGCCATGTAAGGAGGTATTTGAAGCCTCTAAAGCCCACTGCATGATGTTTGTGAAGAGGGCGAATATCTAAGTTTTACTCATTCTCGATAATGTGGAAATGCGCTTTAATCTTCATTGAATTATTTGAGCATTTCACTGAGCGATCTTTCTAATAAGCTTTCACTGCCGGTATTTAAGTGCGCATTTACTTTGTACTATCCGCTAGTTCTTGATGCTCAGTTTAATTACGAATTTCAACAACTAGATTGCCACCCCCCTCAATGTTGATGTACTTATTTAATCAAAGTGTTAAGTTGGCTGTAAGTAATGCTGTAGTTAATCGACCAAGCTTTATATTGCTGACTGTGCTTTTATATGAGGAAATAAATAATGTCGAATCCAATTGACTTTAACCAGATGATTTTTGTGAAGTTTTATCTTAATGTTACGCGAGCTTTAGATGGAGCCTCTACATGGTTGCCACAATTACTTTTACGTAGCTTGCTAGCTTGGGAGTTTTTGGAAGCAGGGCTAGAAAAGTATCATGGGGTGAATTGGTTTGCTGATCTGCTGTTTCCGTTCCCTTTAAAATTAGTGCCCGTTGAGATAAGTTGGCATATGGCCACTTATTTTGAAATTTTTGGAGCAGCGGCCTTATTGCTTGGAATAGGCACGCGTTTTTTTACGATGTCGTTGATGATTCTGACTGTTGTGGCTATTTTAACGGTACATTCTCCCGAGTACGTAGGCTCTTTTTCTGATCTGTTAAAGGGCTATCGTATTATAGATGAGGCTGGGGATGGCTTTGGTAATTACAAATTGCCATTAATCTACTTGGTGATGTTTTTACCGCTACTGTTCGGTGGTGCGGGGAAATTAAGTTTTGATTATTGGTTAAAAATGAAAATCGCGGCTTAAATATCTAAGTTTCACTCATTCTCGATAATGTGGGAGTGAGGTTTTATGAGCAGACACCATTGATAGGTAAAACTGTGTTACGCCACTATTTTTCAGGGTTAAAAATAGCTTGATTCAGATGATTTTTTTGTAACCAAGACCAAACACCATTGCCCGCAACACGTCCACTGGCAAAGCAGGCGGTGAGCAAGTAGCCGCCCGTTGGTGCTTCCCAATCCAACATTTCACCTGCGCAGAATACACCGGGTAATTTGGTTAGCATTAAATCCTCATTTAAGTCCGTAAATGTTACGCCGCCCGCACTGCTGATGGCTTCATCCAATGGACGTGTGGATTTAAGTACGATAGGCAAAGCTTTGATGGCGTTGCCTAGCTGCACCGGGTCGTTAAGCGCTTCGGCCGAAAGTACCTCTCGGAGCAATGCCACTTTTACGCCTTTTAAATTGAGCCGACTTTGAAGGTGGCTTGACAGCGAGCGTGAGCCACGCGGATGCGCGATTGCTTGAATGACAGCATCGATATTTTTATGAGGGAGCAAATCCAAGTGTATCTGCACATGGCCGTCGGCCTCGATAGTGTCGCGTAGCGTTGCAGAAATCGCATAAATCAGGCTACCTTCAACGCCATTGGATGTGATCATCATTTCGCCAGATTTTTCATGGTTGATGTCATGCTTGTCTGCATATTTGACTGTAATGGTTTTAAGCGGTGCGCCAGAAAAATGTGCTTGAAAATAGTCACTCCAGCTAACGTTAAAGCCACAGTTGGCGGGCCTGAGCGCTTCCACTTTGACGCCCTGTTGCTCAAGTAATGGCAACCATTTTCCATCCGAACCCAATTTGGCCCAACTGCCGCCACCTAGTGCCAAAATAACGGCATCTGGCTTGGTAGAATAAGTGCCTTGTGGCGTGTTAAAGCACAAGTTTTTTTGTGCATCCCAACCTTGCCATTGGTGGCGCACATGAAAATGCACCCCGGCATGACGTAATCTGTGTAACCATGCGCGCAATAAAGGTGCTGCCTTCATATCTGTTGGGAACACGCGCCCAGATGATCCGATAAAAGTCTCAAGACCAAGCTGATGCACCCAGTCCCGCAGGTCAGCGGCGTTTAATTGTTGGAGCATTGGCGCGATTTGATTTTGCCTGGCGCCATAACGCGTGATAAATTGTGCGGCAGGTTCAGCATGGGTGATATTCATGCCACCAATGCCAGCCATCAAAAATTTACGACCAACGCTGGGCATAGCGTCATACACATGGACATCAACAGATTGCGCAATGAGTGTTTCTGCTGCCATGAGCCCAGCAGGCCCAGCGCCAATGATGGCTACCATGTAAGGAGTATTGTTATTCAATGCAGTTATTGTACGAAAGTTAAGGTTCTGGCTTGCCAGTGAAGGGCACTGGCGTATTATAAGGCTAATTAATTACCGACAGTGACGACTTTGGCAAAGATGCGCTAAGGTGTACGGCATAAATCACACCAAACCTCCCTACAATCAAATCTTTTAATGCAGAAGGTGATACTAAGTAAATGTGTGTTTCAAGGCTAGACTTAACCACACCTACAGCCAATGAAATATCTCTTACTAATTGCTTAAGTATTCCCGTCGAACTAACTTCAATTTTAGTTTCTTGTGAAACTCTGACAGAGTATTTAATTTTTAGGTGTTAGCAATACTTAAATTAGTATTGAGTCAGACGCGTGCTATCGTTAAACTTGACCCCGCGTCAGTTTTGTCAAAAAATACGCCGCTAGAAAAAATATGGAACATAAGGAATAAGCATGGCAGAAAAAGAATACGGCGCAGATTCGGTAAAGGTTTTACGTGGCTTAGAACCGGTACGCGCCAGACCTGGCATGTACACGCGCACAGATTCGCCTACGCATATTGTGCAAGAAGTGATTGATAATGCTGCAGATGAGGCGCTTGGCGGCCATGCCACACATATTTCTGTCACTATTTTTAAGGATGGCGCGGTTGAGGTGTCTGACAACGGTCGAGGCATTCCAGTAGAGATTCCCACCGGTGAGTCTCAACCAGCGGTGGAGTTGGTTTTTGTACAATTGCATGCTGGCGGCAAGTTTGATAAAGAGGATGAAAATAGTTCGTATCGTTTTTCTGGCGGTTTGCACGGCGTTGGTGTGTCTGTCACCAATGCGCTTTCTACACGCCTGGAAGTTAAAGTAAAACGTAATGGCAAGGTGCACGGGCTCACATTTGCGCATGGTGACTGCATCGCGCCGTTAACAGAAATTGGCAAATGTCTGAAGAAAGACACTGGCACTACCGTAAAGTGCTGGCCAGACCCTAAATATTTTGATTCGCCAAGAGTGTCATTGCCGCAGCTTGAGCATTTAATTAAATCCAAGGCGGTGCTTCTGCGCGGAGTGAGTGTCACGCTCAGTATTGAAGGGGTGGACGGTTTTGAGGAGCGTTCATGGACGTATGAAGGCGGATTGCCCCAATACTTGGACGAGATGCTAGGCGAGCGTGATGAGATTGAAAATGAGTCACCGATCCCGACCATTTCAGGTGAATTTTACCATTTTGATAATAATGATGGCATATCAAAAGGCGAGGGCGCTTTATGGGCATTGTCATTTGGCGCAGGTGGGGCAGGGGGAGAGTCTTACGTCAATCTGATTCCAACGCTATCAGGTGGCACGCATGAAGCTGGGCTGCGTAATGGCGTATTTGAGGCGATCAAGACCTTCATGGAGCATCACAGTATGATGCAGCGCGGCATTAAAATTTCATCGGAAGATGTTTGGAGTAATGTTGGGTATGTATTGGCCGCAAAAGTACTGGATCCTCAATTTCAAGGGCAAACTAAAGAAAAACTGACCAATCGAGACGCCATGAAAATGGTGGCTTCATCCGTGAAACCTTTCATGGAAACCTGGTTGAGTCAAAATGTGGAGTACGCAAAGCGTATTTCTGATTTAGTGAATCGTTCAGCGGCGGCGCGCAATAAATCAACACAGAAAATCGAGAAACGTAAATCTTCTGGCGTAAATATGATGCCATCCAAGCTGACCGACTGTGAAGCTGCGGGGACCATGGCCGCAGAATTATTTTTAGTTGAAGGCGACTCTGCGGGCGGAAGTGCCAAAATGGGGCGCAATAATGAGTTTCAGTCATTGCTGCCATTGCGCGGCAAGGTGCTCAATACATGGGAAGTGGACGCTGGACGTATTTTTGGTAATTCAGAAGTGCACGATATTTTTGTGGCGCTAGGGATTGAGCCACACACCCTTAAAGATGATCCTGATTTTTCTGGTTTGCGTTACGGTAAATTATGTATTTTGTCGGATGCTGATGTGGATGGCTCGCATATTCAGGTGTTGCTGCTCACGATGCTGTTGCGACACGCGCCCAAGCTCATTGAGCGCGGCCATGTGTATATTTCACAACCGCCGTTATATCGAATAGATGTGCCGGCACAAGGCAAGAGTAAACCGATGCGCAAAATTTATGTGTCTGACGATGCTGAAAAAATATCGATGATTGAAAAACTAAAACGCGAAGGCATTGCAGAGGAAAAGCTAGGTATTCAGCGTTTTAAAGGTCTGGGAGAAATGAACCCGGAGCAGTTGTGGGAAACGACGTTATGTCCAGATACACGGCGCTTAGTGCAGGTGAGGTTGCCTGAAAATGAGGTGGAGGGTGCGCATAAAATGTTCGATATGTTGATGGCAAAAAATGAGTCTCCAGCCAGAAAAGCCTGGATGGAGCGTCGTGGTAATGATGTTGAGGCCGATGTGTAAATGGATAATGCTCATATGATTGAAAATAATAACGATAGCGACAATGGTGCCGTTGCCATTGGTGAGTATGCTGAAGAAGCCTATTTAGCTTATGCCGTATCAGTGGTAAAAGGGCGCGCGCTACCATCTGTAGAAGATGGGCAGAAGCCGGTACAAAGACGCATTTTGTTCGCAATGAAGGAAATGGGCTTGGTTGCCGGCGTTAAGCCGGTAAAGTCAGCGCGTGTTGTGGGGAATGTGTTGGGTATGTATCACCCGCACGGCGATAGCTCCGCTTATGAAGCAGCGGTGCGCTTGGCGCAAGATTTTACGTTACGCTACCCACTTATTGACGGCCAAGGTAACTTTGGCTCACGTGATGGTGATGGCGCGGCGGCAATGCGATACACCGAAATGCGCTTATCGCCGATTGCCGATTTGCTACTTTCTGAAATTGATCGCGGCACGGTTGATTTTCAAAGTAACTATGATGGCGCTTTTCAAGAGCCTGTGTTGCTTCCAGCCCGATTACCGATGATGTTACTTAACGGCGCTTCTGGTATTGCGGTAGGAATGGCAACAGAGATGATTCCACATAACATGCGCGAGATTGCAAATGCAGTATTGCATGTGATGGATAAGCCAGACTGCACCACAGCAGAGTTGATGGTGCATGTGCCTGGGCCAGACTTTCCAGGTGGCGGTCAGTTAATTTCGCAAACGACTGATATTCATGCAACTTATGAGACTGGGCGCGGCTCATTAAGATTACGCGCCAGATGGCTAGTTGAGCCGATGGCACGCGGCCAGTGGCGGATTATTATCAATGAATTACCACACGGCGTTTCTGTTGAAACCGTCATGGCTGAAATTGAAGCGATTTCTAATCCCAAGCCAAAAAAAGATAAAAAGACCATAGACCAAGACCAGTTACTGGTGAAACAGTCTGTATTGAGCATGCTGGATTCAGTTAAAAGTGAGGGCAAAAAAGATGTGCGTCTCATTCTTGAACCAAAAACGAGCAAGGTTTCCAGTGACGAGTTGATGGCATTTTTACTTGTACACACGAGTATGGAAGTGTCATGCCCGGTCAATATGGTGATGATTGGTACCGATGGCCGCCCCGCGCAAAAAGGTTTAGTTAAAATCCTGCAAGAATGGATTGAATTCCGTCTTAGCGTGGTACGCAGGCGGTGCCAGTTTGATTTGGACAAAATTAGCCGTCGCATTCATATTTTAGATGGTCGCTTAATTGCATTCCTGCATATTGACGAAATCATCAAAGTGATTCGCAATTCAGATGATCCTAAAGCAGACTTGATGACAGCCTTTAAGCTGAGTGAAATTCAGGCTGAAGACATCCTGGAAATTCGATTGCGTCAATTAGCAAGGCTTGAAGGCTTTAAAATAGAACGGGAGTTAAAGGAGCTACGTGAGGAGGCGGGCAGGTTAGAAGCGATTTTGGCCAGTGAGACTAAATTACGCAAACTGACTGCTAAAGAAATTAAACTGGATGCTGAAAAATACGGTGACGACAGACGCACCTTGATTGAGCCCGTTGAACGTGTGCAGGGCGGTCAAAAAGCATTTGTTGTGGATGAACCTGTGACTATTATGCTGTCTAAAAATGGCTGGATCAGATCTAGGCAAGGCCATGGCATTGACCGTGAGTCTATCGCATGGAAAGCAGGGGACAGTGAACTCGCTGTACTTGAAACAAGGACAACATTACCAGTCGTGTTAATGGACTCAAGTGGTCGATGCTATTCTTTTGATGCATCTATTGTTCCAGGTGGCAAAGGTGATGGCATCCCGCTCAGCGCTATCATAGAGGTTCAGAATGGTGCAAAATTAGTGCATGCACTGTCTGGAAAAGATGACGATCGATTCCTGTTTATTACGTCAAACAGCTACGGATTTGTCGCGCCATTAAAGGGGCTGATGGCTAGACCTAAAGCAGGCAAGGCATTTATGAAACCTGAAGATGGTGCAACTATTTTTCCGCCGATTAAATTAGACGCAAGCACCCATATTGCGGTTACCTCGTCCGAGAATAAATTACTGGTATTCCCGCTAAGCGAAATCAATGAATACCCCAATGGTGGCAAGGGCGTGAAGGTGATGGATATCCCTGACGGCGCCTTACTTATGCGCGTTGAGTTGTGCGATGGATTATCTGCAAACGTGATGGTTAAAGGTAAAGTAAAAACCATTAGCGGTGAGGATTTGAGCAAGCATCTTCTGAAGCGCGCTAAAAAAGGGTATTTGTTCAATACCAGCAATAACAGCCAATCCAGACAGGGTAAGTTGCTATAAACATGAATACTTTATGGCTGGCGCCGTTCCCTAAGCTCGATTGAAGAGCTAACCTAACCATGTCGAAGGGTTAGTGGGAATGACGCAACTTAATGTGAAACCTAAGTTGAAGTAATGTTGTTTGAGCTAATTTATTCAATTGGCGCTTCGCTAAAAGCCTCAACTTGTTCTAGAGGCTTGATTTATTCGCTGAATAGTCTTGAGAGTTATTCCTAACCGACATATTTGTGCGTAAAATGACGCCTATTCAACCATTTACCTACCAATTGCTTTAAGGAACAGACCTTGTCACACTCCGTACTATCACAGCGCGTTTTATCTATTAAAGAATCTCCAACGCTTGCGATTACCGCAAAAGCTGGTAAATATAAAGCGGAAGGCCGCGATATTATTGGCCTAGCAGCTGGTGAGCCGGATTTTGATACGCCTCAGCACATTAAAGATGCGGCAAAAGCAGCTATTGATGCTGGTTTTACCAAATATACGCCGGTGGCTGGCATTCCAGGTCTTAAAAAAGCCATTGTTGCAAAATTCAAGAATGAAAATGGCTTTGATTACGCACTCAATGAAGTGATTGTAGGCGTGGGTGGCAAGCAAACCATCTTTAATCTATGCCTAGCGGTGCTTAATAAAGGTGATGAAGTTATTATTCCCGCACCTTATTGGGTCTCTTACGCAGATATTGCGCTGGTCGCCGAAGCGACACCGGTGATTATACAATGTGGCATTGAGCAAGGCTTTAAGCTTTTGCCAGCACAGTTAGAAGCGGCGATTACGCCTAATACTAAAATCTTTATGATCAACTCACCATCTAACCCAACGGGTGCGGTGTATAGCTTGGCTGAGTTGCATGCCTTGGGCGAAGTGTTACTTAAACATCCACATGTACTGGTCGCCACAGATGACATGTACGAACACGTGAATTTAACAGGTGATAAGTTTTATAACATTCTTAACGCTACCCCAGCGCTTAAGGATCGTTGTATTGTGCTCAACGGCGTTTCTAAAGCGTACTCAATGACCGGTTGGCGCATTGGCTATGCCGCAGGTCCGGCTTACATTATTAAAGCCATGGAGATTTTGCAATCGCAATCTACCAGCAACGCCACCTCCATTTCGCAAGTGGCAGCACAAGCCGCGCTAGAAGGCTCGCAAGATTGCATCACCCCAATGGTAACGGCATTTAAAGAACGTCACATTTATGTAGTTAACCGCTTTAACACCATGCCGGGGTTAAGTTGCCTAATGGCCGGCGGAGCATTTTACGCATTTCCTGATGCCCGCGCTGCGATTGATAAGCTATTTAAAGCTGGCAAAATAAAAGTAGCTACAGATATGGCTTTAGCTGAATACTTACTAGAATCATTTGATGTGGCAGTAGTGCCAGGCTCAGCCTTTGGCGCAGAGGGATACTTCCGCATTTCATTTGCAACATCAATGGATAATCTTAAAAATGCGTTGGATCGTATTGAACGTGCACTAAGTTAAGAGTTAGCGCTCCAGATACTCAATCACCATTTACAAACAAACAGTCTAAATAAAAACGCCTTTAGCAGTAAAGGCGTTACTAGCTACAGTGATAATAAATAAGATTCATAAAGCACCGTTAATTTTATGCCATCAAACAGCAGGCGGTAATTGAGCGTTGCTTGCAACGAGCATCTAGGTTCCTAATGTAAAGTCACAGATAAATGCAACATAATTGGAACTACCTATACTTCGTATAATGTATAGGAATACAAATTCAATTTGTGTGCTTTTGGTGCCTTAATTTTTAAATTGTCTGGTTTGGTAATCAGCCGTTGAAAGATTTTCATGTTCCCTTCGTAAACGTGGAGTTTTCAAAATCGTTAATGTTCCGACTTTTTACACGCTTGCTGTATCGGTTATAACCAAGCATTGGTCCGCGTTTACCCATGACGATTTGGAACGGGTAATTGATACGCCACAGCTTGCCAAACTTAGTGCCTTTCAATTTCCCATCAATCAGCATCTGACGGACACGCCGCGTTGAGGTGTGAAACAGCTTGGAAGCCAAGTCCACATTGACTGCAACCAGTTTGCCATCCAGCATGAACTCACCGTCCCTTGTCGGTTTTGGTGCTTCATAGTTTGAGGCGGAATAGTTTTTCAGCATAAGAAACCCCTGAGAGCTAAGACTGGCAACGGATACAAAGGAATTGCAGGTAAACATGTTTTGCTCCGTGGGGCAAGAAGTGTGCATGTTATAAGACACGCACACCACTTTAAACCCAACCCCAAAACCTTAAAACCGTCTGCATGGCGCGCAATAACCATTGAAGTCAAACGCCAGGTCAAAGCACGCGAATTTTTAATGCTAAGCACGAAAGCGCGCTGGTCTACATGGGGGAACCGAGTTCCCCCATACCCCATAAAACCATTTAAGGCGCTTTGAGGCGTTTTTAGGCAATTAGTCATGCTTACCCCCTAACACCAAGCGCAAAGGCGGTTTAAAGTCGATTACTTGCGCCGCTTGCCGTTTTGTATTTCGGCGTTCATAATCCGCTTGCCAGTAACGCGCCATCGTAAAGTAATGAGAAATGTAGGTGAGTTCATGTTGTCGGAACGGTCTTCCCACGGGCGACCAAAGGGTGTCACCTTTGATTACCCAACCTTTCCAAGCCGAAGGCAACAATGCACCATTGGCAAGGCAGCGCAGTAGCTTGAAAGCGGAATAGGGGATGCGGGTTGCGCCGCATTCCCAATGCGCTATTGTTCTACTGGTCACCTGAAGCAACTTGGCAGCATCTTCAACACTCAATCTGTTCATCAATCTAACTTCCTTAAATTTTTCTCTATCAATGGGCTTGTATGGCTTGCGCTTATATTTCTTACGCTTCACCAGCGTAATTGACTAGGCACAATTTTGGCGGGCGGGTAAATCCACCATTGTTTAGTCAGAACGTGTTTACGGGCACCAATGATACGACCTTGATTACAGAATTTACGGAGCAAGCCGAGTGATAAGCCAGTGCTAACAGCAAAACTGCGCAGGCTAACAGGCTCACATTTGGAAGATTGGTCGGCAGCATGATTAAACCTAGATTCAGCGGTAACCATAATCAAGCCGCCTTAACCAGATTAACGTCAGCTATGCGCTTGCCGTAAATCTGTTTAATCCAGCTTTGCATGCGCTTAAGCTTTTCTTCGGGGGACGGTTTCAGATGCTCCCAAACCGCATCAAACGTGCGTTTTAATATTTGCGGATGTGGATGTGCATAGCCGGACTCAAGTAATGCAATTTCTTGAGACAGCATTTTTTCCAGCAGCTCTAACTGGGAACGTGTGAGCTTGATAATGTATTTATTTTGCGGTGTAGCATTTGCCATTTTTCATTCCTTTTTGGATGCACCAAAAGCAGGGTTAAAAATAAATAACTATTCCGCAAAATTATATATGCTACTTCGTATAATGTATATTATGTAAAATTAAATCCTAAGTTATACGTATTCATAATTCTACTCATCCTACGTATTAGATATTAATGTATATAGTTATAAATCCATTCTGGTCGCGATTTAAAAAGCGCATACCAAAGTTGGGTTCAAGGTATGAGGCATCTGATAGCTGTTCCAGATCGAAAATAGCCAATTCTGTTTTAGTGCCGCCAATGTCAGCTGCAAGTATTTTCATGAAGGAACCTTTTAAAGTTAAGCTATTAAAACAGTCTGTTCTATTTGACGAAGCACCAATTGAGTTCTTACATATTTAAGTTATTTTTTAACTTCCCCATTCACCATATCCTGCGACAAGTCTAAACTCGCCGTTTGCCTTGTTACTTGAAATGGTATGATTAAGTAACTACCACAAACCAAGATGGGACTATTCTCGAATATAGGGCAACCACACGTCATGCAATATAAGCCTTAAAAAAATCGTTACAAAATTAGTTTACCAGCTAATGAAGCATCAAATTTTCACCAAAAAAATTTGTAAGGACCCTGGCTGATGAACGTCTAATAAACGATAAACTTTATTATATTTTAGTAAATCTCGTAAATTTAAAGCCAAAAACAACATGACACAACCTACATTAGTTCTTGTTTGCAAGCGACCAGCACTTGGCAATGGTAAGCAAAGGCTTGCTGCCAAAGTCGGAGGGGAAATTGCATATCAAATTGCTGAAGCCCTTCTCGCTTGCGTATTGGAAGATGTTATGACTTGGCCTGGTAAGGTAATAGTCGCACCAGCAGACGTTAAAGATCGTGAATGGGCGGTAAATCTTTGCAAGCAAACGCGTGCCGATGCAAAGGTGCTACCCCAAGTCAGCGGTAACCTGGGGCAGCGCCTGAATGCGCTTGATCATGCACTGCGTACCAGCGGCTTTAATAAACTGATATACATCGGGAGCGATGCACCTGATATTGATGTTACTGATTATGTTGCTTTAGGTGATGCGTTTTCAAATGTTGATACCGTACTCAAACCTACTATCGACGGCGGCGTTTCCATTATGGCCAGCTGCAAGCCGTGGCCGGACCTTACCAATTTGCCATGGAGCACTTCACGATTGGGCGACGGCTTAAGTTTACTGTGCCAACAAAATGGACATGCTGTTGGTAAGCTGCCAGTGGGATTTGATGTGGATGAATTTGAGGATTTATCTCACTTAGTGCTCAAGCTAGCACAGGATCAACGACCTGCCAGACGCGCGCTTCTGGCGCTGGCACGCCAAATTATTCAGCAAAAAATCTCCAAGCAAAAGGTGAAGATGCCAAGCGAAAGCCCTTATGTCTAAAGTAAGCATTATTATCCCCTGCTATAACGATGAACGAAAGCTGGCGCAACTGTTAGCGCAAATACAGCATTTGCCGCACACACCATACGAGGTGATTGTGATTGATGGTGCAGCCAGCGCTGCGTGTGAAGCAATATGCAGACAATATCAAGCACATTGGCTACCAAGCGAGCCTTGTCGCGGCAAGCAACTGCTAGCCGGTGCAGCAACGGCACAAGCTGACGTGTTATGGTTTTTACATGCCGATGCGCATTTACCAAGCGACCCGCTCACTGTAATGCAACACGCACTAGAAAAAGGCGCACTGGGCGGCTACTTTAAATTTAAATTTGATGCACCGCGCGCTTGGCCAGCCTTTATTTTAGAACTGGCAGTGGCACTGCGTTGCCGCTATGGCATCCCTTATGGGGACCAGGGTTTATTCATGACCAAGCAAGCTTATATTGAAGCTGGCGGACACGCGCCATGGCCTTTGTTTGAAGAAGTGCCCTTGGTTAAAAACTTGCGCAAATCAGGGCACTTCATGGCGTTAGCGTCACCCTTACTGGTTGATCCGCGTCGCTGGCAACACGATGGCTGGTGGCGACGCACCTGGGAAAACCGCAAACTGGCGCTCGCATTTGCTCGCGGTCACGCGCCACAAGCGCTGGCAACGCGATATCGTAGCCATATTACCAATTTCAATCATGATAAAAACGAGGCATAACATGCAAGAAACAATCAATACATCATCACAAAATAAAATTCAAGACGATGTACGCCAATATTATGGTGAAACACTGACAGGCTCGGTAGATTTAAAAACTAATGCCTGTTGCACAGACGCTGGGCTACCCAATTATGTGAAACCAATTCTCTCGCAAGTGCATGATGAAGTTTTAATGCGTTATTACGGTTGCGGTTTGGTGTTGCCGGAGTTGCTCGAAGGTTTAACCGTGCTTGACCTCGGTTGCGGTGCAGGACGCGATGTTTACGTGTTATCTAAACTCGTTGGCGAGCAAGGTAGCGTCATTGGTGTGGATATGACTGAAGAACAGCTCGCTGTAGCACGTCAGCATCAAGACCATCACCGTCAGGTGTTTGGCCATGCAGAGAGCAACGTGCTTTTTTTACATGGCTACATTGAGCGTTTGCACGAATTGGATTTGGCCGACAACAGCGTTGATATTATTGTGTCTAATTGCGTGATTAACTTGGCCGTGGACAAAGCCGCAGTACTAAGTGAGGCATTTCGTGTGCTTAAACCTGGTGGCGAGCTCTATTTTTCAGATGTTTATGCGGATAGACGCATCCCCAAAGCACTCACACTTGACCCCGTACTTTATGGCGAGTGTTTGAGCGGTGCACTGTACTGGAATGATTTTCACAACCTAGCAAAAGTGCATGGCTTTGATGACCCGCGCTTAGTGGTTGACCGTCCTATTACCATCGGTAATGCTGAACTGGCGGCGCGCACCGGCAATATCAAGTTTTTCTCAGCGACTTATCGTTTATTTAAATTAGGTGGTCTTGAGCCTGCATGTGAAGATTACGGTCAATCCGTAGTGTACCGCGGCACTATCCCGCATCATCCGCATGCTTTCATACTGGATAAACATCACTTTATTGAAACAGGTAAGCATTTTCCTGTGTGCGGCAACACCTGGCGCATGCTGCATGACTCACGTTTTGCCAAACATTTTGATTTCTACGGTAATTTTGACAAGCACTTTGGCATTTTCGCAGGTTGCGGTTCGAGCATCCCCTATGACAGCAGCAATGCAGATGCGACAGGTGGTTGCTGCTAATGGATATGAAGGTCATTCCGATTCAACTGGAAAAACCAGTAAAGTCAGCCGCATGGTACCAAACACCCGCAGGTGAACCACGCGGGTTTATTAAGCCGCATGCCTTAGATGAACTTTGGTTTCACACAGGTACTGCTTGCAACCTTGCCTGTCCGTTCTGTCTGGAAGGCTCAAAACCTGGCGACACACGCTTGCAATTGCTACGCTTAGCCGATGCTAAACCATTTATAGATGAAGCGCTCACCTTGAGAGTGAAGCAGTTTTCATTCACTGGTGGAGAACCATTTATTGCCAAAGATATGGTGAAAATTCTTGATTACGCACTGCAATTCAGACCTTGCCACGTGCTCACCAATGCGACTGAACCGCTTATCAAACGCTTAAACCAGCTTGCCCCTTTGCTACGGCACCAAAATAAACTGCACTTTCGTGTAAGTTTAGACCACTTTGAAGCGTCTAAACATGACATTGGACGAGGTGCTGGCATGTTTGATTTAGCGTTGCAAGGTTTGCGGGCATTGCAAGAGATGGGGTTTTCGGTTTCTGTTGCCAATCAAATGCTAATAGACAACACACCAGAAGAAACTGCAAAGCAATTTAAAGCAGTTTTTAAAATGGCTGGCTTGCCAGAAGATTTACACCGCGTGGAATTCCCCGACTTTCATCCACCTGGCTTGGATGTAGCAACGCCGCAAATCAGCGCCAACTGCATGGTCACCTACCAAACAGAAGACTCGCGCCGTGCTTATATGTGCGCATTCAGCAAAATGGTGATTAAAGTAAAAGGCACAATGCGCGTGTATGCGTGCACCTTGGTCGATGATGATGCTGATTATGGACTGGCTGACACGCTCACAGAAAGTATGCAACAAGCCGTGAGCATGAAGCACCACCGCTGCTACAGCTGCTTTAAATATGGGGCGTCTTGCAGTGAAATGTAGTCAAACCCAAGCGTTAAATTAAATAAGTACTAAGAGTAGCTTTGCACGAAACTGTTTTATTGCTAAATACGTTAACTTTGTCATTCTGAGCGTAGCGAAGAATCCAGGCAACCAATTGATTATACTGGATTCTTCGCTACGCTCAGAATGACGGGTTTTGATATTTTGGTTAAAAATAGCACTATTTTTAGCTTCGTGCAAAGCTCTCTAAATTAAATTAGAAAAAAACTATGAAAAACCGTTTAAGCATTATTGTCCTCTTCATTGCGTTAATCGCGCTATTTTTTGCTTTTGATCTTGGACGATTTTTAAGCCTTGAGGCGCTCAAGGCGAGCCGTGATGGGTTGTTGCAGGCCTATGACATCAACCCTTTGCTCATTATCGCTATTTTTTCTCTGGTGTATATTGTTGTAACCGCCTTATCTTTCCCTGGCGCGACCATTTTAACTTTAGCGGGTGGTGCCATTTTTGGCTTTTGGGTGGGGTTGCCTATTGTACTTGTTTCAGCCACTATCGGCGCAACGCTAGCCTTTTTGGCCGCACGGTTTGTGTTGCGCGATACCATTCAAAAGCGCTTTGGTGACAAGCTCTCTGCATTTAATGCAGGCATTGAAAAAGACGGCGCATTTTATCTGTTCACATTACGTTTAGTCCCCGTGTTTCCGTTTTTTCTCATCAATTTGCTTATGGGGTTAACTCCGCTTAAAACCAGCACCTATTTTTGGGTGAGCCTGGTCGGCATGGCGGCAGGCACAGTCGTTTATGTTAATGCAGGCACACAACTCGCCTCACTGACCAGCCTTTCTGGCATTTTATCCCCTACCCTGATTGGCTCATTCGCCTTATTAGCTATTTTTCCGTGGTTGGCACGCTGGGGTGTTGCTGCCTATAAAACGCGTCAACTTTATGCTAATTGGCCAAAACCTAACACGTTTGACCGCAATTTGGTGGTGATCGGCGGCGGTGCGGCAGGCTTGGTTTCATCCTACATTGCTGCTGCTACGCGTGCTAAAGTCACCCTGATAGAAGGCCACAAAATGGGTGGCGATTGCCTGAATTATGGCTGCGTGCCTTCCAAAGCCATTATTCGCTCGGCTACTTTTGTAAACCAGGTAAAACACGCAGATAAGCTGGGGATTGCCAAAGCAGAGGTTAAGTATGATTTTGCTGAGGTGATGCAACGCGTACAACGTGTAGTGAGCACAGTTGAGCCACATGATTCTATAGAGCGTTACACCAAACTAGGCGTTGATGTGATTCAAGGCTATGCAAAAATCACGTCGCCTTGGACGGTAGAAGTCAATGGACAAACGCTCACCACGCGCGCCATTATCATCGCGACGGGTGGACGCCCTACCATACCGAACATTCCAGGTTTAGACCAAGTCACTTACTACACGTCAGATACCATCTGGTCACTCACTGAACGCCCTAATCGTCTCGTTGTGCTGGGTGGCGGGCCAATTGGCTGCGAACTGACGCAAGCCTTTGCTAGGCTTGATTGTCAAGTTACCTTAGTAGCGCGTAGCGGCCTAATGGGTAAAGAAGATGCCGATGCCGTTGCACTGGTAGAAGAAGCCTTAATTGCCGATGGTGTGCGCGTATTGACCCACACCAGCACTGTGCGTTGCGAACGAGATACGCATGGTCAACAACGCTTGATTGTAAGTAGCAAAGATGGCAAAGAAGAAGCAATTGCGTTTGATGCGCTACTCTGCGCAGTGGGCAGAACTGCTCGTACCGAAGGCTTCGGTTTAGAAGAATTAGGCATTCCATTATCAAAAAACCGCACAATTGAAGTGGATGCCTGGTTGCAAACACGCTACCCCAATATCTACGCTGCTGGTGATGTTGCAGGCCCTTATCAGTTCACACATACCGCAGCACATCAAGCATGGTATGCCTCCGTGAACACACTGTTTGGTAGCCTGAAACGCTTCAAAGCAGATTATTCAGTCATCCCATGGGCCACATTTACTAGCCCGGAAGTCGCACGCGTTGGCTTATCTGAAGATGAAGCCAAAGCACAAGGCATTGCCTATGAAGTGGTGAAATACGGCTTGGATGATCTTGATCGCGCCATTGCTGATGAAGCCGCACATGGTTTTGTAAAAGTACTCACCGTGCCGGGTAAAGACAAAATTTTAGGCGCCACCATTGTCGGCGAGCATGCTGGCGACCTGCTGGCTGAATTTGTACTGGCGATGAAACACGGGCTAGGCCTCAACAAAATTCTAGGCACGATACACACCTACCCTACCTGGTCAGAGGCCAACAAATACGCAGCTGGTGAGTGGAAACGTGCACATGTGCCGCATCGTATTCTTGCTTGGGTAGAGAAATATCATGCATGGAAAAGAGGTTAAGACTTTATGAAGAACTTGAAAAAATTACTCATGGTCACGTTGCTTACGTTAACGACTATGCTTGCGTCTGGCATGGCGACCAACTTGGCAATAGCAGCTGAATTTGACCACGGCACGGGACTGATTGTGCATACGGATCGTGGAGTTCAATATACGAGTGAGGAATATTTAGCATTGCTGTCAAAATATCACGTCACAGCCAGCATGAGTGGTCGTGGTAATTGTTATGACAATGCAGTGATGGAGCGCTTTTTCTTGAACTTGAAAATGGAGCGTGTATGGCAAATGCATTATGCCAATCAGTTTGAATTGATTGAGATTAAAAACTGAAAAAATGTAATTCAGCAAGACAATGGTAATGATGAAGTAAATGTGCCGATTGAAGTGTCCTGATTTACTTGACCACTACATTTAATTGATTGAAAAAAATATTAGACTTCATATTACTTTTAACTAGCTAATTCTTGTCCAACAGCTGTTGGGTTTCTTTATTTATCTCTTCATCCAAAATTTGGTCATTGGTATTCTTGGCGATCAATTTTGCATATTCTATTAAGTCTTTAGCTGATGAAGTATCACCCATCGCAACTTTAAGTTGAGCTAGCACGATGCTTCCTTTCGCTTCAAAATACGCACCGCCTTGCTTTTTGGCGAAGTTAATAATTTTATTGAGAATTCGTTCTGCACTCGCGTAATTTTTTTCAATTGTGTAATAGCGGCCAAGCTCAATGCTTGAATGTGCATATTGATCTAATGTGCCTGCTTTTTCATGCATGAAGTAAGCTTTAAGCTGATGCTCAAGTGCTAAAGTGTGTTGATTTAGCTCATGATAAGTAAGTGCAACTCTTTCATAGCTTTCTCCGCGCTCATTATCATTAGCGTCTAGTTTGTTCGCTGATATAAAAAACTCAAGCGCCTGAGTATATTGTTTATCCTGAAAATAAATATCACCAATGGCAACAAGGCTCATCCGCTCAAATCCTTGATGTTTTGCGGATTGTGCTAATTCAATTGTTTGCTGATAGCTTGAAATTGCTTGAGGAAACTGTTTAGCAGTTTTATAGGCATGCGCCGTAACCAAGGCAATGACGGCTTTATCAAAAGCATCGGTTGAAAATTCATTTGCAGCATTAAACGCAGCTAAAGCACCATTTAGATCATCTTTGACACTGAGCAATCGTCCTTGGCATATCAAAGCGTCACGGTCCGATTTATTAATATCTAATGCCTTTTTTGCAGCGGTTGTTGCCGCGGCTACATCTCCATGCTCAAAAGCTTTATTGCAATCTGCCGCATTGGGGCTTATGGCGTAAACATTGTTAAAAAACAATGAAATAAATATTGAAGTTAAAGTGATTTGTAGTTTCATTTTTGTTTATCTTCTCTATGGCTAGGTAGTTAGAATGCTTGGGGTTTAATAAAAAT
The DNA here is from genome assembly GCA_013141495.1 of Methylotenera sp. GTDB lineage: Bacteria > Pseudomonadota > Gammaproteobacteria > Burkholderiales > Methylophilaceae > Methylotenera. The sequence continues at coordinate 169,233 of JABFQV010000002.1, read as the reverse complement.
AGCTTGTAATAAGATCAAAGGAATAAGCTTATAAATAAATTTCCCATTGTTGTGAGCCCTTGCCAGACGCAAAAAACATTGGATTTAATAATGAGCGTTTGGTGTTATAACGCAACGCACTGCCTGAAACTTCAACAATATCTCCACCGGCTTCTTGCAATATGCAATGCGCGGCGGCTGTATCCCACTCAGAAGTTGGCCCTAATCTAGGATATACATCTGCCTGCCCTTCAGCCACCAAACATATTTTTAGAGAGCTTCCCATGCTGATAAGTTCAGGCACCTGGCCCGTATGGTTTTTAATGTTATGCAAAAAGCGCTGCATTTTTTCATCGCTATGCGAGCGGCTGCCTGCAATAATTGGCCGCTTGGGGTCCAATGTTTTAGTGTGAATTTTTAATGCAGGATTTGCCCCGGCTTGCTTATAGGCACCATGTGCGTTGACAGCATAATAAAGCAAGTCATCTACGGGGGCATAAACTACACCAAGCACTGGAATATGTTGGTCAATTAACGCAATGTTAACCGTAAACTCCCCGTTGCGTTTTACAAACTCACGGGTGCCATCTAGAGGGTCAATTAACCAATACTGGCTCCAAGTTTTACGTATTTTTTCATCTATGCCTTCTGACTCCTCAGAGAGAATTGGGAGGTGCGGTGCAAGTTGCTTTAACGCATTGGTAATCACATGATGTGCTGCCAAGTCGGCATCAGTCAATGGTGAATTGTCATCTTTGTTTTTAACGCTAAAGTCTGTGGCATACACTTGCATAATGGCTGCCCCAGCAGATTTGGCAATTGTAATCACTGGCTCTAAATATTGATGATAGTTTTGAGTATCCATAACGAGCGCTTAGGCTATCAATACCAATAATCCGGCTTCATCTAAAATTGTAACGCCTAATTCCTGTGCTTTATCTAGCTTACTGCCGGCATCACTCCCCGCCACCACATAATCTGTTTTTTTAGACACGCTACCACTTACTTTAGCGCCTGCTGCTTCTAATTTCTCTTTTGCCGCATCACGCGACAAGTTAGGTAGCGTACCTGTCAGTACAAAGGTTTTGCCTACCAGATGACCAGTCGGCACTTGTTTACCTTCTGACTCTGGCCAGATAATACCGGCTGTCAACAGCTCTGCAATAACGGTTTGATTGTGTGCTTCAGAAAAAAAGTTGGTAATGGACTCTGCAACCACGGGGCCCACATCGTGCACTTTGAGCAAGTCTTCTGCACTAGCTCGCATCAATGCCGGTAGATTTCCAAAGTGTTTGGCTAAATCTTTGGCCGTAGCTTCACCTACGTTACGCATGCCGAGTGCGTAAATAAAGCGTGCCAGTGTGGTTGTTTTACTTGTTTCAAGGGCATCTAATATATTCTGCGCTGATTTTTTTGCCATGCGCTCAAGGTTGCTCAAGGTGGTTAAATCCAGCTTGTAAATATCCGCCAGGGTATGCACCAAATTAGCATCAACTAGCTGATCAACCAGTTTTTCGCCTAAGCCTTCAATGTCCATTGCGCGGCGCGAGGCATAATGCGTAATAGCTTGCTTGCGCTGGGCTGGGCAAAATAAACCACCGGTACAACGTGCGACGGCTTCATCAGCTTGCTTTAAAATATGTGAGCCACACTCCGGACATACCGTTGGCATCTCAAATTGCCGCGCGTTGGCTGGCCGCTTATCAGCAAGCACAGTGACTACTTCAGGAATCACATCCCCTGCCCTGCGCACGCTCACAGTGTCACCAATGCGTATATCTTTACGACGTATTTCATCTTCATTGTGTAGGGTGGCATTGGTTACCGTAACGCCACCTACAAACACTGGTGCTAACCTTGCAACTGGCGTGATTGCACCGGTGCGCCCTACTTGCACTGTAATATCTTCTACCACTGTGAGCGCCTCCTGTGCAGGAAACTTATGTGCTATTGCCCAACGGGGTGCTCGCGATACAAAACCCAACTCGTTTTGCTGGTTAAAGTTATTGACTTTATACACCACGCCATCAATCTCATAAGGGAGCTGATGGCGGATTTCGCCCATTTTTTGGTAATACGTTTTTAAACCGTTAGCGCCTATGACCACGTCGCGTTCATGACTGACAGGAAAATGTAAGCCTGCCAGATAATCCATTGCCTGCTGATGGCTACTAAAGTTTGGCACACCTTCTGCGGCACCTAAACCATAAGCGAAAAAAGTTAACGGTCTTGTAGCCGTTATTTTGGCATCTAATTGGCGCAGACTACCAGCGGCAGCATTACGTGGGTTTGCAAATAGTTTTTCACCTTTACCCGATTGCGTAAGATTCAGCTTTTCAAAATCACGTTTGAGCATTAAAACCTCACCGCGCACTTCCAGCAATTTAGGCGGTTGTGCACAACTTAAGCGCATGGGAATCGCGCGCAGCGTGCGCAGGTTGTGGGTAACGTCTTCTCCGGTATAGCCATCGCCGCGTGTTGCACCTTGTGTAAACATGCCCTTTTCATAAGTCAATGTAATGGCAAGCCCGTCAAACTTTGGTTCAACAGCGTATTCAACCTGACTCACGCCCAATACTTCACAAACACGTTTATCAAACGACTCTAACTCATTGTATTCGAAAGCGTTATTAAGCGACAACATCGCCTGACGATGCTTAATGCTATTAAAGGCATTGGCTGCAGAACCGCTTACGCGCTGGGTAGGTGAATCTGGCGTAATCAGGCTAGGATGAAGATTTTCAAGGGTTTGCAACTCACGATAAATTTTATCGTATTCACTATCCGGCACAGAAGGCGCATCAAGCGCATAGTATTCGTAATCATATTGCGCAATCAATTTGCGTAATTCAAGCACTCGCTGTTTGGCATTACTTAACATTTTTAAAACAATCCATTAAGAAAACAATCTATGCGCACTCTCAGAACCTGGGACAATGCCCCGCACTAACATCGTGGCATGAATCACCTTGAGTTGTTGACGGATTTTTTCAATTTGCATATCGCCCAGCACCCGATTGTTATCATCCACCAATACCGCATTTAAGCCGGTTTCCATTTGCTTTGCTACTTGCACCATGTGATTAAAGACCTCTGCACAGTGCTTAACATGCGGAATATCCAATTGAAAACTAACCGCTTTCACGACGGATGTTCTTAGCATTTCAGGGCTAAAAGGGTGTTGATCACGATTAAACATGATGAAAGAAGGCTTCTGCATGACGGCTGGGTTGTTTAAAGCTTGCGCGGCAGTTGCTTCATCAAAATATTTAAAAGCACCATCTGCCGACAACACTAACCCTTGCGACTCTGCCAAGCCTCTTAATTTAGTGCCAGTAAACGCGCCGTTATCACCATGCACCAGATGAAACCCCATAGTTTTATCCACATCCATACAAAATGCATCCAGCGCGTTTGCCGCAGTTAAGGCATCCCCAGAACTTTGCCATTCCACGTGGGCATTTATATCTAAACCAAGCGTTTCAACCGCCAATTGAAAACGATTCAACATATTGCGTGAAATCGGCCCAGCGCGGTCTGCCAGCTGTAAGCTGCAAGTAAGCCGTGAAGCTTGTTGATTTAAAATTTTCGGTTTAGATAAGGTATCGCTTAATAAAAGCCATTGTTTATTTGAATCCAGAGCATGGATGTAAACTGGCTTTTCATAGCCGTCAAATAACCCATGCAATGCATTATTCAGTTCATTAAAGCTTGATTCTGCCGCCAAATACAATACGGCGGTTAAGTCCATTTGCGAGTGCAGCATAGCTGGCAAGCTCAGCACAGGCTCTTCAAACGCGGCTTGTTTTGAAGATAGGTGTGGAATATCTTCAATAGAATTATGTTGCACTGTCGCATCATTATCAGGTTGGCTAAATGCTTCATCAAAAATCGCTTTAATTTCATGATGTTGCGCTGGTTTAATTTCAGGCGTTGATTCGAGTTTTTTAACTTCAGCCTCAATTGGGGTAATTTTTGAAGATTTATTGACGAGCTCAGCATAAGTTGCATCGATTGAAGTTTCATCTGCCAACACATGACCAGATACCTCATATTGAGCTGCTGGAACAAAACGATCTTCATTTAGCATGGCTGAATTTTCAGCTTCTTGCAAAGGCGCATCTAATACTTGTTGAGGTAAATCATCATCGTTAGAAAAACCACTCGAGGCAAAGTCATCTTGATGATCAAACTGACTTACATCAAGCTTACTAATATCTAATGTGGGTTCATCAAGTAGCGCATCACTTTTTAAGTGAGTAAAACTACTTTCGACCTGCTGATTAAATCGTCGCTCTTGCCACCAGTTAAGAATGAGCACGGCGGCAATAATTAACGCACCTATGACAATCAATACTATTTGCAAATCACTCATCACCAATAAACCTTCAACATTATTAAACTAGTCAGCAGCCAACTTAAGCTTCTGCCATTCTCACAGCTGCTTCCATATCTACATCAACAATACGTGAAACCCCAGACTCCTGCATGGTAACACCTATCAATTGCTGCGCCATCTCCATGGTAATTTTATTATGACTTACGTATAAAAACTGTGTTCTTTCAGACATTTTTTTTACCATGGCACAAAAACGCTCAGTATTGCTGTCATCAAGTGGTGCATCTACTTCGTCCATCAAGCAAAATGGCGCAGGGTTCAGCCTGAACAAGGCAAACACCAATGCCAAAGCAGTTAAGGCTTTTTCGCCACCAGACAACAAATGGATGGTGCTATTTTTTTTGCCTGGCGGCTGAGCAAACACCTGCATACCAGTATCCAGGATTTCTTCACCAAGCAACTCTAATCTCGCCTGCCCACCACCAAATAAAGTGGTAAATAGTTCGTTAAAGTGTCGATTGGCCTCATCAAAAGTGGCTTGCAGACGGCTACGAGTTTCGCGGTCTATTTTACGAATAGCATCCTCAAGTGTTTGGCTGGCTTCTAACAGATCACGACATTGGCTGTCTAAATAATCCTTGCGCGTTTGCTCGCTCGCAAGTTCCTGAATAGCCGCTAGGTTAACTGCGCCTAATGACTCAATATCAATCTCAAGCTTGCTTTTCTTTTTTTCCAAGTCAGAAATTTTTACATCCGCACCCATTGATTGCGATAATTGGTTGGCAAGCAGTGACTCCTCAATGTTGACGGCCGTTAGTTCAGCTTGGCATTGCTCAAAATGCAAACGTGCTTCTTGTTCGTTTAATCGGCTCACTTCCAGCTTATCGCGTAATGGGTGTAATTGTTGCTCATGCTGCAATCGCAACCGCTCCTGTTGTTGCAATACAGATTCACAATCACTCATTGCATTTCTGGTATTGGCTAACGCCAGTTCACGCTGCTGCTTCGCATTTAGCGCAGCTTCTAAATTGGCTTTCAAAGCCTCCATTTTAGTAGCTTCCAAGGTGGTTTCAACCTCGTTGCAACGCAATTGAAGTGAGGTTTTTTCTTCATGTAAAAATTTAAGTTTTGAATTTAACTCATTGATATTGTTTTGAATAAGCTTAATGTTAAATCTTTTTTCCTGCTGTACCCGTTCAGCCGTTTGTAGTTGCTGGCGCACCTCGTTTAACAATGCCTCAGCCGATTGTTTTTCAGCGTCTTTGCTGGATTTTTCAGCTTGCAACTGCGTTAAGCTGGCTGCAATCTCGCTCACTAACTTTTCTTTTTGCAAACTTTCATCCTGAAGTTTACTGAGTTTTTCTTCTGCTAAAACACAATCTGTTTGCAGAGATTTTTGTCGCTGAATTGCGTTAGATTGCTGCTGTTTAAGCTGTTGCAAGCTCAGATTAAGCTGATGCGCCTGCTGGGTAAAAGTCTTTAATTGCTGCTGAAGCAGATGCTGATTAGCGCGCAACGCTTGAAGCGCACTTTCAGATTGCGCTAACTGACTATTCGTATCAGTTAAATGCTTTTGAACCTCTGGCAGTTGCTGCGCCAATTGCTCCAGACGCGCTTGTCGCTCTAACACACCGTGTAATAGTGATTGTGCACCAAAATACGTCACGCTATACCGAGTGTAAATGTCACCTTGCTTATTAACTAAGCACTCACCGCTGTTAAGTCTATGGCTTGCAGAGATCGCGTCTTCACCCTCCTCTAGCAAGTACACACCCGTTAGCCAATCATGCAGTACAGCCTGATGATGAGGTTCAATATGGTCAATACGTGAATATAAAGATGTAAAGGCTAATGATTGTGGCGTAACATTCAACACGGCTTCAGGTGCTGTTAACGCCAAACTTAATGCGGCTGGCGGTCTATTTTCAACGGCTAGTTCATGATGCATAATCGCATTAAGTCTAGCACCAAGAACAGCTTCAAACGCTGTTTCCCAGCCTGATTGAATGCGCACAGCCTGCCAAATACGCGCGTTATCATTTAAGCCGGACCTTTTCAACCAAGCAGTCAGCGTGGCTTCATTATTGCCATCGCGCATAGATTGCTGAATTTTAGTTAAAGAACTGATTTCCGCTTCAAGTAAATGTAGCTCACGTTGCCGCAGATGCACTTCTTCTCTGCGCGTTATTAAATCCGCATGAATCGTTTGCTCATTTTGCAGTGCTTGCGCGTTTTGTGACTCTAACGTTGCAATTTCAGCGTCCAAACCAGTTAACTGCATTTGCTTCTCAGTAAGCGCATCATCTGCCGGTATTTGCAAACCTGCGTAACTTTGCTGCAAGCGCTTTAGTTGTTCTTTGGTTTCATCTGTAGCACGTGCTATATGCCCAATACCAGCCTGCTCCAAGCGTAAGCGTTGCTCTGCATTTAACCACGCGGTTTGGCTGGTATTGAACGCTGCGTGGGCGGCTTGATACTGTTGTAGTTGAGCTGGGACAGCTTTGCGCGCGGCCTCAACGGTTATATCTGTATCAGCAAAGCTTGCATTTTCTTCAAGCAATTCAGTTTGTGCTTTTGCTAGTGAGATTTCAATTTGGCTCTGCTGACCGGCGCTTTTTTCTAATTGTGCAACCAGCTGCTGCAATTGTATTTGCATGCGTTCTCGTGCATCAGCGGTATTTTTCACTTGATTTTCAAGATTGGAAACCACCGCATTCGCCTCGTAATAACCCGCTTGTGCCGTATTAACAGCCTCGCTTGATGCAATATGCTGCTGCCGTGCAATTTCCAGCGCAGTTTCACTACTGCGCAAACTTGCCATTTGCGCTTCAAGCTCAATTACCAGCTTTTCAACAGTGCGCTGCGACCTCTGCCAATGCGCGCTGGCATCACGTTTTTTTAATAACCAAACCTGACCTTTGGTCATGTTAAGCGCAGTCTGCATCTGATGGTACTTCTCGGCAACAACAGCTTGTGATTGCAGACGCAGAATCTGTTTATCGAGTTCACGCAGAATATCTTCAACCCGCGTTAAATTTTCACGCGTATCACGCAAACGTAATTCAGTTTCACGACGACGCTCTTTATATTTACTAATGCCTGCCGCTTCTTCTAAAAATATGCGCATCTCTTCAGGCTTGGCTTCCACAATGCGACTAATAGTATTTTGCCCAATAATCGCGTAAGCACGGCCACCCAAGCCAGTACCCAAGAATAAATCAGCCACATCACGCCGCCGCACTACACTATTATTAATATAGTAAGTTGAGCCTTTATCGCGTTCAATCACACGTTTAACAGAGATTTCGGCATATTGTGACCATTCGCCCGATGCGCCGCCTAGGCTGTTATCAAATACCAGCTCAACACTGGCACGAGATATAGGCTTGCGGTTACCAGAGCCATTAAATATCACCGCATCCATGGCGTCAGCACGCATCTCTTTAGCTGACGACTCGCCCAGCACCCAGCGCACGGACTCCATTACATTGGATTTTCCGCAACCATTGGGGCCAACAACACCTACGCGCTGCCCGTGAATGTGCAACGTTGTTGGATCAACAAACGATTTGAAACCAGCAAGTTTTAGGTGAGTTAAACGCAAAGTGAAATTTGATGTTTATTACAAAGTTTGGTTTGAATTTTAAGCGTTATAATAACGTTTTTTAAGCCAAAAGCCCCATTTTCTATCATGACAGAACAATCTTTAGGTGCAAAACCTACCGTACAACCTTCTAAAACATTAGAAACATTTGAAAACCCAAACACAGCACGTGATTTTCACATTCACATGGAAATCCCAGAGTTCACCTGCCTTTGTCCTAAAACAGGTCAACCAGATTTTGCTGTGATTTACTTAGACTATATTCCGGACCAAACCTGTGTAGAACTTAAAAGCTTAAAACTCTATATGTGGTCATTTCGCGATGAAGGCTGCTTCCATGAAGCAGTCACTAATCAAATTTTAGATGACTTGGTAACAGCAACCCAGCCAAAATTCATGCGCGTAACCGCTAAGTTTTACGTACGTGGCGGTGTATTCACCAATGTTGTGGCTGAACATCGCAAAACCGGCTGGCAACCCCTACCTCGCGTAGATTTAATCCAATTTGAAAGCCAATCTAATATTCGCGGTTAACTTGCAAAATCTTGATATAGAGAAATTAGCGGCTGAAATATAAATTAAGCAAAATATAATGAAAGTCATTGACAAGCGCGCCGCCCATCTTTAATATGGCGCCTCGCTGATGACGCAATTGATTGAAAGCGAAAAGATGTAGGTACGGGGGTATAGCTCAGCTGGGAGAGCGCTTGCATGGCATGCAAGAGGTCAGCGGTTCGATCCCGCTTACCTCCACCAAAATAGTTAAAAATTAGCTTTAAATTAAGCAGTAAGTTGTAGTAAAATGTCGCACTTGTAACAAAGCAGTAAAATCTTAGGTCCCCATCGTCTAGAGGCCTAGGACACCTCCCTTTCACGGAGGCGACCCGGGTTCGAATCCCGGTGGGGACGCCAATAATTATAATCATTGGCAACGTAAATAAGGCCTTGTATATCAAGGCCTTTTTTGTTTTCTGCGACTACGCCAGCTAACACTACACCAAGTAACTAAGCGCGAAGCAACTAAGTAATTGCGACGGTTCTGTCGAAAATTCAAATAATTAAATACACCTCAAATCTAATTACCATTTACGTGATACCACTACTATGAATGCAAGTAAAAGTAGCATAGCGTCAACAGTATCGAAATTGAGCGCAGTTTTCTTTTTTTAATTTCACGATTCTAGTTACAATAATTATCTAGTTACAATAACTAACGTTACGCTTTGAATTAAATAAGATAAACACACAGTTTTTTAGCACTAAATTTGGCGGATAAAATTGAAAGATTACTACGCAGTTTTGAGCGTTTCAGCAAATGCTACCTTAGCTGAAATAAAAACGACTTACCGCAGAATGGCTACTCAATTCCATCCTGACAAAAACACATCAATTGATGCGCCTGCAAAGTTCAGAATGGTGCAAGAAGCTTACGAAGTGCTTTCTGATGCTGATAAAAGAAAAGCATTTGACGAAAACCGCAGACGTAGCCTATTGGATAGCCCGATAGACACCGCCCATGAAATTTGGCAAAACTACTTTAATGGAATATTAAAAAAATGAGAATATCGCGCTACTTTACTGACTTAATGGCTACTTATGTGGCCGACATTGATGACTTAAAAACTGACTCAAGTGGTGATGATGTCCTCGCTGAGCGTCTTGTAGAAAAACGTTCGCAGATATCAGATTTAATGCCTATGATTAAAACCAACCCTGAAATGTTAGCGGTTGTTTTTCATAGAAGTGTGGTAGTGAAAAAGCCAGAAGTGATCTTGAGCTATCTTGATAAAGAGCCTGCCAAGTTTCCTGCGTGGGACACCATCTCTTCTAGCGTTCAATTTGCCCCTTGGGCAATTGATCTGGTTGCTAAACTAAAAACTGAGGTTGGTGGCGAGCAGTGTTTATTAACCACAGTGATGCTCGAGCATTTATATGCGCTGTATGAGGTGAGTGAAGACGCCGCGGAAGAAATGGAAACAGAGGAGTCGGATGACCTAGCAGAATCAGGCGGCGAATGGCTATCTGAGCATGGGTTCGACAGTAATTAAAGCGCTGTATTAGTCAACTTTAGCAAATGCCCTGTATTTATTCAATAGGATAAAAATGACCAATTTAATCGTTGTACAAGCACGTAGCCTTATTCAATCGGGCGATATTGTAAGCGCAGAAGCTTTACTCACGGCGCTAGTAGAAACCGATGGTGATCATGCGCTGGTTGAAGTGCTTGATGAAATGCCATCTAAAGACCTGCTAGCTGTTATCCGTGAATATGATTCATCCAAGCAGTCACTTTTAAATTTGTTAATTACCCCTGAGCAGTTTGCACGCGTCGTGGTTTTAGATCGACTCTATAAAGATATGTCGCATGAGCATCTGCGCGGCATGTTCAACTCCGTGCTGTTTCGAGAAGATGCCGATGCTAACGAATTTATCGAAGCCATCGCCGAGCTTGAGTTTGGTTATGAGACCTTGGCAGATTATCTTTCAGATCGTGCTGAAGAAGTGACGGGTGATACTTTTGCAGCACTTGATACAGATGATATTACGCGCGCGGAGATTAGCGATCATGACTGGAAAGAACTGACTTGGTTGCTACGTCATAACCACGCTGATATTTACAATATTGTTCATGCCTTATTAAAGACGAAACTTCAGGATCAATTGACTTCTGAAATTGCGCTAATTACTGAAGATGATGATGAAGTCGTAGTAAATGCTGATCCGGTAGCAAAAGTCACTAGAGGCGATGATGAGGACGAAGACTCTGCAATTTAAGTAATATTCTTTAAATATGCGTAATCTTTTCATTATTAAATAGCCACTTATGACCTCTGCTAAAAATACACAATCTATTGCAGCCTATGATAATGCGCCTTATTTTGAAAAAGCGTTTAGGCATGCTGTTCAGCACAGTTACGTTGATCAAACACGTATTGATGCAATTGTCGATGAGGCGGCCACAGGATCTGTTCAAATAGCCGATTATTTTGGAGAGTCGTCGCACTTAAGAAAAAACCTGGAAGTATCCATGACGCGCATGGTGAGTTTGGTCAGTTTGTATCTTGAGGATACAACGGATGCTGAGCTGGATAAAGCCTCACAGTTATTAAAAGAAAAGCCATTTCGAGCACTGTCACGCGGTGGGTCGCAAATGCTAAAAGCGCTGTACTGCCTACCAGAAGATGATTACTTTGGTTCACCCCGACTAGATTCTGAGCGCGAGTTTCTTAAAAAGTGTTTAAGTAAAAAGCTGTCCGTTACCAAATACAGGCAAACTTTGGCAGACTGTGAACGATTTAAAAAAAACATTGATTTTGCCACCCTCTTGGTCAAGAAGGTTGGAGCGTCGATCAATCAACTGCATGAGCATCATGCGCCTGCTGAACATGTTATTCGCACCGCTTTATTATTGTTGGCGTATGGTACAAAAAAAATACTGGCGAACAAAACGCATCCTTATAATGAAGCTGGTTTATTTGAAACTTTCAGTGCCATTCGCAAAGAGCATGAATTTTTAGGTGATGTGACTTGCAAAGCCAATTTTATACAAGAATTACCACTAGCGTTTCAAGACGAGGCAACCAGCGTTCTCTCAAGCATTAACAAAGAGGATATTCCTAAAATAGTGAATCAATCCGTAACACTGGAATCTGCTTTCAGCGACCTGAAAGACCGCAAATACTTTTATATTCGTGACCAGTTAAATGAAGTAAGTCGATTCGACCAAGGGCTGGCCGCTGACTGGTTTGCACTTACGGGAGGAACTGAAGATGATATTTTGCTGCTTACATTGTTCCTATGCACAGCCGCAGGCGTCCCTCAAAAAACCACGTTAAAAAGAAATGAAGCTAAAAAAGCCGTATTAAGTATTCGTGAAAATGGTCTTATGCAAAATGCAGTGCTTAATCTCATTAAAAAAGCACCTCACGATGAAGTGGATCAACTTAAATCATTGTGGGATGACTTTATTGATGAGGCTACACCTTTTTTATTAGATGAGTCCGATGAAAAGTTAAATGAGGTCATGACCTATCTGGCTGATCGCTGCAACATTCAAAAACCACATTAACAATATGGCTCAATTTACAGCTAAGGTGTGCTTGTAAAAGCCCGTAAGGAGTAGCAACTGCTGGGGCACGCCAATAGTTAACAAGCAAACTATTTTTCAACTATTGCAATTGCCAACGTAACCATGTGAACAAGATGTTTCCATTACCGGTGCCGCCTGGAATATAAGTAGATTGTAGCGCTAATCGTTTATATTCCACAGAAAATAGTGGTGCAAGTATTGGCAAAGGTAAATAATTGTAATCTTTGCGTAACGTTAGCCCTACGCTGTAGCCAACACCTAGACGTAGATCATCTGTTGGCCGCCATATTTTTTGAAAGGCATAACCCGCGAGTGGCTCTATGTCGCTATGTGAGTCTTGAAATGCCATTACGTAGAGCGCATGCCAGTCACCCTCTTCATCGAACCGATACTTGCCTAAGCCTAAGCCCCATGGCTGCTCATTGTAAGTATCAATTTTTTCAGAGCTATAGTAACTTCTGTTATGCCAAGCACTGATAGGCACATAAAGTTCGTAGTCTGTAGAATCCCACGTTTGCAACAAAGAATCTTTCATGCGCACCCAAATGCCTGGTCTGAGTGGCTCTTCTGCATATGCAGTTGCAACCTGAAAAAACAGGCTAATTACGACAAGCAAGTATTTCAATATATTTCCTACGGATAGATTTGAGTTGTTAATTCTAATTGTTAACTGACAGCACAGCACCCAGATGACGGTATTTTCAAAAGCCAATCACCCATTTTGGCAAGAAGCATTATTTAGAGATCACTAATCGGCGTCATACACCTGAAAAAAACAAGTTTAATTAACTGGCTGGCGATACGAGGCATGTAAATTTTCAAAGTGCCAAGTGCTTCCACTCTCGCTGTCACTTAAGTTTAGTGTTTACCGCCATGGCCCTTACCGTTTTTTTGGTGTTTATTGCCGTGAGACTCTCTGCGGTCATCGTTGTAATCAGAATGCTCATCGCCACGATCATGTTGCCGCTCTTGGTAGCGTGGCGCGTATTCATTGTTGTACCAGCTGTCTTGCACAAAGTAAACGCGCTCGCCACAAGCATTATATTTACGGCAGTGTTTACTCCAATTTTTAGCGTGGCCAGGTGGTACTCGCAGATAAATGGGTTCGCTTTCTATATAAACACGCTCCACTACCCTTGGTTGACGATAGATTACCCGTGGCTGTGGGTAAGGATAGTCTCCGACATCAATTCGACCGTAAAAGCCTGGCTGGCCAATGCTGACTGAAACCCCTACATCTGCAGCCATTGCTGGAATACTAAGCAGTGACGAAGCCACCGCTACTATAAATAAAAAACGTTTCATATTAAACCTCCGATTGAGGTGCAAATCAAATGTGCACAGCACACTAGCGCGTTTAGCTACAATAAAAAGCACTATCAGTCTTTGATACTACACTTGTTTAGGCAACAGGTGCTAAGTGAATTTAATCTAGATGTTCCATTAACCCAGACCAGGAACGAAAACCGTTAGCGTAAATGTATGATTTACCATAGCTTTAGAATGATTTTCGTGTCGAGTTAACCACACAATTTTAATGTGAAATCTAGTCTGGATTTTAAGCTAAATGAAGGGTGATGGTAAACAACACTCCCAAACGTAATGCTGAGCGTCGCGAAGCATGCAGATTTTTGACGTACCGCTTCAGTTACTGAATGCTTCGCGACGCTTAGAAAAGCAGTGGCTTGAGTTTTTAGGTTCTAATGGAAAATCAGGCTGTAAATCAACTGATCAATTATCTGTCGAGGATGCAATTTTATGAATGCTTAAATCTGCCCCATCAAACTCTTCTTCCGCGCTCAAGCGAATACCGACCAGTTTTTTAATTGCACCATAAATAGCCACACCGCCAACCAGCGCAACACTCACACCTAGTGCTGTTCCGATTAGCTGTGAACCCAAACTGACGCCACCGATGCCACCAAGTGCTTTAGCACCAAAAATACCGGCAGCAATCCCACCCCAAGCACCACATAAGCCATGCAATGGCCACACACCTAGCACATCATCAATTTTCCAGCGATTCTGCGTGAGTGTAAATGCTTTTACAAATAGCACACCTGCGACTAAACCCGTCACCAATGCGCCTAAAGGATGCATGACATCTGAGCCAGCGCATACAGCTACCAAACCAGCAAGTGGGCCATTATGTACAAAGCCTGGGTCATTTTTACCCATCACTAATGCAGCCAATGTGCCACCAACCAATGCCATGAGCGAATTTACTGCAACTAAGCCAGAAATGCCTTGCACTGATTGCGCTGACATCACATTAAAACCAAACCAGCCAACTGTTAATATCCATGCACCTAGCGCTAAAAATGGGATATTTGAGGGTGGATGAGCGTGTAAAGCACCATCTTTACTATAACGTCCTCTGCGAGCGCCTAATAGAAGTACTGCAGTTAATGCAATCCAGCCACCCATCGCGTGTACCACAACCGAGCCAGCAAAGTCATGAAAATTAGCGCCGAAACTAGCATGCAACCAATCTTGTAAACCAAAGTGATTATGCCAGGCAATGCCTTCAAAAAATGGATACACAAAACCTACCAATAAGAAGGTCGCCGCAAGTTGTGGGTTAAATTTAGCGCGCTCTGCAATGCCACCAGAAATAATGGCTGGAATTGCCGCAGCAAAGGTGAGTAAGAAAAAAAACTTAACTAATTCAAAGCCGTTTTTTGCCGCTAACGTTTCTGCACTACTAAAAAAATTAACGCCATAGGCAATACTGTAGCCAATAAAAAAGTAAGCAATAGTCGATACAGAAAAATCCACCATAATTTTAACCAAGGCGTTAACCTGGTTTTTTTTACGCACGGTGCCTAACTCTAAAAAAGCAAACCCCGCATGCATCGCCAGCACCATAATAGCGCCTATCAATACAAATAACGTATTGCTAGCTGAGATTGAAGCTTCCATTGATAGCCCTTTAATTTCAAAAATAAGAAAGTTAAGCAAAGAATGCGCCAATATCTAACTTGTTGTTTTTTAAAAACTATAAAAAAATTAAAAGTTAAATCTGCACCTTATTGATGCACTGATGAGCACGCCGCACCTTAATTGTGCAATTGAGTAGAAGTGTCTTATCTTAACCTAGGCAAGATCTAGAGCAGAATATTGCCAGAGCCGTCTTTAAGTACCATATTTGCCGCATCTGGGTTACCTGTCCAAAAATGATAAAACTCGCGCACGACGACTAAAAATAAGCGTCTTGTTTGCTTGATATTAAAAAGTGGAAGCGTCTGGTCAACCGCAATACGGTAAGCTTTGTGATTTTTCTCAGGTGCATTTCTAAGCCGTATCAGTATGATTTTAGCAAGCTTAACGCGGGTATCTACAGTGGCTTGCTCTGCGCCTTCAAGGCGTAGCGCCTGCGTATAAGCCTTGAGTGGCCAATTTTCTGAAGTATCAAACTTTTCAGTTTCTAAACTATCGGTTAATGACTTTAACGTGGCATGATCTGGTTTCCACTGCGATGGTTGAATATCAAAACCGGGGTTGATATTCAGTGCTGCAATCGCTTTAATATCTTTTATCCAGAATGGGTAAAACTCGCGTGCCGCAGTCAGACT
Source organism: Methylotenera sp. (assembly GCA_013141495.1). Lineage (GTDB taxonomy): Bacteria > Pseudomonadota > Gammaproteobacteria > Burkholderiales > Methylophilaceae > Methylotenera. The sequence goes on along the minus strand of JABFQV010000002.1, from coordinate 153,646 downwards.
TTCATGCCAATCATCAGCCGGAATTATTTCCATCACCTCTTCTATCACTAGCCGATAGTCACCACCGCCTAGTGTTTTAGCAGCGAGCCCGCTACTCAATTTATCTAAAAATAGCGCGCGCCTATGCAACACAGCACTTGCAGCACCTTTTGCTTGCAAAAGTTTTAAATAAGCACTGATAGCTTCTTTTTCACGCATTTCATTCATTTTAAGTGATTTTTGTCCTAATAACTGGCAAAACTATGGCTGACAACTGGGTTGTTTGGCTTACAATTCGTTATAAATTATTCTATAACGCTAAATAACTTAAGACGTATTGTAACTCTAATGTATGAGGTTTTCTGAATGACCAATGAACAAGCGCTCAATTATATGCACAACCTTTTGCGCGGCATGCTCGATAAGAAAGCTTCTGACTTATTTATTTCTGCTGATTTTCCGCCCGCAATGAAAATTGACGGAAAAATGACACCTGTCACGCAGCAAAAGCTCACAGGGGAATATACCAAAACCTTTGCTGATGCCATCATGAATGAGAAGCAACGCGCTGAATTTGCAACGGAAAAAGAATGTAACTTCGCCATTTGGCCGAAAGACATTGGGCGCTTTCGCGTCAATGTGTTTATGCAACAAGAAAAAGTGGGTATGGTGCTGCGCACGATTACCACTAACATTCCACAATTTGATGACTTAGGTTTACCAGAAGTATTAAAAGAAGTCATGATGACCAAGCGTGGCTTGGTTATTTTGGTGGGTGGCACCGGTTCGGGTAAATCGACCACACTGGCAGCGCTGATTGATTACCGCAATGAACATAGTTATGGACATATTATTACGGTAGAAGACCCCGTTGAATACGTACACCAAAGCAAAAATTGTTTAATCACGCACCGTGAAGTGGGACGAGATACCAATGGCTGGTTTAATGCGCTAAAAAATACATTACGCCAGGCGCCTGATGTGATTTTAATTGGAGAAATTCGTGACAGGGAGACCATGGAGTTTGCTCTGGCATTCGCTGAAACTGGTCACTTATGCATGGCAACCTTACACGCTAACAGCTCTAATCAAGCATTGGACCGAATTGTTAACTTTTTTCCTGAGGAGCGCCATGCTCAGTTACATATGGATTTATCACTCAACTTGCGCGCATTTGTCTCACAACGTTTGGTTTCAAAAACAGGTGGTGGGCGTTGTGCCGCCATTGAGATACTACTGAACTCACCGTTGATTTCAGACCTGATACTTAAAGGTGAAACCAATATGATTAAAGAAGTGATGGCGAAATCTGTTGAGTTAGGGATGCAAACATTTGATCAGGCCTTATTTCATCTAAGTGAAGAAGGTCGCATCACGCAAGAAGATGCGCTACGCAATGCTGACTCTATTAACGAGTTACGGTTAAGATTCAAATTACACGGCAAAGATGCAGGGTCTAAATCCAGCGAGTCTAAGGCTGACAGCTTATCACTGCACGAAGAGACGCCTGAAGAAACCAACAAGGAAAGTGAATAAATGGAATTAGCCTTATTATTTGTATTAATTGCACTTGCCTGGTTTTGGCTGGATAGCTTGGACAAACGCGAACGCGCTATTTTGCTCGGCACTGAGCTGGCCGCACGCTTTAATTTGCAATTGTTAGATCAAACCGTTGTTTGCAGTAAATTGTGGATGGGTAGAAATCGGCGCGGTCACATGCAACTATTACGCACTTATGAGTTTGATGTCAGTGCTAGCGGTGATGATCGACTACATTGCCACTTAATTTTATTAGGCAACCAATTAGGTTCATGGCATATTCCACCTTACTTACAAGCGATGGATTAAAACCTCATGGTTGTCGGTTGCTTTGCGCCCTCACCTACCGCACTGCGCCATTTCGACGCATTGTTAACAGTTATTGTTTCAGAGGGTGCAGCGCAAAGCTTTACACGCAGATGATTAAAACTTGTAACTTGCACCAATCTCAACGTTACGTTCAACACCAGGAAAAATACCATCCGGATTGCGGCTAGCAATATATTTCTTGTCGGTTAAATTACGCACTGTTCCAAATAATGACAGATGTTTGTCAATATCATAATTAGCATTAAGATTAAATGTGGTGTAAGCAGATATTTCGCCCAATGTGCCAATTGCGTTTTCGGCTTTGGTATTTGCAGAATCAACATATTGACGCGAAACATGATAAGCACCCAAACTTGCTTTTAAACCACCTAGTTTATAATTCAAATTCATGTTACTTGTTAATTTAGGTGCATAAGGCAAGCGGTTACCATCTGGTCCGAGCGAGTCATTTTTAAACTCAGCCACAGCCACATAGGTCGCATTACCATCAACACTCCAACCATCACCAATTTCGTAACCCAGTGCAAATTCAAGCCCTTGGTTTAAAGTTTCACCTCCATTAGCTTGATTAACACCAGCAGACAAGCTTTGATTCACGATTTGATTTTCAAAGTCCATGTGAAATACAGTTGCTTCATAAGTTAGTCGTTGCATAGCGCCGCGCACACCCACTTCATAGTTAGTCGAACGCTCTGCATCTAACTGCTGATCAACACCGTCTGTTGAGATGGCTGTCGCCACCATTGCTGGAGAAAACCCCTTAAACGCGCCAGCAAATAACTGTGCTTCTGGCACCACTTGCCATGTAGCGCCAATGCCTGGCATGACCTCTGTGTTATTCGCTTTGCCTCTAACGCCTTTTATTTCATCTTTACGTCTCTGGCCATAAGACTCCACACGCAAGCCTGGCGTCACTGCCACCTTGTCATTTAGCTCAAATCTATTTTGAGCGTATAAAGCAACACCCTCTGCCTTTTGTGTTTCATCTCCAGTTAGCGCACCAGATCTAGCGTCAGGATCAGTTTTAGAGCGGACTGTTTTATTGCTTAATGAGTCGGAATGCAAACGCACACCAATTTCAGTTTCATTTTTGATGCCAAAACTGTTGTGATTAATAAACAAACGAGAATCAATACCCGCCATCTCAAACTCACGGTTACGCCCAGTCATACAATTACTTACACCAGTACACGCTACAAAAGTAGTGCCATCTACAGTTCTAGTTGCAATGTCACGACGCCAGTAATCACGGTTCAAATTGTTCCAATACAGCAATGTATTCAGCTTAACGCCGTTGGCGATTTCCCACTCATGGTTAATATCAAATGATTTACGATCGGTAATGAAGTAGTCATTTGGTGCTGGGTTCTTACTTGGGTTGTTTTTATATTCGTTTGGTCTCAAGCCCACATATGAAGTATTCACCTCATTGTCATAGTATGAAAACTTTGCACTAATCCATTGATTATCACCAATTTGCATGCCGCCTTTTGCAACGACATCATTCATGTCAAAGCCATTATGTCTAAAGCCATCACCGCGTGATGTAATCACGCTGATCCCAGCAACCGCTTCACCAGAAGGGGAAGCGCCACCTGCATCCAAACCTAGTAACCTAAAACCATTGCTGCCGACTCTTGTTGTTAACTTAACACCATCTTCCGGGTTTTTAGTTTTGTAGTTGATCACGCCGCCAATGGTTGTTGGGCCATAACGCAAACCGGCGGCACCTTTTAGCACCTCAATACTTTGCATGCGTTCAATACGCGGGCTGTAGTAAGACTCATTTGCTAAAAACAAACCTGGCGCTACTGGCACACCATCTTCTAATACCAGCAGTTTTTGGCTACGATTAGGATTTAAGCCGCGCATGCCAATATTTGGGATGAACCCGAACCCTTCTTCTTCACGAATAACAATGCCAGGCACAGACTTGAGTGCATCCTGAGCCGAAAGTGGTTGCATTATTTCTAACTCTTCTTGTTTGATTACCGCGACTGAGCCTGCCTGTTTAGAAATGGCTTGTTCACTTTCACCTATCACATCAATGCGTGGCAATTCAATTTCTGTAGCCATTACAGGGGTTTGATAAAACAATAAAGAAGCAACCGCCAATACGATTTTATTTGGTTTCAGGTTTAATTTTAGGTCTAATTTAATTTTTTCCATGACAAATCTCTTAAGTATTCAATGATTTTTTATTAAAGCGATTCTACATGATAATCATTATCATTTACAAGTAATTTTTTAATGGTGTTAGAAATGAAGTTATTAATGGATTAGCATCCAATGTTAAAATGCAACCATGAAAAATAATCAAGACACATTACAACGCTTTGTATTTGAAAACACGCCGGTACGCGGCAATCTGGTTAATCTTACCAGCACGTTTCAACTCGCACTTAACAAACAATCATTACCCTCAGGCTTAAGGCAGGCATTAGGTGAACTAATGGCTGCAAGCGCCCTACTTACAGCTACGCTTAAAATGAACGGCTCTCTGGTATTGCAAATTCAAAGCAAGGGTTTATTAAAACTGCTGGTTGTAGAATGCAACTCAGATTTTGGCATACGTGCTACAGCAAAATGGACTGGTGACGTGAATGATCAACAAAGTTTGTTTGATCTGATTGAACACGGTCAGTTTATGATTACACTAGACCCAAAAGATGGCGGTCAAGCGTATCAAGGCATTGTGCCGTTAGAGGGCGATAGCATCAGTGCAATACTCGAAAACTACATGCTGCGCTCAGAGCAAATCGACACCAAAATTTGGTTAAGCTGTGACGGCAACGCTGCCGCAGGCATGTTGTTGCAAAAACTGCCGGAAACAATGAATCAAGTCACACAAAACGAAGAGCACGCTGAACATGATGTAGACACGTGGAACCGTGTTGGCCACTTAGCCAGCACAATTACCGATAACGAATTGTTGAACTTACCCACTGAAACCCTGCTTAAACGATTATTTAACGAAGAAGATATACGCTTGTTTGAAGCCAGCCATACTGCGTTTTTTTGCAGTTGCTCACGTGAAAGCGTGGCCAATATGCTACGCATGTTAGGTCCTGACGAGCTAAACAGCATTATTGAGGAACAAGGTCAGATTGAAGTGAACTGTGATTTTTGCAATACGCATTACAAGTTTGACAAAGTAGATGCAATACAACTGCTCGTCGCTGAAGTTACCACGCCAGGCAGTTCAAAGGTACATTGATTCCACAAGTATTTTTGATGCTGATTATTTACATAAATGCGGTAAATAATCAGCTGGTACATTGGTTTTATTTTCACCCTTTACCGTCATCTTTTCAGGCGCCTTGGCGTTGCCGCATACCCAAGTCACTGGCACAATTTGTGACTCCTCAATCACTGCAGGGCGCATTGAAAGCACTTTATCCTTAATTTGCGGATGTGCTTTATTGCCAAATGTCATGTGAATTGCACCATTCTCAACCAGTACGGAACGCACAAAATTACTGACGATTTTGTCATCACCAGGCAACCCTGCCTCGGCATTGTCTGCCAGCAAAGTTTTAGATGTTGCCCAACCTGCCGCAATAGGCGTTTTAGCTATATCCGCCAAGGGCATAGCCGCTACAATCTGCTCTTTAATAATGCGATGCATGCTTGAAGGTATCGCAATCATTGCCAAAATACCTAATATCGCGACGACTACCATCATCTCTATTACAGTAAAACCTTGTACAAAGTGTTTAGGTTTCACGTATGGTTGTATCGGGATAAATTGCATTCCTAGTCCCATGCTTTCATTTTAAAGAAACTTGACGCAAACGTTCAAACAAACAAACCGCAGTGGCCGCACCCGCGTTTAAAGATTCAACTGAACCCAGCGAAGTTTCTGCCATCGGTATAGTGATGCGCTTGGTTGCGGCAGCAATGGTTTGATTACGCAACCCGGCGCCTTCATTACCAATCACAAAAGCGCTAGGCTGCGATAAATCTTGTGCATAGAGTGATTCACCTGCCATTGTAGTAGCGTAACTGCACCCCTGAAAGCTTTGCAATTCCGCTATTAAATCTGCACGTTCCACAATCGGCAATACGAATTGCGCGCCCTGCCCGCCACGCAATGCCTTGGGTGACCATGCATCGGTGCAACTGGTGCTCAAATAAGCCACTTCAACACCAGATGCGGCAGCGGTACGTAGCATGCTGCCAATATTACCCGGGTCTTGAATATCTTCTAACATTAAGGCAAATGAAGGATTCTGTGGAATTGGCAGTTGCGGTATTTTTACCAATGCTAAAATACCAGTGGCGTTAGCAACTGGCGTGAGTTCGGCAAACATCAAGGTAGGCAACATCACGGTAGAAACATCCACCAGACTTTGGATTAAGCCAGTCGCCTCCACACTGCTTTTACCTTCAGGGATGATAATCAACTCAATCCCAGCGACATCTGGCGCGCCAAAGGTCGCTATAAATGACTCAATTAAATGTACGCCATCTAACAAGGTTTTACCCTCGCTGCGCCGCTCGCGTGCATTATCTGCCAGTTTTTTGAGTTGCTTAAAAACTGGATTGTCGCGTGAAATGATGTGTTTAAAAGACATATAACGATTACTTACAATTTAAAGCGTTAGTTTAACTTAAACCAGCTTATGAGCGCATAAGGATTACAGTGAATTAGCTAGGCAATTAAGTCACGCTCAGTAAACAATAAAAACGCTCACATCATGTAGGTGTTTTTATTTGTACCTTATAATAGCGCCATGGCTAAAAAACTAAACTTAGAACGTATCCTGTGTAACCAAGGTTTTGGCACACGCAAACAATGTCGCATCATGATTATCAATGAAGAAGTCACCGTCAATGGCACGCTGTGCGACGACCCAGATGCGAGTTTTGATACCGACAATTTGCACTACAGTGTTAAAGGTGAAACATGGGATTACCGTGAAAAATCGTACTTAATGCTACATAAACCCAGTAATTATGAGTGCTCACACAAAACCCAGCATCACCCCACCATTTATAGCTTATTGCCGCATCCATTGGTTGTGCGTGACGTACAATGCATCGGTCGCCTGGATGAAGACACCACCGGCTTAATCCTGATTTCGGACGACGGCCAGTTTATTCATCGCATGAGTTCGCCCAAACACAAAGTACCTAAAGTGTATGAAGTGACCTGCAAACATGCGATTGACGACAGCCAAATCGCACATATTCTAAAAGGTGTGCAGTTGATTGATGAAGACGCGCCAATCGCAGCGTTAGCTTGCACACGCATTAACGACCATGTGATTCACATGACATTGGCTGAAGGAAAATATCACCAAGTAAAACGCATGCTTGCCGCCATTAGTAATCGTGTTGAAGCGTTAAAACGCATACAGATTGGCGAATTAAAGTTGCCAGATGATTTAGCCGTGGGTGAATGGCGCTGGTTAAGTAACGATGATTTGCGCAAATTAGGTGCAACTCAGCATTTAAACAATTAGCATTCAAACGCAGTGTAATCCTGCAAATAAAACAGGGCGCTGAAGCGCCCTGTTTTATTTGTAAAGATAGAGATTTGGTTTTTATATCCAAGATGTTGAAATCTAGCGCAACTTCACCTCACCCGCGCTTATCAGTTGTTTAGCAATCACATTAGATACGCCTTCACTCACACTGGCGCCAATACGTTTGGCAATGCGGCTGGCAAAATCATCCTGGTAGGTAAAATCTACAATTTCCTCTTGCTTGATGACTTCTCGCGCGACAAAATCTGCACTGCCTATCGCATCTGCTAGCCCGATTTTAATACTTTGCTCACCGCTCCAAAATAAACCGCTAAAAGTTTCAGAGGTTTCTTTTAAGCGTGCGCCTCTACCCTGCCTGACCACTGTTTTAAATTGCTCGTGAATTTCATTTAACATGGTTTGCGCAAACTGCTGATGCCTTGGGTTTACCGGTGAGAACGGATCCAGCATTGCCTTATTTTCACCTGCCGTCATCAAACGACGCTCAACACCGACTTTTTTCATGATTTCAGTAAAGCCGTAACCGTCCATCAACACGCCGATAGAGCCTACAATACTGGCTTTATCCACATAAATTTTATCTGCAGCAGCTGCAATGTAATAACCGCCCGAGGCGCAAATATCTTCAACCACGGCATACACGGGAATTGCAGGGTGTAGCTTTTTTTGACGTTTGATTTCATCAAAAATGATACCCGCCTGCACCGGGCTGCCACCTGGGCTATTGATGCGCAAAATTATCCCTTTTGTGCCTTTATTATCGTAGGCATCATGCAGGCTACTCATCACAGCCTCAGCATTGACATCGCCACCCGCCTGAATAACCCCAGAAATATCAATCAGTGCCGTGTGTGCGTCAAACTTTTTCTTGGCTCCGCTAAAAACACCCAGCGCCATCAGTAAAACAATCAGCAGATAGGTAAAAGTAAGCCCTTTAAAAAAAGTGCCCCAGCGACGCGCTGTGCGTTGCTCGGTAAGTGCGGCTGAAGCTAAGCGCTCAATGGCGTCACGCTGCCATTTGGTATCTTCAGCTTGTGAAGCTTTATTTTCTACATTGTTTGCAGCAACCGTTTGCTGATTTTCTTCTGACATAATTCAAGCGTCCTAATATGTTATTTTTTATTTATTACCCGATAACCGATGCTACATTGATAATAATTTTTTGATTTTGTTCAATGACTTCAATTGGTTTCAAACTTTTACCTTTACACGGCCCCATGACGCAAAAGCCATTATCCGGCCGATAGTGCGCGCCGTGGGTGCTACATATTAAAAAGTCTTGTTGCGCCGTAAAAAAATCGCCCTCGTTCCAATCTAACTCAACCGAAACATGGGCGCATTGGTTTACATAGGCGTATGGCCTACCTTGAAATCGCACCACAAACCCAGTGACAAATTCGCCTAAAGCTGGCAATGCGAACCTAATCCCCTTGCCTCCGTCAACCAAGTCTGCACTCTCAATTGCAATAAGGCCTTGCTCACTATCCGTATTATGCATTTTCTAGCAACCACTGTCCTAGGCTGGCAAAATCATCAAATTGCTGAATCGGGCTCAAATGCTGCCATTGTGTTGCTGACTGCGCACCATAAGTGACGCCCACAGCGCTTACTCCGGCATTGTTTGCCATCTGTAAATCATAACTCGTATCGCCGATCATCAACGTACGCTCTGGCAATACAATTAAATGATCCATGAGTTCATCGATCATTTGCGGATGCGGTTTAGAAAAACATTCATCCACAGTACGTGTCGCATGAAAATACTTGCCTAATCCACAATGCTCAAACGCTAGATCAAGTCCGCGCCTGCCCTTGCCTGTAGCTACCGCCAACTTAAAACCGCGCATATTTAGCATCTTAATAGTATCAGCAACGCCCTCAAACAACGGTATTTCACTTTCACCTGCATAATAATTTACAGTATAAAGCCTTGCCATTTCTTGTGCTTGTTCGGTCGGTAGTTTTCCATACAACGCTTCAATAGCTTCATATAAACCTAAACCAATAATATTACTGGCCTCTTGACGCGCTAAGGTTGGCAACCCTACCTGCTGAGCCGCTTTCAATACGGCATTGGTAATCATACTAGTAGAGTCGGCTAAAGTACCATCCCAATCCCAAACGATTAAATCAAACTGCTTTGGCATACTTTCAATTATTCCTTCTCTAATTTTTGTACGAACTTACTGAGCTCTACTGGCAAAGGTGCATTAAGCTCAAGTTTATCATTGGTCAAAGGGTGACGTATTTTAGTCACGGCAGAATGCAAAAACATGCGCTTGATGCCCTGCTTGGCTAATGCTTTATTTACGGCAAAGTCACCATATTTATCATCACCTACAATAGGAAAGCCCAAATGCGCCAACTGCACACGTAACTGGTGCGTGCGCCCGGTAACTAATTGCGCTTCAAGCAAACTAAATTGCCCCATCGTTTTACTATTGAAATTTTTCAATAAACGAAACAGCGTTTCCGATGTTTGGCGTTCATCATATTTATCTTTAGAGATATCAGTCACCACATTGACGCGGCGTTCGCCATTGGGCAAAAGATATTTTTGCAAATCCAGCACCACACGTTTTTTGGACTCCAGCCATTCACCGCTTACCAGCATCAAGTAACGCTTATCTGTTTGGTTGTTTCTAATCGCCTCATGCAGCGCCACCAAAGCACTGCGCTTTTTAGCCAGCATCAACACACCCGATGTTTCCCGATCTAAACGATGTACCAACTCTAAAAACTTGGCACGAGGACGCTCTAAACGTAACTGCTCAATCACGCCCCGGCTAATGCCGCTACCACCATGTACCGCAAAACCAGCAGGTTTATCAATCACTAACATGGCGTCATCTTCAAAGATAATCGCATGCTCAAATTTTGAGGTAGCTGGCGCAGTTTGCTCTGTTTTTTCAATGGCAGTAGAACGTGTAGGCGGAATCCTCACCACATCGCCCAAACTTAATCGAAAATCAGCATCGATACGTTTTTTATTTACGCGCACTTCACCGCTACGCAAAATACGATAGACATGACTTTTTGGCACACCTTTTAAGGTTTTGGTGAGAAAATTATCAACGCGCTGCCCTTCGCTGGCTTCATCAACTGTTAAAAATGCAGCGGCTGATTCACTGACAGTTGAGACTTTACTGCTTTGATGTTGTGTATTTAAATTGTTCATTCGTAGCTTTTATGAAAGATGTAGCTTATACTTTGCGAATTCTTATGAAGTCAACTGTATAAATGGTTGATAAGAATACACTTAATACCAATAAACACATCGTGTTGCGACGATTTAATTATCGCCTGATGTCTTTATTTAAAAATAGTGACCACTAAACACTTGGTTAACACCGCTCGCCATATTATAAAGTAGCGGTAAGTAAATTTAGCGCTAAAGCCGCCGCAGACAAAATAAAGATAAAGCGCGACTTAAAGTGAAAAGTAAAATTTGACAGGTTATCAAATCAACGTTGCTCGACCCGAAAGGCTTGCAGTACGAAATTAAATAATCCAGCAAATTATAGATGTACTAAAGATAGAATTTTAACGAATTTAAGCGCTAACTGGCCTGATATTTAGACCACATTTAAGCATAAATTTAACAATTAGTTTGCTTTAACGAACAATAAACTTGTTTCAACATGAGATTCTCTGCTGAAACAATTAAATTAGATAACTCAATCTGACTCAGCCCATGTGGTTTTTTACGACTAGGCTCGGTAAAACTGGATTCGATCCATATAACTGAATTGACGAATCTATATTAAGTTACGCGCGGTTTTCCGCCTACGTCTTTAAATTAGACTTCGTTAAATTGCGCCATTGTTATCTTTGTAAAACGTTATGTTTCACCAGTGTTAACTACACTGGGTAGCGTGCATCAAGCACCTTGCACACCTTTAGTATTTCAGTCGACACTCGACACTTTCACCTTAAATGCCTTCACTCAATGCTGAGTTTTTTCATGCATTAGTCTGCCTGCTATTACTTAGCGCAGGAGCAAACAATGAAACGTATGTTATTTAATGCAACGCAATCTGAAGAATTACGCGTTGCGATTGTAGATGGTCAAAAACTCGTCGATTTAGATATTGAGCACGCTGGTAAAGAACAGCGTAAAAGCAATATTTACAAAGGCGTCATTACGCGTATTGAGCCGTCTTTAGAAGCCGCTTTTGTCGATTACGGACAAGATCGCCATGGCTTTTTACCCTTTAAAGAAGTATCACGTAGCTACTACAAAGAAGGCACAGATGCCCGTGCCCGCATCCAGGATGCCTTAAAAGAAGGCCAGGAACTCATCGTACAGGTTGATAAAGATGAGCGTGGCAACAAAGGTGCGGCGCTGACTACTTTTATATCCCTTGCTGGTCGTTATTTGGTATTAATGCCAAATAATCCACGTGGCGGCGGTGTGTCACGCCGCATTGAAGGCGAGGACCGTGACGAACTACGCGACGTATTAGCCAAACTTGAAGTGCCCAAAGGCATGAGCATTATCGCGCGTACTGCTGGTATTGGTCGCAACGCTGAAGAGTTGCAGTGGGATTTAAACTATCTCACACAATTATGGACTGCGATTGATGGCGCCTCCGCCATGCAGGCCGGCGCCTATTTAATTTACCAGGAAGGTAGCTTAGTCATCCGCGCAATTCGCGATTACTTTAGCTCCGATATTGGTGAAATTTTAATTGATACGCCAGACATTCATGAGCAAGCGGTACAGTTTATGAATCACGTGATGCCAGGCAACGTGGCACGCGTTAAATTGTATCAAGATGAAATTCCACTATTTACACGCTTTCAAATTGAACACCAGATTGAATCAGCCTTCTCACGTGAAGTGCGCTTACCATCTGGTGGCGCGATTGTCATCGACCATACTGAAGCATTAGTTTCTGTTGACGTAAACTCAGGCCGTGCAACCCGTGGTAGCGATATTGAACATACCGCATTTAATACCAACATTGAAGCGGCTGAAGAAGTCGCACGTCAATTGCGTTTACGTGATTTAGGCGGCTTGGTGGTGATTGACTTCATTGACATGGAAAGCCAACGCAACCAGCGCGAGGTTGAAAATGCATTGCGTGATGCCCTGCATGCTGACCGCGCACGTGTACAAACCGGCAAGATTTCGCGCTTTGGCTTGCTGGAGTTATCTCGTCAACGCTTGCGCCCTAGCTTGGGTGAAACCAATCATATCCCTTGCCCACGCTGTCATGGTACAGGTCATATTCGTGGTATTGAGTCAACTGCTCTACATATTCTGCGCATTACGCAAGAAGATGCCATGAAAGAAAATAGCGCGATTATTCAAGTGCAATTGCCTGTTGAAGTGGCTACGTTCTTGCTGAATGAAAAACGGGCTGATATTCATAAAATTGAACAGCGTATGGGCGTTGAAGTGGTGTTGATTCCAAACATTCACCTTGAAACACCTAACTACAACATCACGCGTGTTAAGCATGATGATGTAACAGAAGAAACTAGTCGCGCAAGCTACAAGCTGGTAGAACTCCCGACTGAAACCACTTACATTCCCAATGCAGCAGAAGAAGCAAAAGCGGTTCGCCCAGTGGCAGCAGTGAAAGGCATTACTCCTGCGGCCCCTGCACCTATCGTTGCAGAAAAAGTAGTCGCAGAAAAAACTGAGCCTAAGCTGTCACTGTTCGCCCGTATTAAAAACTTTTTTAGCGCACCATCAACTGAAAGTGAATCACAAAAAATTGAAGCTGAAAAAGCCAATGCAGCACGTTCTGAGAGCAATCGCAACAATCGTAATCGTAACCGCAATCGCAATGAACGCAATCGCAATGAGCGTGGTGAGAAAAATGAACGTACGGATAAAGCCGCTAATCAAGAGCGCCCTAACCGCAATCAGGATGCAAAAGCGCAAGAGGCACGACCTACAGAAGGCAAGCAGCAAGAACCTCGTCAGCAAAAACCACAGCAAGCGCGTACTGAAACTCAACGTAATGAGCCTGCACGTAATCAGCAAACCAAAGCCCCAGTAGAAGCAACAGGCAATGAAACCACTGAACAAACTACAGAGCGTGGCAGTCGTCGCAACCGTAATAATCGCCGTGGTCGCCGCGATCGCGATGATAGCGCTGTGCGTGAGGGTAACCTTCCTTTCGTACCAAATGAAGAAATCAGCGCTAATCAAGCCAATGTTAGCGTAGAAGCTTCTGCTCAGGCACCTGCCATGAGTGATAACAAAGCTGAAAGCATCACTCAGGTTGTTGAAGCCAAGACAAATGATGCCTCAAATCAGGGCACGCCAGTAGTTGAGGTAGCAACAGCAGAAAAAAACACACCAACAGGCGCAAAAAAAGCCAGAGGCCAAAAAAACGCCCCTAATAAAGCAAGCAGTGCTAAGCGTGACAATACAGAAGCCGTTGTTGAAATAAATGCAGACGTTAATGTAGCAACAACTGCAGAGGTGAATGAAGGTGTGGCGGCTAAAACGGATAAAAAACGTCCAGCACGACCACGTAAAGCTAAAGCCGAAACAAAACCAGTTGACTTGGCTGCTTCAGGGTTGCAATTAGTAGAAACTAAAGCCGATGCGCCAAAAGCGTCTGCTCCCGTAGAATCTAAAGAGCCACGCGCACCTCGCAAAGCGGCCACTTGGCAGAATCAAGCTAAAGCGGACGCCACTGCCGAGCCTTTAGTCATGGTAGAAACGCAAAATAAATAGACTCAAACGCTTTATTTAGCGAACTGCGACTATAAAAAAAGCCCCGTACAATTCACCGTACGGGGCTTTTTTATTTTATTTGGCTCTAATAAACCCAATCATAATTACAGTATGATAATGCTAGCTTAGGCAATTAAAGACGTGTTAAGCACAGCTCGCATCAAACCACTAATTCAACATCAAATTTATGAGCCACGCTTATTATCAATTACCGAACGGGCGTGTTGCGAGTATTGACGGCAACTGCCAATTCCCACCACTTTCCGTAGCGCTCACTGAGCCTAATGGTTTGATTGCAGTTGGCGGTGACTTATCAGTTTCGCGCCTTCTTAAGGCCTATCAGCATGGCATATTCCCATGGTTTAGTGAGGGGGAACCTATCCTTTGGTGGAGTCCTGACCCGCGCATGGTGCTTTTTCCAAGCGAATTAAAAATATCTACCTCACTCAAAAAAACACTTAAAAACAAAAAATTTGAGTTGCGCTTCAACACCTCTTTTCGTGAGGTGATTACCGCTTGCAGCAAAACCCCTAGAGCTGAACAACCAGGCACATGGATTACGCAGGACATCATTGACGCTTATTGCGCGTTGCATGTTGCAGGCTATGCAGTTTCTGCCGAATCTTGGCAGAACGGTCAATTAGTCGGCGGCTGTTACGGCGTTAAAATAGGCAATATGTTTTACGGTGAAAGCATGTTTCATCTAGTGACAGACGCATCAAAAGTCGCTTTTGTAAGCCTGGTAGAGCATCTTAAAGCTCAGGGGGTTGGTATGATAGATTGCCAAATGAAAACGGCGCATCTCGCAAGCTTCGGTGCGCATGAAATTAGTCGTGATGCTTTTATAAAGCAGTTATCACGGTTAATCCGAAATTTCCCATTAGCCAAATTTTCTAATGGAAGCCATTAGAACAACTAGTTGCTTTGCATACGTTATTTTGCCAAAATCAAGCTTTGTTTAACTACGTCATTCCCGCGTAGGCGGGAATCCAGTCAGGCTTCAAGGGCGCATGAGCAACTTACATTCAAGGACATTCACCTAGCCTAGATTCCCGCCTACGCGGGAATGACGCGGTCTAATAGAAAATCCGGGTTTAAACATGCATCTGCCTAACGACAACACTTTAAATAAGCTACAGTTTTATGTGACTACCGGTTACAGTTGCAGCTACTTGCCCAATAAGTTAGCGCAAAGTTTAATTGCTACACCACAACATTTAGTCGATACTGAGATTTATAGCAGTTTGATACAGCAAGGCTTTCGACGAAGTGGCAAGTTTGCTTACAGACCGCATTGTGAAAACTGCCAAGCTTGCGTGCCTGTACGGGTTATTCTGCAAGATTTCACACCCAATCGTAGCCAAAAACGCGCACTCAAACAGCATCAAAATTTAACAACGACCATTGTGCCCGTAGCCTTTTATGAAGAGCATTATGCGCTATATGCCGCTTATCAATGCGCACGACATACTGATGGCAAGTTCACTAAGCAGGTAGATGACGTAGAGCAATACCAAAGCTTTTTGTGCCAAAGCAATGTAGATAGCGTACTGGTTGAGTTTAGAGAAAACAATCAACTCAGAATGGTGAGTGTGATTGATATAGTCAGTGATGGTATTTCAGCGGTTTACACTTTTTATGATACCAGTAACGCTAATGCCAGCTATGGCACCTATAATGTTTTATGGCAAATCGACTGGGCTAAAAGCTTTAAGCTACCCTATTTATACCTAGGCTACTGGATTAAAGACAGTCCAAAAATGGTTTATAAACAAAATTACAAACCATTGGAAATGCTCATCAATGGCAAATGGTTGCAATAAACACGTTGCATGTTGCTATCGCAGATAAAATCAGGGTTCAATGCTACAATTCTGCCTGTTGCTAATTAGAATAAATTTGCTTTGAAAAATCCTGTTTTAAAAAAAATTGTTATCTTTGGTGTGGGCTTAATTGGCGGCTCGGTTGCGCTTGCTTTGAAAAAAGCAGGCTGTACTGCATCAATAGCTGGTGTTGGCCGCTCGATTAAAAGTCTGCAAACTGCGGTTGATTTAGGTGCGATCGACATTGCTTCCAGCAATGTTGCAGACGCAATAAAAGATGCAGACATTATTTTGATCGCAGCACCAGTGGCACAAACCCCAGCCATCCTAAACGCCATTAAGCCGCACCTAACAGCCAATACAGTGATTACTGATGCAGGAAGCACTAAAAATGACGTATTAAGTACGGCAAAAGAAATTCTAGGTGCGCAATTTACCCAATTTGTAGGTGGCCACCCGATTGCAGGCGCTGAGAAAAGCGGCGTAACGGCAGCAACGGCTGATTTATATCGCAATAAAAATGTTGTGTTAACCCCTACGGTCATAACCAATCCGGATGCTATTCACCGCGTACGTGAGCTTTGGCAAACCTGCGGCGCAAATGTCAGTGAAATGTCGGCAGAAACCCATGACGGCATATTTGCTGCCGTAAGCCATTTACCCCACCTATTAGCATTTGCACTGGTAGATGAAGTTGCTTCACGACCAAACGCAGAACAGCTATTTGGATTTGCCGCGAGCGGATTTAGAGACTTTACCCGTATTGCCGGCAGCCACCCTGAAATGTGGCGAGATATTAGCTTGGCAAACAAAACGGCGCTGCTTAATGAAATCACCGCTTATCAAAAGGAGCTGTCTGATTTGAAGCAAATGCTGGAACGCGAAGATGGTGACGCCTTATTTGCCTTGTTTGAACGCGCCAGCGTGGCACGCAACAATTGGGCAGCAACTAAAAAACTATAATCTAAAAACGTAAAAACAAAACAATGGAACAACTCATACTAGCTGCCAGCCATCAGGCTCAAGGCACAATCACCCTACCAGGCTCAAAAAGCATTTCAAACCGCACTTTATTACTCGCGGCGCTTGCAAGTGGCACTACCGAGATCCGCGATTTACTCGCTTCAGACGACACTTCACGCATGCTGGAAGCATTGCAAAGCGTAGGCGTCAAGCTAGAGAATTTTGCCCAAAACGCATGGCGGGTAGTGGGTTGCGGTGGCAACTTTCCAAACAAACAGGCTGACTTGTTTCTTGGTAACGCAGGTACAGCGTTTAGACCCCTTACTGCAGCACTTGCTTTAGCTGGCGGAGATTACGAACTTTCTGGCGTGCCCCGCATGCACGAGCGGCCGATTGGCGACTTAGTCGATGCGTTAAGGCAAGCTGGTGCTAACATCGAATACTTAGCCAATGACGGCTACCCGCCATTAAAAATAACTTCACCTAACATTAACTTATCAAAACCCATCAAGATTCGCGGTGATGTCTCCAGCCAATTTTTAACTGCCTTACTCATGGCATTGCCGCTCACAAAACAAAAAGCAACCATTGAAGTCGTAGGTGAACTGATTTCAAAACCTTATATTGAAATCACCCTTAACTTGATGGCGAAGTTCGGCGTGAATGTGGAACGCAATGGTTGGCAAAGTTTTACTGTTCCAGCCAATAGTAGCTACACCTCGCCTCATGAAATTTATGTAGAAGGTGACGCCTCAAGTGCCTCATACTTTTTAGCCGCTGGCGCAATTGCCGGTAAAGTCACAGTAGCAGGCTTAGGCCAACAGAGTATTCAAGGTGACGTGCGCT
Source organism: Methylotenera sp. (assembly GCA_013141495.1). Taxonomy (GTDB): domain Bacteria; phylum Pseudomonadota; class Gammaproteobacteria; order Burkholderiales; family Methylophilaceae; genus Methylotenera. The sequence continues at coordinate 135,974 of JABFQV010000002.1, read as the reverse complement.
TTGCAGAAGCGCTTGCTTTAATGGGCGGCAAACTCACTTACGGCACAAACCATATTACAGCGAGTAAAACGGATGAACTCATCGCGATTGACCTCGACTGCAACCATATCCCCGATGCGGCGATGACTTTAGCGATACTGGCTTTATTTGCAAAAGGCACGACTACATTGCGCAACATCGCCAGCTGGCGTGTAAAAGAAACCGACCGCATTGCCGCCATGGCAAACGAGCTGCGCAAAGTTGGTGCCACGGTGATTGAGGGCGCAGACTACATTAAAGTAACCCCGCCCACACAACTGACGCCTAATGCTGTGATTGACACTTATGACGACCACCGCATGGCGATGTGCTTTTCACTGGTATCTTTAGGGGATGTTCCAATCACCATCAACGACCCTAAATGTGTAAATAAGACTTTCCCTAATTATTTTGAAGAATTTAAAAAAATCGCCAAAGCATGATTACCCTAGCCCCTAGTTCCCAGCCCCTAGTCCCTGTCATTGCCATTGACGGCCCCTCGGCCTCAGGCAAAGGCACGGTTGCCCAATTAGTTGCAGATGCGCTAGGGTTCGCTTATCTGGATTCAGGCGCGCTTTATCGTGTGGTTGCTTTTGCTACAAAGCAAAAAAACATCGCCTGGGACAATGCCGAAGCCGTAGCAGAATGCGCAAAAGCATTGAGTATTCAATTTAAAAATGGTCAGGTTTATCTCAACAATGCAGATATTTCTGATGAAATTCGTACCGAAGCCATGGGCAAAGGCGCGTCCCAAGTGGCTATTCATGCACCGTTGAGAGCCGCTCTTGTAGAATTACAACATAGTTTTTGCAAGTCGCCCGGCTTAGTTGCCGATGGCCGTGATATGGGTACAGTCATCTTTCCTGAAGCTGAACTTAAAATATTTCTCACCGCATCTACCGAAGTGCGCGCTAATCGCCGTTATCAACAGTTAATAGGTAAAAATCAAACCGCTAACTATGAAAGTATTCTGCTGGATTTACAAGAGCGTGACGCAAGAGACAAAGGCCGGGCAAGCGCTCCGCTTATCATGGCAAAAGATGCTGTTCTGCTAGAAACTGATCATTTAACTATTTCTGAAGCAGTAAACGTAGTTTTACAAAATTATCAGCATAAAATATACAAATAGTCTTTTATTTTTCAATGTTTTAGTTATAATTCCATCTTTGTACTTTTGTCGTCCGCACATCTCACAGATTTGCGGTTTTTTAATTACCCCACTGCTAGGTGGGATTATTTAGGTAATTTTATTTAATGGCTTCTACCTCTAAATCTACTGCTTCACCCATGGAATCTTTTGCTGCGCTTTTTGAAGAAAGCTTAGCTCGCCAGGAAATGCGCTCTGGCGAAGTGATTACTGCTGAAGTTGTATCTGTTGATAACGATCATGTGATTGTTAACGCTGGTCTTAAATCTGAAAGCGTTATTAACGCTGATGAATTCCGTAATGCTCAAGGTGAACTTGAAGTTCAAGTGGGCGACTTTGTTAAAGTGGCAATTGAAAAACTGGAAGATGGCTTCGGTTCTACGATACTTTCACGCGAAAAAGCTAAACGCATGGAAACATGGTTAGATTTAGAAGACGCAATGAACGAAGGTCGCATCATTAAAGGTTTTGTAAGCGGTAAAGTTAAAGGTGGTTTACGCGTTTCTGTAAACGGCATCATGGCTTTCTTGCCAGGTTCATTGGTTGACGTGCGTCCAGTTAAGGACACCACACCATTTGAAAACAAAGAATGTGATTTAAAAGTAATCAAACTTGACCGTAAACGTAACAACATCGTTGTTTCACGCCGTGCTGTCATGGAAGTTAGCGCTGGCGCTGACCGCGACGCATTGCTAAGCACATTGGCTGAAGGTGCGGTAGTTAAAGGTATCGTTAAAAACATTACTGACTACGGCGCGTTCGTTGATTTAGGCGGCATTGATGGCTTACTACATATTACTGATTTAGCCTGGCGTCGTGTTAAGCACCCATCAGAAGTGCTTACAGTAGGTGAAGAAGTCGAAGCAAAAATCTTGAAATTCGATCAAGAGAAAAATCGTGTTTCACTAGGTATTAAACAATTGGGCGATGATCCATGGGTTGCATTAACACGTCGTTACCCAGTAAGCACACGCTTATTCGGTAAAGTGTCTAACTTGACTGACTACGGCGCATTCGTTGAAATCGAGCCAGGTATCGAAGGTTTAGTTCACGTTTCAGAAATGGACTGGACAAACAAAAACATCCATCCAGGCAAAATCGCTCAATTGGGTGACGAAGTAGAAGTAATGATTCTTGAGATTGATGAAGCGCGTCGTCGCCTTTCATTAGGTATGAAACAATGCCAAGCAAATCCATGGGATGATTTCTCTGCAACGCACGCTAAAGGCGATAAAGTTTCAGGTCAAATCAAATCTATCACTGACTTTGGCGTGTTCATTGGTTTGCCAGGCGGTATTGACGGTTTAGTTCACCTGTCTGATTTGTCATGGTCACAAACTGGCGAAGAAGCAATCCGCAACTTCAAAAAAGGTGACGAGTTACAAGCTGTTATCTTAGCTATTGATGTTGAAAAAGAGCGCATTTCATTAGGCGTAAAACAATTGACTGCTGACCCATCAGGCGCAACTTCAGAAGAGAAGTCAGAAGCTAAACCTAAAGCTAAATCTGCTAAAACAAAAGAACCTGCACAAGTTCCAGATGACGGAGCAACTGCCGGTACTACCAATCTTGGTGCTTTGTTAAAAGCCAAATTAGACAGCAAAAAATAATAGCTAATAATTAGTACCCAAGAAAAGGCAAATTGGCATGACAAAATCTGAGCTAATCACACTACTTGCGGAGCGTTTTCCGCAATTAGTGATAAAAGATGCAGAACTATCAGTCAAGGCAATCTTAGACGCGATGTCTGACAACCTTGCTAGTGGTGAACGCATTGAGATACGCGGCTTTGGAAGCTTTAGCTTGAATTACCGCCCGCCACGCTTAGGTCGCAACCCTAAAACTGGCAGTAAAGTACAGGTACCAGAAAAACATGTACCTCACTTTAAAGCAGGCAAAGAACTACGCGAACGCGTTGATTTAAGCTAATAATTGCTTTTAAGTTCTAGTTAAAACGGCAGCCCTCAAGCTGCCGTTTTTTTATGTGGCTATCCACAATTCAGGTAAAATGCAAGCTGACAATAAATCTAAAAGTGAAACAAAATGGAATTTGAGTTTTGGTGGCTTCTGGCATTACCACTATTTTTTAGCCTAGGCTGGCTAGCCGCACGCGTTGACCTTAAACAGCTACTGGCTGAATCAACTGCACTACCTGCTGCATACTTTAAAGGTTTAAATTTCTTAATCACCAATCAACACGATAAAGCCATTGAGGCCTTTACTGAGGCCGTTCAAGCCAATACAGATTCACTGGAACTGCATTTTGCATTAGGCAGTTTATTCAGAAAACGTGGCGAAGTGGATCGCGCCATTCACTTACACTTAAACTTGCTGTCAAAAAAAGAACTTGAGCCCCAACAAAAACTAGCAGTCACCGCCGAACTTGCTCAAGATTACTTAAAAGCAGGTCTGCTAGACCGTGCCGAAGAGCTGTTTGAATCACTCAATGATGAGAGATACCGCCAACCTGCGTTACGCGCCCTACTTGAAATTTATGTGCGTGAACGCGAATGGGAACGTGCCATTAAAGCAGCGACAGAGCTAGAGCGCTTGTCCGGGGTGCCTTTCCGCGTGGAAATTTCACACTATTATTGTGAAATGGCGGTTAAATCTAAGATTGAAAATGACACACATACCGCTAGGTTTGACTTAGACCTTGCGCTCAATGCCAATAAAAACTGCGTGCGCGCCAATGTCTTGCTGGGCGACTTAGAGGCGGAAGCCAATGACCATAAAGCCGCCATTTCTACCTGGAAACGCATAGAATTTCAAAAACCTGAATACCTAGGTTTAATCGCACCGAAATTACTCGCTAGCTATCGCGCCTTAAATCAAACAACCGAAGGTTTAAGTTTGCTGAGAACCTACTTGCAAACCTACCAGCTCAGCTCACTGGTTAACGTATTATATGAAGCAACATTAGCGGAAGAAGGCGCAGTAAGCGCCGCCACATTAGCACGTAACGAACTCATCAAAATGCCTAGTTTGAGTACGCTAGACCAACTATTACAAGCCCGTGCCATTGTAGAAGCCAGCCAACCACAAAATGCAAACATCCAGGATACACAACTGATGCAGCAAGCGGTACGCCATGCCATAGGCTTTAAGACAGCTTACTATTGCGAACAGTGTGGCTTCAAGGCCAAATATCACCATTGGCAGTGCCCAGCTTGCAATGCCTGGGAAGCATTACCCGCAGAACCCACTACCGTTTAATCAAAACATATCGACTTAACAACATGACTAACCAATCAAACACAAACCTAAGCCATGAATCAAAAAATCATGATCCAAAAATAATTGTTGCGCTCGATTACTCGGATGCCACGAGTGCGCTAAGATTGGTTGAGCAGTTAGATCCGACACTATGCCGACTAAAAGTAGGTAAAGAGTTGTTCACTGCGGCAGGGCCGCAATTTGTAGAAACATTAACACACTCAAACTTTGGCGTGTTTTTAGATTTAAAATTTCATGACATTCCAAACACGGTGGCCAAAGCCTGCACTGCTGCGAGCAATTTAGGTATTTGGATGCTTAATGTACATGCAAGCGGTGGCTTGGAAATGATGCAAGCGGCGAAACAAGCCGTGGATAATAATACTACCAATAAACCACTTTTAATTGCTGTCACCGTGCTGACCAGCATGAACCAACAAACCCTAAACCAAATTGGGATTGAAACTGATTTGGCAAGCCACGTACTCAAGCTCGCCTCATTGACTCAGCAAGCCGGGCTTGATGGCGTTGTATGCTCAGCACTAGAAGCCAAAATGTTGAGGACAAACTTAGGCCATGAACTTTGCTTAGTCACCCCTGGCATCCGCCCTGCTAATGCCAGCCAGGATGATCAGTCACGCATTGTGACCCCTGCAAACGCCTTGGCGCTAGGCGCAAGCTACTTGGTTATAGGCAGGCCAATTACGCAAGCCTCGAACCCACTTAAAGCGTTAGAGGTCATTCATGCTGAGTGCGCGCAGGCAAGCTTAACCTGAATCTAATTAAGGTCATTTGTTTATTTAAGCTATTAAGCTATGATGTTATGCAATTGCCTGATATATCAGGCAATTAATTCATTGATAAGTAGTTTAAAATTTACGGAGAATCAAAATGAAGAAAATGTTGTTTGCCTTACTTGCTTTCTTGAGCTTAAGCTTTAGCGCAATTGCCGGTGTTAATCTTAATACGGCAACCCAAGCTGAATTAGAAAGCCTCAATGGGATTGGTCCAGTAAAAGCGCAAGCGATTATCGATTACCGCAAGAAAAACGGTGGCTTTAAAACGGTTGATGAACTTGAAAAAGTGGATGGTATTGGTGCAGTAACTTTAGCAAACGTACGTAAAGATGTTTCAGTCAGCGGTAAAACTACGGTTGTAGCACCTACTGAAAATAAGCCTGCAAAAGAAACGAAACCTGCTAAAACAGACAAGCCAGCAGCAGAACCCAAGGCAGCCAAAGAAGTGAAACCCGTTAAAGCTGAGAAAGCTGCGAGTGACAAACCTGCTAAAGAAGCTAAACCCGCAAAAACAGATAAAGTCGCTAGCGATAAACCAGCTAAAGAACCGAAACCAGTTAAAACTGAAAAAGCAACCACAGAAGCCAAACCAGCAGTAAAAGTTGAAGACACAACTAAGGCTGACAAAAAAGCGACTGCTGAAGATAAGAAAGCCGCAAAAAAAGCTGAAGCTGATAAAAAAGCTACAGACAAGAAAGCTGCTGCTGACGCTAAAAAAGCCGCAAAAGCTAAAAAAGCCGCTGAAGCAGATGCAAAAGCAACAACTACCAAAGCTAAGTAATTTTTAATCAACATTAGCTTTACTTGAAAAAAATCCCCGCATGCGGGGATTTTTTTTATTCAAACTAAAACGTATTAATCATCATGGCCGTGATGATCGTGTTTACGATGGCCTTTTCCACGTTTATGTTTACGCTCATGTCTATAGCCATCATGACTATAATCTGGCTCAGCAATCACTTTCCCAGCAACTGCACCACCTGCTCCGCCAAGGCCTGCTCCAACAATTGCGCCTGTACTACTACCACTGACCTTACGTCCTACATAAGCGCCACCTGCTCCGCCCGCTGCTCCGCCAATGACAGCGCCAGCCTGACCTTCCCCTTTAGTAGTGACTGCGCCGCCCAAACCACCACCTACTGCGCCACCTACCACCTCACCAGTTTTTCCACCCACCACACTGCCAATTGCCGTGCCTGCGGCAGCGCCTAAACCACCTCCTATGGCTGTGATGCCATTACTATCTCTCGCAATAGCATGCCCTGAAAATAACAATAATGCTATAAATTGAATATTGATAAACTTCATTCATAAATCCTTTCGCACACATGAATATGTATTTAATTTTTAATACTGTGATACCTAAGTACAATTATCATTAATTTGTGGGAAATTTTCACACGAATTAATTCATATGCATAATAGCACTATTTAACACGCATACCTAATTGTGCGCCGGTGTCTGGGCTTAAAATAAATGGCCCGCCACGTTCATCACTCGCCGCCAGCACCATACCTTCACTCATGCCGAATTTCATTTTGCGTGGCGCCAAATTAACAACCATCACGGTTAAACGACCAACCAGTGTCGCTGGATCGTAAGCAGATTTAATTCCGGCAAATACCTGACGTGGTTTTTGTTCGCCGATATCCAGTGTGAGTTTAAGTAGTTTCTCAGCCCCTTCTACATGCTCGGCATTGACGATTTTAGCGATGCGTAAATCTACCTTTGTAAAATCATCAATACTGATGTACTCGGCCTCAGTTGCTTCAGCATTAGCGTCATTCTGCTGATGCGCTGCATGACGTTGCTCAGAATGCGGTTGTGGAGCAGGTGTTGCCAGCAAATTTTCTTTATTGGCTTCGGTCATCGCTTCTATCAATTTAGCATCCACACGTGTAATAAGGTGCTCGTAAACGTTAATCTGATGATCTTGTGCTAATGACGCTGTTACACTTTCCCAAGTCAGCGGTGCGATATTAAGGAATAATTCAATCTCGCTGGCTAACTTTGGTAGCACAGGCTTCAAATACAAAGTCAGCAAGCGGAACATTTCAAGTGCGTCTGAACACACTTGTTGCAATTGGGTCTCCTGCCCATCTTGTTTAGCCATCACCCAAGGCGCGGCTTCAGCAACAAAGCCATTAGCCTGATCAGCTAAAGACATAACTTCACGCAGTGCTTTGCCGTAATCACGATGATCATAAGCCTCAGCGATTCGAGCAGCAGCTGACTTCATCTCAGCAATCACCGGATTCGCCTGGGATGCTTTTAACCTGCCATCAAAACGCTTATTGATAAAACCAGCGGTTCTACTCGCAATATTGATATATTTACCCACTAAATCACTATTCACGCGTGCAACAAAATCTTCAAGATTAAGATCGATGTCTTCCATTGTGCTATTTAATTTAGCTGCATAGTAATAGCGCAGATACTCAGGGTTTTTAATGTGGTCCAAGTAGCTACGTGCGGTAATAAACGTGCCGCGCGATTTGCTCATTTTTTCACCGTTTACGGTCAAAAAACCGTGCGCGAAAATTTGCGTAGGTTTACGGTGCCCTGAAAACTCAAGCGTAGCCGGCCAAAATAGCGCATGGAAATAAAGAATATCTTTGCCTATAAAGTGATAAAGCTCTGTCTGACTCTCTTTCGACCAATACTCGTCAAAATCCAACCCCTTGGCTTGGCAAAGATTTTTGAAACTAGCCATATAGCCGATAGGGGCATCCAGCCATACATAGAAGTATTTACCTGGCGCATCTGGAATTTCAAAGCCGAAATATGGCGCATCGCGTGAAATATCCCAGTCATTCAAGCCATTTTCGAACCACTCGCCCATTTTATTGGCAGCTTCACCTTGCAATGTGCCTGAACGCGTCCAGTCTTTTAAGAACGGTTCGCATTCAGAGAGCTTGAAGAAGTAATGTTCTGTTTCTTTGCGCACCGGTGCGGCACCAGACACTGCCGAATAGGCATTAATCAATTCGGTAGGGTTGTAAGTTGCGCCACATACTTCACAAGAATCACCATACTGGTCTTTTGCGTGACATTTTGGACATTCACCTTTAATAAAGCGGTCCGGCAGGAACATGTTTTTAACTGGGTCATAGAACTGTTCTATCGTTTTAGTGGCGATTTTGCCAGCAGCTTTGAGCTTTTTATAAATATCTTGAGAGAGCGCTTTATTTTCAGGCGCATTAGTCGAGTAGTAATTGTCAAAATCAACCAGAAACTCACTAAAATCAGCGAAGTGTTCTTTGTGCACAGCCTCAATCAACGCTTCAGGCGTAACGCCCTCTTTTTCGGCACGCAACATAATTGGTGTGCCATGCGTGTCATCCGCACATACGTAATGCACTGTATTCCCCTGCATTTTTTGAAAACGCACCCAAATATCGGTTTGAATATATTCAACCAAATGCCCGAGATGAATACTGCCGTTAGCGTAAGGGAGTGCCGAGGTAACAAGAATTTTGCGAGGAGTTTGTGCAGAAGACATAAGATAAATGGATCTATTGAGCTAAAACGCTATTCTAACAAATGACGCATGGTTCACACAGCCTTGATTGGTAATTTTGCATCCATAAGCTCCATTAAACCACCAATTTTTAGGCAAAATACACCAGCAATAATGACAATCAGTTAAAATACCCTATCTTTTTACTCAAGTTATTTAGCCTAAAACTCAACTAACGAATAAATCAGGAATTTATACAATGGCAATTACAGAATTACTCATTCAAAGCACCTTAAAAGCATGCATAGACCCCAATACCGGCAAAGACTTCGTGAGTAGCAAATCCGCTAGAAACATTAAAATTGACGGCAATGACGTCAGTGTAGATATTGTAGTTGGCTACCCGGCTAAATCTGTGATGGCAGACATGCAGAAATTAGTGGCTGATGCACTTCTGAGCCTTGCTGGCATTGGTCGAGTAACCGTAAATGTAACCAGCAAGATCGTGGCGCATAAAGCGCAACAAGGTGTCACACTACTACCCAACGTAAAAAACATTATCGCTGTGGCTTCTGGTAAAGGTGGCGTGGGAAAATCAACGACCTCGGTCAATTTAGCCTTAGCCCTTGCAGCGGAAGGTGCAACAGTCGGTTTGCTGGATGCTGATATCTACGGGCCTAGTCAGCCGCAAATGTTGGGCATTAGCGGTCGCCCTGAGAGCCTTGATGGTAAAAGCATGGAGCCGATGCAAGCGCATGGCATACAAGCGATGTCGATTGGGTTTTTAATCGATAACGATACGCCAATGGTGTGGCGCGGCCCAATGGTTACCGGTGCTTTAGAGCAATTATTACGTGAAACAAAATGGAGCAATTTAGACTACTTGATTATTGATCTGCCACCAGGCACCGGTGATATTCAACTAACACTTGCACAAAAAATTCCGGTGACAGGTGCAATTATCGTGACTACACCACAAGATATCGCCCTACTAGATGCGCGTAAGGGCTTAAAAATGTTTGAAAAAGTGAACATTCCGATTTTAGGTATTGTAGAAAATATGAGCACGCATATCTGCTCAAAATGCGGACATGAAGAGCATATTTTTGGTGCGGGCGGTGGCGAACTCATGGCTAAAGACTATCACGTAGATTTACTGGGTTCACTGCCATTGGATATAGGTATTCGCATACAGGCAGACAGTGGCAAACCTACGGTAATTGCGGAACCGGACGGCAAGATTTCTGGCATTTACAAAGAAATCGCGCGTAAAGCTGCTATTAAAATTGCCAATGCCGGCTTGGATCACAGCGCCAAATTTCCTAACATTGTGATTCAGAATACTTAAGTCTCAACTCGTTCTAAATAAAAAACGCGGTTTAAACCGCGTTTTTTTATTTTATTACCATTTAGAAGCTTACACCAAAGCTATAAACATCCACACCGCAACCTGGTGCAATCAATGTAGCCGGAATGCTCTCGCCAGCCAGCCAGCGATTGACCGCATCCTGTTTGCCAGCCCCAGTCACCAGAAATATAACGCCATACGTATCATTCAAGCGACTTTGGCTAATCGTCACTCGATGCGCTGGCGGTTTAGGTGAATCAAATACAGGCACGGCATCGGCGCTGTTATCTACCGCATGATCTGGAAACAAGCTCGCAGTATGCCCATCTTCACCCAGCCCTAAAATTACCATATCAAAAGTACGTACACCTGCTAGGGTTTGGGCGTATGCTTTTGCACCTTCAATATTGCCTAGCTCTGCAGGAATATCATGAATTTGGCTCGGTGGAATCGCCACATGATTAAGCCAAGCTTCACGTGCCATTTTGCTGTTACGTTCAGGATGATCCACTGGTAAACAACGGTCATCATTATGATAAATATGCCAGTTTTCCCAGTCAGCTTGCTCTTTGGCGAGTAACTGATACACGCTTTTTGGCGTGCTACCGCCAGCCAAAACGATTAAAAAACTGCCGTATTTTTTAATCGCGTCCTTAGCCGCTTGAAGAATGCGTTTTACGGTTGCCTGGTTAATTTCATCTTGCGAGTTAAAACTATGCCAGCGCGAGGTCTGATTATTGGCCAAATTGAGTGATTTAACTTGAAGTGTTTGTGAGCTTTGCATAAAACAGTCGTGCCTTTTTCGGTATAATTACTACAAATTTAATGATGCGCTATTTTAACGTAAAAGTAGCCCCAAACCTTATAAAAACCTATTGAGAGAATTGAAATTATGTCAAAAAAAATAGACCCCTGCACCCTTGTACTCTTTGGCGCAAGCGGTAATTTATCTCGCATTAAGTTAATGCCAGGATTATTTCGCTTAGATGCCGCTGGGCGCCTACCAGACCACATGGTTATTCTTTCGGTAGGTCGCGGTGAAGTGTCGCGTGAAGCTTGGGCTACAGAAATCAAAGGCATGCTAGATGCTAAATTTAAAAATGGCTTTGATGAAAAAGTATTTGAACGCTTTATTGCACGTAACCATTACCACTCAAACCCACCAACTGATCCTGATGCATTCAAAAAACTGCAAGCAAAATTATCAGATGAAAAAGTGTTTCCACAAAACCTGGCATATTTCTTATCAGTACGCCCAACTGATTTCGCAACGATTGTTGCACAACTATCAAGCGTAGGCTTGGTGGATGAAAGCAAATACTGGCGCCGCGTGTTGATTGAAAAACCATTCGGTACTGATTTGACCTCTGCACAAGCGTTACAAGCTGAACTCACAAAATATCTAAAAGAAAGTCAAATCTACCGCATTGACCACTATTTAGGTAAATCCGCGCTACAAAATGTAATGCTCACGCGTTTTGCTAATGCCATGTTTGAGCCACTTTGGAACAACGAGCATATTGATCACGTACAAATCACTAACAATGAAACGTTAGGCGTGGGCGACCGCACCACTTTTTACGATGCAACGGGCGCATTGCGCGATATGGTGCAAAGCCACTTGTTACAAACCTTAGCCTTAGTGGCTATGGAAAAACCAAAAGACTTGAGTCCTGACAGTATTCGGGCTGAAAAAATTAAGCTTTTAGAATCTATCCGCCCTATTCCAGTCAATGAGCTTAACAAACACGCATTCCGCGCGCAGTACACGGCAGGCCGAGTGTGTGTAGGTGATGGTCATGGCGAAAATGTGCATGGTTATTTAGAAGAGCTTGCTAGAGATGGCGTCACATCTAGTGTCACCGAAACTTACGCCGCCTTAAAACTATTCATTGATAACCCACGCTGGAAAGGTGTGCCATTCTATGTACGCACCGCTAAACGGTTACACGAAGGCAACACTGCAATTTCTATCCGCTTCAAAAAAGCACCGATGCAGTTGGTCGAAGGTCAGCATCAAAACTGGCTTACACTTAACATTCAGCCACGCGAATGCATCAAAATGGAAATCGAATCCAAGATTCCCGGCTTAGATATTGCTACACGCACTTTGAGCATTGATTCGCCACAACGCCAGCCAGGCGATGAAACAATTGATTCTTACGAGTCACTCATGCTTAACCTGATGGAAGGTGACCCATCGCTTTACCTGCACATTAGCGAGGTTGAAGCGCAATGGCGTTTAGTTGACCCAGTGGTTAAAGCGTGGATAGCCGACAAATCTCCTGTGCACCAATATCCAGCAGGTAGCCGCGACCCTGAAGCATCAAGCGTGATTTTTGAGTCTGAAGATCAATTCTGGCGTTACAGCATTGAACTAGGTGGCGATAAGCACTAATTGATTCGGTAATTTTGATTCAATTATTCTTAACGCAATTAACCTATGCACTTTATAATGCACAACTTAAACTAAGGCGTGCATTTTAGAGTGCATTATTCTTTTACTTTTAGAATACTTTCAGCGTAATTTTTAGAGCAAACATATGAGCATAAAATCAGACAAGTGGATACGCCGCATGGCAGAGCAGCACGGCATGATAGAGCCGTTTGAACCTAACCAAGTAAAAATGTCGCCAGACGGTCAGCGCATGGTGTCTTACGGCACATCCAGCTATGGCTACGATATTCGCTGCTCTAAAGAATTCAAGTTATTCACTAATATCAACAGCACCATTGTTGACCCTAAAAACTTTGATCCAAACTCATTTGTTGAAGTGAATGCAGATTACTGCATCATTCCACCCAACTCATTTGCATTGGCACGCACGGTGGAGTATTTCCGCATTCCACGTAACGTGTTGACAATCTGCCTGGGAAAATCCACCTACGCACGCTGCGGCATCATTGTGAACGTAACTCCGTTCGAACCAGAATGGGAAGGTTATGTGACGCTGGAATTCAGCAACACCACACCTCTGCCAGCCAAGATTTACGCTAATGAAGGCTGCGCGCAAGTGTTGTTCTTTGAAGCCGATGCAGATGACGTTTGTGAAACCAGCTATAAAGACCGTGGCGGTAAATATCAAGGCCAAGTGGGTGTGACGTTGCCTAAAATCTAGTCAATAGTTGATAGTCATTAGTCGTTAGTTAACCTACTTCAACTAACCACTAACTACCCACTAACGACCACAAATCAACAACTCTCCTTTAGGAGTAAAAATGAAATTCCGTTTTCCTGTCATTATTATCGACGAAGACTTCCGCTCTGAAAACTCATCAGGCTTGGGCATTCGTGTACTTGCCAAAGCCATTGAAGATGAAGGCACTGAGGTGCTCGGTGTCACTAGTTATGGTGACCTTACCTCATTCGCCCAACAGCAAAGTCGCGCCTCGGCATTTATTTTATCTATTGACGATAACGAGTTTATTGAAGAAAAACCTGAGGCGATTGAGCAATTACGAAAATTCGTGACTGAAATTCGTCACCGTAACGAAGAGATTCCAATTTTTCTGTATGGTGAAACACGCACTTCGCGCCACATTCCAAACGATGTGTTGCGTGAGTTACACGGCTTTATTCACATGAATGAAGATACGCCAGAGTTCGTGGCGCGCCTGATTATTCGAGAAGCCAGAGCCTATTTAGATAGCCTGCCACCGCCGTTCTTTAAAGCACTGACACACTATGCAGCCGATGGCTCCTATTCTTGGCATTGCCCAGGCCACTCTGGCGGCGTGGCGTTTCTGAAGTCTCCCGTCGGGCAAATGTTTCACCAGTTTTTTGGCGAGAACATGCTACGTGCAGATGTGTGCAATGCAGTAGATGAACTGGGTCAATTACTTGACCATACTGGCCCTGTTGCAGCCTCTGAGCGCAATGCTGCGCGCATCTACAACTGTGATCACCTGTACTTTGTGACTAACGGCACTTCCACCTCAAACAAAATCGTGTGGAACTCAACCGTTGCTCCTGGTGATATTGTGGTTGTGGACCGCAATTGTCATAAGTCTGTGTTACACGCCATTATTATGACTGGTGCGATTCCGGTATTTTTAATGCCGACACGTAACCATTTCGGTATTATTGGGCCAATTCCAAAATCAGAATTTGCCTGGGAAAACATTCAAAAGAAAATCGAGCGCAATCCGTTTGCTACTGATAAAAATGCAAAACCACGCGTGCTGACCATTACCCAATCGACCTACGATGGCGTGCTGTACAACGTAGAAGAAATCAAAGAGATGTTAGACGGAAAAATCGACACCCTGCACTTTGATGAAGCTTGGTTGCCGCACGCAACGTTCCATGATTTTTATGGTGATTACCATGCCATTGGCGCAGACCGTCCGCGCTGTAAACAAAGCATGGTTTTCTCTACGCAATCTACGCATAAATTGCTGGCAGGCTTAAGCCAGGCTTCACAAATTTTGGTGCAAAATGCACAAGACATTCAACTTGACCGTGATGTGTTCAACGAAGCTTACTTGATGCACACATCAACTAGCCCGCAATACTCTATTATCGCCAGTTGCGATGTCGCTGCAGCCATGATGGAAGCGCCTGGTGGCACCGCATTAGTTGAAGAATCTATTATGGAGGCGCTAGACTTCCGCCGCGCAATGCGTAAGGTAGATGAAGAATGGGGCGCCGACTGGTGGTTTAAGGTTTGGGGTCCTAATGACCTTTCAGAAGAAGGCATTGAAGAGCGTGAAGCCTGGATGCTAAAAGCCAATGAAAGCTGGCACGGCTTTGGCAACTTGGCTGAAGGCTTCAATATGCTGGACCCAATTAAGGCGACTATCATTACGCCTGGCTTAGACATTCATGGCGACTTCTCTGAAGAGTTTGGTATTCCCGCCGCGATTGTGACCAAATATCTGGCTGAACATGGTGTGATTGTTGAAAAAACTGGGCTGTACTCATTCTTCATTATGTTCACCATCGGTATTACCAAAGGCCGTTGGAACACCATGGTAGCGGCGTTACAACAATTTAAGGATGATTACGACAAGAACCAGCCACTATGGAAAGTATTGCCAGAGTTCGTACAAAAACATCCGCGCTATGAGCGTATGGGCTTGCGTGATTTGTGCACGCAGATTCATGAAGTATACAAAGCCAATGATGTTGCGCGCCTAACTACTGAAATGTATCTTTCAGACATGGTACCTGCGATGAAACCGACAGATGCATTTGCAAAAATGGCGCACCGAGAGATAGACCGCGTAGCGATTGATGAACTTGAAGGACGCATCACCGCAGTATTGCTAACGCCCTACCCACCAGGCATCCCGTTACTGATTCCAGGTGAGCAGTTCAATAAAATTATCGTGAACTATTTGAAATTTGCACGTGAGTTTAACGAGCGCTTTCCAGGTTTTGAAACCGATGTACACGGCTTGGTAAAACAAGTGGAAGATGGTAAGGCTATTTATTACGTGGACTGCGTGGAGCAATAACGACTACTTACGTTCATAAATCAAATCACTATATTCAAGACCACCTTGTGAGAGGTGGTCTTTTTTTTCAATTAATTGCCAGTGGTTAAAATTCACGGCAGGGAAAAATGCATCACCTGGAAACTCCGCATGAACCCTAGTCATGTACAGTCTGGTCGCCAATGTTAAACCGTGTTGATATAGCTCAGCACCACCAATTAAAAATGGTTCCACGTCATCTTTGCATAGTGCAATTGCAGCCTCTAATGAATTTGCAATTAGCGCTCCTTCAATTTTGTAATCTTTATTACGCGTCACTATGATCGTGGTGCGATTTGGCAGCAAGCGTCCTAGTGACTCGTAAGTTTTACGCCCCATAATAATATGGTGGCCAGTCGTCAGCGCGCGGAAACGTTTAAGATCTTCAGGCAAATGCCAAGGTAACGTGTTATTCACACCAATAACATCATTATTAGCAGTGGCAACAATAATTGATAAGGAATTCATAAGGCTATTATACTGTATGTTTATAAGTGAAACTCTTAGAATAGGTCCATGCGCTTTCGTTACCCAAGTTCATTTTTAAAACTACTGCTGGTTGGCTTTGCATTTGCAATTTTGCCGCTTATATGGGTGTTTGTGAATGCAAATATCGCCTTTGATGCGCTGTCGAAACAAAGTCAAATCACCATTTCTAGTGCTGTAGAAGGAACACGTGCCGGGCGCATGCTACAAGAGCAGTTACACCTAATGGAACGTAGTAGCCGGCAGTATTTTGTGCTACAAGATGAAGCATTATTTAACAATTACAACAAAGCCAATGATAAATTTAACGAAGTTTTAACGCAGTTAAAACAGCTAGCGCAACAGGCGCCACAACAACAAAACCTTAATTTATTGAGTGACCAAATTTCACAGTTAAATTTATCTATTAACAACGCCAAACAATCACACCTAAGCGAAATAGATTTCCTTAACCACTTTAGTCAGCTCGATAAACAAGTTGAAATTATAATCAAAGAAAATAACGCCACTATTGATGCCACCTCTCGTCAAGTCGCATTGAACGCTCAAGCCACCCAAAAAAAACTGTTTCTACAAAGCTTAGTATTAATTCCATTAGCACTGTTAATTGCGGCAAGCATTACGTACCTACTAGCCATACCTATACGTCGTATGGACGCGGCAATTAAGCACCTTGGCACTGGACAGTATGATGCTCCAATTGCAATCGATGGACCTGGTGACCTGCGTATTTTAGGACAGCGCCTCGATTGGCTGCGTACTGAACTTAAAGAATTAAACCAACAAAAACAACAATTTTTAAGGCACGTATCCCACGAACTCAAAACGCCACTAACTGCTATCAGAGAAGGTACAGAGTTATTACATGACGGCATTGGTGGCTCGCTTTCAACACAACAATCAGAAATCATCACCATTTTGCGTGACAACAGTATTCGACTGCAAAAGATGATTGAAAACTTACTCAACTACACACGTATCGAGACGACACAACTAAAATTAAATCTTAGCCGTCTATATTTATCTGATGTCATTAATAAGACGCTTAAAACCTATGCGCTTAGCATACAAAATAACAAGTTGCAGATTCAAACTGATTACCATGTAAATGAAGTCATAGCTGACGAAGAAAAACTTGCCATCATTTTAGATAATTTAATCTCTAACGCCATCAAATACACACAAACTAACGGGAAAATAACAGTCACTTCACATCAAGATAAAAATAAATGGCGCATAGAAGTTTCAGACAATGGTGTTGGCTTTTCTAAAATAGACCAAGAAAAATTGTTCGATCCGTTCTACCGTGGCGACACCTTACACAAAAGTCTGGTTAGCGGAAGCGGTCTAGGCTTAACGATTGCCAAAGATCTGGTCGCGGCACATGGTGGTCACATTGCACTTATTCCCTCACCTCAAGGCGCACATTTCATCGTTAACATGCCTCAATTGGAACTTTAATGACCAAAAACAATATATATGTTCTGCTTATCTGTCTGAGCCTGCTAAATGCTTGCGCTAATAAACAAACCCTCAATAGTATGGATGACATTAAACCAAACAAAATAAATAATCCTGCTCAACAAGAAAGATTAAAACAGGACAATGTCATTGAGCTCGTTAAGTTTTATGACAGTTATACCTCCCTCACATTAGACGATCAAAAAAAAACGTACACTGATATGAATGAAGCGCTAATGGAGAACAAGAACAATTTATCTCAGCGCATCAAACTAGCGATGATGCTTTCACTCCCCTCTAGTCGCGTGCGAGATAACAGTAAGGCACAAATATTGCTACAAAACTTATTACAGGAAAACAACCTGAACTCAGCAGAATATGCACTAGTCAACTTATTGTATGAATACACATTAGACAGCACAAAACAAATGCAGAAAAATCGAGATGAGTCCAAAAAACTCGAAGCGGCACAATCTAAATATGAAAATTTACAACAAAAATTTGATGCCCTAGAGCAAAAACTCAACGACTTGAAAAATATCGAAAAAACCATGAATGACCGCGACATTAAACCAGCTAATAAACCATGACTATGTCTAAACCCAACATACTCATCGTGGATGATGACAAGGACATTTTAAAGCTCATTAGCATGCGTCTGGGCGCTGCTGGCTATACCACTCATTTGGCTAATAATGGGGCTGAAGCAATGTCTGCGATTGCATTGCAACGTCCTGACCTTGTAATTAGTGATTTGCGCATGCCTGCGATGGATGGTATGGCGTTACTGGATGCTATCCAACATTCACAACCTACTTTACCTGTGATATTACTTACAGCTCATGGCTCTATTCCGGATGCCGTACGTGCCACACAGCAAGGTGCATTTAGTTTTTTAACAAAACCTTTTGATAGCCAAGAGTTGTTGCAACAAGTAGCATCAGCCCTACATTTAAGCGGCATACACCATGGCAATACCACTGAGCATGATAATGCCTGGCGCGCCAATATACTTACCCGTAGCCCAGCCATGGAAAATCTGTTAACTCAGGCCAAAATGGTCGCTAATACGGATGCCAGTGTTTTTATTCAGGGGGAAAGTGGATCGGGTAAAGAGCTGTTAGCGCGCGCCATCCATCATAGTAGCCAACGTAATATAAAACCATTCATAGCAATCAACTGTGGCGCCATACCAGAAAACCTTCTCGAATCAGAGCTATTCGGGCACAGTAAAGGTGCATTTACTGGCGCAGTAAACAACCATGTCGGTCTATTTCAAAGTGCAGAAGGTGGCACTCTATTTTTAGATGAAATTGGCGACATGCCATTAAACCTGCAAGTAAAAGTGCTACGTGCACTTCAAGAGCGTGTGATACGCCCAGTGGGTAGTACCAACAACATTGATATAGATATACGTTTAATTTCAGCCACACACCGTAATTTAACGCTTGAGATGAGTGAAGGCCGTTTTCGCGAAGACCTCTTTTACCGCATCAACGTAGTAAGTTTAGAGATTCCTTCTTTAGCGAATCGTCGCGAAGATATCAGCCTACTGGCGAATCATTTCTTGAATTTATTTAATCAAAAATATAAAAAATCACTACGCAGTTTTGCGCCAGAAGCACTGGAAATTCTAATCTCCGCACCGTGGCCGGGCAATGTGCGGCAATTGCAAAATATCGTAGAACAAACCATAGTGTTGGCTACCACGCATATTATTACAGCAAACTTAGTGCAAAAAGCTTTGCAAGATACAGAAAACTCGATAGTGCCCTTTGAGGTCGCACGCAGGCAATTTGAACATCATTATTTGGTCACATTATTAAAGGCAACTCAAGGCAGCGTCACTCAGGCAGCCAAGCTTGCACAACGCAATCGTACCGAGTTTTATCGCCTACTAGATCGACATCATATTCAGGTAAGCGCTTTTAAAAAACCCTTAGAAACTCAATAAAATCAAAACATTAAATCACCTTTAATTTAGCGTCGCTGATTAGCAACAATATTTATTATATAAATTCAATAAGTTAAAACCATATCCAATTTTACTGTCCCGAAAAAGCGACAGAACAAAATCTAACTTTCATAAAAAATTTTTGCAACTCACTGTTTTTATTATACAAATTTAGTTGGCACACTATTCGCTAATAGGTTAGTGCAGTAACTTTTTTATTTGGCATATTAGGAGCTAATACATGAAATTTAATTCAAACGTAATCACTCACCCAATCACAAGCGGCATCGCTGCAGCATTGATACTTTCCAGTTTAAGCATTACAGCATTCGCTGATAATAAGGCTGCCTTAAAAAATGCGGTAGGTAGCGACACCAAAATTGTTGCGGAAAATAAAATCCCCGATATAAAAGTAGCAGAGTCTTCAACAAAACCCATAGAGGATGTTTTCAAAATACTAGACGTGAGTCACGACGGGAAAATATCCCCCAAAGAAGCGGTTAAGGATAAAGTATTATCTAGCAACTACGATGTAGTAGATGCGAATCATGATGGCGCGGTATCTATAGATGAATACATTGCCTTTAACGTACAGTTACCCCCAACATCGACAAATTAAAGCTGTGCCATGAATAAACTTGTAGCATCCCCACCCTAGTGTTACAAGCTTTGAGGCTACACCAAGAACCAGTGTAGCCTCTTTTTTATTTCGACACCCAATTTAAACTGCTACCGTTGCCTTAATTGCTGGGTGAGGATCATAGCCATCTAAAGTAAAATCTTCAAACTTAAAGCTAAAAATATCACGTATTTCAGGATTAATGCGCATAGTAGGCAAGGCGCGCGGCGCACGCTGCAGTTGCTCATTCACTTGATCAAAGTGATTAGCGTAAATATGCGCATCACCTAGCGTGTGTACGAAATCACCTAATCTCAAATTGCACACTTGTGCCACCATCATGGTAAGCAATGCATAAGAGGCGATGTTGAACGGAACGCCTAGGAATATATCGGCGCTGCGCTGGTAAAGTTGGCAGCTTAACTTTGATCTTTGATCCGCTTCGTCCGGCAAAGCGGGCGCCACATAGAACTGGAAAAAAGCATGGCAAGGGGGTAATTTCATTTGATCAACATCAGCCACGTTCCAGGCTGAAACAATCAAACGGCGCGAATCAGGATTGTTTTTGATAGCATTGACGACCTGTGCAATTTGGTCGATATGCGTGCCGTCAGGCTTTGGCCAGTTACGCCACTGATAACCGTAAACTGGGCCCAGATTGCCATCCTCGTCTGCCCACTCATCCCAAATACGCACACCATTTTCTTTTAAATAGGCAATGTTCGTGCTGCCCTGTAAAAACCACAGTAATTCATGCACAATCGACTTTAAATGTACTTTTTTAGTCGTCAGTAGCGGGAAGCCGTCAGCCAGATTAAAACGCATTTGATAGCCAAATACAGAAAGCGTACCGGTGCCGGTACGGTCTTCTTTTTTATTGCCATGTTCAAGTACGTGGCGTACCAGGTCGGTATATTGTTTCATTTTTAACTTACCATCTACAATAACGTCATACCGACGTAAGTCGGTATCCAGTGTCTATAAAATCGCTAGATTCCGTGTCCAGCACGGAATGACAGTTTATTTAAGTATTTTTTATAATAAAATCTTTTATTGCTAACGCATCTGCATCCATCTCGGTAAATTTTTGCGGTAATGCCTCAATACCCTCCAAAGCTTTTGGGCGTTCTGGCGCGTGCCCTAAAGCCTCAACAATAGAATCCTCGAACTTAGCTGGCAAAGCTGTTTCCAATACGACCATCGGTGTTTTTTTATCAAAATAAGCTAGGGCCACCTTAAGACCATCGGCTGTGTGCGTATCAATCACCACATCATATTTGGCTTGGGTTTCCCGAATCGTTTGCATACGATTTGCATGGTTACTACTGCCAGAGATAAAACCATAATCAGCGATTTTTGCAAAATAGCCATCTGCATTTAAATCAAAACTATTACCGCTATCGACCTTGCTCCATAACGCACGTGTTTTATCACTATCACGGCCCACCAAATCAAATACAAAACGCTCAAAATTTGAGGCTTTACTGATGTCCATCGACGGGCTTGAAGTATGGTAAGTTTTAGCTGAGCCGCGTGGGCTATAAACACCCGTTTTAAAGAACTCATCCAACACATCGTTTTCGTTGGTTGCTACGATAAGTTTATCTATCGGCAAACCCATCATACGTGCAATGTGGCCTGCACACACATTACCAAAGTTGCCTGATGGCACAGAGAAATTTACTTTTTGCGCATTATTTTCAGTCACTGCGAAGTAACCTTTGAAATAATAAACTACTTGCGCAACGATACGCCCCCAGTTAATAGAGTTTACTGCGCCAATTTTATACTGCGCCTTGAATGCAGCGTCATTAGAAACGGCTTTTACCATATCCTGACAATCATCAAACACGCCGTTTACTGCAATATTGTAGATGTTTTCATCTTGCAGACTGAACATTTGTGCCGTTTGAAAACGGCTCATTTTTTTATGCGGTGACAACATGAATACGCGAATACCTTTTTTACCGCGCATCGCATACTCCGCGGCTGAACCGGTGTCGCCAGAGGTTGCCCCTAAAATATTGGTAGTTTTTCCTTCTTTGGTCAGCACATATTCAAACAGATTACCTAACAATTGCATCGCCATATCTTTGAAAGCAAGCGTAGGTCCGTTAGAAAGACTCAATAAATACAGGTTATCCTCTAACTTGAACGTTGGCGTAATATCCGCGGCATTCTGCCCAGGGCGCGTAAAGCCATAAACATCCGCACGATAGGTTTTATCAATAATCGCTTTTAAATCAGTAGCAGGAATGTCATCCACGAAGCGCGACAAAATTGCAAAAGCTAAATCCGCATAAGACAAAGCGCGCATCGCTGACAAATCAGCATCGGTGAATTGCGGATAGCTTTCTGGCAGGTACAAACCGCCATCTGGCGCTAAGCCTCCGAGTAAAATCTGGCTAAAACTTAAAGCAGGCGATTGCCCGCGTGTGCTGATATATTTCATTTAATCTCTCAAACATTCTTACGTCATACCGACGAAAGTCGGTATCTAGGGTCTAGATTAACCGTTTTCTAGACGCTAGATTCCGTGTCAAGCACGGAATGACAGACTCTAGTTAAATAATACTTGGGTACAAATCTTTCCAGTACGGATTGAGCTTCTCAATCAATTCTAACTTCCACTGACGTTTCCACTCTTTAATCTGCTTTTCTCGCAAAATCGCAGATGCCATATCATCAACTAACTCATACCACACCAAATCATGAACTTTATACTTTTTGGTAAATCCCTCAACCAAATCATTTTTATGTTGCCAAACCCGCTTTATTAAATCTGAAGTAACCCCTATGTATAAAGTACCATTTCGCTTACTTGCTAAAATATAGACACAAGGCTGCATGGTTTCCTAGATTCCAGCTTTACGAGCATCAGCTTCGCTACTTGCCTGCTTAACCCGCTACGCTGGAATGACGAATGTGACTATTTAGCGAGCTCTTCCATACGGATACGCACAACTTTTCCCGTAATTTCAGCCAATGACTCAATGGCGGTGATAGCCGCATTCATATTTTTTTCAACGGTAATATGCGTCAGAATTACAATGTCAGCCTCTGTTTCATTTTCATCAGGCTCTTTTTGCATCATCGCATCGATGGAAATTTCACGATCACCTAAAATTTTAGTGACATTCGCCAATACGCCCGGCTTATCACTCGCGCGTAAGCGTAAGTAATAAGCACTTTGTACTTCATCAATCGGCAAGATAGGTAAATCTTGCACTTGATCTGGCTGAAATGCTAAATAAGGCACGCGTTGTGCACTAGTTGCATCGATTAACCTTGCAACATCCATCAAATCCGCCACTACAGCACTCGCGGTTGGCTCTGCACCTGCGCCGGCGCCATAGTAAAGCGTAGGGCCAACGGCATCACCTTTTACAACGACAGCATTCATCGCGCCATTTACATTAGCAACCAGGCGCTTTTCTGGAATCAAGGTTGGATGCACGCGCAACTCAACACCTTTACCAGTGCGCTTAGTGATGCCCAACAACTTAACGCGGTAACCTAACTCTTCAGCGTATTTAATATCAACCTGCTGTAATTTGGTAATGCCTTCTGTATATGCCTGCTCAAACTTCATTGGCATACCGAAAGCAATCGCTGACATAATCGTTAGTTTATGCGCTGCATCAATGCCTTCAACATCAAAAGTTGGGTCTGCCTCTGCATAGCCCAAGCGTTGCGCCTCGCCCAGAACATCAGAAAAATTCAGGCCTTTTTCACGCATTTCTGTCAGGATAAAATTAGTCGTGCCATTGATAATGCCAGCAACCCACTCGATACGGTTAGCTCCCAAGCCTTCTCGTAGCGCTTTAATTATAGGGATGCCGCCAGCTACTGCTGCTTCAAACGCCACAATCACGTTATTGGCTTTGGCAGCCGCAAAAATCTCATTGCCATGCGTCGCAATCAGCGCTTTATTCGCCGTCACTATATGTTTTTTATTCGCAATCGCTTTCAACACCAGTTCACGACTCAAGGTGTAGCCACCGATAAGCTCAACGACAACATCTACCGCAGGGTTATTCACGACAGCAAATGCATCGTCAGTCACACTGATATTTTCAGCTACTATAGCTCTTGCATGCTCAATATTTTTATCTGCAACTTGTATAACCTTAATTTCCACGCCAGTGCGACGGGTAATCTCGAGCGCGTTACGTGTTAACACGCTATAAGTACCGCCACCTACCGTGCCTAAGCCTAATATGCCTACGCTTAAGACCTTAATTTCTGACTGTTTCAAGCTTCTGCTCCATCTGATTTTGAACCGTGTTTTTTTCTATAGTTTTTCAAGAACCTGGCTATCCGTTTAATCGCCTCAGTCAAATCATCCACGTTAGGTAAAAATACTACGCGGAAATGATCTGGGGTCTTCCAATTAAAGCCTGTGCCCTGCACTAATAGTACTTTTTCTTCCAGCAGCAAGTCTAAAATGAACTGCTGATCATCTTTAATCGGGTAAATTTTTGGGTCTAATTTCGGAAACAAGTACATCGCTGCCTGCGGTTTTGTGCAACTCACCCCTGGGATTGCATTCAGCAACTCATAAGCGATGTCGCGTTGCTTACATAAGCGGCCTTCTGGCGCGACTAAGTCATCGATGCTTTGATAGCCACCTAATGCTGTTTGAATTGCTAATTGCCCAGGCACATTGGCACACAGACGCATTGAAGCCAGCATATTGAGGCCTTCAATGTAGTCTTTCGCATACTCTTTCTCACCGCTTAACACCATCCAGCCTGCACGATAGCCGCAAGTACGATAGTTTTTTGATAAGCCATTAAAGGTGACAAATAAAACATCATCTGCCAGCGAGGCAATAGAGGTATGCACATTGCCATCGAATAAGACTTTGTCGTAAATCTCATCGGCAAAAACAACTAAGCTATGGTGACGGGCAATCTCTATGATGCCTTCCAGAATTTCACGTGGATATAAAGCGCCCGTAGGGTTGTTAGGGTTTATCACTACAATACCACGCGTGTTTGCGGTAATTTTAGATTCAATATCTTTTAAATCCGGCATCCAGCCAGTTGCTTCATCACATAGATAATGCCGCGCCGTGCCGCCTGCCAAATTTACCGCCGCCGTCCATAACGGATAGTCCGGCATTGGCACCAGCACTTGGTCGCCATTATTCAGTAAACCCTGCATCGCCATCACAATCAGTTCAGAAACGCCGTTACCGATGATGATGTCATCAACCGTCACGCCCTGAATATGCTTACTCTGCGTGTAATGCATAATCGCTTTACGCGGCTCGAACAAGCCTTTGCTATCTGTATAGCCGCCCGCTTTGCCCATGTTTCGAATCACGTCCTGCTGAATTTCTTCAGGCACTTCAAAACCAAACGCGGCCGGGTTGCCAATATTCAGCTTGATAATACGCTGACCTTCTTCTTCCATTTGGCGGGCGCGCTGCAACACCGGACCACGAATATCGTAGCAAACGTTAGCAAGCTTGTTAGATTTTTCAATTTTTTGCATAAATTTTAAGATGAAATGTCAGCTACTTTTAGCCAACTTAATAAAGTATGCTATCTTACCTTTTCACCCTACATCAAGCAATGCAAAGCATGAAACTACACCTCACACAAGCTGAAGGACAAAACCTGATTACAGGCTTTACTGACGACAGCATTGACGTTAATAATCAACGCTACACAACTAGCATCATAGTGATGCCAACCAGCATCAATGCAAACTGGCAGTCAAATACTTCTACTGCATTATCATTTGAAACCTTAACTGCAGATGACATAGAGAAAATTGCTGTATTAAAACCTGAGCTGGTATTACTTGGCACAGGTAAAATACACCGATTTTTACACCCAAAACTAAGTGTGGCGCTCAGCCAGCAAGGCATCGCTGTGGAATGTATGACGACTGCGGCTGCCTGCAGAACTTACAACATATTGATGAGCGAGGGTCGTAAAGTGGCGGCGGCTTTGCTACTTTAACCATAAAATCTAGATAAGCGCTATCTAGTTAAGGGCTATTTTGAAATAAAAAGATCAAACTTGCTGATAGGTAACGGGTGGCTGAACCAATAGCCCTGGAATGCATAACATCCGTTTTCCAATAAAAACTGCTGCTGAGCTTCGGTTTCAACCCCTTCGGCAACCACCCTGAGGCCTAAATCCCGCCCCAAGGCAATAATTGTACGTGCGATAGCTGCATCATGGTAATCAGTCAGAATATCTCGCACAAATGACTGGTCAATTTTTAATTGATCTAACGGCAGACGCTTAAGATAACTAAGTGACGAATACCCCGTACCAAAATCGTCCAATGCAACACCAACTCCAGCTTGTTTCAAAAGCGTCATTTTCATGATAACTTCCTCTACATTCTCAACCAAAACACTCTCGGTAAGCTCCAGCTTTAACCGAGTAGCATCCACTCCTTTGTGCTTAACCAAAGCAAGTACTTTTGGCACAAACTCAGCTTCATGAAACTGCTGAGCGCTCACATTGACTGCTAGCGTCAAATGTGCCGACGCCTTTTTAGACGCCCATAGCGCTAATTGATGACAAGAGGCATTGAGCACCCAATGTCCGATGGGCACCATCAATCCCATTTTCTCAGCCACAGGGATAAACTCCGCAGGGGAGACCAGTCCACGCTCCGGATGATGCCAGCGAATAAGGGCTTCTGCGCCAAAAACCTTACCCGTTTGATCTACCTGCGGTTGATAGTAAAGCTCAAACTGATGATCCAATAGTGCAATAGTTAACTCGTTACCGGCCTGTGTCCGCAAAACAAAATCTGACTGGATAATATATAGAATCAAACACAACAAACTGGTTGCAATTAAACTGTTGCCCCATGCACCAAGTACGCGCACATCATCTATAACAACATATTGTGATGCAAACCCAAAATAGGTGCTGGAAAATACAACGAAGGCAGCCATGCAAGATAAGAAAAAACCATACCTTAGCCACTTGAGTTCATTTTTAAGTAACAAGTAGCCATAAAATGCCAGCAATAAAAAGTATTGGTGCACAGCTCTTGGTGCTGAAGTAGTAGGAACATCCAAAAACAGACTCATCCCTAAAATCATGGCAAACAAACTAGACAGCAACAAAAAAGCCGCACTACGTATGCGGCTTTTTCTTGTTAAAACTAACGTTACAGCACCCAAAACCACGAGCAAACCATCAACCCATGCAATAGACCAAGCCCCAGAGTAAATTAGAAACACCACCCATACTGCCCCTACCACCATCAGCGCTAAACTACCTATCTCTAGAGCAAGTTTTACGCGATGCCCATGCATATCATCCAATGGGCCAAGTGAAAAATAGTCGGATACTCGTTGAAGCGGGTTTTTCATTTTTATTAGTATCAATAATTTATCTAAGTAATTATTTTAGTTGACCTTTTTAATGATGATTATTTTAATTTTCACAAACTGTTGTTTTAAAACCCTTTGCGTGAAAACGTCAGCGTAGCATTAGTGCCACCAAAGCCAAAGCTATTGGATAATGCGGTTTCGATTTTCACATTTTCAATCGGTTCGCGCACAATATTCAAACCTGTCGCCGCAGGGTCTAATGTTTCGATGTTAGCTGAAGCAGCAATAAAACCGTGTTCCATCATCAGCAAGGTATAAATCGCCTCATTTACGCCCGCGGCACCAAGCGCATGACCTGACAGAGATTTGGTAGAGGCGATTGCGGGATTTTGATTTAAACCATTTTCACCAAACACCTCACGAATAGCTTCTAACTCTTTTACATCACCAACGGGTGTACTGGTTCCGTGCGTATTAATGTAATCAATTGGGTCAGATATGCCATCCAATGCCAAACGCATACAGCGCACCGCACCTTCTCCGCTCGGTGCCACCATGTCATATCCGTCAGATGTAGCGCCGTAACCGACAACTTCAGCGTAGATTTTTGCGCCACGTGCTTTAGCGTGCTCGTACTCTTCAAGCACGACAATACCGCCGCCACCTGAAATCACAAAACCATCACGGTTCGCGTCATAAGTGCGTGAGGCTTTATCAGGCGTTTCGTTATATTTGCTACTTAATGCGCCCATTGCATCAAACATAAATGACAACGTCCAATGTTCTTCTTCCGCGCCGCCTGCAAAAACAATATCTTGCTTGCCTAATTGAATTTGCTCCACGCCCGCGCCAATACAGTGTGCACTGGTAGAACACGCAGAACTGATCCCGTAATTGATACCCTTAATTTTTGCGCCTGTAGCAAGACATGCCGACACACCGCTCGCCATCGCCTTTGTAACCATATATGGCCCTACGCGACGCACGCCTTTTTCACGCAGAGTGTCGATGCCTTCTAAAATACTTTCATGTGATGCACCACCCGCGCCTACGATCAAACCTGTACGCACATTAGATACCATTTCTTCAGGCAGTTGAGAATCCGCAATAGCTTCTTGCATCGCAAGCCAAGCATAAGCATGACCTTTTGCCATAAAGCGCATCAGCTTGCGGTCTATCAGCTCTTCTACATTCAGATTTTTGATAGAACCCGCCACGTGCGAGCGCAAGCCCATTGCAGCGTATTCCGGTTGATAAGTAATTCCTGACTTGCCTGCCTTCAGGCTCGCCAACACTTCAGCTTTATTGTTGCCCAAACTGGAAACAATCCCAAACCCCGTAACGACGACACGACGCATTTCGTGCTCCTTAAAAACTTTTTTTATTCTAATTAAAAATTATCTGTGCGCGTAAATAACCCTACACGCAGATCGCTAGCCACATAAATTTCACGACCGTCTAGCGTCATGGTGGCATCCGCTAGACCCATCACCAATTTACGCATAATTACGCGTTTTAAATCAATGGTATAAGTGGCCATTTTAGCGGTTGGCAATACTTGTCCGGTAAATTTGACTTCACCAGCACCCAGTGCTCGCCCACGACCCGGACCACCCATCCAGCCTAAATAAAACCCAACCAACTGCCACATCGCATCTAACCCTAAGCAACCTGGCATGACTGGGTCACCCGTAAAGTGACATTCAAAAAACCATAAGTCAGGCCTAATATCCAGCTCAGCGATAATTTGGCCGTTACCATATTTACCACCATCTTCAGTAATAGAAACAATGCGGTCAAACATTAACATCGGCGGCAATGGCAATTGCGCATTACCTGGCCCAAACATCTCACCACGACCACATTTGAGTAACTCTTCTTTCGTAAAACTATTTTGTTTTTGCATGATTCTAATTTTTATATTTTAGGATGATTGCTATTTTCGCTGGAAATACAAATTTACGAAAGCTTTATTCACTTTTTATCAGAATTTATATTAAGCTTAAACGTAAATTCACACAAATTTACGCAAGGGGTATACAGATCTGTTTACCCCTGATAAAAAAACGTTTATGATGTGTTTAATTTAATTTTAACCATTTCAAAAAAAGAGCCGGGAAATTTCAATGAGTGACCTTCAGCTAACCGATTGGCGCAACCATGCGCTTGCCTTAGAATCAGAAGTCAATAAAGTCGTGGTAGGCCAACATACGCCGATACGCTTGATTACAACTTCAATTTTTGCTCGTGGTCACGTGTTGCTAGAGGGTGACGTTGGTGTGGGTAAAACCACCTTGTTACGTGCCTTTACTCGCGGCATAGGTGGCGGTTATCAACGGATTGAAGGCACTATCGACTTAATGCCTAACGACTTGGTTTACCACACCTATCTAGGTGAGGATGGTAAGCCGCATGTAAGCGCCGGTCCATTATTGATGTCTGGTGAAAATCTATCAGTATTCTTCTTTAACGAAATCAACCGTGCTCGCCCACAGGTTCACTCATTATTATTACGTGTAATGGCTGAGCGTAGCCTATCTGCGTTTAATGCAGAACATTACTTCCCGCACATGATTGTGTTTGCTGACCGCAACCAAGTTGAAAAAGAAGAAACTTTTGAAATCCCGTCTGCGGCACGTGATCGCTTTATGATGGAAATTCCAATTGTCGTTCCAAATGATGATGCCATTATGGAAGCCTTGGTATTTGACACCAAGTTCCATAACGTTGACGCGTTAGTCGATACCGTAAAGCCTGATGTGTTGCAGTTTGATGAACTTAACGGATTTTCAGGCGTAATTCAAAGCAACATTACAGCTAGTGACACACTTAAAAAATATGCACTTAATTTATGGAAAGCGACTAAATCACCTCTTGATTACGGTGTAAAAGTATCAGGCGTTGATATGAACCGCTTAGTACTCGCAGGCGCCAGCCCACGCGGCATGAGCATGATGTTGCGCGCAGCACGTGTCAATGCTTGGCTGAATAATCGCACTGCCGTATTGCCAGATGATATTCATGCGGTATTTCACTCCACAATTGCTCACCGTTTGGTATTTAGCCCAGTTTATGAAATGCGCCGCACAGAGATTGCGCGCGAAATGCTGTCAGGCATTATCAACGCAGTTGCAGCGCCTTAACTTGCGCCAATCGCAGATGCCAACGCTTACACTTAAAAATCCACTTTTATGGGGTGAAGCACTAGGAGGCGCGGAGCGAATGACGCAGACATATCGTTTGAATAGGCAAGAAATGAGCGAGCGCACGACAACGCAACTCGCCCATAACATGGATTTTTGATGATAGAAGACATTAAATCTTTTAGTTACCACATAGGCTGGCGTTCTCGTGGACGCCACCCGGGTCGGCACGCGAGTACCCAGCGCGGAATGGGCATGGAGTTTCGCGGTCATACCACCCTACTTTCATATCCTGACCCACGTCGTATCGATATACGCCAAACCATACGCGACCCAATGGAGCAGGTGTATGTGCGCTTATTTAATCAAAAAAGTGCGACGCCGGTTTATGTAATTTGCGATTTATCGGGCAGTATGAATTTTGGTGCAAAAAAACGCAAAATCAAATTAGCGGCGGAAATTGCAGAGTCTATTGCACAATCTGCAAGCGAACATCACGACCCGTTTGGTTTTATTGGTTTTGATGAAACCGTGCGCGAAGACTGGATAAGCACATCCTCATTCAAATCGCATCGGGCGATTGCCATGGCTGAATCGTTAAAAGACTTTCACCCCGCACCCGTCAATTGCACTGGCATTACTGAAGTTTATCGTTATTTACCACGTGAACGCTCACTGGTGTTTTTAATCTCTGACTTTCACATGCCTAACGATTTACTTGAAGACGCACTTTCTAATTTGTTGCGTCACCATATTGTGCCGATTGTGTTGTGGGATGCTGCGGAGTACAGAAATTTACCTGAATTTGGTTTAACCAACGTCACCGATGCTGAAACAGGACAAATGCGTACTTTGTTTTTGCGTAAAGAATTACGTGAAAAAATTGTGCGATCTTTTGAAGATAGACGCAATGAAATTTACGAGCTGTTCATGCGCTTTGACATGCCTCCGTTTTATGTTGAAGGCGAGTTTGATGCAGATAGACTCACAGAGTATTTTCACCAATTTGTAGCGGCTTAACCTAAGTAAAACTTACACTATGACAAAATTTAACCGTTTTTTATCTCTAATACTTCTATTTTGCGCGGCTCCGCTTTCCGCACTTGCAATAGATAGCCAAGATCTACCTGATATTAAAGAAGGTTTTGTCACCATAAAAACCATAGACCCTACACAACGCGTAGGCTACACAGTGGGCGATGTGATTGAGCGAGAAGTAATTTTAACCATTAAAGCACCCTACACGCTGGTTGAAACATCACTACCAATCAAGGGTTATGAAAAGCGTTACAGAGGTCAAGTAATTGGCATTGAACTCAAAAATATTCATCATAAAAAAGATGTGCATAAAGACTACACAACGCATCACATTAAATTAGCGTATCAAGTATTTACCAATAGTGTGGTGGCAAAAAATGCGGCATTAGGCCCTGAATATCTCAACCTGATCAATATGAAAAATAATAAAGATTTGGTCAAATACCGTATTCCTAGCTTAGACATTGCCATTTCACCGTTAGCGATTTTTGGCGCAGTTAAAGTTGAAAACAATATGAGCCCGATGCTTGGCCCATTGTTAATGGCAAATACCCAAGAAAAACAATGGCTCAAAATTGCACTGGTAATACTTGCAATCAGCTTGCTGGGCTTACTTTATATTTTAGGCGTGCATACTTGGCTGCCACGTATGGGCGGTCCGTTTGCAAGTGCTTATCGCACCTTACGCAAAACGCCAAACTCTGCTGAAGGCTTAAAACAAGCCGTGTCAAAACTGCACCTATCTTTTAACAATACCGCTGCAATGAGTGTTTTTAACGATAACTTAGATACATTTTTAGCAAAAAAACCTAGTTTCTCACCATTAAAATATGAAATCCAACAGTTCTTTGCCTTGTCGCGCCAAGTTTATTTTGAACCTAACGCAACGCATGACATAGGCAACAACCCAAGCAAGTGGCTGGTGCAATTTGCACGCCGCTGCCGTGACTGCGAACGGGGTTTAACGCCAACGCCTTTAGATACTAAAGCGGGAGCATAAATCATGGTTTTTTCACATCCATGGTTACTTTGGTTGCTGCCCCTAGCGATACTGCCGCTGTTATTACAGCGCGCACATGCCAAACATTATTCCTGGGTAAATATGCTGCCAGCGGATCCATTGTCTGATCTTGTTGGGCTGCTGTTAAAAGCACTTGCTGTACTCACGCTGGTCTTTATCATCATTGGCTTGAGCGCCCCTCACACCAAGGAGCAAAGTGTAGAGCGTATCGGCGTGGGGGCGCAGATCGCCTTAGTGCTAGATCGTAGCGCCAGTATGGATGACCCATTTTCAGGCAGCACGGATGCCACGGGCAATACCACGGTAGGTGAAACCAAATCCGTTGCCGCTGCAAGACTCATCACCGAGTTTGTAAAGTCACGCCAGCAAGATATGTTTGGCATGATTACTTTTAGTAACTCCGCCATGTATGTGTTGCCACTCAGTGAAAATAAAAAAGCCATCATCTCTGCCGTGCAGGCAACCAGTGGCAATGCGCTATTTCAAACCAATATTGGTAGCGGATTAACCAGTAGTGCAGGTTTATTCAATAAAATCCCCGACTCAGGTTCGCGCGCGGTAATTCTAGTGTCTGACGGTGCCGGTCGTATGGATGCAAACACTCAGCAAAAAATTAAAGACTGGTTTGACCGTTTGCACCTAAGCTTGTATTGGATTGTACTGCGCCAACCAGATGGCTTAAGTATTTTTGATACCACATATAAACCAGTTGAAGATCAACCATTGCCAGCAGAAATCGAGCTGTACGAATTTTTTAAAACGCTCAAAACACCATTTAAAGCCTATGAGGCAGAAGACCCTAAATCTTTGCAATTGGCGATGAACGACATTAACAATCGTGAAAAAAAACCCATCAAATACTTTGAAAAAATACCTGGTCGAGATTACTCCAACGTTTGCTTTGTCATCGCGGCCATCATGATTAGTTTGCTATTAAGTGTGAAATATTTAGAGGTTAAAACATGGCACTAAACACAAAAATACGGATATCTATAAAACATTTTCTGACTGTAAAAAGATTAACGGTGTTACTCACGCTCACAGCGATCACTGCATCTTTGCTCAGTGCGTATTTTTACAACCGCATCAATCAAATTGATGATTTCAATCAAGCGATTAGTAAGGCTAAACCACCGCAAACTGACTTGCAAAGTTTTGAAGCTAAGTTTTCAACAGCGTATTGGCTAGCCGACAAAGAACGCTACAAAGAAGCCACTTTACTATTTAACAAGGCGCTTAATGGCGCTAATGACGAGCAAAAGGCCGCCATTCATTATAATTTGGGGAATATTTTCTTTAGGCGCGGATTAGCCATTAGCGGCACTAACATGACAGTGCGTGATGAGGCCGAATATTTGGTACGCCAAGCTAAAACCGCCTATCTACAGTCATTAAGACTGGATAACTCAAACTGGGGCGCACGTCATAATCTGGATCGTCTGCTGGGCATGCTGCCAGAAACCGCAGTGCCAGGCGCTGGGGAGAGTGACTCACCAGGACTCATTATGGGCAACATCCCTGTTGGCCTGCCATAAAGAACCATCATGTCAACTTTACACAAATTTTTCAGCCACCTTCGCCATCGCCACGACATTACGTTGTTGCTAGCCGCGCTTTTACTGCTGACCCTCGCTATTTTTAACCCCAAAATACCGGTTAAACGCGACATTTACAGTTACATTTTAGTGGCTGATATTTCACAAAGCATGAATGTTGTCGATAAAACGCTCAACGGCAAACCAGTGTCGCGCGTGGCCTATATGCAAGACATGCTACATAAATTGGTGGGTGAACTGCCATGCGGCACCAATGTGAGCATGAGCGTGTTTGCGGGTGTAAGCGTGGCGGCACTTTACACGCCGATAGAAGTTTGCGAAAACTTTGATGCCATCAATGACACCATCGATCATCTTGATTGGCGCACGGCATGGTCTGGCAACAGTCGCATACGGGCGAGCATGACCGCCCTTGCAAGAACCATTCGCTCTTTTCCAGAACCCGCACAAGTAGTGTATTTTACTGACGGTGAAGAAGCACCAAAACTCCACGTTTTTAATAGGGAAAATCTAACCGCGTTTCAAGGCGGTGAAGACTGGCTACTAGTAGGCATTGGCGATGATAAGGGCGCGCCGATTCCTAAATTTGATGAATTCAACCAACTGATCGGTTATTGGTCCAACGAAAGCTTTGCCTTGCAGCCTGGCATTGCGCAAATTTCAGAATCCAACATTGGCACACGCAATGACAATGTGGCCGGTGAAACGGGCGATCGTTATTTATCAAAACTAGATGAAGAATACTTAAAAGAGCTATCAAAAGAAGTCAATGGCATGTACGTGCGCGGCGATAACGTGCAAAGCGTACTGGGTGCAATGAAAAAGCAAAAGCCTGCAAGACGTGATAAATCAGGGTTTGAAATTCGCTGGATATTAGCCGCGCTTGCCGGATTTATGTTCATTTTGGCTTACACACCTAAGCACCCAGTGCAGGAACTAAAAACTCAATGGCGCAATTTTATCAATCGCCGCCGCGTTAAAAGCAATGCAACAAACTGATGTTTAAACGGATTCAACTAAGCGTGTTCAATCACGCATGTTAAACCTGCGATTGATGTGCCTGCCCCCAGCGTAGCCAAACCCTTAGTTGACGATAACTTTCAGCATCTACCATATCGGGCAGAATAACAACGTGTGAAAACAACAATCGCCTAACAAAATCAAGCTGTTGGGTTTGAAAATGCACAATGGTTAAATACGGTGTCACCACGCTATCGGCGTACACCACCGCTACAAATTTCGCCCCATCTCTACACGTTAATTGCAATTCGTTTTTTACGTTGATGTTTAATGCCAGCAGTGACGCCGGTAGCAACAATAGTCCGCGTACGCAAATCGAATAAGCGGCTAAGAGTAAAATAACAACGACTAGCAGCCATTTAATCTGCCACGCCAATGGCAGCAGGATTAAAATACTACACATGACCAAACTCATTAGGGTAATAAACGCCGTCAATAAAATCGAAGGCTTGAAATTGATGCGGATTGGCTTCATATTACAAACTATAAATTTCCTAAGAATAACTTAAACAAAGGTTAGCATGAGCATGACACAATGGCATCAATTTCTTCAGAATTCTGCCGCACAGGATTTAGCTAATAATGATTCACGACCAGTTATCGTCGATGGGAAAGTCATCGGCTTTAGCGATGTGGCAACTGAACAGCAATCACTGCTGCATGATACCGTTATCTGCGACCTTTCTCATTTAGGTTTACTGCAAGTACAAGGCTTGGATGCGCTAACCTTTCTGCAAGGTCAAGTCACCAATGACGTTAAAGAGCTCAATGGTCGCAATGCACACTATTCTGGTTATTGCAGCCCTAAAGGTCGCTTACTCGCGTTGTTTCTGGCGTTTTCACAGCACGACCACGTGCATTTGCAACTACCTAAAGAACTCATTGAGCCAATCTCAAAACGCCTGAAGATGTTTGTGATGCGAAGCAAGGTTGAAATTAAAGACGTGAGTGACCAAATAATCAAAATCGGCTTAAACGGCCCAAAAGCGACTGCATTACTCAGCTCAATATTTTCTCAAATCCCACAAATTGAATATGAATTGGTATCACTGGAAAATGCTGCTATTTTGAAGCTATCTGGCACGCAACCGCGCTACGAGATTTTCACCGATATCGGCAATGCGCCAACTATTTGGAATACTTTATTGCAAGAAACAAAACCTGTAGGTGCGGCATGCTGGGAATGGCTTGAAATTCAGGCTGGTATTCCAGACGTTACGTTAAAAACACAAGAAGCGTTTGTACCACAAATGCTAAATTTAGATCTGCTAGGCGGCATCAACTTTAAAAAAGGCTGCTACACCGGGCAAGAGATTGTGGCGCGCACCCATTATCTTGGTACAGTAAAACGCCGCACGCACCTTGCCCACCTTAATGCCAGCTCACCTCCCAATGCAGGAGATGATGTTTTGAATAGTGCTGATGAAATTGTTGGTAAAGTTGTCAGGGGCGCCCCGTCACCTGTTGGCGGTTATGATGTGCTGGCAGAGCTTAGACTTGAAAGTGTTGAAGCAGGTCAATTATTGATTGATGGTAATATTATTGAAATCAAGCCGCTTCCTTACAAACTTTAGGCAACTGCCAAACACTGTTAGTTTTGGCAGAGTTAAACAATAACCCCCAATAAAAACGCGGCTATTAGCCGCGTTTTTATTGGGGGAAAACAACTAACTTTAAACTTAGTTCGCTTTACTGGCCTCTTGTTTGTAATACTCACGTACTGGTGTCATGTCAAACTCACGTGCCCATTTAATAATTTCATCTAACGCTGGCGCACCGATTTCACCCACTTGTGCATGAATACCTGCTTGCTCACGCACCACCAAAACACCCGGGATTTGGTTTACTTCAAAGTACTCGCCAATTTCAGGGTCAGTCTCGGTATTCACTAAACCGAACACAATATCCGTGTTTTTTGCTGCAGCTGCTTCAAAAGTTGGCGTGAATGCAACACATGGATCACACCATGGTGCCCAAAAATCAATGATGACAAAATCATTGTTTTCGATAGTTTCTTTGAAATTTTCTTTATTGAGTGCGACAACTGCCATGATAACATCCTAATATGAATAATTGACTTAAGGGCACCTCTATTAATTCAATTTCCGTACCACAGGCACTCCGATTTTCTAAGCACTAAAGTGCTTGAAAAGTCGTATGTCGCGATACTGCGTTGCTCATAAAAAATTATTTCTTACATATCAACCATATGCTGCGTCACAATTTTTTACTCGCGCCTTGTCTGGCTTAGCAACTTGAATTAATAGAGGTGCCCTTAAATAAGTTTCAAGAGTTTAGCAGAGCCCGAAGATTAAGTTAAGCGCGTAAACCATGTTATGCCGGTTGAATAAGCACTAAACGACTGGTTTATCCCAACTATTAGCAAAAAATAACGCATTGAGTGGACGACGCTTACGCTCTGCTGTTTCACGACTTAGTATTTCACCTTCTAAACTGGCAATATCAGCCGGGCAACCCACTGAAATCATTGCCATCGGAATATATTGTGCCGGAACAGCAAAGGCATCACGCGCGGCATCAGCATTAAAACCTCCCATCTGATGCGCCATCAACCCCATGCTACTGGCTTGCAAACATAAATTTTCTGCTGCGGCACCTGTGTCGTATTGCGCCCAACGGTTAGGTTGCTGATTATGGTTAAACAAAGTATCAGCACACACCAGCAACAATACTGGCGCATCTTTCACCCAGGCTTGATTGCCTGCCACCAGACAATCAAACGCTTGTTGCCAGGCTTTGGCATCAGTATTTTTATTCCATACAATAAAACGCCAAGGCTGATCACCAAAGCAGGAAGGCGCCCAGCGCGCGGCTTCAAGCAGTGCAAGTACCTGCTCGTGTGAAACTACTTTTGCCGCATCGTAAGCCCTTCCACTCCAACGGTTAGCAATTGTTGCATCAATCGGCACTTGCGTAATGGCTGGGTTATGCATGATATTAAGCCTTTAAAAATGGATAGTCAGTGTAACCTTTTTCAGTACCACCATAAAAGGTGTTTGCATCAGCTTCGTTTAACGCTGCATCGGCTTGAAAGCGTTCCACTAAATCCGGATTAGCGATAAATGGTACACCATAGGCAACGGCATCTGCGTGACCGCTGGCAATCGCGGCATTACCACGTTGCTTATCGTAAGACAGGTTTGCGATGTAAGGGCCCTTAAAGTGCTGACGAAAAGCATCAAAATCAAAGGGGTCAGCAATGCCACCGCCATGAATACCGCCCTCTACCGCGTGCAGGTAAGCCAGTTTAAATACGTTAAGCGCATCGGCCACATAATTAAACAGCGCCTGCGGGTTACTATCATGCATGTCGTTAAACGGGTTTACTGGTGAAAGACGCACACCCACTTTATCGGCGCCGGCAACCTCCACCACAGCTTTGGTCACTTCAAGCAACAAACGCGCTCTATTTTCAAAACTTCCGCCGTAGTTATCGGTACGCTTGTTGCTGCCGTCGCGTAAAAATTGGTCTAATAAATAACCGTTAGCAGCATGCACCTCAACGCCATCAAAACCTGCGGCAAGGGCGCTTTTAGTCGCATGCACATAGTCTGCAACAATGCTGGTTAACTCACTGGCATCTAATGCGCGCGGCGCAACATAATCAACCAAGCCTTGATAAGTGAATGCCTGACCTGCTGGTTTAATCGCTGAAGGTGCCACGGGTAGCGCACCATTTGGCAATAAACTTGGGTGAGAAATACGCCCCACATGCCAGAGCTGAATCACGATTTTTCCGCCTTTGGCATGTACGGCATCTGTTACTTTTTTCCAGCCCGCAATTTGGGCATCTGTGTAAATGCCAGGTAATGCAGGATACCCATGCGCCATGGTAGAAATCGGTGTGGCCTCGGTAATTATCAAGCCCGCAGAGGCGCGCTGCTCATAATAAGTTGTATTCAAGGGTTGCGGCACACCGCCCTCACCTGCACGGTTTCGCGTCAGCGGCGCCATGACAATGCGGTTTTTTAATTCAATACTACCCAACTTGGTTGGGGAAAATAAATCTTTGGTCATTCGGTAATCCTTGAGTTATGAAACATTCCGGTTGAATCCTATTTGGTTTTAACGCCTTCTAACAACAGCGTCACTTCAATATCATCACCCACGGGCGCATTTGGTTTTGTCATCCAGCTAAAACCGTAGTCAGAAGCCTTGATAATAGTGCGCGCTTCAAAACCAGAACGCTCACCACCCCATGGGTCTAATCCAAAACCTAACACTTTAAAAGGGAAAGCGATTTCTTTAGTAACGCCATGCAACGTAAATTTTCCGGTTATTACACCTTCTGTCGCTGTTTTAGCCTCAACTTTACTACTAACAAAGCTGATTTCACCAAAATTGACTGCATCCAGATATTCTGGCTTTTTAATATGGTCATCTCGCTTAGCATGACCTGTGCTAATACTGGCTACGCTAATTTTGGCATCGACACTAGAGTTTGCTAGATTATCGCGATCAATTTTAATCACACCTTTAACATCATTAAAGCTACCTGAAGTTTTAGCGACCACATGACGTATGCTGAAATTAGCAAAGCTATGTGCTGGGTCAATATTGTAAGTTTCGTTAGCGGCAAAAGCTGCGCCACTCAAAAACAAGGCTGATACTGCGGTAAATATAGTTATTTTCATGATGTTACCTTTCATTATAAATATTTTTTAAAGAGCTTTGCACAAAACTAAAATAGCACTATTTTTAACTAAAATATCAAACCCCGTCA
Organism: Methylotenera sp.; assembly: GCA_013141495.1. GTDB lineage: Bacteria > Pseudomonadota > Gammaproteobacteria > Burkholderiales > Methylophilaceae > Methylotenera. The sequence continues at coordinate 96,152 of JABFQV010000002.1, read as the reverse complement.
TTCTGAGCGTAGCGAAGAATCCAGTATAATCAATTAGTTGCTTGGATTCTTCGCTACGCTCAGAATGACAAAATTAATGTTTTTAGCAATAAATCAGCTTCGTCCGAAGCTCTCTTTTAGTGAGTTGCATGGTTACTTAACTACATGGAGACTGCCAAAACTTATAAATAGCTGCTTAAATCTACTCACCTAAATCTACTCACCTAGCATGGGCAAATCAAACCATAACATTTCTGCATTTAATTGCGCGGTAATTTCAACGTTAGTTTCATTTTCAATTTTTGCCGCATCGCCAGCTTTAAGCAGATTTCCTGCACATAACACTTCACCAGCCACCACCTGCAAATAAGCACAACGCTTTTGTTGCAATGGCACACTAAGTTTATGCTCGGCATCTAATACGGTAGCGTATAAGTCAACGGTTTGCTGTATGGTAATTGCACCCTTTCGCCCATCTGGCGAGGCAATTAAACACCACTGATTATGTTTTTGTTCATTAGAAAAATGCTTTTCCTCATAAGACGGCACTAAATTAGTTTGTGCCGGTGTAATCCATATTTGTAACAAGTGCGCTTCACTTTCAGCCGAAGCGTTTATCTCGCTGTGCCGAATACCAGAGCCTGCCGTCATGCGTTGCACATCCCCAGCGTGGATTACCGAGCCATTGCCCATGCTATCTCGATGCGTTAATTCACCCACTAGCATATAGGTGATAATTTCCATATCACGATGTGAGTGCATGCCAAACCCTCCGCCAGCGGCTATCTTATCCTCGTTAATCACGCGTAGCACTGAATAACCCATGTGTGCGGGGTCGTAGTACTCTGCAAATGAAAAAGAATGATAGCTATCTAACCATCCATGGTTAGCGTGGCCACGATCCTGAGATTTTCTAATCGTAATCATATATATTTATTCAAACCTTTTGAATTTATAATCGCATGTTATATATAGAGCAACAACATTCATAGCTAATAATTTTGTATTAAATGTTCAAATAATTTGATTGATATTCCATTAAAAAAATCATGATGCTTAAAATTTCCATTGACGCTTTAGAAGTGATCGATGCCATTGCGCGCAAAGGCAGCTTTGCCGCGGCAGCTGAATCTTTATTCCGCGTGCCATCCGCCCTCACCTATACCGTTAGAAAATTAGAAGCTGATTTAGGTGTCACGTTATTTGACCGTAGCGGGCATCGCGCAAGCCTCACCGAAGCCGGTGCTGAGCTGCTGAACGAAGGTCGCCACTTACTGGACGCAGCGCAGGCCTTAGAGTCCCGTGTTAAGCGAATCGCTACCGGCGTTGAAACCGACATCGGCATAGCCATCAGTGACCTATTCAACGCCGAACCTATTTACGAGATTTTGCAAGACTTTTACGCACAGGGTTTTGGCACTCGCGTTAAACTCATGCGCGAAGTATTTGGCGGCAGTTGGGACGCCCTGCTTTCCGGCCGTGCCGACATATCGATTGGCGCCCCTGGCGAAGCGCCATCCGGCGGCGGTTACTCAACCAAACTATTAGGCCACCTTGATTTTGTATTTGCCGTTGCTACAAACCATCCACTCGCCACCTTTGCAGAACCATTAGATAATCAAGACATTATTCAACATCGCGCCGTTGCCGCGGCTGACAGCTCGCGCAATTTACCGCCACGTACTTCTGGCATACTTTCAGGGCAAGATGTACTTACCGTACCTGATATGCAAAGTAAATTAGAAGCCCAAGTGATTGGCCTTGGGGTTGGCTACCTGCCAAAAAAACTCGCGCAACGTTATGTCGAGCAAGGTAAACTTATCATTAAACAAGTCGCAGAACCCAAAACGCTCACACCAACTTTTTTAGCTTGGCGCAATCATCGTAAAAACAGCATGGGCAAAGCACAACAATGGTTATTAAAGCGGTTTGAGCGTTTATCGCTGGAACAGCTCTTGATGTAGCGCTAAAACACTTAAATCCATTAAAAAAAACCAATGAATCTAAACCAAACCGACACAGACTTTATGCAACAAGCGCTTGAGTTAGCGCGTATTGCCGCAGACGCAGGTGAAGTACCTGTAGGCGCCATTGTTGTAAAAGATGGTGTAATCATCGGGCGCGGTAGCAATGCACCCATTAGCACAAGCGACCCTACGGCACACGCCGAAATTCGCGCCATGCGCGATGCCGCAACACATTTAGGCAATTATCGTTTAGTTGACTGCACCCTGTATGTCACATTAGAGCCCTGCGCCATGTGTACGGGGGCAATCCAGCATGCACGTATCGCCAGACTAATTTATGGCGCAAGTGACCCCAAAACAGGCGCTTGCGGCAGTGTGGTAAATTTAATGGCAGAACCTAAACTTAACCACCATACAGACATTACAAAGGGTGTGTTAGCGCAAGAATGCGGTGCCATGCTCTCTGCTTTTTTTGCGGCAAGACGTAAAAAATCAACAGCATCGCGCCCATAAAAAAACCCGCTAACTAACAAGCGGGTTTTTAGTAAATCTACAAGCTGAACTGCTTAGTCATTACTGCCCATTAAACCCATCAATAGATGCAACAGACTAGTGAACAAATTGTAGATGCTCAAGTAAAGCCCTAAAGTTGCCATGACATAATTGGTTTCACCACCATTAACAATACGGCTAACATCATACAAAATAAAACCTGAGAATAAAATCACGCCAATAGCAGATAAAGCCAGCGCCATTGCTGGAATTTGCAAGAAAATGTTAGCCAGTGATGCCACAATCAGCAAAACAATACCTACTAGCAAAAATTTACCCATAAAGCTGAAATCTTTTTTGCTGGTGCTAGCAATACTTGCCAGCGTTAAAAGAATAATCCCTGTGCCGCCAGCCGCTAGACCAACAATTTGCGCACCATTGTTTAAATGCAAAGCGTGTTGCAAAATTGGACCAAGTAGCAAGCCCATTAAAAAGGTTAAACCTAGCAACAAAACCACGCCCACACTACTATTACGATTAGCTGAAATTGCCGCAAACATGCCATACATCACGGCCATTGCGCCAATGGCAAAAATAAACGGATGCTGTTGCGCAATACTGAAATTCACGTTCATACCAATAAACGCGCCAAGTACCGTTGGAATCATGGTTAAACCTAATAACGCATAGGTATTACGCAAAACTTTATTCGTTGCTAACTGAGCCGATTCAGTACGGCCTAATACCGGGGTGTTGTCAAACATTGTTGTTTCCTTTAAAAATTAAACACTACGGGTAGTAAGATAACGATTAAATGATTAAGTTTCAAGTAAATTCGTATTTTTAAGAACCTTAAATCAAGATGTTAACCCGCGTTAAAACATAAGCAGTAAATAATAAAACAAACCACACAAATATCGTCATACGGACACTTTTCTCATCGTCACTATTAGTATAAAAAAAGTGACCATACAATGTGGTAAATTTAGTCATCCCCATGATAAAACCAGCTACCGCTGGCAATACTATACTGACTAGCAACAGATAGCTTGCGGACACACCATAAAGCCAACGAAATGGGTTTAATAAAGGGCTCCTTACGTTACCAGATATCAATGACACTACGATAACTATGCCGAAATTAAACGCAATGGGTGCCAATATTGCAGCACCTAACCTATCCCACAAACTAGGTGAATCTTCCATCTTTTTCTGATTAAGCTTTGTGTACAAATTAAATTTCAAGAATAATTATAATCAATTAAGCAAACAGATCACCTTCGATCACACCAACCTGCGCCACCTGATGCACCGCATCTACAAACGCTGCACTTTCATGCAACTGATCCATCGTTGGTGGCTGCCTATGCCCATGCATGCGCGCTAATCGGCTTAAACTTTGTGCTGAAATCGTCCATTTCAGGTTGGTTAGCAGTTCATCCGCCATTGCCGGCTGATTACACAACAACACCATATCACAGCCTGCGTTCAGGGCGGCCAAGGCGCGCGTTGTTACATCTCCACCCGCTGTGGCGGCCTCCATACTTAAATCATCACTAAAAATCACGCCATTAAAACCCAGCCGTTCACGCAGGATTTTTTGTAGCCAGCGCGTTGAAAAACCAGCCGGCTTATCATCCACTTTCGGGTAAATCACATGTGCCGGCATAATGGCCTGTATGCCGTCATCAATCAGCATTCTAAACGGCTGCATATCTTGCTGTGCAATCTGATCAAACTCACGCTCATCAACCGGCATGCTCACATGCGAATCTGCCACCACAAAACCATGGCCGGGAAAATGCTTACCCACTGCTGCCATGCCTGCTTTTTTAAGGCCTTGCATCAGCGCAAAGGCTAATTCACTAATGGCGTGTGCATCTAAATGAAACGCGCGGTCGCCGATCACCAAGCTGTCGCCATAATCCATATCTAAAACTGGCGTAAAACTAAAGTCCACACCATGCGCACGCAGTTCGGCCGCTAAAATCCAGCCCGCCTCTTTCGCCAGTTCTTTAGCTTTTTTCGGGTTTTTGTCCCAAATTTTGCCAAATTCACGCATCGGTGGAATTTTGGTAAAGCCATCTCTAAAACGCTGTACGCGACCACCTTCGTGGTCAACCGCTATCAACAAAGGTGGCTGCCGCACCGCATGAATACTGGCAGTAAGCGCTTTTAATTGCGCGTTATTTTCATAATTGCGCTTAAATAGAATCACACCTCCAACAAGGGGATGCTGTAAACGGCGAATATCATCGGCTGTTAATTCTGTACCGACGACATCTAACATCACTGGACCTAAACTCATGAAATCTCTTTTCTTAATCTTCTTTTCTAACATCTAATTTATCACGCAAGTAATCGCCGCTTAGGTTAATCGCTAAAATCAAACTCATCAAGCAGCCACCTACAATTAACACATAATGGGGCGCTACCAGCATATAACGCACGGCATCACGCAGCATTGCGCCCCAAGAGGCATTGGGTGCCTGTATGCCTAAGCCAAGGAAAGATAAGCTCGCTTCAGCAATCATCACACTGGCTAAGCTATAAGTGGCTTCTACCACTAACACTGAAGCCAATAACGGCAGTATATGTCGAAACAGCAAACGCGGAACACTTGCGCCCAACGATTGGGCGGCCAGTACATGCTGACGATTGCGTAAACTCATGGTTTGCCCACGGGTGAGTCGCGCATAGCTCACCCATCCGGTTAAACACAATGCCATGATTAAATTAGTTAAACTTGGGCCAAGCACCGCAGCAAACGCAATCGCTAATAAAATACCCGGAAAGGCTAAAAACACATCGGTAATTTGCATCAAAGCCGCATCCACCTTGCCGCCATAGAACCCCGCCAACAAACCGACGAACACACCAACACTCATCGTAATGACGGTAACAACCAGCGCCACAAAAAAAGACACTTCAACGCCACTTAAAATACGCGCCAACACATCACGGCCTAAGTCATCCGCGCCAAACCAGTGATTTGCACTCGGATTATTCAAGATAACATTCAAATCAATGGCGTTTGGGTTTAGCTGCAATAAGTGCCCGGCTAATACGGCTATTAGCCACAAACCTAAAATTGAATAGGCAAAAATTTTCATTAATCTAATTTCGTATCCGTTGATTAAAATATCTTAAGCAGAGCCACTAAACACTGCGCACTCTTGGATCTGCCAACCGATATAAAATATCTGTGCATAAATTCACCACCACATAGCTCAGCGCCACCACCAGCACGCAAGCCTGCGTTACAGGGTAATCACGCTTTTCTATACTCTCCACCAATAACCGCCCGATGCCATCCCAACTAAATATCGTTTCAGTAATCACCGTACCTGCCAGCAAACTACCCATCTGCAAACCGACAATGGTAATAATCGGCAATAATGCCGCGCGCAAGGCATGACGTAAAATCACGGTTTTTTCGCTTAAACCTTTGGCACGCGCGGTGCGAATATAGTCGTCATTGAGCACCTCCAACAGACTGGTGCGCGTCATGCGCGTAAGAATCGCGCTCAAACCAAACCCTAATGTAACGGCAGGTAAAATAATTGATGTGCTGGAATCCATACCGCTCACAGGCAACCAACCCAGCCAAACAGCAAAAATCAACATGAGCATGGGGCCGAGCCAAAATGCGGGCATGGCAGATAATCGCACTGAAACAATGGTTACGATAAAATCTTGCCATTGGTTTGCTTTAAGCGCGGCATAAATGCCTAACGGCACGCCAACAACCAACCCGATCATTAAAGATAACAACGCGAGTTTTACTGTCGCAGGATAACGCGTTTTTAGCAGGTCAATAATCGGCGTTTTAGTGTGAATAGACTGACCGAAATCGCCATGTGCCAGCTTGCTTAAATAACTGCCAAACTGCTGGACCAGCGGTTGGTTCAAGCCCAAATCTGCACGCAATGCTGCACGGTCAGCGCTACTGGCAGATTCACCCAACATAACCTCTACCGGGTCACCTGGCACCAAATGTATCAGTAGAAATGTAAGTAATAACACGCCAAAAATGACGGTAGCTAGGTTTGAGAGTTTTTTAATTAAAAACATAAACACCCAAACTCACCATCAAATACTTAACTGTCATCCTGAGCATAGCGAAGGATCTAGCACTTTGGTCACAAAAGACTGGATTCTTCACTTCGTTCAGAATGACGGACTTAGATTGGCACATCATTCCACTATCACCACAGGCGTCCCAACATCCACCAAATCAAACAACGCCATCACATCTGCATTACGCATACGAATACACCCATGTGAGGCTGCCTGCCCCAACGCAACATCATCCGGCGTGCCGTGTATGTAAATATAACGCTGCATGGTATCTACATTACCCAAGCGGTTTTTGCCTACCTCGGTGCCAGAAAGCCACAAAATACGCGTCAAAATCCAATCGCGATTCGGAAACTCAGCCATCAGCGCTGGCGTACAAATTTCACCCGTAGCGCGGCGCCCAACAAACACAGCATTCACAGGTGTATTTGCACCAATCTTGGCTCGAATAATATGTTCACCCAGTGGCGTACAACCGCTGTTTTTCTCACAGCCTATGCCGTTAGCAGCAGTTGAAATGCTGTATTGAGCTTTCACGCTGCCAAAGTTATCGAATAGCGTCAGGGTTTGGTGGGAGATAGAGATTTCAATGTGCATATCAAACAGTTTCTAATAATCTTCTACCATGCACTACGGTTAAAATTTCAATTTGTGTTGGCTTAATTTCATATATCAGGCGATAGCTATAAACAAACCGCTCACGAATATGCGCTTGATTAAGTTCAGGTACAGTTCGTCCTATTTGGGGAAACGCTGCAACACCTTCAGCGACTTTTAACAACTTTTCAGTGACAGCCTTTGCGTAAAAAGGCGAATCTTTAAAAATATAAGCAGCAATTGCATCCACATCATCTAATGCGGTTTGCGACCAAACAACAATTAAAGCCATTTTTGCAATTTCGCCCCAACTTCGGCTTGCGTGTAGGTTCTACCCATTGCAATATCTGCCTGACCATGTTTTACTTTTTCTAAAATATATAAATGATATTGAATATCTTCCAAAGTGCTATCTTCTGGCAACTGCGCCAACAATTCGGCTACTTCGCGTTTTTCAGAAATTTGTAATTGCATCATTACCCCTTCACTTAACAATTAGCCATGATATGTGAAATATACGCCAAACCTGTATTTTCGTCTTGCTTAATGAGCAACTCAACCACATCATTAACCTTTCAAAAACCCCAGTTCATACACCTGCGGGCGTAATTTATCGCCCAATGTTTTATAAGCGGCTTCAAACGCGCTAAAGGTAACTGGCACAAAGTCACCGCTGGCGTTACGCGCTTTTAAGGCATTGCGAATTTGGTACCAGCCAACGTCTGCGCGGTTGAGTTTAAGTTCATCGCGCACGCTGCGCACGTCGGTGTGGGCAAAGTAAGCCTGCCATAACACCTGCCCTGCAAGCCGCACTGCGCTTGCCTCTGCAGACAGTGTTTTATCGCTTAAATATTGCACCATAAAGTCAGATTCAAAACGTTCAGGCGCGCCTACTTCAGCCTCGGTAAACGGAATAAAGTGATTAACGATGCTCCATTGTTTGCCGTTCCATTCTAGCTCGTTGGCGCTGGCGGTGAGGTTGCTACCGTTAAATAGCATCCACATTAAGCAATCGGTTTTGAATTCGTCTGTAAGTGTTTCGGTGGGTTGTAGGAATTGGTCGCGGTCGTTAAGCCATGTGGGTTTGATAAGGCGGCGCACTGCAAAAATTACAGAAGCTTGCCAAAGGTTTTCATGGGTAACGAAGAATCCACCTTTATGTCCAATGCTATGAACCGAAGAAAACAAGCCTGTTTGAATTGCATTTTGTAAATCATTACTATCAGACAACATGTGTCCAATTGCACCATCAGACCACGTTGTGCGGCGTACACCTTTAGTTTTTGTTGTTGGCGTTACGGCATTGATTAACGGCAAAACATCATGCTCGTTGGGTTTTTGACGACCAATCCAATTAGTCAGTAATTGCTTATTGGGTAAATTGTAAAAACGCTTCTCACCTATCGCTTGTGATTTTTTGTCTAACACCTCAGTGGTAATTTCATCAATAGGCGTATGCGTCATGGTTTTATTCCCCTTCATTTTGAAGGGGTGCCCAACGGGCGGGGTAGCTAAAACGCCATCAACTGGCTTAGCGATATGCTGCCGCACCAAATCAATCACACCCGCTAAATTCTTTTTCACTTCAATATCTTGCACATGCAATACTTGAAGCCCAAGCCCTTGCAGATAATGATTTCTAGCTTCGTCATACGCTTGCTTGTTATCATGTGAATCACCGTCAATCTCAACAACTAAAGCATACTCATGGCAGTAAAAATCAACAATGTAATTGCCTATGATGCGCTGCCTGTCAAAATCCAAGTTATTTAATTGTTTGTTTTTGACAGCATTCCAAAATAGCACTTCACTTAAATTACCCGCTTTTCTTAGCTCACGCGCTTTTTCTTTTAATGTAGCGTTGTAGGGCAAGTCACCTAATTTACTTTTGGTGTTTGTGGTTTTATTGGGTGTTGTAACTACCCCGTCGCTTCGCGCCACCCCTTCATTTTGAAGGGGAATATTGGCTGTTTGCCACACTAAAAAGCCAATGGGAAAGTCCCCTTTTAGCCCCTCAAAAGCTTTGCTATGCACGACAAAGCCACCTAAATACTTAGCATTCCAAGATTGCCTAAATTTTTCAAAGTTCGGCGCATTCACATATTTTAGTGTGCTAAACATGGCTAACGTAGCCGTTGGTATTTCTTGTGCAATACGCGCCACAAATTGAGTGAATAATTCGCGTGAAGCATAGCCATAATCCACCATGCTACTTGCAACACGCGTAGTGGCTACATCTGTTTTACCTTCATTGCCGAGCGTATTTGCCGCCTCCGCATAAGGCGGGTTAATTAACACCAATATTTTCTTACCCTCGGCAATGGCTTGCCTTAAGCCTTCCGGCACTTTATTAGTCAGGCTGTAATCAATTTTACCGTCATCGGTAATATCGTCATTCAAATAGTCATACTGAAAGCGTTGTGCCGATACACAGGTTTTAGTCGCTTTCATCACATCCACGTCAGCCTCGTCCAGCGTGCTCATGTAGATGTTGCGCGGGTTGCTGTGTTTTACTTCTAAATTGCCCACGCCACAGCACATATCCCACACAATGTAATTCTTTTGCCAGTTTTCGCCCAAGGTTTCAGTCAGCTTGTCGTAAGCCTTATCTACCACGGCCAGCGGCGTGTAATACGCGCCTTTAAAGCTGCGTTCATCGAGCGGAATCAGGCTATCGCGACGCTCTAATAAATAGTTGCGGTATTCAGCTTTGGGTGGTTTGTGATAAATCGCCCAAAACTGGCGGTAGCCTTCTTTATTGCCTAGCTCGTACATTTTTCCGCCTAAGCTAAACACGGGGGCATCGTTTTTGTGCAGTAACTCGGCTGGTAAGTTGGCGTGGGTAGAGACTTTGCCATCGTGCATAATGTCGGCAAAAAACAGTAAGGCGTAATCATCTTCATCCACGCCGTTAATCTCGCGGCCTATCATCGCCACCCATTTATCAAACACTTGTTTTAGGTTGTCTGGCGTAATTTGCGTACGGATAATGTCGCCTGATTTAATCGCGGCTTTTACCGTACTGATAAATTCTTCTTCGTGCGTGGCAATTCTAAACGAAACAAAATGCGTACCGATATGCGTAGAGATTTCTGCCAGTGCTTCTTGCGTATATTGGCTGGCAGATTTGCCCCATGTGATGGTTTTTTTGGCTAAAAACGGCAATACGTCGCTGCTTTTCATCAACGCGGCTTTTTCAGTATCAATCACCGCTAAAAACGCAGGAATAATTTCACCCTTGTTAAGCGCTACTTGAACATAGTGCAATAACTGCGTAAACATAGCATAGGTTGATACTTTGCTGGTGTCTTTTGCCTCAAACCAAATTTCAGCTGTTTGAATATCAATTAAGCCTTTAGTGTAGGCTTTTAAGCCTAATGCTTTGATGTAGGCGTCTTTAACGTCTTCTTCACTTCTGGCGGTTTGTAATGCGGCATGGAGCGACATAGGAGCTTTCTTTTTTTTATACCCAGTTTGTAGGGGGTTTACGTGAAGTATGAAACACACGCAAAATTTCAACCGTATTATATTTAATGCGGTATGGTACTAAATACGGCGTATTGCTAATCACCAACTCGCGCGTACCTAACACGCGACCAGAGCGCCCCAATGCAGGTTGTTGCGACAATAGGTTTACTTGCGTATAAATGGTTTTTACCACTTGGCTTGCCGCTGCTGGGTTATCTTGCGCAATGTAAGTTGCGATTTCATCTAGATTACGTAGCGCTGTTTTTAGCCAAACAATTTGCATGGCTATTTATTGCGCATTCCACTTGCCTAATACGGCTTTTACTTCTGCGTCACTGGCAAAGTCACCTGTTTCAGCTTCTTGAATCGCTTGGTGAATTTCTGCAATTTGCCATTCGTTACTATCCACATAGGCTTTTATTGCCTCTGCCGCCAAAAATGAGCGGCTGCGGTGTGTAGATTCCGCTAGCTTTTCTAGCTTATCCTTCACAGCATCATCTAATCTTAGCGTTACAGTTGTGCTCATGATTTTCTCCTAAAATACATTGTGTACAATATAACACATTGTCATTTTTTGTATGTTATTGTAGCTAAATCATCCCAATTGCCATCAGGTTTAGGCACGTAATTTTTAATGTTTTTATTAAAAGCGGCAAACTGTCCTTCATACCATAAGGGAATATATGGTAATTGCTCATGAATTCTTGCCGTTGCAAAAGCCCAATCTTCTTTTGCAAGCAGGCTGTCGAGCTTAGTGTCTGCAAAGCGTCCACGGTTAAAGCCATGGGGTGGGAAGTTTTGCGAGCTAAAAGCTTTGGTGTAAATTTCAGGTGTTTTAATACCAACCCATATCAGCCCAAACAATTGAAACTCGCCTTGTTTTACATCTTCAAAAAACGTACCCCAATCCAGACTGTGAATCTCTAAATCAATACCAGCCGGCTGCATCTGCGCTTGTAATATGGTAGCAAAGCGTACGCGTTGTGCATCGGTCGAGGTTTTATAAACCAATTTAAGTGGGAGTTTAACGCCGGCTTCAATCAGCAACTGCCTGGCTTTTGCCGGGCTGTATTCATACGGCGTTAAATTAGCGTTACCTGCATAATGCTCTGGCGGTAAAATCGCGCCCGCCAGCCGTGTGTTTTCAACCATCACCTGCGCTATGATGGCCTGGCGGTCTATGGCATAGGCAACGGCCTGCCTCACTTTAAGGTTTTTCAAAAGTGAATCTTGCAGATTCAAACCAAGGTAAGAGAAATTAGCCCCTTGGCTTGTGCTCACGGTAATTTCAGGTTTGGTTTGCAGATGTTTGATTAGCTCTGGCGGCAAATCACCTTGCAGTAAATCCACCTCGCCACGTAGAAGCTTGAGTACGCGCACCGTTGGGTCTTTCACTTCAATTAAAGCAATCACCTGCCCATCTGTCATTCTTTTTAAAACCAGCTTGTTTTGCCAGCTCACAAACTGCAACACCCCACTACCAATAGGATGATGCGAAAAGTCATGATTTTTTTCAATTAAATCTTGCGGCAAAATACCAATAATCAACTTGGCAGGAAAGTGCTTATCAGCTTGTTTTAATTGAAAAAGCACCGTGTTTTCATTCTCAACTTCAATGCTTTTTATATTAGAAAATTCGGCAGTGTGTGGCGAGCTTTTAAGCTGAGCTAACGAATCGTAGGTTGCCTTCACATCGCGTGCCGTGAGTGGCTTGCCATGATGAAACGGCGCGCGGGCTTTGTGCAAAGTAAAACGATATTGATGAGGATTAACTTCAACCCACGACGCTAATCGCGGGGCGGGCTTTGATTGTGCATCAAAATCAACCAAGGGCTGATAAATGAGCCGGTTAACTCGCTCTGATGCCGCGTCGCTTGCATAACGCGGATCTAAATTCAACGGTGCTTGCGTCACTGCAAATTGAATTGGTGCAGAAACGCGAGTTGGCGCATTGGTATGTGTTTGATTGCAACCGCATAACAGCAATACACTTAAGCCAATGATGAAATACAGTATTTTCATAAACTGGCTGTCACTATAACGGGCTACCTCTGCGTAAATTTTTTTAAATTATCAATTAAATTAAAAGTAGCTAATTTAACCTAGATAATTCATTAGAACCGAGCCGCCCCTTCCCCTTTGCAGGGGGAAGGTTAGGATGGGGGTGTTTAGCCTACTAAACAATCTCGGTTTAAAATGCTCAACTTGCTAGGGTTATCCCTTACTGTTCGTTTAACCGTTCGTGGTGAGCTTGTCGAACCACTAGCTACTCACTAAAGGCCCTTCGACATGCTCAGGGCAAACGGGACTCTTCTTAAAGAACCGTATTGAGGGTTACCCGTTATTCAGCATTTAGATGCGTTGGTATTAGCGGTTATTAAAAAAAGCAATGTTCATCACTCTGTCATTTACAAAAGTGATTTCTGTTTCTTTGTAAGTGTTTTTAGGGTCGTATTTCACGATATGTTTGTAATACCACATTTCAACTTTTACCGGCTTGGATTTTTTTTCATCCGCGCCGGCTCTGAGCATCACTGTAGATGCGCCAGAAGGTTTAACAGATTGTTCTTTTTTAAAAGGTTTTCCTAGTTTGTCGGTAATAATTTTCATTGATTTACCACTGAATGAATTCAAAAATTCATCCTCTGTGTAGGTTTTAACTTTAGGTGGTGCGGCATGTACGCTAGAAAGTGTTACAGCGAGTAATGTGCCGATTGCAAAGCTTAAACATAATTTTTTTATACTTGTTTTAATTGTCATTGTGGTTAATTGCATTTTTATCTCCAAAATATAGCGTTTTATTATCTCATTTATTAAGTTTTAAGCATAACAAGTATGATTAGTTCACCTCTAGTTTTAGCCCATCGTAGCCTACAAACACCTTATCGGGTAACTTTGCACTTAATTCTAAATACTCAAGCTCGTGCGTCATGTGTATTAAGTAAGTTGAATCAGCGCCTATCAGACCTGCATAGCGCAAGTTTTGTTCAAAATTTATATGGCTATAATGCGTTTTATAACGCAAGCAATCTAAAAGCAAAACTTTTAAACCTTTAAGCATCTGTAATGAGGTTTCTGGGATCTCTGATACGTCTGTCAGGTAAGCTATATTACCGATTCGGTAGCCAAAAATAGTACTGTTTCCATGTTTAACAGGTATTGGTTGAATCGTTTGCTCAAATAATTGAAAAGGCTGGTTGATTGGGTTTATTTTAAGAACGGGCATATCCCAAAAGTCACTAGGCTCACGCAAGGTGTAGCCAAATTTATCTGCAATATGTGTCATGGCCTCCGGGCTGCCATAAAGAGGAATTTGGGCGCGTTGCAGTTGGCAAAAACTACGCAAATCATCTATGCCATGAAGGTGGTCGGCATGCGTGTGCGTATAAAGCACCGCATCGACGTTTGTTAGCCCTTCTCTTAATGCTTGCTGACGTAAATCCGGACCGGTGTCGATCAGTATTGTCTTACCGTTATCAAGCTTGATCATACTGGAACAGCGGGTTCTGTGATTACGTTTGTCGTGAGATGTACAAGTGCTACATTGGCAGCCTATCATTGGCGTGCCTGCGCTGGAGCCTGCGCCTAGTATGGTTAATTGCATTCAGCACCCTATTCGCAAGTAAGCAATTCAGCCCGGCGCTCAGGGCGTTGCATGTTTAAACAAGCGAAAGAAATTTTGTGTGGTGGCTACAGATACTTCTTCAAATGAAATGCCGCGTAGTTTTGCGATTTCTTCAGCCACATGCTTAACGTAACTGGGCTGATTTATTTTGCCACGATACGGAACCGGCGCTAGATAGGGTGAATCGGTTTCAACTAAAATTTTGTCTAGCGGCACCGACTTTGCGACTTCTTTAATCGTCAATGCATTTTTAAAAGTAACGATGCCTGAAAAAGAAATATAAAACCCAAGCGCGATGGCTTGTAAAGCAATCTCTAGATTTTCAGTAAAGCAGTGCATCACACCGCCTACCTGTTGCGCATTTTCCTCCTTCATGATGCGTATGGTGTCTTCTGCCGAAGCGCGTGTATGAATAATCAACGGCTTTCCGCATTCAATCGCTGCGCGTATATGGTTGCGAAAGCGCGTGCGTTGCCACTCTAAATCACCCGTGAGCCTGAAATAATCTAAGCCAGTTTCACCTATAGCAACCACTTTGGGATGGTTCGCAAGCGCGACTAGTGTCGCCACACTGGGTTCTTCAATATTCTCGTAATCAGGATGCACACCAACTGACGCATAAAAATTATCGTTGGTTTCGGCCAAGGCTAAGACTTGTGGAAAATCTGGCAGCGTTACCGAAATGCATAGTGCATGCCCTACCCCGTTATCTTGCATCGACTGCTTGATAGCAGGCAGGTTTGCAGCGAGTTCAGGAAAGTTAAGGTGACAGTGGGAATCAACGAGCATAGCGGTCTTGTAACGTATTCATATTCTTTTTAATTACATAGTGTGCGTAGTACGCGATGATTTTAATGCGTTGCCAAGCAGGCCTTCAATTTTATTACGTGCCTCTAAGCCGCCACTTTGGTTATTAAATTGCACACCTATGCCTTGTGGTTTATTACCTTGAGTAGCCGGTGTAATCCACACAACATGCCCAACCACCTTAAGCTTAACGGGGTCATCTATCAAACTTAACAGCATAAAAACTTCTTCACCCATATTAAACGGCTTGGTGGTGGGAATAAACAACCCGCCACCATCTAAAAAAGGCATATAAGCTGCGTATAGCGCGGCTTTTTCTTTAATAGCAAGCGAGAGCACACCAGGTTTTGGCGCGCTGGAGTTCTTAAATTCGTCTTGTGTATCTTCAGCCATCATTTATCTCAGCAAGTTAAAGGGCTATCAAGATTGAAAAATCTTGGTATATTCAAGAAGTAAGCCTTCCATTTGCAACTCATGATTTAATGGATGCAAAGCAAGTTTACGGTATTCGTTCGTTTTCTTCTGCATTTCAAACAATCGGCCCAAGTTTACCTTTTCAGCCAGTGCTTGCAAAGCATTAACATACTGTAAATGGTAACGTATTTGCTGCCCTAGCTTAATGGCGACAATATCATATATCCATTTTTGAATAGCAATAATGCCAGTTTCTACTGAACTAGCTATTAAGGCGGGGGCTGCAATGTGTGGCTCAAGCTTGCGCCCAAGGCTTAATAGTCGCCATGTTTCAGTGCGCTGTTTAAACTGAGCTTGCTCAATAAACACTTTGATTGGTGACCCTTCCAAATATGCTAGCTGTTGCTGGGCATGATCGACACCCTGCGCATTTAGCCATGCCAGTGACTGTTTTTCATCTGGCACAGGCATGTTAATTTTATGGCAGCGGCTAATAATAGTTGGTAGCAAGCGCTGCATTTGGTGAGAAACTAAAATAAAAACAACGCCGGCCGCAGGCTCTTCTAACACTTTTAGCAGTGCATTTGCTGAGGCCAAATTAAGCGCTTCAGCAGGGTGAATCAGCACAATCCGTAAGCCGTTGCTACGGTGACTTGATAAGCTTAAAAAGTCATTTAACTCACGCACTTGTGCAACAGAAATTTGCGTTTTTTTCTTGGTTTTTTTGGCAGGTGCGCCCTCTTCTTCAGATTCAGACTCTTGTTCAGGGCTAAGTAAACGAAAGTCTGGATGACTTTCGTCATTAAACCAATTGCAGCTTGAACATACCCCACATGCATTGCCATCGACACTTTTATTTGAGCATAATAATGCCTGGCTAAAATGACGTGCAAAATCATATTTGCCAATCCCGGCTCGCCCATGCAGTAAAAGCGCATGCGGTAAACGTTGGCCGTCTTGATTTAAACGTTGCCATATATCTGACTGCCAAGGATAAATATATTTTATATTACTCATAATAATTATAGCGTTGCAATTATATCTTCAACTGATTTATAAACTTCATCTAGCGGCCTATTGGCATCAATGACTCTAAATCTTGTCGGGTTTTCACTGGCGCGTTGTAAATATGCGTTACGAATACGCGTAAAAAAATCTGCAGATTCGCGCTCAAATTTATCTGGGGCACGCGCGGTAGATAGCCGTTGCAAACTCACCTCTACCGGCACGTCGAATAATAGCGTCAGGTCTGGCTGTAAATCACCGTGCACCCACTGCTCTAATAATTCAATTTTTGAGGCCAACACGCCTTTTGCGCCGCATTGATAGGCATAGGTAGCATCGGTAAAGCGGTCTGATAGCACATAAGCACCACGCGCCAATGCCGGCGCAATCACATTGGCTATATGTTCACGCCGTGCGGCAAACATCAGTAAGGTTTCAGTTTCCGGGTGCATGGTTTCGTGTAGCAATAGCTCACGCAAACGCTCACCTAGCGCAGTTCCACCGGGTTCGCGCGTAGAAACCACTTCTAAACCCCGTGCTTTAAAGCTTCGAATAATCGTTGGAATATGCGTACTTTTGCCCGCACCATCCATGCCTTCTAATGTAATAAATTTTGCTGTCATCTTTTTATTTTTTCAACTGAAAACGTACCACGGCTCTATTATGTTCAACTAAATTATTAGAAAAAACATGGCTGCCATCACCTTTGCCCACAAAGTAAAGTGCTTTAGTTTTTTCTGGATGCAAAGCGGCCTCAATGGCGGCAAGCCCTGGCATGGCAATAGGCGTAGGTGGCAGACCACCCCTAGTGTAAGTATTGTAAGGGGTATCGATCGATAAGTCTTTTTTACGAATGTTGCCATTAAATTGTAAACCCATGCCGTAAATTACCGTAGGGTCCGTTTGCAAACGCATGCCTAAACGCAAGCGATTGACAAAAACGCCGGCAATCATGGGTCTTTCACTGGCTTTTCCAGTTTCTTTTTCAATGATTGAAGCCATAATTAAAGCCTGATAACTATTTTTATACGGCAAATTTGTCTCACGATTTTGCCATGCACGCGCAAGTTTTGATTGCATGGCGTTATAACTGATGGTTAATAAGGCGATATCTGTAGTGTTACGATTGAAATAGAATGTATCTGGAAAAAACAAGCCCTCAGCAATCTTGTGTGGCGAACCCACAAGTTGCAATATTTCAGCTTCTGACAGATTAACAATCGTTTGCTTAACGGCATCGTTGTTAGCAAGTCGCTGTCGCATTTGCTCAAAAGTGTGGCCTTCAATAAAAGTGACACTACCTTGCGTTGTTTTACCGTGGTTAAGCGATAACAATAAGTGGTAAGGTGAAATGTTTTTATTCAGCGTGTAATTGCCAGCCTGCAAATACTGTTCTTTATTCAGTAACTTAGCTATCAAGATAAAACGCCACGGCTCTGCTAGCACGCCTTGCGCAACCAATTGATTGGCAATACTTCTTAAACCACTTTGTGGTTCGATAAAAATCTCCTGACTCTTGGGTTGTAGCTTTAATGGTGAAATTGCGTAATAGGTAAGCCAAGCGCCTGCAACAAACATACAGATGCTACCTAGCAACAGCCATCTTTTAATACGTTTAATCATGAATAAGGGCATTTCTTATGATTGAAGCGAGTTTTTGTTGCGGCCAGGATTTTGCACCAATGCTATTAACTTGAAATGCACCATATAGGCTATTACATATAATCACTTCATCGGCCTGCAATAATTGATCTAAGGTTATTGATGTCACCTCAACCGTTAGGTTCAATACACTTTCCAGCCATAATATGCGCTGTCTGGTAATGCCGGCAACACCACACAGTGTTAAAGCAGGCGTGATTAACTTATTATCAAAACGGGCAAAAATATTGCTCATCGTGCACTCAATCACATGCCCTTGCTGATCTAAAAGCAACCCATCAAATATGGCGTCTTCACGCCACTCCATGCGCGCGAGTACATTTTCAAGACGGTTAATATGTTTAATGCCAGCCAGTTTAGGTTGTGTTGCTAATCGTGTTTCGCATACACGCAAATTCACACCCTGCGCATAATTAAGCGCAGCATATTGTGGCATGGCAGACTTAATCACGGCTCGGGTTGGCGCAGTAACGGCTGGCGGTGCGTAACCTCGATCACCCTCGCCTCTGGTGATGATTATTTTAGCGACTTTAGTTTCATTTTCATCAAACGCGTTGACTGGAAACAATTGTTGCAAATCATTCATCAGCAACTCAGCGCTTGGGCAAACAATACCAATTGCCGCACAATCAGCGACTAATTTTTGATAATGTAATGGCCAGTTGACGGGCAAGCCGTTGCGTATTTGCATGGTGCGAAAAACGCCATCGCCATAAGCAAAACCGCGATCAAAAGCTGAAATTGCCTGATCAAAACTACCGTTAATTAAAAATGTGCGATGGTGGGACATAAGGCGTAATTATAGGGCGTATTAACGCAACGTATAGCCACACTGATAAAAAAAGCCTGCGGCTTTTTATGTACGCAGGCTTTTTTGAGCGATCAAAAGATAGCTGTTACATTTTTTTAAATACCAAACTACCGTTTGTGCCGCCAAAACCAAAGTTGTTTTTCAATGCATATTCAATTTTCATGTCACGTGCAGTATTGGCACAAAAATCCAAATCACACTCAGGATCTTGATTGAAAATGTTAATGGTTGGTGGTGATACTTGGTTGTAAACAGAAAGTACGGTAAACACTGACTCTAAGCCGCCTGCGCCACCTAGCAAATGCCCGGTCATGGATTTAGTAGAATTAACCACCAGCTTGTAAGCATGCTCGCCAAAGGCGGCTTTAATGGCATTGGTTTCGTTAGAGTCACCCAATGGTGTTGAAGTGCCGTGTGCATTGATAAACTGTACAGCGCTAGGGTCAATACCAGCGTTGTTCATCGCGTTGCGCATAGATCGGCGCGGGCCATCCATATTAGGCGCTGTCATATGATACGCATCAGCACTCATGCCATAGCCGCTTAGCTCAGCGTAAATTTTTGCGCCGCGCGCTTTGGCATGCTCATATTCTTCAAGCACCAGCACGCCTGCACCCTCGCCTATTACAAAACCATCACGGTCTTTATCCCAAGGACGGCTTGCAGTTGCCGGGTCATCATTACGCGTTGAAAGCGCACGTGATGCGGCAAAACCACCAACGCTTAAGCGTGTAATCGCGGCTTCTGCTCCACCTGCAATCATCACATCAGCATCACCGTATTCAATCATGCGTGATGCATCACCAATTGAGTGCGTGCCTGTTGTACAAGCCGTAACAATGGCGACATTTGGACCTTTTAAACCAAACATGATGCTCAAATTACCTGAAATCATGTTAATAATAGTGCCTGGAATAAAAAACGGCGATATTTTACGCGGACCTGACGCTTGATATAGAATATCCGTATCTTCAATAAGCTGCATACCACCAATACCAGAGCCAATTGAAACACCAATACGCTCAGCGTTTTCTTCAGTCACTTCAAGGCCTGAATCTTTAAATGCCTCAATGCCAGCCGCTAGACCGTATTGAATAAACGTATCCATTCGCCGCGCATCTTTTGCTGAAATAAAGTCTTCAGCATTAAAGTCTTTCACTTCACCGGCAATGGTTGAAGTAAAAGCACTTGCATCAAATTTAGTGATTTTTTTAATGCCGGATTTTCCAGCAAGAATGTTATCCCAGGCAGTTTTAACACCAATTCCAACCGGTGAAACCACGCCAAGACCCGTGACGACTACTCTACGTTTAGACATAAGACCAAGTCTCAAGACAAAATTTATAAACCTGCATTTGTAAAAAATTTTGGTTTATAAAATAGAAAGATAAAAAGCAGTAAGTTCAAACTAATAAACTTACTGCTTCAAAATGAACTTACTTAAGGTTAGTATTGATGTAATCAATCGCTAATTGAACTGTAGTGATTTTTTCTGCTTCTTCATCAGGAATTTCACAGTCAAATTCCTCTTCTAATGCCATCACCAATTCAACAGTATCTAGTGAGTCAGCACCTAAATCATCAACAAATGATGATGCATTCTTAACATCAGCTTCATTTGCACCCAGTTGTTCTGCAACAATTTTTTTAACGCGTTGTTCGATGTCAGACATCCAATTACCCCTTTAATAAAAAATAGCTCAATATAAAAATAGTTTAGCTAAGTCGGTATTCTACCAAAACTCAACAATAATACAAAAAACTTAATGCTAGTACGACAAACTTAATTGCAACTTTTAACCGTGGCTTGCTTAAACCATCAGCATGCCGCCGTTCACGTGAATAGTTTCACCTGTAATATACGCAGCACTTGGTGACGCTAAAAATGCAACAGTCGCTGCAATTTCCTGTACTTTACCCAAGCGCCCTGCCGGAATACGCGCAAGCATTTTATTGGTAATATCTTCCGATAATTCTGCCGTCATGTCCGTTTCAATAAAGCCTGGCGCCACACAGTTTACAGTAATGCCTCGGCTACCAACTTCGGCCGCTAATGATTTGGTAAAACCGGTCATCCCGGCCTTTGCCGCCGCATAATTGGTTTGACCTGCATTGCCCATGTGGCCCACGACTGAAGAAATACTGATAATGCGCCCGGCACGTGCCTTCATCATCGGGCGTAACACGGCTTGGCTCATGCGAAATACTGAGGTTAGATTTGTGCTGATTACAGCGTCCCAATCATCATCTTTCATACGCATTAGCAAGGTATCACGCGTAATACCGGCATTATTGACTAAAATGCTGACATCACCGTACTTTTCACTGATCGCTTTTAATGTTGCCTCTACTTGCACGGCATCATTTACGTTCAATGCCATACCCTCACCTTTAATACCCGCACTGGCAAAGGCTTCAGTGATTGATGTAGCGCCATTTTCTGACGTAGCTGTGCCAATGACCGTCGCACCTTGCCGGCCTAGCTCTAATGCGATGGCCGCACCTATACCACGACTGGCACCTGTCACTAAAACGATTTGATTTGTTAGCATGATTTCTCCTTACGCACTCAACTGCGTTTTAAATTCTTCGATAGCTTCATTACTGGTTAATGCAACGCATGGCAATTCAGCCACAATGCGCTTAGTTAAACCTGACAACACCTTGCCCGGGCCACATTCAGCACTCAATGTAACCCCTTGTGCATATACAGCCTGCACAGTTTCAACCCAGCGCACAGGACTATGCAACTGGCGAACCAATGCATCTTTAATTTGATCACTATTATTGTATGCCGCAACATCAGCATTGTGTAGTACTGGAATTTTCGGTGTGTTTACCGTAACACTTTTCAAATACTCAGCAAGCTTAATCGCGGCCGGCCTCATTAGTGCGCAATGAGATGGCACACTCACAGGCAATGGCAAAGCACGCTTAGCGCCCTTTACTTTCGCAAGCGCCATGCCACGCTCTACCGCAGCTTTATTGCCGGCAATCACCACTTGGCCTGGCGAATTTAAGTTAACCGCTTCAAGCACTTCATTTTGTGCGGCTTCGAGGCAAAGCGCACGCACAGCTTCATCATCAAGCCCCAGTATTGCCGCCATGGCGCCAACGCCTGCAGGTACAGCATTTTGCATCACTTCTGCACGGTAACGCACCAATGGCAACGCATCTTTAAACGATAGTGCGCCAGAGGCGACTAATGCGGTGTACTCACCCAAACTATGCCCTGCCAGAACAGATGGCAAGTGACCGGTAGCGGCTTGCCATGCACGCCAACTTGCTACACCTGCGGTGAGCATGATGGGTTGCGTATGTGTCGTTTCATTGATGCGCTCATTAGGCTCAGTTGCCATCGCCCAAAAATCAACCCCTAAAATATCAGAAGCTTCAGCAAAGGTGTCGCGAATTAAATAAGAGTCACCAAAGCCATTCATCATGCCAACAGATTGAGAGCCTTGTCCTGGAAAAAAGAAAGCGAGTTTCATAACTTTATTTTGTTGTGATTTAAAGCAACATTATAGCGTTATTGACTTAATGAATAACCATTTTCTTTATAACGGTGCGTCACAACCAAGGAGCCGTAATGTTGCTGTAAATGCCACCTTTTTATTGAATTAATGTGGAAGTAATTGCATTGTTATTGTTACTTAACTTTCTGTTGAGTAATTAACAACGCGGAGCTTGCATTGATTTCCAAAATAGTACCCTGCCCATTGCGTTCAGTTTCTTTTGCCAGCTCTGTACTGATAATGACTAAATTATTGGGTACTGCTAGCAAATCATTCAGCATTTGCTGACTTTCTATCATACGCACCTGCCCTTGCGTGTAATAGCTCACAGAAAACTTATGGCTAAAATATGAATAAAGCGTAGATTTTGGGTATTTTAAGGTCGCCTCACGAACTAATTTACGCGCTGATTTTTCTTCAGCAAGCTGAGGAAGCCATACTAAAGTTACAATCACCAAAAGTAATAGCCAACAAGCAACCAGCCCCTGCATAATTTTCTTAAATCTAACATTTAGCGTCGGCCATGATTTTGCTATTAAAATCGCAAAGGCAGGCAATGCTGTCAGTGTGTAGGTCCAAATAATATTGCGTGAGAACGTGAAAAATAATAGCGGTGCCAATACCCACGCCCAAAGCCATTTGCGCTCAATATCAAGAGTTGCATTCAGTAGCGGACGGTCTTTGCGTACTCCTTCAATAAAAACTGGCAGCCATAGTGCAATAGACGCTGCCCAATATACCCATATCATACCGATATCTACGCTATGCGCTGTGCCATACATATCACCTTGCCAGCCTGGATCGATGAACCGATGAAAGTGCTCGCCTACAATAAAATATTTTAAAAAACCAGGGTAATAAATTTCTGCTGGCACATACCAAGCAAGCACAATAGTTAAAAATAGCAGCACACCTAGCCAAGACCATATTTTTTTAAATTGTGTAAACGCAGCTGCTTTGGGAATTAATAGCCAAAACAGTATGACGGGCAAGCCAATTAACACCCATGTTGCCAAACCCTTTGCAATCGCGCCTAAACCCAACATCGCCCAGAATCCAAGCTGATCAAATTTCAGTACTTTTTTGTTGCCTACACTGGGCTCAGCAATGATTATCCGCCATAAAAAAACCATCGCCCACGTAATAACCGCAAGCTGTGTGGCATCGGTCATGACTGCACCCGCAGTGATGAAGCCGACTGGTGCAGTCATGATGATAAAGCTTGCAAAAAACCACTGCTGCCTAGAGAGTTTAAAACTAGTCGCGCCATACAACAATGCGGCGCAAGTCAGCATCATTAAAATGAACGATGGTAACCTTAATGCAAATTCACTTTGTCCAAATGAAAGCCAGCTTGCGGCAGAAAACCAGGTGGACAAAGGAGGTTTTGCAAAAAACGGCTGTTCCGGTGACATGTGTGGCATAAGCCAATAATGGCCAGTCGCTGTTACACGCGCTAATTCAGCATAACGCGCCTCTGTGGTATCAGTAAGCGGCAGGCTGATCATTGAAATAATGCGCAATAGAATTACGAATAAAATCAGAGCCAGTAGCAGTGATGAGGTGTTTAGATTAAGGCGGGATTTAAGTTTCATCAAGAACACTTTATATTTAAGAACATAAAACCGTCTATTCAATGACTAAATAGTACTGATAAAATAACTAGAATTTAATCAACGCAGAGCCCCAAGTGAAGCCACCACCAAAAGCTTCCATCAATATCATGTTGCCACGTTGAATTCTTCCATCACGCACTGCAACATCTAATGCTAAAGGGATTGAGGCGGCTGAAGTGTTGCCGTGCTTATCTACAGTAACAACTACTTTATCCAGGCTCATATCCAGTTTTTTTGCGGTAGCTTGTAAAATGCGGATATTTGCCTGGTGTGGCACCAGCCAGTCAATATCACTTTTTTGCAAACCATTGGCAACCAGTGTTTCATCTACAATTTGATCTAAGGTATTTACGGCCATTTTAAAAACCGCATTGCCTTCCATTTTCATGGTTCTGTCGCCCGTTTGCTTTGAAACGCCAGTCGGTACATTTAATAACTTTTCATAACTACCATCTGCATGAAGATGCGTAGAGATAATGCCAGCTTCTTGAGAGGCCTGCAAAATAACTGCACCAGCACCATCACCCCATAGAATACAATTACTGCGATCAGTCCAGTCCGTGATACGCGACATGGTTTCTGCACCGATTACCAGAGCGGTTTTAACGCTGCCGGATTTAATCATGCTGTCAGCCACCGCTAACGCATAGACAAAACCACTACATACCGCCTGCACATCAAAAGCCGGGCAGTTATTTTTGATACCCAATTGATTTTGTATCAAACAAGCTGTACTAGGAAAAATACGATCAGGAGTCGTTGTTGCTACCAAAATTAAATCTATAGTCTGAGGATCAATATTTGCCGCCTCAATCGCATTTTTAGCCGCGGCAACCCCTAAGTCACTGGTAAATTCATCGGCTGCTGCAATATGGCGTTCACGGATGCCTGTGCGCGCAAAAATCCATTCATCAGTGGTGTCCACCATACTTTCCAACTCGGCATTGGTGAGAATTTTGGCAGGCAAATAACTGCCCGTGCCAGCAATACGTGAAAATATCATTGTGTATCCTGTGAAATTCCTACAGCTTTAGACGGCTGTATATGTTCAATTTCTAACTGTTCGGTAATACGGCGCAATACACCGCTACGCGCTTCTTCAATCGCCACATGAATCGCGGTCAGATAAGCCAATTGATCTGCGCCGCCATGGCTTTTTACCACGATGCCACGTAACCCTAAAAAGCTTGCACCATTATAGCGACGTGGGTCCAAGCGTTTTTTGAATGCTTTAAGTACGGGCATGGCACAAAGCGCCATCAGTTTTGTCAGCCAGCTTTTTTTAAATTCCTGGGTTAAAAACTTACCCATCATGTGTGCTAACCCTTCGGTGGTTTTTAACGACACATTACCAACAAAACCATCGCATACCACCAAATCAACAGTACCTTTAAAAATGTCATCACCTTCAACGTTACCATAAAAATTTAAATGGCTTGCTCTTAACAACTCACCTGCTTGCTTTACGACCTCATTACCCTTGATGTCTTCTGAGCCGATATTCAGCAAGCCTACGGTAGGTCTTTCTTTATGTTCGATACAACTGACCAACATAGCGCCCATAATAGCAAACTGGTAAAGATGCTCGGGCGTGCAGTCTGCATTTGCACCAAGATCAAGCATATAAGTATTGCCGTTTTCACTTGGCAAAGTTGAAGCAATGGCTGGCCGGTCAATGCCCGGCAGGGTTTTTAGCACAAATCGAGCCGTCGCCATCAGCGCGCCAGTATTGCCTGCGCTAACACAAGCGTTGGCTTCGCCACTTTTAACTAAATTAATAGCCACGCGCATCGATGAATCTTTTTTATTTTTAAGTGCGCTTTGCGGGGACTCATCCATGGTGACTACTT
Source organism: Methylotenera sp. (assembly GCA_013141495.1). Classification (GTDB taxonomy): domain Bacteria; phylum Pseudomonadota; class Gammaproteobacteria; order Burkholderiales; family Methylophilaceae; genus Methylotenera. Next base: position 70,264 of record JABFQV010000002.1, on the reverse strand, counting down.
CACTTGCGTGATGAATGCGTAAACGCGGGCTTGCGCTGGCTTTATTCGCTTTAAGCTCTGCCTCAATAGCATCACTCAAACCGACTAAAACGATATTTAGCTGCTGATCAGACTCAAGTGCCTTTAGCGCGGCAGGAATAGTGACATGAGGGCCGTGGTCGCCCCCCATTGCATCAATTGCGACTGTTATATCCATGTGCTTTACACTCAATTTGAATGAAGAGTTTAGTCAAACAACCTTAACCCAAGTAATTTATAGAATAACTTGAGTTGAGGTCAGGTATGCTGAAAAAATGACAAAACGATATGATACGCGCGCCATAAAAACATTAACGCCGCCCCAGTGCTGGAGCGGCGTTAATTGATTTTATGAACCGCCAAACAAAATTAAATCTCTAGATTTAATGTCTAGCAAGTAAATTAATCGTTCTTTGATGGTAATACTTTACGACCACGATAGTAGCCGTTTGGGCTAATGTGGTGACGTAAGTGTGTTTCGCCTGTTGTAGGCTCAACTGCTAATGGTGGGTTGACTAAAAAATCATGTGAACGGTGCATGCCACGTTTTGACGGTGATTTTTTGTTTTGCTGAACTGCCATAATAAACTCCAATAAAATGATTAAAACATCATCTCAATTACTTACAAACCGACGCCCCTTTTAAAGGTTGCGTCACTAATTTAAGATTACACAAAATTTCTAGTCCGCAATCATAATATAAAACCATCGCTTTGTCAGCCAAATTCAGTTGTTTTGATTACTTTAAGGTTTAATAAGGCCTTTTAACACCGCAAATGGGTTGGGTTTTTCGCCACTTTGCATAGAAGCGACAGCGCAATCGTGCGCATGTGTGGGTGCGATAGGTGTAGCCATGATAATTTCATCTTCAATCAGCGCCACTAAATCCATCGCTTGATTGGCCTCCTGCATATCAAAATCATCACTATCTTCGACTACATCCAATTCCGAATGTTTAGCATTTACATCAATTATTTGATAATGAAAACTTAAACTCAGCTTAACCGGCATCGGTTCCAAGCATCGCTGACAATAAGTGGTTAAATTTGACGCCAATGCAAGATGTAAAAAGTGTTGCCCCACCGCATTAGCTTCACCATCCAAAGTGAAGTGAATGCTGTTTTCAGTTTTGTTAACGCTAGTTAAAGCATGTGTGCCAATGGCATCGTTTTGCAGGATTGGCAATTGCGAAGCCAACAACTCCGCTAACCTTGGGCAGTGAGCTAGTGATAAATCACCAGTCAAATGTTCACCTCTTTTAGCAAAGGCAATGTTGTCAATTTGTAGGGGCTGGATACTCATTTTTAATATTCACGATATTTAATGTTGTAAATTGGTGGCGAAAATTTAGCGCGGGGGATTTAGCTATCAACCTGCACATGCTACAATCGCATGGTTTTTGTATCAAAATTTAAGGCTTGTTACGTGTTCAAAAAAATTCTAATTGCTAATCGCGGTGAAATTGCAGTGCGTATTGTACGCGCTTGCTCTGAAATGGGCATTAAGTCTGTTGCGATTTATTCAGACGCTGATCGTCAAGCCTTACACGTTAAAAAGGCGGATGAAGCCTATAACATTGGCGCAGACCCTGTTGCCGGCTACTTAAATGCACATAATATTGTTAATTTGGCGGTAGCCTCTGGCTGTGATGCTTTGCACCCTGGTTATGGTTTTTTATCTGAAAATCCTGAACTCGCTGACATTTGCGAGCGCCGTGGTGTTAAATTCATCGGTCCTGATGCCAGTGTTATTCGTCAGATGGGCGATAAAATCCAAGCCAGAAACGCAATGACTAAAGCAGGCATCCCTTGCACCCCAGGCAGTAATGGTAACTTAGCCAATCTGGATGAAGCTGTAGCGCTGGCTAAAAAAATTGGCTACCCCGTAATGCTAAAAGCCACCAATGGTGGCGGTGGGCGCGGTATTCGTCGCTGCGATAGCGAAAAAGAATTGTTAAGCAATTATGACCGCGTTATTAGTGAGGCCAGCAAAGCCTTTGGCAAACCAGAAGTGTTTCTGGAAAAATGTGTAGTGTCACCTCGGCATATTGAAGTGCAAATATTGGCTGACTCACAAGGCAATACCATTCATTTATTTGAGCGTGACTGTTCAATCCAACGTCGCAATCAAAAGTTGATTGAAATTGCGCCGTCGCCACAATTAAGCCAGGCACAACGTGATTACATTGGCGGCTTAGCGGTAAAAGCCGCTAAAGCAGTCGGTTACGAAAACGCCGGTACGGTAGAGTTTTTATTAGACTCAGACAATACTTTTTATTTTATGGAAATGAATACACGCCTGCAAGTTGAGCATACCGTGACTGAAACCATTACAGGTATTGATATTGTGCAAGAACAAATCCGTGTCGCCAGTGGTTTGCCATTGCAATATAAGCAAAAAGATGTGCAGTTTAGAGGGTATGCTATGGAGTTCCGAATCAATGCGGAAGATCCTAAAAACGACTTTTTACCGAGCTTTGGTAAAATTACCCGCTACTATGCGCCCGGCGGCCCAGGGGTGCGGATGGATGCAGCTATTTTTAGCGGTTATGTCATCCCGCCTTATTATGACTCCATGTGTGCCAAGCTGACGGTTTGGGCGCTGACTTGGGATGGCGTAATTGAGCGCGGTCGCCGTGCGTTGGATGACATGTTGATTTATGGCGTAAAAACGACCATTCCGTATTATCAAGAGATCTTAAAACACGAAGATTTTAGAAATGCAGAATTCAACACCAGCTTTGTAGAGTCGCACCCCGAGTTAGCAAATTATGCAAACGAAGTACCGCCCGAGTTGATGGCGGCAGCCATTGCAGCTGCCATTGCAGCGCACAAAGGCATTTAAAAATAACATTTGAATATCATTTAAACCTTAAACCGATAGATTAAAAATATGGCAAAAGTATTTGTTTCTGAACTAGTTTTACGCGATGGACATCAATCGTTAATTGCAACCCGTATGCGTACTGATGACATGCTACCTATTTGCGCCAAGCTGGATGCGATTGGTTTTTGGTCATTAGAAGCTTGGGGTGGCGCAACGTTTGATGCCTGTGTTCGCTTCCTGAAAGAAGACCCGTGGGAGCGCTTGGCTAAATTGCGTAAAGCATTACCTAACAGCCGCATTCAAATGCTGTTGCGTGGTCAAAATTTACTAGGCTACCGTCACTATTCAGATGATGTTGTACGTGCTTTCGTACAGAAATCTGCAGATAACGGCGTAGATGTGTTCCGCATTTTTGACGCCATGAATGACATGCGAAATTTAAAAACCTCTATCGAAGCGGTAAAGAAAGTAGGTAAACATGCTGAAGGCGCTATTAGCTACACGACTAGCCCAGTGCATGACATTGCTCACTTTGTTGAATTAGCAAAAGAACTTGAGAGTATGGGTTGCGATACGCTTGCGATTAAAGATATGGCTGGCCTGCTCACACCGCAAAGCACCCATGACTTAGTAAAAGCTTTACGTGCGGCTGTAAGCTTACCGATTCATTTACACAGCCATGCCACTTCAGGCTTGTCTGCAATGTGTTTCTTAAAAGGTATAGAAGCAGGTGCTACCATTATTGACACTTGCAACTCGTCTTTTGGCGAGGGCGCTAGCCATCCTTCAACCGAAAGCATCGTCGCGGCTTTAAAGGGCACTGAGTATGACACCGGTTTAGATTTAGTCGCTTTGCAAGAAATTACGGCTTATTTCCGCGATGTGCGTAAAAAATACTGGCAATTTGAAAGTGAATTTACAGGTGTAGATACGCGTGTACTGGTTAACCAGGTGCCAGGTGGCATGATTTCAAATCTATCCAATCAATTAAAAGAGCAAGGTGCACTTAACCGCATTGATGAAGTATTGGCCGAAATTCCACGTGTACGTGAAGATTTAGGTTTTCCGCCGTTAGTGACACCTACGTCACAAATTGTGGGAACGCAAGCGGTGCTTAACGTTATGACAGGCGCACGCTATAAATCTATCACCAATGAAGTGAAAAACTACTTCCTCGGGCGCTATGGTCAATCTCCAGCACCTGTCAATGAATCTGTTAAAAAACTTGCCGTGAATGATGGTGAAACTATCACCTGCCGCCCTGCCGACTTGTTAGCGCCAGAAATGGCAAAACTCACTGTTGAAGCTGAGCGCTTTGCCAAATCGGAAGAAGATACACTGACTTATGCAATGTTTCCTGACATCGGCCAAACTTACTTGCAAGAACGTAATGCAGGCTCACTGGTGCCAGAAGCGTTGCTAGACAAAGAAAGTGTCAATGCCGCAGCGCCACGATTTGCACCTAATGAATTTAAAGTAACGCTCCACGGAGAGACTTTCCACATTAACCTCACGGGCAGCGGTCACTCTGGTGAAGAAAAACGTCCATACTATGTATCAGTCGATGGCATTGCAGAAGAGGTTTTTGTTGAAACATTAAGCGAAATTGAAGTATCTGGCGGCGCTGGTGCTGGCAGTAGTAGCGGTAAAAAGAAGCCCGCATCTAGTAGCAGTGGTCGTCCACGCCCAAGCCACGCCGGACATGTGACGACTTCGATGCCAGGCACAATTGTAGCTGTTATCGCTAAAATTGGTGATAAAGTAAAAGCGGGCGACGCCGTAGTGGTGATTGAAGCCATGAAAATGGAAAATGAAATCCAAGCGGCAACTTCCGGCGTTGTCGTTGCTATCCACGTGACTAAAGGTGACATGGTTAATCCTGATGAAGCACTACTTGAAATTCAACCAGAATAACCGTAATAGCATTTAATATGTGAGCCGACAGGGATAAACTGTCGGCTTTTTATTTAGAGCTAAACGCAAAGGAACGCTTCAGTGAACCCTACACTCATACTTGCATCATCCTCTGTTTATAGACGTGAACTGCTCACGCACTTGCAAATCCAATTTAACTGCATCTCACCTGAAGTAGATGAAACGCCGTTAAACAATGAACTTCCACAGCAAACCGCATTAAGACTTGCGCAGGTAAAAGCCAAAAAAGTTGCCGTTAGCCACACAGATGCCTTAATTATTGGCTGTGATCAAGTTGCCACTTTAGATAATTTACAGCTTGGCAAGCCGCTATCCCATGAAAACGCCACCAAGCAACTGCGCATGATGCGTGGGCGAGAAGTTATTTTTCATAGTGCGCTATGCCTCTACAATGCAGCTACACAAAGCATGCAGGCATTAGTTGTTCCCTATATTGTGAAATTTAGAAACTTAACAGATGCGCAAATTGAAAACTACCTCTTGAGAGAACAGCCCTACCATTGCGCTGGCAGTGCGAAATCAGAGGGTTTAGGGATTGCTATTATAGAGAAAATGACAGGTGATGACCCCAATGCGCTCATTGGGTTGCCTCTTATCGCCTTGGTCAGCATGTTGCAAAATGAAGGTGTAGCCGTCATATAAGTTATTTTTAAACCAATCAACCTTTTTGCATCTTGCTACGTTTAGCTGAGGTATCTATTTAAAATGTACGCGCAATCGTGATTTCTATTCACCTTTAAAAGGAATTTAACATGCCCAAGCAATATAAATTGATCGTACTTTGTGTGCTCTCAGCATTTTCTAGCCATGTTTTGGCTATAGAGCCTGACGAAATACGTAACAACCTGAGCGACCAGCAATCAGTTGCTGTCACTATCTACAACAATGATTTGGCACTAATAAAAGACCAGCGTAAAGTTAAACTAAATAACGGTTTAAACAACCTTGCATTACGTGATGTTAGCGCTCAAATCAGGCCAGAAACCGCACTACTACGTAGCTTAAGCCATGCTGGCAGCTTTAGCACCTTAGAGCAAAATTTTGATTTTGACTTACTCACCCCGCAAAAACTACTGGAAAAATACGTAGGTAAAAATGTAAGTATCGTTCGAGTTAACCCCGCCACAGGTTTAGAAACCACGGAACAAGCGACCGTGCTTTCAGCGAATAATGGCGTAGTCATGAAAATCGGCAATCGTATTGAAACTGGAATGCCGGGTCGCATTGTTTATGATGACGTGCCCGCTAATTTACGTGACCGCCCCACCCTAGTGACTAAACTCAATAACAAAATAACGGCTGAGCAAACGGTAGAGTTAAGTTACCTGACGGGCGGTCTTGGCTGGAAGGCTGATTATGTAGCCGAGCTTAATGCAAAAGAAGACAGCATTGATTTATCAGGTTGGGTAACGCTTACCAATACCAGTGGTACCAGTTATAACAATGCCAAATTACAATTGGTGGCTGGAGACGTCAATCGTGTACAAGAGAGCCAGCCGCGCGCTATGATGATGCGCAAAGAAGCTGCGATGATGGCAGATGCTGTTGCTCCGATGGCGGAAGAGTCATTACTTGAATATCATCTTTATACGCTAGACCGCCCGACTACGATTAGCGACAATCAAAATAAACAAGTGGCTTTGTTATCGGCATCTAACGTCCCTGCACGTAAAGAGCTGGTATTACGCGGTGCCGATTACTATTACGGTGCTAGCTATGGTGACTTGGGACAAAAAATGAAAGTGGGCGTGTTTGTAGAGTTCGATAACAAAGAAACCGCAAAGCTTGGATTACCATTACCCAAAGGCACGATGCGCGTGTATAAAAAAGATAACCAAGGCAATGCGCAATTTGTAGGTGAAGACAGTATTGACCATACCCCTAAAAATGAAGTGGTACGGTTAAAACTAGGCAATGCTTTTGATGTCACCGCCGATAAAAAACAAATTGACTTCAAAACCTTACCACGTCCTGCAAAAGGCAATAGCATGTTCGAGAGTGCTTATGAAGTTGTACTCAAAAATGCAAAAAAAGAACGTGTGACTGTCACGGTACAAGAACCGATTCCCGCTGATTGGAAAATGATGAAAGAAAGCCACCCTAGCCAAAAAGCCAGCAGCAATACGGCGGTTTGGAAAATTGAAATTCCAGCCGAAGGCAAAGCCACCCTTTACTATCGTGTTCAAGTGAAATACTAATGACTAACCACAAACTCGGCACACTGTATTTTATCCCCGTCACGCTTGGTGATGATAACATTGCCAAAGTGTTGCCGCCTGATGTAGTCACTATTGCGCAACAACTGGACGAATTTATCGTTGAGAATGAAAAAACTGCGCGCCACTTTTTAGGCACTATCAAGCATAGCAAACCCATCCGTGAGCTTGTGCTCAAAACCCTGAATGAACACACCGCAGATAAAGACTTACCCGCACTACTGGGCAGTTTAATGGCAGGTAAAGATATAGGTCTAATGAGTGAAGCAGGTTGCCCCGGCATTGCAGACCCTGGCGCAAAACTTGCAGCGTTAGCACATCAAAAAGGCATACGCGTTGCACCTTTGGTGGGGCCTTCGTCTATTCTACTCAGCCTAATGGCTAGCGGCCTAAACGGTCAACGCTTTACCTTTTTTGGTTATTTACCTAGTGATAAAGCCGCACGCATTACACAGCTTAAAGACATTGAAAAACAATCAAAATACGCACAAGAAACGCAACTATTTATTGAAACACCCTACCGCAACCAGCACATGCTAGAGGACATACTCGCCAACTGTCAAAGTGAAACAAGGTTGTGTATTGCGTGCAATATCAGCCTGTCGGACGAATATATAGTGACTAAACGGATTAAAGAGTGGAAGCAAACCACGTTGCCAGATTTACACAAAAAACCGACGGTATTTTTATTATTGGCTTAGTAAAAGCCTTTTTACTGGCGCATAGCTACGCCTATGTATGGCTGACACACCATGTTGCTGCAACAAGGCCACATGTGCAGCTGTGGGGTAGCCTTTATGTTGCGCAAAACCATAGAGCGGATATTGTTTATCTAAAACATACAGCTCTGCATCACGCGCTGTTTTAGCTAGGATCGAAGCCGCAGAAATAGCTTGAACTTTGCTGTCGCCTTTTATAATCGCCTCGCATGGCAAGCTGATTTTAGGGCATTGATTGCCATCCACCTGCACTAAAATTGCACCTAACTCAGGTGCAATATCAAATTGCGCCTGCATCGCTTCAATCGCGCGCTTCATGGCAAGTAAGCTAGCCTGCAGGATGTTGATATGATCAATCTCTTCTACGCTACTGCTGGCTATCGCCCACGCTAAAGCATGCTGTTTAATTTCTATTGCAAGCGCATCACGCTTTTTTTCACTGAGTTTTTTGGAGTCCGCCAAGCCCTGAATCGGCCTATCCGGGTTAAGTATCACGGCTGCCGCATATACAGCGCCAGCGAGTGGCCCGCGTCCGGCTTCATCTACACCGCAAATTAACCACGGCCTACTCATGCCAAATGTGCAAGAATTGCAATAGCTGCTTTTTCAGCTGTATTTTGACGTAAGCTGTGATGAATCGCTATAAACGCTGTTTTTATTTCCGCAAGTTTGGTTTTATCAGTAATCAGCATTAGAGCCGCTGCGGCCAACTTTTCGGGCGTTGCATCATCTTGCAGCAATTCAGGCACGATAAGCTTACCTGCCAATATGTTGGGCAAGCCAACATAAGGCTGCAAGCGCATGCGCTTAAGTAATTGCCAGCTTAACTTAGACATACGATAAGTAATGACCATCGGCTTTTTAAGTAGCGCCGCTTCTAGCGTTGCCGTGCCAGAGGCTACTATCACCACATCGGCCGCTTCCATAGCGTCATGTGCATGTCCAAATAGTAGCTGAATTGGTAATGATTCGGGCTCATTAAAAATTGCCAGTTCAAAAATATGACGTGTTTCACGCGTAATTAAAGGCACCAAAAATATTGCTTTGGGGTGATCTGCATAAATGTACTTAGCCGTTTGTACAAACAAATCTGCATGTGCTTCAACTTCACTTTGGCGACTGCCAGGCAACATAGCAATCACTAGGTCTGAATCTTCTAACTTTAAAACTTGGCGCGCACCTGCAACATCTGGCTCCATTGGCAATATGTCTGCTAAGGGATGCCCAACATAGCTAACTGGAATGTTCTCTGCTTGATATAAAACGGGCTCAAATGGAAACAAAGCTAGCACTTGAGTGACAGCTTTTTTAATTTTTTTGATGCGATTTTTGCGCCAGGCCCAAATAGATGGACTGACATAGTGGATGGTTTTAATGCCTTTATTTTTAAGCTTTTTTTCTAGCCAAAAATTAAAATCAGGTGCATCAATGCCAATAAATATATCGGGGGGATTACTTAAAAAATGGTTGAGTAATTGACGGCGTAGTTTAAGCAAACCCCAAAGATGCCTAATCACTTCAACATAGCCGCGTACCGATAAGCGCTCGATTGGGAAAAGTGACATTGCGCCTTCACGCATCATTTTTGGGCCAGCAATACCTACGAATTCAATATCCGCGCGTTTTTGTTTTAATGCCTGAATCAAGTGACTGCCAAGCAAATCACCGGAGGCTTCTCCTGCCACAATGCCGATTCTAACCATAGCTGAGAATACTTAGCGGACAATGCCGCGCGTAGAAACATCCAAGAAATCAGACAATAATTTGATTTCTGGTGTTTTGAGCTGCATGGCGGCAAGCTCAAGTTTTGCTTCGTCCAAGGTAAACCCTTTACGATATAAAACTTTATAAGCACGCTTTATTTGCAAAATGCTATCGGCTGAAAAACCGCGACGTTTTAAACCTTCGGCATTGATACCATGCGGTTTTGCATCGTAACCGGCAGCCGTCACATAAGGTGGAATATCTTTAAATACTACAGAACCAACTGCCGTGATGATATGTGAACCAATTTTACAAAACTGATGTATCAGCGTGAAACCACCTAAAATCGCATAATCATCCACATCTACATGCCCGGCAAGAGAGGAGTTGTTGGCAAAAATTGTATAATTACCAATTTGGCAATCATGGGCGATATGTACATAAGCCATAATCCAATTATCGTTACCAATTTTTGTAGTGCCTTTGTCTTGTACCGTACCACGATTAAACGTACAAAACTCACGGATAGTATTGTTGTCACCTATTTCTAATAGCGTAGGTTCACCTTTATATTTTTTATCTTGCGGCGCTTCGCCTAGAGATGAAAACTGAAAAATTTGGTTATTTTTGCCTATGGTAGTTGGGCCATTCACCGCCACATGGCTAGCAATGTTAGTACCAGCATCTATTTTTACATTAGGTCCGATTACGCTATATGCGCCCACCACAACGCTAGAATCGAGCTCTGCCGAAGGGTCTATGATAGCTGTCGGATGGATTTTTACAATTGGCATGATTTGATTCACTGGGTTATTTCACTTGATACTTGTTTTTATTTGGCTTGTTTTTGTTTCGATACTGATTTAATAAGCACTTGTTTGATTAAGCCTTGCTTAATAAATACTAAGGTCATCCAGTACGATCTTATTGCTGGCGGTTGTTAGTTACAGATCTATTTCTCAATCGCTTTTAATATGCACATCATTTGCGCCTCAGCAACGATAACGCCATCGACTCTTGCCACGCCTGAATACTTCCAAATACCTTTTAAAATACGGTCTATTTTAACATTCAAGACGATTTGGTCGCCCGGAGAAACCGGTTTTTTAAAGCGCGCGCTGTCAATCCCAGCAAAATAATAAACAGAATCATCATTCGGTTTTGCGTTCATGGTTTTAAAAGATAAAATTGCTGCAGCTTGCGCCATAGCCTCAACAATCAACACCCCCGGCATCACTGGATGATAAGGGAAATGCCCTGGAAAATAAGGCTCATTAACACTGACGTTTTTAATTGCGGTGATTTCTTTACCCAACTCTAAAGACACTACACGGTCAACCAAAACAAATGGATAGCGATGTGGTAGATGTTCTAAAATTTCATGGATATCCATGCTAGTAGAGGTGGTTGTGTTTGTCATTTTTATCTCGGTATAATTTCAAAGCTTAGTGCGTTAAGCGTATTTCTATTTAATTAGGACATTGATTTTGTTCATTGTTTGGATTTTAACAATGCAACCTCTTTTTCAAGTTGTTTAATTTTAGCTGCAAGTTCATCTAAGTGACGGATTTTTGCAGCTGTATTCAACCACGCCTTATGGGTTTGAAACGGCATCAATGCGGTATAGGTGTCAGCGGTTGTCAAAGAGCGTGTAATCATGCTGCCCGGTGAAATAGTCACATGATCAGCAATTTGCAAATGCCCTAAAACCATGGCAGCTCCACCTATTTTACAATGCCGACCAACACGTGCACTGCCAGCAATGCCAACACAGCCAGCAATGACTGTATGCGCACCGATCATACAGTTATGCCCAATTTGAACCAAATTATCAAGCTTTACGCCCTCTTCGATAATCGTATCATCCAGCGCGCCACGATCTATCGTAGTATTAGCACCGACATCGACATGTGCATGCAGTATTGCGCGGCCAACTTGCGGAATTTTTAGCCAGTGTCCAGCCTCTTCTGCATAACCAAAGCCATCTGAACCGATCACTGCACCTGAAAATATATGGCAATGTTCACCAATTTCGCAGTGGTGCTTAACCGTTACATGAGGCTCTAAACGGGTATGGCTTGCAATTGTAACGTCGTTTTCGATAACGCAACCAGACCCAATCACAACGTTTTCACCAAGGACTACATTTTCACCAATAACCGCTAAGGCACCTACACTGCATGATGCCGGAATTTGAGCTGACGTATCTATAACAGCAGTAACAGAAACACCTAACTTGATTGCGGCTGGCGGGTTCAATAAGCCTGATACTTTTGCAAAATAAGCATAAGGATCATCAACGATAATTTTAGGCAGGTTCGTTAGGTTTTTGTATTTTTCTTTTAATATACAAGCGCTAGCATTAGTTAATGCCAGTGATTTTTCATACTTGGTATCATTAATAAAGCTAATATCACCGGTTTTAGCATTGGCAATAGAGGCAACACGTGATATTAACGTGGTGCCATCACCCATCACAAAACCGCCTAAGGCTTTGGCAATATCATCAAGCGAGTATTGCTTACTCATTGATCAAACGCATTTAGCTATAGCGGCTTTAATACTAAACTCACTCAACTATTTTTTACCTAACGTTTTTAACACTTTATCTGTTATATCTATCTTTTTGCTGGCAAACGCAACACCGCTATACACCACTAAATCATACCCCTCAGCTTCAGACACTGATTGTACGGCCTTATTGATGCGATCTTGTAAGCTACCAAGCTCTTCATTTTTACGCAGATTGATGTCTTCACGCAACTCACGCTGCTTACGTTGAAATTCAATTTTAATGTTTTGTACATCACGCTCTTTATTGCGACGCTCAGCCTCTGAGAGCGTTAAGCCTTCTTTGTCCAAAACGGTTTCTAAATCTTTAATCTGCTTTGCCATGCGATCTAGCTCTTGCGAGCGAGGACTAAACTCGCGCTCAAGCTTTTTGCCACTTTCTGCAGTTTGCGGTGCATCTTGCAGAATTTTATCAACCTGTACATAGCCAACCTTTAACTCTGCTGCTTGCGTGCTAGTTGCAAGCGTCACTAAAGTCGCCAGCATCAAACTTTTCAAAATTTTACTCAATTAAATTCTCCTAAAACCAACAATGCATTTAACGTTTATATTATGCCATAAGACTTGTGATCAACATTAGCTACACTAAAATTGTTGCCCAAGCTGGAACTGTATGGTTTGCGTATTATCACCAGATTGACTATTTAAAGGTTTAGCATAAACCAGTTTTAATGGCCCAAACGGAGATAACCAGCTAAGTCCTAAGCCTGTTGAGTAGCGTAGCTCACCTATGCTGTAAGAGTCATCTTTACCAAATACATTACCGGCGTCCAAAAATGCACTTAACCTAAATTGTTTCGAGTCTTTTAAACCCGGAATTGGAAGGAACAACTCAGCATTGCCTAACAGACGCTTAGTGCCGCCTACTGCAAAATTCTGACCTGTAACTGCATCTGTATTACGAGGGCCGAGTGAACCATTATCATAACCACGCACTGAATTGACGCCACCCATAAAAAAGTTTTTAAAGAACGGATAATTTTTGCTGCCATAAGCGTCAGCGTAACCAATCTCACCATTCAGCATAAAGGTAAAGCCTGTATAAATTTCTTTAAACCAAGCATGTTTGTAATCAATTTTATAGTATTCTAAATCCAATACTGGCAATGAAACTTCACCAGTAAGCCTTTGCAAAACGCCGTTCGTGGTAAACATGATGCTGTTTCTGGAGTCATGACTCCAGCCTGCACTTGCCACCAGAGAGTTACTGGTGCAACCGTTGCTGTTATTACAAAAATCACGATATTGCTGAGGGCTATTGGTAGTTAAATCAACTTTTGTAAAATCAGCGGCCAAGCCAAAGTTAAACCCATCACGCTCATTAATTGGGATGCCAAACCTGACACCGCCTCCATAAGAAGACGTATTATAACTACCAATACTAAGCGAACTGGTATTCACATCGCGCCGGTAAACATCAATGCCACGACTTACGCCATCAGGGGTAAAATAAGGGTCGGTATAAGACAGTGAGTAAGTTGTGTTAACTTTACCCGTATTCACCTGTGCACTTACACGGTTACCGGTACCTAAAAAGTTATTTTGGTTGACGGTAATGCCGAACACCACACCTTCGCTACTTGATAAACCTGCACCAAACTGCACGCTACCGGTAGATTTTTCAGTCACACTGATATTTAAATCAACTTGATCTGCCGTGCCTGGTACCGCAGGCGTTTCTACATTTACATCAGAGAAAAAGTCTGTGCGCGTGATACGTTCTTTAGAGCGATTGATTTTGTTGGAGGCGTACCATGCAGATTCTAACTGACGTACTTCACGGCGTACCACTTCATCTCGGGTACGTGTGTTACCCACAATGTTAATACGGCGGACATATACACGTTTACCTGGATCCACAAAAAAGGTGAATGATGCAGTATGTAACTCTTTATTGATTTCAGGTACCGGATTAACGTTTGCAAATGCATAACCATCGTTACTTAATCTATCACTAATGGCTTTGCTGGTTTGCGTTACTTTTTCGCGACTAAAAGTATCACCCGCCTGCACTTGCATCAACTGGCGTAACTCATCTTCAGGCACTAGTGTCTCGCCAGCTAATTTGACTTCTGAGATCGTATATTTTTCACCTTCCGTAATATTCACTGTAATGTAAATATCTTTTTTGTCAGGGGTGATGGAAACTTGTGTGGAATCAATATTAAACTCAAGGTAGCCTTGGTTCATATAAAAAGACCGCAACGTTTCTAAGTCAGCATTTAGTTTTTGTTTAGAATATTGATCGTCTTTATTCCACCAACTCATCCAGTTAGGGGTTGTTAATAAAAACTGTGCGCGTAAATCATCCATGGTAAATGCTTGATTACCTACGATGTTGATGTCGCGGATTTTTGAAACCGCACCTTCTTCAATATCAAAACGTACGGCGACGCGATTACGCTCTAATGGGGATACAACCGTTTTTACGGTGGCGCCATATTTACCTTGTGATAAATATTGGCGCTTAACCTCTTGTTCGGCACGATCTAATTGAGATTTATCAAAAATCTGACCTTCAGCAAGCCCAATCTGCTTTAAGCCTTCCTTCATTTTGTCAGTCGGGAAAGATTTGTTGCCGCTAAAGTCAATTTGAGCAATGGCTGAACGCTCTTGCACGGTCACGATTAGGACGTCATTTTCTGCTTCAATACGAACATCTTTAAAAAACCCGGTGTTATAAAGAGATTTAATCGCAACAGACGCAAGCTCATCATCCATGGTCTCGCCCACTTTAACAGGCAAGTAACTAAACACTGTTCCCGCCTCTGTACGCTGAATTCCCTCTACGCGAATATCTTTGACCACAAATGGTTCAAGCGCCAAAACACTACCGGCATATAAGCCGGAAACTATCAGCAACATAGATTTTAGTTTTAAATTTTTAATTTTTGAGTGCTTCAAATTTTGAATCGCCATTCAATCAGCCTGTCGTTAATCTGTTTATATCATTATAAAGCGCTAAAACCATGATGCTACCAAGCAAAATGAAGCCTACTTTTTGACCAAAATTCATCACCGCTTCAGATACTGGTTTTTTTGTAAAAAATTCAACCATATAATACATGAAATGACCGCCGTCTAATATGGGAATAGGTAATAGATTTAACACACCTATACTGATACTAATCAGTGCTAAAAAGCCAATAAACACTTTAATGCCCATATTTGCACTTTGCCCAGCATAACTGGCAATGGTTACCGGTCCGCTCATGCCTTTCCATGACACCTGCCCCACCAACATGTTGCCTAGCATTTTTAAGCTAAATATTGCCGTGTCCCAAGTTTTCTCTACGGCTTTAACCAGCGCGCCAGCCACTGAATAATGGCTAGTAACTAAAAACTGATCCAGCTCAGTTTGACCAATTTTGAATGCTGCGCCTATCCGCCCGATTGTCTTACCATTTTCAACGACAGCATCAGGTTTAACGCGAATGTTGATTTCCTCTGCATCACGTTGCACTAAAATATCAATATTTACATCAGGGTGCTGTTGAATCTCCTGTACAAAAAACTCCCAAGTACTGACTTTATTTTGATTGATCGCCAATACTAAATCATTCGGCTTTAACCCCGCGCTTTGTGCAGGACTATTGTTTGCAATTTCACCGACGATGGCAGGCATCTCAGGGCGATAAATGGTTAAGCCTAACTTTTCTAAAATATCCTGCTTAGCGTCGTCATAATCAAGCGTTGATACATCAATTTGATATACATGCATTTCATTTTTAGCGTTGATTGCCTGAATCTCTACCTGCTTATTTTTCAATGAGTCTTGTAGCAACAGCCAGCGTACATCTTGCCAGGTAGCAACATCTTTATTGTTAATTTTTTGAATGACATCACCAGAACTGATGTGGGTAGCGGCTGCGGGGCTATGCTCAACCACATTGCCGACAATAGGTTTCAGCCCCACCACGCCCATCATAAACAATAGCCAATAAAGGATGATCGCCAATAATAAGTTTGCTAACGGCCCTGCCAACACAATAGCCATGCGCTTACCCACGCTTTGTCGATTTAGCGCACGTGTCATATCATGACTCACAAACGTTTCATCTTGGCTAAATTGATCTTCACCCAACATTTTCACGTAGCCACCTAATGGAATCGCTGCAATGACAAATTCCGTTTGATCTGCACCAAACTTTTTACACCATAACGGCTTGCCGAAACCCACTGAAAACTTTAACACTTTGACGCCACACCATCTGGCAACTTGAAAGTGACCATACTCATGGACTGTGACCAGCAAGCCTATGGTAAATATAAAAGCTAAAGCAGTTAACATTATTTAATCACCACTTTTAAAGTTTGCGCAGGCATGCTTGAGTACTTGTGTTTCAGCCAATCTTTTGCAGCCCGCCTCGCGCTGGCGTCAACCGCCACCAATTGCTCAATTGAAGTCACAGCGTCAATCTGGGATGCCAACAAAACAGACTCAATGATGGCATGAATATCCATAAAACCGATTTCCTCTGCCAAGAACGCCTCTACCGCTATTTCATTAGCCGCATTTAAAATAGCCGGTGCAGTGCCGCCCACTTTTAATGCCTCATAAGCTAAACGTAAGCATGGAAAGCGTATCGGGTCGGGTTCACTAAAATCTAATCGCCCGATTTTTACTAAATCCAGACCACTCACGCCGCTGTGCAGTCTATCTGGGTAACCTAAACCATAAGCAATAGGCGTTCGCATATCAGGATTACCTAATTGAGCCAACACACTGCCATCAATATACTCGACCATAGAGTGAATAATGCTTTGTGGATGTATGACTACATCAATCTGTGATGGTGCCGCATTAAATAACCAATGCGCTTCAATGACCTCTAATCCTTTATTCATCATCGTCGCAGAGTCAATTGTAATTTTAGGCCCCATCACCCAGTTAGGATGATTTAACGCCTGGGCACGCGTCACAGCTTGTAGTTCTGCTAGGCTTGCATTACGAAATGGACCACCAGATGCAGTTAGTAGAACGCGCTTCACGCCGCTGTCAGCTAGGTTTTCACGTTTTACACTTGGCATCACTTGAAAGATAGCGTTATGCTCACTGTCTATGGGGAGCAAAGTAGCGCCACCATCGGCTACCGCCTGCATAAAAAGATTGCCCGCCATAACTAACGTTTCTTTATTTGCAAGCAATATGCGTTTACCTGCTTTTGCTGCAGCCATAGCTGGATGCAGCCCAGCCGCGCCAACAATTGCCGCCATCACAACATCCACCGATTCATGCGCGGCTACTTCACTCAATGCATGTTCACCCTGCAACACAATTGTGCCAACATTTGCATCTTTTAGTTGTGCAGTTAACTCAGTCGCGGCATTTGCATCTAACATCACTGCATATTGGGGGGTATGCTTTTTACATAGCTTAAATAAACTGTTGACGTTAGTGCTTGCGGTTAAAGCAAACACTTTAAAACGTTGCGGGTGTTGTGAAATAACCTCTAGTGTTTGCACACCAATGGTGCCGGTTGCGCCCAATATGGTTACATTTTGAACAGCCGCCTGTTGCGAGTTATAGTCGGTCGATGCATTATGCATGCGCTTGTAGCCCTGCAAAAAGTGGAAGGTAAATACAGAACGAAGTAATCGCTAAGGTTGGAATAAGGCCATCTATTCTATCCAAAATTCCACCATGACCAGGCAATAACTGGCCGCTATCTTTTAAGCCAGCTTGACGCTTCAATAGCGATTCAACAAGATCGCCCATGACGCTTAACACCACGATTAACCACAAGCCTACAATTAACCAAAGGCTATATTGTTTTAAGTAACATAGAACAGCCCCGTATAAAGTAATCGCAATCACGGCACCAGCGACACCTTCCCATGTTTTGCCTGGACTAATCTCCGGGGCGAGTTTATGACGACCAAAGCGCTTACCTGCAAAATAAGCGGCACTATCAGCAATGCTAACCGCAGCAATTGTTGCTAACAACAACCAAGGGCTAATCGCATGCAGGCCGACAAAACCCAACCAAGTAGCTAGCAAAAGCAACAACCCTAGTATGGCCATCATTAAGCGATTAGTGCATGTTTTACGTGTAATAAGCCATATCGGTGCAATCAGTAGCCAAAACAACGTTGACAACCCAAGCAAGCTCAACACAATGTAATGCTGATAAGCGGCGAATGGTGATTTTGAAATAAAAGCGATAAATAAGCCTAATAGAGATGCGCTCACCACAAAAAATAACTTTTGAGTTTGATTGAGTTTAATTAAATCGGACCACTCCCAAACACCGATTAAAATGATCGCTAGCGTGAGAATAGCCCAAGTTTTAACTGAGGCTAAAAAAAGTGCCGTTAAAATTCCAGCAATAAGTACGGTAGCGGTAATAACTCGTGTTCTCAGCATCTTTATGGACTTTTAGCTTAGTTGAATATTATTGGGAAATAGAAAGCGAATATAACAAACCTAATTTTTAGGTTCTGAAAGCTGCTCGCTAGTGCGGCCAAAACGGCGTTCACGCTGTTGATAAGATTGAATTGCCAAATTAAATGCAGCCTCATTAAAGTCTGGCCATAAGGTATCGGTAAAATAAAGTTCAGAATAAGCCAGCTGCCATAATAAAAAATTGCTTATTCTTTTTTCGCCGCCGGTGCGTATAAATAAATCAGGCTCCGGTGCATAACTCATCGACAAATACGGTGTTAAATGCTCTTCTCGATAATGACCGGTTAGCTGTGGCATCGCTTGCTGCATTTTATTGACAGCTTGCAGCACATCCCATCGCCCACCATAATTAGCCGCTATTGTTAGAATCAAACCGGTATTATTGGCTGTCAGTTGTTCAGATTCATCAATTTGAGCAATCAGTGCCGCGTCAAAACGGCTGCGATCACCAATCATCACCAGTTTGATATTGTTTTGATGCAGCTTCACCACTTCTCGCTTAAGCGCGCTCATAAACAAGCCCATCAAAAACGAAACTTCTTCGGCAGGTCTGCGCCAATTTTCACTACTAAATGCAAATAGTGTTAAATACTCTACTTTTAGTTGCACGCATTGCTTGACTAAATCACGCACGGTTTCAACACCGCGCTTATGCCCTGCAATGCGCGGTAAAAAACGTTTACGTGCCCAGCGACCATTGCCATCCATAATCACTGCAATATGCTTCGGTATCTCAGCAACGTCAGGGACATGCTGTGTAGCACTGTTGAACAGACCCAAATCAAGACTCCATATCTTCGAGGACTGAGGCTTCGTATTGAAAAAATTTTATTTTTGCTAAATCAAGATCCAACACTAAACCGCCATCAAATCAGTTTCTTTAACTTGCAGCATTTTATCTACATCAGCCACTGCTTTATCCGTCGCCTTTTGAATATCATCTTGCGCACGACGCTCGTCATCTTCTGAGATTTCTTTGTCTTTAATCAGTTTCTTAAGCGTATCATTTGCATCACGACGTACGTTACGGATAGCAACTTTTGCACCTTCTCCCTCTGTACGTACAATTTTAGTCAAATCACGGCGACGCTCTTCTGTCAGCATTGGCATTGGCACGCGAATTAAATCACCATTGGTCGCTGGGTTTAAGCCTAAATCGCAGTCACGAATCGCTTTTTCAACTTTGCCTATCATGTTTTTCTCATAAGGCTGCACATTGATTGTGCGCGAGTCACCTAAATTGACGTTTGCCACCTGATTTACCGCCACCATAGAGCCGTAATATTCCACCATTACGTGATCTAACAAGCCAACATGAGCGCGACCTGTACGGATTTTAGCCAAGTCATTTTTAAGTGACTCTAATGATTTTTGCATTTTCTGTTCTGCAGTTTTTTTAATATCTTCAAGCATTTATTTCTCCAACGTTACTTCTTAAATTTTTTTACTTATCGCTCATGATTAAGGTAATACCTTAGTGCCTTCATCTTCACCCATTATTACTCTTTTTAATGCACCTTGTTTAAAAATACTAAAGACTGAAATAGGCAACTTTTGATCGCGGCATAAGGTCAGCGCTGTCGCATCCATTACCTTAAGATTTTTAATTATGGCCTCATCAAAACTTAGTGTTTTGTACCGCATGGCCTCTGGATTGGTTTTTGGATCATCTGTATAAACACCATCCACTTTAGTCGCTTTAATTACAATTTCAGCATTCATCTCCATACCACGCAATGCGGCAGCCGTATCTGTAGTAAAAAATGGGTTACCGGTACCCGCACCAAAAATCACCACACGCCCTTCTTCTAAGTAGCGAATGGCTTTGCCACGAATGTAAGGTTCTGCCACTTGCTCAATGCTTAAGGCAGATTGCACGCGCGCATTTAAACCAATATTCTTCATTGCATCTTGCAACGCCATTGCATTCATCACAGTAGCCAACATGCCCATGTAGTCGGCAGTTGCCCTATCCATACCTTCTGCCGCCGGAGCCACACCACGAAAAATATTGCCGCCGCCTATCACTACGGCTACTTGCACGCCTAAATCCACTATCTCTTTGATTTCATTCACTATGCGGGTAATGGTAGCGCGATTGATACCATAAGCATCATCTCCCATTAAAGCCTCGCCAGAAAGTTTAAGTAAAACGCGCTTATAGGCTGGTGCAGACACGAGGATTCCTCTAATTTAAAGTTTGCTTATTTAAGCATAAAATGACAGTCTTAGGCACAAAATTAAACCTAAGAATGCTGGGTTTTTGATGCGTTAACACTAAAAAAAATGGACTAAGCATCGCGCCTAATCCATTTTTTATGACTATCCGGCAACTTATTGCGTTACCGTAAGACCCTACTAAACCTTAGCAGCGGCTGCAACTTCTGCCGCATAATCAACAACTGCTTTCTCAATGCCTTCACCCACTGTAAACAGTGTAAATGATGCAACGGTTGCACCTTTTGATTTCAACAATTGCTCAATCGTGAATTTGTCATCTTTAACAAAAACCTGGCTTAACAAAGTCACTTCTTTCAAGAACTTTTGCACAGTACCATCAGCAATTTTTTCCAACATGGCTTCAGGCTTGCCGGCTTCTTTTGCTTTTTCAATAGCTACACGACGCTCAGTTTCAATCAGGCTGGCATCAATACCAGAAGCATCTAACGCTTTTGGTTTAGCTGCAGCAATATGCATTGCGATATCTCTAGCTAAAACATCATCGCCACCGACCAAATCGACTAACACACCGATTTTACTGCCATGCACATAACTAGCAAGCTTACCTTGCACCACTGGACGCACAAAACGACGTGGTGTAATGTTTTCGCCAATTTTACCTACTAGTTGCGCACGTGTTTCTTCTACCGTAGAGTCACGCATCGCAAGCGCACCAACAGCCTCAATATCAGAGGCATCGCTCACTGCAATTATATCAGCGAGTTCATTTACAAATTTTAAAAAGTCTTCGTTTTTAGCACAGAAATCTGTTTCAGAATTCACTTCAACTATCGCGCCAGTTTTCCCGTCGACACTAATACTGATACCCACAGTACCTTCAGCGGCAACGCGACCAGCAGCTTTGCTTGCTTTATTACCAAAACGAACACGTAAAATTTCTTCAGCACGTGTCATGTCACCTTCAGCTTCAGTTAAAGCTTTTTTACAATCCATCATAGGCGCATCAGTGCGCTCACGTAATTCTTTTACCATACTTGCGGTAATTTCAGCCATTTTAAGCTCCTTAATTTCAACAAACTACATTAAAAAAGTAGTTTAGTAATTTGATTTAATTATATATTTTATATTCTAAATTATTAAAATCAAAAAGGGGCACTAAGCCCCTTTTATAATTAGAACAATTACTCTGCTACGGCTTCAGCCACTTCTTCATTAGCTGATTTAACAATCTCAGTAATTACAGAGCTACGGCCTTCTAATACCGCATCAGCAATACCACGCGCATACAAACGAATTGCACGGCTAGAGTCATCGTTACCAGGAATCACATAAGCTATGCCATCAGGTGAGTTGTTGGTATCAACCACACCGATCACAGGGATGCCTAATTTTGCCGCTTCAGTAATTGCACCACTTTCATGGCCAACGTCAATAATGAAAATAGCGTCTGGTAAACCGCCCATTTCTTTAATACCACCGATTGAACGCTCTAATTTTTCAATTTCACGTTTGTAACCTAAAGCTTCTTTTTTACCGAATTTTTCAATACTGCCATCTAGCAACATTGCTTCAAAATCGTGCAGGCGTTTGATTGATTGCTTAACTGTTTTAAAGTTAGTTAACATACCACCCAACCAACGGTGATTAACATAAGCACAACCCGCACGGCTAGCTTCTTCTTTTACGATATCGCGCGCTTGGCGTTTGGTACCTACGAATAAAATACGGCCCTTGTTTGCTGCCAATGTACGCACATGTTTAAGTGCTTCTTCAAACAATGGCAATGTTTTTTCAAGGTTAACAATATGGATTTTGTTGCGATCGCCAAAAATGAACGGTGCCATTTTTGGGTTCCAGTAACGGGTTTGATGGCCGAAGTGAACACCGGCTTCTAACATATCACGCATAGTGACTGACATAATATTTCTCTTTTCAAAAGGGTTATGAATTCACACAACTCCAAAAACACTTTGTAAATTAAACCTTATTAGGCCTAAACTAAAGCACCCCTGAATGGGTTGTGTGTAAATTTTTACGTGCTCTATTGATTAACATATTGATTAACATATTGCTCAACAACATACGCACATAATTTTTTGCTAAATTTGCAAAGACGGGCATGATAGCATTAAGCCGCTGGGTTTGCCAGCACAATCATCATTAAGGGAAAAGTAAGCCGGCGCTAAGATTTATTCTGATTGATAAAACAGTTTGCACCGGACATGTGGACTCTAAACAGTTGCTGGCACGCCTATCACGCGCATTACTTTATCGACATCCATACGAAGAAACTGTGCAATGTCACGATAATCGTCAGGTAGCGCGGCATCATCCCACCCGTTAGCAGAATGGCGAGCTAGATTTACAGCATACTTCACATTAAGAACGCGCTGCTCTTGAGATGCCTGATCTTGCATCAATTTGGAAAGTAATGGAGGAAGCTGAAATACTTCAACGATTCTTTGTTGTAGCTCCTGCAATTGAAAGCCTAACACTTCTTGCTGCACCGCTTTACTGCGTAACGTTTTATCTGCCGCCTGCATCGCACACATTGCATTCATTTTATCTGGCGCGTAGCACCACATCAGCATTTCTGACAGGTCATGTAGCAATGTAGCAATAAGCACTTCTTCAGCATGCAAATCCATTAAATGTGCCGCCCACTCTGCAGCAAACTTAGCCGCACGGTGCGCGCGTCGGATTAGCCTGAGTAAATGCGTCAATGCTTGTAAGTTAGCTTTAAGTGTATCTTCAACCAAAGGTGTGGGAGGAATGTTCCGAAAAAATGCAGACGTCCCCATCATTAAAATAGCTTGCTCGACTTCAACTAAATCCTGCAACTGACTCCTGCTTTTATGTTTTTGTGAATAGCTCAATACTTTAAACACCATCATGGGATCATGGTGTACAACCGCGGTTATGGCTCGCGCGCTAGTGTTATCTTCATCTTGCTGCAATTGACCGAGCTCACGTGCGGTAAGTTTAAGTACGGGGATTGCCGCGGTGCTAATATAATTCACCCATGCGTTAATATCTTTTGCAGCCAACTCTACAGGTACAGATGCCATTTACAATCCTCCTCTGGTATTTTTGTATCTTACATCTTATGACTTATAATCTAAAATAGAAATAACAGCATAAAAGCATGATTAACCATAGTTTCGTTTTATTTTAACAACTCAATTATGCGCAATTTAAGCTGAAGTTTTAATCATTAAAGCTAAAACATCTAAGGGCATTCGGCACCGACGCATTGGCTATGTTAAAATCAGCCAACACAACCCTTCACACAATTCCACATGGCCATCTCGATTAAAAACCAGCAAGACATTGAAAAAATGCGTATCGCAGGCAAACTAGCCTCTGAAGTACTTGACTTTATTACACCGCACGTTGTGCATGGCATCACGACCGATGCACTTGATAAACTATGCCACGACTACATGGTAGATGTGCAAAAAACGATTCCAGCCCCGCTAAATTACGCCCCCGGTGGACATAAACCTTACCCAAAATCTATTTGCACCTCAATCAATCAACAAATTTGCCACGGCGTGCCTAGCGACAAAGTACTAAAAAATGGTGACATCGTGAACATCGATATTACCGTCATCAAAGATGGTTACCATGGTGATACCAGTCGCATGTTTTATATAGGTGAGGTATCCACTCAGGCTAAACGTTTATGCGAAATCACTTACCAAGCCATGTGGTTGGGCATAGAAAAAGTTAAACCAAACGCCACTCTGGGTGATATTGGCTACGCAATTCAATCGTTTGCTGAAAAAAGCGGCTACAGTGTTGTACGTGAGTTTTGTGGCCATGGTATTGGTAAAAAATTCCACGAAGATCCGCAAGTATTGCACTACGGAAAACCAGGTACTGGGCTTAAATTACAGGCGGGAATGATGTTTACCATTGAACCGATGATTAATGCGGGCAAGCGCGACATTAAACAAATGCCTGATGGCTGGACGATTGTAACTAAAGATCGCAGTCTTTCTGCACAATGGGAACATACGATTTTAGTCACGGAAACCGGTTATGAAGTGATGACATTATCAAGCGGCGCGCCAGCTACGCCTGACTTTATTTCTAAATAAGCAATCGATTTAGTGCGGTTATCATTTAACAAAAATCTTGATGGCGCATCATACCAATGCAAACAAAACCTAAAGAAATCGAAGTTAAAAAGCATCAGATTGCATTATGGCGCCATACGCTAAAAGATGGATTTTTAGCGTTAAAAACACACTTTTCCGAGCATCCAAACACCACCCGATTATTCAAGCAACACTGCAAGCTTATTGACCAACTGCTTGCAGAAATATGGGCAGAATTACGCATCGATTCAGACTGCTGTTTAATTGCAGTGGGTGGTTATGGACGCGCTGAGCTTTATCCACACTCGGATATTGATCTGCTCATATTATTGCCCGAACACATCAAAGACAGTGAGGCATTAAATCATGGCATTGAGTTACTGATAGGCTTAATGTGGGATTTAGGCTTAACGGTTGGCCATAGCGTGCGCAATTTAAATGAATGCATATTTGAGGCAAAGAAAGACATTACGGTACAAACTAATTTATTGGAATCGCGACTAATATCAGGCAATAAAGCGCTTTATCAAACTTTTTTAGCCGAGGTTAAATCCAGCTTAAATACTGTTAATTTTTTTGCTGAGAAAATTAAAGAGCAAGATCAGCGCCATGCAAAATTTAATGATACAGCCTATAACTTAGAGCCTAATATCAAAGAAAGCCCTGGTGGATTACGTGATCTGCACATGATTGCGTGGCTGGCGCAAAGCTTGCAGTTGTATGATGGCTCACAATCAAACGTCACCGGCCTCTGGGCCACCCTCACAAAGCACCATGTCATCACAAAGCTTGAGGCGCGCCAGATCAGGCATCATGAAATGAAATTGCAATCACTGCGCATACGCCTGCACTTTTTGAGTGGGCGACGTGAAGATAGATTGCTGTTTGATTTTCAAAATGAATTAGCCTGCTCACTGGGTTACATCAACACACCTCGTAAACGTGCCAGCGAACAGTTGATGCAAAGTTATTACCGTAGCGCCAAGTTTGTAAGCTTAATAAATGAAATTTTGCTTAAGTTATTACAGCAACTGCTCCAAGTTAAACCACCGCTCATCCAAACGATTAACGCTCACTTTGAATCGCGCAATCAGTTACTTGAAGCCAAAACTGCAGGCTTGCTACAGCAGCAGCCCTCTGCCATATTTGAGGCATTTTTACTATTACAACAACACCCTGAACTTACCGGCATGGGCGTAACGTTGTTGCGCAATTTGCAACGCGTTAAAAACTTAGTCAATCGTGATTTTCGACAAAATCCTCTTAATAAAAAACGCTTTATTGAGATATTGTCACAAGCCAATGGCGTGAATCACGCATTACGCGCCATGAGCCGCTACGGCATTTTGGGCAGTTACATTCCAGCATTCGGCAAAATTATTGGGCAGATGCAGCATGATTTATTTCATGTTTACACCGTCGATGAACATATTCTTAATGTGTTGGCTAATTTACGCCGCTTTTCAAAACTAGAGCTCAAACATGAATTTCCACTTTGCAGTAAACTATTTGCTGAATTTGACGCACCACATTTATTGTATTTAGCCGCTTTATTTCACGACATCGCCAAAGGGCGCGGTGGCGATCACTCCTCATTAGGCAAGGCAGATGCCGCGCGATTTTGTAAATCACACGACTTACCCAAGGCGGATGTCGCGCTTGTAGCCTGGCTGGTTGAGGCGCATTTAAAAATGTCAGCCACCGCGCAAAAGTCAGACTTATCAGATCCATCCATCATTGAGTCATTTGCAAACTTTGTACAAAATGAACGTAGATTAGATGCTTTATACTTGCTTACCGTGGCTGATATCCGTGGCACGAGCCCAATGGTTTGGAACGCATGGAAAGCACGACTGCTAGAAAGCTTGTACCACGCGACCAAGCGCGCATTGATTGACCCTGTATTCCACACCAAGCAAACCATTGCAACGCGCATTGCCGAAGCTACAGATAAATTAAAAAAAATCGGCTTAAGTGCACATGCATACCAGCAGCTATGGGTGCAGTTTGGAGAAAACTACTTTGTTCGTCATGAAAGTGATGAAGTTGCATGGCACAGTCGGCTACTAACGCCGCACCTGAACACGACCCGGCCAATTGTTCGCGCTCGATTAAGCCCCTATGGTGACGGTATTCAGATTATGATTTACACCAAAGATAAAAATGATTTGTTTGCACGTATCTGTAACTTTTTTGATCGCATGAGCTACAACATTGTAGAAGCTAAAATTTACACGACTAATCACGGCTATGCGCTAGATAGCTTTATTGTTTTAGATCAATCAGGTAAGTCTGTAAGCTACAGTGGCTTATTGAAATTTATTGAGGTAGAGCTCACGCAAAAGCTAGATAACAACGCATCATTAGAAGCGCCGCTTCAAGGCCGAATCAGCCGCCAGGTAAAACACATGCCTATACAAACGCAAGTTACCATTGTAGAAGTGCCTGAAAATAATAATCACAAATTAGATATTGCCGCGAATGACAGACCTGGCTTACTGGCTACACTGGCACAACAATTTATAAAACATGCTATTGAGCTACACAATGCCAAAATCAACACATTAGGCAATCGTGCCGAAGATACCTTTTTAATTTCAGCTAAAAATGGTGAACGATTAAATGATCAAAGCATTCAATCTTTATATCTTGCACTGATGGATAAAATTTAACTAGAGGCACTTTAAAGCTGCGTCTGGCTCATTAAAAAACTAACCTAGCTGATAATGCTTACGTAACGCTTTTTTTACATGCCAAGTGCATGACATTCCCGCCGGAAAAGTCACTAAATCACCCGCGATAAAGCTCACCGGTTCACCGCCATTAGGGGTTACCGTCACCTCACCCTCAAGAATATAGGCAATCTCCTGCGGACCAAAACTCCATGGAAATTGCGACACCTCTTTAGACCAGATTGGCCAACGGGTTACGCCCAGTGAGGCTAATTTTTCTGCAGTGGGCTTTTCTACAATAATTTTAGTCATGTTGTTCTCCTAAATTAACTGCAAAAAATCAAGGCAATAAAAAAGCCTTGAATCATCAAGGCTTATTGTATTCCACTCTAACTAAATTGCAATTATGAGTGTTTGTAATGTTTTTTCAATTGCTTGGTTACTTCCCAGTTTGATTTTAAACCTTTAGGGAACACTACAAAGTCACCTGCTTTAACCACTACTGTTTCGCCACCCTGTGGTGTTACACGAATTTCGCCTTCAAGCAAGTATGCGCTTTCTGTTGCTGAGTCAAAGTTAAGTGGAAATTTAGAAGGTGCGCAATCCCAGATTGACCAGCTAGAAACGCCTAGTTCCTTAAGTTTTTCTTCAGATGGGTTATGGTCTATGATGATTTGGCTCATGTTTAATCCTTAAAATATTGGCTAAAAAAACAAATGCCGCTTCTGTAAAAACGGCATAAAATTCGTGGCAAAAAAAAGAAGTGTGATTTAATAAATTAAATTTATCTTATAAAATCAAAACCTTGCCAATTATATAAGATATGCTTACTGCTTTTCTCGACGCAAATAAATATGAAAATATATTCACAAATATTTACACGGTGCAATTATACAACATCAAAAAAGTTATTATCATGAAAAAAATAAAAAGTAATCTTTCTATAGCGCGCCAACTGAATTCTCATCATTTGTTTTAGCCTATCTTACTTGTTTTAGGGGTTGGTCTGCTCTTAGATCTAACTCGGATCACTTGCAGTTAATATCGGTTTACTACTTTTACATGTACCGTAACTGCCGCTTCAGATCAATCATTTGTGCATGAAGGTGCGATACCATCACATTTCACTTGTGATGGGTCAGATATTTCTCCATCACTTAATTGGTAAAAATTACAGCTTTTATTGATGTGTCTGTAAAAACGGAACACTACCCAGTTATGCGCACTGCAGCAACCCTCCATACCAATCAAACATAGTGCTAGGTTTGCAAAGAGTTTCTCCATCTCGCTACAGCTTAGTCGCTTACAAAGTACCGCTTTGCCATGTGCATCTACCCCATGGTGTCAACGCTTGTTGTCTAAATTCCAGCTTGCATAACGCTTTTTACTGAATAGTTAATAAAAAAAGAAACTAACTCAAATATATTGAATCATTAGCAAGGGCACTCATGTAATAAAGATAAAAAGGATAATGATGCAACTCACCAGCCTAGCCATTCAGTTGGCAGAAAAAGGTTTAATTCCTGATGTACTTATCCGGCAAGGAATAAGCAATCTATCTGAAAAACGTCTTAAAGAAATTTATGCGGATGATTGTGAAAAAGGTATTGAAGACCTAAGCGAGTTCGTCTCAGCAATGAATAGCGCACCTATTGCACTGGTACCGGAGCTTGCAAATGAACAGCATTATGAGTTGCCAACAAGATTTTTTGAGCTATGTCTTGGGGTGCACAGGAAATACAGTAGCTGTTTCTGGCTTCCAGAAACCAAGACGCTAAACGAGGCTGAAGCCAATGCGCTTGCGCTGACTTGTGAGCATGCCGACCTCCATAATGGACAGAATGTGCTTGAACTTGGTTGCGGCTGGGGTTCGCTCACACTGTGGATGGCGGAACGCTACCAGAATAGCAACATTATCGCCGTTTCAAACTCGAACTCACAGCGTGAGCATATCATGGCAACTGCGAGAACGCGCGGTTTAACAAATGTACGCGTGATTACTTGCGACATGAATAAATTCAATCCTGCAGATTACGATATCGACGATCAGTTTGACCGCGTGGTATCGGTAGAGATGTTTGAGCATATGCGTAATTACAGAATTTTATATAAGAGAATTCATGATTGGTTAGTGCCTGGCGGTAAGTTCATGATGCATATTTTTGTGCATCGCAACACACCCTACCTCTTTGAGGTTCAGGGTGACGATGACTGGATGAGCCAATACTTTTTTTCCGGCGGCATGATGCCAAGCGACGATCTGCCGTTGCATTTTCAGCTTGACCTTAAACTTTTAAAACGCTGGCGCTGGGATGGCACCCACTATGAAAAAACCGCCAATGCCTGGCTCGAAAATATGGACAATCATCACGATGAAATCGATATGATTCTTGAGAAAACCTATGGTCTTGAGAGCGTAGAGAAGTGGCGTAACCGCTGGCGTATATTCTACATGGCGTGTGCCGAGCTGTTTGGTTATAAGCAAGGGCAGGAGTGGTGGGTTACCCACTACCAGTTCGAGCGCAGGCTATAGACCCATGCTGTTAACTAACTTTATTCTGTTTCAGATCGCTTGGCTGGCTTGCGTTGCCGGTGCAGCTAAAGGGCTGCCATGGCTTGGCGTTGCCGTCACCTTAGCTGTGCTCGGATGGCATCTATTCAAAACTAAACAGGCAACAACTGAGCTAATGCTGATTGTTGCTGCTTTGTTGATTGGCGCTAGTTTCGACCAGACAATGCTTTCAATGGAGTGGGTAGCTTATCAGCAGCACGGTTGGAGCGCGTCACTTGTCCCGGTATGGATACTGGCACTGTGGGGAGGTTTTGCTTCCACATTAAATGTAAGCCTAGCATGGATGCAGCAGCGATATATAACCTCTGTGCTGTTTGGCGCTGCAGGTGGTCCACTGGCCTATCTGGGTGCCGAGAAAATTGGTGCAGTGTCATTGTATGGAAATACTTCTTATATCGCGCTCGCCGTTGGCTGGGCGGTAATTACACCGCTACTTTTACATCTTGCCAAACGGCTGAATGAGCTTAAAACCGAGCGTGCCAGATGAATTGGTACGTTTATCTCAATGGTCTGTATGCGATGCTGGCGTTTGGTTTTCTAGGTTGGATTATCAGCCTGTACCGTCATAATGTCACCCATGTGGATAGCATGTGGAGCCTGTTCTTTGTGCTGGCAGGGTTTACCTATATAAGCCAGACGGTAGCGCTGACCGCAAGATCCCTAATCGTGATAATTCTGCTGGTTATATGGGCGGCCCGACTATGCGGATACCTGACATGGCGCAACTGGGGGCCGCACGAGGATCACCGCTATGCCGAAATACGCCGGAATAATTCACCAGGCTTTGCCGTTAAAAGTATCTATATTGTATTCGGGCTACAGGCTATGCTGGCGTGGGCAATCTCACTGCCCATTCTAGGTGCTGTCAGTTCAAGCAACCCAATAAACACCTTGGATATACTAGGCATTACAGTTTTTATTTTCGGCTTTATCTGGGAAACCATAGCAGATTGGCAATTAACAATGTTTAAGCGCAATCAGACCAATAAATCCAACGTGCTGAACACGGGCGTTTGGCGTTATAGCCGTCATCCTAATTACTTCGGCGAGTGTTGTGTATGGTGGGGTTTCTACCTGATTGCGCTCGCGGCCGGCGCTTGGTGGGCAATGCCGTCGGCAATTTTGATGACATTCCTGCTACTAAAGGTGAGCGGCGTTTCTTTGCTTGAAAAAGATATCGCGGAGCGCCGTCCAGAATACGTTAATTACATCAAGTCAACCAATGCTTTTATTCCAGGTAAACCAAAGGTGATCAAAGAATGAAAAAGTCTCTTTGGTTAATACTTGCTGTAGTGACCCCCAACATTGGCTATGCAAAGGAATGGAACTTTGATGTCTATTTGGATAAAACCAGGATAGGTCAACATACATTCAGATTAAGTGAGGCTAGTGAGCTTGTTAGCCAGGCTAAATTCAATGTTAAGGTATTGTTTATCAATGCCTATCAATACAAGCATGATGCGGTCGAGCAATGGAAGGATGGTTGCCTCAAAAGACTTGATTCCAGCACTTTAGAAAACGACGTCATGACTAAAGTGAGTGGCCGGTCGGGTGAAAGTCAGTTTGTGGTAGATGACGGCAAGGCAAAGCAAGTATTGCCAAACTGCCCAATGACGTTTGCTTACTGGAACCAGAACATACTGGAACAAACCAAACTACTCAATCCACAAAATGCGGAGTGGCTGGACACCAGAGTCGTCGAAATCGGGAAAGAAACGCTGGAAGTGAAAGGTAATCAAGTTGAAGCTTTACGTTACAAATTGAATGCCAGCCTTGCCGGTAAGGCTAAACTCAATATTGATCTGTGGTATCGGGTTGACAATCACGAATGGGTTGCCCTCAAGTCGATTACTCCTGAAGGCTATACCATCAACTATAAACTCAGGTAATTTATACAATGACTACTCAAACCTTAAAGAATCTATTCATCATGACCATATTCGCAAGCCTACTAGGCGCATGTGCTACCAATCAAAAACCGCAAATAACCACAGTGGCGCAAGTGGACATCCCTAAGTTCATGGGTGCATGGTATGTGATTGCAGCGATTCCAACTGCGATAGAAACCGCGTCTTTCAATGCGGTTGAAAGTTACCATCTGGATGATGACGGCACTATTGCAACGACTTTCACTTTTAACAAAGGCAGTCTTGATGGAAAAATAAAGACCTATAAGCCCCGCGGATTTATTGTGGATGGGAGCGGAAACGCGCGCTGGGGCATGCAGTTTATCTGGCCAATCAAAGCTGAATATCTGATTGCATATCTTGATGAAAATTACACACAGACCATCATCGCGAGAAACGCCCGTGATTATGTATGGATTATGGCGAGAACACCTCAAGTTGAAGATAAGGCTTATGCGGATTTGGTTAAAAAAGTTGCCGATATGGGCTATGACATCAGTCAACTGCGCAAAGTCCCGCACAACCTGCTTGAAAACAAATAGAGCAGCATGATGTTCAAGAAAATAATCTCGTGGTTTGATAATAAAGGGGTACATGCTGAGTCTTCCGCTGCAGAAGGTATCTGGTCTGACATTGATTGGCTGCGGGTAATGCCTTTCGTGCTCATTCATCTTGCGTGCTTTTCTGTGCTGTGGGTGGGTTTCAGCTGGTTTGCATTAGCCTTTGCCTTAACACTTTATGGTGTGCGCATGTTTGCTGTAACCGGGTTTTATCATCGCTACTTTTCACACAAAGCTTTCCGAACATCACGCGCATTCCAGCTAGTGCTGGCGGTTATGGGGGCAACTGCAGTGCAGCGCGGCCCGCTTTGGTGGGCATCTCATCATCGCCATCATCATGCGTATTCGGATAACCATAAAGATTCACACTCTCCATTGCAGCATGGTTTTTTTTGGAGCCATATCGGCTGGTTTCTGGCCTCCAGAAATTTTTCAACCCAAACGCATAGAGTTAAGGAGCTGTCGGCTTTTGTTGAGTTGCGGCTGTTAGATCGCTTTGATAGCGTCATACCGATTCTACTGGGTGTAGGTATATATATCTTTGGCGACTGGCTTGCCGTTGCGCATCCTGGTTTAGGCACTAACGGAATGCAACTTTTCATCTGGGGTTTCGTGATTTCAACCGTGGTGCTCTATCACGCTACGTTTACCGTTAACTCTTTAGCCCACGTTTGGGGTAACCGCCGCTATGCCACAAAAGACCAAAGCAGGAATAACCTCCTGATTGCATTGCTGACACTGGGCGAAGGCTGGCACAACAACCATCATCACTATCCGGCATCTGCAAGCCAGGGTTTTTACTGGTGGGAGATCGACCTCACTTATTACGGATTAAAAGCACTGTCAGCGCTAGGCTTGATCTGGGACCTTAGAACGGTTCCAATTGCGATCCGTGAATCTAAAAAAATACATATTCAATAACCTTTATTTCAGAGACGACAAGATTGAAGATTGCCATCATAGGTAGCGGCATTGCGGGTAATACAATTGCCTACAAACTACATAAAGCACATGACATCACGGTATTTGAAGCCAACAATTATATCGGCGGGCATACCCATACCCACCAGATCCGGCATGAGGGTCAAGATATATCGGTTGATACAGGATTTATTGTATTCAATGACCGCACCTATCCTAATTTCATTGCATTACTCAATGAGTTAGGCGTCGCCTGGCGTTCCAGCAGCATGAGCTTTAGCGTACGCTGCGAAGATAGCGGGCTTGAATATAACGGCACCTCACTAAACAGTCTGTTCGCTCAGCGCATTAACCTTTTCAAACCTTCATTTCACCGTATGATTCTAGACATTCTACGGTTTAACAAAAGCGCTCTTGAGTTATTAGGCAACGGCAGTGAGATCAAGCTAGGTGATTATCTGCAACTTGGCGGTTATAGTCAGCAATTCATTGATTACTACATCGTACCGATGGGTTCTGCAATATGGTCAACAGATGCCAAGCAGATGCTAGACTTTCCGGCACGCTTTTTTGTGCGTTTCTTTCATAATCATGGCATGCTGACTGTGAATAACCGTCCGGAGTGGCGCACTATCAGCGGTGGATCCGCCAGCTATGCAGATGCGCTAACGAGGCCATTTAAGCAATCCATACAACTCAACACCCCAATTGAGAGCGTGCGCCGCCTGCCTAATGCCGTGGTATTAAAGCCAAAGTTTAGAGAAGAAGAGCATTTTGATTATGTGTTTTTTGCCTGCCACAGCAATCAGGCGCTAAACATATTAAGTGACAAGTCATCAGCCGAAGCTGACATTCTTGGTGCTATTCCATATCAGAACAACAGCATATTTCTTCATCACGACATCGCTTTGTTGCCTAAGCGAAAGCTGGCATGGGCCGCATGGAATTATCATGTCACCAACCCCGCGTCAGAACGTGTTGCCGTTACTTACAACATGAACATCTTGCAAGGGTTGCAGTCACATGAGCCATTGCTAGTAACACTTAACCATACCGGCGGCATTGATCCTGCCAAGGTGATTAAACGCATAGATTACATGCATCCGGTTTACACGCTGGCAGGTGCCGCAGCCCAAGCCAGGCATGCAGAGATCAGTGGCATTAACCGTACCGGCTTTGCCGGCGCGTATTGGGGCAACGGATTTCATGAAGACGGCGTAGTGAGCGCGCTCGAAGCCATTAAACATTTTGAATGCTACCGTGATGGCAATCGTTAACACTCAGAAAAGCGCAATCTACACCGGCTGGGTCTCACATAGCAGACGTAGTCCAAAGCGGCATAGTTTTAACTATAAAGTATTCATGATGTTCTTGAATCTAAATGAGCTACCTACGTTATTCAACGGCTATAGACTATGGTCTTACCAGAATAAAAATATGGCATGGTTTAAGCGCGCAGACTATTACGGCAACCCTGAAATTCCCCTAAAAGAGTCAATATCAGATCTGGTTCAGCAAGCTACCGGAACAAAGCCAAACGGCCACATCTGCATGCTGACTAATATGCGCTACTTTGGCTACTGCTTTAACCCAGTGACGTTTTACTACTGCTTTGCACCCGATAGCGACAAGCTCGTCGCGATGGTTACCCATATCACCAACACGCCTTGGGGTGAAAGTTTTGTATATGTGCATGACTTTGAAAACCCATCATCCAATGACGGCGCAACTGCTGTATTCAAGTTCAACAAGGCATTTCATGTGTCACCTTTTATGCCCATGGATATGGCTTATGACTGGTCGTTCAAACTGCAAGATGAGCAACTCCTGATTAGAATGCTTAACCTCAAAAACGGTGAGCTGACCTTTAATGCAATACTCAACTTAAAGCGCACTGAGATTAGTGAATATACGTTGAACAAGATGCTCTTAGCCTATCCGTTCATGACGCTCAAAGTGATTGTAGGAATCTACTGGAACGCACTGCGGCTATGGCTTAAACGCGTTCCCTTTTATGAACACCCTAACCAGAAAAATAAATAGTCATGCCAATACCAATATCCCAGCAAGAAACCCTCACCAACAGCCTTAAAGTAAAAAGTAGGTCAAAATGGGTTGCCAGCTTTGCAAAGTTGCAGATATTAAATCACTTAGGTAAGTTACAGTCAGGTCAACTTAACTTGGTCGATGGTAGCGAAAATCATGCATTTGGTGACGCAAGCCATCCATTACATGCGATTATTTATGTGCATGACCCGCGTTTTTATGGAGAAATTGCCTTTGGCGGTAGCATTGGTGCGGGTGAAGCGTACATGCTGGGTTACTGGAGTGCGGATAACCTCACCAACGTGATTCGCCTGATGTGCATTAACCAGCCAGTGATGGATAACCTTGAGGGCGGCTACCAATGGCTGACAAAACCAATCATGCGTTTATTGCACTGGTTAAATAGCAACACCACAGAAGGTAGCCGTAAGAACATAGCAGCGCACTATGACCTCGGTAACGACATGTTCCAGTTATTTTTGGATCCAACCATGATGTACTCCAGCGCCATGTTCAATAGCGACACAAAGACGCTACAGCAGGCTTCTGAGCTCAAGTTGAAAACAATCTGCGACAAACTAGACCTTAAACCCACCGACCATGTGCTTGAAATTGGCACCGGCTGGGGCGGGTTTTCTATTTATGCTGCAAAAAATTATGGTTGCAAAATCACTACAACTACCATATCAGAACAACAATACCATCTGGCAAAAAAGAGGGTTGAAGCCGCTGACGTAAGCGATAAAATCACACTACTGCTCGATGACTACAGACACTTGAACGGTCAATACGACAAGCTGGTTTCTATCGAAATGATTGAAGCTGTTGGCTACCAGTTCTATGACACCTATTTTGCAAAGCTTAGTTCGCTACTGAAACCTGAAGGACTTGCTCTGATTCAGGCAATCACGATTGCAGATCAGCGCTATGAAAGCGCTAAAAAATCCGTTGATTTCATACAGCGCTATATATTTCCAGGATCCTGTATTCCATCCAACACGGCCATGTTAAATAGTGTAACCAACGTGACAGATATGCGCCTGATTGACCTAAAAGACATTGGCCCACACTACGCAACAACACTACGCATGTGGCGTGAAAACTTCTTTTCTAACCTAGATCAGGTCCGAAAATTGGGATACTCTGAAGAGTTCATCAAAATGTGGACATTTTACTTCTGTTATTGTGAAGGTGGTTTTGAAGAGCGAGCTTTAGGTGACGTTCATTTACTGTTAGCTAAACCTGCTAATCGAAGTGCTGGATTAACGCGTTAACATACTCAGTGGATGTCATCAAGCCACCATTAACTAATAGCGCAGAAAATCTATCTTACTCATAAAAGCCCCTAGCTAGCTATTTATTTTAACTACATTGCTTAATATTGGTTTTATGTGGGGTAAAAAGCAAAAGCCCCTCGAAAGGGGCTTTTTTAATAGTGTTCTGGCGGAAGAGGTGAGATTCGAACTCACGGTGGGCTCGCACCCACGACAGTTTTCAAGACTGTAGCATTAAACCGCTCTGCCACTCTTCCGTCTAAACGTTACCTGTGTAACGAAGGCGCCATTATAACAACAAATTAGTCGTCTTGAATATCCTGATTTGGAAAAAATACATCAGAATAGCCAAAATATTTTAAATCCCTAATACGCATCGGGTACAAAATGCCATCCAAGTGGTCATTTTCGTGTTGAACAACGCGTGCATGGAACCCACTCACTAGTCGATCTATCTTATTTCCGTATTGATCAAATCCTGCATAATGCAAACGTAGGTGACGTGGCACTACGCCACGCATTCCCGGGACCGACAAACACCCTTCCCAACCGTCTTCTACGTCTTCGCCAATTAACGTGAGTACCGGGTTAACCAACACAGTGTAGGGCACGGCATCAGCATCTGGGTAGCGTGGATTTTTACTACCATCTGACTCTTTTTGTCCAAAAATAATAACGCGTAAGCTTGTCCCGATTTGAGGGGCGGCAATACCAGCACCATTCATGTATTGCATGGTATCTTGCAAATCTTGAATAAGGCCATGTAATTCAGGCGTGTCGAATTTTTCAACGGGCGTTGCTTTTAATAATAGGCAAGGTTCGCCCATACGCAAAACACTTTTTACTGCCATTTATTTACCTTTCGCGGTGCTACTTGCACTAGTTATTTGCGGTCTTTTTAAAACCGTTTTGTTTGACCAATTGCGCAATAATGTTGTGCACACGCACCATGGTTAGATTAAGGTTGGCAATCACCTCTTCATATTTAATGCCATGCAAGCTGTCACCACGTCCTGCTGCATAATTAGCCACCGGACAAATAGTGGCATAACTTATCCCAAGCTCGCGTGCCAGCGCTGCTTCTGGCATACCAGTCATCCCTACCATCGTTGCACCATCGCGCTCAAGTCGGTTGATTTCAGCCGCCGTTTCTAGGCGTGGCCCTTGTGTAGCGGCATAAATGCCGTGGTTGATAACAGGCTCGCCTGCGGTCAGTGCCGCTTGCTGCCATTTTTCACGTAGATTTGGACAATATGGATCCGTAAAATCAATGTGCTTTACAGGTTGGCTGATGCCATCGTGGAATGTGTTTTTACGCCCGTAAGTGTAATCAATAATTTGATGCGGAATCGCGATCACGCCTGCGGCTAAATCCGAATGAATACCACCCACTGTGGCAATTGCCGCAATTTCAGTCACACCTTGTAAGTGCAATGCTGAAATATTGGCACGATAGTTCACTTCATGTGGCGGGATGGTATGCCCATTGCCGTGACGCGCTAGAAAAATCACTTCACGTCCAGCAATTTCACCAAAAATCAGTGGTTGCGACGGTTCACCATAAGGGGTGCGCACTATTAAGCGCTTGGTAATGTTTAAATTATCCAATTGCGTTAAGCCTGTGCCGCCAATAATTGCTAACATAAAACACTTTCAAAAATTTTGTTGGTTTTATTTTAACAAAGCTTTGTCTAAATATTGCAATAAATATTGAAGCTGCATTGAAGCTAATGCAGGTAAAACTCACACTATTTTGTGGCATACTCACGCCATGACGCTATTTCATACAGATCCATTGGCAATGCCTCAGACTATCACGCATCAAAGCATTAGCCATGCTAGCAGCCATTACGAAAACTTTCCGGTGGCCTCTATTTTTTTGCCGCAACACCTACGCGAACCTATTGCTTTAATTTACAGCTTTGCCAGGCAAGCGGATGACTTTGCTGATGAAGGTGATTTTACGATTGAGCATAGATTAAATTTACTCAATAGTTTTCGCGATGAGTTGGATTTATTGCACGCTTACATCAAGCCGCAAACACCATTTTTTGCGACTTTGGGGCAAATGATTAAGGCAAAAAAGCTGCCCTACGCGCCCTTCTACGCGCTACTGGATGCCTTTAGTCAAGATGTTACTAAAACACGTTACGCTAATCACGATGAGGTGCTTGATTACTGCAAGCGCTCAGCCAACCCGATTGGCCAATTACTATTACATTTATACCAAAACGCCACCCCTGAAAATATTGCATTATCCAATCACATTTGCACTGCACTACAAATCATCAATTTTTTACAAGACATTGCTATTGATTTTAAAAAAAATGAGGGCAAACAACGTATTTACATGAGCCAGGAAGAACTGGCGGCATTTGGTATTACCGAGCAACAAATTCAAAACTACGTAGATGGTAATGAACTTGTTGATGCAAACTGGCAGCAATTTATGCAGTTTAATCTACGTCGCGTTAATGCTTGCCTATATGCCGGAAAGCCGCTCGGGCGTATTTTGAAAGGACGTATCGGCTTTGAAATGCGGATGATTATTGCCGGTGGCGAGCGCATTATTAGCAAGCTAAGCCACGTGAATGGTGATGTATTCAAGCATAGACC
The DNA here is from genome assembly GCA_013141495.1 of Methylotenera sp. GTDB lineage: Bacteria > Pseudomonadota > Gammaproteobacteria > Burkholderiales > Methylophilaceae > Methylotenera. The sequence continues at coordinate 31,017 of JABFQV010000002.1, read as the reverse complement.
AACACTCCACCACGGAGATTGGTTAATTGTACTTTTAAAAGCACTCATTAAAATTTAAAAGCTGCTTTTTTGCAGCTATAAAAAGGTAGCAAGAATCAAAATGACGCCTAAGCAATATTGCCAACAAAAAACTAAAAAAAGCGGCTCAAGCTTTTATTACAGCTTTATGTTTTTATCAAAACCAAAACGCGAGGCGATTACCGCACTGTATGCGTTTTGTCGTGAAGTTGACGATATTGTAGATGAGTTCACCGAGCTAAAAGTCGCCCAAGTGAAGCTCGCCTGGTGGAAAGATGAAATTAAAAATTTGTATCAAGGTAAACCCATACACCCGGTGACGCGCGCATTACAAAATGTGATTCATACCTATCATTTAAGTGAAGAGCATTTTCATGAAATTATTGACGGCATGGAAATGGATTTAAACTTCAACCGCTATCAAGATTTTAAACAGCTACAGCTTTATTGTTACCGTGTTGCCAGCGTGGTTGGCATTTTGTCTGCGCAAATATTTGGCTTTAACAACCGTAAAACACTCAAATATGCGCACGATTTAGGCATGGCATTTCAACTCACCAATATCATCCGCGATGTGGGCGAAGATGCACGACGCAATCGCATTTACATTCCGTTGGATGATTTAGCCACATTCAAAGTCACAGAAGATGATATTTTGCAAAGTCGCGAATCTGATGCCGTGAAAAAACTACTGGAATTTCAAATTGAGCGTGCGGAAAGCCATTATGACCGCGCTCTGCATGAATTGCCGGCTGAAGATCGTAAAAGTCAGCGCGTTGGTTTGATGATGGCAGCCATTTACCGCACATTACTGCGTGAAATTAAAACCGACGGCGCCGAAAAAGTATTGAGTTCACGTACCTCGCTTGGAGCGTTACGTAAGCTTGGTTTGGCTACGCGCGTTTGGCTTAAAAGCTTGTAAAGGCGTTTTGAGTGAATATACGAGCGCCCCTAAATGACAAATAATACTCGGATTGCGGTGATTGGCGGCGGTTGCGCGGGGCTTAGTGCTGCGGCAAATCTAGCAGAGCGTGGTTATGCCGTGACGGTGTTTGAGGCCAGCTCTCAATTAGGTGGGCGCGCGCGTACCATCGTGGTTGAAAATAACGATTTAATGCAATTACTGGACAACGGCCAGCATATTTTATTAGGCGCGTACACTGAGACTTTAGCCTTATTAAAAAAAGTAGGCGTCGATGAAAATCAAGTATTTTTGCGCCAACCGTTACAGATCAACATGCAGTCTGCTGCTGCAAAGTCTGTATTCTCTCTCAAATCAGCCAGTTTTCTACCTGCACCGCTTAATATGCTTTTTGGCTTTTTATGTTGCAGAGGCATCAGCTTATCAGAGCGTGTCGCAGCATTAAAACTGATGCGCTACCTTAAAAATACCCGGTATGAAATAATCAGTGACCGCCCGTTAGAGGAGTTCTTAATTAGTCACCAACAAACGGTACGGCTTATTGAACTGTTATGGGAGCCGCTATGCCTAGCCGCACTCAATACGCCTATTGACAAGGCAAGTACGCGTATATTTTTGAACGTGCTTAGAGATTCTTTTACTGGCAGTAAAACTAATAGTGACTTTTTATTACCTCGGTTAGATTTATCACAAATAATCTCGCAACCACTGGCAAGCTTTATACAAAAAAAAAGCGGTGTGATTAAGCTCAATCAGCGTATTCGCCACCTGCAGATTGAAAACAATAGCTTTAGCTTAGAAACGCGAGATGGGAAATCAACTTTCAGCCATGTTATTGTTGCCATATCACCGGCACGCATTGACCAGCTTTTAGCATCACTGCCTAAACTTGAGCGCACGCTTGAAGCTACCCAAACCTATCAATATCAGCCCATCTACACCATCTATTTACAATATCCTGCTGAAATACAATTGCCAACAGTGATGTCAGGTTTAAGCAATACTATTGGGCAATGGGCGTTTGATAGAGGTCAGCTTTGTGGTCAAAAAGGCCTAATAGCGGTTATTGTGAGCGCTGAAGGTAACCATCAAAAAATGAAGCAGGATGCGCTTGCGCTTAACGTGGCCAAAGAACTTAATCGCGCTTTTCCACATTTACCAAAACCATTGTGGCATAAAGTGATTGCAGAAAAACGTGCAACTTTTGCATGCACCCCCAACCTAGCCAGACCTGGTAATAAAACAGCACAGCCACAGCTATTTCTGGCCGGTGATTATACGCATGCAGAGTACCCAGCCACGATTGAAGGCGCGATTAGAAGCGGTATTACTTGTGCGGATTTAATCGCTAAAGTTAATAAATAGTAAGACCTTTGCACAAAACAAGAACTGACTCAATTTTTAGCAAAAGTGTCAAAAACCGTCATTCTGAGCATAGCGAAGAATCCATTGCAATCAGCCAATCATCTGGATTCTTCGCTATGCTCAGAATGACAGGTCGGGAGGTCTTTAGAGGTAAAATAACTTCATGCATACGACTTTTCAAGTGCTTTCACTCAGAATAATGAGCTTTCACGCATGAATAATCTGCTTTAGCAGATATATTCTGCGGGGATGCCAAGCACTGGTATAGCTCATATATTATGTGGGGAAGCCAAATACTGGCTTAGCACTTAGAAAATTAGTAATGCTTGCCTGCAAAGCAGGCTTAGTAGTACTTATCAGTTTTGTCTGATCGGAGTACCCTTGTGGTGCAAAGGTTTCAAATCCCCTATTATTGATTTCTAAGTTGATTTAAAGCCTGCTCCAACCGCTCAACCCCTATCACTTCTATACCTTCAATACGCTGTTTGGGGGCATTGGCTTTGGGTACAATGGCTTTAGTAAATCCAAGTTTTGCCGCTTCTTTCAAACGCACCAGCCCGCCCTGTACCGGACGCACTTCACCGGCTAAGCCAACCTCACCAAATACAATAAGTTTACTCTCTAATGGATTGTTTTTTAAAGAAGAAACGATCGATAACAACACAGCTAAATCTACCGCTGGCTCACTGATTTTCACACCGCCAACCGCGTTAATGAACACGTCCTGATCAAAACACGGGATGCCCGCATGACGGTGCAAAACGGCTAGCAACATGGCCAGACGGTTTTGCTCCAAGCCTACGCACAAACGCTTGGCATTAGGCGCATGGCTTTCATCTACCAGTGCTTGAATTTCAATCAATAAAGGACGCGTGCCTTCCATTGTTACTGTAATACAGCTACCAGACACTTGGCTTTCATGGTGCGACAGAAATAAAGCCGATGGGTTAGAAACTTCGCGCAGGCCGTGCTCGGTCATGGCAAATACGCCAAGCTCATTCACGGCACCGAAGCGGTTTTTAAATGCGCGGATCAGTCTAAAGCTGGAGTTTTGGTCGCCCTCAAAATACAACACGGTATCGACAATATGCTCCAGCACACGTGGCCCTGCGAGCGTGCCATCTTTAGTAACATGCCCGACTAAAATCACCGTAATGCCCAGCTGCTTGGCCATCCGTGTAAGCTGTGCCGAGCATTCGCGCACTTGTGCCACCGAACCCGGGGCAGATTGTAGCGCCTCGGAATACACCGTTTGGATAGAGTCAATCACCGCAATATTGGGTTTATGTGTTTGTAGCGTGGCTAAAATTTTCTCAAGGTTGATTTCAGCCAATAATTCAACTTCACTGGCATCCAAGCCTAAACGCTTGGCGCGCATGGCGATTTGTTGCGGTGACTCTTCACCGCTCACGTAAATCGCTTGGCAGGCTTTACCATTTTTGCGGCCACCTAAATGACACAGCACTTGTAGCAACAAAGTGGATTTACCAATACCAGGGTCGCCACCGATCAGCACCACACCACCTTCGACTAAACCGCCGCCCAGCACGCGGTCAAACTCACTGATGCCCGTCGGCTGACGTGCAATATCTGCGGCTTTGATGCTACTTAATTTTTGCAGGGTGCTACTTTGCGCCAAACCCTCAAATTTATTAGCGTAGCGGTTGGTGGTGGCGGTTTCTTCAATACTCTCGACCAAAGTGTTCCATGCCATACAGCTTGGACATTGGCCTTGCCATTTAGGCTCGCTGGCACCGCATTCTGTACAGGTATAAACCGTTTTTGCTTTAGCCATCAATCAACCATTTTCACCTTGACGCGCGCTGCTACCGCACATAATAATTCATAACCGACAGTACCCGCAGCTTCAGCCACCGCATCTACCGGCACGTTATTGCCCCATAGCTCCACGGATGCGCCAATACCCGCTTGTGGAATATCAGTTAAATCACAAAACAGCATATCCATGGAAACACGACCAACCACCTGTGTGGCTTTACCGGCTACAGCAATCGGCGCTTTAGCTTGGTTGCCACTAGCCGCATATTGACCTGCATGGCGTGGATAACCATCCGCATAGCCACAAGCCACAATGCCGACCCGTGTTGGTTTGCTGGCAGTAAACCGGTTGCCATAACCCACGCTATCACCCGCTTGTAGCATTTGCACACTAATAATTTCACTGGTAAATTGCATCACCGGCTTTAAGCCAAACGTTATCGCTGACGTACCACCCACAGGGCTAGCGCCATACAGCATAATACCTGGGCGCACCCAATCAGCATGGGCTTGTGGGTAGCGTAAGATAGTGGCTGAGTTTGCCAAAGATATTGGTAAAGGACTGGGCGAATTGATTTCTTTAATAGTGTGGTGAAACAACGCCAGCGGCTGATCTATACCAGGCTCCTCATCTGCCGTAGCAAAGTGGGTCATCAGCGTTATATCCGCGACATTTTCACAGGCTTTTAATCGATTAAATACCAAAGAAAACTCAGTTGGCGCAAACCCCAGACGGTTCATACCTGTATTGATTTTAAGGTGAATGGCAATCGGCTGGGCTATTTTTGCATGTTCCAGCATATCTATTTGCGCCAGAGAATGTACTACTATATTGATACCAAAACTTGCTGCAATTCTAAGTTCTTGCGCACTGAATACGCCTTCTAACAGCAAAATAGCTTGCTCAAAACCTGCTTCACGTAAATCAATAGCCTCGTTCAGGCCAAGCACAGCAAAACCATCAACTGTATTTAGGCCGCAGGCCACATTGATTAAACCATGCCCATAACCGTTGGCTTTAACCACAGCCATTATTTTTGAATGCGGAGCGTACTGTTTGACAACCGCCAAATTGTGTTGCAATGCACTTTGTGAAATAGTCGCTAAAATTGGACGCATGACTACAGCCTAGTATTCATCAGACATATGACTCGAACCGGCAAAATTCTCAAAGCGGGTATGTTGACCCAAGAACGTCAATCTAACCCGACCAATAGGACCGTTACGTTGCTTGGCAATAATAATTTCCGCGGTGCCTTTATCGGCACTATCAGGGTTGTAAACTTCATCACGATAGATAAACAAAATCACGTCCGCATCTTGCTCAATCGCGCCAGATTCGCGTAAATCGCTCATGACCGGACGTTTGTCTGGGCGTTGCTCTACACTGCGATTGAGTTGGGAGAGTGCAACAACGGGACAATCAAGCTCTTTGGCAAGCGCCTTAAGAGAACGTGAAATTTCAGAAATTTCAGTGGCACGGTTTTCACCTTGCCGCCCTGCGGGTGCCGCCATCAATTGCAAGTAATCGACCACAATCAAGCCCAGCTTGCCTGTTTGGCGATGCAATCGTCGCGCTCTTGCACGCACATCAAAGCTGCTTAAACCCGCGCCCTCATCAATAAAAATAGGCGCCTCGTTGAGTTTGCCCAGCGCAGTCGTCAGTTTTTCCCAATCTTCATCTTCCAACTTACCCGTGCGCATACGATGTTGATCCAAGCGCCCTACTGAGCCTATCATCCGCATTGCAAGCTGTGTTGACGCCATTTCCATCGAGAACACGGCAACAGGTAGCCCAGTATCCAGCGCCACATTTTCGGCCATGTTGAGTGAAAATGCCGTTTTACCCATAGAAGGTCGCCCTGCGACGATGATTAAATCACCGCCCTGCATGCCGGAGGTCATTGAATCCAAATCAGCGAACCCTGTCGGTACGCCAGTGACATCAGACTGATTGTCACGCGAAAATAATTGATCAATACGGTCAGCCACTTGTGGCAACAATACTTTAATATCCACGAAGCCTTCAGTGCTACGTTTACCACCCTCTGCAATCTGAAATATCTTAGCCTCAGCTTCATCCAACAACTGCTGCGCATCACGACCGTTCGGCGCGTAAGCGCTCTCGGCAATGCCAGACCCCACTACCACCAATTGACGCATCACATAACGCTCATGCACTATTTCTGCATAGCGCCGTATATTAGCCGCTGTAGGCGTGTTTTGTGCCAACGTGCCCAAATAGGCAATGCCGCCTACGCCTGAAAGCTCAGCAGAGTTTTCTAACGATTCTGCCACCGTCACAATGTCGGCAGGTTTATTATGCTCAATCAGTTTAGCAATGTGCTGAAAAATAAGCTTATGGTCATATCGATAAAAATCTTGTGCGCTTAAAATATCCGCAACTTTATCCAGCGCTTCATTTTCGAGCAGCAAACCACCAATGACAGATTGCTCTGCTTCTACTGAGTGGGGGGGGATTTTAAGTGCATCTAATTGTTCATCAGCCATGACGTGATTATACCCAACATTGCTACCCTGCCGATGCTCAATTAAGGGGACCTATAAAAATTACATTTTTATAGTCAATCCAAGAAGTATTAATTTTAGGTGAATTTTTAGAGACTCCCTGCAGTCAGGTGCTGAGTTTAGTGCCACAGTGGTTACAAAAAGCACTTGCTGTAGAAACACTTACACCACAAGCAGGGCAAGTAGAAGTTGACTCAGTCTTATCTTGAGAAACGTTAGCGCCAGTTTTTGTTTCTTGGATTTGTTTTATTTTCTCATGCGCTGCATCAGCAATTTGCTTACTACTTTCAATGGCCTTGTTACCGACCTCTAAAAGCTTATTACCAGCTTGCCCTAATAATATGTTGATACGTTCGCCGTCATCGTCCGTAACAAAAGTTTTCATTGTACCAACTTCTAGTAAAGGCGTTTCTCCATCAAACTCAAGATAGGGGGCATTTTTAAACCCCAAGGTTGATGCATATAATACGTGGGGGATAGAACTGCGTTTGACATTGTAAGCCTTAACCGCCGCATTATATTTTTGACGCGCTGATTCAAGTTGAGCCTCACAAGTTTGAATGCTATCAATAATCCGTTGGTATTGTTCGTTAGCTTTTAACTCTGGAAACTTTTGCGCCATGCTTCCAACCGCCGAAAGTAGCATGCTCGATTGTTGATGAAATTGCGCCAATTGATTAGCCGATGATACATCACTAGACACTTTAAGCATCACTAGCTTTTCAGACTCCTGATAACCCTTTACTACATCTTGCAGTTGATTGATAAGAGAAACCTGTTTTTTTGCGACCACCCCAATGTTAGACCAACCTTCACGGATATTTTCTGATAACGAACGTAAAGTGTTATAACCCCAAAAAGCGATAGCTACGACGACAAGTGCAATAAATAGTAAAAATGTCAATAAACTACCGATAAAACTTAAAATAGCACTCATTGTTGATTCCCTTTATTGATGCAATGGCAAGCAGAATTTTCCTTCTTTAATATCCGCTACTTTCATGAATGCTTTTGTAGTGCGGCCTCAATTTTTTTGTCTGTTTTATATTGACTTAATGCATATACTGCCCAAATAGTTGCAGGTATCCAACCGATGATTGTGATTTGGAATATCAAGCAAATAGTGCCTGCAATAGGACGACCTATCGTAAAAAATGTGAGCCAAGGTAAAATAAATGCTATCAGTAAACGCATACGTATCGATCCTCTAATTGTGATGAATTAGCAATTAACGAACGGGGTTTAATAGTGCAGGCTGCCCAAACTCAATCAACTCGGCATTGGATTTATGAAACCAAGCTTTCCAGAAAGTTGCCAGTGCCTGCATTATTTGCGGTGAGCGATAAACGCCTTTTGCTTGTTTAGCATCCTCAGCTAATAGCCCAGCGCCAATCACATACACTTTGGCACCAGCAAAATCAGCAAACATTTGGCTGTCTTCCGCTAATTTAAGCTCTTTTTCAGGGTTGATTTGGCGCACTGCTTGCTTGGCATAGAAGCTGGTAATAGAAGAATTTTCCAGCATATCCGAAGCTATTAACACGACTTTTGTGTCCGCTTTGGATTGTTTAACTTTGCTTGAAATGTCTTTGAGGCTGGCAAATACGTCTGATTTAGTAATTGTACTATTGTCTGCACTAAATGATGACTTCATTGCACCGCCTAAAAGCCGAGAAGCCTGCTTTGTTTGCAGGGCGATACATTGATCATATTTCGCCAATACTGGTTTAGAAATATCATCGCGCTGCTTTTGCGCTAGCGTTGCATCTAGTTTGCCTGAAACAAGCACTTCAGTGTAATGCCCTTGTGTAAAAGCTGAAAACTGCGTCACAGAAAAGGCATGATTGCTTTGCAAAAAGGGGCGTACATTTTCAGCCACAGCTTGCTTAAGCCTTGCATCAAACGGGGTGGTTTGATCGATAATCACAAACAACTCCGTTTCAACATTCTCATTGGGCGCTGTTATTTTTGCATTGTAGCAAGTCGGTATCGCATTCATTTGCCCAGCCACAGCCAAACTTGAGGCGATGAAGCACGAGGTCATCAGAAAGCCCTGTTTCATCGTAAAAGTTTTCATAGCAAATCATCCAGCTCTGCATCTAATTGCGCTAATTTAGCTTGATCTTGCGCCTTTTTTGCTTCTTCAGCTTTTGCCAGTGCCAGCGCGCTTTTGACTTCCTCTTGCATAGAAACAGGCAGGCTTTTAATGTAGGCTCGCTTATCCTCTTTATCTTGTAATGCATTTAATTGTTGCATCGCTTGGTGAACTGTCAGAGGTGCATCCACTTCTGCTGGCTTGGGCGTAGGCTCTTGCACACTAGAGGTAGCACTATCTTTTACAGCCTGACGAGTGGTATGACTATCTTGATCTGCCCTGTCTCCAGACTCTTCCAAACGCGCCATTTTCATAAACTCTAGGAAGGTGTTTTTTGTGTGCATCCCTTCCGTGCCAATATCGACATTACGTTTCATCAACTTTTGTTGCAAATTCTCAAGCTTGGCTTGTGCGGTATCGGCTACTTCGCTATAGCGTTGACGCACATCCGCATAGGACGTATAGCGACCGCTACCTATCGCTTTATAGGCAGATTTGCTATCTCTACCAGCAAAACCCCATTTGTATCCAAAAAGAACGCCAAGTAATTGCAAAAAGATAAAAATAAATGCCAAAATGATAAATGTACCCCAACCACCATGCCTGTCTATACTGACTTCATCCTGCACGGCTTTGTCTTTTGAAGCTTGGTTTTGCGCCTTATCAGCATCAGGCAAAGCAGAGTCATCTGCGCCTTTAACCGTCATATTTAAGCCATCCTCGGTTATGGATAATCCAAGTTCAGCTTGATTTTGACTATTTACCACAGTCTGCTGTAGCATTTTCTCTAATACTTGCCCGCGCACGTAAGTAGCACCAATCGCTACAATCAATACACAAGCAATGGTGACATACGTCATCATATAGTTTTCATGTGTACCGACCCGATTCACCATTTGCGTATAGCTGGGCTGCCCATCATCACTACTATTCTTTTTGCCAGCTAAAGCGATAGTATCCGTCGTAAATTTCTGTTTACGCCCATCTTCAGACCACTCACGTCTCGCATGTTTTATTTTATTAGACACATAAAGCTCATGTCCTGCGAAGTGCGTAAATGCAAATAAAATAATAGAAATCAAAAAGGCAATACCTAATGCACCATATTGTTGTGTGGTTTCACTAGCACCAGGGATGGTATAGCCTGCCAACACATAACTAAACCCCATAGCCTCAATAAACACCAAAATTGCGGTTAGTACAAAAATCCAAGTAGGCGTTGGCGAGCGGCCATTGTCGCCTGCTTTAGTCAGATAATCTACTTTCTCATCAAAATCAGCTTGGCTTTGGAGTCGAATAAATTTCTTATATTCTCTACATAAAGCTTTTTCTGCTTTAAACCAAGCTGAGTTGGCTGTGTCTTTATTAAGATCCTTAGACAGACTAGAAGTACGCCACCAATCCATCGAGAAGTTTAACCACATCCAAGAAACCTTATCCCACAAGGCGATCACGATAACTAACGCTAGCAACGTGCTCACGAGACTCCAAGCCAAAACTGGCGAGAGTGAAAATAACTCTTTGATTGTATCGATCATCCAAAATTTCCTAATTAACGAACCATGACAGGCTTAAAGTCAGCCACCAAAACATTTTCTTTATTGCCGTATACCACCTTACCACCTTTAGCAACGCCACTATTATCAAGCGGCATTAGCACATCCATGCACTGCAAGCCTTGATTGCCTTGTGCAAAGACTCGGTAAAGCAAGCCATTGCTGCCTTGATAAATATTTACCGCAGGCGCAATCGCCAAATCAGGTTTAGCGTTGCGATTTTTGCTTGCGTTGTAGTTGGCATATACTTTGAGTTCTGGGGCATTGGCTAATGTTGCGCCATCACGCAATACCGCTACACGGTTTAGCACCACGAGATTTCCACCTACAGTATCTTTCCAAGAGCGGCCATTAAGGCTAGGAAGATGCTCGTTGGTTGCATAGGTTTTACCATCTTTAAGTGATTTCACGGCACCTGAGTCACGAGGCCTATCCATATTGCACACACTGATATGTCTCATATCACTTGCTTGTGCGGTGCTAATGAAGGCGAATTTAGGTTTTTCGCTGGCGACCTCTCCCACATTAACGGCAGCATTCTCGCGCGTAGCAGGTAATCCGCCAAAATCAATCCAAGAGGGAGGTGTATATTTATTTTTAACGACGGCAGCGTCTTTAGAAGTCGTGATTTTCTGGTCTGACTTTTTAGTCACAACTACTGGCTGCTCTTTTTTGTTAGATGGAGATTTGTTGGAGGTTGCCGTTTCGGCTTGTCGCGTATTGATTGAGGTATCCGCATTGTTTTTTGCTTCAACCGCATCGACAGGGCGGTAATACTCAGTTTTGGCACGTTTATTTTGCAGATAAAGCTTGAAAGCATCATCATTTGTCAGGTCAACAATCTCTACCCGACGGTTTTTAGCGCGACCTTCAGTGGTTGCGTTGTCTGCAATAGGCATGGTCTCACCCGCGCCTTGATAGAATAATTGTCCCTCTTCAACGCCCATAGATTTGAATAACCTGGCAACTTCTTTTGCGCGCCTCTCTGACAGATGGGCATTTGCTTTAGAATTGCCAGTATCATCGGTATGACCAATCAATAAAATACGTTTTTTACGTAGCTCATTAAAAATGGCTTTCTTTTCGTGCTCGGTTTTACCCTGACCAATAAGTACCACCTGCTCACTGGCGGAGTATTGTTTGGCAATTTCGCTAAAGTGTTGCTTTGCATCAGCCTGAAGGTCACCCGAGCCACTGTTAAACTGTGGCTTTCCATCTACATCGACCACCGATACAGAGAGTCCAACTTTTTGGGTATTCTCTGCCGACTTAGTTGTAGCTTCAGTCCCCTCTTTACCCGTTGTTGCTTCAGTACTGACGGCCAATGGAGTAACTTGCATATCCAAGCCATATTCTTTGCCAATTTTTGAAAGCGCACACTGGCGATTATCCACTTCTGAGCCAATGAACGCACCTAAGGCACCACCAATACCAATACCTAGCAAGATACCTGTCGCTTTACCATCGCCAACTTGGCTACCGATAATTCCGCCTAATATCGTCCCTCCTAAAATGCCAATGTTGCGCGCATTGTTTGCACAAGGATCATCGCTATTAAACGTTTGTTTAAATGTTTCGCCGATTGAGGACTTGCCGGTTTCTGGATTGGTTGCGCAACCTTGTAGTGCTAAACATAAAAGTAGCGGCGTAGCGACGATGCGCGGCGATAATTTAAACTGATGTGAAAAAGCAGCAAGACCTGACCATGAAGCCTGCTGATGAACTAACTGTTGCTTTATTTCAGAATCGTGAGGGGGTGGGTAATTGTAACCGAACATCAGAATACCTTTATATTTTTGTTTATTTTGATGAATTGTAGCTTAATTGTAAAAAAATGTAACGCGCTTAAAGCTCACGTCGCTGGCAAACAGATATTTCGCACTTTTGGTTTAAGATTAAAAAAAGACCTTTGCAAAAGTACTACTTGCAGCGAATTGCTGCGTTGCGTGGTACTCGCATCATCGCTGTACACCGCGTACTATCTCGGCCGCTGTGTTCCGTGCGCCTTGCACTTCATCCACAATTAGTACTTTTGCAAAGATCTTTAAAAGATAACACCACACCGTTCAATCAAAATAAAAAAGGCTACCGAAGCAGCCTTTTTTATTTTTTTGTTACGCTAATTAAAGGTATCGAAGCAACAACTTATGGCAACGATACTTTATTTTTTACGCTTCAGCAGAAACTGAAACTGTAATATCTACAACAACATCATGGTGTAATGCCACTGAAACCACGTGATCACCAATTGTTTTTAATGGACCATTTGGCAAGCGAACTAATGCTTTAGGCACATCATGACCAAGCGCTACTAATGCATCAGCAATGTCACCATTAGTCACAGAACCAAACAAGCGACCATCAACACCGGCTTTTTGTGCAACAGCAACAACAAAACCAGCTAGTTTTTCACCACGCGCTTGTGCAGCCGCTAAAATAGCTGCCTGTTGTTTTTCTAACTCTACACGACGTGCAGCAAACTCAGCTTTGTTAGCCTCAGTTGCACGTTTAGCTTTACCTTGTGGAATCAAAAAGTTACGACCGAAACCATCTTTAACTTTAACCACATCACCCAAAGCACCAAGATTACCAACTTTTTCTAATAAAATAACTTGCATAGTATTCTCCTTAGCCTGAATGTTTGTCAGTGTATGGTAACAAAGCCAAGAAACGTGCGCGTTTAACCGCAGATGTTAATTGACGTTGATAACGTGCTTTTGTGCCCGTCATACGTGCTGGGATAATTTTTGCATTTTCTGAAATAAAATCTTTCAGTAAATCCACATCTTTGTAATCTACTTCTTTAATGCCTTCTGCTGAAAAACGGCAGTAACGGCGGCGTTTATACATATCTCTTGCCATCTTGAACTCCTAAAATTTTTTAATTTATATCAAGCTTGCGCTTATATAAACTCTATATGGTTAATGTGCATCACCAACTGTGTGCTTTTAAGGCTGCGTTTGGCTAAAAAACCAGTCACTCTAATATGTGCGCCTACTTTCAGGCCTTTCAATGCAGGGGTTCCTAATATCTGGTCACCTAACACAACCGCATTTACTTCACATTCCACCCTACGCTTCATGCCAGCTTCTATTTGATCTGAAGTATGGCGCAAAACAACACTTAACAACGGTATGCCAGCTGGCGTGTAGCGAAGCGGCTCAATCAGCACAACTTCAGCTTGCAACTCCAGCTTATTCACTTGGGTTTAATCTAAAACTTAAGCTGCTGCAACCTCTGCCGATGCAGCTACTGGCGCAGGTGCTGCATCTCTGCTCAACACTGATTTAGATTTTTCTTCTTTCATCATTGGTGATGGTGCAGTCACAGCAGTTTTTGTAGCCATGGTTAAGTGACGCAATACTGCATCATTAAACTTAAAGCCGTGCTCTAATTCTTCTAACACAGCTTGGCTACATTCAATGTTCATTAACACATAATGTGCTTTGTGGATTTTTTGGATCGGATAAGCCAGTTGGCGACGGCCCCAGTCTTCTAAACGATGCATTGCACCGCCGTCACTAGTTACAAGCGCGCGGTAACGCTCAATCATCGCAGGCACTTGCTCGCTTTGGTCCGGATGGACGATAAATACTACTTCATAATGGCGCATGTACGCTCCTTTTGGATTAAAGCCACCCACTCTTTAGTAAAAATACATACTTATATAGGTTGTGGTGTGACAAGGTAAAAAAACTCACTTGGTAACGCTACCAAGCAAGCGCGCGATTATAGACAAAAGCATGTTTTTAATCAACTAAAATCGCAGATCTAACAACAGCCACACATTTGGTGTATTTAAAAGCAACCTTATGCGCTACCTGGTTTGGCTATCACAGTCTGCACATAAAGCTAAATCTGACACACTGCCGCTTATTAGAGGCGTCCTATTGACTATTTAGTAGAATCTTCCATCTTATGCATTTTGTGACCTTGCATTTTACAATGCTTACCCATCATCCCTTTACGCTCCTTTTGCTCGGCTTGGTCGATGTTGCCATCATTGTTGGTATCTAGCTTTGTAAACATTTCATCAGCCATTTTTTGGTGTGCCTCTGTAAACTCATCACGGCTAATTGTGCCGTCATTGTCCGCATCCATTGCTTGCAAGCCCGGCTTGTGCGCACAACGCTTTCCATCTGCACCATGGTGGTCAGCTAAAGCCATTTGAGAAAAGCCTAACGCTAACGCTACCATTGCTACAATTTGAGTGATTTTCATTGAAAACTCCTAACTTTAAAGTTAAAAATACTGCTTTTTCACACACTTTATGACACAAACTTTTTGTTGGCGTTCATATTAAAAAACCTGTTCTACTTTAATTTTGCACATGATACTCCCCACTAAAACTTAAACAAGGTCTGGCATTTCCGCCCCATAAAACCTTATTCTGAGCTTTTTGAGCTGATCTCTAAAATCGGCAGCTTTTTCAAACTCCAGGTTTTTAGCGGCATCGTGCATGGCTTTTTCTATGCGCTTCATTTCTTTGGCGATTTGTTTTTCACTTAAAGATTCAAAATTGGCTTGTTCTTTTAACGCTTTATGCTCGCGTTGCAGTTCATCTTTATCGTAAACGCCATCAATCATATCTTTAATGCGTTTGGTGATGCCTTTGGGCGTAATGCCGTTTGCAGTATTAAACGCTATTTGTACACCGCGCCTGCGCTCGGTTTCATCCATGGCGGCTTTCATGCTGCGCGTTATTTTATTGGCGTAAAAAATCACTTTGCCATTTAAGTTGCGTGCAGCGCGGCCTGATGTTTGAATCAGACTACGTTCTGAACGTAAAAATCCTTCTTTGTCGGCATCTAATATCGCCACCAGCGATACTTCTGGAATATCCAAACCTTCGCGCAATAAGTTAATGCCGACTAAAACGTTAAACTCACCTAAACGTAAATCCCGGATAATTTCAACACGCTCAACAGTATCGATATCACTATGTAAATAACGCGCTTTAATACCATGCTCAGTTAAGTAGTCGGTGAGGTCTTCTGCCATACGTTTGGTTAACGTGGTGGCTAATACGCGCTCACCTACGTCCACACGCTTTTTAATTTCTCCTAGCAAATCATCTACCTGTGTGTCAGCTGGTTTTACGATAATTTCAGGGTCAATCAAGCCTGTTGGGCGCGCAATCATTTCTACCACTTGTTGCTGATGTGTTTTTTCATACTCCGCAGGCGTCGCCGACACAAACACGCATTGACGCATAATATGTTCAAACTCTTCAAACTTCAGTGGTCGATTATCCAAGGCTGAAGGCAGGCGCCAGCCGTAATCCACCAAGTTTTCTTTACGCGAACGGTCACCTTTATACATGCCGCCCACTTGTGGCACGGTGACATGGCTTTCATCAATAATCATCAGCGCATTATCGGGTAAGTAATCAATCAGCGTTGGCGGCGGGTCCCCCGGGTTGCGCCCTGATAAATGTCGCGAGTAATTTTCGATGCCTTTGCAAAAGCCAATTTCGTTGAGCATTTCAAGATCGAAACGTGTGCGCTGTTCAATACGCGCGGCTTCAACCAGTTTGCCGGTTTTAATGTAAAAATCCACACGGCCTTTCAACTCATGTTTGATTTTCTCCATCGCTTTAATCGTGGTTTCACGCGGCGTGACATAGTGGCTTGACGGGTAAACCGTGTAGCGCGGAATTTTATTAAAAATCTGCCCAGTGAGCGGATCAAATAAGGTGATCGATTCAATTTCATCATCAAACATCGAGATGCGCACTGCGGTTTCATTATTTTCAGCAGGAAACACATCAATCACATCGCCGCGCACTCTAAACGCCCCGCGTGAAAAATCAAAATCGTTGCGGTCGTATTGCATCCCTACCAAGCGCGTAATCATGTCGCGCTGTTCGATTTTATCGCCTTGCTGCACGTGTAGCACCATGCCATGGTAATCACTTGGGTCACCAATACCGTAAATAGCAGAAACGGTAGCGACAATAATGCTGTCTTCGCGCTCTAGCAGCGCTTTGGTAGCCGAAAGCCGCATTTGTTCGATATGCTCATTGATGCTTGAGTCTTTTTCAATAAATAAATCACGCGAGGGCACATAGGCTTCAGGCTGATAGTAATCATAATAACTCACGAAATACTCTACCGAGTTGTTAGGGAAAAACTCCCTGAACTCACTATACAACTGCGCGGCCAACGTTTTGTTAGGCGCCATCACAATGGCAGGGCGACCCGTGCGCGCAATGACATTAGCCATGGTGTAAGTTTTACCAGAGCCGGTCACGCCCAGCAACGTTTGAAACTTCAAACCGTCGTTAATCCCCTGCGTCAGCTTGTCTATCGCTTGCGGCTGATCGCCCGCCGGTGGAAAAGGCTGGTGCAACTGATATTTACTATTTGGAAAAGTGACGAACACGTTGTGCTTTGTTGTAAATTAACGTTAAATTTTAACAGCTTATTGGCGTTCTATCGCTAACTAATCTTAATGTTAAAAATAAGAAATATTTAATCACTAGAACTTTGCCATTGGTTCATAGTCATTGAGTGAATATCACGTTATCTATTAAACGCTGCCTTGCATAGCGCCGTTTTTAAAAACGATACTTGATTAAAAAAATAATGACTAACATTGGAGATCGCGATGCGTGGATTCACTTTACTCGTAGCATTATTAAGCTACATTCAGCCGGCTTTAGCATTAGACCAAGCAAAAATACTAAAATCTTTACAATCAGTAGTGATGATAAGGGGTTACAACAATAGCGGTGGCCTAGCTTATGGCTCAGGTGTGGTGGTAGCTAAAAATAAAGTCATTACCAACTGCCATATATTCCGTAGTACCAAAGAGCCATGGGTTTCTCGCGGTGAAGATTCTTATGAAATCACCTCGGTGCAAGCGGATAGATGGCATGATTTATGTTTGGTTTCTACTTACAACCTACCGTTTGAGCCGGCACCTATCGGCAAAGGCAACAATATCAAACGCGGTCAAGAAGTCCTCGCCATCGGTCATTCTAACGGCGTTCCCGCCCCGCTAACCTCGGCTGGCATGGTGAAGTCCACATACGAATTTGAAGGCGGGAAAGTCATTAGAAGTAGTGCTAAGTTTTTAATGGGTGCTAGCGGTAGTGGCATTTTTGATCTTGAAGGTAAATTACTTGGTATCAACACCTTTAAAACGCCAGGTCGCCCGGCCTATTTTTATTCACTGCCCATCGAATGGCTTGCAGACTTAGAAAAACTACCAGTTGAAACAAAGTTTCCTATTACTGGCAAAGCATTCTGGGAAGAAGAAGACAATAACAAACCATTTTTTATGCAGGTGGCGATTCCAGAGCTGGGTAAAGACTGGCCAAAACTCGCGCAAGTGGCACAGAACTGGATCAGAATAGACCCGAAAAATACAGAGGCGTGGTATGAGCTAGGCGTTGCTAATGAAAACCTGCATCAACTGGATGAAGCCAAAAAGGCTTACGAGAAATCTATCACATTTGATGCCAATAATACGGATTCACTATTCAGGCTGGGTGCAATTGCACAGTCGCAAGGTGACAAAGAAGGCTTAGATAACGCCAACATAGCAATCGCAAAGATTGATCAAGCCCTGGCAGTGGAATTTAATAAAATGCTGAGTTGCAACTTTGAATGTTAGATTAGAGCCAAGGCAATAGAGGGTGTGGAAGCTAGCTGCTTTTTAAAGAATAAATACAAATAGAGCGTGTACCTCACCCCGGAAAAAATTAAGGGCAAGCGCTTCCAGCACTTGGTTTAATTGCTACTGGCGTGTTAAAAACCAACCTGTCAGACTCGCTCTTGCTTTATTTGTGAGTAATACTTCATGGTAAAAAGTATCGGATAGAAATAAAACCAATCGGCCCCCTAATGGTGCTATATCAACGTATGGTGCATCTGTAGTTTCGCTAGCTTGATTGTGATAAAGCCGCAAATAGCCACCATTCGCTTCAGTCCAATTTTGGTTTAAATATAAAATGCAGCTGATTTTACGCACAGCTTGGTCGCTAGACCGAGTGTTATTTTTGTGAAATTGATCAAGGTGCTTTCCATAACCCGTACCAGCCTGATATAGCGCCAAATGGCTTTCCAGCGCAAATAAACCTAAATATAAGTGCTGATTTAACGCTATTCGTAACAACTCCATTTGAGCTAAGTAAATCTTCTGCGCTACGCTTGAATTAGCTTCATTGAGCCAATAAATAGAATCCCCGCGCAACTGCTTGTTAATCGTAATTTGCGTTTGCCCTGTGCCTGCCTCATGCATTTGAGAGGCACTATCCAGTGAGCTAATTTCGTTAGCTAAAGCTAAAACCGTAGCTTGGGTGATAAAGTTATCCATCACACAAAAACCATGCTCTGCAATTTGAGTTAACTGATGTTCAAGATCATGTGCAATGTATTGAGATAACATCACGCCATTATAGCGTTACTAGCCTACAAACAATGCATCAACCCAGCTTGTTACCTACTTTGTGGCATCCCACTCCGCTTTGCCATCTACATCTATGAAACCGCAGCTTTTGATTGTCTGCTAATGAACTACGCTGTGGCTCACACACTTACCGCACGCATCCTGTCAATTTTCTCGATAACCGCCTGGTAGAGATCATGGTCAGAATCGGGGTTATTGCGGTCTGGATGGTGGGCACTACGAATCTTTTTCAGTTTAGTCAAATCATCTGGCAGGTCATGCACTTTGGTCACCCGGTCCCCATTTTTAGCCATCAAGTGCTGAAGTTCAGCCTCGGCGCTTTCGCGTGTGTCATATAACTTCTTATTGCCAATACGCCAACTATCCTGGTTTTTGCGCGGGGATAGCTTCTCCTTACCATCAAACCAGACCCACCTGCCAGTATCGGGATCTTGTTCAAAATGAATAGTGGTGATGGCGTAGGTGTGAACGGGAGGCTCCATTTCCATGGTTAATCGCTGGATAATCTTGCTGACAGTCCCCACTGTTACAAGATAATACGCGCCAGCCTCATGCGGACAGAATGCGTTGCTGTGCGTGGGCTCAGGCTTACTCTCGTTACTTGGTGAATTCATTTCAGCCATGCGATTGAGTGCTCTGCGTTGTGCGTTGGTCACGGGTATTGCTCCTTACATTTAGTTGAAACCTACCGAGATCAAGCCTCGCTGAAGGTATTACGTACAAATCCCTGTCTATTTTGATGCGCATAAGAACACTTCAATTCAACAGTACAATAGAAAAAGCCCCGCATCGCTGCAGGGCTTAAATTCTTGGCTCCTCGACCTGGGCTCGAACCAGGGACACACGGATTAACAGTCCGTTGCTCTACCAACTGAGCTATCGAGGAATTGGTGAAGGCGCTATAATACTGACTAAGCGGGATTCGGTCAATCACTACTCAACATTTTTTAGGATTATTTTGACGAAAAATATCAAAAAAATATCAATTTGGTCATCTGCTGTAATTAGCTTATTGATTTTCTTACCTTTTTTCATTCCCACACAATCTTATCTAAATAAAGTTGAAGGTATGGCAAGTGAAAAGCTAGGGGTGCCGGTGACGATTGCTTCTGGGCATTGGTTATTGCTACCTAGCCCACGAGTGGTGGTAAATGACATTACCCTTGGTAAGTTCCAAGAAATAAAGGTAGCGCAGATTGTGGTGGTTCCAAGCTTAACTACCTTGTTTTCTGCAACCAAAGTAATTGATTTAAATGTGAGCAAGCCTATTATCAAACAGGCGGCTGTGGCGCTTATATCTACCTTATCTAGTAAGCCATCGGATAATAGCGATGTAGCCACTATCAATATTCGTAATGTTAAGGTTGATGCGCTACAGTTCGATTGGCCCGATATGAAGCTGCCCCATGTTAACTTGGATGCTGATTTCACAAATGCGAATGTATTGACATCAGCAAAATTAGAAACGGCCGATGGCGCGCTGAAAGCTGATGTAACGCCTAAGGGTGGTGATTATTTGATATTAGTGCAAGCAGATAAATTGCTTTTGCCAATAGGATTGCCTTTAGTGATTGATAAGGCGCAAATTGAAATGCAGATAACAGGTAATCGATTAGAGATTCCCAATATCAACATTGACCTTTATAAGGGTAAGTTGACAGGCAATGCAATGGTGTCTTGGGATAAAAACTGGCGCACAAGCGGCAAATTAAAAGTACATAACTTATCAGTAAAAGAGCCCAGCCGCATGGTGAGCAAGGCTGTTTATTTAAGTGGTAGCTTACTTAGTCACGGTGATTTTTCTAGCAGTGCAAAAGAGGCCACCGCACTGATAGATAACATGCAGGCAGATTTTAGATTTAGCGTAAATAACGGTGTATTGCATGGCTTGGATTTGGTAAAGGTAGCGAGCTTGTTAGTAAAGCAAGATACAGGCAACGCTGAAACCGAATTTAATGAGTTTTCAGGTTTATTTAGCATGAGGGGCCGGCAGCATAATCTGCGTGATCTTAAAATAAGCTCTGGCTTATTAACTGCCACTGGGCAGGTTAAAATAAAACCAAATAAAGAGCTAGATGGGATTGCACAGGTTGAGCTAAAGCATAGCGTGAGCTTGGTGGCGATTCCACTTGAAGTTTCGGGCACTTTAAGTAACCCAGTGGTATTACCTTCCAAAGCGGCAATGGCTGGAGCCATTGCAGGGACCGCCATTTTAGGGCCAGGGGTTGGTACTAGCTTGGGTATTAAAGCAGGCGGGGCGGTGGATAGATTAAAAGGCTTTTTTCAAAGTAAATAATCATTAAAAAACGTAGCGTTATACAGGCGTAGTTAATGATAGGTTTTATCGTTGGGTAGCAGAAGATATTGGCAGATTAGCTTCAACCATCCACCATGGGTTATCAATATTCAATTAAATGTTGCAGGTCAATCAATCCAAATCAACCATGCAATACTATTAGGCGTAATGCTTGGTCATATGCCGTTATACTTACACCCTCAGTCATCACAATGGGTTTAACATGAACGATCGCATTCAACAGTTACTAGACCAAATCACAGCGCTTGAAGATGACTTACGTACCGCGCTAAGTGAACAGCCGTCCACCATGTTTTTTCAAATCAAAGGTAAACGAGTCGAGTTTGAGCAATCCATTAAAGAAACACACCGCAGGCTTAAAAGAAATTTTTTCCGCTGGTTGATTACCGATCGCCCGCAAAATCTAATTACCGGCCCTATCATTTACGCCATGATTATTCCGCTAATCATTACCGACATTTTTATTACGTTTTATCAACTCACCTGCTTTCCAATTTATGGTATTAAAAAGGTACGCCGGGGTGACTACATTATTTTTGATAGGCAACAACTGAGTTACCTTAACTTTATTGAAAAATTCCACTGCACTTATTGCGCTTACGGTACCGGGATGATTGCTTATATCAGTGAAATTGTAGGGCGAACCGAGCAATATTTTTGCCCGATTAAACACGCCAGAAAGATTTTAAGCACGCATTCGCGTTATGCGCGATTTTTGGATTATGGTGATGCAGAAGATTACGAAGCCAAGCTGGAACAATATCGGCGCGCTTTAGGCAATGAGAAGTAATCAGGATAAATGTTCGCGCAGGCTGGTAAATTGATGCTTACGAGTTAGGCAATCGCCCAAGCGATACCAACTAAAATTGCGTTGAAATGATGCAGATAAAGCACGCTCTTTAGTTGAACTAGTCACAATACTTTTCAACATCTTTTTGTGCATCAAGCTTACCTTGGTTGATTTCATCATCACCCAAATATACACGCTCACCATTTTCATTCGTTTTAGCAATTCGGCCACCATTGATATAAGTCGCTAAATTTGACTTAGATGCCTTGCAGTTTTCAAGCTTAAGTTTTAAGTCTGCCTGCTTTGCTTCATCTGCTTTTTTTTGTGCTTCAGCATCTTTAGCACGTTTGGCAGCAGCCTCTTCTTTAGTTAGTGGCGCTTTATCCGCAGGCTCTTTTACTACTGCCGCTTTACCTCGGTTAATTGCAGTTGTGACGTCTCCCTCAACTGCAGATAGCGGTGCATCACCTGTGGCTTTAGGTAACTTTTTTCCCTGCATCGGCTCTTGCTTCACATTAGATGCCGGCGGCACATCACTATAACGCACACTACCGTCTTTATCTTTCCATTTGTAAATATCAGCATTTGCCAGCATAGGCAACATTGCAACTGACAGCAATAACAAGCGAATTTTCATACCGGATCCTTTTTCACACATTTTGTACATATTATGACCTATCTCAGTTACAAGCAAGTGTTGCGCACTTATCACGTGCGGTAACAACCCTCATACGCCTTACTAGCATTGAGGTGACTGACTGGCATTGACAAATGTTAACAAAAATATCGCCCCACTCTCGCTAACTCGCTCATATCTCTGTATAATTTCGTTTTGGGTACAAGGATTTACGCATGCGTTTATTGCAACAAGCTCTCACCTTTGACGACGTTTTATTAGTGCCAGCCTACTCTAATGTGCTGCCGCGTGAAGTGTCTCTCGCAACACAACTCTCTCGCAACATTCAGCTTAACATCCCGCTGTTATCGGCGGCAATGGATACAGTCACCGAAGCGCCGCTTGCTATTGCCTTGGCGCAAGAAGGCGGTTTAGGCTTTATCCATAAAAACATGACCGCGATGAAACAAGCTGCACATGTTGCACGTGTTAAACGTTTTGAATCAGGCGTAGTGAACGATCCGATTACGATTCAAAGCCACATGACGGTACGTGATGTGCTTGAACTTAATCGCACGCATAAAATTTCAGGTATTCCTGTGGTGGATAACGGCAAAATTGTTGGCATTGTGACCAATCGTGATTTACGTTTTGAAACCAACCTTGATCAACCGATTAAAAACATCATGACACCACGCAATAAGCTGGTGACTGTGAAAGAAGGCGCCGCGAAAGAAGATGTTATTCGCTTATTGCACCAATATCGTCTTGAGCGTGTATTAGTGGTTGATGACGCAGACACACTAAAAGGCTTAATCACGGTTAAAGATATTCAAAAATCAACCGACCATCCTTTTGCCTGTAAAGATGCGCAAGGCAGATTACGCGTTGGTGCGGCTGTTGGTGTAGGCGAAGGTACTGAAGAGCGCGTGGCGGCCTTGGCTGAAGCGGGTGTTGACGTGATTGTGGTTGATACCGCACATGGCCATTCACAGGGCGTGCTGGATCGCGTGAAATGGGTTAAAAAACACTTTCCACATATTGATGTAATCGGCGGCAACATTGCAACGGCAAGCGCAGCATTGGCATTGGTCGATGCCGGTGCTGACGGCGTTAAAATTGGCATTGGTCCTGGCTCAATTTGCACAACGCGTATTGTAGCCGGCGTGGGTGTGCCGCAAATCAGTGCAATTTCAAATGTTGAAGAAGCGTTAAGAGGCACTGGCGTACCATTTATTGCCGATGGTGGCATTCGTTATTCTGGCGATATCTCTAAAGCTATCGCTGCTGGTGCCTACAGCGTTATGTTAGGCGGCATGTTTGCAGGCACTGAAGAAGCGCCTGGTGAAATTGAGTTATTTCAAGGTCGCTCTTATAAATCTTACCGTGGCATGGGTTCGATTGGTGCTATGGAAAAAGGCTCTAGCGACCGTTACTTCCAGGATACCAATAGCGGTGCGGACAAATTAGTACCTGAAGGCATCGAAGGTCGCGTACCTTACAAAGGTAGCGTACTGGCGGTGATTCACCAACTCATGGGCGGTTTGCGTGCATCAATGGGCTATGCCGGCTGTGCCACCATTGAAGAAATGCGTGAAAAGGCCGAGTTTGTACAAATCACCAGTGCAGGGATGCGTGAGTCTCATGTACATGATGTGCAAATTACTAAAGAAGCACCTAATTATCGCGTTGACTAATTCACTTAAATATTAACTCTAGCCACAGAGAACACAACATCAGAGAAATCAAAAACTCTGAGGCTGTGTTCTCTGTGCATTTTACGGCTAAAAAATGTCTCATTCAAAAATCCTTATACTCGACTTCGGTTCCCAAGTGACTCAACTCATCGCACGCCGCGTGCGTGAGGCGCATGTGTATTGCGAAATTCACTCATGTGAAGTCTCTGACGACTTTGTGCGCAACTTTGGCGCTGACGGCATTATTCTTTCAGGTAGTCATGCCAGCGTGTATGAAGAAGAAACAGACAAAGCGCCGCAAGCGGTATTCGAACTCGGCGTGCCGGTATTGGGCATTTGTTATGGCATGCAAACCATGGCGCAACAACTCGGCGGCAAGGTCGAGGCTGGGCATAAACGTGAGTTTGGTTATGCTGCAGTGCGCGCGCATGGTCACTCTGCCCTATTCCGCGACATTCAAGACAACACCAATGCCCAAGGTCACGGTTTGCTTGATGTGTGGATGAGCCACGGCGACAAGGTAACTGAATTACCTGCCGGCTTTAAAGTGATTGCCAGTAACGAAACGACGCCTGTCGCGGCAATGGCAGATGAAACACGCAAATTTTATGCAGTGCAGTTTCACCCTGAAGTGACGCACACCAAGCAAGGTCAGGCGATGCTCAACCGCTTTGTGTTAGACATTTGCGGTGCAAACCCAGACTGGATTATGGGCGATTACATTACTGAGGCTGTGGCTAAAATTAAAGCCCAAGTGGGTGATGAAGAAGTGATTTTAGGCTTATCAGGCGGCGTTGACTCAAGCGTTGCCGCAGCGCTTATTCATCGAGCGATTGGCGACCAGCTCACTTGCGTATTTGTGGATCATGGTTTATTGCGCTTGAATGAAGGCGACATGGTGATGGATATGTTCGCTGGGCGCTTACATGTAAACGTTATTCGCGTGGACGCTACCGACCAATTTATGGGGCATTTGGCAGGTGTGAGTGAGCCTGAAGCCAAACGCAAAATTATCGGTCGCGAATTTGTAGAAGTATTTAAAGCCGAAGCCGCCAAGCTTAAAGCGGGGAACGGTGGGCATAAAGGGGCAACCTTTTTAGCGCAGGGTACAATTTACCCTGACGTGATTGAATCAGGCGGCGCGAAATCCAAAAAAGCCGTCACCATTAAAAGTCACCACAACGTGGGTGGGTTGCCAGAAACCTTAGGCTTAAAACTGTTGGAGCCACTACGCGACCTATTTAAAGATGAAGTGCGTGAGCTTGGTGTGGCGCTGGGCTTGCCACCGGACATGGTATATCGCCACCCTTTTCCCGGCCCTGGTTTGGGCGTGCGTATTTTAGGTGAAGTTAAAAAAGACTTTGCAGATTTACTACGCCGTGCAGACGCAATTTTTATTGAAGAGCTACGCAACACTAAAGATGATGTCACTGGTAAAACTTGGTACGAACTTACCAGCCAGGCATTTACGGTATTTTTACCCGTTAAGTCAGTCGGCGTAATGGGCGACGGCCGTACTTATGATTACGTGGTGGCATTACGCGCCGTAGTCACCAGTGACTTTATGACCGCGCATTGGGCAGAACTGCCATACGCGCTTTTAGGTCGCGTTTCTAATCGCATTATCAATGAAGTGCGCGGGATTAACCGCGTGGTTTATGACGTTTCAGGCAAACCGCCAGCAACCATTGAGTGGGAATAACAGGAGATCATCTATGAGTCGTGCATTTGTAAATGAAGAAAGATTTGAGCAAGCTGGCGACGATATTGTCGAGCGTCCCATTAGCGAGCATCCTAATTACGTGACACCCACAGGCGCACTGGAGCTACAAACGCTTGAAGAGTCACTATTAGCGCAACTGGACACCCTAAAAGACACGACCGAAGACACCTTTGGTAAAGACAAAATTGCTGAAATTGAGCGTGATTTGCGTTATGTGCGTGCACGGCTAGATTCAGCCATATTGGTTGACCCTAAAACACAAAGCCACGAAACGGTGTTGTTTGGTGCAACAGTTGAGGTGAAGGATGGCGAAGGTGCTCAGCATACATTTCACGTCGTAGGTGAGGATGAAGCTGATGCCACCATCAACAAAGTCAGCTGGGTTTCACCGTTAGCAAAAGCTTTGCTGGGTCAAAAAATTGGCGACACCGTCACTTGGCAACGTCCTGTTGGTGACATTACTTTAGAAATTTTGGATATCCACTACGAATCATGATTGTTAGCCAAGCCATTGTAGAACGACGCTCAGTCAAGGCGTATGACCCCACGCATAAAATGACGCAACAAGAAATTGCCAAACTCATGTCATTGGCAATGCTGTCACCCACAGCTTTTAATATTCAAAACTGGCGCTTTGTCGTAGTGGACGATCCTGCGCTTCGCAAAGAAATTCGTAACGTGAGTTGGGATCAGGCACAGGTTGAAGAAGCTTCATTGCTGATCGTGCTGACCGCAGATTTAAAAGCATGGGCAAAACAACCTGAACGCTATTGGGTAAACGCACCCAAGCCGGTGCAAGATTATCTCGTTCCAGCCATAGGCCAATATTACGAGGGCTTAGAACAAGTGCAGCGCGATGAAGCGATGCGCTCATGTGGCATGGCCGCCATGAACATCATGTTGACAGCCAAAGAAATGGGCTACGACAGCTGCCCGATGGATGGCTTTGACTTTGATGCCGTAGCCAAACTACTTAACTTGCCAGCGGATCATACGCCAGCCATGTTTGTGGTAGTGGGCAAAGCTTTAAAACAAGCCATGCCGCGCGGCGGGCAATTAGCGATGGATGAAGTGGTAGTACATAATAAGTTTTAAATATAAAAGCAATTCACCACAGAGACGCGGAGAAAACCGAACTCTCGTCATTCTGAGCAAAGCGAAGAATCCATGATGCTAACTTAAGTGCTGGATTCTTCGCTTTGCTCAGAATGACGAGTTGCGTGATTTTAGTTTTCTCTGTGCCTGTCTGCCTCCGCGGCTCTGTGGTGAAAAATACAATTAGGAAAAGCAATAATGTTAATCAGCAACAACATCACTGTGCAATTTGGCGCTAAGCCATTGTTTGAAAATGTCTCTGTTAAATTTGGCGATAACAATCGCTATGGTTTAATCGGTGCCAATGGCTGTGGTAAATCCACTTACATGAAAGTGCTGGCGGGCGAATTAGTGCCTAGTGCGGGCAATATTTCAATCGACAGCCATGAGCGTATGGCGTTTCTTCGCCAAGACCAGTTTGCTTACGAAGATCAACGTGTGCTCGATGTGGTCATGATGGGCCATGAAGAAATGTGGAAGGCGAATGTAGAAAAAAATGCGATCTACGCTAATTTAGAAGCCACTGAGGATGACTACATGCGCGCCGCCGAGCTGGAAGGCGTGTTTGCGGAATATGACGGCTACACTGCCGAAGCACGTGCTGGCGAGCTTTTGATGGGCGTAGGTATCCCGATTGAGCAACACAACGGCCCAATGAGCGCCGTAGCACCTGGTTGGAAATTGCGCGTTTTGCTGGTGCAAGCGCTGTTCTCTAACCCGGATATTTTGCTGCTGGATGAACCTACCAATAACTTGGACATTAACACCATTCGTTGGTTAGAAGATGTACTGAATAACCGTGACTGCACCATGATTATCATTTCACATGACCGTCACTTTTTAAACCAGGTTTGTACGCATACTTGCGATATGGATTATGGAAAAATTACGGTTTACCCAGGTAATTACGATGATTATATGGAAGCCAGCACTGCCGCACGTGCGCAGGCAACCAAAGACAATGATAAAGCCAAACTGATGGTCGCTGAACTGCAGGACTTTGTGCGCCGCTTCTCTGCCAATGCCTCAAAAGCGAAGCAGGCGACCAGTCGTGCCAAGAAAATTGATAAAATCAAAATTGAGGAATTTAAACCTTCAAGCCGTCAATATCCGTTTATCCGCTTTGAGTTTGACGATCGCGACAAACTGTACCGCAACGCTGTTGAGTTGAAAAAACTCAGCCACGGCTTTGATAAACCGTTGTTTAATGATGTTGATATGATCTTTGAAGCCGGTGAAAAAGTCGCGATTATTGGTGAAAATGGTATTGGTAAAACCACATTTTTACGTTGCCTGGCGCGTGACCTGCAACCTAATCACGGCGAAGTTAAATGGGCAGAGAAAGCCAATATCGGCTACTTTGCACAAGATCACGAATACGAATTTGAAAATGGCGAAGACTTGTTTGAATGGATGTCGCTTTATCGCCAGCCTGGTGATGACGACCAAGTAGTGCGCAGCATGCTAGGACGTTTATTATTTGGTGGTGACGATACTAAAAAATCGGTCAAAGTATTATCCGGTGGTGAAAAAGGTCGCATGCTATACGGCAAAATGATGCTGGCAAGAACCAATGTCATGCTCATGGATGAACCGACCAACCACATGGACATGGAGTCTATTGAGGCACTCAATACCGCACTCGATAAATATAAAGGCACGCTGTTTTTCGTCAGCCACGACCGTGAGTTTGTAAGCTCTATCGCCACGCGTATTATCGAAATTAAGCCAGGCAAAATTATTGACTTTACTGGTAATTATGAAGACTACTTAATAAGTCAAGGGGTTGAATAAGCTTAGCTTAGCGTTGCGTTTTAGTGACTTTTACAAACTTATCGACACACAGTTTCACCGCGCATCAATGCCTGCATGACGTCTTTGGCTACACTACTTTTCGTGGTGAACAGCAAGCCATTGTCGAGCATGTGGTTGCAGGTGGTGATGCCCTAGTGCTGATGCCAACCGGTGGTGGCAAGTCACTGTGCTACCAATTGCCAGCCCTGCTACGCAATGGGGTTGGTATTGTGGTTTCGCCACTCATTGCCTTGATGCAAGACCAAGTTGACGCTTTGCAGCAACTTGGCGTGCAGGCTGCATTTTTAAATTCCAGCTTAAGCACACATGAAGCCAGCGCAATTACAGCACAACTGATGCGCGGTGATTTACAAATCCTCTATGTAGCGCCCGAGCGACTGCTCATGCCTAGTTTTTTATCATTGCTGGAACAGATAGAACACAACATAGGGATTGCGCTTTTTGCGATTGATGAGGCACACTGCGTATCGCAATGGGGACACGACTTTCGCCCAGAATACCGCAAGCTCACGGTTTTACATGAGCGCTTTCCACAAGTACCGCGCATTGCGCTCACGGCAACAGCAGATGCACTTACGCGAGTGGAAATTGTTGAGCGGCTCAAACTTGAACAAGCTCGCCAGTTTGTTTCCAGTTTTGATCGCCCTAACATTCAATACCGCGTCACACAAAAAGCCAACGCACGCCAACAGCTTGAAGCCTTTCTTGAAGCTGAACATGCGAATGACGCAGGCATTATCTATTGCTTATCGCGACGTAAAGTTGAAGAAACCGCCGACTGGCTAAAATCGCGCGGATGGGATGCCCTGCCCTATCATGCAGGTTTAGATAGCAGCATACGCAACGCCAACCAGCGACGTTTTTTACGCGAAGAAGGCGTGATTATTGTCGCCACCATTGCGTTTGGCATGGGCATTGATAAACCCAATGTACGCTTTGTTGCACATCTCGATTTACCCAAAAGCATGGAAGGCTACTATCAGGAAACAGGTCGTGCCGGTCGAGATGGTTTGCCAGCCAATGCTTGGATGACCTACGGATTAGGCGATGTTGTCAGCATGCGCAAAATGCTGGACAGTGGCGACGCCTCAGAAGAACGTAAACATGTTGAGCGACAAAAACTGGATGCATTATTAGGCTTTTGTGAGTCAACTACATGCCGTCACCAAACCATATTGCGCTATTTTGGCGAGCAACATGACGGGAAATGTGACCAATGTGACAATTGCCTTACCCCTGTTGATACTTGGGATGCAACGCAACCTGCGCAAATGGCTTTATCATGCGTTTATCGTACCGGGCAACGCTTTGGTGTAGTACATCTCACCGATGTACTGCTTGGAAAAACCACGCCAAAAGTTGAACAGTTTCGCCATCACCAGCTCAGCACATTTGGCATTGGCAAAGCCATATCACCCCAGCAGTGGAGTAGTGTTTTTCGGCAATTAGTCGCAGCGGGTTATTTAGAAACCGATATGGATGCTTTTGGCGGCCTAAGACTTAGCGAAACATCTCGCCCTGTATTGCGCGGTGAGACTGAAGTCTGGCTACGTCGCGATATTGAAGTCAGCAACCGAAAAGTCAGCAAAGTAGAACGCGGGGCACGTGCAAAAGAATCTTACGCCGAGCTAAACAACGACCCACTATGGCACGCCCTCAAAGCCAAGCGTATCGAACTGGCTAAAGAGCAAGGTGTGCCACCTTACGTCATATTCCATGATAGCACGCTACTTGAAATGCTTAATCTCCGCCCGGGCAGCCTGACAGAAATGGGTAAAATCAGTGGTGTTGGTCAAGCCAAGTTAACACGTTATGGCGATGAATTTTTGCAGGTACTAGAAGAGATTGCAAACGGTGTTGACCGCTCGTCTTATTTTTAAACACTGATTAGTTTAAACCCAGATTAACCATCAAATAAATAATGCAAAAATCCGGGTTAATTATTTCTATAGCTAAATCTTCAAGCCTTGTAATTGACTCATCAACGCCTCAAACTCAGCAATCGGCACCGGCTGGCTAAATAAGTAGCCTTGGTAGGTGTGGCAACCGTTGCTTTGCAATAATTGGCGTTGCTGTTCGGTTTCAACGCCTTCGGCGATCACATTCAGGTTTAGCGTTTGTGCCATGGCAATAATGGTGCGTACAATGGCTTGGTCACTGATATCATCGGCAATATCACGCACAAAGGATTGATCAATTTTAAGTTGGTACAGCGGCAGTTTTTTTAAGTATTGTAGTGAGGAGTAGCCAGTGCCAAAGTCGTCGAGCGAGAAGCGAATGCCGA